>CAWCXM010000005.1:0-541235 GCA_963799505.1 uncultured Alphaproteobacteria bacterium
GAGCGTCTCGGCGTGGTCGAGGAACTGCTCACCCCGTGGCGGCGGCGGCGGCAGATCGCCTTCGCCTTCCTGTTCCCGCAACGCTGAGATCCCCATATGGCCACCCTCGTTCTCGGAGCCGCTGGCGCTGCCATTGGCGGCAGCATTGGCGGCGCGATCCTCGGCGTCAGCGCCGCGACCATCGGCGGTTTCGTTGGCTCCACCATTGGCTCGGTCGTTGACAGCTGGATCATCTCGTCGCTGGCCCCGACCCAGCGGATCGAAGGCGCGCGGCTGGACAATCTGCGCATCACCTCGGCCACCGAAGGTGCGGTGATCCCACGCCTTTATGGCCGCATGCGGATCGGGGGCAATATCGTCTGGGCGACGGATTTCCGCGAGGAGACAAAGACCACCACGCAAGGCGGCGGCAAGGGCGGTGGGGGCGTGCTGGCGGCAAGGTCAAGACGACCGAGTATTTCTATTACGCGAGCTTCGCGGTCGCGCTCTGCGAGGGGCCGATCACGGGCATCGGACGTATCTGGGCCGACGGCAAGCTGCTGGACACCGCCGGGGTCACCTGGCGCTGGTATTCAGGCGACGAAAGCCAGGCGGCCGATCCGTTCATTACAGCCAAGATGGGCGCAGCAAACACGCCCGCTTATCGTGGCACCGCCCTGTCGTTTTCGAGGACCTGCCGCTCGGTAGCTATCGGTAACCGCATCCCGCAACTGAGTTTCGAGGTATTCCGCCCGCTGGCTGATCCGGACACGGCAGAGGGTCTACGCAGGCGGTGACCATGATCCCGGCATCCGGCGAGTTCGCCTATGCCACGCAGGGCATCCGAAAGGGCAGCGGCGGGTCGTCCGAGCCCGAAAACCTCAACGCACTGACCGACACCGCCGACATGGTGGTGGCGCTGGACCGGCTGCAGGCGATGGCACCGAAAGTCGAGAGCGTCAGCCTCGTCGTGGCGTGGTTCGGCGACGATCTGCGCGCGGGCAATTGCAAGGTGCGGGCCGGGCGTCGAGGGTTCTCCGCAAAAACCACAACGCCGTCGGCATGGTCCGTGAATGGCGTCAGCCGGGCCAATGCCTTTCTGGTCAGCCGCGACGATCAGGATCGCCCGGTCTATGGTGGCACGCCAGCCGATTTCGCGGTGGTGCAGGCGATCCAGGAGATGAAGGCGCGTGGGCTGCGGGTTACCTTTTACCCGTTCATCCTGATGGACGTGCCGCCCGGCAACAGCCTGCCGAACCCGTATTCGACAACGCCGCCGAGACCGGCCAGCCCGCTTTTCCATGGCGGGGGCGGATCACCTGTTCTCCCGCAGCGGGGTTCGCCGGGACCGTGGACAAGACTGCAACGGCTGCTGCGCAGGTTGCAGCGCTGTTCGGCGCGGCGACGCCCGCGAGCTTCAGCGTCTCGGGTCAGTCGGTCTCGTGGGCCGGGCCATCCGGTGACTGGGGTCTGCGCCGCATGGTGCTCCGCTACGCCCACCTCTGCGCAGCGGCAGGCGGCGTCGATGCGTTCCTCATCGGTACCGAGATGCCGGGCCTGACGACCATCCGCTCGGGCGCAACCACCTATCCGGCGGTGCAGGCCTATCGGGACATTCTTGCGGACGTCCGCTCCATCCTCGGATCGGGTGTGAGCCTTGGCTATGCCGCGGACTGGTCGGAATACTTTGGACACCAGCCGGGCGACGGCTCGGGCGACGTGTTCTTTCACCTCGACCCGCTCTGGGCCGACCCGGAGATCGATTTCGTCGGCATCGACAACTACATGCCGCTTTCCGACTGGCGCGACGGGTTCGAAGGAGCTTACGCGACCGGCGAGGGCTGGCCCGCAATTTATGACCGGGCCTATTTGCAGGCGAACATTGCGGGCGGCGAAGGCTTTGACTGGTTCTACGCCAGTGCGGCGGATCGCTGGTCGGAGATCCGGACGCCGATAACCGATGGTGCTGCCGGAAAGCCATGGGTCTTCCGCTACAAGGATCTGCGCGCCTGGTGGTCGAACGCGCATCATAACCGCCCGGGCGGCGTGGAGAGCGGTACGCCCACGGTCTGGGTGCCACAGTCGAAGCCCGTCTGGTTCACCGAGCTGGGTTGCCCCGCCATCGACCGGGGCACCAATCAGCCCAACGTTTTCTTCGACCCGAAGTCGTCCGAGAGCTTCACGCCGCATTTCTCGCGGCGGCTGGCGCGACGACGCGATCCAGCGCGCCTATCTCGAGGCGACCTACTCTGGTGGGGCGAGGCGCGAACAACCCGATCTCCGGTATCTACGGCGGACGGATGGTGCATGTACCGGAATGTGCAGCTGGACCTGGGACGCGCGGCCCTATCCGTTCTTTCCGGCGCTGACCGACGTCTGGACCGACGGCGCGAACTGGCGACTGGGGCACTGGCTGACCGGGCGGCTTGGGGCTGATCTCTGGCCGCGCTCGTCCGGCATCTCTGTCTACGGGCTGGGATGCCGGAGCCCCGGATCGACGTCACCGGTCTCTGGGGCGCGGTCGAGGGCTACGCCATTGGCGCGCTCGAAAGCCCGCGCGCCTCGATCACCACGCTGTCGCGGCATTTCGGCTTCGACGCGGTGGAGACCGAGGGCGTTATCCGGTTTGTCATGCGCGGGCGTGCCGCCGTGGCCAGCGTGACGCACGACGATCTGGTTGCCCCGAATGCGGGGAGCGGGGCCCGCGACGGTGACGTTCTGGAACTGACCCGTGCGCAGGAAACCGAGCTGCCGCAGGCGCTCAAAGGCAGGTGGCGCGGGAGGACGAGGATTACGACGCCGCCCTGGTTGAGGCGCGGCGCATCACCGTGGACACGACGCGGATTGCCTCGGAGAGCTTTCCGATGGCGGTCCCGCCTGAGGAAGCTGAACGGCGCTGCCGCCGCGCGCTCATGGAAGCCTGGACCGGTCGGGAGACAGCTGTATTCCGTCTGCCGCCCTCG
The DNA here is from genome assembly GCA_963799505.1 of uncultured Alphaproteobacteria bacterium. GTDB lineage: Bacteria > Pseudomonadota > Alphaproteobacteria > Rhodobacterales > Rhodobacteraceae > Sulfitobacter. The sequence goes on from CAWCXM010000005.1 coordinate 2,943, forward strand.
CGGCTGGCATTGGATCCGGCGGACGTCGTGCACGCTGGTCCATGATGGACGGCAAGTTCCGCTGCGGCTTGTCTCCATCGCAGACGCGGAGGCACGCGGTATCGAAGCCGTCCGTCAGGACCGAGAGGCCCACGATCTGCCACCCGGGGTGCCACGACCATCGTCCCTGTCAAAAGCCGTCGTGTTCGGCGCACCCGAGGCATTGTTGCTGGATCTGCCACAACTGACCGAGGACCAGCCTGCGCATCGACCGCTCATAGCTGCCCACGGCGTTCCCTGGCCGGGCGAGATGGCAGTGTTCCGCAGCCCTTCGACGGACGGGTTTGAACTGCTGACGACATTTGGCGCGTGCCAAGATCGGGACGCTGGTCTCGGATTTCTACCTGGGCCCGACCTCGCGCTTCGATCTCGGCAATGCGCTGGTGGTCGATCTGCTGAGTGGCACGCTGGAGAGCATTACCGACCTTACGCTATTCGGTGGTGCAAATGCGCTCGCCATAGAGACCGCGTCAGGTGCCTGGGAAATCGTCCAGGCGGGCACAGCAGACCTGATCGCGCCCGGCCGGCTATCGCCTGACGCGCCTTTTGCGCGGCCAGCGCGGTACGGAAGCGGCCATGGCCAATCCAGCTCCTGCAGGCGCTCGGGTGGTAGTGCTCGAGGCTCTGGCATCACTACCCATCGCTGAGGCCGATCTCGGGATTCCCTGGAACTGGCGCATCGGCCCGGCAAGCCGGTCTGCACCGCACGGGACGCCATGTCGCTACCAGCTTCACGCCGGTTGGCGTAGGTCTGCGGCCGTTCTCCGTGACCCAGTGGAGCAGCCATGGCGGAAGCCGCGCACGCCGGGCGATCTGACGATCCGCTGGACGCGGCGGTCGCGTGCACTCGCGGCAGACAGCTGGGGTGCGGTGGAGGTGCCGCTGATCGAAGAGGTCGAAGCCTATGAGGTCGAGATCCTCGATGGTGCAACGGTCAAGCGGGTGCTGAGCGCGACCACGACCAGCGCGATCTACACGGCTGCCCAGCAAACCACCGATTGGGGCGGACTGCTCGCGCCCGGCGACACACTGACAATCCGCATCTTCCAGCTCTCCGCCCTGACCGGGCGGGGTGCGGCCAAAACCGTCACGCTCACATTCTGAAGGCCATCCCATGTCCGACACCACGACCAACCTGCTGCTGCCTTACATTCTGGCGGCGCAGGCCCGGAGGCAGTCTTCACAACGAGGCCCTGCGACTGCTCGACGGGCCGTGAGCTTTCTGTCCTCGATCGCGATCTGACAGCGCCACATGGAAGTCCCGCCGATGGCGACCGTTATATCGTAGCCAGCGGCGGCACGGGCGATTGGGCGGGCTGGGACCTGAACGTGGCACTGTTCACCGACGGCGCATGGCTGCGCCTGCCGCCCCGGACCGGCTGGCGTGCATGGGTCGAGGACGAGGGGCTGCTGCTGGTCTACGACGGCACGGGCTGGATCGGTACCACGCCCAGCGATTTGCAGAACCTCGCGCTGCTCGGACTCGGCACGACAGCCGATGCCGCCAACCCGTTCTCTGCCAAGTTGAACGCGGCGCTCTGGACCGCCAAGACCGTGGCCGAAGGCGGGACCGGCGATCTGTTCTACACCATGAACAAGGAAGCGGCGGGCGACGATCTCGGCCTGACCCTGCAGAGCGGTTTCGGATAAAGGCGCGTCGGTCTCTTCGGCTCCGACAGTTTCCGCCTCGCGGTCTCGGCTGACGGCAGCACCTTCTTCGACGGACTGACTGTCGACAACGCCACCGGTATCGTAGATCAGCCGCAGCTGCCGCGCTTCAAGGCCTGGACGAACTACGACAACTACGTCGGCGTCGGGACCTGGACGAAGATCGGCCTCAACAACACCGACTACAACGATCAGGGCGCCTTCGACGCCGCGAACAACTACTTCGTGGCCCCTGTGGACGGCACCTACCTCTTCGGCGCGACGCTGCTCTACAAGGTCAATTCCAGCACTTCGGCCCGCATGCGCGGGCGGCTGGCGCTGAACGGCGCGACAGAAATTCGGGTCTTCGGCGAAATCTCCGCAACCCATGTCTCGCTCGCCACCGCGATCTGGCTACAGACAATGGTGCCGCTGACGGCGGGCGATACCGTCGAGCTTCAGGGGTATCTTCCGGGTCGCAGACGGCTACTTCGCCGCCGACCACACGTCCTTCTGGGGCTGCAAGGTCGGCTGGGCAGCCGTCCGTTCAAAACTTACATCGAAACGGCGCCGGCGCCGGCGGCCGTTGTGATCGGTCTACTTCAACGCCGAATTCTGGAAGAATCCTATGGCTGAAAAACTTTACTTCCCGACGATGGCAGCAACGCCGTGAGCGACAACGGCATCGCCGCTGCCCTGACGGTGCTGGTCGGCGGCACGATCTCACAGTTGGCCTCGGTAACGCGCAAGGCCTTTGCCGACGATGCAATGCTGGCTTGGCTGACCGTTCGACAGATAACTATGCCTGCCCAGACCTGCCTTCCAGGCCGTTTTTTTGTACCCGCTCCAGGCACAAGGAGAAACTCAATGAGGATCGATATGGTGACTACATCCGCCTGAACCAGAACGGCCTTGACCAAGTCGGCCATTCTCCCGGAGCCCTCGATAGGTTTTGGAGTCCTCGGACGTCGCGTGCCGTGAAACCCCTGCTCGCCACAAAGGTACGTGCCGCATCCGTCGACCGCCGGGAGCATTTCCTTTAGATCACTGAGGCAAAGTGTGGAATTCTGCTCCGGATACGAGTCGTCCGCGTTCAGGGCACCGGATGTAGACCGAATCATGACGAGATGTATTACTCATGTAGCGGACGTTGCCTGAGAAGGCGGCATGAGAACGGCTAACTAACTGTTATTATTATCTTGTTCCGGAGGCGGCATTTGATGACGGTGGGCCAAAGCAGCAAGCCGTTGACGACCAATCCCCACAAATCAACCGACCGCGGAGTGACGCTAGGGCAGAAATTCGAGGCAGTTCAAGGATTGTTCCATACTTGCTGCTTGTTAACCGTCACTCAGATAAGCTAGATGCGAACCGTGATCTCTGGGAGGTTATGTCGCGACTGACAACGTGGAAGGCTCTAGAATTTCAATGAAAAAAGTCATTATCGAAAAACCTGGGGGCTATTCGTCGTTGGTAATGCGCACCGTGGACGATCCCAAGCCGACAGCTGGACAGTGCATAGTCTCCGTCAAGTACATTGGAGTGAATTACGCCGACATTATCATACGAGAGGGTTACTACACCGCAGCGAAAGGGCGTTATCCACTTACACCAGGATTTGAGTATTCTGGTACCATTAAGGACGTTGGATCCGGTGTGAGTCAGTTCAAGCCCGGTGACGAAGTTTGTGGCCTTTCACTTTTCGGCGCCTACAGTACACAAGTAGTTGCCGAAGAAGAATACCTTAGAAAAATTCCAAATGACTGGAGTATGGAGCAGGCCGCTGGGTTACTAGTTCCAAATCTCACAGCCTACCACGCGTTGCACAATGTCGCCCATGCCAAAAGAGATGAGGTATTGCTTATCCATTCGGCTGCGGGCGGAGTTGGCACCGCACTTTTGCAGCAAGCAAAGGACATTGGTTGTTCAACAGTGGGCGTTGTGAGTTCAACGTCCAAAGTAGAAACAGCTAAAAAGCACGGTGCCGATCATGTGGTACTTAAGGAAGGTGACTTTTGGCAGAAAATTGACGCAGTAGCTTCTGACGGGTTCGACATTGTCTTCGATGCAAACGGACTGACAACGCCTCGTCCAGGATATGAAAGACTTAAACTTGGTGGCCGGTTAGTCATCTATGGTTTTGCGGAACTGTTTCCGCGTGGCAAGCGACCATGGTTACCTAGTCTGGCTTACAACGCAATCAGAGTGCCAAAATTCAGAATTCGCAAAATGACATCTACAAACCGCACCATCGCTGGCTTCAATATTGCGTTTCTTTTCGATCGAAGCGAATTGGCCAAACCTGCACTAGACTACATAATAGATCGGGCTGAAAATGGCGTTATCAGAAAGCCATCGATCACTGCTTTTAATTTTAACGAGACCATCTTGGCACACAAGCACCTAGAAAGTGGTACAAGCCATGGGCGTGTTGTTCTGAAAGTCTGAGTTCAGCCTGTAAAAAATTCCCTAATTTATTTGAAGGCTACCGTCGTCCCGCCCCTATTTCGCACGTAATCGGTGGTTTCTTTGTCAGCATTTACGGCGAAAAGCTCGTCGCCAATCGACAATAGTGGAATGTCTTTCTGCTCGTCTGTGTATATTATAATCTTAGATTTCGGATACTTATCTTTGATAAGTTCTTGAACTTTGTCTTTCTTTCCTTCTTTGTATGGCAAAGGCAACAAAGAACGCGAGCCATATCTTCCATCTTGGGTCTCACTTCTTGTTGCGACGCAGTGGTCCGCTTTCAAGTGGTCTTTAAGCCTCTCGGCAATCGAAGAGTGCGCGCCCGTTGCGATCACAATTATTGCGCCTTGAGATTTTTGTCGAAAAATTTCATCAACCCCATCCGTGAAAACTTTTGACTTAATTTCTTCATCGAAGCAGCTCTGTGCATATGCGTCTATCTCGCTTACCGAGCTTCCTGTTAGGGCCCATGACCCCGACTTAATGGCATATGAAAAGTCTAGAACACCAGCCTTGTAAAGAACGTAGATGACAACGATTTGCAGAGAACGTATCAAGCTGACTTTGCGTTTTCTCAGCAGATACTTCACAAACGTAAGGCCGATGTTATCCTCTATAAGTGTGCCATCCACGTCGAAAACGGCTACGCAAGTCTCTTGCTTCGAAGTATGCATAGTGCCCCATTTCAATCTGAGTTCTCATTTCCCGGAGGCCGTATGTAACCTTCCCTGACCAAAATAACACGGTAGCCAGCGATGAAAAAGCGCTAGTAAATATGTAGGTCATGCGTAGGTCGGAGGAACGTAGACTAATGGAAGGGAACGAATTCGCCCAAGTCAACCATAATGGGTCCGAAAGGAGGAAGGCACAAACTGCCATAATCGCTGCAAACGGAGTGAGAACAACGATGCCGAGCCAAAAGAAATTTCTCGTAAAAGTGTCCACGAGGACATAACAGCTTTTCGATTTGGCATCAGAACAGTTTTCGTACGAGCCATACTCGAACTTAACAGCGTCATGAAAAATCGCTCTTGTTCTACGTTTTTTATAATACATGACTAAAAACAAAAATATCATGTAGAATGCCCAATACTCTGGCCAATTCGACATCAGCGCAATAACCACAATACCGACCAAAACGCTGTAAAATCGAAAAAATAATTTATCTTCAGGAAGAAGAAAAAATGGCTGCCATAGTTTTTCGTAGTATTCGGTAAGATAGAACATAAAGGATATAAGGTAGGCCACGCCAGACAGTACTGCGCTCATCGCCAACACTTTATCCTTACCCGGAATGAGAGCACTGTTCAGCAACAGTATGGTAAATCCCATCATAACCATCATGATTTGCACAGGTACGACTGGGTCTTGGTAGTCGGGCAACGAAAATTGATCTAGCTTGTAAATGGGTTCTTTTAAAACTTCACCGGACTTACGCCAACGCCAGAGGTCGATGTTCGGAATCATGTTTGCATACCCCCAAGACTGAATGTGAGGATAGAGACCGGGCTAACCGATTTCTAGACCTTTGAAGCCTCCGACCGACAGATCAGATTGTCGGACTATAAGGAGCGCATGCTCCCCTGTGTTCACTGGGGGGTAAAGGTGCCCTGAATCTGGGCTGTCGTAAGGAAGCGGACAGCGAGCCCCTCCTGTTCAGATTTCGTCGGTGGTTAAGCGGATTTCACTTGGTTTCCATCGTCGGCAGGGCTTGAGGGTAGGACTTGGAGGTCACGGGTCAGCGCGCGCCGAGCAGGCGGGACCTAGCGATCCGAGCGACGGTTACTGCGTTGGATTGGTTTCAGTCAAGAACATTGAAATGAGTGTTGTCCTGCCCAACTAGGTACCCGACATGGCAACCTGACCCGCGCGAAAGTACCAGCACCGCGCTGGCGACCGGTTCGAACTCCCGCCCTAGCAGCAACCAGGTGCGCGCCCAGCAAGAATTCGTGCCCAAGGGTACGGCTGAACGTGCCGCGTGCGTTTGAGACAGGCACGTCCGCACAATTGTTCAAAGATGCCGACTGGCCATTGTCTTTAGGCGTCGTCGCCGTTTTGCGTTGCATCGAAGGCGGACACGCACGCGGTTCCGACCGGGCCTAAAGACCCGGAACCCGTATGCAGAAACTGCCACGGATGACAGAGCGCCGCTATCGAGCCACGGCGTTGTTTTCATTGAATATTTGTTGCGCGACTCGTCAAACGTTGACGTGGCGTTGACATGGAATGCGGACAAGCAAAAAGCCCCGCGTGGTGCGAGGCCTAAGGCTTTGGTATTGTTTGGTAATTTTGGTTGCGGGAGTAGGATTTGAACCTACGACCTTCAGGTTATGAGCCTGACGAGCTACCGGGCTGCTCCATCCCGCGACAAAACGTACAGCCTAGCATGCTAAGCGCATTGTGGCTGAAAGTCGCTAATATGATCATCGAAGAGAGATACAATCGTTACCGTCAAAGGTAACGTATCAGAGGACTTATTAGGTTTGGCAATGACCTACTCTCCCACGTCTTAAGACGCAGTACCATCGGCGCTACGGCACTTAACGGCTGGGTTCGGGATGGGACCAGGTGTTTTGCTCGCGCTATGATCACCAAACCAAATAAATCCTCTGAATTCCGTTGTCAGACGACAACGTCCAAGTCTGTACAGCTAATGTTTGTGTATGCTTCTGATTTGTCTCTCTAGAACAAGAATAAATCTTGCTTCTACTGGATCAAATCAAGCCTATCGAGCAATTAGTACCAGTCAACTGAACGTATTACTACGCTTACATCTCTGGCCTATCGACGAGGTGGTCTACCTCGGCTCTCAGGGATACCTTGTTTTGAGGGGGGCTTCCCGCTTAGATGCCTTCAGCGGTTATCCTGTCCGATCATAGCTACCCAGCACTGCTATTGGCATAACAACTGGTCCACCAGTGGATCGTTCACCCCGGTCCTCTCGTACTAGGGGCAACTCCTCTCAAGTATCCTACACCCACGGAAGATAGGGACCGAACTGTCTCACGACGTTCTAAACCCAGCTCACGTACCTCTTTAAACGGCGAACAGCCGTACCCTTGGGACCTGCTCCAGCCCCAGGATGAGATGAGCCGACATCGAGGTGCCAAACACTGCCGTCGATATGGACTCTTGGGCAGTATCAGCCTGTTATCCCCGGCGTACCTTTTATCCGTTGAGCGATGGCCCTCCCACTTGGGACCACCGGATCACTATGGCCGTCTTTCGACTCTGCTCGACTTGTCAGTCTCGCAGTCAGGCTGGCTTCTGCCATTGCACTCAACGAGCGATTTCCGACCGCTCTGAGCCAACCTTCGCGCGCCTCCGTTACGATTTAGGAGGCGACCGCCCCAGTCAAACTACCCACCACACAGGGTCCCGGATCCGGATAACGGACCGCGGTTAGACATCAAGCAGAACAAGGGTGGTATCTCAAGGGAGGCTCCACGCAGACTGGCGTCCACGCTTCAAAGCCCACCACCTATCCTGCACATGTTCGGCCTAATGCCAGTGTGAAGTTGTAGTAAAGGTGCACGGGGTCTTTCCGTCTAACCGCGGGAAACCTGCATCTTGACAGGTAATTCAATTTCGCTGAGTCTATGTTGGAGACAGCGGGGAAGTCGTTACGCCATTCGTGCAGGTCGGAACTTACCCGACAAGGAATTTCGCTACCTTAGGACCGTTATAGTTACGGCCGCCGTTTACCTGGGCTTCAATTCAGAGCTCTCACCCCTCCTTTTAACCTTCAGGCACCGGGCAGGCGTCAGACCCTATACGTCGTCTTACGACTTCGCAGAGCCCTGTGTTTTTAATAAACAGTCGCCACCCCCTGGTTTGTGCCCCCAGCCCCTAGTTGCCTAGGAACCGGGCCTCCTTCTCGCGAACTTACGGAGGTATTTTGCCGAGTTCCTTCAACATAGTTCTCTCAAGCGCCTTGGTATTCTCTACCAGTCCACCTGTGTCGGTTTAGGGTACGATCTAGCGATGGAGCTATTTCCAGGAACCTCTAAGCAGCCCATTCAATCCGATAAGGATGAACTACCCTCGAGATCCGTCACTTCCATCTGGCCCAGGAATATTAACCTGGTTCCCATCGACTACGCCTTTCGGCCTCGCCTTAGGGGTCGGCTTACCCTGCTCAGATTAGCTTTAAGCAGGAACCCTTGGACTTTCGGCGAGAGTGTCTCTCACACTCTTTGTCGCTACTCATGTCATCATTCTCACTAGTGATCTCTCCACCGGATCGCTCACGCGCCAGCTTCACAGAAAACTCCGCGTCTCCAATCCCTCCCGAGGGAAGGTAAGGAGACATGGAATTATGTCACACTACGCTCTGCTACCATGCAATAAATGCATCCTCAGCTTCGGCTCATGGCTTGAGCCCCGTTACATCTTCGCCGCAAGACAACTTATTTAGACCAGTGAGCTGTTACGCTATCTTTAAAGGATGGCTGCTTCTAAGCCAACCTCCTGGTTGTTTTGGTCGTCTCACCTGCTTTCCCACTTAGCCATGAATTAGGGGCCTTAGCTGGAGGTCAGGGTTGTTTCCCTCTTCACGACGGACGTTAGCATTCGCCGTGTGTCTGCCATCTAGTACTCCTCGGTATTCGGAGTTTGGTTAGGATCAGTAAGCCTGTGGGGCCCCATTACCCATCCAGTGCTCTACCCCCGAGGGTATTCGGATGACGCTCTACCTAAATAGATTTCGCAGAGAACCAGCTATCTCCGAGTTTGATTGGCCTTTCACCCCTAGGCACAGCTCATCCCGATCCTTTTCAACGGATGTGGGTTCGGTCCTCCAATAAGTGTTACCTTATCTTCAACCTGGCCATGCCTAGATCACTCGGTTTCGGGTCTGATCCCACAAACTCAACGCCCTATTAAGACTCGCTTTCGCTACGCCTACACCTAACGGCTTAAGCTTGCTTGTGAGACCAAGTCGATGACCCATTATACAAAAGGTACGCTGTCAGGGCGTAAAGCCCCTCCAACTGATTGTAGGCGTTCGGTTTCAGGTACTGTTTCACTCCCCTCGTCGGGGTGCTTTTCACCTTTCCCTCACGGTACTGGTTCACTATCGGTCAGTAAGGAGTACTTAGCCTTCGAAGGTGGTCCTCCGATCTTCAGACAGAATTTCACGTGTTCCGCCCTACTTAATACGTCCAATCATGCTTCTTATACGGGACTATCACCCACTCTGGTTGCGCATTCCAACGCATTCTAACCACACTCATGGCTCGGCTGGTCCCCGTTCGCTCGCCGCTACTAGGGGAGTATCATATTGATTTCCTTTCCTCCGGGTACTTAGATGTTTCAGTTCCCCGGGTTTGCTTTTTTAAGCCTATATATTCAGCCTAAAAATACCTGGTTTACCTCATTATTAGCTACCCCGAAGGGGAGTAATAACAAAGTATCAGGTGGGTTGCCCCATTCAGAAATCCATGGATCAAAGCTTATTCTCAGCTCCCCATGGCTTATCGCAGAGTATCACGTCTTTCATCGCCTCTTACTGCCAAGGCATTCACCAAACGCCCTTTTCGCGCTTGATTTGATCCAGAAAAAGCAAGACTTCCCTTTATGTCCTACCGCTGTTCCGCTGCATCCGGGCTATTTACACCCTTCGACAATGGAACCGTAGGTAGAACAGGATGTCTGCGCGACGGTCAGAAGCTGGTAAGAAACTGACCATCCTTATTCCGGTTCAAAAGCATACTTTTTCCCGCCCACTCTCTAAGAGTGGACAACGAGACATGCAGATAGCCACCAGCCGTGCGGGCAGGCAGCGTCATGTCTCTGGTTAGTGTACTTGACTTGGACAACACGTTCTTTTCAGTCGCGATATGTTCAGAAGGCCGAGGAAACAGCCCGATGAACACCGGCTTCCGAAGAAGCAGCAACTGAGTTCGATGCCTTACTCGGCACGAACAAACAGTGTTGTTATTGTATCTCTCTTTACGATGTCAATTCGTCTGCAGAACAGACGTTCAAACATTCAACGAATGCTTGACGATGTGTTCTGTCTTGTGATGGTGGAGCCTAGGAGGATCGAACTCCTGACCTCCTGAATGCAAATCAGGCGCTCTCCCAGCTGAGCTAAGGCCCCATCAAACCCTTTCGGGATACTGGTGGGTCGAGGAGGACTTGAACCTCCGACCTCACGCTTATCAGGCGTGCGCTCTAACCACCTGAGCTACCGACCCAGTTGATTTTGCAAAGCAAAATCGAAGTCGCGCAAAAAGCGTATTGCGAAGCAATGCGCAAGCTGCGCCATGGGGTCGTAACCATTGCAACCCTTCTCGTGATCTTTGCTGTGCAAAGACACTGCCAGGGCGACGCGCCTCTTGTGTGAGACGCTTGCTGAAGAGATATGAGGACGGCTCGGTCCGATATTTGGAAAGCTTTGTATGCTTTCCTGCTAAGTGTTTCACGAAGTGAGCAAGCTCATTTGCTAGAAACATCCTTAGAAAGGAGGTGATCCAGCCGCAGGTTCCCCTACGGCTACCTTGTTACGACTTCACCCCAGTCGCTGATCCTACCGTGGCCGCCTGCCTCCCGAAGGTTAGCGCAGCGTCGTCGGGTAGAACCAACTCCCATGGTGTGACGGGCGGTGTGTACAAGGCCCGGGAACGTATTCACCGCGTCATGCTGTTACGCGATTACTAGCGATTCCGACTTCATGGGGTCGAGTTGCAGACCCCAATCCGAACTGAGATAGCTTTTTGGGATTAACCCATTGTCACCACCATTGTAGCACGTGTGTAGCCCAACCCGTAAGGGCCATGAGGACTTGACGTCATCCACACCTTCCTCCCGCTTATCACGGGCAGTTTCTTTAGAGTGCCCAGCCGAACTGCTGGCAACTAAAGATGTGGGTTGCGCTCGTTGCCGGACTTAACCGAACATCTCACGACACGAGCTGACGACAGCCATGCAGCACCTGTCACTGCGTCACCGAAGTGAACGCCCGATCTCTCGGGTTAGCACAGGATGTCAAGGGTTGGTAAGGTTCTGCGCGTTGCTTCGAATTAAACCACATGCTCCACCGCTTGTGCGGGCCCCCGTCAATTCCTTTGAGTTTTAATCTTGCGACCGTACTCCCCAGGCGGAATGCTTAATCCGTTAGGTGTGTCACCGAACAGTATACTGCCCGACGACTGGCATTCATCGTTTACGGTGTGGACTACCAGGGTATCTAATCCTGTTTGCTCCCCACACTTTCGTACCTCAGCGTCAGTATCGAGCCAGTGAGCCGCCTTCGCCACTGGTGTTCCTCCAAATATCTACGAATTTCACCTCTACACTTGGAATTCCACTCACCTCTCTCGAACTCAAGACCAGGAGTTTTGGAGGCAGTTCCAGGGTTGAGCCCTGGGATTTCACCCCCAACTTTCTGATCCGCCTACGTACGCTTTACGCCCAGTAATTCCGAACAACGCTAACCCCCTCCGTATTACCGCGGCTGCTGGCACGGAGTTAGCCGGGGTTTCTTTACCAGGTACTGTCATTATCATCCCTGGCGAAAGTGCTTTACGACCCTAGGGCCTTCATCACACACGCGGCATGGCTAGATCAGGCTTGCGCCCATTGTCTAAGATTCCCCACTGCTGCCTCCCGTAGGAGTCTGGGCCGTGTCTCAGTCCCAGTGTTGCTGATCATCCTCTAAAACCAGCTATAGATCGTAGACTTGGTAGGCCATTACCCCACCAACTATCTAATCTAACGCGGGCCGATCCTTGTCCGATAAATCTTTCCCCCGAAGGGCGTATACGGTATTACTCATCGTTTCCAATGGCTATTCCGTAGACAAGGGTACGTTCCCACGCGTTACTAACCCGTCCGCCGCTCGCCCCGAAGGGTGCGCTCGACTTGCATGTGTTAGGCCTGCCGCCAGCGTTCGTTCTGAGCCAGGATCAAACTCTCAAGTTGAAATGTTCTTGCGAACATATCCTTGACGTCGAACCTCTGCACATCGTCCAACAAGCCTTACTGAAACTTGCTGAACATCTTTCTGTTTGTTGTGCTTTCAGTTACCAAAGTAACCAGAAGCCGTCCAAACAGTGAAGCTGACACTCCATCATCGGCCGAAGCCTAAGAGCGCGATATACAGACGTTGATCCATCGAATGAACCAAACCGCCCACATATCTCTTCAGATATCAAATTTTCAAAGAGCGTAGAGACAAAAGTGACTGGATGCGCCCTAACTTATTTGGCGCGCCCCGCCTCGAGTACCTCTGATTTTATTCTTCCGCCTCGTTTCCGTCTGTCTGCGTTTCCGCTTCCGTCTGGCCCGTCTGGCGTCCCGTTGGAGCGTCTCTGCTCGTCCGGTAAGGGGGGTTCTACGGTTAGTGGCGGATGCCCGCAACCCCTTTTTTCAGGAAATATGCATTTTTTGTAACGGCCCCTGTTTTTTCCATGAAAACATGGGTTTGCTTGATATTTCTTTCGCAAAACGGGCGTTTCGGGCAGGATTATTGCTCTGACCTATGGTCAGTCCAAAGCCGTCGGATGGCAGATTTAGTGTTATCCACAGGCTTACCCCCAAGTCTCCCGAAGACTCATCCTGTTTGCGCGAACATTTTTGCGGTGAATCACCCGATTCACCTCCGCGACTCGACCGATTCACCCAGGCTCTTGTGGCAGAATCTCGGATTCGGTGGCGAATCCGTCCTCACAAAGATGGATTCGGCGGCGTTCCTGCTGATTTCGCGAGCGGCGCGCCCCGACGAATCCCGGACCTTTAAGTGAATCGCCCCCGGAATCGCAAAAAAGCCGCCCTTCCCGGACGGCTCCTCATATCTCTCTCTATATATACTGTCGGTCTTACCCCACAGCGCGGGCTTTTCGGCCCGGCTTGCGCAGTCGCAGGGCCAGCAACGCCAGAATCACCGCCATATAGACGAGCGGCTCCAGCTGGATGCCTTTCACCAGCCATATGAAGTGAACGCCCCCCAGAATCACGGCCGCATAGGTCAGCTTGTGCAGCTTGCGCCATTTCGGCCCCAGCTTGCGCACCGACCAGTTGTTCGAGGTGATCGCCAAAGGCACCAGCAGAAGAAACCCGGCCATGCCGATGGTGATGTAGGGGCGCTTGATGATGTCGGCGATCACGCGGTCCACGGTCTGCACATCCAGGAACGCCCAGACCAGCAGATGCAGCGTGACATATGTAAAGGCCAGCACCCCGAAGGTGCGGCGGAACTTGATCAGGTTCAGGCCGAAGTACTGCCGCAGCGGCGTGATGCACAAACCGATGATCAGCAGCTGCAACGCGATCTGACCGTATTCATGTTCCAGCGGCTTCACCGGATCGGGGCCAAGCCCGCCGGTAAGTGCCAGATAGAAGTAGTAAGGAGCGGGCAGAAGATAGAGTATATAGACGGCCCATGTGGGGATGCGCCGGGCGACGCCATTTATCCGGTCTATTATATTGTTCATCCGTCTGCCGCCTGCGTCCGCTCTTTCGAGAAAAATCGGGCCGGACTTCAGATGAAGCCCGGCCCACTGTCTTGTCTTCAGAAGTTCGCCTTGAGGTCCATACCTTCATAAAGCGATGCGACCTCGTTCTCGTAACCGTTGAACATCAGGGTCGGAATGCGTTTGGCGAACAATCCTCCCCCCACCGCCCGTTCACTGGCCTGCGACCAGCGCGGATGGCTCACCTCGGGGTTCACATTACTATAGAAGCCGTATTCCCGCGCGTTGGCCTTGTTCCAGCTGGTCGGCGGCTCCTGATCCGTCAGGGTGATCCGCACGATGGATTTGATCGACTTGAAACCGTATTTCCACGGCACGACCAAGCGCATGGGCGCGCCATTCTGATTGGGGATCGTCTTGCCGTAGATGCCGGTCGCCATGATCGTCAGCGGATGCATCGCCTCGTCCAGCCGCAAGCCTTCGACATAGGGCCAGTCCAGAACCGGGAAACGCACGCCCGGCATCTCGTCAGGGCGCAGCGCGGTTTCAAATGCAACGTACTTGGCGCTTTCCTGCACCCCGGCCATCGCCAGCAGATCGGCCAGTTCGAAACCATTCCACGGGATCACCATCGACCAGGCCTCGACACAGCGGAACCTGTAGATGCGTTCCTCGATCGTCATCGCATCCATGATGTCGGCCATCGCGTAGTCACCGGGGTTGTCCACCATCCCGTCGATCTGAACCGTCCAGGGTGACGTGGTCAGCGTATGGGCATTCGCCGCCGGATCCCCCTTGCCGGTGCCGAACTCGTAGTAGTTGTTGTATTGGGTGATGTCCTCATAGGCGTTCGGCTCCAGCGTCTCCTGCGCCTGCGCCATGCCGCCGACACCGGCAAGACCCGCGCCCGCGGCCAGTCCCGCCATCAATTGCCGCCGGTTCAGGAACGCCGCTTCGGGGGTGACGTCCTGTCGGGTCAAGGTGTTGGTCCAGCGATGTGCCATGCGGTCTCTCCATACTCTATTATATGCAACACGTAGGACGCAGCGGGCTTCCGGCCAAATCCTTTGACCAACATTTCACCCAACACACTCAATCGTCAGACCCTGCAACCTTCTTCAAACCCCGAAAACCGCGCAGGTTTCATCACGCATTCTCACCGGTTTTTCACTTTGAGTTGAGTGGCACGCCGAAATCGACGCGGCTTAGCGCAGACGCACATCCGATCAACGTGCGCGCTTGCCGCACCGGCGGAAAACCCCTTCGGAACCAGCCCTATATCCCGGCGTACTACCCACGATGCCACAACGGCACCAACCCAAGAACCCGAGGAGAAACCAATGTTTCGCAAGACAGCAATTGCACTTACAACTGCCGCCGCCCTGATGGGCACCTCAGCCCTGGCCGACGGCCACAGCAAGGACATCGTCGATACCGCCGCAGAGGCCGGATCGTTCACAACACTGCTCGCCGCCGCCGAAGCCGCCGGTCTGGTCGAGACCCTGAAAGGCGAAGGCCCCTACACCGTCTTCGCACCAACGGACGAGGCTTTCGCGGCCCTGCCCGAAGGCACTGTCGACAACCTGCTGCTGCCAGAGAACAAGGACATGCTTGCCGGCATCCTGACCTATCACGTGATCGCGGGCAAAGTGATGTCCACCGATCTGCAGGATGACATGGAAGCCGAAACCGTGCAGGGCACAACCGTCATGATCGACCTCGACAACGGCGTGATGGTGGATGATGCAACCGTAACGACCGCGGACATCGAAGCATCGAACGGCGTGATCCACATCATCGACAAAGTGATCATGCCCTGATTTCAGCCGGTCCAATCCCCCACACGGACCGACTGTACCCGAGGCCCGTCAGCGCAAGCTGGCGGGCCTAGCCCATTTATCCCTGTGCAGTTCCAGATAAATACTGTCGAACCACTTCCCACCAATCTCCAGCGTGTTCTTCTCGCGTCCTGTCTCGACAAAACCCAGCTTTTCCAACATCGCGATCGAGGCAATATTGTTCGGGTCAACATCCGCCGTTATCCGCTCAAGCCGCCTTCCTTTGAACCCGTAATCTATCAGCGCACGCAAAGCCTCTGTCGCAAATCCGCGCCGCCAGTAATCGGGATGCAGCAGGTAGCCAATCTCCGGCATCTGCCAGAACCCAGCCTTGCCAATGACGCGGCCCTCAAACTCAATCGCAAACTCGGCAGATGTCTCGGGGTCTGCTCCGATCGTTTCCCTGATCAGCGCGGCAGTGTCGGATAAGGTGACATGCGGCAGGGTACTCCAATATCTCATTGCCTGCGCGTTGCCGAACACCGCAAAAAGGTCTTCCCCATCTTCGATCCGCATGGGGCGCAGGAGCAGCCGTTCTGTTCTTAGCTGGGTCATGCCACACACTAGCGCCGTCCCTCGCAACAAAAAAGGCCGGAGCATCGCCCCGGCCTTCGCTCTCTCATTTCGCCAAGCCTAATGCACCGTCGCATCATCCGGCTTGGGCCGGTTGCTCGCCGCGATCCGGTCGCCGATGATCAATCCATCGGCACCTGCGGTCACCTCGATCCGGTCGCCGTCGCGGATGTCACCGGCCAGCAGCATCTCGGCCAGCGGGTTTTGCAGCGTCCGCTGAATGACCCGCTTCAACGGCCGTGCGCCGAACACCGGGTCATAACCTTCGTCCGCAAGCCACGCCCGTGCGCTGTCGTCCAGCGCCAGATCAATCTTGCGACCCACCAGACGTTTCAGAAGCCGCTTCATCTGGATCTCCACGATGCCGGCCATGTCGTCACGCGCCAGACGGTCAAAGATGATCGTCTCGTCCAGACGGTTCAGGAACTCGGGCCGGAAATGCGCCCGGACCGCATCCATCACGTCACGCTTGGCCCCGGCCATGTCACCGCCTTCGGGCAGCTGGCTGAGCGCCTGCGCGCCCAGGTTCGACGTCAGGATGATCAGCGTCTGCTTGAAATCCACGGTGCGGCCCTGACCATCGGTCAGCACACCGTCATCCAGCACCTGCAACAGCACGTTGAACACATCCGGATGCGCCTTTTCGACCTCGTCGAACAGGACGACCTGATAGGGACGCCGCCGCACCGCTTCGGTCAGCACGCCACCCTCGTCATAGCCGACATAGCCCGGAGGCGCACCGATCAGACGGGCAACCGCGTGTTTCTCCATGAACTCCGACATGTCGATGCGCACCATCGCATTGTCGTCGTCGAACAGGAACTCGGCCACGGCCTTGGTCAGCTCGGTCTTGCCCACGCCGGTTGGTCCAAGGAACAGGAAGCTGCCCAGCGGACGGTTCTCGTCGTTCAGACCCGCACGCGCACGGCGCACCGCGTTGGCGACCGCGCGCACGGCGCTGTCCTGACCGATCACACGGGAATGCAACTGGTCTTCCATGCGCAGCAGCTTGTCCCGCTCGCCTTCCAGCATCTTGCCTGCCGGAATACCCGTCCACCGTTCGACCACCGCTGCGATCTGATCGGGGCGCACGGCTTCTTCGACCATCATGCCGTCGTCACGGGATTCGGCGGCCTCCAGCTCTTTCTCAAGCTGCGGGATCACGCCATAGGACAGCTCTCCGGCCTTGGCCAGATTGCCTTCGCGCTTGGCGATATCCAGATCGGCGCGGGCACGGTCCAGCTTTTCCTTGATGTCACGCGCACCGGCCAGCTTGTCCCGTTCGGCCTGCCAGGCGGCGGTCATGCCGTCGGATTTCTCCTGCAGATCGGCCAGATCCTTCTGCAAGGTTTCCAGCCGGTCCTTGGAGGCCTGATCGTCTTCCAGCTTCAGCGCCTGCTCCTCGATCTGCAATTGCAGGATCTGACGGTCCAGCGCGTCCAGTTCTTCCGGTTTGGAATCAACCTCCATCCGCAGCCGCGATGCCGCCTCGTCCATCAGGTCGATGGCCTTGTCCGGCAGGAAACGGTCGGTGATATAGCGGTGCGACAGCGTGGCCGCCGCCACCAAGGCCGAGTCGCTGATCCGCACACCGTGGTGCAGTTCGTACTTCTCCTTGATGCCCCGCAGGATCGACACGGTGTCCTCCACCGTCGGTTCCTGCACGATCACCGGCTGGAACCGCCGCGCAAGTGCTGCGTCCTTCTCGACGTATTTGCGGTACTCGGCCAAGGTCGTCGCCCCGATGCAGTGCAATTCCCCCCGCGCCAGCGCCGGTTTCAGCAGGTTGGACGCATCCATCGCGCCGTCCGCCTTGCCCGCGCCGACCAGCGTGTGCATCTCGTCGATGAACAGCACGATCTCGCCCGCGGCCTCGGTGACCTCGGTCAGCACGGCTTTCAGCCGCTCCTCGAACTCACCGCGATACTTCGCACCGGCGATCAAGGCACCCATGTCGAGCGACAAGAGCCGCTTGTTGCGCAAGGATTCAGGCACGTCGCCATTGACGATGCGCAGCGCCAGACCTTCCGCAATCGCGGTCTTGCCCACGCCGGGTTCACCGATCAGCACAGGGTTGTTCTTGGTCCGGCGGCTCAGCACCTGCATCGCGCGACGGATTTCCTCGTCACGTCCGATGATCGGGTCGATCCGGCCTTCGCGGGCGCGTTCGGTCAAATCGGTGCTGTATTTCTTCAAGGCTTCATATCCGTCCTCGGCGCTCGCCGTGTCCGCCGTGCGCCCCTTGCGCACATCGTTGATCGCGGCGTTCAGCCCCTGGGCCGTCACCTTTCCCGCGTCCAGCGCGGTCTTGGCCCCGGATTTGACCATGCACAACGCCATCAGAATGCGCTCGACCGGGACAAAACTGTCGCCTGCCTTCTTGGCCACGGTCTCCGCCTCGGCCAGAACCTTGTTTGTCGTGGTGTCGAGATAGATCTGCGCCGCGTCGCCGGTCACCTTGGGCATCTTGCCCATCGACAGCGCCAAGGCGTCGCGGACCCGTTTCGCATCGCCGCCTGCCGCCGTGATCAGATTGGTCGCAAGACCCTGATCGTCGTCCAGCAAGGCCTGCAGGATATGCTCGGGTGTCAATCTTTGATGATTTTCGCGTGTTGCGATGGTCTGTGCCGCCTGAATAAAGCCGCGCGACCGCTCCGTGAACTTGCTCAAGTCCATCGTTCTCTCCTTCATAAAGCGCCCGGGTGTCATGCGCCCGCTTGGCGGCACGCGATTGTGTGGGCCTCGGGATGTATTTGGGGGACAGCTGCGGACCGTTCAAGGCAGCGGATCTGTAAAATTGCGAAAAACGCTTGGCCAAAATCTGGTGTCCTGGCCCATGTCGCCCACAAGAAGGGCGATGTGCGGACTGCCGACTTCCGGGGATTTCCACAGGAACCGCGCGATTATCACCAAAACTTTACCGGAATAAGTTACTGATTTTGTGTTATTTTCCTGACTTATCCCCAGAAAGTTAACAATTTGGAAACCATTTTTCATGTCGGGCGTTCTTTTTCCAATAACAGTGCCCATCTGGGACAGCAAAGAACAAGTTGAGGTTATCGACATGTACACATGCCCAATTCAACTGACCGATGTCAGATACAACGCCGCTTCGCAAACCTTCGAGGCGCTGGTCACAGTGCACGACAACACGCTGGTGCGCCGCTATGCCTGCGCGTTCCAGGCCCCCATGACGCTGACGTTCGACGACGCAGCCAAGGGGCTGGCCAAGCAGGCGATCCGCCGCCACCAGCACCGTGGCGGCCTGTTCAGCGAGCCGAACAGCCACAAACCCCGTCAGCGCGCCGGACGCCCCGGCTTTGACCCTGTCCGCTGGCTGGAATCCCTCATTACGCGGTCGGATCGGACCGCAGCCTGAATTTCTGCGCGGCCCGTCCCGGCCCCGCAGATTGCCACCCCGCTGTTTCCTGAAACAGAGGGTGCCTCGACAGAGACGACTGCCTGCCTGTATGTCTCTGACCTTGTACCGGACGTGACCCTTTGGTCCGTCCGGTTTTTTTTCGACGCGCTTCACGCTCATCTCCCCTTCCCTCCTCCGCGATACCACATCGCCACAACAGGGCGCAGAACGCGCGGCACTTGACCCGCGCGGCCCCCTCAGGCAGTCCACCGGCAGAAGATTGAACCGATGGAGTTCCCATGTCCGATGACCGCCTGATCGTTGCCCTCGATGTTCCACATGCCGTCGCAGGGCTGGCACTGGCCCAGAAACTCGGTGACGCCGTATCGTTCTACAAGATCGGACTGGGCATGCTGACGGGCGGGGGTCTGGCGCTGGCCAACGAGTTGAAGCAAGAACACGGCAAACGCATCTTCCTCGACATGAAGCTTTTCGACATCGGGGCCACGGTCGAAGCTGCGGTGCGGGGTCTGGCGCAATTCGATCTGGATTTCCTGACAGTGCATGGGGATCCGCACGTGGTCCGCGCAGCCAGGGAAGGCGCCGCAGGCAGCAACATGAAGATCCTTGGCGTGACCATCCTGACCTCGCTCGACCGCGCCGATCTGGACGCGGCGCTGATCCAGCCGGGCGATCTGCACGACCTCGCGCTGATGCGCGCCGCCCGCGCCTTCGAGGCCGGTGCCGATGGGGTGATCGCCTCCCCGCAGGAAGCCGCCGCCATCCGCGCCCTGCCCGAGGCCGCCGGCCGTCTGATCGTGACACCCGGCGTGCGTCCGCAGGGTGCCGCCCTGGGCGATCAAAAGCGGGTCGCGACACCCGCAAGCGCCATTGCGGACGGGGCCGATCATATCGTCGTGGGCCGCCCGGTCTGGCAGTCGGACGACCCCGCCGCCGCCGCCCGCGCCATCCTGGCCGAGATCGCCTGAGACCAGACTTCAACCTGTGACTGTAGTAATTTCACAACAACAGGATTTTTGACCGACAGGTCGGGAATTCCGGACTATGTGATTTCACACATCGCTGTTAACCTTACCCTAGGTGATACTCCCCGACGAACTGGTTCTTCCTGACGTTCGTCACCTCCCCCCCGCTTAAGGCAGCGGGGGGCTTTCTCGAAAATCCCACCATCTCTCATCGACCGCGGTCCGCATTCTGCTTTGCAGATGGGGTATGCCTTTGGGATGACTGATAAAACTTTGAACCGGCATCAAGGTCCATCGCTGTCCCTCCTCCCCGAAAACGATATCCCCGGCCTTGTCCGCTGCGACTTGCGCGGTAAGGAACCACTGCACCCCCCGTGGTCCCTCAAACCCACATCCCTTCCCAAAATCGGATGACGCAAGCCGCAGCCCCAATTCCTCGAAACACTCCCGCAGGACACACTCCAGCGGGGTTTCATCCCCCTCGCGCCCGCCACCGGGCAGATCCCAGCAACCCGCATGGGCCAGCCCCGGCAGATCGTCGCGCAGGATCACGACAAGCCTGTCGCCCAGCAACAGCGCGACCTTGGCACCGTCAAACCCCGCCGTTTTGCGCATGTTCAATTGCCCGTCCTTGGGATAATCTGCGCGCATCCTTTCACAGTGGTGTGTCCGATGGCCAGTCTGTGCCGTGATTGCCTTGCCGAAATTCCCGCCAGCCGCCGCTGCCCCGCCTGCGGCAGCCCGCGTGTGCTGTCGCACCCGGAACTCTTTGACCTGACCATCGCGCACATGGATTGCGACGCCTTCTATGCCTCTGTCGAAAAGCGCGACAACCCGGCGCTGAACGGCAAGCCGGTGATCATCGGGGGCGGGCGGCGCGGGGTCGTGTCCACCGCCTGCTATGTCGCCCGGATCAAGGGCGTGCGCTCGGCGATGCCGATGTTTCAGGCGCTCAAGCTTTGCCCCGAAGCGGTGATCATCAAGCCGCGCATGGACGCCTATGTCGAAGCCTCCCGCGCGATCCGCGCCATGATGGAGGAACTCACCCCCGCAATCGAACCCCTGTCGCTGGACGAGGCGTTTCTGGACATGACCGGCACCACCCGCCTGCACGGCGCGCCGCCTGCGGTGATGCTGGCGCGGTTGGTGCGTCGCATGAAGATCGAACTGGGCCTTACCGGATCCATCGGGCTCAGCCACAACAAGTTTCTGGCCAAGGTCGCCTCGGACCTCGACAAACCGCACGGGTTTTCCGTGATCGGCAAGGCCGAAACCGACAGCTTTCTGCGCGACAAACCCGTCAAGCTGATCTGGGGTGTCGGCGCGGTGAGCCAGGGGGCGCTGGACAAGGCCGGCATCCGCACCTTCGCGGACCTGCTGCGCTGGGACAAGACGGATCTCATTGCCCGGTTCGGCGGCATGGGCGAACGGCTCTGGCATCTGGCGCGGGGCGAGGACCGCCGCCGCGTGTCCGCCAATGACCCGGTCAAGTCGATCTCGAAGGAAACGACTTTCGGCGAGGATACCTCAGACGCGGATATTCTGGACGGGCACCTGTGGCGGCTGTCCGAACAGGTCGCCGACCGGGCCAAGGCACGCGACATCGCAGGCCGCATCGTGACGCTCAAGATCAAGCGGTCGGATTTCAAGTCGCTGACCCGGCGCGTGTCGCTCAGCGATCCGACCCAGCTGGCCGATCGCATCTACCGTCACGCCCGCGCCCTGTTCGATCAACTGGACGATCCCGGTCCTTTCCGCCTTATCGGCGTCGGAATTTCGGACCTCAGCACCGGAGAGGGGGCCGACCTTGCCGGGGATCTTCTCGACCCCGACGCGCATCAGCGCAGCAAGGCGGAAAAGGCAACGGACGCGATCCGCTCGCGGTTCGGCGCAAAGGCCATCGTCAAGGGCCGGGCGCTGCGCTGACTATTCCGCCGCCAGCGGCACACGCCCCTGACCGATCATCGCAACCTCTGCCACCACCTGACGCAGGGCCTTTTGCACCTGTTCGAAATCACCGTTCGGCCGGATCAGCGTCTCGTTCATGTAAAGCGACCGATCAATCTCGACCTGCACCGCATGTTGCGCGCGGCCCGGGCGGCCGTAGGCCTGCGTGATATAGGCCCCCGCAAAGGGTGCGTTGCGGGTGACGACAAACCCGGCGGCGGCAAAGGCCGCCTCGACCCGGTCCACCACGTCGCCGCTGGCTGCGGCACCGAAACGGTCACCCAGAACGATGTCGGGCCGCCGGATACCGGACCGGACGACACCGTCCATCGCCTCATGCGGCATCGAATGGCAATCGATCAGCACCGCCTGCCCATGGTGACGGTGCGCGGCATCCAGCAAGGCCTGCAACCTGTTGTGATAGGGACGCCAATAGGTGTCGATCCGCCGCTCCGCCTCCGCAAGGGTCAGCTTGCCGCGATAGATCGCGCGTCCATTGGCGACGACCCGTGGAATCACCCCAAGACCGGATGCGATGCGCGGGTTATGCCCCTGCCGCCGCACCCCCTCGATCAGCGCCGGGTCAAGCTCATCCGGCGCACGGTTGAGATCAATATAGGCCCGTCGGCGCGCCAGCCTTGATGAAACTTGCCCCGTACACCGGAGCGCAGTCGAACAGCTGATCGACAAATGCATCCTCGGACGACCGGATCGCGTGTTCGTCCAACACCGTACTGCGCAGGAAAGCCCAGGGATAATCACGCCCCGAATGCGGCGAGGCAAAGACCACGCAAGACCGGTTTGAACTGGGCTGGATGACTTCGTAGGCTGACTTCGGCATGCGCGACCCCTCTGATGCATACATAGCGCAGATCGCATCTATGCCAAAAGCCCCTTGATCACCTCAGCGACTCCTTTTATAGCAGCCCGACAGGCGCGGACTTTCGCGCCCCATTTTTGTTTGGGGTTCGGGAAAAAGCGTTAAAAAGTGGGTGATTAGCTCAGCGGTAGAGCACTTCGTTGACATCGAAGGGGTCACTGGTTCGATCCCAGTATCGCCCACCATGATATTCACTGGCCCCTTATGGGGTCGTCCGTAACCCGGCGCTGGTCCTTGTCTTTGATGATAAGGCGGGGCCAAGACAGGAAGGATAAGAACATGAAAGTTCGCAATTCGCTCCGCTCGCTCAAGAACCGGCACCGTGATTGCCGCGTTGTGCGTCGCAAAGGCCGCGTTTACGTGATCAACAAGACGCAGCGCCGGTTCAAAGCCCGTCAGGGCTGAACCTTACCGCACCTGCGATGTATTGCAGAAAGGCTGCCCAAGGGCGGCCTTTTTTGCGTGCGGCGTGTGCCGCGCTCAGCAGGCCCGCCTGCGCACCACGGACCGCGGCACGCGCCGCGGATCGTCGTTGGGTTCGGCCTCTTCGGGTTCGACAAGCGGTCCGGTCACGAAGCGCTCTTCCAGCGCCTCCAGTGCCGTATCCAGACCCGGATCAGGCGCGGCGCGGCGCCGTGTCTTGTGGCGCGGCAGGTCCAGCGCAAACGTCTGGCACAGGTTTTGCGGGGCAACCGTGGCCCGGGCCTCCTGCCCTTCCGCAAGATCGGTCAGGTCGATCACATGCCCGCCCTTGGTGCTGAAATTGCGCACCTTGAAGGTCAGCGGTTCCGCCATCTTCACGACCCGCGTCTCGGGTCCGGGGCCGAACAGCGCGTCTTCCCCCTGCCAGTCCGTGCCATAGGCAAAGCGCAGATCGAAGGTGCCCGGCGGCACCAGCACCCTGAAGAAACGCCCGCCCTCGATATAGGCGGCAAGAGCCGCCTCTCCGGTTTCGTGATCGCGCAGCAGAAGATAGAAATCATGCCCTGCCGGGGTGCGCACCTGCAACGGAAAGACCGCCGGCAGCCCGGTCCGGTGCCACATCAGGCCGTGTTGCGCCTTGGCCTGCTCCTGCGCAAGTGCTGCGCCAAGGGACATGCAGACCGCGATCATCGCCGCGCAGATCCCGCCAAAGGCTCTCGATACCCGTTTCATCCTGACCCACCTTTCCGCGGTTCCCGTAACGCTGCAACGATTGTCACAGTTTCGCTTCACCACAAAATAGCGCTGGAAGTCAGAGGGCAACAGCATCACTTTAAGCACAACCCCGTAAGGTGGAGGTGCCCTCCACCCGCGCCGCAAAGGAATGACGATGACCGACACGAAGGACTACACGCCGCCCGCCGTCTGGACCTGGGACAGCGAATCAGGGGGCAAATTCGCCTCCATCAACCGGCCCATCGCCGGGCCGACCCATGACAAGGAACTGCCCGTCGGCAAGCATCCCTTCCAGCTCTATTCGCTGGCCACGCCCAACGGCGTCAAGGTGACGGTCCTGCTGGAAGAGCTTCTGGCCGCGGGCCACAGCGGGGCGGAATACGACGCCTGGATCATCAACATCGGTGAGGGCCAGCAATTCGGGTCCGGCTTTGTCGGCGTGAATCCCAACTCCAAGATCCCCGCGCTGATGGACCATTCCGGCGACACACCGCAGCGGGTTTTCGAATCCGGTGCGATCATGCTGCATCTGGCCGAGAAATTCGGTGCCTTCCTGCCAAGCGATCCGTCCAACCGGACCGAAGCGCTCAGCTGGCTTTTCTGGCAGATGGGCAGCGCGCCCTATCTGGGCGGCGGTTTCGGCCATTTCTATGCCTATGCTCCCGAGAAGTTCGAATACCCCATCAACCGCTTCGCCATGGAAACCAAACGCCAGCTTGACGTGCTGGACCGGCACCTCGACGGCAAGGACTGGTTCGCGGGCGAATACTCCATCGCGGATATGGCGATCTGGGCGTGGTACGGACAGCTGGTGCTGGGTCGGCTCTATTCGGCGGCGGAATTTCTCGACGTGACCTCCTACAAGAACGTGCTGCGCTGGGCGGAAACGATCGACGCCCGCCCTGCCGTCACGCGGGGCCGCATGGTCAACCGCGCTTTCGGCGACGACCTGTCGATGCAACTGCACGAACGCCACGACGCGTCCGATTTCGACACCCGAACGCAGGACAAGCTTGAAGGAAAAGCGGAGTAGATCGCGCCGGGGGGCAGGTCAGACTGCCCCCTATCGGTTTCGGCCCACCTGACGGCAGATCAGGATCACCGGCAGCAGCCCCATCGCCACGATCACCAGCGACGGCACCGCCGCCCCGTCCAGCCGTTCGTCGCTGGCCAGCCGGTAGGCCTGCACCGCCAGCGTATCGAAGTTGAAGGGCCGCATGATCAGCGTCGCGGGCAATTCCTTCATCACATCCACAAACACAATCAGCAAAGCCGTCAACAGCGATGGCGCGAGGATCGGCAGATGCACCCGGCGCAACGTCCCCACCGGCGTCTGCCCCAGCGACCGGGCCGCGGCATCCATATTCGCATGGACCATCGCCTGCCCCCCTTCGTAGGCCCCCAGCGCGGCGGCCAGAAACCGCACCAGATAGGCCGCGATCAACAGCCAGATCGACCCGGTGATCAGCAATCCCGTCGAGATGTCGAAGGTCGCCCGCATCCAGGCGTCCAGCGCATTGTCGAACGCCGCAAAGGGCACCAGAAGCCCCACGGCGATCACCCCGCCCGGCACCGCATAGCCCAGCCGCGCCACATATCCCGCCCCGCGTGACACCCGGCCGGGGCGCAACCGTTGGAAAAATCCGATGGCCACGGCAGCCGACACCGTCACCACCGCCGCGATTCCCGCCAAAGTCAGCGAGTTGCGGATGAAGCCCAGATAGCGCGGGCTCAGCAGGTTCTGCTCCGACCCCAGACCCATGCTGAACAGCACCACCACCGGCAACACCGCGCCGAACAGAACAGGCAGCCCGCACCCCAGCATCGCCAGTGCCGCCCGACCGCCGCGCAACTGCATCGGCGGCATCCGCTGCGCCTGCCGCGCCGGATCGTGGTACTTGGCCTTGCCGCGCTGCACGCGTTCCAGCATCGCCAGCAGCAGCGCGAAACTCAGCAGGCACAGCGCCAGCTGCGCCGCCCCCACCCGGTCGAACATCGAAAACCACGCCGTATAGATCCCCGTCGCAAAGGTCTGCACGCCGAAGTAGGCGACCGTACCGAAATCCGCGATGGTCTCCATCACCGCCAGCAGCACTCCGCCCGCAATCGCCGGACGCGCCAGCGGCAGGCTCACCTGGAAAAACGCCCGCCACGCGCTTTTGCCCAGCGCCCGCGCCGCCAGAAAGGTCGTCCCGCTTTGTTGCAGGAAAGCGGCCCGCGCCAGCAGGTAGACGTAAGGATAAAGCACCAGCGTCAGCATCAGCGCCGCACCACCCAGCGACCGTATGTCGGGGAACCAATAGTCACGCGGCCCCCACCCCGTCACCGCGCGCAACGTCGTCTGCACAACGCCCGGATGATCCAGCACCGATGTATAGGCATAGGCCAGCACATAGGCCGGAAAGGCCAACGGCAGCACCAGCGCCACCTCGAGCCAGCGCACACCGGGGAACCGCGTCATCGTCACCAGCCAGGCCGTCCCCACCCCCAGCAGGAAGGTGCCCACCGACACCATCAGCACCAGCGCCAGCGTGGTCCGCGTATAGGTGCCCAGCACCGTGTCGATCAGATGCTGCACCGTCTCCGTTCCGCCGCCCAGCGCGGCCAGCAGAACCGCCACCATCGGCAAGGCACAGACAAGCGCCGCCCCCACGGCGATCATCGACAGGCCGCGCAAGCCATCAAGGCTGCGGCGCCGCTGTGCGGGAAGGATGTTTTCGCTGGTCATATCCTTATTTCGACGATTTCAGTCAGGATTGCCAGTGCCCCCCGATCAAAGATTTGTCGGAACCTTCCGGGGCCGGGGGCGCGTTGGCCTCTCGGTATCTGTGCGAACGCAACCCGAAGAAAGGTTATTGGACTCTTGGACTAAGTCTACAGTTCGGACTTGAAGCTTCATAATTTTGTCAGATTTCCCTGAACCAGCACAAGTGTTGACACACTCTAAATGCAGGCAAGTTCAGTCAATTTCTCCGGTACTTCAAACTCGAAATACAACCTGAATATTTAGTGACACACGCCAAAATTGTGCCCTTTTGGGTTGCTATCCTTGATTTCAGGTTAGCAGTTCTCCCCGGACTTCTGCTCATCTGACAGTTCACAGTTCAACAATTTTTGGCGAATTAGACATGAAAAACCAAAATCAACTGCTTTCAGCAGACGAGAGAACTTTGCCAGGTCCCAACCGAATTTGGTCAAAGATCGCTGCTAGGCAACTCACACTCCCATGTCTTCACCAGCCTATAGGTTGAGCGGCTGACTTCCCGTGATTGCACCTGAAACAGAAGTTTCGTGACTCAAACGCCAGTTGGACGGGAGGCGTTGCGAATAGGAGGAATCGATGGCTCTTCGGAACATTACCTTATTTTCGCCATTACTCGGAATTGTTTCTGGGAATGGCGATGCGACTCTCACCTTGCAAGACACAGACGACAACATTTTCGAACTGCCGGATCAAACCGGTAACAATCAGTCCGCGTTACTCGACGGTAGTCCAGTCACAGTAAACGCCATCGAGTCTTCCTTGGGTCCGCAACTTGTCACGTGCCTCGTTGACGGAATTGCAGTGCAGTTATCGCTCACACCAGTGCGGGTGACGATCGAGGCTGGACTGTTCGATGACAGTTACGTCTATTTTCCGGAACTTCCCCCGGGGGCAAGCATCACGGTTGGCCTGTCGTTACCACTGCTATTCCCAAACGATGTGTCTATTCCTTTGTGTCTCGCTTCTGAAACTCTTATTCGCGCTGAAAATGGTTTGAAACCAATCGGCGAAATCGAGGCAGGCGAGCTGGTTCACACAGTCGATTCAGGATTGCAGAAAGTTCTCTGGTCAAGTCGCCGAACCGTCAACTTTGATGAAGTGCCAGAATTAAAAAGACATCAACCGATATTGGTTCGGAAAAATGCCTTTGGTGAAGGTCAGCCGTATCGCGATCTGATTTTATCTCCTCAGCATTGTGTGGTGTTTGACACTTGGGAAGCTGCCTACTTTACAGGTGAAGACGAGGTAATGGCTCCGGCTCATTCCCTCGTAAACGGTCGAACCGTCGTCCGGTTGCACGACTGTCATCAAGTTACGTACTGCCATATCCTGTTCGAAGAACACCACGTCATTTGGGCGCATGGCATGACCGTTGAAAGCCTGTTCTTGGGTGACCTCGCTTTGGAAACGCTGGCAACGGATCGCCAGACCGAATTGCTGGAAATCTTCCCCAATATCCGCGAAGGGATCAAGGGATTCCACCAACGCGCAAGACCACGACTTAACGAACCCGAAGCAGCCGTGATGATGCACGCCCTCGGGATGCGACAGCCATCGGCCGGGAGCTCTTGCTATGGATAATGGCCGATCGCAACCCGTCGACGTTTACGCCAACAACTCAAGCCTCACGTTTGGAATTTTTGACAATGCTGATTTGAGCTTGATAGCGCAAATTCCAGACCTGAGGATGATCATCTTCCGGTCAATAGGACATGCCGAAGAACCTTCGGATACTCTTATGAGCAAAGCGATTGGCGCAAGTGACGCCACTGACGAAGCACTCTTTCGGGCGGGCCTTGACGTAGGATCTAGGACTTTGTTTTTGCGGAACGGCAAGTTCGATTTGTATCTCGAGGTGCAATATTGAGCCGGTAAAGTGTGGCGCGACAAGATGACTACAAGGCACAGACAAGCGCCGCCCCCACGGCGACCATCGACAAAGCCGCGCAAGCCATCAAGGCTGCGGCGACGGCTGTGCGGAAAGGATGCTTTCGCTGGTCATATCCTTATTTCGACGATTTCAGTCAGGATTGCCAGTACCCCCCGATCAAAGATTTGTCGGAACCTTCCGGGGCCGGGGGTGCGTTGGCCTCAGAGCAGCACACACCGATCCCAGGTCGAAAGGACACCCCATGCGCGACACGACATCCGACGCGGAAACCGCCCCGCAGGCAAGCCTTTACCGCATGGTGATGCCCGACCACCTCTGCCCCTACGGCCTCAAGGCGAAAGATGCGCTGGAACGCCACGGATTCGCGGTCGATGACAACTGGCTTGAAACCCGCGCCGAAACCGATGCCTTCAAGGAAAAACATGGCGTCCAGACGACGCCGCAGGTCTTCATCGGCGGGACGCGGATCGGCGGTTATGATGCTCTGCGCGAATACCTGGGGCAAGACGTGCCCAAGGCGGGCGAGACAAGCTATCAGCCCGTCATTGCGCTCTTTGCCATGTCGTTCCTGATCGCTCTGGCCATCGGTTTTCTGGCCACCGGGACCATTTTCAGCGCCATGGTCATCCCCAAATTCATCGCCACCGCGATGTGCCTGCTCGCGCTCCAGAAACTGCAGGACGTGGAAAGCTTCTCGACCATGTTTCTCAATTACGACCTGCTGGCCCGCCGCTGGGTGCCCTATGGCTACGTCTATCCCTTTGCCGAAGGTGCCGCAGGTGTGCTGATGCTTGCCGGCGTCCTGACGTGGGTATCCGTGCCGATCGCCCTTTTCATCGGCACCATCGGTGCCGTGTCGGTGATCAAGGCCGTCTACATCGACAAACGCGAGTTGAAATGCGCCTGCGTCGGCGGTGACAGCAACGTGCCGCTGGGCTTCGTGTCCCTGACCGAAAACCTGATGATGGTCGCGATGGCCGTCTGGATGGGGGTCGCGGCCTACTCGTAGGTCCGCTGATCCTCGATCACCAGCCCGTCGCGCGGCAGGCTGCCGGGGGCGACCACCTCGATCATCCCCTTCAGCTTGAGCACTTCCGCCACGGTCCGGGCATAGGCGTCCTTGTCGCCGCCATCGCTCTCGATCTGCACCGTCATCACGTCCTGCTCTCCGCTGCGGGAGGCGATCACCCGGGCGCGGCTGATCTCTGCATGGTGCGCCACCAGCTTTGCAACCTGTTCGGGGCGCACGAACATGCCCTTGATCTTGGTCGTCTGATCGGCCCGTCCCATCCAGCCCTTGATGCGCGTGTTGGTGCGCCCGCAGGGGGATTGGCCCGCCATCACCGCGCTCAGATCGCCTGTGGCGAATCGGATCAGCGGATAATCGGGGTTCAGCGTCGTCACGATCACTTCCCCCACCTCGCCGGGGGCGACCGGATCACCGGTGCCGGGGGTCACGATCTCGACGATCACCCCTTCGTCAAGGATCATCCCCTCCATCGCGGCGCTCTCGTAGGCGATGTTGCCCACGTCCGCCGTGGCATAGCATTGCAGACAGGAAATGCCGCGGTCGATGTAATACTGCCGCAGGCTCGGAAACAGCGCCCCGCCCCCGACGGCGGCCTTGGTGATGCCAAGCGTCACGCCCATCTCATCGGCCTTTTCCAGAATGATCTTGAGGTAATCGGGCGTCCCGGCATAGGCGGTCGTGCCCACATCCCGCGCGGCGGTCACCTGAAGTTCGGTCTGGCCCACACCGGCGGGCAGCACCCGCGCGCCCACCGCCCGCGCCCCGCTTTCAAACATGTGGCCCGCAGGCGTCAGATGATAGCCAAAGCAGTTCTGCACCGTATCCTCAGCGCCCAACCCCGCCGCATGAAGGAACCGTCCCATGCGGAACCAGTCCGCACCCGACCCGCCCGGCTCATAGATCGGACCGGGGGACTGGAACACATGGGTGATGTTGCTGACCGGAATGCCGCCAAAGGGCGGCTGCGCCTTCTGACGCTCGGTCAGATCGGACTTGCGCAGCACGGGCAGTCTGGCCAGATCGCCAAGGCTGTCGATCTGCCCAACGCCACCATGACGCGCCAGCTGCGCCTTCAGGGCATCCAGCTGCGCGGCCTCGCGGGCGTCCGCACTTCGGGTTTCCAGATCGTCGAAGAAGGTATCGGGCATTGATTTCATCCAACAAGGGTGGG
Source organism: uncultured Alphaproteobacteria bacterium (assembly GCA_963799505.1). Lineage (GTDB taxonomy): Bacteria > Pseudomonadota > Alphaproteobacteria > Rhodobacterales > Rhodobacteraceae > Sulfitobacter. The sequence goes on from CAWCXM010000005.1 coordinate 34,113, forward strand.
CGATACGCCCACCTTACGGGCGCTGTTCAGGTATGGCGGGCAAGGGGCCCAACCGGCGCGTCAGGACAGCCACCGCTTGCGGCGGCGGTAGGAGCGCACATCGCGAAAGGATTTCCGCCCCTCGTCCGACATGCCCAGATAGAATTCCTTCACATCCTGGTTTTCGCGCAGATCGGCAGCAGGTCCGTCCATCACGACGCGCCCCGATTCAAGGATGTAGCCGTAATGCGCAAAACGCAGGGCGACGTTGGTGTTCTGCTCGGCCAGCAGAAAGGTCACGCCTTCCTTCTCGTTGATCGTTTTCACGATGTCGAAAATCTGCTCCACCAGCTGCGGCGCAAGCCCCATGCTCGGTTCATCCAGAAGGATCGTCTCGGGCCTGGACATCAGCGCCCGGCCCACGGCGCACATCTGCTGCTCTCCGCCCGACGTATACCCGGCCTGCGACTTGCGGCGCTCGCGCAGGCGCGGAAAATAATCATAGACCATCTCGAGATCGGCGGCGATGGCCCCCTTGCCGTCGGCGCGGGTATAGGCGCCGGTCATCAGGTTCTCTTCCACTGTCAGATGCTCGAAACAGTGACGGCCCTCCATCACCTGCACGACACCCTTCTTGACCGTCTCCGCCGGGTCCGCATGGGCAATGTCCAGACCACGGTACTTGATCGACCCTTTTGTCACCTCGCCCCGCTCGGACGCCAACAACCCCGAAATCGCCTTGAGCGTCGTTGTCTTGCCGGCACCGTTCCCGCCCAGCAGCGCCGTGATGCCGCCCTTGGGCACATTCAGGCTCACGCCCTTCAGCACGAGGATCACGTGATTGTAGATCACCTCGATGTTGTTGACCTCAAGAACGTTCTCAACCTGCGCATCGGGTGTCACTGTGGCATCAAGCATGCTTCATCTTTCCACTATAACTCAAATTCTCCGGCCGCCGCACAGGGCAGCGGCCGGACAGGTCACGCAGGCCTCAGCCGCAGTTGCCTTCGATGTTGTTCTCTGCCGCATAGGCTGCCGAGTCTTCCTCGATCAGCGGGCCGATCACATCCATGTCCGTTTCCGAGAAGTCGGAAATCAGCGTCCACTCCTTCGCCGTGGCATCCCACTGCGTCACACCGACAAGGCCGGTGCCGCCGTGGTTTTCACAGGACACCTTGAACGCCGGACCGAAGTTCGGCAGACCCAGGGCTGCCATCTTCTCTTCGGTGATCTCCAGCGCTTCCATGCCATCGCGCATCTGCGCGGCGGTGATCTCCTTGGTTCCGTGGATCTCCTGCGCCGTCTTGGCCGCTTCCGCCGCCAGCATCGCCGCATAAAGACCACGGTTATAGAGCACCGTACCGATCTGGTCGCCCGCACCGGCCGCCAGACCCTTGTCGACCACATGCGTCTTGATGTCGTCGAACACGGGGAAGTCGCTGCCCACACCGTGGAACGTCAGCGCCTTGTAGCCATTGGCCGCCTCGCCCGCCGCCAGCACGTCGTTCTCCGACCCGGACCACCAGATGCCGATGAAGTTCTCCATCGGGAAGCGGATGTTCGCGGCTTCCTGAACGGCCACCTGGTTCATCACGCCCCAGCCATACATGATCACGTAGTCAGGCTTGTCGCGACGGATCTGCAGCCACTGTGACTTCTGCTCCTGACCGGGGTGATCCACCGGCACTTCGGTAAAGGTGAACCCGTGCTTTGCGCTCAGCTCCTGCAAGGTGCGGATCGGCTCCTTGCCGTAGGCGGAGTTGTGATAGACCAGCGCGATCTTCTTGCCGTTCAGGTCGCCCCCGTTTTCGGCCAGCAGATAGTTGATCGCCCCGGACGCACCGTTCCAGTAGTTCGCAGGATAGTTGAATGTATGGCTGAAGACCTCGCCGTTCGCCGCCGATGTCCGGCCATAGCCCATCGTGTGCATGGGAATGTCATCCGCCGTCGTCTTGGGGATCAGCTGATAGGTGATGCCCGTGGACAGGGGCTGATACACCAGACCGCCGCCGCCTTTCAGCGATTCGTAGCATTCCACACCCTTCTCGGTGTTGTACCCGGTCTCGCACTCCGGCACGGAGGTCATCACCCCGCCGATGCCGCCATCACGCTCGTTCAGCATGGTGAAATAATCCGCATAGCCATCGGCAAAGGGGATACCCCCCGCCGCGTAAGGCCCGGTGCGGTAGCTCAGCGATGGAAAGACAAGATCCGCCATCGCAGGTGCGCCCGCCATCATCGCGGCCACGGCCAGTGTTCCTAGTTTATATTTCATCGGTGTTTCCTCCCTTGGATTTTATCCGATACGTTTCTTCTGTCAGACGGTTGTCGCCCCGCCATCCCTTCGGGTGCGCACTCCCTGCGCACCGCAGTTGGAGCCTCACCCTAATGCGGGAAGGGCCACAATCTCAATTTCTCTTTCGCCACGCGCCACAGCTGCGCAATCCCGTGCGGTTCCGCGATCAGGAAGACCACGATCAGCCCGCCCACGATCACCAGCTGCAGATGCGCCACGATATCCGTGGGCCAGCCCAGCCAGTCCACCCCAACCACCTTGAGCGCCACCGGCAGCAGCACCAGAAACGCCGCCCCCGCGAAAGAGCCGAAGATGCTGCCCAGCCCGCCGATGATGATCATGAACAGGACAAGGAAGGACTTCTGGATGCCAAAGGCCTCGCCCACCTCGACCGCGCCCAGATAGACGGAAAAGAACAGCGCCCCCGAGATGCCGATGAAGAACGAAGAGACCATGAAAGCCGTCAGCTTGGCCCGCAGCGGGTTCACCCCGATGATCTCGGCCGCGATGTCCATATCGCGGATCGCCATCCACTTCCGCCCCGACGCGCCCCGCGTCATGTTGCGGGCGATCACCGCGCTCACGATGGTGAAGAACAGACAGAACAGATAGGTGGCCCAGGCCGGTGTGCTCGGTCCGGTGATCAGGACGCCCAGAAACTCCCGCTCCGGTGCCGAAATCTGTCCCGAAGCGGAATAGTTGTAGAACCACGCCACCCGGTTGAACAGCCAGACAAGGAAAAACTGCGCCGCCAGCGTGGCAACCGCAAGATAGAACCCCTTGATCCGCAGGCTGGGCAGGCCGAACAGCACACCCACCAGCGCTGTCATCACGCCGCCCATGATGATCGAGAAGAAGATGTTGAACTCCGGCAACCGGTAGAGCAATTCCCCGCCCCACCAGATGTCCACGCCGGTCATGAACTTGTAGCAGGAGTACGCCCCCACGGCCATGAACCCGCCCGTCCCAAGGCTCACCTGCCCGCAATAGCCCACCAGAATGTTCAGCCCGATCGCCGCGATCGCATAGATCAGGAAGGGCAGCAGCAGCGAGTTGGCCCAATAGTCGTTGATGACAAACGGCACGACAACAATCGCGATGAACAACACCACGTAGTACCGATACCGGTCGAACTTGATCGGAAAGGTCTGCTGATCGTCAGCATAGGTCGTGCTGAAATCGCCTGCTTCACGATAGAACATCAGGACAGTCCCCCGGCTTCATCTTTCCAATACAACTCCGGGGTCCGGGGCTGGCCCCGGTCCGACAGCACGCGCTCAAACCCGCTCAATGATCTTCTCCCCGAACAATCCCTGCGGGCGAAACACCAGAAACAGCAGCGCCAGCATATAGGCAAACCAGTTCTCCGTCGCTCCACCCAGGTAGGGCGCACCGATCAGAAACTCGAACAGCTTCTCCCCCACACCGATGATCAGCCCGCCCACGATGGCCCCGGGAATGGAGGTGAACCCCCCCAGCATCAGCACCGGCAGCGCCTTCAAGGCAATCAGCGACAGCGAAAACTGCACACCTGATTTGGCACCCCACATGATCCCCGCAACCAGCGCCACGAAACCCGCAAGCGACCACACCAGCACCCAGATGAAATTCAGCGACACGCCCACCGACAACGCCGCCTGATGGTCATCCGCCACAGCCCGCATCGCGCGGCCCTGCTTGGTGTATTGCGCGAACATCACCAGCCCGACCACCAGAATGGCCGCGACGATGGAGGCAACGATGTCCAGATTGTCGATGAAGAACCCGTAGCCCAGCGCCTCGTAGGTGGTGCCTTCCAGCCAGACGTTCATGCCCTGCGGCAGGCAGTTGCCTTCGGACGCACAGACGTTCAGCGCCTTCAACTCCGACCCCCACATCAGGTCCGCCACCCCTTCCAGGAAATAGGCCAGACCGATGGTCGCCATGAACAGGATGATCGGCTCCTGCCCCACCAGATGCCGGAACACGAACTGCTGCACGGCCCAGGCCAGCGCGATCATCACGATCACGGTAAACAGGATGGCCAGGAACGAATGCACCGACCAGCCAAAGTAATGCAGGTCGGTTCCGAAAATGGCGTTGATCAGATGCGCAAACGGCACCTGCCCGTTCTGGATCCCCACCAGTGTCATCGCCGCAAACAGCGCCATGACACCCTGGGCATAGTTGAAGATGCCCGACGCCTTGTAGATCAGCACGAACCCCAGCGCGACCAGCGCATAAAGCACCCCGGCCATCAGCCCGTTCGCAAAGACCTCTATGGTAAATGCAAGTTGCTCGTTCATCGCGCGACCCTCCCTGATGCGGTGTACGCCCGGTGTACGTTCTGTGTACGCTGTGTGACTTTTAACGTCTCGTTAAGATCAGTCATGCGCCACCCCCAGATAGGCGTCGATCACATCCTGGTTGTTGCGCACCTCGGACGGCGTGCCGTCGCCGATCTTCTTGCCGTAATCCATCACGACCACCCGGTCGGACAGGTCCATGACCACGCCCATATCGTGTTCGATCAGCGCAATGGTGGTGCCGAATTCGTCGTTCACATCGAGAATGAAGCGGCTCATGTCCTCCTTCTCCTCGACGTTCATCCCCGCCATCGGCTCGTCCAGCAACAGGATCGACGGTTCCGCCGCCAGTGCGCGCGCCAGTTCGACACGCTTTTTCAACCCATAAGGCAAACGCGCCACAGGCGTCTTGCGGATGGCCTGAATCTCCAGAAAGTCGATAATCTTTTCAGCCACTTCCCGGTTCTCGACCTCTTCGCGCTCGGCCTTGCCCTTCCACAGCGATTGCTGGAAAAGCCCGGTCTTCATATGTGTCAGCCTGCCCGTCATCACGTTGTCCAGAACGGACATCCCCTCGAACAGGGCGATGTTCTGAAACGTCCGCGCGATCCCCTGCCGGGCCACCTCGAAGGGTTTCATCGGCGGACGGCGCGACCCCTTGTACCAGACCTCGCCCTCCTGCGGGACGTAGAATCCCGAAATCACGTTCAGCATCGAAGACTTGCCCGCCCCGTTCGGCCCGATGATCGCGCGGATCTCGCCTTCCCGAATGTCAAAGGAGATGTCCTTGATCGCCTCGACCCCGCCGAACCGCAGGGTGATGTTCTTCATCTCCATGACCACCCCGCCGATGGTCCGACCATCGGTCGTCACATAGCTGTCCACAGTGTCTTTCACGCAGTCCTGCCCTTCATCTTTCCAATACAACTCATCACCGACATCCCGGCCAGACGCGCCAGGGCAGGACGGCCCACCACGCCGAATGACACGGCCATCCGCATGTCGCTCCAGTGCACAATCCGATCCGTCATTCCGCCGCCATCTGCCTTGGCGTCACCGGCACCACCTTCGCCTCGCGCACTTCCAGTGTCGCCTTGATGCTGCCTTTGCGGCCATCCTCGTAGGTCACTTCGGTCTCGGTGTTCAGGGTTTTCGACCCGTCGTAAAGCGCGGTGATGATGTCTTCGTACTTCTCGCCGATGATCTTGCGGCGCACCTTGCGGGTGCGGGTCAATTCGCCGTCATCTGCGTCCAACTCCTTGTGCAGAACGACAAAACGGTGGATCTGACAGCCCGACAGCATCTCGTCCTCCGCCACACTGGCGTTCACCGCTTCCACATGGGACTGGATCGTGTCCATCACCTGCGGATGCCGCGCCAGTTCCTGATAGGACGCGTAGCCGATGTTGTTGCGCTCGGCCCAGTTGCCCACCGCGGTCAGGTCGATGTTGATGAATGCGGTACATTCCTCGCGCTCATTGCCGAACACCACGGCCTCGAGGATATTCGGAAAGAATTTCAGCTTGTTCTCGACGTACTTGGGCGCAAAGAGCGATCCGTCCGCCATCTTGCCCACGTCCTTGGCGCGGTCGATGATGCGCAGATGGCCGGTGTCTTCCTCGATGAAACCGGCGTCTCCGGTGGCGACCCAGCCTTCGGCGTCCTTGGTGTCGGCGGTGCTTTCGGGGTTCTTGTAATACTCCACGAAAACGCCGGGTGAGCGGTAGAAGACCTCGCCGTTCTCGGCGATGCGCAGCTCCACACCGGGGCATGTCACCCCCACCGTGTCCGACCGCACCTCGCCATCGGGCTGCGCCGTGATGAACACCGTCGCTTCGGTCTGACCGTAGAGCTGTTTCAGGTTGATCCCCAAAGACCGATAGAAATCAAAGATTTCAGGGCCGATCGCCTCACCGGCGGTATAGCCCACACGCACGCGCGAGAAGCCCAGCGTGTTCTTCAGCGGCCCATAGACGAAGATTTCGCCCAGCTTGTATTTGAACCGGTCCCACTGGCTGACCTTCTTGCCGTCCAGAATGGCCGGGCCGACCTTGCGGGCGTGGGCCATGAACGTATCGAACAGCCATTTCTTCATGCGGCTGGCGTCTTCCATGCGGATCATCACATTGGTCAACTGCGTCTCGAACACCCGTGGCGGGGCAAAGTAGTAGGTCGGCCCGATCTCGCGCAGGTCGACGTGCATCGTGTCGGCGGATTCGGGGCAATTGGTGCAGAACCCGGTCCACATCGCCTGTCCCACGGAAAAGATGAAATCACCCACCCAGGCCATCGGCAGATAGGCAAGGATATCGTCGCTCTGACGCAGGTTGTCGAACTCCGAGGACGACTTCGCCGTCTCGATGATGTTGCGGTTGGACAGCACGACGCCCTTGGGCTTGCCGGTCGTGCCGGAGGTATAGAGCATCACGCCCGTGCTGTCGTAATCCAGCTTGGCCTGACGTGCTTCCAGTTCCTTGATGTGCTTGTCGCGGAACTGGCGGCCCAGCTCCTGCACATTGGCATATTGCTTCATCGCCGCGTGGTCGTATTTGCGCAGACCCCGTGGATCGAGATAGATCATCTGCTCAAATTCCGGCAGTTGCTCCTGCACCTCCAGAATCTTGTCGACCTGCTCCTGATCCCCCACCACGGCAAACCGCGCGCCGCAGTGGTTCATCACGTAAGCCATCTCTTCGGCATTGGCGTCCTGATAGAGCGGCACAGGCACGGCACCGCACATCTCGGCGGCCATCATCGCCCAGTAAAGCGTGGGGCGGTTGCGTCCGATCACGGCGACGAAATCACCTTCGTTGATGCCCATTTCCATGAGGCCCAGCGCCAGCGCCTCGACCTCGTCGCGGGTCTGCGCCCAGGTCCAGCTTTGCCAGATGCCGTATTCCTTTTCGCGGTACGCGGGCGCGTTCGCGAATTTGGTGGCGTTACGGTGCAAAAGCGCCGGCACGGACTGTGGTCCGTCGGCGCGCGTTTGTGGCATTGCCAAAGTCATTCCTCCCTTGCCTGCCATTTTTCGGCAGGGTCGATCGCTTGGTGCGATTCTCACATCCCGTCAGGATGGTTCGTTTACCGTGAAGGTCAACTTTTTCCTGAAGTTTTCCCAATCCTAACGAATTGTAACAACGGATCCGTCGCCGCCGCTTTGTCTTGTTGCGGCACGCCCGGACGCGGTAGGATCGCAGGCGCAAAGGGGGATCGATGCAAATCACCGATGAACAGGCAAAGGCGATGACCAGCGCGGGGCTGAACCTGATCGCGCAGGCGCTTACGATCTACGATTCCAACCTGCAACCTCGTCGTCTCGAACGCGCCTTTCCAGCAGATGTTCAGCCTGCCGGACAGGTTGGTCACCCCCGGTGCCACCTTCGAGGAAACCATCCATCACCTGGCCACCTGCGGCGAATACGGAGAGGTCGATGACATCGACGCCTTCGTCGCAGAGCGCAAGGAACAGGCGCTGGCGTTCGAACCCCACTACATGGAGCGCACCCGCTCGAACGGCCGCACCATCAGCGTCGAGGGATCGCCCCTGCCGCAGGGGGGCTGGGTCACCGTCTATACGGACATCACCGCGACGAAACGGCAGGAGGCGCTGCTGCACGCGCGCTCCGACGCGCTGTCCGATCAGGTGCTGGCCCACGCCGATCAGTTGTCGGCGACGAACCGCGAGTTGGCGGCGATGATCACGACGCTGGAGGAAACCAAGCGCCAGCTGACCCAGAGCGAGGCCCGCACCCGCCTGACGACCGAGATGATGCCGGCCCATATCGCCCATGTGGATGCCTCCGGGCGCTATACCTTCTCCAACCAGCGCCTGCCGCATGTCCTGCCGGGACGTCCGGGCCATATCATCGGTCTGCAGATCGACGACGTTCTGGGCAGTTTTGCCTATGGCCGGATCAAACCGGCGCTTGAACAGGCCTACGGCGGGAGCCCCGCCGTGCTGGAATTCAGCGACGATACCTCCGCCAGACGTGTCCGCGCCGCCTTCACCCCGGACACACAGGGCGGGGTCTATATCATGTCGATGGACATCACCGAAGAAACCCAGACCCGTGTCGCGCTGCAACAGACACGCAAACGCGAACTGGCGGCGCAGATGATCTCTGGCCTTGCGCATGATTTCTCGAACCTTCTGACGATCATTCTGGGGATGCAGGCGCGCCTTGCCCGCCAGCCGGGGCTGTCTGCCGAGGCACAGGCGTTGATCGACGGCACGCTGGCGGCGGCGCGGCGCGGCGGCGCCCTGCTGACCTCGATCGCGAATGTGACCGGCCCGCGTATCCTGCGCCCCGAGGCGACCGACCCGGCGCAGGTGCTGGCGGACCTTGCGACGCTGGCCAAACCCACCCTGCCCGCCGGGATCACCCTGAGCATCGACAATCAGATGCCCGATGCCCATGTCCTTCTCGACAAAGGCAGCCTGACCGACAGCCTTCTCAACCTGATCCTGAATGCCCGTGATGCCTGTGGCGCCAACGGGCACATCCGCCTGACACTGCGCCGGGTGCACGACACCTGGATCGAATGGTCCGTGACCGACGATGGTCCGGGCTTTTCCCCTTCCGCGCTGGCGCACGGGATCGACCCGTTCTTCACCACCAAAGGCAGCGAGGGCAGCGGTCTGGGACTGTCGATGGTCTATGACATGACAAAATCCGCCGGCGGCGACCTGCGCCTGCGCAACGGTCCGGACGGCGGGGCGACCGTTGTTCTGCGCCTGCCCTACCGCGTCGCATTGCCGGATACCTCCGGGCTTGTCCTGCTGGTCGAGGACAACGGCGACATCCGCGCCACCGTGCGCGACATGCTGATGGCCATCGGCCATTCGGTGATCGAAGCCGAAAGCGCCGATGAAGCCACCGCCCTGCTGGCCGATCTGCCGGATATCGCGCTGATCCTGTCCGACATCCAACTTGTGGGCGAAGCCACCGGCCTCGATCTGGCTGCGCGCGTGTCCGACCAGAAACCCATCGTCCTGATGACCTCTCTGCCCGCCGACCACGCGCTGTTCCTCGCCGCGCAGCAGGTGGCCCCCGTGCTGCGCAAACCCTTCGACGCGCCCGATCTTGCAGCGCTGATCATGCCACGCAGGATGGCCGCACAATGACCCGGCCGCTGGTCACCATTCTGGACGACGAACCGGAGATCCGCGCGCTGCTGGCCGATGTGCTCGAGGAAGCCGGTTTCGAAACGCTCAGCTTCGGCCGCGCCCGCGCGTTCGAGGCGGCGCTGGCCAAACGCACCCCCGATGTCTGTCTCGTCGATCTGAGCCTGCCGGACACCGACGGGCTGACCCTCGTGCACCGCCTGGCACTTGAACAAGGCGCGGTGGTGATCATCATCTCGGGCCGCGCCCAGGTGCAGGACCGCGTCACCGGGCTGGAACTGGGTGCCGACGACTACATCATCAAACCCTTCGATCCCGCCGAAGTCGTCGCCCGCATCCGCGCCCGCCTGCGCAAGCCGAAACCTCCCGCCAGCGGCGGGGACATCGCTCATTTTGCGGGCTGGCAGGCGCATTTCGACCGCTACGTGCTGTCGGATGCCGACGGCGCGGAAACACCCTTTTCCCACGCCGAAAGCGAGGTGCTGCGCCTCTTTCTCGACAGCCCCAAGCGCCTCATCAGCCGCGCCCAGATGCAGGAAAGCCTTGGCGGGGCAGCCTCCGAGAGCTTTGACCGCGCGATGGACGTGCGCATCTCGCGCCTGCGCACGAAACTGCGCGAAGACCCCAAGAACCCCCAGCTGATCAAGACGATCTATGGTGCCGGATACATCTTTCTGGGGGATGTCACGTGGAGCTGAGCCTGCACCGTCACGATCCCGGTGAACCCAGCCTCGCAGCCGTGCTGGCGCTGATCCGCAGCAGTTTCGCCTATATGGACGGCGTGATCGACCCGCCCTCCTCCATGCACCGGCTGACGTTGGACACCCTGCGCGATCAGGCGGAACATCAGGAAATCTGGTCCCTCGGTCCGCCGCCTCTGGCCTGCGCCGTCTTCACCCTCCAGCCGGACGCGCTCCATATCGGCAAACTTGCGGTGGCGCCGCAGGGTCGCGGGTGCGGTCTTGCCCGCCGTCTGGTGGATCACGCGGCAGACCGGGCCCGGCATCACGGGCGCAACGCACTGGAACTGCAAACCCGCGTCGAACTGACCGCCAATCACGCGGTCTTTACCCGCCTCGGCTTCAGCGAAACCGCCCGGACGGCGCATCCCGGCTTTGACCGACCCACATCCATCACGTTCCGCCGGCAAGTTTCCCGGACAGCACCGTGACCGCATGCGCCAACACCCGCAGTCCCGCCACCAGATCGTCTTCGCCTGTGTCTTCCTCGAAGGCATGGCTGATCCCGTTGATCGACGGCACGAAAAGCATCGCCACCGGCATCAGCCGCGAGACATTCGTCGCGTCGTGCAGCGCGCCTGACGGCATCCTGCGCCAATTGCCGGGGGCGATGGCTTCCGCCCCCCGCTCCAGCGCGCGGCGCAGGTCCTCATCCATCGCCACCGGCTCCAGCCCCAGCATCGGCCCGAAAGACAGCGTCATTCCCCGCGCCTCGGCCACCTCCGCCGCGGTGTCGCGGATGATCTGTTCCATCCGCCCCAACCGCGCCGCATCGCCATCGCGCCACTGCATCGAAAACGCCGCACGTCCCGGCACGATCGACGACGCATTGGGGTGCAGGCTCACATGCCCGATGGTCCAGACCGTGCCGGGCGTCACCACGTTGCGGAACCGGTCGTTCAACGCCGTGTTGAACGCCGCCACCGCCTGAAACGCATCGCGCCGCAGGTGCATCGGCGTCGTGCCCGCGTGGTTCTGCTGACCCTCGAAGGTGATCTTCATGTCGCGGATGCCGACGATATCCGTGACCACCCCGATCTGCTGGCCGCTCGTGTCCAGCGTCGGACCCTGCTCGATATGCAATTCGATGAACCCGGTGAACTGCGCCGGGTCGACCTCCCCCGTGACCATGTCGGCCATCGCGGCGCGGGCGTCCGCCAGGGAAATCCCCGCATGATCGGGCAGGGCATCGGCCTCTTCCAAGGACAGATGCCCGGACCAGACCGCCGATCCCGTGGTCACGCCAAAGCGGCCCTCCTCATCCTGAAACGACACGACGGACACCGCAGGCCCGCCCGCTTCCTGCGCGGCCCTTGCCACTTCCAGCGCGGCGATCACGCCCAGCGCCCCATCCAGCCATCCGCCCTCGGGCTGACTGTCCGAATGCGATCCCATCAACAACGACGGCCCCTCGGCCAGCCCAAAGAGATTGCCCATCGCGTCCACTTCGACCCGCAGACCCGCCTCCTGCATCCGCAGGGCAAGCCAGCGCCGGGCCGCCACATCGGCGTCGGAATAGGCGGGCCGGACCACGCCCTTGCCGATCCCCGACGCACCAAACCCCCGCAACCTGTGCAGGTCGTCCAGAAAGCGTGCAGCATCTACAGTCATGTGTTTTCTCTTTTTGGCCTTAAATACCGCGGGGAGTCGATCTTTGATCGACGGGGCGGAGCCCCCTGAACATGTCGTGCAGCTTCAGCTGCACCTTTGGATCACTCCGCCGCGACCGCCGGTTTCGCCGCTTCCACCTTCACGGCGGAAAACTTGAACTCCGGGATCTTGCCATAGGGGTCCACCGCCGGGTTCGTGAGAATGTTGGCGGCAGCCTCCACATAGGCAAAGGGCAGGAACACCATATCGGGCGACACGGCGCGGTCCTCCCGCGCCATGATCTCGATGCTGCCGCGCTTGGTGCTCAGCCGCACATGCTCGCCCGGCGCCACGCCAAGCTTGCGCAAGGTGGACGGGTGCAGCGAGCAGTTCGCCTCCGGCTCCACCGCGTCCAGCACCCGTGACCGCCGCGTCATCGACCCGGTGTGCCAGTGTTCCAGCTGCCGCCCGGTGGTCAGGATCATCGGGTATTCCGCATCCGGCACATCGTCGGGTGCGATGATCGACGCGGGCGTGAACCGCGCGCGGCCGTCGGGCCGCGGGAAGCCATCGGCAAAGACGATCGCCTGACCGGGGTCTTCCGGCGACAGCGACGGATAGGTCACCGCGTTCTCCCGCTCCAGCCGCTCCCATGTGATGTTGTTGAGCGACTTCATGTTCAGCTTCATCTCGGCGAAGACATCCGCAGGCGAGGCATAGTCCCAACCCAGCCCCAGCCGCTTGGCCAGTTCCACCTCGATCCACCAGTCTTCGCGGGCATCACCCGGCGGCGTCACCGCGGGGCGGCCCATCTGAACCTGACGGTTGGTGTTGGTCACGGTGCCCGACTTCTCCGCAAAAGCGCTCGCGGGCAGGATCACGTCGGCGTAGTTCGCCGTCTCGGTGATGAAGATGTCCTGCACCACCAGATGCTCCAGCTTGGCCAGCGCGTCACGGGCATGTTCCACGTCCGGGTCCGACATCGCAGGGTTTTCACCCAGAATGTACATCCCGCGAATGTCCCCGTCATGGACCGCATCCATGATCTCGGTCACGGTCAGACCCTTTTGCGCGGAAAAATCCTCGGACTTCCAGACATCCGTAAAGGCAGAGCGCACTCCGTCATCCATCACCGACTGGTAATCCGGCAGGAACATCGGAATGAGCCCCGCATCGGATGCGCCCTGGACGTTGTTCTGTCCGCGCAGCGGATGCAGCCCCGCGCCGGGGCGGCCGACCTGTCCGGTCATCAGCGCCAGCGAAATCAGGCAGCGCGCATTGTCCGTCCCGTGAATGTGCTGCGACACGCCCATCCCCCAGAAGATCATCGCCGCATTGGCACCGGCAAAGGTCCGCGCCACATCGCGCAGGGTTTCGGCCTCTATGCCGCACACCTCCGCCATCTTCTCCGGCGTGAAGTCCTTCAGGTGCTCTTTCTCGGCCTCCCAGTTCTCGGTGTAGGCCTCGATATACTGTTTGTCATAAAGCTCTTCCTCCACGATCACATGCATGATCGCGTTGAGCATCGACACATCCGTGCCGGGCCGGAACTGCAGCATGTGGCTGGAGAACCGCTTGAGCGCCTGACCGCGCGGGTCCATGACGATCAGCTTGCCACCGCGCTTGGTGAACTGCTTGAAATAGGTCGCGGCGACAGGGTGGTTCTCGATCGGGTTGCAGCCGATGGCAATCGCCACATCCGCATTCTCGATCTCGTTGAAGGTCGCGGTCACGGCACCCGAGCCCACGTTCTCCATCAGCGCCGCGACCGAGGACGCATGGCACAGCCGCGTGCAGTGATCGACGTTGTTATGGCCGAACCCCTGACGGATCATCTTCTGGAACAGATAGGCTTCCTCGTTCGTGCATTTGGCCGATCCGAATCCCGCCACACCCGTCCCGCCGATGTCCTTCAGCCCCTTGGCCGCAAAATCCAGCGCCTCGTCCCATGACGCCTCGCGGAAGAAGTCCTGCCAGTTCGCCGGGTCCACGTTCAGCCCCTTGGCAGGCGCGTCATCGCGGCGGATCAGCGGTTTGGTCAGGCGGTGATCGTGGTGGATATAGTCGAACCCGAAGCGCCCCTTGACGCAAAGACGCCCTTCGTTCGCCGGGACCATTGATGCCCTCGACATATTTGACCTTGTTGTCCTTGACCTTCAGCGAAATCTGACAGCCGACGCCGCAGAACGGGCAGATGCTCTCCACTTCGCTGTCGAAATCGGCGGAATCCCCGATCTGTGCATCATCCAGCACCGTGGCGGGCATCAGCGCGCCGGTCGGGCAGGCCTGCACGCATTCGCCGCAGGCCACACAAGTGGATGCGCCCATCGGGTCGGCCATGTCGAAAGTCGGATAGCTTTGCTGCCCCCGCCCCGACATGCCGATCACGTCGTTGACCTGCACCTCGCGGCAGGCCCGCACGCACAGCCCGCAGGAAATGCAGGCATCCAGATTGACGCGCATCGCCACATGACTGTCGTCCAGCAGAGGAATCCGCCCCTCTTCCAGCTTGGGAAAACGGCTGTCCTCGACGCCGTTCATCGCGGCCATGTCCCACATATGGCTCGACTTGTCGTGGGCGACCTCATGCTCGGGCAGGTCCGCCATCAGCAGTTCGACCACCATCCTGCGTGCTTTTTCAGCCCGCGCGTTGTTGGTGATCACCACCATACCGTCGCTGGGCTCGCGGATGCACGACGCCGCAAGCGTGCGCTCGCCCTCGATCTCGACCATGCAGGCGCGGCAGTTTCCGTCAGGGCGATAACCGGGTGCCGGCTTGTGACACAGATGCGGGATCACCAGACCCCGGCCATTGGCCACTTCCCAGATCGTCAGACCCTTTTCCGCCTCGACCGTTTCCCCGTCGAGCGTGAATGTGATCTTCTCGGCCATGACATCGTCCTCCTGCAAGCCCCCAACATCTAGCGATTTCGCCGTACAAACTGGAGTCCCAATCCCGACACACCGCCCCGTTTTTACGCCAAGGACCGTTTCCGATAGGCGACGTCTCTCCCCTTCGCTTTTCAAAAATTCCCAAGGCACTGCTTTCAACCGCCGCAGCGCTCGCCTATCAAGGCATCACGTCAACAGGAGCGCTCATGTCCCACATCACCCTGATCCGCCACGGACAGGCCAATTCCACGGCCACGGACGAACTCAGCTACGACCGGCTGAGCGATCTGGGCCACACCCAGGCGTCCTGGCTGGGCCATTACCTGCGCGACAGCGACACGCATCACATGCGGCTTTATACCGGCACCCTGCGCCGCCATATCGAGACCGCCGAGGGGATGGACACCGGGCTTGAGCCCGTGCGCGACGCGCGGTTGAACGAGCTTGAGTATTTCACCCTCGCCAATCTCATGCAGGAACAGCACGGCATTGATTTTCCGTCCGAACAGGGCCAGTTCGCGCTGCACCTGCCGCGCGTCTTCGATTACTGGCGCGGGGGCAAGATCGAAGGCCCGCCCGAGACATGGGATGATTTCCACGGCCGCGTCAGCGACGCATTGAAAGAGATCAGCGATGGCAAGGGGCCCGCGCTGGTTGTCACCTCCGGTGGATTGATCTCCATGACGATGGCACAGGCCATGCATCTGGACATCCCCGCGATGGCGCGGCTGGCGCTGGCGATCATGCACACTTCCATGCACCGGCTCTTTCCCATCGGCGGTCATTGGTCGCCTGTCCTGTTCAACGCCGTACCGCATCTTGACCGACCGGACCGGCGCATCGCGCAAACCCACATCTGAAAGAGCACACCATGATGAAACTCTACTACGCCAAGGGCACCATATCCATCGCCGTGGCCATCGCACTTGAAGAGGCGGGGCTGGCCTACGCGCCGGTGAAGGTCGATTTCGCAACCGCAGAACAGACCAGGGAACCCTATCTCGCCCTCAACCCCAAGGGCCGGGTGCCGACGCTCGTCACCGACAGCGGGACGGTGCTGACCGAAACCGGCGCGCTCCTCGATTATGTCGCGGCGCTTGTGCCTGAAGCGGGACTGCTGCCGAAGACAGCGGAAGACGCGGCGCATATGCGGGGGGTGATGTATTACCTCGCCTCCACCATGCATGTCGCCCACGCCCACAAGATGCGCGGCACCCGCTGGGCCGATCAGCCGGACAGCCACGCTGACATGGCCGCCAAGGTGCCGCAGACGATGGCGACCTGCGCGGCCTATGTTGAGGCAAACTGCCTGCGCGGCGACTTCGTGCTGGGCGATGCGCTTTCCATCGCGGACCCGTATCTGTTCATCGTCTGCAACTGGCTGTCCGGTGACGGGGTAGAGGTCGGTGATTATCCTGCCGTCGCCGGGTTTCTGGCCCGGATGGAAGCCCGCGACAGCGTGAAGGCGGTGCGCGCCAAGGGGATGCTGTGAGCGGCCCGCATCTTTGGGTCCGCGCCGAACAGCGCGACAACGAGACCCGCGTAGGGATCACGCCCGAAGGTGTTGCCGCCCTTCTGGCGCGGGGCATGACGGTCACGGTCGAAGCCTCCGACAGCCGGGTGATCGCCACGGACGATTACGCCGATACCGGCTGCAGGATCGCGCCCGCGCACAGCTGGCCCGACGCGCCGGAAGACGCGATCATCTTCGGCCTCAAGGAACTGCCGGACGACGGCACGCCCCTGCCCCATCGCCACATCATGTTCGGCCATGCCTACAAGGGCCAGTCGGCGGGCCAGACCCTGCTGCGCCGGTTCCGCGACGGCGGCGGCACGCTGCTGGATCTGGAATATCTGCTGGACGATAGCGGTCGCCGGGTCGCCGCTTTCGGATATTGGGCCGGGTTCGCCGGTGCGGCCGTTTCCCTGATGTGCTGGGCCGCCCAGCAGCACGGACAGCGGGCCGATGCGGTCACCCCCTATGCCAATGCGGATGCGCTCAAGGCGGATCTGATGGCGCGGCTTGATGCGACGGGTGCCACACGCCCCTCGGCGCTGATCATCGGGGCGCTCGGCCGCGTGGGCACGGGTGCCGCGGACCTGTGCCATGCGATGTCCGTTCCGGTCACCGGCTGGGATATGGAAGAGACCGCCAGCGGCGGACCTTTCCCCGAAATCCTGATGCACGACATCTTCCTGAACTGCATTCTGGCGGGACCGAAAACGCCGGTCTTCGTTCCGACATCGGCCCTGACCGCGGCGCGTGATCTTTCCGTCATCGGCGACATCGCCTGCGATCCCGACAGTGCCTTCAACCCGGTGCCCGTCTACGACCGTGCGACAACCTGGGCCGAACCCGCATTGCGGGTGCACGACACCCCACCGCTCGACGTGATGGCCATCGACAATCTGCCGTCGATGCTGCCGCTCGAAAGCTCTCAGGATTACGCCGCACAGCTTCTGCCGACATTGCGCAGTCTGGCGCGGGATGAAAACGGCGTCTGGGCCCGCGCCCGCGCGACGTTCCAGACCCATCTGAAGGGGCTGGAGGCCTAGCTGAAGATGCGGAAGTAAAGCCAGTCGGGCAGGAACTGACTGCCCCGGAACACCAGCGAAAAGAGCCATGGAAAGCTCTTCTTGAAATTGTCCGTGCTCATATGCTCGAACACTTCCTGCGCGGCCTGTTCCGGCTCCATGATGAACGGCATGGTGAAATCGTTCTTGTCCGTCAGCTGCGTCTTGATGAAGCCGGGGTTGATCACCTGCACGTCAACGCCGGTCTTGCGCAGATCGGCATACATGCATTCCGCCAGCGACATGGTCGCGGCCTTGGATGCGGTATAACCGATGGAGCCGGGCAGGCCGCGAAATCCGGTGAGGCTCGAGGTGATCACGATGTGACCCCGGTCGCGGGCGACCATGCCCGGCACGACCTGCCCCATGACCCGCATCAGCCCGGTAAAGTTGATGTCCGCCATCGCGTTGGCCTGATCGGCGTCCCATTCCCTGGCGCTGAACGGCCAGTAGACCCCGGCCAGATAGACCACGCCGTCCACCTCTCCGACCGCTTCCGCCGCCGCCTTGACGCTGTCGTTGTCCGACACGTCCAGCACCTGATAGCTGGCCTTGCCGGGCAAATCGGCCACCAGTGCGGCCAGCTTGTCTTCCGACCGGGCGGACAGGATCACTTCCGCGCCTGCGCGGCTGAGCTTCTGTGCAACCGCCGCGCCCAGACCGTCGCTGGCCCCGACCAGCCAATAGCGTTTGGATGTCCACTCTCTCATCTCGTCTCCTTCGGTCTGATCGTCGCGACCAGTTCGGCCACCTTTATTCCGTACTTGCGGAACTGACTGCGGTTCATGATTGTTCCATCCGGCGTCAGGTACATCCAGTCGATGGTGCTCAGCAGATGCCCCCCCGCGCTTTCGGGCAGCAGAATGTCATACCGCATCTGCACGGTGCTGCCCGACTGCATTCCCTTGCCCCCTCCCGGCACATCCTCGGCGGTGGTGGAGAACGCCCCATCCTTGCCGTCGCCCATCTCGATGATCCATTGCCGTTCCTGGCGGGAACCATCGTTGTAGCGAAAGACCTCGTCCATCACGCCCCTGTCGCCTTCCCACGCCACATGGACGTCCGCCACGAAACTGCTTGTCACCCGGCCAAGAGGGCCAAAGATCACACCCTCGCAGATCATGTCGCCGTTCAGGTGTTTCTGAAGGTCGAATACCGGAAACCCATCCTCGTAATCCTCGGGCGACTGGCCATGGAAGGCGGCCATGCGCCGGCGGGCCCAGACCCCGATCAAGGCCAGAACGGCACCGAGCAGGATCAAAATAAGGGCTTCCACTATCCTTCCTCCAGTCCTCTGGCACTGCTCAGCAGTGCGATTGCGATCAGTTTGAGTGCGCAGGGCACGCCCGCATAAAGCAGGATCAGAAGCTGAACCGCCGGGGCGGGGCTGTCCCCGCCTGTGGTCTGCAATCCTGCATGTTCCAATGCAGGAAGTAAAACGACAGCGGCCAAAGCCAATGTAAACTTCGAAACAAACGACCAAAGGCCGAAACCTTCGGCCGCCGACGGCGAAATCCGGGCCATCCGGGTGGCGAACATCGCGGGCAGGACCGTCAGGTCCGCGCCCAGCACCGCGCCCGACGCGACGCAGACCACCGCAAACAGCACCACATCCCCCGGCCCCAGAAACAGCGCCCCGCCAAAGGCCGCAATGCCCAGAACCATCGCCGTCAGCAGAACGCGCTTGCCGCCAAAGCGTTCCGCGAGTTTGCCCCAGACCGGTGCTGCCCCCGCTGCGGACAGGAAAAACAGCAGCAGGAGCGGCCCCTCCCAGCCCGGTGCATCCAGCGCGATTTCAACGTAGAACAGAAACAGGGTGGAACTGACGGCAACAGGGGCCGCGTTGACCAGCGCGATCAGCAACAGCTTGCGGGCCAGCGGGTCGCGCAGGACGGTGCCGAAACCGGTGGAGGGTGGCAGCCCCGTCTCGCGCCACTCGCCCGCCATGGCAAGGCCAGCGGCAACAGCCAGCACCGCGAACCCCACCGCAAATCCCGCAAAGGGTGCCCCCATCACGGCGCCCAGCGCGACGGGTGCAACAGAGGCCACGCATACACCCAGCAGCGCACCGGTCTCGCGCCAGCGGGCCAGTGTCAGATGCCCGCGTCCCGGCAGGCTGTCCGCCTTGGCGACCCCTTGGGCGTAAAAGCAGATGGTCAGAAAGCTGAAGCCGGAAAACACCAGCGTCAGCATCAGACCGAACCAGATCAGCGGTTTGACCGGCGGATCGACGGCGAACAGCCCGATCATCGCAGCCGCCATCACCGAGGCACCGACACCCACCGCCAGCCCGCGCTGGTGGCGCAGCTTTTCCGACAAACGCCCCAGCAGCGGGTCCTGCACCACGTCCAGCAGACGCAGACCGAACAGAACCGCCCCCAATGCCGCCAGCGACACGCCATATTCGTCCACATAGAACTTGGGCGCGTGGATGTAGATGGGCAGCCCCGCTGCCGACAAAAGCGCTGCGAACAGCGCATAGGACGGCAGGCGTTGCGACCAGAGCGACATCAGCGGGTGACTTCTTCGCTCGGCGGTTCGGGGCGGCTGCGAAAGGGCGCGCCCTTCCACCACAGCTTGATCGCCTGCCAGTGGATCAGCGCCAGAACCCGCCGCGATCCGAAGGGGCGGCGCAGGATCGCCTGCAGGATCCCCGTGTTGCTCAGCGGTTTGCGCTTTCCCGTCAAGGTCGCGATCAGCCCGCCATTTCCGGCGGTATAATCAATCCAGATGCCGATCCGCGCATCGGTGATGTCAAAGCGAAAGGTATAAGACCCTTCCACCGGCTGAAACGGCGAGACATGGAAAATCTTGGTCGCGTGCAATTCGTCTGCGGGCAGGATCGGCCGCAGATCAGCGTGATGGGCACACAGATAACAATGGCGGTCGCCGAAAGTATTGCTGACCTCGGCGATCACGGTGATCAGCGCACCGCCTGCATCCCGGCACAGCCAGAAGCTGACCGGATTGAACACATGGCCCAGCACCCGTGGCTGCGCCAGCAACTCGATCCGCGCGACACCTTGTATGTCATGCTCTGCCAGCACCTCGCGGACCCATACCGCACCGCTGCCCTGCTTTGGTCCGCCGCCGTGGTCGCTGTCGTGCAGGGATGTCAGCCCGGCCCGGTTGCGGGCAAACAGCATCGGTGTATCCAGTGCCGCTTCGGCGTCGCAGATCACGTAGTCGATCGAATAGCGAAAGGCGTTTTCCACAGCGCCCTTGCGCCCGTGAAAGGTATGTCCGGCGATATGATCGACCGTTTGCATCACTCCGCCGCGATGGCCAGTCTGTCAGCGGCGGTGATCGCCTCCACCACCTCCATCGCTGTGGCCAGACCATCCTCGTGAAATCCGTTGCGCATCCAGGCTCCGCAGAACCATGTGTTGCCTGTCCCGTTGAAGGCGGCCACGTCCTTTTGCGCCGCGAGGGCCGCCAGATCATAGACCGGATGGCGCAGCGTGACCTGATCATAGATCAGATCCTCGCGGATGGTCCGCTTGGTGTTCAGGGTCACGAAATGCAGATCATCCATCGGGATAGGCTGCAGCGAATTCATCCAGTAGGTCAAATCAATCCGGTCGGACTGGGCATTGCGGTCTTCGGTATAGACCCAGGATGCCCAGGTCTTACGCCGCTTTGGCATCACGGAGGCGTCCGCGTGCAGCACGATGTCATTCGGCTGATACCTGACCGCGCCCAGCGCGCGGGCTTCATCCTCGCGCGCGTCCGACAGCATTGCCAGCGTATCATCCGAATGCGTCGCAAAGATCACCTCGTCATAGGCCGTCCATTCGGCACCGGCCGCCTTGACCTCGACCCCTCCGGCAACCCGCCGCACCGCATCCACCGGAGCATTGAGCCGGATGTCCACGCCCTTGCCGCGCATGGCCGCCTCAAGACGGGTCACATACGACTGCGATCCATCCTTGACGGTGTACCACTGATGCTGGCCGGAATACCCCAGAAGCGCGTGGTTCTCGAAGAATTGCACCATCGCATGGGCCGGGAAATCCATGATCTTTTCGGTCGGTGTGGACCAGATCGCGCCCGAGAGGGGCGACAGATAGTAGTTGCGGAAATAATGCCCCATGCCGAGCACATTGAGAAACTCGCCGATGGTCAGGGTCTTGTCCTCGGCCACGCGGGTCGCGTTGTTGTTGAACTTCACGATGTCGCGGATCATGCGCAGGAAACCGGGGTTCAGCAGGTTCTTTTTCTGCGCAAAGATCGCATCCAGACTGGTCAGCGCGTATTCGAACCGCCCGCCGTCGATGGACGCGCCAAAGCTCATGTTGGATTCAACAACCGGCACGTCCAGCTCTGCAAAGAGGGCGGCAAGATGCGGATAATTGGCGTAGTTGAACACGATGAACCCGGTATCGACCGGCTGATCCCCGCGTTTGCCCGCCATGACGGTGCGTGCATGACCCCCCAGCCTCGTCCCCGCCTCGAAAAGGGTGACATCATGCGTTTCGGCCAGCCTGTGGGCCGCGCCCATTCCGGAAATGCCAGCGCCGATGACAGCGATCGTGCGGCGCGGGAGATGCCCTCGAGGTGTGAGGGTTGAAAGGTCAGTTGGCATGAAGTCTGGTCGTCCTGTCTGTTTCGCGTCACGTGCAGGTAGCACAGTCAAACCACGAAGGTAGAGGCAAAAAGGTTTCGACGGAAATGTGATCTAATGACACAGACACGTCAGGTTCCGGCTGTGCCGTTCCGCTACCCCAGCGGCTTGGTCAGCGGGACAACCGTGGTGGGGGTTTTCTCCTCGGTCAGTTCCTCGAAATCGAAGTTATGCAGACGCCCTGCCCGTTTCGCGGCCTTTTCACTGCTGATCATGATCTCGTCCACATCCTTGCGCGCCTGCCCGAAATGCCGGTCCAGATTGCCGACACGGCTCACCAGCCGCTCCACATCCTCGTGCAGCATCCCAAGCTCCTTTCGGATGGCCCCCGCCTGTTCGCGCATCCGCGCATCCTTGAGGATCGCCCGCATGGTGTTCAGCGTCGCCATGCAGGTCGTCGGTGACACGATCCAGACCCGCGCGTCGAATCCGGCCCGCACCACATCGGGCAGCCGGGCGTGCAATTCGGCATAGACCGCTTCGGACGGCAGGAACATCAGCGCGCCATCCGCTGTCTCGCCTTCGATGATGTATTTCTCGGAGATCGCCTTGATATGCACCCGCACCGCCGCGCCGAATGCCCGCAGGGCGCGTTGCTGGTCCTCCTTGCCCTGGGCTGCCGCCAAAGCCTCGAACGCCTCGAACGGGAACTTGGCGTCGATCACGATCGGTCCCGGCGGGTTCGGCAGATGCACCAGACAATCGGCGCGCTTGCCGTTGGACAGCGTATGCTGAAACGCATAGCTGTCGGGCGGCAGCGCCTTGGACACGATGTCGTTCAGCTGGATTTCCCCGAACATGCCGCGCCGCTGCTTGTTGCTGAGGATGTCCTGCAAGGACAGCACATCGCCCGACAGCTTGGTGATGTTGTCCTGCGCCTTGTCGATGGCCGCCAGCCGTTCCTGCAATTGCGTCAGGCTGGTCGTGGTCTGCTTGGACGAGCCGTGCAATGTCTCATTCATCCGCGCCTGCATTTCGGCCAGCGACCGGGCCGAGCGCGCCGCATTGTCGGCCAGCCGGTCCTGCATGTTCTGCTGCACGGCGGCCAGACGTGCCTCCATGCTCTGGATCAGCTGCGCCTGCGCGTTGGCCTGCGTGTCCGACACGGTCTGCAAACCGCCGCGCAACTGTTCCTGTCCCGCGCCCAACTGCTGCACATGAGACGCCGAGGATTTGCATGTGGTGACCCAAGGGTGCCGCCATCCGCGCCGATTTTCCCGCCGCCCGGATCGCCATGATCAGGAGCGCAAACATCAGCAGAACCACAGCCCCCGCGATGAGGGCAGCGATGACGACGGGATCGTCGAAACCATAGGTCTGTCCGCCGATCTGGATCATGTCCGCCCGAACAGCCGCTCAATATCGGCGAGTTTGAGTTCGACGTAGGTGGGCCGACCGTGGTTGCACTGGCCCGAATGCGGCGTCGCCTCCATCTCGCGCAAGAGCGCGTTCATCTCCTCGGCCCGCATCCGGCGGCCCGAGCGGATGGAGCCGTGGCAGGCGATGCGGCTCAGGATCGCTTCGATCCTGGCCTGCACCAGAGTGCTGTCGTTCTGGTCGGACAGTTCATCAAGAATATCCAGCAGCATGGCCCGCGCGTTGACCTCTCCCAGAATGGCGGGCGTCTCGCGCACGGCGATTGCGCTTCCGCCGAAGGCTTCGATGCCCAGACCGAACCGCGCCAGATCTTCTGCAAGATCAAGCAGCAGGGCGCAGTCGTTCGCCGACAGCTCCACGATCTCGGGGATCAGCAGCGCCTGGGCGGCGACGCCGTTTTCGGACATCTGCCGTTTCAGTTTCTCATAGACCAGCCGTTCGTGCGCCGCGTGCTGATCGACCAGCACCATGCCGGTGGCGGTCTGGGCGATGATGTAGTTCTCGTGCACCTGCCCCCGCGCCGTGCCCAGCGGGAAATCCTCCTCGGCCTGCGGCACATCTTCGGCAGGTGCCTCGACCCGGCCCCAGACGCCTGCGGTTTCCGCGAACCCCGGTGCCTGCGCTTGATGGGCCGCAGTGCGCGCACCCAGCGACGGGCGGTCCATCTGATAGACCCTTGCGCCGGTCTGTTCGGGCCGCATCGCGCCCAAGGTCGCCCCCGCCACGGTGGTCGATGCCCGGTGGCCCGCATTGGCCAACGCATGACGCAGGGCAGAGACGATCAGGCCCCGTGCCAGACCCGGATCGCGAAAGCGCACTTCGGATTTGGCCGGATGGACGTTCACGTCCACCAGATTGGGATCGCAGTCCAGAAACAGCGCTGCCGCCGGGTGCCGGTCGCGGCTGAGGAAATCGAAGTATGCGCCGCGCAGGGCACCCACCAGAAGCTTGTCGCGCACAGGTCTGCCGTTCACGAAAAGGTATTGCGCCACCGCAGACCCCCGCGAATAGGTCGGCAGCGCGGCGAAGCCCGGTCAGGTGCAGCCCTTCGCGTTCGGCGTCGATGGGCAGGCTGTTGTCGGCAAAGTCGCGGCCCAGCACCTCGCGCAGGCGTCCGTGCAGCGCGGCGAACAGATCGCCCTGTTCCGCGCCCACGCGGAACACATCGCGGCCCGGCCCGTCGCCGGACACGTCCCGCAGGGTGAACTGCACAAAGGGTTCGGCCATCGCCAGCCGTTTCACCACATCGCCGATCGCCTGCGCCTCTGCCCGGTCGGTGCGCAGAAACTTCAGCCGTGCGGGCGTGGCAAAGAACAGATCGCGCAGCGTGACCACCGTGCCGCCGTTCAGCGCACCGGGGCGCACGGCCCCGGCCTTGCCGCCGTTCACGGTGATTTCCGCCCCCTCGTGCCCCGCCGCACGGCTGGCAATGGTCAGCCGTCCGACAGCGCCCAGGGACGGCAACGCCTCGCCGCGAAAGCCGAAGGTATGGATGTTGAGAAGGTCCGACCCGTCGATCTTGGAGGTGGCATGTCGCGCCAGCGCCAGCGGCAGATCACCCGGCGCGATGCCGCAGCCATCGTCGGTCACGCGGATCAGCGTCTTGCCGCCATCGCCGTATTCCACGGTGATGCGCGTGGCCCCTGCATCAATGGCGTTTTCCACCAGTTCCTTGACCGCAGAGGCGGGCCTTTCCACGACTTCGCCCGCCGCGATCCGGTTGATCGCGCCTTCGTCAAGCTGACGGATAACGGGCTGTGTATCGCTTATGTTGGGGTTGGGATGCGCCATGCCGCAAAACCTAGCATGAGTACCGCGCCGACTGAACCCGATTCGGGCAGGCGGGTGGACAGGATGTCCACCCTACGGGTGCGGTGCGTAAGGTGGTGCCTTCGGCCCACCCTCAGCCGCCGGTCGCGGCCCTGTACCACGCCACGATCTGCGCCCGTTCTTTCTCCTGCATGTAACTCAGATTGGCAGGCGGCATGGCATGGGTCACCCCCGCTTGCAGATAAATCTGCCTGGCCGCCATGGCGATCTGGTGTTCCGTCTCAAGCCGCACCCCCTTGGGCGGCCAATGCATCCCGTCCCAGACAGGCTCCGCCGCATGGCACATCGAACAGCGGCCGGTGACGATGTTCTGAACCGTCTCGAACCCTTCGGCCTGCGCGAACCGCAAGGCCGCGCCCTGTGCCTCCACCGGTTCCTCCGCCCGGAACATGGGCGCGGTCGACAGCCACATCACCACGATGAACAACAATGCCGTCACCAGCCAGGTCCAGATCGGATTGCCTGTGCGCGCGTGAACCGAATTGAAGTAATGCCGGATCGTCACGCCCATCAGGAACACCAGCGACGCAATGATCCAGTTCGCCTCCGACGCGAACGCGAGCGGGTAGTGGTTGCTGAGCATCAAGAAGATCACCGGCAGCGTCAGGTAGTTGTTGTGCGTGCTGCGCTGCTTGGCGATCTTGCCGTATTTCGCATCGGGCGTGCGGCCCGCCTGCAGATCGGCCACCACGATGCGCTGGTTCGGCATGATGGTGAAAAACACGTTGCCCGACATGATCGTCGCGGTGAAGGCCCCCAGATGCAAAAGTGCTGCGCGGCCCGAAAAGACGGAGGTGTAGAAATAGGCCATCCCCACGAGGATCACGTAAAGCAGGAGCATCAGCCGCGTGTTGTCATTGCCGAAGCGGCTCTTGCAGATCTGGTCGTAGGCGACCCAGCCGAACGCCAGTGACGCCAGCGAAATCAGCACGGCGGTCGGGATGCCGATGTCGGCCACCGCAGGATCGACCAGATAGAACTCCGCCCCGAAATAGTAGACGAGGATCAGCAGGGCAAAGCCCGACAGCCAGGTCGAATAGCTTTCCCATTTGAACCAGACCAGATGGTCCGGCATGTTGTCGGGCGCGATCAGGTATTTCTGGATGTGGTAAAAACCGCCACCGTGGACCTGCCATTCCTCGCCGTCCGCCCCGCTGGCAAGGTTCCGGTCGCGGTGCAGGCCCAGATCAAGCGCGATGAAATAGAACGACGATCCGATCCAGGCGATGGCGACGATCACATGGGTCCAGCGGACCGCGAATTCGATCCAGGATGAAATGGCGGCGAGATCGTACATGAGCAGTCTTTCAGAAACGGAGTTCGGTGTTGTCCAGAGGGCCGCTTCTGTCACGGCCCCCTGATGCGGTTCAGTGAGGCAGGCTGCCTCTCGACGCGCCCTTCATGCCACCGGAGACTTCCTCGGTCGATTCTTCGGTGAGTTCTTCGGGCAGGACAAGGTTCAGCACAATGGCGATCAACGCGGCGGGCAGCAGACCGCTGGTCATCAGGATGCGCATCGTTTCGGGCAGATGCTGTACGGCACCCGGTTCCAGCTGCAAGCCCAGACCGACAGAGATCGAAATGGCAAAGATCACCATGTTGCGCCGGTTCCAGTCCACGTCAGACAACATCGACATGCCCGCCGCGACCACCATGCCGAACATCACGATCACCCCACCGCCCAGCACTTCGATGGGCACGGTGCGGATGATCCCGCCGACCTTGGGCACCAGCCCGCAGAGGATCAGGAAAACGGCACCACAGGTCACCACATGGCGGCTCATCACGCCGGTCATGGCAATCAGGCCGACGTTCTGGCTGAACGAGGTGTTGGGCAGGCCGCCAAAAACGCCCGCGACCGCTGTCCCCAAACCGTCCGCATAGGTCGCTCCGGCGATTTCCTTGTCCGTCGCCTCGCGCCCCGCGCCGCCCTTGGTGATGCCCGACACGTCGCCGACGGTTTCGATGGCCGAGATAAAGGCCATCAGGCAGAACCCGATGATCGCGGCGGCCGAAAATTCAACGCCGTAGCGGAAGGGGTCCGGCATCGACAGCCAAGCGGCGTTGTTGAAGCTGGCAATGACACCCCGGTCACCGCCGAAAGACAGCATTCCAACCGCCACGGCATAGAAATAGCCGACGATCAGGCCGATCAGCACCGCCGAGATCGACAACATCCCACGGGCGAAGAACTTCAGCCCCAGCGTGACGAAGATCACGACCAATGCGGCGGACCAGTTCAGCAGGCTGCCGTATTCCGGTGTCCCGATGGCAGGCACGCCCCCGGCGGCGTATTGAATGCCGACCTTGACCAGCGCCAGACCGATCATCGTGACCACAAGCCCCGTGACCAGCGGCGGCAGGGCAAAGCGGATCTTGCCGATGAAAAGACCCAGCGCCGCATGAAACACGCCACCGATCACGATGCCGCCGAACAGGGCGGCGAGCCCGTCAACCCCCTTGCCCGCAACGAGCGGGATCATGATCGGGATGAAGGCAAAGGAGGTGCCCTGCACAATCGGCAGGCCCGCGCCCACCGGGCCAAAGGTCAAGGTCTGCATCAGCGTCGCCACCCCGGCAAACAGCATCGACATCTGGATCAGGTACAAAAGTTCCGGAAAGTCGGGGGAGTTCGACCCGAAGCCAAAGCCCGCAGCACCGGCGATGATGATCGCCGGGGTCACGTTGCTGACGAACATGGCCAGCACATGCTGGATGCCCAACGGAATCGCCTGCGACAGCGGCGGCGTAAAGTTGGGATCGCGCAGCTGTGCTGGCGTCCCGATCGAAGAGGATGTCATTGTCGTGTCCCTTGCTGATGTGGCCGCTCTCTGACGAAGCGGTCCTTTTTCGGGCCTCAGCCCTTGATCGTATAGGGCGGGTCCAGCTGGCATTCGTCAAGGTTCGGCGTGGGTCCGATCCGGTCCACAACGGCGAAAAGCCCCGGCTCTGCCAAAGGCGCAAGCACACCGTGCCAGGTTCCCCGGTGAAAGTTGATCCCCTGATGCGGGGCGGTCATGAAAGCCAGCGGGGTGCCGGGGCGGTCGCCCTCATCGGGTGCCACGATGACCAGAAAGGGATGCGCCGTCATCGGCAGAAAGGCCTGCGCACCCTCGGGATGCCGCTCCAGCAGGTCGAGCGTATAGGGCAGGGTCCGGGCCTCGGCCTTGAAAATGCTGATGCCCGCACGTCCCTGAGGACCGAAATCGAGCTTTGCGCGGTCGTGATGGCGTTCGCACAGGCCGGCATTGATGATCTTGTCAGCTGTGCCGCTGGCATCCAGCACGTCGCCGAACGGCGCGAAAGCCTCCGCCGTCAGCGGCACCGCAGTGATCTCGCGGCTCATAGGGGCATGTGACGGTTCACGTCCTTGTAAAGCAGATAGCGAAACGGTGCGTCCCCGGTTGCGACACAGGCCTGCGGGCAAAAGGCGCGCAGCCACATGAAATCACCCGGACCCACGGGCACCCAGTCGCGGTTCAGCAGATAATCCGCCGTGCCTTGCAGCACATACAGCCCATGTTCCATCACATGGGTTTCGGCAAAGGGGATGCGCCCGCCGGGCTGGAAGGTGACGATGTTGACGTGCATGTCGTGGCGCAGATCTGCCGGATCGACAAAGCGTGTGGTGGCCCAGACGCCATCGCAATCGGGCATGGCAACCGGCGCGGTCTGCTGATCGGATGTGACGAACACCTCCGGCATGTCCACACCCTCGGCCCCGACATAGCGTTTGCGGACCCAATGGAACGCGGCGGTGCTGTCACCGTCGTTCCAGACGGTCCAGACCGCATCGGGCGGGATATAGGCATACCCGCCCGGCGCCATCTGGTGCCTTGCCCCGTCGATGTTCAGTGTCAGCGTCCCCTGCGCCACAAGGATCACCGATTGCGCTTCCGGATCGACCTCGGGCGCGTCCGATCCGCCGTTCGGTGCCAGTTCAACGGCGTACTGCGAAAAGGTTTCCGCAAAGCCCGACAGGGGCCGGGCCAGTACCCACATGCGCATCCCTTTCCAGCCGGGCAGAAAGCTGGTGACGATATCGCGCTGACAGCTCGCCGGGATCACCGCATAGGCATCCGTGAAGACCGCCGTGCTGGCAGGGTCGACCGATTGATCCGGCAGACCGCCGATGGGAAAGGCATAGCTCACAGGATGTCCTCCAGACGCAGCCGCGCGATCCGTTCGACCTGCGCACATGCGGTGGCGTATTCGGTCTCGCTGTCGTTGTCGATCCGCCGCGTGAACGCCCGCAGGATGCCCGCCTTGTCGTGATCCTTGACCGCGATGATGAAGGGAAAGCCGTGCTTGGCGACATAGGCGGTATTCAGATCGGAGAACTGCTGGCGCTCGGCATCGGTCAGGGCGTCCAGACCGGCACTTGATTGCTCGGCGGTGCTTTCCGCCGTGAGCCGTTTGGCCGCTGCCAGCTTGCCCGCCAGATCGGGGTGTGCGGTCAGCACGCCCAGACGCTCGGCCCGGCTGGCGGAACGGAACATGCGACACAGCGCATTGTGCAGACCTGCGGCGCTGTCATGGGCCGGACCAAGCTCCAGATCAAAGGCGCGTTCGGCGATCCAGGGCGAATGTTCGAAAATGCCACCGAACCGCTTCACGAAGGCGGTCCTGTCCATCCGGCTTGGGCGCAGCCCCTGCGGAACGGGGGGGTGGGCTGTGCGCCAATGGTCCGCAATCTCGATCCTGCGCGGCGTCCAGACGCCTTCGAACCCCTTGATATACGCGATAAACCGCTTCAACGCCTGCACCCGTCCCGGACGGCCCACCAGACGGCAATGCAGCCCCACGGACATCATCTTGGCCGCGCCATCAACCCCTTCGGCATAAAGCGCATCGAAGGTATCGCGCAGATAGGCAAAGAACTGGTCGCCCGAATTGAACCCCTGTGGCGTGGCAAAGCGCATGTCGTTGCAATCCAGCGTGTAAGGGATGATCAACTGAGGCCGCCCGCCCGCGTCCATCCAGTAGGGCAGATCGTCGTCGTAGGTGTCCGAGATATAGTCGAACGCCCCCGTCTCTGCCGCCAGTGCCACGGTGTTGACCGATGTCCGCCCGCAGTACCAGCCTTGCGGCGCTTGCCCTGTCACTTCCCTGTGCAGGCGGATCGCCTCGACCATATCGGCGCTTTCGGCGGCGGCGTCATGGTCCTTGTAGTCGATCCATTTCAACCCGTGGCTGGCAATCTCCCACCCGGCCTGCTGCATCGCCTCCACCTGTTCGGGCGCGCGGGCGAGTGCGGATGCCACGCCATAGACGGTCACAGGAATGCCCGCAGCCGTGAACACGCGGTGCAACCGCCAGAACCCGGCGCGGGCCCCGTAGTCATAGATGCTTTCCATGTTCCAGTGCCGCTGCCCGGGCCAGGGCTGCGCGCCTACGATCTCGGACAGAAACGCCTCGGACGCCGCATCGCCGTGCAGCAGACAGTTTTCCCCGCCTTCTTCGTAATTCACCACGAACTGCACCGCGATCCGGGCACCGCCCGGCCAGGCGGCATCGGGTGGTGTGGCACCGTAGCCGCGAAAATCTCTGGGATATCTGCTCATCTGCGATCCTGCCTGTCCTGGTCTGTAGGTTGCACACAACCGCCTGCCGCTTCAATCCACCGGGTGATGTCTGCGGTCCAAAACGCAAGCGGGCCGCCACTGGGAGACGACCCGCTGCCGATCCGGCTGCTGCAACTGTGTTTATTATTCTGTCGGAATTATTAGTCGCTGGCCGGTCCGTATCTCGTCCGGAGAAGACATCGCCTCTCCGTTGGCCGTCAGGATGCGCGGGTAGGCATCAGGTCGGCCGTAAAACTGCATGGCAATATAGGCGAGGCTGTCGCCGGGGCGGACCTCATAGGTGCGCTGGCCGTTGATACGCTGTGTCGTTGCGTCAGAGGCTGCAAAAACCCGGCGGCTCATCTCGCGGGCGGCGCTGTCGCTTTCCGGCGTGGCGTCCCGCAAGAGGGATGTCTGGATCAGGCTGAAGAGCACCGTATCGGTGTCGATCTGTCCCTCGGGCGTGCGGAACGACCGCAGCACCGGATCGTCACCGGCGGTTGCGGTGACCTCTGCCAGACCGGCGGTCGCGGTGCGGGCCAGATCGGCGTCGTCCGGCACCAGCGCCAGACGCCGGATGTCCCCGGTTGGAGCCGGTGCAATGCGGTAGCGACCGTCCCGCACGCTGTCGCGCAGGTTCACCAGGACATCGCTCGCCAGCCAGACTTCAGGCTTTTCCGCGCTGTCGGCCAGCGCAGCACGGGGGGCCGCCGCCGGTTCCGGAGCCGTCAGGCCGGTGGGCGTTTCCCGTGGCTGCACAGCGGCGGTCGACATCAGATCGGGACTTTGCTGGCGCGTGACCTCTTGCGGGTCGGTCCGCGCCACATCGGCGACCCGCGCGGGTCCGACCAGCGTCAACGTCGCCGTGATGCCCAGCGCAAAGGTCAGCACGCCGATCACCGCAACCGCCGCAAAACGGGCGTTCTGCGGGACGCGCAGCTGCGCCGCGTGGCCTTGCCATTCAGAAAAAACCTGCATCAGACGCGACCGCGCCGTATGTCCGGGCGCGGCACTCTCGACCACGACCGGCTTTGCGGCGGCGGCTTCGGCGCGTTGCCGCATGATCGCCTGATAGCGCGCCTGAACCAGCGCCCGTACATGGGCCTTCTGCCTGACCGTTTCGGGCCGCACGTAGCTGTCGAAAGTGACGGTGGGAATCACCGGATCTTCCATGTCCGTCATGTCAGGATTGCCCTTCCTGCACGGCCAGACCCAGCGTGGCCCAGACCAGCATGCCGCCCCGATAGGTGGTCAGCTTGGCGGCGGGAAAACCCGCTGCCAGCAGGTTTTCGATCAAAAGCCCGTCCACCGCGTCCATCGGTCCATTGTCGTAGACCAGAAGATCCGGCGCATCGGCGAAGTTGTAGACGCCATCGAATTCGCGGGCGCCCAGCGCCTTGAGGATGTCGCCGCGCATCGGGCTGTCGGGTGCAACGGTGTCGTGCGGCAGACTTACGGTGCCGGGGATGTATCCCTTGGCGCGGTTCAGCGGCAGACGGGCATCGACCATCAGACCGGTGTTGTTTTCCACCTTGCCGCTCAGGAACGCCAGAACCTCCACTTCGCCGAATGTCTCGACGCCGGGGGCCGCTGTCATCGGGTCGATGCAGGGACCGTCGCAGGCGCCGTGGGTCGCAAGGAAACGTGCGGCAATGTCAGGCACCGGTGCCGCATCCCGGTTGATCGTCACGGTCGCGCCGTTGAAGGTGAAAGAGGCGGCGACCTCGGTCCTTCGGTCCTGCGCGGCAGCGACAGATGTGAAAAAGACAAGAGCCACCCCGGCGCCCGTCACCCAGCTTGGCATTGCATCCCCCAGACATAATACCGAATGTTGTGTGCAGGTTTGGCAGCGCACACACTTCTTGGTTGTTGGCACCTTATATGCAAGGGATGATTCGCAGGTCAAAACAAAAACGAATCGGTGCCTCAGAAAGTGCGAATCGGCGTAAGATTTGAACCGATTTCGCCGGATATTTCCCGTGGAGCACGAATCGTCGCCCGCGGCGGGCTGACCGGCCGGTGACAAAGGAGAGATCATGACCCAAGGCTACCTGACCACCCATGTTCTGGACACCGCACGCGGTTTGCCCGCGGCGGGCCTCAAGGTCGCTCTGTTCCGGGTGGAAGGCGATGCCCGCACCCTGCTGGCCGAAATGCACACCAATGCCGACGGGCGTACCGACAGTCCGATCTTGCCGAAAGGCGACTTTCACACCGGCACGTTCGAGCTGGTGTTCGAGGCGGGCGCCTATCTGGATGCAATCGGCACCGCGCCCGAAAGCCCGCGCTTTCTGGATGTGATCCCGCTGCGGTTCGGCATCTCGGACCCGGACGCACATTATCACGTGCCGCTTCTGCTGTCGCCCTTCGGCTATTCGACCTATCGCGGATCATAGCCGGTTCTGCCTTCCCTCGCGCCAAGCCCGCTTGCCAAGAGCCTGTCCTGCGTGGCACCCTGAGCGCTCTGAGATGACCGGAGATGAGCATGGCCGCGCCCCTGACCGACAGACCCCAAACCGCAGCCGACGCTGTGCAGACCAGGCTGCCGCAGGTGACGGAGCCGCGCAATCCCGGCATGGCGCTTGATCTGCGCTGGGTGCTGGGCGCGCAGGCCAATACCTCTGCGATCGAGCGACGGGCGGGCAGCATCGGTGCCCGGCGGTCGGTCAAGAAGGCGCATCAGGCGGCCTGGCTGTTGCGGGCGGTGACCTGCATCGACCTCACGACCCTGTCGGGCGACGATACCGCACGGCGGGTCGAGCGGCTGTGCGCCAAGGCGCGCCAGCCGGTGTCGCCCGCACTGCTGGAGACCCTTGGGGTGGGGCCGATCACGACGGGGGCTGTCTGTGTCTATCACGAAATGATCCCGGCGGCTGTCGCGGCTTTGGCGGGCACGAACATTCCCGTCGCCGCTGTCTCCACCGGCTTTCCGGCGGGGCTGTCGCCGTTCGAACTGCGCCTGAAGGAGATCGAGATGAGCGTCGCGGCAGGGGCTGCCGAGATCGACATCGTGATCTCGCGCCGACACGTTTTGTCGGGGAACTGGCAGGCGCTCTATGACGAGATGGCCGCGATGCGGGCCGCCTGTGGTGCCGCGCACGTCAAGGCGATCCTGGCGACGGGCGAGTTGGGTTCCCTGCGCAACGTGGCGCGGGCGTCGCTGGTCTGCATGATGGCCGGGGCCGATTTCATCAAGACCTCGACAGGCAAGGAAAGCGTCAATGCCACGCTGCCGGTCACCCTGGTCATGATCCGCGCGATCCGCGACTATCACGACCGGACGGGTATTCGGGTCGGTTACAAACCGGCGGGCGGGATTTCCAAGGCCAAGGATGCGGTGACCTATCTGGCGCTGATGAAAGAGGAACTGGGCGACCGCTGGCTGCGCCCGGACCTCTTCCGCTTTGGTGCGTCATCGCTTCTCAATGACATCGAACGGCAGCTGGAGCATTACGTGACCGGCAATTATTCTGCGGGGTATCGCCATGCAACGAGTTGAGACACCCGGCGGCGAAGGTCGGATTTTGAGTTGTATTGGAAAGATGAAGTCATGAGCGTTGCGGAAATCATGGACAGCATGGAGTATGGTCCGGCACCTGAATCCGCCGCAGAGGCGCTGGCATGGATTGTCGATCAGGGCGGGCGCTTTGGACATTTCATCGACGGGGCCTTTACGGATGCAGGCAAGGGCTTTGACAGCCGGAACCCCGCGACCGGGGAGGTGCTGGCCACCTTGACGCAGGCCACGCAGGCCGATGTGGATGCCGCCGTCAAGGCGGCGCGCAAGGCGCAGCCCGGCTGGGAAAGGCTGGGCGGGCATGGCCGGGCGCGGGTGCTTTATGCGATTGCGCGGCTGTTGCAGAAACATGCGCGGTTGTTTGCGGTGCTGGAGGTGCTCGACAACGGCAAGCCGATCCGCGAGGCACGGGATATCGACGTGCCCTTGGCGCAGCGGCATTTCTACTATCACGCCGGGATGGCGCAGCTGATGGAAAGCGAATTGCCCGACGTGGAAGCGCTTGGCGTCTGCGGACAGATCATACCGTGGAACTTCCCCCTGCTGATGCTGGCGTGGAAGGTGGCACCCGCACTGGCGATGGGCAACACCGTGGTGCTGAAACCTGCGGAATACACATCGCTGACCGCGCTGCTCTTTGCCGACATCTGCCGCCAGGCCGGGGTGCCCAGGGGGGTGGTGAACATCGTCACCGGCGACGGTGCCGTGGGGGAGATGATCGTGGCGTCCGAGGTCGACAAGATCGCCTTCACCGGCTCCACCGCCGTCGGCCGCCGTATTCGCGAGGCGACGGCGGGCAGCGGCAAGGCGCTGACCTTGGAGTTGGGCGGCAAATCCCCCTACATCGTGTTCGACGATGCCGATCTGGATTCCGCCGTCGAGGGGCTGGTCGATGCGATCTGGTTCAATCAGGGACAGGTCTGCTGCGCGGGCTCGCGCCTGCTGGTGCATGAACCGGTGGCCGATCTGTTCTATGCCAAGCTGCGGGCGCGGATGGACAAGCTGCGTGTCGGCAGCCCGCTGGACAAGAGCATCGACGTCGGCGCGATGGTGGACCCGGTGCAGGTCACAGCCGTGAGCGAGATGGTCGCGGGAAATACGGCGGGTCAGGTCCATGTGGCCGCAACGGACCTGCCGCAGGAAGGGTGTTTCTATCCACCCACGCTGATCACCGGGCTGAACCCGGCAGATACGCTCATGCAGGAGGAAATCTTTGGTCCCGTGCTGGTTTCCACAACCTTCCGCACGCCGGCCGAGGCGGTCCAACTGGCCAACAACACCCGGTACGGTCTGGCCGCGACCGTCTGGTCCGAGAACATCAATCTGGCGCTGGATATCGCGCCGCAACTGGCGGCGGGGATCGTCTGGGTCAACGGCACCAACCTGATGGACGCCGCGGCCGGGTTCGGCGGCGTCCGCGAAAGCGGGTTCGGGCGTGAAGGCGGCTGGGAAGGGCTGAGTGCCTATACAAAGCCGAAAGGAAGCGCCACAAAGCCGCTGAAAACGATCGAAGCGTTCACTGGCGACGGTGGTCCGGCCGAGGGCATCGACCGGACGGCAAAGCTTTACATCGGGGGCAAGCAGGCGCGGCCCGACGGCGGGTATTCCGCGCCGGTCCATGGCAAGGCGGGCAAGCTGTTGGGCCACGCCAGCATCGCCAACCGCAAGGATCTGCGCAATGCGGTCGAGGCGGCGCAGGCGGCCAGCGGGTGGAGCAAGACAACCGGGCATCTGCGGGCGCAGATCCTGTATTACATCGCCGAAAATCTGGAGGCGCGGGCGGCGGAATTCGCCGACCGGCTGAACGCGATGCAGGGCGGACGATCCGGCGCGAAGGAGGTCGAGGCATCCGTCAGGCGGCTGTTCACCTATGCGGCCTGGGCCGACAAATACGATGGGCAGGTGCATGGCGTGCCCATTCGCGGTGTGGCGATTGCGATGAAGGAACCCGTCGGTGTGATCGGCGCGCTCTGCCCTGCCGAGGCGCCGCTGCTGGGGCTGATTTCCTGCATGGCACCGGCGATTGCGATGGGCAATCGCGTCATTCTGGCGGCATCGGAACCGTTTCCGCTGGCGGCGACGGATTTTGTTCAGGTGTTGGAAACGTCTGACGTGCCTGCCGGTGTCGTGAACATCCTGACCGGCCCGCAGGCGGACGTGGCGGAGCCGATGGCGCGGCACATGGATGTGGATGCGGTGTGGTGTTTCGGCGCGGCGGACTTGAGCGCCGTGGTGGAGAAGGGGTCGGCCGGCAATCTCAAGCGGACCTGGGTGAACAACGGCTATGCGCGCGACTGGATGGGCAGCGCGGGCGAGGGTCGGACGTTCCTGGATGCCGCGACTGAGGTCAAGAATGTCTGGGTGCCCTACGGCGAATGACGTCTGTGTGCTTCTGAATGGAAAAAGGGCTGTCCCGACGGGGACAGCCCTTCTTTCATGCGCGGATTCAATGAGGTAGCAGGTGCGTTAACGGCTTAGTTACCGGCACCTGTTTCCAGCCCTTCGGGTTGACCCACGACCACGAAATGCAGGTTCTCGGGCTCCAGCAGTTCACCGGCCACCCGCTTCACATCGTCCAGGGTCACCGCATCGACCTTGTCGTTGCGGGTCGGGATGTAGTCAATCGGCAGGCCCAGCATCTGCATCCCGACAAGGATGCTGGCAATCGGCCCGTTGCCGTCGAACCGCAGGGGATAGGAGCCGGTGATATAGGTCTTGGCGTCCTGCAACTCCTGTTCGGTCACGCCATTCTCTGCCGCCTTGGTCCATTCGTCGCGGATCACCCCGATCGCCTCGGCGATGCGGTCATTCGACGAACTGACGGACCCCATGTAGACATTCGCCAGATCGCGGCTGGCGAGGTAGGAGTAGACGCCGTAGGTCAATCCGCGCTTCTCGCGCACCTCGTTCATCAGGCGGCTTTCGAACGAGCCACCGCCCAGCACCTGATTGAGCACGAGGGCGGCAAAGAAATCCGGATCGTCCTGCGCGATACCGGGCTGACCAAAGAGCGCGACGGACTGCGGCGTCGGGAAATCAATCACGGTGACGCCGGGCGGGATGGTCAGATCGGCCTCCGGCGGCATCGGTGCACCGGTTTCGGGCAGACCGCCCAGCAGATCGTCAATCACCTTGCCCAGTTCTTCGGGCGTGATGTCGCCCACGGCACCGATATAGATCCGGTCACGGGCAAGGACGGCACGGTGCGCCGCGACGATGTCATCGCGGGTCAGGGCCGTGACGGATTCGATGGTGCCGTTCACGGTGTGGCCATAGGGATGATCCCCATAGGCGATTTCGTTGAAGCGGCGGCTGGCGATGTCGCCGGGGTCTTTCAGGTCGGACTGGATGCCTGACAGGATCTGGCCCCGCACCCGGTCGATGGCGCTTTGCTCGAACAGCGGTTCCTGCAAGGCGGCCCTGAGCAGCGCGATGGAGGCGTCGCGGTTTTCGGTCAGGAACCGGGCGGACACGGACACGTCATCGCGTGACGCACCAAAGCTGAGGGTCGTGGCGAGTTCTTCCTGCGCGCGGATAAAGGCGCGGGCGTCCATGTCGCCTGCCCCTTCTTCCAGGAGGCCGGTCATCAGGTTGATCGCCCCGCGCTTGTCGGGATCATCCAGGGACGCGCCACCGCGAAAGCGGATTTCGAGGGCCACGAAGGGGATCGAATGTTCCTCGACCAGCCAGGCGGTGATGCCGCCGGGGCTTGTGACGGACTGGATGTCGACATCCGCGCGGGCAGGCAAGGAGGCGAGAAGTGTCAGCAGCAGGGCATGGATCAGTCTCATTGTGTGACCTCCTCTTTCATCAGCCAGCCGGTAACGGAAGTGCGGATGTCGAACACATCACGGGCGGCTTCGATGATGTCTTCTTCGGTGACCGCGTCCAGCACATCCGGCCAGTTCTGCACGTCCTCCACGCTCAGCCCGATGGCAAGCGCCTGACCATAGCGGTTGGCGACGCTTTCGGCGTCGTCGCGGGCATAGATCTGTTCGGCTCTGATCTGGTACTTGATCCGCTCAAGCTGCGCCGTGTCGACGCCGGTTTCCATGAAGGTCTTCACGGCGGCGTCCATCGCGTCTTCGGCCTCTTGCAGGCTGACGCCTTCGGCGGGGACGACAACCAGATCGAAGGTCGTGTCATCAAGCGTGGCACCGCGATAGAATGCACCGGTATAGGTGGCGATCTGTGTGTCGAACTGGAGCTTTTCAGCAAGAAACGAGGTTGTCCCGCCGCCCAGTATCTCTGCCAGAAGGGTCAGCGCCGCAGCCTTTTCCTGCGCGCCGGGGTCGCGTTCAGGCGCGAGGTAGGAGCGGCTGACGTAGGGCTGCGCCACACGGGCATCACGAAAGATCATCCGGCGTTCGGCGGTCTGGGGTGGTTCCTGCGTGCGGATGCGGTCCGGCAGATCGGGGTTGGCCGGGATCGCGCCATAATACGTCTCGGCCAGCCTGCGCACCTCTTCGGGGTCCACATCGCCCGACACAACGAGGATCGCGTTGTTGGGCGAATAGTAGAGTTCGTAGAACGACAGCGCGTCCTCGAGGTCCAGCTCCTCCATCTCGTGACGCCAGCCGATGATCGGCGTGCCATAGCGGTGGTTGAGGTATTGCGCCGCATTCATCTGTTCGTTGAAAAGGGCACCGGGGTTGTTGTCGGTGCGCTGGTTGCGCTCTTCCAGGATCACGTCGCGTTCCGTGCGGATGTTTTCGGGCGTCAGGCGGATGTTCTTCATCCGGTCCGACTCCATCTGCATCATCAGTTCCAGACGGTCGGCGGCAACGCGCTGGAAATAGGCGGTGTAATCATAGCTGGTGAAGGCGTTGTCGCGTCCGCCGTTCGCCGCAACGGTGGCCGAGAATTCGCCGGATTCCATCTTGTCGGTTGCCTTGAACAGCAAATGTTCCAGAAAATGCGCCACCCCGGATGACCCTTTGGGTTCATCCGCCGATCCGGCGCGATACCAGACCATCTGCTGCACGGCGGGTGCGCGGTGGTCTTCGACCACGACCACGTCCATGCCATTGTCGAGCGTGAAAAAGGTCACCGCCTCGTTGTCACTGGCCCAGGCGGCAAGGGGTGATGTGACAAGGGCGATAACGGCCGCAAGCGTCGGCAATCGAAACATCGGACATCCTTTGGTTGCATGCGTTGAGGATGAAGTACGCGCAACCCGCCCGACTTCAAGGTGTCTCACAAATTTGTAACCTGCGGATCAGTTCGCAGGGGGGGCCGACGGCGTTCGTGCGCCCGCGCGGCGCCAGCGGCTGGCCTCGCTGTTGGCGTCCAGCGCCTCGCGGCGGTAGGCCTGATTGTAGCGGTCCACCGGCACGATGCGGATCTGCGTGAAACGCGCCTTGCGCTTGCGGAACTGGGCGTCGGTTTCGGCCAGCTCCTGCCGGATCGTCGGGGCAACGCCCAGACGGCTGGCGTGACGCACCAGCGCACCGTCGCTGGCGGGGATCGGCCCGGTGGCGGAATCGAGCCTGCCGCCGAAGGCTGTCGCCCCTTCGGCAATCGCGGACCGGTCGGTGAGGTTGGCCTCGCCCGGCGTGGGCGGCGGCAGCGCGCTGAAGCTGGGGGGTGCTTCCAGAGGCTTGGCCGGTTGCAGGATGAATTCGTCAGGGCCGGAACCGTTGTTTTGCACCTGCCGCAGCCCGTTATTGGCGCAGGCCGAAAGGGCCAGCGGGATCAGCACGAGTAAGGCAAAGCGGCGCATGTGAAGTCTCCTACCTGTTGGGTGTTGATAGCGCAGGGCGGCACGCAATGTCACTGGCGTTTTTTCCGGGGCTTGCGGCCGTCCTCGGCAAAGAGGATCAGCCCGATTGCCCCGGCAAAGATGAAGACATCGGCCAGATTGTAGACGAAGGGGTTGTTCCAGCCCGGCAGGGAGTTGTTGATGAAGTCGAGCACGTAGCCATAGATCAGCCGGTCCACGACATTGGCCAGCGCCCCGCCGATCAACAGACCGGCGCTGATCTGCTCCTTGGTGCCAAAGCGGCCCCGCCGCATCCAGACCACAACGCCGATGCAGATCGCCAGCGCGAGGCCGATGAGGATATACCGGCTGGCGTCGGAACCGTCGCCGAAGAGCCCGAAGTTGATGCCCCGGTTCTCGCCATAGCGGAAGTTGAGCCATGGCGGCAGGACGTCGATCTCGCGGATGCGCCACAGCTGCCACATGTGGATCACCACGTATTTGCTGACCTGATCCACCAGGAAAGCAGCGAAGGCGGACCAGAACAGGATACGCACCGCCCTCCCCCTTAGTGCCGGAAGTGGCGCATGTTGGTGAAGACCATCGCCAGACCCGCCTCATCGGCAGCGGCGATGACTTCCTCGTCGCGCATCGAGCCGCCGGGCTGGATCAGCGCCGTGGCCCCGGCCTCGGCGGCGGTGATCAGACCGTCGGCGAAGGGAAAGAAGGCATCGGACGCCACGACCGACCCTTGCGTCAGCGGTGCCTCCAGTCCCATGGCCTCGGCCATGTCCTGCGCCTTGCGGGCGGCGATG
Source organism: uncultured Alphaproteobacteria bacterium (assembly GCA_963799505.1). GTDB lineage: Bacteria > Pseudomonadota > Alphaproteobacteria > Rhodobacterales > Rhodobacteraceae > Sulfitobacter. The sequence goes on from CAWCXM010000005.1 coordinate 75,022, forward strand.
CGGGTGCTGTCCACGCGGCTCATCTGGCCCGCGCCGACACCCACGGTCGCGCCGTCCTTGACGTAGATGATCGCGTTCGACTTGACGTGTTTGGCAACGGTCCAGGCAAAGAGCATGTCGCTGATTTCCTGTTCGGAAGGCGCGCGTTTGGTCACGACTGTCAGATCGTCGCGGGTGATGCGGCCCACGTCCTTGTCCTGCACCAGCCAGCCGCCGGACACCTGCCGCGCGGTCAGTTGTGCGGCGGTCGGATCGGCCAGACCCTCCGTCGTCAGCAGGCGCAGGTTTTTCTTGGCGGCGAAGATCTCGATCGCCTTTTTGTCCGCACCGGGGGCGATGACGACTTCGGTGAAGATGCCGCTGATCGCCTCCGCCGTCTTGGCGTCCAGTGGCTGGTTCAGCGCGATGATGCCGCCGAAGGCCGATGTGCGGTCACAGTCGAAAGCGCGGGTATAGGCCTCCAGCAGGGTCTTGCCGGTGGCCACGCCGCAGGGGTTGGCGTGTTTGATGATCGCGCAGGCGGGACCGTCCGCGGGGTCAAATTCGCTGACCAGTTCAAAGGCCGCGTCAGTGTCGTTGATGTTGTTGTAGCTGAGTTCCTTGCCCTGATGCTGCGTGGCTGTTGCGACGCCGGGGCGGTTCGAGCCGTCGGTGTAGAAGGCGGCGTTCTGGTGCGGGTTCTCGCCATAGCGCAGGGTCTGGGCCAGCGTGCCGCCAAAGGTGCGGCGGCGCGGGGTGGCGTCCACCTGACCGGCCATCCAGGTGCTGACAGCGGTGTCATAGGCGGCGGTGCGGGCATAGGCGGTCTGGGCCAGCCGCTGGCGCAGGGCATAGGTGGTGTGGCCCTGATAGGCGTTCAACTCGGTGATCACGACATCGTAGTCGGCGGTATCGACGATCACATTGACGAAGCCGTGGTTCTTGGCCGCAGACCGGATCATCGCCGGGCCACCGATGTCGATATTCTCGATCACTTCGGCATATTCCGCGCCCTTGGCCACGGTTTCCTCGAACGGATAGAGGTTGACGACGATCAGGTCGATCCCGCCGATGTTGTGTTCCCGCATGGAGGACAGGTGATCGGCGTTGTCGCGCAGCGCCAGCAGGCCGCCGTGCACGACCGGGTGCAACGTCTTGACGCGGCCATCCATCATTTCGGGAAAGCCCGTGACCTCGGCCACGTCCTTCACCTCGAGCCCGGCATCGCGCAGCGCCTTCGCCGTGCCGCCGGTGCTCAGCAATTCGACTCCGTGGCCCATCAGGGCGCGGCCCAGTTCGATCAGTCCGGTCTTGTCGGAGACGGAGAGCAAGGCGCGTTTGACGGGGGCGAGATCGGTCATGGGGTGGTCCTTTGGTCAGTCTTCATCCTGGTAGGGCTCGTCGGTGGACAAGTCCCGCACGGCAATCGCAGTTTCCTGCGCCTTGGACAAGGACCAGCGGACACGGTTTGCATAGGTAAAGGCGGTGCCTGACAACACGATCTGTTGTGCGGCACGCGGTTTCAGGCGCGTGGTTTCCAGATAGGCGCCTGCCTCGAGTGTCAGATTATGGGTGCCATCGTGACGGAACACCCAGATTTCGCCGCTTTTCAGCGCCATCGACACGGCAGCGCCGCCAAGGTCAAGCGTCGCGTCCACATCGGGGTGCAGATGAAAGCGGATGTCGAACCGCAGCCCCTTCAGCTTGCCCGCATCCAGCGCGGCGTCGAAGCGGCGCTTGTCTGCGTCCTCCAGGGCCAGAAGCATATCCTCGCCCGCCAACCCGCGCCCGTCGAGGGTCAGGTCCAGCGTGCGGGCATGGGTCAGCCCGTGCGATGTGAGATAGCCGTCATGGCCGCCCTGAAACTGGATGCCGTCCTCTTTCTGGCTGATTTCCACCGGCACATGGCGCGGCCCGGCGATCAGGGCCTCGTAGCCGGTGGCAGGATCGGGGTCGGCCAGCCGGGCGCTGGAATAGCCGCCCAGACAGAGGGTGGAATGGGAGGGTGTCGCGCGGCCCGCACGGCGCCAGTCCAGCCCGAAGGACGCGCCAGAGCCGCAGTTGACGACCAGGGGGCGGCGCCCCGATGTGAGTTCGAACGCCAGCGTGGAGGCATGGGCATTGTGCGAGGCGCGACCCGTGGGCGGTGGTGCCGCGTCGATCACGATGCTGGTGCGCCCTGCCGACAGGCGGGCATAGCCCATGGCCAGTCCGCCGGGTTGCGTTCCCTTGACCTTGGAGGCGGCCAGCGCGTGATCGAGCCAGCCTTCCAGCCCGCGCCCGCCGCCGTGAAACCGCGCGAGTGCGCCGTCGCTGTGACGCAGGCTGCGCAATGTGGGCGCGATGCGGGCGATGGCGGCCAGGTGATCCTTTGGGCATCCCCGGCCTGCATCGCTCAGCGCGGCGGCGGCCCAGGTCAGCAGGGTGAAAACCGACAGCAGCTCTTCGGGATTGCGGGTGGGCAAACCACCCTGCGCGTCGATCTGGGTGCTGCATTCGCGGGCCAGCGCCTTGATCGCGGGATCGGCCAGTGCCTCCTGCCCTTCCAGCGCGAGGCCCGCGTAAATCAGACCCACCAAGGCCTCGAACCGCGCCAGACCGGGGGCGGCGGCCTTCCAGCGGCGCGACAGGAATTGCGTCTGCTGTTCCAGCGAGCGGTAGAAGGCGCGGCTTTGGTCGGATTCCTGACCGCGCAGCACGAAAAGCGCATGGTTGATCCAGCGGATCAGCCGCCTGCCGGTCAGATCGGGGCTCCACCCCGGTCCGCGCCCCTTGCCGAAAATGTCGATCCAGCCCCAGAGCCATTCCTGCGCGGTCGCGCGCGCGCGGGCATCGCCCACGGCGGCCAGATCATCAAGCCAGGCAAACCCGTGCAGATCGGCGGCATAGCCCGCATCCGGCGCGACCACCTGCCATATCGTGTGGCCCGGCGCGTTGATCAGGGTGCCCGCAAAAAGGTAATTGCCCGCCATCAGCTGCCGTCCCCGCGCAAAGGAGCCGATGGTGCGCGGTTCGGGAGACGACACGAAACCCTTGACGGTGGATTTCGTGCGGGTGGCCACAGCCGCATGGACCGTGTTCAAAAAGCGCGATTGCCGCGCCTTGAGACTGGAAAGAGTGAACATACGTCTGCTGCCCTTGACGCTCTGATGGCGTTTGCCCGCTAACATAGCCCGCTGGACGAAGGGAGTCACCGCTTTTTGGCGTTGCGCTGCTTGATCGGCGGGAATACCCGTTTGCGCCCTGTCACACTGCGGTTTTCTGAGGTAGGAACCCCGCGAAAACACCGCCACAGCAAAGACCCGACCGATGATCGCCAGCATGATGATGTACGCCCGCCCCGAACTCGCCGCTGAAAATGCACGGTACTGGGCGCTGATCCGGGAAGCGCTGGCCCGTCGCGGGATCGAGACGCCCGAAGAAATGTCCAATGAGGCACCGGAGTTCGACGTCTGGCTGGCCCCCGATCTGGTGTTCAGCCAGACCTGCGGGATGCCCTACCGGACTACGCTGGCAGACAAGGTCAGGCTGATCGGCACGCCGGATTTCGGGCTGGAGGGCTGTCCGCCCGGTTACTACCGAAGTGCTGTTGTGGTGCGGGCGGACGATCCGCGCGAACGGCTGGCGGATTTTGCGGACGCGCGGTTTGTCTTCAATCAGGATTGTTCGCAATCCGGGTATGGCTCAGCGTGGCAGTTGGCCCGAAAGGCCGGGTTCTGGTTTTCAGACCGTCGCGCCAGTGGGGGGCATGTCCTTTCGGCGCGGGATGTGGCGCAAGGGGATGCGGATATCTCTGCGATCGACGCGCATACCTGGCGGCTGATCCAGCGATACGACGCCCATGCGGCGGACCTGCGCGTGCTGACATGGACAGACCCGACACCGGCAACGCCCTATATCACGGCAAGACCGGGGATACCGACGCGATGTTCGACGCGGTGTCAGAGGCCATCGCGCAGTTGACCGATGGCAGACCGGGACGCGCTTGGCCTGAAGGGCGTGGTGCGTATTCCAGCGGCAGATTATCTGGCGGTCGAAAACCCGCCTGCGCCGTGATCGTTGCTCAGGCCGCCTTGCGCAGCAGCGCGATATAGAAACCGTCCATGCCACCCAGATCCGGACCAGTAGTCAGGCCGCAGCCGCAGGCCGCCTTCCTGGGTGATCCATGCGGGGTCGATCCCCGGCAAGGTCAGGCCGCCGGCTGTCCACGGTCATGTCACCGTGCCGCTCAAGCGCTTCGTCCACCTGCACTTCGCCTTCGTCGGGCAGCAGGCTGCAGGTGCAGAAGACCATGCGCCCACCGGGTTTCAGCAAGGACCAGGCGTGGTCGATGAACTCCCCCTGCATCTCGATCAGGTCGCCGAATTCAGAGCCGTCCTTGGCATGGGGCAGATCGGCGTGACGGCGGATGGTGCCGGTGGCCGAACAGGGTGCATCCAGCAGGATCGCGTCGAAACTGCCGCTGACGGCGCGGGCGTCCTGGGTCAGCGTTCTGGCCTTCAGCCCGACGCGGGCGAGGTTTTCGGTCACGCGCTGCATCCGGGGCGATGAATCGTCGACAGAGGTGACATCGGCACCGGCGGCGGCAAGTTGCATGGTCTTGCCGCCCGGTGCGGCGCAGAGGTCGAGAATTTTCTCGCCGTTCCGCGGTGCCAGAATCTGCACCGGCAAGGCGGCGGCGGCATCCTGCACCCACCAGTCGCCAGCGGCAAAGCCCGGCATGGTCGAGACCTGACCGGGGTTGGTGACGCGCACGCTGCCGTTGGGCAGCAGCGTGCCGCCGGTTGCCTCGGCCACCTCGGCCGGATCGGTCTTGGCTGTCAGATCAAGAGGGGCACCCTTGAAATGCGCGATTTCCATCGCGGCCATCGCGTCGCTGCCCCACGCCTCTACCAGCGGGCCGCGCAGCCATTTGGGCAGGCGCGGTGCGCGCAGGGCGTCCCAGGCGGCAGGGCCTTCGGCGGCGATCTTGCGCAGCACCGCATTTGTCAGACCCTTGAGGTGGCTCAGCTTGTTGTGCTGACCGACAAGGCTGACCATCGCGTTGACGACGCCATGCGCGGCACCGCCCTGACACAGTTCGACGGTGCCCACCCGCAGCACGTTCCGAATGGTCAGCGGCGGGGGTTTCTTGAGATGTTTCTGCAAGAGCCTGTCGGCGCGTTCCATCCCGCGCAGGGTTTCCAGCGCCAACCGCTGGGCGCGGGCACGATCATCGGGCGACAGTTTTTCCAGCACGCCTGCGGCCAGCAGTTCGGACATCAGGCGCGGCTCTTCGCCAAGGATCTGATCGAGGAGATAGACGGCACTTCTGCGGGCCTGAACGCCGGTGTCTGACATGAAGGCGTATTCCTCTGCGGGTTGTCCGTTTGAGGAAGCGGCGTATATCAATCGTATAGATGCCTCAAGAGGACGTTATGACAGATAGAGACACGCTTCACGCGCAGGGCGGTGATCCCGCACCCCGGCCCATCCCCGACACCCCCGGCCAGCCCACGCCATCGCCGGAACCCGATCTGCCGGGAGGTCCGCCGCAGACGCCCGATCCGGCCCCCCGGCCGATCCCCACACCCGGCACGCCGCATCCCACGCCGCCGCCCACAGCGCGTGACCTGCCTCCCGCCGCGCAGCGGGCGCTGGCAGAGGCGGAAGAGCGGCGCAAGCAGGCCGCGAAACTGGAACTGCCACCCGAGTTGGGTGGCAGGGACGGGCCGGAGCCGGTCCGGTACGGAGACTGGGAGAAAAAGGGTCTCGCGATAGATTTCTGACAGGCGCAGGTCTTAGCGCAGCGTGAAATCCGCCGATTGGCCCGTGCCCTTGTCAGAGGTGATTCTGACCTTGCTGCCGTCGGCTTTGACCTCCTGACAGTTATAGCCCAGATCATCACCGCCCCAGTTCAGCGACCGGCACAGATAACCGTCCTGCCAGGACCATTTGCCAGTGACGTCCCAGGCGGCCCCCTTGCCCGAAATGCTGCCGTCGTTCATCACTTCGATGTTGACCAATGGCCGCGTCAGGGACTTGCCGCCCACCAGATCCATAAAGGCGTCGCGCGTCGTGATTTGCTGAAATTCCGCGAATGCAGGAGCGGTAAGCCCGATCATCGCGGCGGTGAATGCAGTGGCAAAAACCTTCATCTGGTCCTCCTGTATCTTTGACTTGTCATGTTAACGTAGGGTTAGCCCGAAAAGTTTCACGTCTGATGAACGAAATCCCTTCAATTCTTGCCCGACAGACCCAATACATCCAGCATATCGTAGGCTCCGGGCGCACGGCCCTGCCCCCAGAGTGCCGCCTTGAGCGCGCCACGGGCAAAGACGGAACGGTCGGACGCCACATGCCGCAGGATGATCCGTTCGCCCGCAGCCGCGAACATCACGTCGTGTTCACCGATGATGTCGCCGCCCCGGATCGCGGTGAACCCGATGTCGCCGCGCCTGCGCGCACCTGTGATCCCGTCGCGGCCCCGGTCGGAAACATCCGCAAGCCTGACACCGCGCCCTTCGGCGGCGGCTTCGCCCAGCATCAGCGCGGTGCCCGAGGGCGCATCGACCTTCTTGTTATGGTGCGCCTCGATCACTTCGATGTCGTAATCGGCATCGAGCGCGGCAGCGACACGTTTTGTCAGTTGGGTCAGCAGGTTCACGCCAAGGCTCATGTTGCCGGCGCGGATGATGGTGGCGCGGTCGGTGAAGGCATCAAGGGCTGCGATTTCGTCGTCGGTCATGCCGGTGGTGCCGATGACGTGGACAATGCCCGCGTCAGCCGCCATCCGGGCAAAGGCCAGCGTTGCGGCGGGGGCGGTGAAATCAATCACCGCATCCGCGTTTTGCAGCACAGTGGCGGCATCGTCGCTGACGGTCACGCCAAGGTCGGCACCCCCCATCGCGGCACCTACATCCCGGCCCAGCCAGTCGTGTCCCGGCCGTTCGATCGCACCCGTCAGGGTCATGGTCTCGGACGCGCTGACGAGCGAGATCAGCGTCTGGCCCATGCGCCCGGAAGCGCCGGTGATCGCGATGCGAGGGGTCTGGGTCATGTCACGCTCCTGCCTGTTGGTGACGGAGGGTTTAGCCCGCCTGCCCCGGCTTGGCAAAGGCAATGGGAGCGCATAGGTAAGGCATATGGCAAAGAACAAGTTTCATGAGGGCGGTGGCCCGTCGCAACGGCAGCTTCGCGTAGGTGAGACGATCCGCCGTGCCCTGTCGGACGTGCTGGCGCGGGGCGATGTGCATGACCCGGAGCTGAACCGGCTGTCCATCACCGTGGGCGAAGTGCGCACCTCGCCCGATCTCAAGATCGCGACGGCCTATGTGTTGCCGCTGGGCGGTGCGGGCAAGGAAGACCTGCTCAAGCTGCTGGCGCGCAACAAGGGCGAATTGCGCAAGCAGGTGGCCAAGAAGCTGACGCTGAAATTCTCGCCCGATCTGCGGTTCCAGCTGGATCAGACGTTCGACCAGATGGACGAGACCCGGCGGATGTTGGCGCAGGACGTGGTGCGCCGGGATGCAGACGCACCCGACACGGCGACCGACGAATGATCCGCGCCGCTGCTGCCTGTCTGATGCTGCTGGCCCTGCCCGCCGCAGCGGCGGAATGCCGGCAGGAAACCTACCGCGAGAAACCCTATACGATTTGCGAGGTCGATATGACCCGTGAACGGCTGGAGCTGTTTCTGGCCGACGAAACGGGCAAGGTGTATGGCCATTTCGGCAACCTCGACGCGGCGTTGAAGCGCGAGGGCAGGCAGCTTGGCTTTGCGACGAATGCGGGCATGTACCACGAAGACCGCAGCCCGGTCGGCCACTACCGTGAGAACGGCACCGACATGCAGGCGGTGGTGTCCAGTGAAGGTCCGGGCAATTTCGGGCTGCTGCCAAACGGCGTGCTGTGCCTGCGCGATGGCCGGGCCGATGTGATCGAGACGACGGCATTTCTGGCGCAGGCACCCGATTGCCGGTCCGCGACCCAATCCGGGCCGATGCTGGTCATTGACGGCACGTTGCACCCCCGGTTCCTGATCGACAGCACCTCGCGTTATATCCGCAACGGGGTCGGCACCAGCGAGGATGGCAAACGCGCGGTGTTCGTCATTTCCGATACCGTGGTGACGTTCCACGAATTCGGCAGCCTGTTCCGCGACCATCTGGGGCTGCGCAATGCGCTCTATCTCGACGGCAGTATCTCGCGCCTGCGGGCACCCGATCTGGGGCGCAGCGGGACCGGCTTTACCACATTGGGGCCGATCATCGGGGTCGTGGAACCTGCCGGTTAGGCAAAAGCCGCTGGGAACCCGCGCCAAGGCGCAGTATAGCGCGGTCGCAATCAGACAAAGAGGGTTTCATGGGGCGCACACGCAAAGGGCGGGATATTTCGGGTTGGCTGGTGGTGGACAAACCCGCCGGTCCCACATCGACCGCCGTGGTCAACAAGGTGCGCTGGGCGATGGACGCCAAAAAAGCAGGCCACGCAGGCACGCTTGACCCTGACGCCACGGGCATTCTGGCCATCGCGCTGGGCGAGGCGACCAAGACCGTTCCCTACATCACCGACGCGCTGAAGGCCTATACCTTTACCGTGCGGCTGGGAGTCTCCACAAACACCGACGACGCTGACGGCGAGGTCCTGCAGACCTCCGACCTGCGGCCCGACGATGCGGCGATCAAGGACGCGCTGAGTGCCTTCATCGGTGACATCGAACAGGTGCCGCCGCAGTTCTCCGCCGTGAAGATCGACGGAGAGCGCGCCTACAAACGCGCCCGCGACGGCGAGGATATGGATATCGCAGCGCGTCCCCTGTTCGTCGAGAGCCTGTTGCTGACCGACAGACCCGATGCGGACCATGTCACGCTTGAGATGGTCTGCGGCAAGGGCGGCTATGTCCGCTCCGTCGCGCGGGATCTGGGCGAGGCTTTGGGGTGTTACGCTCATGTGCGCGAATTGCGCCGCATCTGGTCCGGTCCGTTCGAGGTGGAGGACGCCCTGACGCTGGACCGGATCGAGGAGATCGCACGCACCCCCGAACTGGACGCGCATCTGCTGCCGCTGGAACAGGGGCTGTGCGATCTGCCCGAGGTCAAGGCCACCGCCGAAGGGGCCACGCGCCTGCGCAACGGCAACCCCGGCATGGTGCTGGCCCATGATGTCGAATACGGCGAGGAATGCTGGGCATCGCATGACGGACGCGCCGTTGCCGTTGGCCGCTACAAGGCGGGCGAGCTGCACCCGAGCCGGGTTTTCAACATCTGATCCGTGATTGTCCGCAGGCATACCAAGGGCGATGCGCCCTCTACCGCCGTCTATTCGGATTGCGAGACCTACCGCTACAGCCTGACGCGGGAATGGGACGCGAACGGGCTGCGGCTGACCTTCGTGATGCTCAACCCCTCGACCGCGACCGAGGTGCAGAACGATCCGACGGTGGAACGCTGTGAACGCCGGGCGCGGCATCTGGGGTTCGGAGCGTTCCGGGTGACCAACATATTCGCCTTTCGCGCCACCGACCCGCGCGACATGCGCAGTGCGGCGGACCCGGTGGGACCGGACAATGACGCCGCGTTGCGCGATGCGGTCGATTGGGCCGATCAGGTGATTGCCGCCTGGGGCACCCACGGGGAGCACCGAGGCCGCGGGCCGCATGTGGCGACGCTTTTGCGGGGGCTGGGCAAGCCCCTGTTTCATCTGGGTCTTTCCAAGGCAGGGCATCCCAGGCACCCGCTTTACCTGCCTTATGCCCAGACCCCGATGGCATGGGATGACGGCCGTTCCGGGGGCCTGAAAACCTTAACCACTTAACCTCTTTGGTTTTGACCTGCCGGATGGATTGTGGCTCTTATCCTGCAACGGCAGGGGTCTGCCTTTGGGTAAACGGGATTCTTCGCGCATGTTGTGGTTGGCAGGATTAATGGGCCTCATGGCCGTCAGCGCCGTTGCATATGTCGATATCGGGACCGAGGACGACGAGGCGGATGATGTCGTCGATTCACCCGATGACGTCACAAACACCAGCAGGCTGAACCTGATCCTTGGCACGGGGCAAGCGGACAACATCAACGGCACCGAAAACGCGGACCGCATCGGCGCGGGCGCGGGCGATGACCTGCTGTCGGCGGGCGACGGCGATGACGAAGCCCGGGGCGACGAAGGCAACGACACGATGTCCGGTGACGCGGGCGCAGACAGCCTGAGCGGAGCGGACGGCGACGATGAATTGCACGGCGGCGGCGACGACGACACCCTTGTGGGGCAGAACGACGACGACGTCATGGAAGGTGACGACGGTGACGATGCCCTGAACGGATCGGCGGGTGATGATGCGCTGTCGGGCGGCACGGGCGATGATGCCCTGTCCGGCGGGCTGGGCAACGATGTGCTGCGCGGTGACGATGGTGAAGACACGCTGTTCGGTGGTGCCGGGAACGACACATTGGTCGGCGTCGTCCCGAACCTGCAAGGCGATGTGCCGCAGGACAGCGATGACAGCGATTTCCTGAACGGCGGCAGCGGCGATGATCTGATCATCGCGGGCCGGGGCGACATCGTGCACGGCGGCAGCGGTGCGGATCAGATCGTTCTGGGCGACTGGATCGCCGATGGCGGACCCGCAGATATCATCGACTTCGAGAATACGGAGGATTCGCTGTTGTTCATCTGGGACGACAGCGGCGACGGGGTGGAGCCGCCGGAGGTGTCCGTGCGCGATGATCCCGACAGCGAAGGACAGTTGCAGGTCTGGATGGGTGATCAGATCGTGGCACAGGTCAGCGGCAGCACCGCTCTGACCGCCGCGGAAATCTCTCTGATACCGCTCAGTTCAGCCATCGCGCTCGCACTTGTCGAAGCCTGACGCGGGCTCGGCTGCAATTACCCTTTGCCATCCACCCCGATCTTTCCTATACGCCACCGTCGCCTGTTGATTCCCGGATCAACGGCACATCTCCACGGGCCTACGCTGGACGACATCCCGGCCTGCGCCATTTCTGTTCCTCATTTCCTTGAAAGGAGACCCCGATGTCGATCACTGCTGAAGAAAAAACACGCATCATGAAAGAGTTCGCCACATCCGAAGGCGACACGGGTTCGCCCGAAGTTCAGGTTGCGATCCTGTCCTCGCGCATCGCGACGCTGACAGAGCACTTCAAGACCCACAAGAAAGACAACCACGGCCGCCGTGGTCTGCTCAAGATGGTGGCCACCCGCCGCAAGCTTCTGGATTATGCCAAGAGCAAGGACGAGGCCCGCTATCAGGACCTGATCAAGCGTCTGGGTCTGCGCCGCTAAACGCAGCCCATGTCCGGAATTGACCAAGCCGCGTCCCTGCAAGGGGGTGCGGCTTTTTCGTGCGCCACCGTGATAAGCCATTCGTGACTTGCGTGGTGCGGGAATTGCGTCACCATATCCCCTGACACCAACCAAGGGGAGGCACGACGATGGCCAGACTGACCGCGAAAGACTTCGACCCGAAGCTGCTGGAACTGTACGATTTCTATGCCCACGGCATGATCACCAAACGCGAGTTTCTGGACGGCGCGGCCAAGTTCGCCGTTGCGGGGATGACCGCGACAACAATTCTGGGGCTGATGGCCCCGAATTACGCCTTGGCGGAACAGGTGTCGTTCAACGATCCCGACATCGTGCCGGAATACATCATGTACCCCTCGCCCAATGGCCACGGCGAGGTGCGCGGCTATCTCGTGCGGCCAGCCGGGACCGACGCAAAACTGCCGGCGGTGGTCGTGGTGCACGAAAACCGGGGCCTGAACCCCTATATCGAGGATGTGGCGCGCAGGCTGGCCAAGGAAGGCTTCATGGCGCTGGCGCCCGATGGGCTGACATCGGTTGGGGGCTATCCGGGCAACGACGCCGAGGGACGCGAATTGCAGAAGACGGTCGATCCCACCAAGCTGATGAATGATTTCTTTGCCGCTGTCGAATTCATGATGGCGCATGAAGGCTCTACCGGCAACGTCGGCATCACCGGCTTCTGTTACGGCGGCGGCGTGTCGAACGCGGCGGCGGTGGCCTATCCCGAGTTGAAAGCCGCAGTGCCCTATTATGGCCGTCAGGCCGCGGCAGAGGATGTGCCGCAAATCCAGGCGCCCCTGCTGCTGCATTACGGGGAGTTGGACGAGCGGGTGAACGCCGGTTGGCCGGAGTATGAGGCCGCCCTGAAGGAACATGGCAAGACCTATGAGGCCTATATCTACGAAGGTGCCAATCACGGGTTTCACAATGACAGCACACCCCGCTATGACGAGGCGATGGCAAAGCTGTCATGGGACCGGACCTTGGCGCATTTCAGGCAATATCTGGTCTGACGCTGTCAGGCTTCTGCGGATTTCTCGTCCGCGAGGCGGATGAACACCGCCAGCACATCGGCTTCCGACGCGTTCCTGAGCGCGTCGTTCGCCACCTCTTCCTGTGTCCAGAGCCAGGAACGGGCCGGATCGTCCAGCATGGCCCAAGCGCCGAACAGCCGGTCGGCCACAGGCTCCGACACATGCTGCTTGATATCGACGTGCCGGTCGTCCCGCTTGATCCTCTGCATCGCGGCCTCGACCTTGTCGTCGGGGCCTTCCAGCAATTGCAGATAGACATCCGCCCGGCAGATCAGCGCGCCGGTGATCCCGTCGCGGGTATTGTTGCGCCGCGAGTTGATCAGGATGCCGGACAGCATGGCGGTGTCGAACCCGAAGGGATGGGAGGAATAGATCAGGCGGGTAAGTGTCATCGACGCAATGCTCCTGCAAATCCGCGCACATTCGGTGGGCGGCGAGGGCCAGCTTACAGGGGTTCGGCAGGGATGTATCCAACGCACTTGTCTGGACTGCGCAATGCACCTACCACTTGGCGCTGCATCGTCAGGGAGACCGCATCATGACCAAGACCATCGTCAACAGCTGGAACGAGTGGGATCCTTTGAAACACGTGATCGTGGGACGCGCCGACGATTGTCACATCCCGCCGGAGGAACCCGCGCTGGACGCCAAGGTGCCCGAGGACAGCGACATGCGCGGTCAGTGGGGTCGGCGCCCGCAGGATAGCATCGACCGGGCGAACGAGTTGTTGGACAATTTCGCGGCCCTGCTGGAAAAACGCGGCGTGCGGGTGGACCGGCCCACGCCGATCGACCATTCGCTGCCCGCCACGACGCCGGATTTCCACACGGAAAGCCAGTTCGGCTGCATGCCACCGCGCGACGTGCTGCTGACGGTGGGATCGGAAATGCTGGAGGCGACGATGTCCTACCGCTGCCGCTGGTTCGAATACCTGAATTATCGGCCCCTGATGCAGAAGTATTTCAACGAAGACCCGAATTTCCGCCACGAGGCCGCGCCCAAGCCGCGCCTGACGGATGCGGACTATCATCCCGATTACCTGAGCGACAAGATCGGCAATGCCAGGCGGCTGGAATGGGCAGCCAAGAAGTTCTTTGTCACCACCGAGGAAGAGCCGCTGTTCGATGCGGCGGATGTTCTGCGCTTTGGCCGCGATCTGGTTGTGCAGCACGGCTTCACGACCAATATGAAGGGCATCGAATGGCTGCGCCGCCATTTCCCCGATCACCGCGTGCATGATGTGAATTTTCCGGGCGATCCTTACCCTATCCACATCGACGCGACCTTTACCCCCTTGCGGCCCGGCCTGATCCTGAACAACCCCCAGCGGCGCTTGCCCGAAGACCAGCGCAAGATGTTCAACGACAACGATTGGCAGATCGTGGATGCCGCGCAGCCCGCACATAATGCGCCGCCGCCGCTGTGTTATTCGTCAACGTGGTTGTCGATGAACGTGCTGGTGCTGGACCCGAAAACCGTCTGCGTGGAGAAATCAGAGGTCTATCAGGCCGAACAGATGGACAAGCTGGGCATGGAGGTGGTCGAGGTCGAATTGCGCGACGCCTACGCCTTTGGCGGCGGGCTGCATTGCTGTACGGCGGATGTCTACCGTGAAGGGGTCTGCGAGGATTATTTCCCAAGCCTGTCCGCATGAATTTGCGCACCAAGGAGGGCGTCGGGCCAATCGGCCCTTTCAGATCGAAGTCCCGCCACCGGTCGTAAAGGCTTGCAATTGTGTTGCCGATCAATGGTATATTCGGCCCATGGCTGATTTGCCATACATCAACAATGGGGGGCACGCATGAAACCGCAAAGCGATCATGACGCATTGCGCAGTTGTTTTCTGTTCGCCTCCCTGTCGGATGACGACATCGGTATCCTGTCCCGCATCTGTCGCAGTGTGAGTTATGCACGCGGGGCGGAGATTTTTGCGATGGGCGACACGGCGGACGGGCTGCGCATCATTCTTGAAGGCGATGTGCGCATCTGGATGTCGGACGACGACGGCCGCGAGTTGACCGTCGCGATGCTGGAAACCGGCGACAGCTTTGGCGAAATCGCCCTGCTGGACGGTTTGCCGCGCACGGCCGCCGCAAGCGCCATCGAGGCGACACGGTGCCTCTTCGTGCCGCATTCGGCAGTGGATGCGCTGCTGCAAACCAATTCGCGCTTCGCTCGGGAGTTGATCCACAGCCTTTGCGAAATCCTGCGGCGCAACACCGATGAAATGGGGGCGATGACCTTTCAAAGTCTGGAGGCGCGGCTGGCACAAAAACTTTGCGATCTGGCGGTATCGCGGGCGATCATCGACGGCAGCACCGCCCGGTTCACCAAAAAGCTGTCCCAGGCGGATCTGGCCAAGATGCTGGGTGTGACCCGCGAAGCGGTAAACAAGCGGTTGATGGGGCTGGTTCAGGAAAACCTGATCGAAACGCAGGATGGGTTTCTGGTGATCCCCGATCTGGACAAGCTGGCCAACCGCGGAAAATAGACCAGCCGACGGTCACGCCGACTGGTCACGTCATACTGAAAAGGTCTGCCTTAAAATCTTTCAAAGTGCCGAAAATAACCGGCCTCCTTACCGACGTCGGGGCAATGCCCGGAACCGGATTTCGCTGTTCTGTCGACCGGGTGCCAAAGCGGCATCCGGTTCGACGAGAAGGGAGAAGTCACCCATCCGGGTATCGGGAAAACCCCCGGATGCCGCCGTTTGTACGCCGGTTATGTCGGCGCCTGCGGAAACCTGCGGATCGTATCGTCTGTGCATCCGATCATTGACTGCTGCGAAGAGGCAGGACGCGGCGGTCAATGTGATCCTGTAGTGCGGTGTTGTCATTCATCCCCTCTCGTCGAATTAACTTTTGACAGACAATTCGCGGTTGCGATGTGATCGTGATCACAGGCGCGTGAGGGGCTGTGACTGTGTTCACATGCCCAGGGATTTGGCGTGACGTTTGGCGTCGGATCAGGATCGCGCTCCGTCAGGGCTGGGGCGCAGCGCGATTGGCACTTTTATCCGGAACCAGCGCGAAGACAGCATTTTTCGATCTGTATTCGCGGTTCTGTCGGCAGGAGGGACCGCGCACGAAACTGTCGACTCGGTCAATGTCCGGGGCTAGCATACGTTTTTATTGAACCACGATCAGACGACATCCCACGCCAGATTTTTTATTTCCGGGATGCGCGCGATCGCATTGATATTTTGACAAAAAGGGAAAGTACCGTGGGCACAAAAGTACCTGAGCCGAAGGCCAAGCACAAAGTCAAGAAGGGCGAAACAATTGAAAAGATTGGAAAGAAATACGGTTTTGCAAAGGTCGACGATCTTTGGACCTACCCCAAGAACAAGGATCTCGTGAAGCTGCGCAAGACGCCGAAAGACATCAAGGAGGGGGATGTGATTGTGATCCCCGCCTACAATGACAAGGAAAGAAAAGAGATACAGGAAAAGCGGCCCGCGCTGCGACAAGCCGCCGGTTCGGCCAGGTTTTCTGCGGACAAGCTGACAGAACATGCCGCGCTTGACCTGAAGATGGCCGACGAGTTGGATGCGATGGCCGACAAGCACAAGAAAATGGCGGACCAGCTGATCGCGGAGTACAAGAAGGCGGCTGCGCAAGGCAAAAGATGGTCCGACGGTGTGGATTTCGCAAACACGGTGATCGGGATCGTCAACGGACTGCGTGTTCTGGTCCAGAAATCCATGAGCGTCACGGCAGGGATGGCATCGAAATGCAAGAAAGAGGCCGAAGCCGCCGCCAAGCTGTTGAAGGAAATGGTCATGGACACCAAGGCGGCCCATCATGCACCGATATTGGCTGAGGGGATGAAGGCCACCGGCAAATATATGTCCGATACATCGACCGGGCCGAAGTCCGACGTGATTCTGTTCACCGGGCAATTGATCGAAAGCTATGGCAAGCTGACCTCTCCGTCGTTTTACGGGCAGGGTCTTGCGCTGCTTTGGGAAGGCAAAAGCGTTGAACAGGCCGCGACGTTCAACCTGGAAGAAGACCTCAAGGATGCCGTCAAGAAGATGACCGCAGAACGCGACCGGATTGCGAAACTCGCCACCGACAAGGCGAAATCCGCACGGGCAAGGGCGAAGAAGGCGCAGGACGACGCCAAGTCGTTCACCGATCAGGCAAAGACGCTGAGCGCCGAAGCGGACGCGCTGTAGTTCCGTTTTACGCGTGGAAGCGGTTCGGTCGCAGGGCAACTGACCGGATGAAATCGAGGACGCCGCATCGTCACCCGGACGGCGCGGCGTCTTTCGCACCGGCCGGACCCGCGGCAATCCGGCGGCGCGGGACGCAACAGGTCTTGCTCCCTGTTTGAAGGGGTTCAGGAAACCGCCAGTGCCCTGGCCGGACGTGTCGGTTTGAGCGTCGTGGTCTGCGTCATAGCCGACACTTCCCCTCCCCCCCTTTCTGATGTACACGCCGCCTATCTGAAAGCCGGCGCCCGGACCGCAGCGCCGCCAAAAGAAGATACCGCGGTCAGGGGCAATACGGCCCCTATGCAAATGGCCATCCCTTGAAATCCGGGGGCCGAACTCAGGAAACGTAGATGTTTAACGTAACGAAAAAATCAATCGAGTGGGGCGAAGAGACGCTGACGCTTGAAACCGGCAAGGTGGCCCGTCAGGCGGACGGATCCGTGATTGCCACGCTGGGCGAAACCAGCGTCATGGCCAACGTCACTTTTGCACGTCAGCAAAAGCCCGGTCAGGACTTCTTTCCCCTGACTGTTCACTACAATGAAAAATATTATGCCGCGGGCAAGATCCCCGGCGGTTTCTTCAAGCGCGAAGCGCGTCCGACCGAGAAAGAGACGCTGACAAGCCGTCTGATCGACCGTCCGATCCGCCCATTGTTCGTCCCCGGCTTCAAGAACGAAGTGCTGGTGATGTGTACGGTTCTGTCACACGATCTGGTGAATGACCCCGACATGGTCGCGATGATCGCGGCATCTGCGGCGCTGACGATTTCCGGCGCGCCCTTCATGGGGCCGATCGGTGCCTGCCGCGTTGGTTTCGAGGATGGCGAATACATCCTGAACCCGACTGTGGACGACATGCAGGACCTGCGCCTGAACCCGGAACAGCGTCTTGATCTGGTTGTCGCCGGCACCAAGGACGCCGTGATGATGGTCGAATCCGAAGCCTATGAGCTGACCGAAGAGGAAATGCTGGGCGCGGTGAAGTTTGCCCATGACAGCATCCAGCCCGTCATCGACCTGATCATTGATCTGGCCGAAGCCACCGCGAAAGAGCCGTTCGATTTCCAGCCCGTTGATTATTCCGATCTCTATGAGGCCGTGAAGAAGGCAGGCGAAAAAGACATGCGTGCCGCCTTTGCGATCGGCGACAAGCAGGAGCGGACTGCCGCCGTTGCCGCCGCCCGCGAAACGATCAAGAACGCGCTGAATGATGAGCAGAAAGAGGACGCGAACCTCGGTTCCGCCATGAAGAAGCTCGAAGCGTCCATCCTGCGCGGCGATGTCGTGAAGACGGGCAAGCGCATCGACGGTCGCAAGACCGACGAGATCCGCGATATCGTCTCCGAGACCGGCATCCTGCCACGGACCCACGGTTCCGCGCTGTTCACCCGGGGCGAAACGCAGGGTCTGGTCGTGACCACGCTGGGTACGGGCGACGATGAGCAGTTCATCGACGCGCTGCACGGCAACTTCAAATCCAACTTCCTGCTGCATTACAACTTCCCGCCCTATTCGGTTGGTGAAGTCGGTCGCGTGGGCCCTCCCGGCCGCCGCGAGATCGGTCACGGCAAGCTGGCGTGGCGGGCGTTGCAGGCAGTTCTGCCAGCGGCAACCGATTTCCCCTACACCATTCGCGTGGTGTCGGAGATCACTGAATCCAACGGTTCCTCGTCGATGGCATCGGTCTGCGGTGGCTCCTTGTCCATGATGGACGCAGGTGTGCCGCTCAAGGCTGCCGTGGCCGGTGTGGCGATGGGTCTGATCCTCGAAGAAGACGGCTCCTACGCGATCCTGTCCGACATTCTGGGGGACGAAGACCACCTCGGCGACATGGATTTCAAGGTGGCGGGAACCGAGAACGGCATCACGTCCTTGCAGATGGACATCAAGATCGCGGGCATCACGCCGGAAATCATGGAAAAGGCACTGGCGCAGGCCAAGGCTGGCCGGATCCATATCCTTGGCGAGATGAACAAGGCGATCTCGGGCGCGGGCGAGTTCTCTGAACATGCGCCACGCATCGAGACCATGCAGATCCCGACGGACAAGATCCGCGAAGTCATCGGTTCCGGCGGCAAGGTCATCCGCGAGATCGTGGAAGTGTCCGGTGCCAAGGTCGACATCAACGACGAAGGCATCATCAAGATCGCATCGCCCAACGGCGAGGCCATCAAGAAGGCCTATGACATGATCTGGTCCATCGTGGCCGAGCCGGAAGAAGGCAAGGTCTATACCGGGACAGTCGTGAAGATCGTCGACTTCGGTGCCTTCGTGAACTTCTTTGGCAAGCGCGACGGTCTGGTCCATGTGTCCCAGATCGAAAATCGCCGCCTGAACCACCCCTCGGACGTTCTGAAAGAAGGTCAGGAAGTTAAAGTGAAACTTCTGGGCTTCGACGACCGTGGTAAGGTACGTCTGTCGATGAAAGTCGTCGATCAGGAAACCGGTGAGGAAGTGAAGAAAGAAGATGGCGCGGAAGATTGATCATCCCCCATCCGATTTGACAAAAGGGCCCCGGTGGAAACACCGGGGCTTTTTTGTGCGCCGTTTCCCGGACCATCCCGCAGGAACGACCCGCGCCGCGTTTCGGATCACTTCGTCCAAAGTCATTGCAGAAACGGAATTAACTTTGCGGGTCACCTCGAAATACGACCCTGGATGGTTTGATTGTGCCGAAATTAGAGATATGACGTGCCCATGAGGTCGCTCATCATCCATCTTTCGCGCGCCACAGACCGCGCAGACAACGTCGCGCGGCTGTTGCGTGACCTGCCCGATGCGGAGGTGGTGGAGGCCGTGGATGGGCACGACCCGGCGCAGATCGCAGAGGTCGAACAACACGCGGGCACGCTGCACCATCCGGCCTATCCCTTCGGACTGAACCCGTCCGAGGTGGCCTGTTTTCTCAGCCACCGCCGCTGCTGGAAGATGATCGCCGAAGGCGACGCGGCGTTTGGTCTGGTCGTCGAGGACGACATGAACTTCGACCCGACGCCCTTCGCCGCCGCCCTCGATCTGGCGAGGCGCTATGCGACCGCAGACAGTTTCATCCGGCTGCCGGCCAAGGCCCGCGAACGGCCGACAGGTGCCATCGCGCGGCAAGGCGGGGCAAGCCTGTTCCTGCCCAGGACCATCGGGTTGCAGGCCGTCTGTCAGGTTGTTGGCCGCACGGCGGCGCAACGGCTCTTGCAGGTGACGGAAATCATCGACCGGCCGGTCGATACGCTGTTGCAGATGCATTGGATCACGTCGCAGCCGATCCACGCCATATGGCCCAGCGGCATTTCCGAATTGGGTGCCGCCAGCACCATCCAACGCAAAACCCGCACCAGCGATCTGCTGATGCGGGAGGTGAGACGCGCCAATTACCGCGCCAAGATCAAGCGCAGGCCACAGGTGGCCTGAACGCCCGGTTGCTCAGCCTGGTGCCTTTGTGGTGCGCAGGTAGGGCAGCACGGTCTTGAACTCGCCGAACTTGGTTTTGGCATCTGCGTCCGACAGGGTCGCCGGGATGATCACATCGTCGCCCACGTTCCAGTTTGCCGGGGTCGCGACGCCCTTGCCCGTCGACATCTGAAGACCATCAAGTGCCCGCAGCACTTCGGCGAAATTGCGGCCCACGGTCATGGGATATGTCATCGACAGCTTCAGCTTCTTGTCCGGTCCGATGATGAACACGGAGCGGACGGTGGCTGAATCAGCCGGTGTGCGGCCATCGGGCAGATAGGCTTCGGCGGGGAGCATGTCGAAGGCCTTGGAGACTTCGAGCCCGGCATCGGCGATGATCGGAAAGCCCGCCTTTGTGCCCGCGACCTTTTCGATGTCGCCCTTCCACTTCTTGTGATCCTCGACCCCGTCCACGCTGACGCCGATCACCTTGGTTCCGCGTTTCTCCCATTCATCGGCAAGCTGTGCCACGGCACCGAATTCGGTGGTGCAGACGGGCGTGAAATCCTTGGGGTGAGAGAACAGGATCGCCCAGTGATCACCGACAAAATCATGCAGCGACATGCTGCCCTGATCGGTGTCGACTGTCAGATCGGGGATCGTATCGTTGATGCGCAAACCCATGAGAACCTCCGGGTGTTTGGTTGTTTCCGTTGCCCTTCAATGTAGTCACCCATCGGCGCAAAACCACCCCTCTTGCAGTGTCAGGGGCAGGGTGCCAGAGTGAGGCGGATTTGGGCAGGCTCAACCGACCCTGCCGCACAGCAAGGAGTTCCAGCATGTTGGAAAAGCGTGATTTCTATATCAACGGCGCCTGGGTGGCCCCGGCCAAAGCCAATGATTTCCCCGTGATCGACCCTTCGACCGAAGAACAATGCGCGGTCATTTCGCTTGGCGATCAGGCCGATACCGATGCCGCCGTCAGTGCCGCCCGCGCGGCGTTCGACAGCTGGTCACAGACCCCGGTCGCGGATCGTGTGGCGCTGATCGAGAAACTGGCCGCCGTCTATGACGCACGTCAGGAAGAGATGGCGCAGGCCATGTCGGTCGAGATGGGTGCCCCCATCAACATGAGCCGCGCCAATCAGGTGGGTGCGGGCAGCTGGCACATCGGCGGATTTCTGGACGCCTTCAAGGATTTTTCATTCGAGAAGGATTTCACCAGCACGGAAAAGACCCTGCTTGAACCGATCGGCGTCTGCGCTCTGATCACGCCCTGGAACTGGCCGATGAACCAGATCGTTCTCAAGGTGATCCCGGCCATCGCGACGGGCTGTACCGTCGTACTGAAGCCGTCCGAAGTGGCCCCGTTGTCGGGTCATCTCTTTGCCGAATTCATGCACGAGGCGGGGTTTCCCGCAGGTGTGTTCAACCTTGTGAATGGCGATGGTCCGGGCGTGGGGTCGCAGCTGTCGGCGCATCCCGAGGTCGATATGGTCAGCTTTACCGGCTCCACCCGCGCGGGCATCGCCATTTCCAAGGCGGCTGCCGATACGCTCAAGCGTGTCTCGCTCGAGTTGGGCGGCAAGGGAGCGAACATCATCTTCGAAGATGCGGATGAGAAAGCCGTCAAACGCGGCGCGATCCATTGCTTCCAGAACTCCGGCCAGTCCTGCAACGCGCCCACCCGGATGCTGGTCCATGCCTCGCGCTATGACGCGGCGGTGGAAACGGCGGCGGAAGTGGCCAACAACACCCGCGTCGCCCCAGCGTCGGAGGAAGGCCGGCACATCGGGCCGGTCGTGTCCGAAGTGCAGTTCAACAAGATTCAGGGCCTGATCGAAAAGGGCATGTCCGAGGCGCGACTGGTCGCCGGTGGTCTGGGCCGTCCGGATGGAATGAACCGGGGCTATTATGTCAAGCCGACGGTCTTTGCCGATGTGACCAACGACATGACCATCGCCCGCGAGGAAATCTTTGGTCCCGTCCTGTCGATCATTCGCTTCGAGACCGAGGAAGAGGCGGTGGCCATCGCGAACGACACGCCTTACGGGCTGACCAACTACGTTCAGACCACCGACGACGACAAGCGCCGTCGCGTGGCGCGGCGTTTGCGGTCGGGCATGGTGGAAACGAATGGCGTGGGCTTTGCCCAGGGATCGCCCTTTGGCGGCTACAAGCAGTCGGGCAATGGCCGCGAAGGTGGCACATACGGCCTTGAGGAATTCCTCGAAGTGAAAGCCGTATCGGGCTGGGCAGCGGGGTAACCGCCAGCCCTCCCCCTTCTGTGCCGGGCCATTTCGGCCCGGCCAACAGTTCCGTTGGGAGATTTTGCAGAATCGTCTATCCTTGGCCTGGAAATTCAGGCGGGGGCCGGGCCGATGATGTCATACCAGGAAGAACAGGTGCTTTCGGACCTCGACGGTCTGCGCAAAAGCTATGTCGAGATGATCCAGAAATGCGCCATCTACGAGGCCGCGATCGAGGCGCCGGACAAATGGGCCGTGCCGTTGATCGACATGCGGGAAGGGTCGTTTCAATACATCCCCTACGAGATCAGCGGGCTGGCCGAGATCATCGTCGAATTGGCAGGGCTGCTGCCTGACGATCCGGATTTTCGCCATTCGCGCCAACCGATCCGCCCCCTGTCCTTTGTCGAGATCGGCTGCGGGATCGGGCGTAACCTGAACGTTCTGCGCCATCAGGAGCTCTTGCCGATCAGCAAGGCGGTGGGTTTCGACATCGTACCGGAATACATCGAGGTTGCGCGCAAGATCTTCGGGCTGGGCGAGGATGTCTTTGTCGAGGATGCGATGGCCTTCGACTACAGCGGGTTCGATCTGGTGTTCTTTTACCGCCCGTTTTCCGACGACACGCTGGAAAGGAAGTTCGAGGAATATGTCATGGACAGCGTCAAACCCGGCGCGGTGATCATCGGGCTGAACACCGAACGAATGCTGAAATCCCGCAAGGTGCGCGAAATCGGAGACTCTTCGACGCTCTTCAAGAAGCTCTAGAACGGTGCCTTGGACCTGATCTTGATCGACCGGCCACCTTGCGGATGCTTGAACCGCAACTCTTCGGAATGCAGCATCAGGCGCGGATAATCGCGGGCCGGGCCGGTGGCGTAGAACGGATCGCCCAGAATGGGATGGCCAAGGGCAAGCATGTGAACCCGCAGCTGATGGCTGCGCCCGGTTTTGGGGTGCATGCGGACGCGGGCCGTGGTGCCTTCATCCTTGATCAGTTTCCACTCGGTCTGCGCCGGTTTGCCGGTGTCGTGACACACCATTTGCAGGGGGCGGTTGGGCCAATCCACGATGAGCGGCAGGTCAATCTCTCCCGAAGGCTGATCGGGCACGCCCCAGACCCGCGCGACATAGGTCTTGCGCGTCATCCGCTTTTCGAACTGCAGCCCCAGATGCCGCTGCGCATGGGGCGTCTGGGCAAAGATCATCACGCCCGATGTATCCCGGTCCAGCCGGTGCACCAGCAAGGCCTGCGGAAAGGCCGCCTGCACCCGTGCCAGCAGGCAATCGGTCAGGTCCGGCCCCTTGCCCGGCACACTCAGCAGGCCGGCGGGTTTGTCGACCAGCAGCACTTCTGCATCCTCGTGCAGCACGACCAGCGGATCTTGGGGTGGGGAATACGTTGCGTCCATGCCCTGCGTCGTCACAGAAGTAGGGTGGGTTTTCAACCCACCGCGTGCCAGTCTTTGACCAGGCGAAGGAGAAAACCATGCACCCCACGATCCAGAAGTTTCACGATACCGTTCTGGCACAGGACCACGCGGCTGTGCCCGCCCTCATGGCAGAGGACGTGCGGTTCAAGCCGCCGACCTATTGGGCCACATGGAACGGCCGCGAAGCCGTGGCGGCGGTGCTGGGCCATGTGAACGAGGTGTTTACCGACTTCACCTACCGCCGCGTGATGGGCAGCGGCAATGACTGGGCGCTGGAGTTTCAATGCAAGGTCAGCGGGCTGGACTGTGTGGGCGTCGATCTGATCACGTTGAACGACGAGGGGCTGATGCAGGACTTCGAGGTGGTGATGCGCCCGCACAAGACCATCGGTGCGCTGCGCGAGGCGATGAATGCGCGCGTCAAGACCGATGCACGGTTCCTCAAGTTCCGCGATGCGTTGAGCTGAACCTCAGGCGTGGCGCATCTGGCGGACGATTGACACGGAGTAGATCACCAGCGCGGCCCAGATCATCGGAAAGGCGATCATCCGCGCGGTGCCGAAGGTTTCGCCAAAGACAAAGACGGCGACGAGGAAGATCAGCGTCGGCGCGATGTATTGCAGGATGCTGATGGTCGAGAGCCGAAGCAGCTTGGCCCCGTTGGCGTAGAACATCAGCGGCACCGCCGTGACCACGCCGCAGCCCAGCAACAGCCATGTATTCCGGTCGAAGCTCAACGAGAAATGCGACGTCCCTTCAGCGGTGAGATAGGCGATATACGCCAGCGACGGGACCGACAGGATCAGCACTTCCAGCAGAAACCCCTGGTTCGGCCCGATCGGCAGGCTTTTCTTGGCCAGCGCGTAAAACCCCCACGAGACCGTGAGCGCAAGCGACACCCAGGGGATGCGCCCGGTGTCGATGGTCAGCACGACAACGGCGGCAGCGGCAAGTGCAATGGCGGCAAGCTGCGCGCGGCTGAGCCGTTCGCCCAGAAACACCGCCGCCAGAAAGATGCTGAACAGCGGATTGATGTAATACCCCAAAGCGGCGTCGAGCGCGCGGCCCGAGACGATGGCCCAGATGTAGATGCCCCAGTTGACCGAAATCAGCAGCGCCGTGACGCAGGCCATGCCCAGCATCCGTGGGGTGCGCAGCGCGTCACGCAGGGCACCGGTGCGGCGGATCGCGATCAGGACCGCCCCGGCAATCGGGACGGACCATATCACCCGGTGGGCCAGCACCTCCATCACCGGGACATGGGCCATGATCTTCATGTAAAGCGGCAGGAAACCCCACAGCCCGTAGGCCGTAACGGCAAAGAACAGCCCCGGCAGGGTGTCTTCGTTGGCCTTGGGCGGCAGGGCGTTTTCGGGGCTGCGCATGGGGGTCTCCGTTCGGGGCAAGGGGTAGGGCATTGGCCACCCCCCTGAACAGCGAAACTTTGTACCCGTTACACTTTCACGCGCTCGGATGTCGGGTCGTACATCGGCCTGACCGACGCCTCGGCCCTGACCCGCGTGCCCGCCACGTCGATCTCGTAGGTCGAGGCCAGCAGATCCGCCACGCTTTCGCCCTTGCACGGCACATAGCCCATGCCGATGGCCCCGCCCAGCGCGTGACCGTAAGCCCCCGAGGACAGGAAACCGACGATCTGACCGTCCCGCAACACAGGTTCGTTGTGATAGAGCAAAGGGGCGGGGTCGGTCAGTTTGAACTGCACCATCCGGGTGTTCAGGCCTTCGTCCTGTTTGCGCAGCACTGCGTCGCGCCCGATGAAATCGGGCTTGTCGGTTTTCACGGCAAAGCCGAGACCCGCCTCCAGCACATGATCCTCTGACGTGATGTCATGGCCGAAATGGCGAAACCCCTTTTCGATGCGGCAGCTGTCCATCATGTGCATCCCGCAAAGCTTCAGATCGACGTCCGCGCCCGCCTCGACCAGCACTTCGAACACATGGGGTGCCTGATCGGCGCTGATATAGATCTCCCAACCCAGTTCGCCCACATAGGTGACGCGGTGAACACGGGCCAGCCCCATGCCGATCTCGATCTCCTGCGCGGTGCCGAAAGGGTTCGCGGCGTTGGAGAAATCGTTGGGCGAAACAGCTTGCAGCAGGTCACGCGCGCGCGGGCCCATCACGGCCAGCACACCCTCGCCCGCCGTCATATCGGTAATGACGACGTTGAAGTCACCCAGATGGCGGCGCATCCAGGTTTCGTCCGCCAACCGGGTGGCGGCGGGGGTGACGACCAGATAGGCGGTGTCGGACAGGCGGGTGACGGTCACATCCGCCTCTATCCCGCCCTTGTTGTTGAGGAATTGGGTATAGACGATCTTGCCCACCGGCACATCGTATTGCCCGCCTCCGATGTGGTTGAGGTAGGCTGTCGCGTCGCGCCCCTCGACCCGGATTTTCCCGAAGGACGACATATCGTAGATGCCGACGTTTTCACGCACGGCCATATGTTCGGCAGCGACGTTGTCGAAAAAGTTCTGGCGTTGCCAGGAGTAGCGATACGCCCGTTCCTGACCCTCGCGGGCGAACCAATTGGCGCGTTCCCAGCCCGCGAGTTCGCCCATGACCGCGCCCCGGTCCAGCAGATGCTGGTGAAACGGTGTGCGGCGGATGCCACGGGCGGTGGCCTTTTGCCGGTAGGGGAAGTGATCGGCGTAAAGCAGGCCGAGCGTTTCGGTAGAGCGTTCGGCAAGATAGGTCTTGTTGCCCTGAAAAGGCTGCATCCTGGCAATGTCCACATCGCCCAGATCAAAGGGTTTTTCGCCCGCGTCCATCCATTGCGACAAAGCCATGCCTGCGCCGCCCGCCGATTGAATGCCGATGGAGTTGAAGCCCGCTGCGACCCAGACGTTGTCCATGCCGGGTGCCAGACCCAGGTGGTAGGCATCATCGGGCGTGAAGGATTCGGGGCCGTTGAAGAAGGTGTGTATGCCCGCCTCTGCCAGCATGGGCATCCGGTTGATGGCCATTTCGAGGATGGGTTCGAAATGGTCGAAAGTCCTCGGGCAGTTGGTCGAATTCGAAATCCGCCGGGATGCCGTTGAGCGCCCAGGGTTTGGAACGTGGCTCGAAGGCACCCAGCATCATCTTGCCCGCGTCCTCCTTGTAGTAGGCACATTCGTCCGGCACGCGCAGGACCGGAAGTTGTGTCAGCCCGGCGATGGGTTCTGACACGATATAGAAATGCTCGCAGGCTTGCAGCGGCACGTTCACGCCCAGCATCCGGCCCACCTCGTGGCCCCACATGCCCGCGCAGTTCACCACCATGTCGCAGGCGATATGCCCGCTGTCGCCGCTTTCCTGAACCCAGTCGACGCCGGTGATGCGGCGGCCCGCGCGGGTGACGCCGGTGACCTTGGTCCGCTCCAGCACCAGACCACCGCGCTGGCGGGCGCCCTTGGCCAGGGCAAGGGCGATGTTGGCCGGATCGCCCTGCCCGTCCTTGTCGAGGTAGACCGCACCGGTGACCCCTTCGATGTTCAGGTGCGGATACTTGGCCTTGACCTCATCAGGGCTGATCTCTTCCACATCCACGCCAAAGGCGCGGGCCATCGCGGCCTGACGGTAGATCTCCTCGCGCCGCTCTTCGGTCAGCGCGGCAGTGATGGAGCCCACCCGCTTGAACCCCGTGGCAACGCCTGTTTCGGCCTCAAGGTTGCCGTAGAGTTCCTGCGAATACTTTGCCAGCCTGGTCATGTTGGCCGTCGCGCGCAGCTGCGCGATCAGGCCAGCGGCGTGCCATGTGGTGCCGGAGGTCAATTGCTTGCGTTCCAAAAGCACCACGTCCTGCCAGCCCAGTTTGGTCAGGTGGTAGGCCACGGAACAGCCGATGACGCCGCCGCCGATGATGACGACGCGGGCGTGGGTGGGGACATTGGACATGGGGTGTTTCCCTAGACTATGGTGTGACCCGCCGCGCGCAGGCGACGGGCGATTTCGGCGATATGGGCGGGTGAGACTTCGCAACATCCGCCGACGATGGTGGCCCCGGCCTCGACCCAGCTCATGACGTGGTCGGCATACATTTCCGGCGTGAAGTCCTTGCGGGTGCTCAGGGCATCGACGGTCGGTTTGTCTTGCAGAAAGCCCTCGGTGATCATCTCGAATCCATTCGCGTAGCCGCCGAAAGGCAGGCCGGACCGGGCGAGGATCGGCATCGCCGTGCGCACCGCCTCGGGGGCGGAGCAATTGACCAGCACGGCGGCGGCCGCCGCCTTGGCAAAAGGCAGCGCATCGGCCAGGGGTTCGCCGGAGCGCAATCTGGTGCCGTCCGTGTCCTGCACGCTGAATGCGATCCAGACGGGCTTGCCGCCTGCTGCCGCCCCCCGCAGCACGCTTTCCGCGTGGGTCAGGGAAACCACGGTTTCACAGATCAGCAGGTCGCAGGACGGACCGATCCGCTGGGCGATCTCGGCATAAAGCGGCGCGCCCTCGTCGGCGCTGGGGTGCAGGTCGGGCCGGTAAGAGGCGACCAGAGGTCCGATGGCACCGGCGATCCGGGGTGCCTTGCTGATGCGCGCTTCGGCGATGCCCATGGTCAGCAGGTCGAGGAACCGATCCGCCAGCGGCGTGTCGGTCAGCCTGTCGCGGTGGGTGGCATAGGTGTTGGTCGTCGCCACCGTCGCCCCGGCGGCGGTGAAATCACGATGGACTTGCGCGACCATGCCGGGGTGATCGACCATGATCTGCGTGGACCACAAGGCGGTTGGCGGACCGGGGGCGCGGTGAACCAGTTCCTGCCCCATGCCGCCGTCCAGAAGGGTGATGTCGCTCATGCACGGATTCTTTCGTTCTCGGGATCCCAGAGGGGCTGATCCGGTTGCACCGTCGCCTTGCACATCTTGCCGAAGATGTTGATTTCGACCTCGGTGCCTTCGGTGGCAAGATCGGCGCGGATGGTGCCAAGTGCTATGGATTTGCCAACGCGGTAGCCCCAGTCACCGGATGTGGTTTCGCCCACGACCTCGCCCTTGTGCCAGACGGTAGACATATAGGGCGCGTCCTGATCGCCTGCATCGACGATCATGGTGACAAAGCGTTTCTTGATGCCTCGCTGCTTTTCGGCCATCAACGCCGCCTTGCCGGGGAAATCCTGCGGCTTGTCGAATTTGACGAAGCGGTCAAGGCCCGCTTCCAGCAGGGAGTAATCCGTGGACAGGTCGCCCTTCCACGCGCGGTATCCCTTTTCGATGCGCATGGAATTGAGCGCCCACATGCCGAACGGTTTGGCCCCCGCACCAATCACCGCATCGTAGATCGCGGGAATGTCCGCGTTTTCGGCATGAATTTCCCAGCCAAGTTCCCCGGCAAAGGACAGGCGCACCAAGGCTGCCCACCGCCCGGCAACCTCGGTTTCCTGCAGACTGAGCCAGGGCAGGGACAGGTCGGCAGGTGTCAGCCCGGCCAGCAGCGCGCGGGACTTGGGGCCGGTCACGATCAACGTGGACATGCGCGTGGTCCAATCCTCGAAGGTGAGGCTCCCGTCTTTGGGAAGGCGGGCTTGCAACAATTCCGCGTCATGCCATTGCGCGGTCGCAGCGGTGATGAGAATGAACCGGTCCTCTTCCTCTCGCGCGACGGTCATTTCGGTAAGGATGCGCCCCCGTTGATCGGCAAAATAGACCAACCCGGTGCGCCCGACCTTGGGCAGACCGCCCGTTATCTGCCCGCGCAGCCATTCGTCCGCACCGGTTCCAAAAATCTTGAACCGCGAAAAACCCGGCAGGTCGAGCACACCGACACGGTCGCGCACCGCTTCGACTTCTTCCTGGATGCGGACAGCCCAGGGGCCTGCGCGGTCCCAGGTCTGGGTCGCTTCCTCTGACGTGTCATCGCCCGGTTTGGCGAACCAGTTGGCCCGTTCCCAACCGTTGTAGGCGCCCATCTGCCCGCCTGCGGCGATGATCTTGTCATGTACGGGAGACAGCTTCTTGTCACGTCCCGCAGGCCAAGCGTGGTGCGGGAAGTGCATGGCATATTCATGGCCGTAGGTTTCCAAAGCCTTGGCCAGACAATGATCGTGATCGGTGTAATCGGTGTAGCGGCGCGGATCGACGGCCCACATATCCAGTTCCGTTTCACCGTGCATGATCCATTCCGACAGCACCTTGCCCGCGCCGCCGCCTTGCGCGATGCCGAAGGTAAAACAGTGGCCTTCAAAGGCGTTCCTGACCCCCGGCATCGGCCCAAGAAGCGGCAGACCGTCTGGCGCATAGGGGATCGGGCCGTTGATGTTGCGGCCAACGCCAGCAGTGCCAAGGATCGGCACCCGCGCCATCGCGTCCTCGATGTACCATTCGAGCCGCTCCAGATCGTCGGGGTAAAGCTGAAAGCTGAAATCCTCGGGCATGGGATCGTCGGGCGTGACCCAATGCGCCTTGCAGTTGCGCTCGTAAGGGCCAAGGTTCAACCCGCTCTTGTCCTGCCGCAGGTAGTAGGAGCTGTCCACATCGCGCAGAAGCGGCACCTTGTGGCCCTTCTCCTTGGTCCAGGCCTCCAGTTCGGGGATCGGTTCGGTCAGGAAATACTGATGCGACATGGTCACCATCGGCACGGTGCGCCCGCCGAAGGGTTTGAACATCTCGCCCACGCGCTGCGCGTAATAGCCCGCGCAGTTGGCGACAAATTCGCAGCGGATGTCGCCCTTGGCGGTTTTCACGATCCATTCGTCGCCATCGCGCTCGATCCCCGTGGCCGGGCAGAACCGTTCGATCCGCGCACCGTGATCGCGGGCGCCCTTGGCCAGCGCCTGTGTCAACTGCGCGGGATCAATGTCACCGTCGAGCGGATCATGAAGGCCGCCCGCAAGGTCGTGCGTTTCCATGAAAGGATGCATTTCCTTCAACTCGTCGGGGGTGCAGACGGTCATGTCCAATCCCTGATAGGCCCCCATCGACGCGACGCGTTCGAATTCCATCATCCGCTCGCGGGAATGGCCAAGACGGATGGAACCGGTGACGTGGTAGTTCATCGGGTAGTCCACGTCCTTCGCCAGCGAGCGGTAGACGCTGAGGCCATACCGCTGCATGTTCATCACGGCCCAGGAGCTCGAGAAGTTCGGGCAGTTGCCGGCGGCGTGCCAGGTGGAACCGGCGGTGAGTTCGTTCTTCTCCAGCAGGACGCAATCTTTCCAGCCTGCCTTGGCAAGGTGGTAGAGCGTCGATGTGCCGACGACACCGCCGCCGATGATGACCACGCGGGCCGTGGTGGGAAAATCACTCATCTTCCTGCTCCTCCTGGCGGACCTGGTCCGCGATCTCGTAATAGTCGCCCTTGTCGGCGGTATAGATGTGGCGTTCCAGGTGCAGCCCGGTGTCGCCGTCCAGCGCGCCCAGCGCGACGCCGATCTCGTCCTCGTCGTTGCCTTTCCAGAACAGGAAAGAGCCGCAGACGGGGCAGAACCCGCGCTTGGCGGTATCGGAGGCCTCGTACCAACGGACCGCCCCTTTCATGGAGAAGTCTTTCATCCAGACGTTCACGGCCGCCCAATAGTGACCCGATTGCTTGCGGCACTGGCTGCAATGGCAGGCCGCCGGATCACGGGCCGTGCCCCTGGCGGTGAAAGTGACCTTGCCGCAGAGGCAGCTTCCGTTCAGCATTTCTCAGCTCCTTGTCGGGACGGAAGTGCTGCCCAGAAGCACCCCGTAGATGACGAAACAGACCGCCATGACGCGGCGAAACCAGATGTTGAAGACCGCACCCAGGGCGGCACGTCCGATGCCAGCGCCTAGGGCGGTGAAGCCCGTATAGCTGAGGGCGGTCAGCGTGAGGGCGGTGGGCATGATGATCACCATCTGATCCCGGATCGGCACGTCCGGTTGAACGAATTGGGAAAAGGCGGCGAGGTAGCCTGCGACGCTTTTGGGATTGATCGTGGCGATGGCAAAGGCGCGCAGATAGATGTTGCGCGCGGGCCGGTCATCGACCTGGACAGGTGTGCTTGCCATGACCCAGCCACGGATGCCGAGATAGATCAGGAACGCAGCGCCCAAAAGCTTGGCAATGGTAAAGGCGGTCTCGGACGTGGCGATGAGGGCCGTGACGCCGAAGGCCGACAGGAGCAGGAACAGCGTGGCCTGCGTGAGGATCGCCAGGACGCCGATCAGGGAGCGGCGGAAGCCCAGTGTCATGCCGTTGGTGATGCAGTTGACCGCATTCGGCCCCGGTGTTGTCACGAAGACCACCCAGAACAGCGCAAAGATCACCCAGCTTTCGAGGCTCATTTCAATACACCGGCGGGGCGATGACCCAGATGGCCACGGCGGGTGTCGGAAAGGGGTTGGCCCAGCGGAAGGCTTCGCCCCGGATGCGGAAACTGTCACCGGGATTGATCAGATGCGTGACCCCTTCGATTTCGATTTCGAGTTGGCCGGAGAGGACGAAGCCGACTTCCTGCGTGGGACGGGTGACGGGCTTCGTGATCCGGCTGTGCGGCTGGAAAGTGGATTGCACCATCTCGAACTCGTCGGTGAGATCGGGCGACAGGAGTTCCTCCACCAGACCGGCGACCGGACTGCCGATGGACCTGCGGGAATCCCGGCGCACGACGTAACCCGCTTCATGGGCCGGCGCTGCCTCGTGCCGGAAGAGGATGGACAGGGAAACGCCCAGCAGCTCTGCGATCTCGCGCAGATCGGTGATCGAGGGTTGGGAAATGTCCCGCTCCACCTGGCTGAGCCAGCCGACGGACCGGCCCAGCGTCTCGGCCATCGCGGCGAGCGTCAGCCTGCGGCTTTTGCGCAGCGCCCGCAGGTCGGCCCCCAGGGTGCCCGGCGCGTGAGGGGTGCTGTGCTGCATCGCGATTCCGTGAAATTGACCGTCCGAATTTCACGTTGTCTCAGCGCCGTGAAATAATCCAGCACTATTTCACGGCAGCGAAGGTGTTTTTCAGAATCGCCGACAGGGCGTCTGCATCGGTTTGGGTAAAGGCATCCGGCTGGTCGCTGTCGATATCGAGCACGGCGATGATCCGGCGTGCGCCGTTGAAGACCGGCAGGACAAGTTCGGAGCGGGTGGAGGAGGCGCAGGCGATATGGCCGGGGAAGGCATCGACGTCCGGCACCAGTTGCACCTGCCCGGTGCGGGCCGCCGCACCGCATACGCCGCGCGCGAAAGGGATGACCAGACAGCCATGCCCCCCCTGATAGGGTCCGATCTTGAGCAGTTCCGGTGCCACCACCCTGTAGAACCCGGTCCAGTCGAAGCGGTCGTCGGCGTGGTGGATTTCGCAGGCAAGCGTCGCCATCAGGGCGATCGCGTCGGTTTCGCCTTCGGTGAGGCTGGCGATGGTCCGGTCGAGAGCACGGTAATCAACTTGCATGGAGGCTCCTGCAGCGGGCTGCGGACGGTATATAAGGCCAAAAAGAGATAGGGTCAGACGCGCTCGATCGCGATGGCGGTGCCTTCGCCGCCGCCGATGCAGATCGCCGCAACGCCGCGTTTCAGCCCGCGTTTTTCCAGGGCGTTCAGCAGGGTGACGATGATCCGCGCGCCGGATGCCCCGATGGGATGACCCAGCGCGCAGGCCCCGCCGTTCACGTTCACGATGGAATGATCCAGCCCCATTTCATGCATGAAGGCCATCGGCACGACGGCAAAGGCCTCGTTCACTTCCCACAGATCCACATTTTCCTTCGACCATCCGATACGCGAAAGCAGTTTTTGCGCCGCGGGCACCGGTGCGGTCGTGAAAAGGCCCGGAGCCTGTGCATGGCTGGCATGGCCCAGTATGCGCGCGCGCACGGTCAGGCCCTGTGCCGTGGCCGCCGCTTCGGAGGCCAGAACAAGCGCCGCGGCCCCGTCGGAGATGGAGGAGGAGTTGGCCGCCGTCACGGTACCGCCCTCGCGGAAGGCGGGTTTGAGCTGCGGGATCTTGTCCGGGCGGGCGTTGCCGGGCTGTTCGTCTGCCGCAACGGTGACCGTGCCGCTGCGGGACGTCAGGTCGACCGGCGTGATTTCGTCGGCGAAGGCGCCGCTTTGCTGGGCTTCGAGCGCACGCGACAGCGATGCCAGCGCATAGGCGTCCTGCTTTTCGCGGGTGAATTGATAGGTTTCGGCGCAATCCTCCGCGAAGGTGCCCATCAGGCGGCCCTTGTCATAGGCGTCTTCCAATCCGTCGAGGAACATGTGGTCGATCACGGCCGCATGGCCCAACCGCGCCCCGTTGCGCATCTTGGGCAGGACGTAGGGCGCATTGGTCATGCTTTCCATGCCGCCGGCCACCATCACATCGTTCTGGCCCAGGGCGATCTGATCGAAGGCCATCATGGCGGTCTTCATGCCCGAGCCGCACATCTTGTTGAGCGTCGTGGCGGGGACGTCCTCGCCCAGACCGGCGGCGAAACCGGCCTGGCGCGCGGGCGCCTGCCCCTGACCGGCGGGCAGGACGCAGCCCATCAGCAGTTCCTGCACCACGGGCGCACCGGCGTTTGCGATGGCCGCCCGGATGGCATGGCCACCCAGCGTGGCGGCGGTGACCCCGTCAAAGGCCCCCTGAAATCCGCCCATGGGCGTGCGGGCTGCCCCTGCTATGACGACGTTGTGCATTTCGATCTCCCCTTCGCGGTGCTGCTCACGTCTTGGTAATGAATTGGCCCTATCCAAGGCATGAGCGATTTATACGGGAGTTATCTATGGACATTCTTGCCCGAACAGAAGGGGATATCTGCATCGTTCAGGTGCGCGACCCCCGGATAGACGCCGCCGCCGCGCTTGATTTCAAGGAAACCGTGCGTCACGAAACCGAAGGTGCGCCTGCGCGGGTCATCCTTGATCTGACGCAGGTCACCTTCATCGATTCCAGTGGTCTGGGCGCCATCGTCGCGATCATGAAGCATCTGGCACCCGAAAGACAACTGATGCTGGCCGGGCTGACCCCGGCTGTCGACAAGGTGTTCAAACTCACCCGGATGGACAGTGTCTTTCGCATTTTCATGACGCTGGAGGAGGCGTTGAGTGCCGAGCGCGTCTGAAGCCGGAGCGAAGCACCCTGACTTTACCATTGCCCCCTGCCCTGCCTTTGCGGTGGAGGGGATCAGCGGACCAACCGCCGCGCGCGACATGCTGGCGGAGGTTCTGACGCTTCTCGGGCCGCTCCAGCTGGACCGCGAAGAGGCCGGGACCGTCGAACTGGTTCTGGCCGAAGTGCTGAACAACGTGGTCGAACACGCTTATCCCGAAACCGATGCCGCCGGTCCGATCCGTGTCGAATGCGCGCAGCGGGATGACGGTTTGCACCTGCGGGTGCGCGACAACGGGCGCATCATGCCGAACAACACACTGCCCGATGGAAAGGGACCGGACCTGGGGACGGAGATCGAAAACCTGCCCGAAGGCGGCTTTGGGTGGTCTCTCATTCACGACCTGGCGCGGGATGTCCGCTATCAGCGGTCCGGCGCGCAGAACCGGCTCGATTTCCGCATCGCGGTGGGCCATGGCAAGCACCGTTCTTCCTGACTTGAAAACGCGAAGGGCATTTCGCTGTCCCCGATCAGGGCAATTTTAGCCAAAATCGACGTGCCATAATCCTGTCCAGAAAAATCCTGAAAATGCCGCAACAGGATCACAGTCTTGCCTTTGTCGGACGGCATATATGGACTTGTAGCTGCATATGGCTTCCCTCGGCACCGCGTTTAATAGCCCCCACCCAGTGCGCGGTGTCGAGGAACTTACCCCCCAGACATCGGAACCGAAAATGCAGCCGCCGCAAGAAGACGCGGACGGTCTGACGGCGTTCCCACAGGCCAGGCGGCCGGCAGGCGTCAGTTCATCTGGAAATGCAGGGGATAGGCACCGTTGGTGAAGGGGCCGAAGAGATCGGGGATGTCGGGATGATCCACCGGTTCGCCCGAATAATCCGCGACAAGGTTCTGTTCGGACACATAGGCCACGTAATAGCTTTGGTCGTTCTCGGCCAGAAGATGATAGTAGGGCTGATCCTTGACCGGCCTGCTGTCGGCGGGAATAGCCTCGTACCATTCATCGGTGTTCGCGAATTCCGGATCGACATCGAAAATGACACCCCGAAAGGGATGTTTCTTGTGCCTTACGACCTGGCCCAGATGATATTTTGCGCGTGTGCGTAGCATAACATTGCAGCCCCTACCTTTCGTTAGTAACGGGTTCAAGGGGCTTTTGTCCAATCCCCTTGTGACGGTTGAAGGAAACAAACTGTTGAACCTCGTCTTGACGGTATTGGAAATCGTGGCCCCTGTGTTCCTGCTGGCGGGCATCGGGTTCGGCTGGGTCAAGCTCGGCTTCGAGTACAGGCTGGAGTTTGTCACCCGATTGTCGATGACGTTGGCGGTGCCCTGCCTGATCTTTACCGCGCTGGTCAACACCACGCTGGAGCCGTCGGCGCTGCGCGGCATGACGCTGGCCAGTCTTGCGGCCTATGCGGCGGTGTCGGTCCTGATGCTGGTGCTTGTCCGTGTGCTGCGCCTGCATCAAGGCACCTTTGCCGCCCCTCTGATCTTTGGCAATACCGGCAACCTGGGCCTGCCGCTGGCGCTCTTTGCCTTCGGCGAGGTGGGGCTTGAGTATGCGGTCGTCGTGTTTGCCGTGATGGCGATCATCTCCTTTACCTTCGGCATCTGGCTGGTGGCCGGGTCCGGATCGCTGGGCAAGGTGGTGAAGGAACCGCTGGTCTGGGCCACGGTACTGGGTGCGGTGTTCTTGTGGCAGGATTGGCAGCTGCCCACTTTCGCCGACAACACGCTTGGCCTGATCGGACAGATGGCGATCCCACTCATGCTGATCACGCTGGGCGTCGCGGTGGCGCGGCTGTCACCGGGCGGGATCGGACGGGCGGTGGTGCTGTCGCTGGTCAAGCTGGTGATCTGCATCGGCTGCGCCTGGGTCGCGGCGGATTGGTTCGCGCTGGACAAGGCCGCCTTCGGCATTCTCGTGCTTCAGGTCGCCACCCCGGTTGCCGTCACCTCCTACATGCTGGCTGCGAAATACGGGGCCGATGCACAATCCGTTGCGGGGCTGGTCGTGGTGTCCACAGTCATGTCGATCGGCGCGTTACCGCTGCTTTTGGCTGTATTGCTTTGAAAATTGTGATGTGACGCGGCCGAAGGAA
Organism: uncultured Alphaproteobacteria bacterium; assembly: GCA_963799505.1. GTDB lineage: Bacteria > Pseudomonadota > Alphaproteobacteria > Rhodobacterales > Rhodobacteraceae > Sulfitobacter. The sequence continues at coordinate 111,730 of CAWCXM010000005.1, forward strand.
TCGGTTAAAGTTTCTCAAAATATAATAAACGAAAAGCGAGAGGCAGATGAGCAGAACCCTTCGCGCCCTGATTTTTGCAACGCTGGTGGCGTCCTGCGGCGGTGGACAAACGTCCTCTCCGCGCGAGTTGGACAACGCCTGTGCGATCCTCAGCGAGCGCCCGCAATACCTCAGAGCATTCCGCAACGTGGAACGCAAATGGGGTGTCCCCATGCACGTCATGATGGCCACGATCCATCAGGAGAGCAAATTCATCGCCGATGCGCGCACCCCGTTCCGCTATGTGGCGGGCGTGATTCCGATGGGCCGCCAGTCCAGCGCCTTTGGCTATTCGCAGGCGCTTGATGCGACCTGGGAAGAGTATCTGGCGGATCAGAACAAGCGCCGGGCCAAGCGGGATCACATCGACGACGCGACGGATTTCATGGGCTGGTACATGAACCAGACCCGTGACCGAAACGGCGTATCGCTGCACGATGCCCGAAACCAGTATCTTGCCTATCACGAAGGGCACACGGGTTTTCGCAATCAAAGCTACAACAGCAAGGCGTGGCTGGTCGGTGTCGCAGGCAAGGTCGATGTGCGGTCGGAAATGTACCGCCAACAGATCGCAGGTTGCCGGTTGCGGTAATCAGGTTGCGCGGGAAATGCCCTGTCGTCAGCGCATTTCCCCAACCGCCTAGCGTTTCAGATTGCTGCCGGGACTGCCGACGTCGAACAGGCTGTTTGGCAGGCTGCCGCCCTTTTGCAGATCACCCAGAACGACCGTGGTCTGGCTGCCGTTTCCATCGTTGATGATCCACTGGCGCAGCTCGACGGGATTGCCGGTGAACTTCAGCTGGATGTTGCCGTATTGCGGGTTTGCCGGATCCTGTGCGGTGACGACCGTCGCAGTGCCGTCAAAGGAATGGCCCGTCACCATGTTGGCCGCACCCAGATTGACGTTGCGCGCCAGAATGATCGACAGCGGCGTGCGCGCCAGAGGATAGCTTTCTGCCGGTTCGTTCGATTTCTTGTCGTAGATCACGACCGTGTTGCTGCCTGCGACCACAAGCGCGCTTTCGGGTGGGTTGTATTCAAAGCGGACCTTGCCGGGACGCTTGATGTAAATCGTTCCCGTGCTGATCGAGCCATCGTCGTTGATCTGGGTAAATTCGCCCTTGGCCGTCTGAAGCTGGTTCAGATAGGCCGAGATGTCGTTCAGCGGCAGTTTCTGCGCCAGTGCGGCAACCGGCAGGCCAAGCGCGATGATCGCGCCAAGGAAGGCAGATCGAAGTGAAAACATTTCAAAGTCCTGTTCATCGTTGTTGAACAGGACATAGGGTGTTCGGCACTGTTATGCGATATCAGCCTGCGGAAATTTGCCCATCCCGTCGAAATTCAGCGTCACGCCGGCACCTTGAGTTGCAGAACCTGCTTGCGCAGCTTCACGCTCTCCTTGATTTCCTTGCGAATGGCCTTGAGCGTTTTCGTCAGCAAACGCTTGACCTTCATCACCGCATCGTTCGCGCGCGTGACTTCGACGATCCAGCTGATGATCAGCCGCAGGATGTTCTTGAACTGGCTGATCGTGCCAAGCACCGTCGACAGAATATCCATCTGGCTGAGAAATTCCCGCACCTGGTCGAAGATGCTTTTCACCTTGAGCATGTAGCGCGCGAACCTTTTCTTCAGCTCGGGAATAAGCCTTTTGGGGTCCAGCCCCTTGCGCAGGTGCTTGAGAAGCGCCTCACCGAATTTCAGCGTCCCCCGGATCAGGGCGATGAGGGCATTCACCCCGACCTTGATGGCGGTGCCCGCCTTGACGATCAGGTCGATCGCGGCCTTGCCGATCTTCGCCGCAATTTCCGTGGCCTGGGCGATCACCTTGTCGATGAAGGAAATCACCGACTTGAGGTACGTGGCGATTTTCTTGAACGTGGTCTTCCACAGGCTGTGCAGGATCGACTGATAGCGCTGGGTCGCGGCAAGATATTTCTCTGTCGGGTCGTCGGCTTCCGCCATGAGGTGTCCTCCGGATGATGGCGGCGGCGGGTCACAGCGGACCTGTCCGCCTGCAATGAATTTGATCTGAAAAATGCAAGGTTTCGAATAAGCGGCAGACTAACCCAAAAGAACGGCTTGCGCCAGATTCTTGCGGCGGGTTGTACGAGGCGCGCAGCGCAGGTTGCTGTGCGACCGACCGCGCATGGCGCGAAAATGGTCGCCTGATCAGACCGCAGGCCAAGGAAGCGTTGGACAATCCTTGGCAACTGTCCACATGATGCGGCCAAAACCGGAGGACGGATCATGGCACTGACAGCAATCATCGAAGCACATGGCGGACCAGAGCAATTCAAGCTGGTGGATCGGGAGGTCGGTGACCCCGGCCCCGGCGAAGTACGGATCGCGCACAAGGCCGTCGGGCTCAATTTCATCGACGTTTACCAGCGCACCGGGCTCTATCCGATGGAATTGCCGCAGGCGATGGGCATGGAAGCGGCCGGTGTGATCGAGGCAGTGGGCGATGGTGTCACCCACCTCAAGGTTGGTGACCGGGCTGCCTATGCTTCCAACCCGCCGGGCGCCTATGCAGAGGCACGCGTGATGCAGGCCGCTCAGGTTTGCCCCCTACCCGACGGCATCTCCTTTGAAGAAGGGGCGGCGATGATGCTCAAGGGGATGACGGTTGAATACCTGTTTCACCGCACGTCGCCGCTCAAGTCCGGGGATACGGTCCTGTTTCACGCGGCGGCGGGCGGCGTGGGGCTGCTGGCATGTCAATGGGCACGGTCAGAGGGAATCACCCTGATCGGGACTGCCGGTACGGATGAGAAATGCCAGATGGCTCTCGATCACGGGGCGCACCACTGCATCAACTACCGCAGCGGCGACTGGGTCGCGAAAGTGCGCGAACTGACGGACGGCAAAGGCGTGGATGTGGTGATGGACGCGGTGGGCAAGGATACGTTCGAGGGATCGCTCGACAGCCTCAGACCTTTGGGCATGATGATGTCCTTCGGCAATGCCTCCGGCCCGGTGCCACCGTTCGACATCGGGATGCTGGGCAAGAAGGGATCGCTCAAGATCACGCGGCCCACGCTGTTCACCCACATCGGCGATCACGCGACCTGTCAGGCGATGGCGGAACACCTCGGCAAAAAGGTGCTGTCAGGCGAGGTGAAGATCAACATCGGCCAACGGTTCGCCCTGCGCGATGTCGCAAAGGCGCATGAGGCGCTGGAAGCACGCAAGACCACCGGATCGACCGTCCTGGAGGTCTGACGCCCGGCAGACAAAAAAACACCGCCGGTTGGGAGGATCCCGGCGGTGGTTTGTGCAATGAACGCGGGCGAAAGAGGTAAGCCTTAACCCTGTTCCGGCACAAGAATTTCGCGTTTGCCGACATGGTTTGCCGGCGAAACGAGACCCTGATCCTCCATCTGCTCGACCAGCCGTGCGGCCTTGTTGTAGCCGATGGCCAGCTTGCGCTGGATGTAGGACGTCGAACACTTGCGGTCCTTGATCACCACGGCGACCGCCTGATCATAGAGAGCGTCCTCGCTGTCGGTGTTCCCGCCCAGCCCCAGCACCGCGTCGATGCTGGCCTCGCTGTCCTCCGGCGGACCCTGGACCACGCCGCTGACATAGTCGGGTTCGCCGAACTGCTTGAGGTGGTTGACGATTTCCTCGACTTCCTCGTCGCTGACAAAGGGACCGTGGCAGCGCGTGATCTTGGCCCCGCCCGCCATATAGAGCATGTCGCCCATGCCCAGAAGCTGTTCGGCCCCCATCTCGCCCAGAATGGTGCGGCTGTCGATCTTCGATGTGACCTGAAACGAGATCCGTGTCGGGAAGTTCGCCTTGATCGTGCCGGTGATGACATCGACCGACGGGCGCTGCGTGGCCATGATCAGGTGGATGCCCGATGCGCGGGCCATCTGTGCCAGACGCTGGATGCAGGCTTCGATCTCCTTGCCCGCAACCATCATCAGGTCGGCCATTTCGTCCACGATCACGACGATATAGGGCAGCGCCACGGGTGTCGTTTCTTCCGTCTCGAAAATCGGCTCTCCGGTGTCGTCGTCGAAACCGGTCTGCACCGTGCGGCTGAACAATTCGCCTTTCGCCAGCGCCTCGCGGACGCGGCCGTTGTAGCCTTCGATGTTGCGCACGCCCATCTTGGACATCTTGCGATAGCGTTCTTCCATCTCGCCCACAGTCCATTTCAGGGCCACGACCGCCTTCTTGGGGTCGGTCACAACGGGAGACAGAAGATGCGGGATGCCATCGTAAACCGACAGTTCCAGCATCTTGGGGTCGATCATGATCAGGCGGCATTCCTCTGGCGTCAGCTTGTAGAGCAACGACAGGATCATCGTGTTGATCGCCACGGATTTACCCGACCCCGTTGTCCCCGCGATCAGCAGATGGGGCATCTTGGCCAGGTTCGCGACAACAGGATCACCGCCGATGTCCTTGCCCAAAGCCAGAGGCAGGCGCATGTTGCTGTCGCCAAAGTCGCGACTGGACAGGATTTCGCGCAGGACGACCTTCTCGCGGTTCTCGTTCGGCAGTTCGATGCCGATCACGGAACGGCCCGGCACGGTCGACACACGGGCGGACAGGGCCGCCATCGACCGCGCGATGTCATCGGCAAGGCCGATCACACGGCTGGCCTTGAGGCCCGGCGCGGGTTCAAGCTCGTACATGGTGACGACGGGGCCGGGACGGACGGCGACGATTTCGCCCTTCACGCCGTAGTCATCCAGCACCGATTCCAACATGCGCGCGTTTTCTTCCAGTGCCTCGTCCGACAGGTGCAGACGCTGGATGGTTTCAGGGTTTTCCAGCAGGTTCAGCGGTGGCAATTCGAAACCGGGATGCGTGTCTTCGAAGCTGAGCGTCGGCTGCGCTTCGGCCTGCGCCTGCTTGGACGGCTGCATCGGCTTGCGGATCGGCTGCTGCACGATCTGGCGCGGCTCGGCAACGGGGATCGGCGGCACAATCGGTTCGGGCGCTTCGTGCAACGGCAGGACTGCGTCCTCGTCATCCACCACGTCCAGATCGGCTTCGGGTCGGGGCGCCACCGGGATCGGCGCGGATGGGGCGGCTGTATTGATCGTCAGGCGCGATGCGGTCAGCGGCGGTTCGGCCCGTGCGCCGGTCAGCGGTGGTTCCGCAGGAAGCCGTGTCTGCGGCGCGGTGTTCAGCAGCAGCGCATCGGGACCGCGCCCGCGGCCCTTGGTCAGTGGGGCGGTGGTGCTGGTGTGAATCGCTGTCGCACTGCGCACGCGGTTCTTGATGACATCGGCGATCTTGGATTTGATCCGGTCCTCACCGGGGCCTTCATCGACCTCGACGGTGCTGACGTTTTCGACCAGTTCAGGCTCCGGCATGGCATCGGGGCGTTTGATCAGCGCGGGCATCCGCGCCAGAAGGCCGGTCTTGGGCTCTGCGTGCGCTGTCGCGAACATCGACGGCTCGGGGGGCAAATGGGCGGAAGACGGTGCGTGGTATGCCGGTTGGCTGGATTCCCAGGCTGCCTGCTCTTCTGCGGCGATGCGGTTGCGCTCGCGCCGGTCGGCCTGACGGGCCTGCAAGCCCTGTGCGGCCTGCACGGCACCGCTGGCGCCCCGCCCCAGCACAGCCATCAGCATGGCATAGGCCATGATGATCCCGACCAGCAGGAAGCGGCCCAGACGCTGCAGCTCTGCCCTTGTGAAACCCAGCACGAAGGAACCCAGCGCCACAATGGCGATGCCCATCAGAAGGGACATGAGTTTGACCGTGAACGTCGATCCGATGGGCAGGATCGTCAGGATCGCGCCCATTACCGTGTCACCGAAAAGACCGCCCAGACCGAAGCTGTGGGTCTGCAGCCATGCCGCGTCGGGTGCCAAGGTCGCCGCATAGAGAGAGCACAGCGCCACGGCGATGGGGGCAAAGATCAGGCGTCCGACTGCGCGGTCCTGTCCATAGTGCAGCGCAAAGCGCGCGCCCCAGAACAACAGGACAACGGCGACGGCCCAGGCGCCCCATCCCACGATCATGAACAGGGGAGCAGCGATGGACGCGCCCAGACGGCCCATCCAGTTCTGCACCGGCGCATCCGTGGACACCATCCAGTTTGGATCGTCCGGCGTGTAGCTGCCGATCATCATCGCGGCCATGACACCCAGCAGGATGAATACCAGCCCCAGCAATTCCTTGCCGCGTTTCTCGATGGCCTCGGCCATCTTGCTGTCCAGAAGGGGATCGCGCCCGCGTGTCTGATATGCCATCTACTCGTCCCTCATCTTTACGCCGCATAGAGGCAGGAACGGATCAGCTCCAGCCCCCGCTCTGTTTCTTCTTTTGGAGCCACAAGAGCGGCCCGAATGTATGTATTGCCGGGGTTTTCCCCCTTTGCGTCGTTCTGCGCCAGATAGCCACCCGGCAGCACCTTCACGCCCGTCTCGCGCCACAGCCTGACGGCGGCCTCTTCGTCATTGTCCACCGGAAGCCACAGGAAAAAGCCCGCCTCGGGGCTGACATACCCCGGCACATTGCCAAGGATGCGGTCCGCGATGTGGAATTTCTCCTGATAGAGCGCGCGGCTTTCATCGACATGCGCCTCGTCGTTCCAGACGGCAGCGGCGGCATGTTGCAAGGGCAGCGGCAGGGGCGCGCCGGAAAAATTGCGCAGCTGCTTGATCTCGCGCATGGTTTCCGGGCCGGACGCCACAAAGCCCGACCGCAGACCCGGCAGGTTCGACCGTTTGCTCAGCGAATGGAAGATCACGACACGGTTGCGGTCCGCGCCCAGTTCCTCGACCACCTGCATGGCACCCACGGGCGGGGTGTCGCGGTAAATCTCGGAATAACATTCATCCGCGAAAATCTTGAAATCGTATTTTTCGGCCAGTCCGATCAGGTCGGACCAATAGGCGTGGTCCGCCACGGCGCCCTGTGGGTTCGCGGGCGAACAGATATAGGCGGCGGTGGTGCGCTGAAGGGTCTCTTCCGGCACCGCATGAAAATCGGGCAGGTGCCCGGTGGCGCTGGTGGCGTTGACCATCACCGGGTCAGACGCCCCCGAAATCGCACCGATCATGTAGACCTGATAGAACGGGTTCGGCATCAGGATCGCCGGTTTCTGGCCGTTCTTCGTCTCGGGGCACAGCGCGATCACGGCGTTGTAAAGCCCCTCGCGCGTGCCGTTCAGCGCCATGATTTCGGTCTCTGGGTTCATCTCGGCCCCGTAGCGCCGCTTGATCCAGCCGGCGATGGCGGTCTTCAGTTCGGGCGTGCCATCGTTGGGAGGGTAGCTGTTGAACCCGGCGGCGTTCTGCGTGATCACGTCCGTCACCCAGGCCGGAAACGCATGTTTCGGCTCTCCGATCGTCATCTGGATCAGGGGCCCGCCGCCTTCATGCACGTCCAGCAACGCGCGCAGACGCGGCCAGGCATGAGCCGGAAGGTTCGAAAACCGCTCTGGGTACAACATTACAACTGCCTCGGATCGGGATCATGAGCGCCCCGTTTCCGTCAAAGTACCCAAGGTGCCGCGCTCCGTCCAGAAAAACCGGAACGCGATCAGGGCTTTGTGGCATTTAGGCCAATATCAGTGCAGCGCTTCCTCGGCTGCGGTGGCAAGGCGCAGGAGGTTCTCTTCCATATCTGGTGGGCACATCAGCGTCAGACCACAAGAAGGCGTGCCTGTGGGCAGCGTCAGCGCAGACAGACCCATCAGATTGGCAATACGGGTGTTGCGCAGGGTCATCAGGTTCTGACTGAGGTAATAGTCGTGATCCTGCTCGAGCCGGGCCAGATTTGGAGGCAGAATGGGGCAGGTCGGAACCAGAACCGCATCGTATCCTGCCACTGCCGCGTCATAGGCGGCACGCAGCGCGTCAAGCCTGGCCCAGGCGGCGACGTAATCGGCACCGGTATGGTTCTTGCCCAGTCTGAACCGCATCAGGATTTCTTCATACATCTTCTCCGGCTGCGCCTCGATCACGTCGCGCCACAGGCCGTAGGCTTCGGTGGTATAAAGACAGCCGGACAGGGCGATGGCGTCATCGACCTCCGGCACCTCGATGTCCTCGATTTCGGCACCGGCCTCGATCAGCTTGGCGCAGGCCGCCTCGAATGCCGCCTTGGGCGTCTCGCTCAGATCGTCCATCGCCACCGTCCGCAGCGCGGCAAAACGCCGACCGCTCAGGTCCGCGTGCCGCAGATCGGCAGGGGCGCTGCCTTCCATCAGGGCCAGCAGCAGCCCCGCATCTTCGACCGATCGACACAGCGGCCCGATGGTGTCGAACCTGAGCGCGAGCGGAACCACGCCTTCCAGCGTGAGCCGACCGGAGGTGGTTTTCAGGCCCACAAGGTCATTCCACCCCGCTGGCACACGCACCGACCCGCCCGTGTCGGTCCCGATGGCTGCCGCCGCCAGATTGAACGCAACCGACGCCGCCGCACCCGAGGACGATCCGCCCGAAACCGCATCGGCATCATTGACGCAAGGGGGGGTCGCGGTGCTGGGGTTGTGGCCCAGACCGGAAAAGGCAATCTCGCTCATATGGGTCTTGCCCAGACAGACCAGCCCGGCGGCGGTCGCATTGGCCAGCACCACCGCGTCGCGGTCGGGCACCCGCCCTTCGAGCAATTTCGAACCTGCTTCGGTCGCGACCCCGGCGGTGTCGAACAGGTCTTTCCACGAGATCGGCACACCGTCCAACAGGGAAAGCCGATGGCCGCTTGCCGCCCGCTCTGCCGCTGCGGTTGCTTCGGCAAGCGCCCGGTCGGCCGTGACGCGGGCATAGATGCGGTCGCGCAGCGGATGGGCGTCGATGGCATCAAGATAGGTCTGGCAGAGGGCGACCGGATCAATGTCTCCCGCGCCGATGCCACGGCCAAGGTCAGCAGCGGTCATTGTCAGCCAATCTTGCATCAGTCTCTCCCTCATTGGTGTTCGGGCGGAGCCTAGCGACGCTTGCGCACATGGACAATCCCCGCCTCACCGCCATATTGGGGGACATGGATTTTGACACAGACATCGCGATCATCGGCGGCGGGCTGAACGGCACGACACTGGCCCTGGCATTGGCGCAGGCGGGCCAGCGCGTCACCCTGATCGACGCGCAGCCGCGTGCGGCCAAGGCGGACCCCGGATTCGACGGGCGGTCCTATGCGCTGGCGCTGACCTCCACCCGCATGCTTGAGGGGTTGGGCCTGTGGGAACATCTTGCGCCTGACGCCCAGCCGATGCTGGAGATCAAGGTCACGGACGGACGCGCAGGGGATGGTCCTTCGCCGATGTTCATGCACTTCGATCATGCCGAGATCGAGGAAGGCCCGATGGGCTTCATGGTGCAGGACCGCCATCTGCGGCGGGTTCTGCTGAATGCGGTCGACGCGGCAAAGGCTGTGACGCTGCGCGATGGTGAAACGGTGACGGCACAGCACGTCGATGCGTCGGGTGTCACCCTGACGCTGGCGTCCGGTGCACCCTTGCGTGCGCGGCTTGCCGTCGGGGCCGACGGGCGGGGCACGGGCACGGGACAACGCGCCGGAATCAAGCGCACGGAATGGGCCTACGGGCAAACCGCGCTGGTCTGCGCCATCGAACACGCGCTGCCGCACAACGGCGTCGCGCATCAGTTCTTCATGCCGCCCGGCCCGCTTGCAATTCTGCCGCTGACCGGCAACCGTTCATCCATCGTCTGGAGCGAGACCGCCCGGAACGCCGCGCGCATCCACGCGCTGCACGACGCGGATTATCTCGATGTCCTGCGTCCGCGTTTCGGCAGTTTTCTGGGCGAGGTATCGCTGGCGGGGGCGCGGTATACCTATCCGCTCGGCCTGTCGCTGGCGCACAGGATGGTGGCACCGCGCGTGGCTTTGGTCGGGGATGCGGCGCATGGCGTGCATCCGATTGCGGGTCAGGGTCTGAACGCCGGAATGCGCGATATCGCGGCACTGGCCGAGGTGATCGCCGATGCCGCCCGGCGGGGCGAAGACATCGGATCGGATGCGGTCCTTGCGCGTTTTCAGGAATGGCGCAGGTTCGACAATGCGGCACTGGCGCTGGCGACGGACAGTTTCAATCGGCTGTTTTCGAACGATAATCCACTGGTGCGCATGGCACGGGACATCGGCATGGCGGCGGTGAATGCCCTGCCCGGCCTGCGGCGGGGTTTCATGCGCGAGGCGGCTGGCCTGACCGGCGATCTGCCCCGGCTGATGCAGGGCAAAGCGCTTTAGGTTCAGTCCAGGATCCGCGCCTCGTCCACCAGCATCACGGGGATACCGTTTCGGATCGGGTAAGCGAGCCCGGCCGACTTCGACACAAGCTCCTGTCTTTCCGCATCGTAGCTGAGCGTGGTCTGGTTGCGCGGACAAATCAGCGCTTCCAACATGCGGCGGTCGAATTCAACGACGGTTGTGGTCATTGCATCATCCCTTCGTCCTGTCCGCCGCGCAGGGCGTATTCGATCAGCGTCACCAAGGTCTCGCGCCGGGTTTCAAGCGACGGGGCTTCAAGAAGCGCCTGTTTGTCCTCGGCATCGAGGTCCAGCATCATCGACAAGGAATTGATGAGCAGTTCGTCGTCGGCTTCCTTGAGCGTGCTCCAATCCGCCGACAGACCGCGCGCCTCGAAATAGCGGCCAAGCAGATCAAGGAACGGCTTGCGGTGAAAGCCTGCGTCAGCCTCTCCCTCGCCCAGATCGCGTTCGAAACCGTCCCAGTTCACTTCGCATTTGCGGTAGGGGCTGAATCCTTCGACTTCCTTGACCACGCGAAAGCGGGAAACACCGCCCAGCGTGATCATGTAACGGCCATCCTCCGTCTCGGAGAATTGCGTGATGCGGCCCGCGCAGCCGATGGTCTGCAGTCCCGGCCCTTCACGGCCCGGAACCTTGTTCGGCTGGACCATGCCGATCAGACGCCCGTCGGTCTTCAGGGTATCCTCGATCATCTGAAGATACCGGGGTTCAAAGATATGCAATGGCAAGCGTGACCGGGGCAGTAACAAGGCACCGCCCAAAGGAAAGATCGCTATCGTATCTGGCAGCTCTGTTATTTTTATCATGTTAGCGCACGTAGCGCCCCCTGATCATCAGGCAAATATCAAAGAGCTTAATTTGCGGCGTCCGTTAAGAACAATTGGATCGTTCGGCTTCAGCGCGTCGAAAATGGTGAAAAGCTGCGTCTTGGCGGCCCCTTCGTTCCATTCCCTGTCCTGACCAAAGAGCGTGAGCAGATGATCGACCGCACCTTCGGCATTGCCGGTCGCATAGAGCGCCTGCGCCAGATCGAAGCGCGCCTGCGGATCGTCCGGGTTCGCCTCGACCGCCGCCGTCAATTCCGCGACCGGCCCCGCGTTTGCCGCCTGACGCGCCAGCAAAAGCTGCGCATGGGCGGCTTCCAGCTCGGGTGATTTGGAGATTTCGATAGGGGCACCATTCAGGAACGCCTCTGCCTGATCGAGTTCGCCCATCGCGATGTGGGCGCGGACCATGCCGCCGTAGGCCGCGGCGTTGGTCTCGTCCTCGCCAAGAATCGCGGCGAATGTCTGCGCCGCATCAATCGCCGCACCCTCCGCCAGCATTTCCTCTGCGGCGGCGATCGCCTCGGCAAGCCCGTCATCCGGCGATTCGCCCCCGGCGGCCTTGACCACGCGGTTCACGAAATCCTTGATCTCGGACTGTGGGACGGCGCCCTGGAAACCGTCGATCGGCTGACCCTTGTAAAAGGCATAGACCGTCGGGATCGACTGGATCTGCAATTGCCCCGCGATCATCTGCGCCTCGTCGACGTTGACCTTGACCATCCTGACCGCGCCCTTGGCGGCACGCACGGCCTCTTCCAGTTGCGGCCCAAGTGTCTTGCACGGACCGCACCAAGGCGCCCAGAAATCGACGATGATCGGCGTCGTCTGCGACGCCTCGACCACGTCGGTCATAAAGCTGGCTTCGTCGCTGTCCTTGATCAGATCGGCGTCGGCACCCCCTTGGGCACCCATCAGGTTCAGTTCCATGTCGGCATCCTCGCTATCGCGTTTGAGTGGTATATGAGCGCTTTGCGACCGGAATCAAAGGTCAAAGGTTGCAAAAACCGGTGCATGGTCGCTGGGCTGCTCCCATCCGCGCACCGCCCGCTGGATGTGGCTGGAGTGTGCGGCATTGGAAATATCCGGTGTCGCCCAGATATGGTCGAGCCTGCGGCCCCTGTCCGCGCTGTCCCAGTCCGGAGACCGGTAGGACCACCAGCTGTAGAGATTCCCGTCCGGAATGTCCTGCCGCGTGATGTCCACCCAGTGTCCCGCGTCCTGCATGGCGCCCAGGGCCTCGACCTCGACCGGGGTGTGGCTGACCACCTTCAGCAGTTTCTTGTGGTCCCAGACGTCATCCTCACGCGGGGCGATGTTCAGATCACCGACGAGGATCGCCTTCTCAGGCTTGTCGCCATGAAACCAGTCGCGCATCTCGGCCAGGTAATCGAGCTTCTGACCGAATTTTTCGTTGATGGTACGGTCCGGCTTGTCGCCGCCAGCGGGCACATAGAAGTTATGGATGGTTGTGCCGTTTTCCAGCCGTGCGGCAACATGCCGGGCGTGGCCCAGCGACGCAAAGTCCTTGTCGCCCACATCCTCGAGCGGCAGCTTCGACAGGATCGCAACGCCGTTATATCCCTTCTGCCCCCGCGCAACCATGTGGGTATAGCCCGCGGCGTGAAATCCCTCGACCGGGATCTTGTCCACCGGGCTCTTGCACTCCTGCAGGCACAGCACGTCGGGTCCGTGTTCGGCCAGCATCCGCAGCACCAGCGGCGCGCGCAGACGGACGGAGTTGATGTTCCAGGTGGCAAGGGAAAACGGCATGGGGGCAGGCTCCGGTCAATGGTTTTGCGCACCCTAGGCGAGATCGGCCAAAGGTGAAACGGATGAACCGCAAAGGTCGGGCGTTTCGGGCGGCAGACCCATAAAAAAGGGTCGGACCCGAAGGCCCGACCCAGATCGACAGGGAGGATATGTCTGTACCCGGACATAAACTTCGGGTCGTCAACCAAGCGGAAACTCATGAAAAAAACCGCTCTTTCCAAACAACGTCAGCACAGGCCGGAAAGTTCCCGCGCGTTGGGCGAATTCACGACATCAGACGGTATCCACCTGATTCCGTGACCAGCAGCCGGGCGTTCGACGGATCGGGTTCGATTTTCTGGCGCAGACGGTAGATATGTGTCTCAAGCGTATGGGTGGTGACACCGGCGTTGTACCCCCAGACCTCGTGCAGCAGCACGTCACGCGGCACGACACCTTCGGTCGACCGATACAAAAACTTGAGGATATTGGTCTCTTTTTCCGTCAGACGCACCTTTTTGTCGTCTTCGGTGATCAGCATCTTCATCGACGGCTTGAAGGTATAGGGCCCAAGCTGAAAAATCGCGTCTTCGGACTGTTCGTGCTGGCGCAGTTGCGCCCGGATACGGGCCAGCAGGACGGGAAACTTGAATGGTTTCGACACGTAATCGTTGGCACCTGCATCCAGCCCCAGGATCGTATCGGCATCGCCGTCATGTCCGGTCAACATCATGATGGGGCTTTTCACCCCCTGCTTGCGCATCAGCCGACACAATTCGCGTCCGTCCGTATCGGGCAGACCCACGTCCAGAATCACCAGATCGTACAAGGCTTCCTTGGCGCGGCTCATGGCGTCGCTGCCGTTCGCGGCCTCGAAGACGTCGAAATCCTCGGTCATGATCAACTGCTCGCTCAGCGCCTCGCGCAGATCGTCATCATCGTCCACCAGCAGAATTTTCTTCAGCTGCGCCATCAGAAGCCTCCCTCTTTTGTCTGGTAACGTATGTGTGTCCTGTTCGGGCTGCGGACAAGGCAGGTGGACGTTCTGTCACGCCTGCGTGTGCGCAAAGGCGTCAATTGTTTCAATTCCGGCAAGACTGACATAGATATCCTGCAAACGCGCCACAGAGTTGTAACACGAAAATGAGCCTGACCCCCGACATCACCGAACAACTGGCCCGCGCCCGCGCCGACCTGCGCATGGGCGTCCCCGTGGCGCTGACAGGTGCCCGGCCCGTGCTTTTGATGGCCGCCGAAACGCTGAGCGCGCAGCGGCTGGCCGATCTGCTGGCGCTGGGCGGCGCGCCGGTGCTGGCCATCACCGCACGGCGGGCCGAAACGCTCAAGGCGCGGGTCTATGACGGTGATCTGGCGCGGATCGAAGTACCGACGGACGCGACGCCAGCCTGGGTGAAAAGCATCGCGGACCCTGCAGATGACCTGCGCGCCCCGATGAAGGGGCCGTTCTCCTGCGCCCGTGGCGGCGATGCCAACCCGCACCGGGCCGCACTCGCCCTGACAAAGGCGGCGCAACTGCTTCCGGCGGCTCTGGTGCTCGACCTCGCAGGCGGGGCGGAATTTGCGGCCAGCCACGGATTGACCGTGATCGACAGTGCGGCGGCGACCGACGCCTTGACCCGACGCAGCCCGCTGCAACCGGTGGTCCAGGCCCGCCTGCCGATGGAGGTATCCGAAGCGGGCCGTCTGCACATCTTCCGCCCCGAAGACGGCAGCGAAGAACACTACGCAATCGAGATCGGCCGCCCCGATCGCGGCAGGCCGGTCCTGACCCGGCTGCATTCGGCCTGCTTTACCGGTGATCTGCTTGGCAGTCTGAAATGTGATTGCGGCCCGCAACTTCGCGCGGCGCTGGCGCAGATGGGCGCGGAAGGCCACGGCGTGCTGCTTTATCTCAATCAGGAAGGGCGCGGCATCGGTCTTGCCAACAAGATGCGCGCCTATTCGCTGCAGGATCAGGGTTTCGATACGGTCGAAGCGAACCACCGGCTGGGATTCGAGGACGACGAGCGCGATTTTCAACTCGGGTCGGACATTCTCAAATCCATGGGGTTTTCCGCTGTGCGGCTCCTGACCAACAATCCCCGCAAGGTCGCGATGATGCAGGCCAGCGGTGTCGAGGTGGCCGAACGGGTGCCGCTGCGGGTTGGAGAGAACCGCCACAACACCGCCTATCTGGCGACCAAAGCCGCGAAGTCCGGGCATCTTCTGTGACACGGCGGGCATCCGTCCAGGACATGGTCGTGACACCCACCGGCCTTCGCTTCATGGGCCGCACCTATCCCTGCACCATCGGCAAGGGCGGCCTGACGCACCGCAAGCGCGAGGGCGACGGGGCGACCCCACGCGGGGTGCACCGTATTGTCGGAATGCTGTACCGCCCGGACAGGCTTGCCCGTCCCGCCGATTGGGCCGTCCCGATCCGCCCCGGCGATCTATGGTCCGATGATCCCGCCGATGCGGCGTACAACATGATGGTCCGCGCGCCCTACGCGCCCAGTCACGAGGTGCTGCGCCGCGCCGATCCGCTTTATGACCTGATCCTGCTGACCGACTGGAACTGGCCCTATGCGGTGAAAGGACGCGGTTCGGCAATCTTTGTCCACCAGTGGCGCCGTCCGGGGTTTCCGACCGAAGGCTGCATCGCCCTGCGCCGCGACGATCTGCACCGCATCGCACCGATGATCCGTCACCGAACGCGGCTTATCGTGCCTTGACTGCGGCCCGGGCGACGTCACCCGCAGACCACTTGTGGTGTTTATCCGTAGGGTGGGCTTTCAGCCCACCACCCGTTCCCCAAAGATCGCGGAGCCGACGCGCACATGGGTGGCCCCCAGCGCGATCGCCCGTTCGAAATCACTGCTCATGCCCATCGACAGACCGGCCAATCCGTTCCGCGCCGCGATCTTGGCCAGCAGCGCGAAATGCAGCGACGGCTCCTCGTCCACCGGCGGGATGCACATCAGCCCCTTGACCGGCAGATCAAGGGCGAGACATTCCGCAATGAACCCATCCGCCTCGGCGGGCATCACGCCCGCTTTCTGATCTTCCTCGCCGGTGTTCACCTGAATGAACAGATCCGGGCAGGCACCTGCCTCCTGTGCCAGACGCGCGATGGTCTTGGCCAGTTTTGGACGGTCAACGGAATGGATGGCGTTGAACAGTTCCATCGCCTGCCGCGCCTTGTTGGTTTGCAAGGGGCCGATCAGATGCAGATCGACCGCGCCAAACCGGTCGCGGAAGGCGGGCCATTTTCCGGCGGCTTCCTGCACCTTGTTCTCACCGAAACAACGGTGTCCCTGTTCCAGCACCGCAGCGACCCGCGCTTCCGGCTGGACCTTGCTGACCGCAATCAGGGTAACGGCACCGGGCGCGCGCCCTGCGTCGGTTTCGGCTTTGGCGAGGGCGGTCTTGATGTCGTGCAGGCTCATGTCATTCCCTCTGGATCAGAGGGGCACGTAACAACAACGCCGCACAAAAGAAAAGGGGCAGGCCAAAGGCCCACCCCAATATCGTAAAGGTTGTTATTCAACTTAGAAGTTGAAGCGAACACCCAAGTCAGCAACTGGTGTGGCCTGCGAAAAGCTTCGCAACACCGCCGCGCAGCGATGTTCCGCCGCCCAGATCGTGGTTGAAGTCGATACCGTAACCAGTGTTCTGTGTTGGCGTACCAAAGATGGTATCCGCATCAGAAATATAGGCTTCGATATTTGTGGCTGCACCAACATCAAAACGTGCTGCCAGTGTAATGTGATCGCCGTTCGTGCCGTTATCGGCATAGGCCAAAGACACATCGACCGGACCAAAGCTACCACCTACAGATGCAGCAAGCTCTGTATCTGACGCGCTGTTGGAATCTTGTGCACCAAGAGCAAATGTCCAACCGCTATATGTGTAAGCGACATGTGCTGCAACACGCTCATTGACACCGTCAGAAGCAGAAACGTGTACAGAGAAATCGCCAGCAGAGTACATGACTTCGATGGCGTTGTTGGTCGCAGCTGCGCCAGCACCGTCGGAGTCATAGAAGTCACCACCAAACTGGTAAGGTGTGTATTCGTACTGCAAACCGGTCAAACCCAAGTCGATCGGGTACATGCCAGGCATGAATTCCAGAGCGCCGAAGATGTTACCAACACCAACTTCGAGGCCGCCGGAACGGGCGAAGAAGCGTGGTGCGTTGATACCTGTGCTGTTGTTGGAGCCATCACCTGCAGGTGCAGCGAAAACTTCGTCATTTTCCTGCTCGATGCGAACACGCACACCAAAAGTCACGCCAGCGTCTGACTTTGCTGTCGCGTCGATCTGCAAACGAAAACGGCTTGTTATGTCGACAGAACTGTCGCCTGTCCCGTCGTCGCCAAATGTCTGCGCAAGACCGTTAGGACCGCTGCGCTCGAATAGAGAACACCAAAGCGACCATAGCCGCCGAACGTAACGTCTGCTGCTGCAACGCCGGCGGTCGCAACCAGAGCCGTTGTAGCGAAGAGAACTTTTTTCATGAGTTTTCCCTCGGTTTGAATTGACTGCCCAGACCGGGGAATCCGGAAAGGGTATGAGGGTGTTTGCATCCGATCCCCCTCGGTTGGCAAGAAACCAGCGACACTCGCCGATCATTGCCCCTGCCAATGGTGCAGCTTTGCCACAGTTTGCCCAGGCGGCGAGCCACGGACCAGACGCAAAACCGCCCCAGTTGATGGTCCCGGTTTGCGAATCGCCTTTATCATATGCCTTGCCCAGACAGCCACGAGCTTGGATAAACCGTTGCTCAAACAGGCAAAGGATCCATCGTATGGCCCGTCAGAACCGCTTGCAAAATCGGCTTGATCATGCTTTTGCGTCGCAGGATCGCTGTGGTGCCTGTGGCGTCTGTTCGGCAGCGCCGGCCAGCGAACGGCCCGACACCTACACGAACGTCAAACAACCCCAACAACATCGAGACGAATCCGGACAACACCATCTGGTCGATCTTCAACGCGCCAACACGGCAGATCAGCACGGTTTCGGTGAACAAGTACCTGTGGTCCGCCTCGCTCGAAGTGCTGAACTTCCTGCCCGTGCAATCCGTCGATCCCTTCACCGGGGTCATCGTCACGGGCTACGGCACACCGCCCGGCGGCGGCCGCGCCTATCGCGCCACCGTGCTGATCGATGATCCCGCTCTTGATGCGCGGTCGCTGAATGTCGCGCTGCAGACCCGCGGCGGCCGCGCCGTGTCCCGCGCCACCGCCCGCGCAGTTGAGGACGCCATCCTGAGCCGCGCCCGCGAACTGCGCATCGCCGACAACAAATTCTGAGCCCGCCTTTCGCGCCACATCTTTCACGCCGGGTTCTGTTTTCATCAAACAGCCCGGCGTTTTTCATTCCAGAAGGTTCATCCGCCATGTCCCGCTACACCCCCGCCGAAATCGAAGCCCGCTGGCAGCAGACCTGGGAAAAGAACGACATCTTCAAGGCCGTCCGCTCCGCCGACAAGCCCAAGTACTATGTGCTCGAGATGTTTCCCTACCCGTCGGGCCGCATCCACATGGGCCATGTGCGCAACTACACGATGGGCGACGTGATCGCGCGGTACAAGCTGGCGACAGGTCACAACGTGCTGCATCCGATGGGCTGGGACGCCTTCGGGATGCCCGCCGAAAACGCGGCGATGGCGATCGGCGGCCACCCCAAGGACTGGACCTACGGCAACATCAAGGACATGCGCGACCAGATGAAACCGCTGGGCCTCAGCATCGACTGGTCCCGCGAATTTGCCACCTGTGATCCGGAATATTACGGCCAGCAACAGGCGCTCTTCCTCGATTTTCTGGAAAAGGGGCTGGTCTACCGCAAGAACGCCGTCGTGAACTGGGATCCGGTCGATATGACCGTGCTGGCCAACGAACAGGTCGAGGCCGGGCGCGGATGGCGGTCCGGTGCCCTGGTCGAACGGCGCGAGTTGACGCAATGGTTCTTCAAGATCTCCGATTATTCCGAAGAACTGCTCGAAGCGCTCGACACGCTCGACAACTGGCCCGCCAAGGTCAAGCTGATGCAGGCCAACTGGATCGGCAAATCGCGCGGTCTGCAGTTTGCCTTCTCCACTGTCGCGGCACCCGACGGTTTCGACCGGATCGAGGTGTATACCACCCGGCCCGACACCTTGCTGGGCGCGTCCTTTGTCGGCATCTCGCCGGATCATCCGCTGGCCAAGGAGCTGGAAAAGGACAACGCCGCCGTCGCCGCCTTCTGTGCGGAATGCCGCAAGGGCGGCACCACGGAAGAGGCCATCGAAACGGCAGAGAAGCTGGGCTTTGACACCGGCATAACCGTGCGCCATCCCTTCGACACATCGCATGAACTGCCGGTCTATATCGCAAACTTCATCCTGATGGACTACGGCACCGGCGCGATTTTCGGCTGTCCGGCACATGATCAGCGCGACTTCGAATTTGCCACGAAATACGATCTGCCCATCATTTCGACCTTCCTGCCGTCAGAGGACAGCGCGGAGGCGCTGGACGAGGCTTATGTGCCCGCCAAAACCGAAAAGGTCTTCTACAACCGCGGTTTCGCGGGCGACAAGTGGCAGACCGGGCTTGAGGCCATCGACGCCGCCATCGCCTTTTGCGAATCCAATGGCGTGGGTCAGGGCGTGACCAAATTCCGGCTGCGCGACTGGGGCCTCTCGCGCCAGCGCTATTGGGGCTGCCCCATCCCGGTCGTGCATTGCGAAGACTGCGGCGTGGTGCCCGAAAAGAAGGAAAACCTGCCCATCGAATTGCCCTACGACGTGACATTCGACACGCCGGGCAATCCGCTGGACCGGCACCCCACCTGGCGCGACTGCGCCTGCCCGTCCTGCGGCAAGCCTGCCAAACGCGAGACGGACACGATGGACACCTTCGTCGATTCGTCCTGGTACTTCGCGCGCTTCACCGCACCACATGCCGACACACCCACCGTCATGGAAGACGCGGCCTATTGGATGAACGTCGACCAGTACATCGGCGGCATCGAACACGCGATTCTGCACCTGCTCTATTCCCGCTTCTTCGCCCGCGCGATGGAGATGACGGGCCATCTGCCCAAATCCGCGAACGAACCCTTCGATGCGCTGTTCACGCAAGGGATGGTGACGCATGAGATTTACCAGACCCGCGATGCAAGCGGTCGCCCCGTCTATCATCTGCCCGAAGATGTGACCGACGGCAAACTGGCCGACGGCACAGCGGTCGAAATCATCCCCTCCGCCAAGATGTCGAAGTCCAAGAAAAACGTCGTGGACCCGCTCAACATCATCTCGAACTACGGTGCCGATACCGCCCGCTGGTTCGTGCTGAGCGATTCGCCCCCCGAACGGGACGTGGAATGGACCGCCTCCGGTGCCGATGCGGCCTTCAAGCACCTTGGCCGCGTCTGGAACATCAGCGACCGCATCGCGGGGATGAGCGCCGATTCACCCGGTGAAGGGGATGAAGACCTGCTGCGGGCCATGCACAAGACCATCCATGACGTGACGATGGGCGTGGAATCCTTTGGCTTCAACGCTGCCATTGCCAAGCTTTATGCCTTTACCGCCACCTTGCAGAAATCCAAGGCTGGCCAGAATGCCCAACGGCAGGCGATCATGACGCTGGCGCAGTTGATGTCACCCATGACACCGCATCTGGCCGAGGACATCTGGGCCCGTCAGGGCGGCGACGGTATGATCGTGACCGCCCCCTGGCCCAGGGCGGACGAGGCGATGCTGGTGGATGATACCGTCACCCTGCCCATCCAGATCAACGGCAAGCGTCGTGCGGAAATACAGGTTCCCGCCGACATGCCGAAGGAAGAGGTTGAAAAGATCGCCCTCGCGCATGAAGCTGTGATCCGGACCCTCGATGGTGCGACACCGAAGAAGGTGATCGTCGTGCCCGGACGGATTGTGAATGTCGTTGCTTGACCGCAGAACCCTGTTGCTTGCCCCGCTGGCTCTGGTCGCCTGCGGGTTCGAGCCTGTCTATGGACCGGGGGGCAACGGGACCGTGCTTCAGGACCGGGTGCAGGTGGATGCCCCGGGGGATCAGGACAGCTATGTCCTCGTGCGCGAGTTGGAAGAGCGGCTGGGCCGTGGCGATAACGCCAAATTCGCGCTTTCCACCAGCATCCGCACCTCGCTCGCCCAACTGGCCATCGACCGCGAAGGCGACACGAACCGGTTCAACCGGGTCGCCGTTGTGGATTATGCCCTGCGCAATCTCGACAATGGCAGCATCGTCACCTCGGGTCAGGTCGAGAATTTCGTCGGCTATTCCGCCACCGGCACCACTGTCGAAACCCTTGCCGGTGCGCAGGACGCGCAAGAACGGTTGATGATCATCATCGCCGATCAGATCGTCGCGCGGCTCTATGCGGCTGATCTGGGCGCATGAAGCTTTCCCCGCGCGATGCCAATGCCTATTTCGCCAAGCCCGATCCATCGAAGGCAGGGCTGCTGATCTTCGGCAGTGACGCGATGCGCGTGGCGCTCAAGCGGCAGGAATTGCTGAAATCCCTGCTGGGGCCGAACGCCGAAGAGGAAATGCGCCTCACCCGCATTCCCGCCGCAGAATTGCGCCGCGACCCCGCGATGCTGATCGACGCCATCAAGGCCGTGGGCTTCTTTCCCGGTCCCCGCGCCGCCTTTGTCGAAGATGCCAATGATACGGTTGCCGCCCCCGTGATGGATGCGCTGGCGGACTGGCGACCGGGCGATGCGCAGATCGTCGTCACAGGCGGCGATCTCAAGAAGACGTCGAAGCTCCGCAAGGCCTTCGAAGGCCATCCTGCCGCCTATGCCGCCGCGATCTATGACAATCCGCCCGACCGGGCCGAGATCGAGCGGATGCTGGCCGACGCGAGACTGGTGCCAGAAGGCGACGCGCTGGCCACATTGACCGATCTGGCCCGTGTGATCGACCCCGGTGATTTCCGTCAGACGCTGGAAAAGCTGTCGCTCTATAAACTCAACGACCCATCGCCCCTGACCCCCGACGACATCGCCGCCTGCGCCCCCACCTCGACCGAAGCCGATGTGGACGACATCCTGCATGTGGTGGCCGAGGCCCGCACCACCGACATCGGCCCGGTGATGAGCAAACTGCAAGCGCAGGGCGTGACCGCCGTGACGCTGACCATCATGGCAACCCGCCATTTCCGCACGCTCTACCGCATCGCCGCCAACCCCGGCGCGCCGATCTATGGCGTGCGCGACCGCGACCGGGTGGCGCGTCAGGCCAAAAGCTGGGGGGCCGCCAATCTGGAACTGGCCCTTGGTGTGCTGACCGATACCGACCTCACGCTGCGTTCCGCCGCGCAGACGGCCCCGGCGCTGGCATTGGTTGAACGTGCCTTCATTCGCCTCGCCATGCTGGGTGCCCGCAGATAATTTTCAGGGAGAGAGAACCATGTACACCGTCATCGGATCGACCAAATCACGCGCTTTCCGCGTCATGTGGATGCTGGAGGAACTGGGCGAGGACTATACCCAGATCGACGCTGGCCCCCGTTCGGACGAGGCCAGGAAATACAATCCGTCAGGCAAGATCCCCGCACTGCTGGACGGCGACGACGTGCTGACCGATTCGGTGGCGATCATGACCTATCTGGCCGATAAACACGGGCGTCTGACAGCGCCCGCAGGCACCGCCGCCCGCGCGAAACAGGATGCCGTGACCTTCTGGCTGATCGACGAATTCGATGCGATCCTCTGGGCGGCGGCCAAACACAGCTTCGTCTTTCCCGAAGACAAGCGCGTGCCTGCGATCAAGGACAGCCTGAAGGCAGAATTCATCCGCTCCGCCGATGTGCTGGCAGAACGTCTCGAAGGGCCGTTCCTGATGG
Organism: uncultured Alphaproteobacteria bacterium; assembly: GCA_963799505.1. Taxonomy (GTDB): domain Bacteria; phylum Pseudomonadota; class Alphaproteobacteria; order Rhodobacterales; family Rhodobacteraceae; genus Sulfitobacter. The sequence continues at coordinate 134,423 of CAWCXM010000005.1, forward strand.
GCGATCAGATGACTCACGCCGATATTCTGGCCTGTCACTGCATCAACTGGTCCATCGGCGCGGGCTTTCCCCGGATCAACGATACGCTGGGTGCTTGGGCCAAGACGATGCGCGAGCGCGATGCGTTCAAGGCCGCTCAGGCCAAGGTCGCGGGCTAGGTTTTCAGCGCCCAATCGGCGGCGTGCTGTCCTGCCCATCGGCCTGTCGCGAGGCAGGCCGATATCAGGTATCCGCCCGTGGGCGCTTCCCAGTCCAGCATCTCCCCGGCGGCAAAGACACCGGGAATGTCACGCAGCATCAATCCCGCATCGAGCGCCGCAAAAGGCACACCGCCAGCGGTCGAAATCGCCTCGTCCATCGGGCGCAATCCGGCATGGCGGATCGGCAGCGCCTTGATCAGCCGCGCCGTGGCCCGCAACCCCTCCGGCAGGGGCCGCGCCATTTCCTGAAGCAGCGCAATCTGAACGGGCGTCAACCGCAGCGTCTTGCGCAGGTGGTTCGACAGGCTTGCCTTGCCGCGCGGGGCCTGCAGCCTTGTCGTGATCTCGGGCACCGTCATGTCCGGCAACAGATCGAGGATCAGGTCATGCCCTTCCCGCACGCCCCGCGACACCGAATAGACGCCCCCGCCTTCCAGTCCTTTTGCGGACAGGGTCGCCTCTCCGCGTGACGCATAGGGGCCGGACGACCAGCAGACCCCTTTCAATGGCGCACCAAAGTGTTTGGTCATGTGATCCGACCACGCCACCTGAATGCCCGCGTTCGATCCGGCAAAAGGGGCGAGTTTGATGCCCTTGTCCGCGAGTATGGAAGCCCAGGCTCCCGTCGCCCCCAACCGCGACCAGCTTGCTCCGCCAAGCGCCAGAATTGTCGCATCGGATGCCAGCGATTGGGGACCGTCCGGTGTGTCGAAAACCAGCGCGTCGCCGTCCCATCCCTGCCAGTGCCAGCGCGTGTTGACCGTGACGCCCAACTCCGCAAGCCGGCCCATCCACGCCCGCAAGAGCGGCGAAGCCTTCATCGCGCGGGGAAACACGCGACCCGTCGAACCGGTAAAGACCTCCTGTCCGAGGCCCCGCGCCCAATCCTGTACGGCGTCCGCGTCAAAGGCATCCAGCACCGGCGTCAGCGGTGACCGCGCCTCGGCAAAGGCCTCCCTGAAGGGCACCGCAGGTTCGCTCTTGGTCAGGTTCAGCCCCGACTTTCCCGCCATCAGAAACTTGCGACCGACCGAAGGTTTCGCTTCGCAGACCGTTACGCGCAGCCCCGCCTGTGCCAGCACTTCCGCTGCCATCAGACCCGCGGGGCCTGCCCCGATCACAACGGCGTGGCTCATGCGTCCGCCTGCGGAAAGCCGCCCTTGATCTCGACCACGCGCTGCGGATAGGGGATTTCGATATCGTTGTCCTTCAAGGCGTTCCAGATCAGAAACAGCACATCGGAGGTGTATTTGTTCGGGCCATCGTCCAGCCCGTTGACCCAGAATTCCACCGCGAAATCAATCCCGCTGTCGCCAAATCCGCGCAATTCGCAATCGGGTGGATAGGGCAGGTCCAGCACATCGGGGTGTGTCGCCACCGCCGCTTCGATGATCGCCGGTACCTTGTTGATGTCGGTGTCATAGCTTACGGAGAACGGTGCCTCGTACCGGTTGGCCGATCCGCTGTCGGAATAATTGACCACGCGGGTGGTGATGAAATCCTCGTTCGGGACAACGATCCAGCGTCCGTCGAAGGTCTCCAGCACAGCCGCCCGCGCCGTCATCTTGACGATCTTGCCCTGCTCGCCCCCGTCGAGTTCGACGTAGTCCCCCACGGTCGCCTGCCCTTCGACCAGCAGGATCACGCCGGAAATGAAGTTCGACGCGATCTTCTGCAGGCCGAACCCCAGGCCCACACCAATCGCACCACCCAGGACGGCAAGTGCTGTCAGATCGACGCCGATGATGTTCATCAGCAACAGGAACGCGATGGCAAAGATGGCGAATTCCGCCGTCTTGATCAGCAGTTGCCGCAGCGAGGGGCGCATTTCCTTGTTCTTGGCGATCAGCGCGGTGGTTTGCGTGTTGGACCATTGCCCCAGCCAGAACAGCAGCGACCCGGCGATCAACCCGCGCACCAGCGTCATCACCGAAAAGCGGATGTTGCCGACGCCGACAATGGTTTCGGACAGGGCCAGGCTGGCGGCATCCAGCAGACCCAGCGCGTAGAGTGCCGCAATGGGGATCAGGATGTATTTGCCCAGCAGCTTGAGAAACGGATCGGTGATGATGTCGCGCACCAGCACGCGGGCGGCGATGAACAGGAACAGGCGTTTGCCAAAGGCGATCACCGCGCCTGAATCGAACATCGACCGCACGATGCTTTCCCCGATTCCCGTCAGCGCATAGGCCAGCAGCGGCGAGATCAGCGCGAGGAAGGGCAGCACGAACCGGCGCGGCGTGGAGAACAGGTTTTCCTTGTCGCCCGGATCAATCAGCCGGGCCAGCGCGGGCCGGAGCCGCCGCGCGATCAGACCTGCCAGAACCCATGCCAGAACCAGCAGCGCGAACTGCGACCATGCGGCCGGGCTGAGCAGCCAGCTCATCGCCAGATCCCATCCCCGCTCTGCATAGATATAGGCCTGCTGGACGATTTCTGGCTGGGCGGAGAGGTCAAACTCCATGTGACTGCCTTGTTTTCGGGTTGCGGTGCCTCATCCTCTTGCCCGTGTGGCCCCACAGGTTCAAGGTTTTACTGATGTCCGATCCCGTTTGCCCCCTGTGCGACCGACCAATTCCGCCGGACGTGCCGCAAAGCCAGCATCACCTGATCCCCAAGCTGAAAGGCGGCAAGGGCGGGCCGACGGTGTTGATGCACCACATCTGCCACAGAGAGATCCATGCGACATTGACCGAAGCCGAACTGGCGCGGGACTATAACACGCCCGAGGCCCTGCGCGCCCATCCCCGGCTGGCAAAATTTGCCGCCTGGGTCGCCAGACGCCCGCCGGGGTTCCGCTCAAAGGTGCCGGGGGGCAAGCGCAAGCGGTGAATGTTCTTCGTGGGTCGGAATACGAGGTATAGGGTAAGCGGATGAAGCTACCGGCGGAGCGATGGATGAGAAGAAAGACGATTGCCGGTATCCTGTTGGCCCTCATCGCGCTTCCCATCGTGACGGCTGGATGTGTCAAACCGCTCAGGGTGCTGACGCCCGAGCTGTTCGGCATGACCTGCGCCACTGATCGCATTTGCGTCGAAGACCCCACAACTTTTGATCGGGCCCGGGTTCTTCGGAACGATGCTGTTACCTTTGTGCAAAACAGATTTGGTCCGTTGGAAAAGATGCCGAAAGTTCTGTTCTGCGCGTCGAAAGAGTGTTTCTCAACGTTCGGCCACCCGGAATTCGCAGCACAGCATGTGGCAGGCACAGGTACGACCGTGATCAATGAGATTGGCTGGCACGATTATATCCTGCGGCACGAGATGATCCACCAGTGGCAGCAAGAACAATTCGGCCTCTTGCCCTACGCCTCCGGCCTGCCGCGCTGGTATATCGAAGGCATGGCCTATGAGCTCAGCGAAGACCCGCGCACCACGATACCGAACATCGCAGCGCAAGGGTTTCGCGAGGAATTCAAGGCATGGGTGGCGGCGGGAAATGACTGGCGTCAGCCACCAACCGCGCAGCAGCCTTGACAGGTGGACCCGGCGGGGGCAGACCTTGCGCCAAAACCAACATAAAAGGCAGGCCCATGCGTATCTTCATCACACTGGCAGTTATCCTCACGCTTGCCGCCTGCGACGTGCCTTTCGTGCCGCTGATCTGACGCCTAGACCGGCGCGGTACACATCTGCTTGATATCCTGCGCGATTTTCGGCTCTGCCGCGACGGTCAGGGCCGCCAATTCCGCTGCGTGATCCAACAGCGCATCCGCGTCGATGATCCGGTCGATCAGACCAAAGCGCAGCGCCTCCTCTGCGTCGATCTTCTGGCCGCCCATCAGAATGAGCTTGGTCCGCGCCGGACCGATCAGCGCGGACATGCGCGCGGGGTCAGAGGGTTGCGGCAGAAAGCCCAGCTGCATCACCGGATAGAAGAACCTGGCCGACGGCACGGCGATCCGCAGATCGCAGGCCAGCGCCATGCCCATCGCACCGCCCGCCAGCGTGCCGTTCAACGCGGCGATGCTGAGCCCCGGCAGCGCGGCGATGGCCCCTGACAGACGCTCCCAAATCTCTGATTTTGCCAAACCCGCGCGGGCTTCATCCAGATCGGCCCCGGCGCTGAACACCTTTCCCGTTCCCGTCAGGATCACGGCACGGGCGGCCTGGGCGTCTTCCATGATCTGCGCCAGTTCGGTCAGCATGGCGTGGGTCAGGGAATTGGCCTTGTCGGGCCGGTTGATCGTGACGGTCCAGATGTCCTCTGCCTTGGAAAGCTCAATCATATGAGGCCCACCGCGCGGCGGATGTCTTCGTCGCGCAGGGAAATCTCGTCACCCTTGAAGCGGTCCGCTTCGGCGCTGCACATCCACAACAGGCATCTGGCGGGCCAATCGGCGGGAATGTGATCTTCCCAGGCCAGCTTGCTGACGGGGTTGATGCCCGACGCCTTGATCTCCCGCTGCATTTCCGTGGCCACGGTGCCGGGGGACAGGCCGATGGCGCGGATGCCGTGTTCGGCTTCCTCCTTGTCCACGCAGCGGGTCAGCATGTTCACGGCGGCCTTGGACGCGCAATAGTGGCTCCAGGCCTCGATGGGGCTGTGCGCGGCACCGGACGAGATCGTCAGGATCGAACCGCCGCCCGCGTCCTTCATCACCGGCAGTGCCGCGCGCATTCCGTTGAACACACCCTTGAGGTTGATGTCGATCACCTGTCCCCAGTCGTCCGGGTCGGCATCGGCCAGATGCGAGATCGGCTCGATCACGCCTGCGTTGTTGATCAGCACGTCCAGCGCCCCGAAGGCCTGAAGCGTGGTTTCCACCGCCGAGGACATCTCGCCGAAGCGGGCGACATTGCAGGGGATCGCGATGGCCTGCTGGCCAATTTCGCCGGCAAGTTCCGCAATCGCTTCCTGCGAACGGGCAAGCAGGACGACATTCGCCCCCGCCGCCGCAAAGGTCCGCGCCGCCGCCGCCCCGATCCCGCGGCTTGCGCCGGTGATCATCACCGTCTTGTTCTTCATGTCCATCTGCCGCTCTCCTTACGTCAGGCCCCGCAGGGTTTTGCATTCCGCCTCGTGCCTGTGGTAATCTGCGACCGGGCGCTGGTCCACCCCACTCTCCACCTTGACGGAGCCCACGCATTGTCGGACGGTGCCGCCACATTGCCGAAAAGGAAATTTCATGTCCCGTTTCACTCCCTTCACACTTGGACTTGCGCTGCCCGTTTCGCTCATGGCGCAGGCCGCTTTCGCCGATCTCACGCCGCAGCAGGTCTGGGGCGACTGGCAGGCCTATATGGAATCCATGGGCTACGACATTCAGGCCACCACTTCGGGCAACGATGACCGGCTGACCGTCAGCGACATCAACCTGACCTTCCCCGTGCCGGAAAATCAGGGCACGGTGCAGATGGCGCTGGGAACCATCGGTTTCAACCAGAACAGTGACGGCACGGTGGCCATCGTGTTGCCGGATACGATGCCCGTGACCGTTTCCGGGATGGAGACCGGCGTGGACGGCGAAGAATTCTCCATGACCATGAATTACGCCCAGACCGATCACGCCATGACCGCAAGCGGGACACCCGAAAAGATCACCTATCTTTATACCGCAGGCGGTTTTGTGATGGATCTGGCGCAGGTGATGATCGACGGCACCGCAGCGCCCCGCGAAAGCGCCAAGGTGCAGATCACCGGCAGCAACATGAACAGCAGCACCACCATGACAATCGGTGACATGCGCGGATATGAACAAACCGGCAGCGTCGATACTGTCAGCTACGATATCGTCGCCAGCGACCCGGAAACACCTGCAGAGACGGCCACGGTCAAGGGCACCATGACCGGACTGACCATTGCCGGAACAGGCACGTTGCCGACCGACATCACCCCGGGTGCGGATGTGTCGGCGCTGATCGGCGCGGGCTTTGATGTCACGGGCAAGATCGGCTATGCCACCGGCAGTTCGACCATTGATGTCAAGGACGCCTCGGGTGGCTACCTGATGAACACGTCGTCGGGCGGCGGTGACTTCGGCGTCGCGATGAGCGGTGACGGCCTGACCTACGACTTTGCGCAACGCGACCTCAAGCTGAACATGACCGGGCCGGAAATTCCGTTCCCGGTGGACGTGTCGATGGCGCAGAGCGGGTTCAAACTGTCGATGCCGGTACAGAAATCGGACGATCCGCAGGATTTCGCCTTTGGCCTGACGCTGGGCGACTTCACCATGTCAGACATGATCTGGGGCATCTTCGATCCATCGGGGCAGTTGCCACGCGACCCCGCGACGATCGCGATTGATCTGAGCGGCAAGGTGAAACTGCTGGTCGATTACCTGAACCCCGAAGTGGCGGCGACGATGCAGGGCCCTCCGGGCGAGCTGCAGGCGCTCAACCTCGACAACATCCTTCTGTCGGCCGCAGGGGCCAAGCTGGAAGGCACCGGTGCGGTGACTTTTGACGGCACCGCCCCCGCGATGGTGCCGGGGCTTGGATCACCGGTGGGACAGATCAATCTGGCGATGTCCGGTGCCAACGGGCTGATCGACAAGCTGGTGGCGATGGGTCTCTTGCCTGCGGATCAGGCGATGGGCGCGCGGATGATGATGGGCCTGTTTGCCGTCGCGGGTGCCTCGCCCGATACGCTGAGTTCCAAGATCGAATTTACCCAGGACGGTCAGATCCTCGCCAACGGCCAGCGCCTGCGCTGAATTGAACGGTAGAATTGCATGGGGGAGCGCGACGGAGGTTGCGCTCCCTTTTTGCGGCCTGCACTTGTCCTGACAGGGACAGCAGGTTACCTGTGCCGCGACCCCCGAACGGAGCCTGCCGCATGTCCCAGCCCCTCGACGCGCTGACCAAATCCCTTTTGAACGCAGCTCGGAAGGCCGGTGCCGATGGTGCCGACGCAAAGGCGGTGCGGGCAACCTCTCTTTCGGTCGATGTCCGCGCCGGGACGCTGGAACAGGCGGAACGCTCCGAAGGCACCGACATCGGCCTGCGCGTCTTTGTCGGCCAGCGCACGGCGACCGTCTCGGCATCGGACACCTCCGAGCGCACGATCGAGGAAATGGCCACCCGAGCCGTCGCAATGGCCCGTGAAGCGCCGGAAGACCCTCATGCGGGGCTGGCCGACCCCGATCAGCTGGCACGGGAGTGGGACATCGCAGCGCTCGAGCTGTTCGACGACACGCCCGAACCCTCACCGCAGGACCTGCAGGACGACGCCGCGCGGGCCGAGGCGGCGGCGCTTGGGGTCAAGGGTGTGACGCAGGTGCAATCGGCCAGTGGCGGCTATGGGATGCAGGAAACCCACACCGCGATCAGCAACGGGTTCGAGGGCGGCTATGCCCGCACCAACCGGGGGCTGTCCTGCGTTGCCATCGCAGGCACCGGCAGCGGCATGGAGCGGGATTACGATGGCGATTCCCGCATCTTTCAGGCCGATCTGCGGGATGCCGAAGACATCGGACGCCGTGCCGGGATGCGGGCCGTGGAACGGCTGTCTCCGCGCAAACCGCCGACCGGTGCCTATCCGGTGCTTTTCGACGAACGGGTGGCATCGTCGTTGATCGGCCATCTTTTGTCTGCGATCAACGGCAGCGCCGTGGCCCGTGGCGCGTCCTTTCTGCGCGATGCGATGGGCGAGGCCGTGCTGCCTGACCATCTGTCGCTGGTCGAAGACCCGCACCGCCCCCGCACCAGCGGTTCGCGCCCTTTCGACGCCGAAGGGCTGCCGACCGCCCGCCGGATGATCGTGGAAAACGGTGTGCTGCAAGGGTGGACCCTCGATCTGGCCACGGCCCGCAAGCTCAAGGCCGCCCCGACCGGCAACGCCGCGCGCGGCACCTCGTCCGGACCGATGCCGTCGAACTGGAATGTCACGCTGGATCAGGGCAGTCAAAGCCGCGACGACCTGATCCGCGATATGGGCACCGGGCTTCTGGTCACCTCGATGATCGGCAGCACGATCAACCCGAACACCGGCGACTATTCACGCGGGGCGGCGGGCTTCTGGGTGGAAAACGGCGAGATCACCCACACCATCAACGAATGCACCATCGCGGGCAACCTGCGCGACATGCTGCGCCAGATCGTGCCCGCAAACGATGCCCGCACGCATCTCAGCCGTGTGGTGCCTTCGCTTCTCGTGCCGGGGATGACCCTTGCCGGCGCATGATCTGCCCCTTCTGATCGACGCCGCACGCATCGCGGGCCGGATCGCAACCAGCTTTGCGGGGAAAACCGCAGAGCGGTGGGACAAACCCGACGGCGCGGGCCCGGTAACGGCAGCCGATCTGGCCGTGAACGAGATGCTGGAAACCACATTGCGGCTGGCCCGCCCCGATTACGGCTGGCTGTCGGAGGAAACCGAAGACGGCACCGACAGGCTGGACTGCGAGCGGGTGTTCATCATCGACCCCATCGACGGCACGCGCAGCTTTGTCGAAGGCTCCAACACCTGGGCCCATTCGCTGGCCGTGGCGGAACGCGGCGTCGTGACGGCGGCGGCGGTCTATCTGCCGCTGCGCGACAAGATGTACGCGGCGGCTTTGGGTCAGGGGGCCACCCTGAACGGCGTGCCGATCCGCGCCTCCGGCGTCACGTCGATGGGTCAGGCGACGGTGCTGGCGGCCAAACCCGCCTTGCTGGCAAAACACTGGGGGTCCGGCATCGCACCGACATTCAAGCGCAGCTATCGTCCATCGCTGGCCTACCGTCTGGCACTGGTGGCCGAAGGGCGGTTCGAGGCGATGCTGACCCTGCGCCGGTCCTGGGAGTGGGACATCGCCGCCGGGGCGCTGATCATCACCGAAGCCGGTGGCTGCGCATTGGACCGCAAGGGCGGGCCGCTGATCTTCAACAACGCCGATCCGCGCCTGAACGGCGTGGTCGCGGGGGGCGGTGGTATCTGTGGCGACCTGATCGACGCCCTTGCGTGACAGGCTCCATCTGGATACCCACATGGGCAACGCGCCCTCATGAAAACAAAGGACAGACCCATGACACAACGCCTGCACCTCGTCTTTGGTGGCGAACTGGTGACGCCAAGCGAAAACACCTTCAAGAACGTCGATGACATCCACGTCGTCGGCATCTTTCCCGATTACGCCAGCGCTTTCGACGCCTGGAAAAACGAAGCGCAGCGCACGGTGGACAACGCGCACATGCGCTATTTCATCGCGCACCTGCACCGCTTGCGGGACGAGGAAGTCGCCGCCTCTCCGACAGAAGAGCTGGGCTGAGCCAACGTGGCGCGGGTGCCCGGCCTGACCGCCTACCGTGCGCTTGCGCGGCGTGGACCGGCTCAGGAAACCCCGCCTCTGATGCCCCGCCCCGATGGTGAACTGATCTGGTTTCACGTCGGCGATCCGGGCAACATGCTTGCCGTTCAGGACCTCGCGTTGCGGCTGATGGCGCTGCGGGCGGGACTGAACGTGTTGATCACCCTGCCGGAAGACACGGGCCTGCCCAGGCCCGCACCGCCGATGCGCGGCGGACTTTTTCAAACGGGTGCCCCCGAGGATCATCCGACCGCGGTGCGGGCATTTCTGGATCACTGGACCCCGGACACATGCGTCTGGGTCTGGGGCGGATTGCGGCCTTTGCTGGTGCAGGAAACAGCGGCACGCGGCTGTCCGATGTTCCTGATCGACGCCGATCCGCAGGGATTGGACAAGGCCCGCAGCCGTTGGTTGCCCGACAGGATGCGCGCTCTGGTCGCCCCCTTCGCCGCTGGCTTCGCGCGATCATCGGCCGGGTACAAGCGCCTGCTCCAGCTTGGCATGCCCGCCGACAAGGTCACGCAGACGCCGCCGCTTCTGGCTGGGGGGCAGGTGCTGGGCTATGCCGAAACCGATCTTGCCGATCTGTCCGACGCGATGAAGGGGCGGCCGGCATGGTACGCCACACAACTCACTCGCGGCGAAGTGCCCGTCGTGCTTGCCGCCCACAAGCAGGCGCTGCGCCTGTCGCACCGCTTGCTGTTGATCCTGCACCCTCAGGATCCGGCGGATATCGAGGATGTCCTTGTTCAGGCGGCAGACAGGGATCTCTACACGATCCGTTGGGATGACGGACAATACCCCGATGACAACACGCAACTGATGATCAGCGGCGACGCGGCGGACCGGGGGTTGTTCTACCGCGTGGCACCGATCTGTTTCATGGGCACGACCTTGACGGGGGCGGAAGACGGCTGCGACCCGCTTGAGCCTGCTGCCCTCGGTTCCGCCATCCTTTACGGTCCCAAGGTGCGGCATTTCATGCCGTCCTACTCTCGATTGGCCAGCGCCGGTGCCGCGCGAATCGTCAATGATGCAGACGCGCTGGGCACAGCCGTGTCCCGGCTGATCGCGCCGGATCAGGCCGCGACCATGGCCCATGCGGGTTGGGAGGTGATCTCGGAAGGGGCGATGCAGGCGGACAAGGTCATGGATCTGGTGCAAAACGCCCTGGACCAGCGGCAAAGGCACCTGTGATGCGCGCTCCCGCTTTCTGGCATTTGCCCAGGCCCGACTGGCGCGCGACGGCGCTGCGTCCGCTGGGTGCGCTTTATGCGGCGGCCACGGCACGGCGTCTGGCGCAGGGACATCCGCAGCGGATGAACGTCCCGGTGATCTGTGTCGGCAACATCAACGCGGGCGGCACCGGCAAGACACCGACGGTGATCGCCGTGGTCGAGCATCTGCGCGGGCTTTATCACGAACCGCACATCGTCTCGCGCGGGTACGGCGGCACGGTCGAAGGGCCGGTGCGCGTTGATCCCGCCCGCCACAAGGCGGCGGACGTCGGGGACGAGCCCCTGCTGCTGGCCGCTTTTGCGGAAGTCTGGGTCGCCAGGGACCGCGCCGCCGGGGCGAAGGCCGCGCAAGACGCCGGGGCCAGCGTGATCGTGCTGGATGACGGGTTCCAGAACCCCGCGCTGGCCTATGATCTGTCGATTGTCGTGGTCGATGCGCAGAAGGGGTTCGGCAACGGTTTGTGCCTGCCTGCCGGGCCGCTGCGCGAACCTGTGGCGGTGGGCCTTGCCCGTGCCGATCTGCTGCTCTCCATCGGGGACGCGGCGGCGCAGGCACGTTTTGCGGCCAACGCCCTGCCCCTGCCCGTGCCCCATGTGACCGCTTCGCTCGAGCCGTTGCAGACCGGGATGGACTGGACCGATACACGGGCCCTGGCCTTCGCCGGGATCGGCCACCCCGAGAAGTTCTTTGCCACCCTGCGGGGTTTGGGGGCCACGCTGATCCACGCCGAAGCGCTGGAAGATCATCAGCCGCTTACGTCCGCCCTGATGACCCGGCTGGAAGCGGACGCCCGATTGCGCGGCGCCCAGCTTGTGACAACAGAGAAAGACGCGGTGCGGTTACCCGCAAGCTTCAGGACAAAGGTGATCACCTTGCCCGTTCGGCTCAGGTTACCCACGGATAACGCCCTGTTTGCAGCTTTGGCAGCGCTTCCCCGGCCAAAGTGACCGGTCCCTGTGTCAGTTGTCCTCGCCCAGCTTCGGGGCGGGGCGGTGCAGCGCCAGTGTCGCGTCGGAAAACCTGAACGGCGACCGCAGACCCGGCACACCGTCCAGATCAATCTGCATCCCGCGTGCGACCACCTGAGGGTCGGCCATCACATCGTCCAGATTGTTGATCGGTCCCGCAGGCACACCCTGCGCTTCGCAGAGCGCCAGCAGATCGTCGCGGCTGTGCTGGCGCGAGGCACCGTTCAGTCGGCGGTTCATCTCGGGCCGGTTCGCCACGCGATCCGCGTTCTTGCGGTACTCCGGCGCCGTGACCATATCGTCCAGTCCCAGCAGCGTGCACAGCCGCTGGAACTGCCCATCATTGCCGGTGGCGATGATGATGTGACCATCCGAGGTTTCGAATACCTCGTAGGGCGTGAGGTTTGGATGCGCATTGCCCATGCGCGTGGGCGCGATGCCGGTCGTCATGTAGTTCATCGCCTGATTGCCCATGATCGACACCGCGCAATCCAGCAGCGCCATGTCGATATGTTGTCCGCGCCCGGTCCGGTGACGCTGGTGAACGGCGGCCAGAATGGCGGTTGTCGAATAGATGCCCGTCAGAATATCGGTGATCGCCATGCCGGATTTCTGGGGCTGGCGGTCGGGCTCGCCCGTCACCGACATCAGACCCGACATGCCCTGAATGATGAAATCATAGCCCGCACGATGGGCGTAGGGCCCGGTATGCCCGAACCCGGTGATGGAGCAATAGATCAGCTTCGGGAAGTCGTCCTTGAGGCTGTCGTAATCCAGCCCGTATTTGGCCAGTCCGCCGGTCTTGAAATTCTCCAGCACGATATCGGCGTCGGCCAGCAACTCTTTCAGCTGCGCCTGTCCTGCTTCGGTGCGGAAATCAATGGTGACGCTGGCCTTCCCACGGTTGGTGGAGTGGAAGTACGACGCCGACACGTCATCGTCCCGCGTGACGAAGGGCGGGCCCCACTGGCGCGTGTCATCGCCATCGGGGCTTTCCACCTTGATCACTTCACAGCCCAGATCGGACAGTGTCTGGCCCGCCCAGGGACCGGCCAGAATACGCGCCATCTCGATGACTTTCAGCCCTGCGAGTGGTCCTCCCTCCCCCCGCACGGCCATCAGCTTTCGAGTGCCGCGTCGATCAATGCCTTCATTTCAGGGTAGGGCATGTTGGAATGTTTGGTGCCATTGATCAGGAAGCTGGGGGTCGAGGAAATATCGTCCCGTTCGCCGTTCTCCTGATACCAGGCGACCAGTGTCTGGGCCATTTCTGCATCCTGCAGGCAGGCGTTGAGCGTGTCGTTGTCCAAGCCCGCCAGACGTCCGATCTTGCGCAGTTCCTCGACGATCGCCGCAGGTTCCCCTGCGCCAACCCATTCCGACTGGCCCTTGTAGATCAGATCCGCGATGCCAAAGAACCGCTCCTGTCCGCCGCAGCGTGCGACCATCGACGCCCAAAGGCCCGGACGGTCGAAATAGACTTCGCGGTAGATGAACTTGATCTTGTCGGTGTCGATGAAATCCGCCTTCAGTTGCTTGTAGGCGCCGTTGTGAAAGGTCGCGCAATGCGGACAGGTGAAAGAGGCATATTCCGTCACCGTCACAGTCGCATCCGGATTGCCCTGCACCATGTCCGTGATGCTGGAGGTGTCCAGATCGGCGGGCGTTGTCTGTGCATTGGCGGCACCGGGCAGGGACGTCAGGTCGGTCGATGGGGCGCCTGCCTGATTGCGGGTCAGCGCCCAGCCGCCCAGTCCTGCCAGGGCGACACCGCCTAGAATCATGTTTCTGCGTTGCATGTGATTTTCCTTTGTCTCGACTGTGGTCGCGTTCAGCGGTTTGTCTTGTTCAATATGTTCTCGCCCAGACGCGCAAGGGCATCGCGCAATCCGGTGTCCGCCACCGGGCTTGCGACCTCCGCCGCCTGCTGACGGAGGGCGGGGTCGACCGCGGCGGGGGCGCTCTTGGGTTTATGCCCGAACGCCACCTTGCCTTCGGCAAATCCGGTTGCGGCGGTCTGGGTGATGCGGACGCGGGCAATGGCGTTGTAGCCGTAGACCGCGTTGACCTTTTGCCTGATCTGTTCCTTTTGCATTTCAAGCATGGGCGCATTGGCCCCGGTGGTCAGCAGCGTCAGCGTCGCCCCCATGCCCCCGCGCCCATAGCCAATCTCGACCGGCTGCGCGATGGCGGAAATGTCGGCCCCCGCGATCTCGACCCATTGGGTCAGAAGCCGCGACTGGGCAAAGCCCCGCGTCTCTGATGCACGCCTGATCTGCCCGGACAGCAGGCTGTCGGTGCGTTTGAAGCCTTTTGTGGTGGTGCGCCGTTGCGGCATGGCTGTCTTTCCCGGAGTCTCTGCCCTGTAACATAGCGGTTTGGCCCTGTATCACCAGCCCAACCCCACCGCCGGAGCCATAAAGATTGCGTGAAAACATTCCTGACCCGGACCTGCCGCAGCTCTTGCTGGACTGGTACGACGTTCACGCCCGCCAGATGCCCTGGCGTGTCGGTCCGGCAGAGCGGCGTGCCGGCGTGCGGCCCGATCCCTATCGCATCTGGATGAGCGAGATCATGCTGCAGCAGACCACCGTTGCGACGGTGCGCGCCTATTTCCAGCGGTTCGTCACCCGCTGGCCCACGGTGCGCGATCTGGCGGCGGCAGAGGATGCAGCCGTGATGGGGGAATGGGCGGGGCTTGGTTACTACGCCCGCGCGCGGAACCTGCTGAAATGCGCCCGCGCGGTTGTTGCCGATCATGGCGGTGTCTTTCCCGCCGATCACGCCGCCTTGCTCACGCTGCCCGGCATCGGCCCCTACACGGCAGCGGCGGTATCCTCCATCGCCTTCGATCTGCCCCACACCGTGCTGGACGGGAATGTGGAGCGGGTGATGGCGCGCTTGTATGACATTCACACCCCCCTGCCCGCGGCCAAGCCCGACCTGATGGCAAGAGCCGAAGCGCTGACGCCCGATGTGCGCCCCGGCGACTACGCGCAGGCGGTCATGGATCTGGGCGCGACGATCTGTTCGCCCAAGTCCCCAGCCTGCGGCATTTGCCCGTGGCGCGATCCCTGTGCGGCGCGGCAGGCAGGCACCCAAGGCGCGTTGCCGAAGAAAACCCCGAAAAAGGCCAAGCCGGTGCGGCACGGCACCGTTTATCTGGCGCGACGCGAGGACGGCGCATGGCTGCTGGAAACCCGTCCCGACAAGGGCCTTCTGGGCGGGATGCTGGGTTGGCCGGGGTCCGACTGGGTCGATACCGCCGCCCCCCGCCCCGAAGGTGCGCCCCCGCTTCAGGCGGACTGGCAGGAGGTAGCGGGCGAGGTCCGCCACACATTTACGCATTTCCATCTGATCCTGACAGTCAAACGCGCCGATGTCGGCGCGGCGGCTGTCCCGGAACGCGGCGCGTTCTATTCGCCTGAGCATTTCCGGCCCTCGGATCTGCCCACGGTCATGCGCAAGGCGTTCGATTTGTCGCAGGGTTGACCCATTGTCGCCCTTTTGTTCTGCGATGCTTTCGCGGTATCATTCCTTGCCGTGAACCACAAAGGTACTGCCATGACGGCCCAATCCGCCCTTGTTCCAGCGTCCGACCTGAACCGTTTGTCCCGCGCGCTGCCCTTCTGGCTGTCGCTGGGGCTGATCCCGCTGGCCTGGGTCGCGGCCATCCATGGCGGCTGGACCATTGCGCTCTTGCCGCTGGTGACATGGTTCGCCTTTTCGCTGCTGGATGCGGCCGTCGGCCTGAACCTCGACAATGCGGACCCGCAGGCGACAGAGGCCGATCTGTTCTGGTATCGCCTGATCACGCTGATCTGGGTGCCGGCCCAGTTTCTGACCCTTTTTGGACTGATCTGGTACGTCCCGCAGGCGCCGCATCTGGGCGGGTTCGAGAAATTCGCGCTGTTCTTCGGCGTCGGCGTGATCACGGGCACCATCGGGATCAACTATTCGCACGAGTTGATGCACCAGAAGAACCGGCTGGAACGGCTTTGGGCCGATGTCCTGCTGGCAATGGTGCTTTATTCGCACTTCCGGTCCGAACATCTGCTGGTGCATCATCGCTATGTCGCCACGCCGCGCGATCCGGTGACTGCGCGCTATAACGAAGGGTTCCACCGCTTCTATCCGCGTGTCTTGCGCCAATCCTGGCATTCGGCGTTTCAGGCCGAATCGGACATGCTGGCGCGAAAGAAACTGAACTGGACCCACCGCAGCAACCCGTTCTGGAAATACTGGGGGATGCAGGCGGCTTTTGTGCTGCTCGCGCTGGTCCTGGGCGGCTGGGTCGGGCTCGCGCTGTTTCTGGTGCAGGCCGGTGTCGCGATCTGGCAGCTGGAGCTGGTCAATTACATCGAACACTACGGCCTGACCCGCGAACATCTGGGCGAGGGCAAGTATGAACACGTCAAACCGCACCATTCCTGGAATGCCGCGCACCGTGCATCGAACTGGCTGCTGATCAACCTGCAGCGGCATTCGGACCATCACTTCAAACCCGACCGCCGCTTTCCGGTGCTGCAAACCTACGGACCAGACGAAGCGCCGCAGCTGCCCTACGGCTATCCGGTGATGACGATGGCCGCGATGATCCCGCCGCTCTGGCGCCGCGTTATGAACCCGCGTGTGCGCGAATGGCGGCGGCGCTACTATCCCCAGATCACCGACTGGAAAGAGTACAACACCCACCGCACGCCCCTGCCCCGGTAGGGCGATCATGCAATATTAACATCTGTCTGTCAGGTGTTTGGCGGATATTCTGACACGGGGCATCCCATGCATTTGACAGCGTCGGCACACAGCGGCTCCTCCGGGCACGACACCTGCCTCATCGTGGAAGACAGCGCGTTCGATCAGGAGAAGATGACCCGCGTCGTCCGCAAGACCCGCACCACCATGCGCGTCCAGGTGGCCAGCACGCTCAGGATGGCGCGCCGGATGCTTGAACGCGGCGAACCTGCGCTGATCCTGCTCGACAACAATCTGCCCGACGGTTTGGGGGCTGATTTCGCACTGGAACTGGCCAAAAACCCCAAACTGGCCTGTGTGCCGGTGATCATGGTCAGTGACTGGCCTTCGCCCTTCATGTGGGAAAAGGCCGCCAGCGCCGGTGTCGCCTATGTGGTCAGCAAGACGGAGTTTGATACCCGCTACATCCACGCCGTCCTGCAGAAAGGCAAACCGCACCGGATGAACTGACCGTGAACACCGCCTGATTTACATGGAATTGCCGAACCAATAGGCTTGTCGTATCCCGCGACCATCGAAAGGATACGGCACATGGCAAATCCTGGCACGATCCAAAAGAGCCTTGCGGCAAGGTCGCCTGCGTGACGCGGCTTTGCACCCTTCTGACGGCTCTGTTGCTGGTTGCCGGTCTGACACCCGCCACGGCGCAGGAAACCGAAGTCGATCTTGAACTGGTGCTCATGGTCGATGTGTCCCGATCCATGTCGGATGCGGAGCTTGAACTGCAGCGGCGCGGCTATGCCGAAGCGCTTCGTTCGGACGCGGTGTTCAAGGCGGTGCAGTCGGGGCTGCTGCAAACCCTCGCGCTGACCTATGTCGAATGGGCGGGCACGCAGGAAATCGTCGTCGACTGGCAATTGATCGAAACCCGTGACGATCTGAACGCCTTCGCCGACAAGCTGACGTCGCGCGCCAATCCCACCCTGCGACGCACATCCATTTCCAGCGCGCTTGAATTCGGCGCGTCGCGCATTCTGCGCAACGCCTACAGCGGGCTGCGCCGGGTGATCGACATCTCTGGCGACGGGCCGAACAACCTTGGACCGCTGGTCACCACATCGCGGGACCGCGTCACCGCGCAGGGCATCACGATCAACGGTCTGCCGCTGATGACCAACGACGGGATACAGCAATTCTTTCATCTCGAGGATCTGGATGTCTACTACCGGACCTGCGTGATCGGCGGGCCGGGTGCTTTTGCCATTCCGGTCAACGTCTGGCCCGACTTTTCTGCAGCGGTGCAGCGCAAGCTGGTGCTGGAAATCGCCGGGCTGATGCCACGGGCGCAGGTGATCAAGGCGCAGACCCGCGACCCAAGGGATTGTCAGGTGGGCGAGAAAATCTGGGAGGAATTCATGCGGGGCAATGGGTATCTCCCCTGATTGCGGTCAAAAAAAGCCCCGCCATAAAGGCGGGGCCAAGGTGAGTGCCTGTTTTGGACGTCCTTCATGTGGAAGGCCGCAGGCACCGGCGGTGTTCGAAATCCGTGAAACTCAGTTGGCCAGTTCGGCCCTGATCTGTTGGCGCAGCACGTCGATGGAAACCTGTTTGCCATCGCGCTTGTAACACCAATAGGTCCATCCATTGCAGCTGGGTGCCTTTTCATAGGCCGCGCCGACCTGATGGATCGACCCTTTGACGTCGGCCCCGATCAGCGTGCCGTCGGCACGGACCTTGGCCTTGTAACGCCCGTTCATGGAATAAAGCTCCTCGCCCGGCCGCAGCATGCCGCGTTCGACCAACTGGCCAAAGGGCACACGCGGTTCGGCCCGTTTCGACGTGGTGGTCTGCAACGCCTCGCGGTCGAATTTGCGCACCTTGGCGAGCCGTTTCAGCGCGACCTTGCGGTAGGCTTCCTCGCGCTCGATCCCGATGAAATCGCGGCCCAGCATCTTGGCCACAGCCCCGGTGGTGCCGGTGCCGAAGAACGGGTCAAGCACCACGTCACCGGGATTGGTCGATCCGACCAGAATGCGGTGCAGCAGGCTTTCGGGCTTCTGCGTCGGATGGGCCTTGTCACCCTGTTCGTCTTTCAGGCGCTCGTGCCCCGTGCAGATCGGCAGCACCCAGTCGCTGCGCATCTGGATGCCTTCGTTCAGCGCCTTCAGCGCCTCATAATTGAAGGTGTATTTCGCGTTTTCGTCCTTGCCCGCCCAGATCATCGTCTCGTGCGCATTGGTGAACCGCTTGCCCCGGAAATTCGGCATCGGGTTCGACTTGCGCCAGACCACATCGTTCAGGATCCAGAAGCCCGCATCCTGCAAGGCGGCCCCGACACGGAAGATATTGTGATAGCTGCCAATGACCCAGATCGCGCCATTGGGTTTCAGCAGGCGACGGGCGGCCTTGAGCCAGGCACGGGTGAATTCATCATAGACCTTGAAGCTGGCGAACTGGTCCCATTCGTCATCGACCGCATCCACCTTGGAATTGTCCGGGCGCATCAGATCGCCGCGCAATTGCAGGTTATAGGGCGGGTCGGCAAAGATCAGATCGACGCTTGCCTCGGGCAGCGCATTCATCGCCTCGATACAGTCGCCTTCAAGGATCGTGTTCAACGGAAGCGCCGCGGCGCTTTTCTCAATCGTCTTCATCAATTCTGCCTCTGTCCCCGGCACATTTTGTGCTCGTTGGTTGAGACTGAGGATGAGTCAAAGGCGATTCCCGGTCAATTTGTTTTTTGAATCAACTGGTTAAGAAAAATTGTTGCTACAACATCTGGTATACGGGCTTGAACGAACGTCTATGGTGTGGGGTTGGACCAAGATTTCGGAGCGCGCTCATGTGGCTTTTTGACCCGTATCCCATGTTCGTCTCCCAGCCATATCCGGGGTGCTGTTGCGCCAAGGACAACATGACATAATCTCGACAGATTTTGGCCACAATTGAGGCGGCTGCGATGCTTTGCGAACGTGCATCGCCCTTGATGATTGTCTGAGCCGGCAGGGTCAGATCGCGGGGCAGCATGTTGCCGTCGATCAGCGCATAGTCTGCAGGCCGCCCCAGCGTTTTCAGCCCATCCAGCGCCCGCATCATCGCCAGATGGCTGGCACGCAGGATATTGATCTCGTCGATCTCCTCGACGCTGGCGTGGGCAATGCTGACATCGGCCACCTCCATGATCTCGTCATGCAGGCGTTGGCGGGCTTTCTTGGTCAGCTTTTTGGAATCGTTCAGCCCCTCGGGGATGCGGTCGGGGTCCAGCACCACGGCGGCGGCGGTGACAGGACCGGCCAGCGGGCCGCGCCCGACCTCGTCCACGCCTGCGATGCGGGCATATCCCTGCGCCATGGCGGCGCGTTCGAAACTGAAATCGGGTGTCATCCTGCCTCAAGACCCAAAGCGGCGCTCCGGTGCAAGACATAAAAAGAGGGAGATGCCCGAACATCTCCCTCCAGTTCTCCGGTGCCAGGGACATGACAGCCGGATTTCGGTGCGGTGTTACCCCCGCGCCAAACTGTAACCCCGGTCGCGCAGGCAGCGGGCATCATAGCCAAGCTGGTCGCCTCGGGGGGTGTTGTAGATCGACCGACACTGCTGCGGCAGGCGGTTGGCCCCGGCAAAGCTGCGTTGCAGGCAGCGGCCGCCAAACATCGCAACCCGGCCCCGGCGGGTGTCGAAGGTACGGAAACATTCCTGGGGCAGCAGCTTGCGGTTGGCCCGCTGCGGCAGGGGACGCGGCGCGGGATGACCGTAGCGCGGCGTGCTGTGCCGGGGCTGCGTATACTGGGGCTTGTGGTGTCTCGGCTCCACATGGCGGGGCTTCTGATAGACCGGCGCGGGGGCGTGATAGGCGTCTGCCCGCTTCTTGTCCTTCTTGTTCTTCTGATGAATCAACGCGCCGACGGCGGCGATGCCCAGAATGGCGGCGAGGGCGCGGGCGTTTTCCCGGTCCCCGGCAAAGGCGGGGGCCGCGCCCAGCGCTGTGAGGGCGATGGCAGCGGCGCAAAGGGTGCCGATAAACTTGCGGTACATGGTGATGATCCTTTCCGATACGCGTGCAGGACGGCCCGCGCTTTGATGGGATCACTCTGGGCCCGTCGCCGAAAGTCAGGCAATAACGCCCCCTTGTTATCCGATAGCACCGCGTCCCCGGACGCTGGGATATTGAATAACGCGCCGCAAAAGCGCATGACTGAGGCCATGAAACACACCGCCTTTCTCCTTGCGCTGACGATTGCCTGCGCACTTGCCCTGCCTGCTCAGGCGGCGGGGTGCTTTGCCGATTACAAGGCAAAGCAGGATAACCCTCTGCGCCTGCATTACGGTGTCGCGCAGATCAACGGACCTTGCGATCCCGCCAGCGCCGCCGCGGAGCTTGCGCCGCGTCTGGCGGCCCGGGGCTGGACGCTCCTCAATATCGTCTCCACCTTTGGCGAAGACGGCCTAGAGCGGAGGAAATCCAGTGCCGGACCAAATTACCTCCGCTTCTGAACTGCGCCGCTTCGTCGGTTTCGGCATCGCGGCCATCGTTGCCTTGCTGATCACCGGGGCGGTCGTGCTGTTCTGGACCCTGCCGGACGCCAACCTGTTCAACGCACAGGTCGAACGCATCTTTGTCGAGAATGACGATCTGACCAGCGGCTCCGAAATCAAGCTGCTGGAGATCCTTGCACAATCCGGCACGGCGTTTTCCGACACGCTGGCCAGCTACCGCATGGTGATCTTCGTGCTCTTGGTCTTTGCCGCTGCCATGCTGGCCGCCGCGATGGTGTTTCTGATCATGCTGATGACCTTCAACCGCCGCATGGCGCAGATTGAACGGGTGGGCATTCAGGTGAACTCGCTCCTGATCAGCCGGGAAGAGAACACCGTCTATCTCAACAACCTCGGTTTCAAGCTGACCGCAGCCGCGATGGAAACGATGAGCGTGCTGGCCGAGGCGCGGATGGACGACGACGTGATGTCCGGGTCCGAGATCGAAGGCGTCATTTCGGGCCGCGATGCGTCGGAATGCGACGAGGCGGCAGGGGCAACCCGGATCAAGCGTCTGCGCGACACCCTGGGCAATCAGATCGTCAGCGAGCTTCTGGTCAAGAACATCGCGCGGCGGGGCTACATGCTGGCCATCGACAAGGACGTGATCAAGGTCATCTGACGTTCCCTGCGGACGCCGGGCGCTGCCCGGATGATTACCAAAGTGTGACCGAAACCGCTAAAGTCCCGCACCGCAACACAATCCTGGGTTGTCCCTGCGGGGACATGTCCCTGCACATCAGGATTCCGGCTCAGGGACCACAGCATGTCCCGCGCCCTCTGGTCAAAGAGCGAGGCCCGTGTCTAGGGTGCGACAGTGCCCAGCCGGAGGAGACCCAAGATGCCCGCACCGATCAACCCGTTCAAGAAAGCCCTGAGCGAGGGCAAGACCCAATTCGGCTGCTGGCTTGGCCTTGCCGATACGTTCAGCACCGAACTGATGGGCACCGCCGGTTTCGACTGGCTGGTGATCGACGGCGAACATGCACCCAACGATCTGCGTTCGATCCTTGCGCAGCTTCAGGTGCTCGAGGCGTCGGGCAGCCACGCTGTTGTCCGCGTTCCGATTGGCGAGACCTACATGATCAAGCAGGTGCTGGACGCGGGCGCACAGACCGTTCTGGTGCCGATGGTCGACAGCGCCGATCAGGCCCGGCAGCTGGTGCGCGACGTCACCTATCCGCCGCAGGGCGACCGGGGCGTGGGCTATGCCCTCACCCGTGCCGCGCGGTTTTCACAGATCACCGATTACGGCACCACGGCGGATGCGCAGGTCTGTCTGCTGGTGCAGGTCGAAAGCAACAAGGGCATCGCGGCGCTGGACGATATCCTTGCCATAGACGGCATCGACGGCGTTTTCATCGGCCCTGCCGATCTGGCCGCCGATATGGGGCACATGGGCAACGCGCTGCATGACGATGTGCAGGCCGTCATCATGGACGCGCTGCGGCGGATCCGGGCGGCGGGCAAGGCACCCGGCATCCTGTCCACACATGACCCCATGACCGAAGCAGCGCTTGACGCGGGGGCGCAATTCGTCGCCGTGGGCGCGGATGTGCTGCTGCTGACGCGCAGCGCGCAGGCGCTGAGCGCCAAGTGGCAAAGCCGCAGATAACATGAACGCCGGGATCGTTCTGCTGGGGCTGGCCTATGTGCTCAGCCAGTTTTTCCGCGCGTTTCTCGCGGTCCTGTCCGAGATACTGGAAGCAGACATCGGGGCCACCCCCGATGATCTGGCCTTCGCTTCCGGCATCTGGTTTCTGGTGTTCGCCGCCTGCCAGATCCCCATCGGTGCCGCCCTCGACAGCATCGGGCCGCGCCGTACCGCAGGCTGGCTCCTGCTGGTGGGCGGCGGTGGCGGGGCGGCGGTCTTTGCGCTTGCCACGACGCCGTTGCATGTCACCATCGCGATGGGGCTGATCGGCGTGGGCTGTGCGCCGGTGCTGATGGCATCCTATTACATCTTCGCACGGGTCTATCCGCCTGCGCAGTTCGCCGTTCTGGCATCCGTCATGGTGGGGCTGGGCAGCATGGGCAATCTGGTCGCGTCCTACCCGATGGCACTGGCGGCGGAGCTGATGGGCTGGCGCAACGCGCTCTGGGGGCTGTCGGCTCTTTGTGCGCTGGTCGCCTTCGGCACGCTCGCGCTGGTCAGCGATCCCGAAAAGGTTCTGGGCGAACAGCGCGGATCGCTGGCGCAGCTTCTGCGCATCAGGGCCTTGTGGTTCATCTTTCCGCTGATGGGGGCCAGCTATGCCTTTCCGGGCGCGGTGCGGGGGCTTTGGATCGGCCCTTATCTTGCGGATGTGTTCGGGGCCGACACCGGGGCCATCGGGCAGGCGAGCCTTCTGATGGGGCTTTCGATGGTGCTGGGCGCGCTGGTCTACGGATTTGCCGACAAATACAGCCCCTCGCGCAAATGGCTGATCGCCGCCGGCACCGGCATTGCGGTGGTGGCCGCCGGCTTGCTGTCGGTCCTGCCCGCCAGCAGCGTCGCTCTCAGCCTGATCTGCCTGTGCATCATCGGCTTTGCCGGTGCCACCTATCCGGTGATCATGGCCCATGGCCGCAGCTTTCTGCCACCGCATCTGATCGGGCGGGGCGTGACCATGCTGAACCTGTTCAGCATCGGTGGCGTCGGCATCGCGCAGTTCTTTTCGGGCCGCGTCTACCGCGCCGCCCTGCCGGGTGACACGGTCGCATCGCCCTATGTGGCGGTCTTCGTGTTGTTTGCCGTCATCCTTGCCGTGGGTTTCGTGATCTACCTGTTCAGCAGCGATCACGCGGATTGAACACGCCCCTTCATCTTTGACGCCGCCAGCGTATAGCCGCCCGCCGCCCCGTCGATGAAATGCACATGGTCGTCGGTCAGGATGGAGGGGACGATACAGGTCATCATCGCCTCGTCCTGGGTGGCCGTGCCGAAATGGATCAGGCCCGCTGCTTCGGCCTCCGCCAGCACCGCCTCGATGCGGGCCTGGGTGTCCGGATCACAGTCCAGCGTCATTTTCAGCCCGTCGTCCAGCTTGCGGAAATCCGCATTCTGGCCAACCACGCGGGCGTAGCGGCGGGCGTCGAAACCGCCCAGCTTGATCCCGGTTCGGATCAGTACCCAGGCCACGAAGGATTCGAACAGCGCCTTGGCGCGTGCCGCACCCAGCGATCCCGTGCCGCGGGTGGCATGTGCCTCGAGCGTGGCACCGGCGGGCGGCCAGCCTGAGCCCGGTCCGTCCAGCGGTGCCGGATGGCCGCCCCGTTCCAGCCCTTCGGCCAGACTGACAATCCGGTCATAGACATCGGCGATCCGCGCCGCAGGTGCGTCGGGCACGGGGGCGATCAGCACCGACAGGATCGTGCCATTGCGCGACGGCATGGGCGACCAGCGGCAGGACAGGCCGGTCAGATCGGGCAGGCTGCCTTTCGGTGCAGGCGCGATCAGGTATTCCCCGGCCTTCATCTGCGTCTCTGCCCAGTAAAGGCCACCGCCCTCGAACATGGCATAATCCGCCCCTTCGGAGACCTGGAACCGTGCCACCCGCACATCGCGTCCCGCCGCCCGCGCATCCGCCGCCGGCACCAGCGCCACGCGCATCTCGAACCCGAATTCCTCCTGTGCCCAGCGCGCGACCTGCGCCAGCACCTCGCGGGCCTTTGCCTCGTGTCGGGGGGAAACGGCAAATCCGGCACCGTCCCCGCCGAAGACAAACGGAAAGGCAGCCCCCTCCAGCGCATTCATCATGGCCGAGATCACCGCCGCGCCGACCATGTTCACGGCCTTGTACTTGCCGTCTTTCACCAGGCCGGTGGAGTTCACGATATCGGCGACGCCGATCCACCAATCCCCCGGCAGCGGGGCATAATGGGCAATCTGGGTCAATTGGTCGAATGCCGCGATCCGAGGCAGGTCTTCGTAGAAATCTTCACTGTTCATCACGGGCACCACCTTGGGACGTGACCGAAGTCTACCACGCGGAAGGCGCGTCGGGCCAGCGATACCGCGCCGGGCCTTTTCACTGCAGGGCAAGCGGTGTATGTGCCGCGGACCATCCCTATCATATCGGAGTAATCAGATGGGTTATCGCGTCGCCGTCGTGGGCGCCACTGGCAATGTGGGCCGCGAAATGCTGAACATTCTGGCCGAGCGCCAGTTCCCTGTGGACGAGATCGTGGCTCTGGCCAGCCGTCGGTCGCTGGGCACGGAAGTCAGCTTTGGGGACAAGACGCTCAAATGCAAAGACCTTGATACGTTCGATTTCACGGGCTGGGACATGGCGTTGTTTGCCGTGGGGTCGGAAGCGACCAAGAAATACGCGCCCGGTGCGGCCAAGGCGGGCTGTGTGGTGATCGACAACTCATCGCTCTATCGCTACGACAGCGAGGTGCCGCTGATCGTGCCGGAAGTGAACCCGCAGGCGATCCACGACTACAAGAACAAGAACATCATCGCCAACCCCAACTGTTCGACCGCACAGATGGTTGTGGCGCTCAAGCCGTTGCACGACCGCGCGACGATCAAGCGCGTCGTCGTCAGCACCTATCAATCGGTGTCCGGTGCGGGCAAGGAGGGCGCGGACGAATTGTGGGATCAGACCAAGTCGATCTACAATCCCACGTCCGACGTGCCGCCGAACAAGTTCACCAAGCAGATCGCCTTCAACGTGATTCCGCATATCGACGTCTTCATGGAGGACGGGTCGACCAAGGAAGAGTGGAAGATGATGGTCGAGACGAAAAAGATCGTCGATCCCAAGATCAAGGTCACGGCGACCTGCGTGCGGGTGCCGGTTTTCGTCGGCCATTCGGAATCGATCAACATCGAGTTCGAAGACCATCTGGACGAGGACGAGGCGCGGGACATCCTGCGCGAGGCACCGGGTGTCATGGTGATCGACAAGCGCGAGAACGGCGGCTACGTCACGCCGATCGAATGTGTGGGCGATTTCGCCACCTTCATCAGCCGCATCCGTCAGGACAGCACGATCGACAACGGTCTGAACCTGTGGTGCGTCAGCGACAACCTGCGCAAGGGCGCGGCCCTGAACGCGGTGCAGATCGCGGAATTGCTGGGCCGTGAGGTTCTGAAAAAGGGTTAAGCTGCCGGGCCGGTCACGGGGTCGCGTTCGATCACCCCGAACGGCTTCGGGTTTGGCTGAGGTGTTTCCTCGGCCGGCTCAACCCACGTCGCGCCATGCGGGTGTCCGGGGATCGGGCACCCGAATTTCCTGACCAGATCCCCATACCGGTAGCCGACGGTCGCGGTGTCGCAGACAGGCGTGCCGTCCTTCCGGGTGCAGATCATCAGACATCTGCCCGCAGGCCGCAGTTCGTAGCCGTGAAGCGAAAGGCGTGCTTTCAGATCGGTCCAATCTGTCGCCTCGGCCATGTCCCGTGCGAAAAGCGTTTGCACAGCGGCGACAAGGCTCGCGTCCGTCACGGTTTCGCCTGTTCGGATCGAGGCGGCGGTCGAGTTCCCTGGACAGGAGTACCCGCACCAGATGGCCGATTGCCACCTCCTGACCTGAATCGACGCGCGCCGCATCCTTGAGCAGTTTCTCCGGCAGTTTCGGGGTCACGGTTTCCATGCCCCAGACTGATCGAGAATCGGTTAATGTGCGGTTAAGCCCGTCAGGCTCCCGACAACTCTCACACCGCGTGGAATTTCTGTGTTTCCGGGTCGTAATGTTCAAGGCTGCCTTCACCGATATCGGTCCACAGCCCGTGCAGGGTCAGTTCTCCGGCGCGGGCCTGTTCTTCGACAAAGGGGAAGGTCATGAGGTTTTCGAGCGAGGTGATCACCGCCTGCTGTTCCAGCGCGCGCGTTTGCGCTTCCATATCCTCGATATCCGCGACCATGTCGTACTTCGGGCGCAGGATGTCCATCCAACGGCCCACAAAGCTGTTCTTGGCTTCCAGTTCCGGCGCATTGCCTTTGCACATGTCGATGCAGCCCTTGATGCCACCGCAGTTGGAATGGCCCAGAATCAGCAGGTTGCTGACCTTGAGCACGCGGACGGCATATTCCACCGCAGCCGATGTGCCGTGGTGGTCGCCATCGGGTTCATAGGGAGGGACCAGATTGGCGATGTTGCGGTGGATGAAAAACTCACCCGAATCCGCACCGAAGATCGAGGTGACATGAACCCGGCTGTCACAGCATGAAATGACCATCGCGCGCGGGTGCTGCCCATCTGCGGCCAGCCGCCGGTACCAGGTTTCGTTGTCCGCATATCCGGTGGCTTTCCACCCGTGATAGCGCTGTACCAGATATTTCGGGAGCGGTCTGACGCTGTTCATGTGCTGTCTTCCTTTTGGTCTGTCGCAAAGAGTTATCCCAAAATTGGCGCAGTTTCGAGAGAAAAGGGATCGCGGCCTGAACCATTTCAACACCATTTGCCAGCATGTTCCGTTCCGAGCCGTGGGGGCTGAACATAGGGTGAGTACAGATGCAGGTTCTGCACATGAAACCGATGGAAAACGTGAGTGTCGATCAGGACCGTCTGGGGGCACTTTATTCCCAACTTGGCCCGGTGGGCGCGGAAGACGTGGTGTGCCGCGCGCTCGAGGAACTCGCGATGCGGCTGAGCCAGTGCAACACGTTGTTTCACGAAAGCGACCGGACCGGGCTGCGCAAGAACACCCGGTCGCTGGTCGCCATTGCCGATCAGATCGGGATGCGGGCGCTCAGCAAGGTGGCGCGGGATGTGACCCATTGCATTGATCACGGCAATTCCGTGTCGGTCGCGGCGACGCTGTCGCGGTTGATCCGGGTCGGGGAACGGTCGCTTGCGGCGGTCTGGGACCTTCAGGACATCACCATCTGACCCATTGCGGGCGACAGGGAAACGGTTAGGCTGGGCTCGACATTCTCCAGCTGACAGGTCGTTCATGTCCCTTTCCTTTGCCGATGCCACCGATGCCGCCATCCCGCTTCATATCGTGGCGGAGGATGGGTTGAAGGAATGGCTGTCCAGCCAACCGGCGGCGGCACAGGCGTGGATCACCGCACAGGGCTTTACCGGCGCTTTGGGGCAGGCTGTGACCGTCGCCGATGGTGAGGGTCGTCCGGTGCTTGCCGTTGCGGGCTATGGCAACGCCAAGACGCGCAGGCGCGGGCGGTTTCATCTGGCTGCCGCTGCGGGGCTTTTGCCGAAGGGCGATTATGCCATCGCCAGCGGGTTGGAAGACAGGGACACATCGGTCGAGGCGTTGGGCTGGCTTCTGGCGGGCTACCGGTTCGACCGCTATGCCAAACAATCGCCCCTGAAGGCGCGGCTGATCGCGCCCGAGGGCGTCGATGCCACCCGGATCGAAGCCATCGCGGCGGGCGAGGCGCTGACCCGCGACCTGATCAATACGCCTGCGTCGGATATGGGACCACCCGATCTGGAACAGGCCGCCCGCGATCTGGCACAGCAGCATGGCGCCGAGGTTTCCGTGACCACGGGAGAGGCGCTGCTGGACCAGAATTTTCCGATGATCCACACCGTGGGGCGGGCGGCCGACCGTGCGCCGCGTCTGATCGACATGCGCTGGGGCAGCAGCGGCCCCAGGCTGACGCTTGTCGGCAAGGGCGTGTGTTTCGACACCGGCGGTCTGAACCTCAAACCCGGTGCGTCCATGGGGTTGATGAAGAAGGATATGGGCGGTGCCGCGGCGGTGCTGGGGCTGGCCCATATGATCATGGCGGCGGGCAGTAACATGCAGTTGCGCGTGCTGATCCCTGCGGTCGAAAACGCGGTGTCGGGCAATGCGTTCCGCCCCGGCGACATCCTGACCTCGCGCAAGGGTCTGACGGTCGAGATCAACAACACCGACGCCGAAGGACGGTTGGTGCTTGCCGATGCGCTGGCCTACGCGGACGAGGAAAAGCCCGACCAGATCATCTCGATGGCGACGCTGACGGGGGCGGCGCGGGTGGCCGTGGGACCGGACCTTGCGCCCTATTTCAGCGATGATCCCGCGTTTGTATCTGCGTTGGAGGCTGCTGCAGCCGATCATGCCGATCCGGTCTGGCGTCTGCCGTTCCACGACCCCTATGAGGCGATGATCGAACCGGGCATCGCCGATCTGGACAACGCGCCCAAGGGGGGCTTTGCGGGCTGCATCACGGCGGCCCTGTTCCTGCGCCGCTTCGTCACCGACAGCAATTATGCGCATTTCGACATTTACGGCTGGCAACCAACCGACGCGCCCGCGCGCCCCAAGGGCGGCACCGGACAGGCGACGCGCGCGCTTTTCGCCGCCCTTGGGCCACTGCTGAAGCCATGAGCGATCCGCGCCTGACGCCCGATCCCGCGCTGATCGACCAACGCACGGCGGCGCATGTGACACTGCCCCTTGTCGATCTGTGCCGTGCGCCGAACGGGCCGCGTGACCGGCAGGTGCTTTACGGGGATGCGGTGACGGTGCTGCACAAGGCGGCTGGCTGGGCCTATGTGCAGGCGGGCAAGGACGGGTACTGCGGGTTTGTGCGCGGCGATGCGCTGGGCAAGCTCGACACGCCGACGCACCGGGTCACGGCACCCGCGACCCACGCCTATGCGGAGGCTGACATCAAATCACCCGATCTGTGCGCGCTCAGTTTCGGCAGCAGGATGCCGGTCCTTGGGAAGTCAGGCCGCTTTGCCCACACGCCGCTGGGCTATGTCCCGTTGGCGCATCTGTCGGGGTTGCACCAGTTGTTCGACGATCCGGCGGATGTGGCGCAGCTTTTCCTCGGTACGCCCTATCTCTGGGGCGGCAACAGCCGCTGGGGCATTGATTGCTCAGGTCTGGTGCAGGCGGCGCTGCTGGCCTGCGGCACCCCCTGCCCCGGCGACAGCGACATGCAGATGGGGCTGGGCGAGGACGCGCCCGATGGCTACAGGCGCAACGATCTGCTGTTCTGGAAAGGTCACGTCGCGCTGGTCTGGGACGCCGATCTGCTGATCCATGCCAACGCCCATACGATGGCCTGTTCGTTCGAACCGATCACCACGGCGATCGACAGGATCGACGCACAGGGTGACGGCCCCGTCACAGCGCACCGCAGGCTCTAGATCACTCGACAGCGCGGATGAGCTTGCGTTCCAGCACCCGCAGGACCGACGGAAGGTCATGACCGCGCTTGAGCACCTGCCCCCCCGCGCCGATCACCGCATACATGCCCTGTTTGCTGCGCAGCCTGGGCCGCTTTTCGATACGGTAAAGCGGAAATTCGGCCGTGCGGCGAAACACCGAAAACACCGCCACTTCGCGCAGGCAAGAGATGCCGTAGTCGCGCCATTCGCCCGCTGCGACCATCCGGCCATAGACCGAAAGGATCAGCGACAGTTCGGTGCGGTGAAAGGCGACCTGCTCTGGTGGACGCTCGAACGGGGTCACTTGCGGTGGAATATGCACGGTCATAGGCTCACAGTTGCGTCCTTCGCCGGGCAAATCAAGTGGTTTGAAGATCAAATATGTTGAAAGCGTTACAGATTGGTGCAAGAACGTAGAATTATGAAACACGAAAGCTGCCCCAGATGACCCCTGACGCCCGCGCGCGCAAATGCGCCGATCTGATGTTCGCACAAGACACCGCCTCTGCCGGGTTGGGCATGACGATCACCGAAGTGGGTCCGGGACGGGCCGTTCTGACCATGAAAGTGCGGCCCGATATGCTGAACGGCCATGGCATCTGCCATGGCGGTTTCATCTTTACCCTGGCCGACAGCGCCTTTGCCTTTGCCTGCAACAGCTACAACCAACTGGTCGTCGCGCAGCAGAACCAGATCACCTATCTGGCCCCCGGCAAGCCCGGTGAGACCCTGACCGCCACCGCCATCGAGGCGTCCCGCGCTGGCCGGTCCGGCATTTACGACGTGACCGTGACAGGCGGCGATGGCCGCACCGTGGCGCTGTTTCGCGGGTTGTCGCGCAGCGTCAAGGGACAGCATTTCGAGGAAGACGAAGGAGGAACCGCCCCATGAAAGACCTGACACCCGCCAAGAACACGCTGGATCCCATCGAGATTGCCAGCCGGGACGAGATCATGGGCCTTCAACTGGAACGGATGAAATGGTCGCTGCGTCATGCCTATGACAACGTGCCATTCTACAAGGCCAGCTTTGACGCGGCAGGCGTGCACCCGGATGATCTGAAAGACCTCGGCGATCTGGCAAAGTTCCCCTTCACGGTCAAAACCGACCTGCGCGACAATTACCCCTTCAAGATGTTCGCCGTGCCGCGCGAACAGGTGGCGCGGATTCATGCGTCTTCGGGCACCACAGGCCAGCCGACGGTCGTGGGGTATACGCAGAAGGACCTCGACAATTGGGGCAGCGTCGTGGCGCGGTCCCTGCGGGCGGCAGGGATGCGGCGCGGGGACATGCTGCATAACGCCTACGGGTACGGGTTGTTCACCGGCGGTCTGGGCATCCATCTTGGGGCGGACGCGCTGGGGCTGACGACCTATCCGATTTCGGGCGGCATGACCCCGCGACAGGTGCGCCTGATCGAAGATTTCAAACCCAAGGGCATCACCGTGACGCCGTCCTATTCCCTGTCCATTCTGGACGAGTTTGCGGCGCAGGGGCTGGACCCGCGCGACAGCTCGCTTGAGGTCGGCATCTTTGGTGCCGAACCCTGGACCAACGCGATGCGGCACGAGATCGAACAGGCATTCGACATGCATGCGGTCGATATTTATGGCCTGTCCGAGGTGATGGGCCCCGGCGTGTCGATGGAATGTGTGGAAGCCAAGGACGGGCTGCACATCTGGGAGGATCATTTCTATCCCGAGATCATCCATCCCGAAACCGGGGAGCCGGTGGCAGAAGGCGAACAGGGCGAACTGGTGTTTCACTTCGCTGACCAAGGAAGCCTTTCCGATCATCCGCTACCGCACCCGCGACCTGACCCGCCTGCTGCCCGGCACGGCGCGG
The DNA here is from genome assembly GCA_963799505.1 of uncultured Alphaproteobacteria bacterium. Taxonomy (GTDB): domain Bacteria; phylum Pseudomonadota; class Alphaproteobacteria; order Rhodobacterales; family Rhodobacteraceae; genus Sulfitobacter. The sequence goes on from CAWCXM010000005.1 coordinate 166,197, forward strand.
TCGATGCGGCGGATGGAAAAGGTGACGGGGCGCAGTGACGACATGATCATCCTGCGCGGCGTGAATGTCTTCCCCACCCAGATCGAGGAAGCGCTGATGGCCACTCAGGGGCTGGCCCCGCATTTCCAGATCGAGTTGAGCCGCCCGGACCGGATGGACCAGATGCGCGTGCTGTGTGAATGCGCCGATGCCAGCGTGTCGGATGCGACCCGTCAGGCCGCCGCCAAAGCATTGGCCGCGCAGATCAAACAGACCGTCGGCATCAGCATCGCGGTGGACGTGGCGGACGTGGGCGGCGTGCCGCGATCAGAGGGCAAGGCCGTGCGGATCGTCGACAACCGCCCCAAGGCCTAGCCGCAGGTGATGGCGACGATCGTGTCGGTGTCATCGAGCTGAATGTTCAGCCGTGCAGGATTGAAGTCCAGCGTTACCGGATCGCCCACGCGGTATGTGCGCTTGGGTTCGGGCAAGGACAGATCGACGACGGCATCCTGGCCGATGAGGTTCTGATAGGCCGACGCGTTGCAGGTATCGGGACCGGCGGCGGTGCTTTGTCCGCCACCTGTCGTGGTCTGACCCGTGCTGCATCCGGCCACCAGCAGCCCTGCCATGATTATCGCTCTCATCCGTATTCTCCTTCTGTTCAGGCGCCGTAGCGCGCCATGAATGTGTCGACGGCACCCTCGACGACGCGGGCCATTTCGGCCTCGCTCACCGTCTTGCTGACGCCGAAGATCAGCCTTGGCCAGATGTCGGCCTTGCACAGTTCGCCGAATTGATCCGCCGCCAGCACGGGATCGTCCACCTTCAATTCCCCTCGTGCCTGGGCACGGTTGAAATACTCCGCCATCTCGGCCCGCATGACCGCCGGGCCCGAGTTGTAGAAACTCTGGCCGATCTGGGGAAAGCGGTCCGATTCAGCCACGCAGATGCGAAAGACCTGCAAACCGAATGTCGACGTGATGAAGCGCAGGAAGTGATGGCCCGCCTGCGTCAGCACCTCGCGCGGGGGGGCGGCCATGTCGATGTTGTCCAGCGCCTCTTTCGATTGGCGGGCACATTCGGCGTTGGCGACCGCCATGAACAGCAGACGCTTGTCTGGGAAGTAGCTGTAAAGTGTCGCCTTGGAAACAGCCGCGACGCGGGCGATCTCGTCCACGCTCGCGCCCTCGAACCCGTCGGACATGAAGACGGACCGCGCCCCGGCAAGCACCTGTTCGTACTTGCGGCCTTTGCGAAGTTTTTGGGCGATGGCGGTCATGACACTCCGATCGGAAAGAAGGGCAGGATATAAACCGTTTCGTTCAGTTCCAAGACCTAAAGCGCATTGCCCTTGCGAAGCAACCGGCGGGATATTAGAATGGTTCTAAACCTGAGAATCCCATCATGCTTTTTTCGTTCAGCCGCAAGCGTTTCAAAGACCTGACCGAACAGGAAGTGCTCGCGCTTGCGATCTCGTCCGAGGAGGACGATGCGCAGATCTACCGGGGGTATGCCGAAACGCTGCGCGCCGAATACCCGAAGTCCGCTGCGGTTTTCGACGGTATGGCGGCAGAGGAGGACGGCCACCGCAAGCGCCTGATCGACCTGCATCAGGCGCGGTTCGGCTCCGTCATTCCGCTGATCCGGCGCGAGCATGTTTCAGGGTATTATGCCCGCCGTCCCGTCTGGCTGATCGAGAACCTCAGCCTTGAACGCATCCGTGCCGAAGCCGCGGCGATGGAGCGGGACGCCGAACAGTTCTATCTGAACGCGGCCGCCCGGACGCGCGATGCCGACACGCGGCGCCTGCTGGGCGATCTGGCGGCCGCGGAGGCAGGCCATCAAGGCAAGGCCGACGAGCTGACCGAAACCCATCTGGACGAAGGCGCATTGGCCAGCGAGGACGCCCAGGCGCACCGGCAATTCCTCCTGACCTGGGTCCAGCCGGGGCTTGCGGGGCTGATGGATGGCTCCGTCTCGACCCTTGCGCCGATCTTTGCCACCGCCTTTGCCACGCAGGACACCTGGACCACGTTTCTGGTGGGTCTTGCAGCCTCTGTGGGTGCGGGCATTTCGATGGGCTTTACCGAAGCGGCGTCCGACGACGGGCAGCTTTCGGGACGCGGCTCTCCCTGGAAGCGCGGATTTGCGTCGGGGATCATGACCACGCTCGGGGGACTGGGCCATGCGTTGCCCTATCTGATCCCGGATTTCTGGACCGCGACGATCATCGCCTTTGTCGTGGTGTTCGTGGAGCTTTGGGCGATTGCGTGGATCCAGAACAAGTACATGGACACGCCGTTCTTCCGCGCGGCGTTTCAGGTGGTCATGGGCGGCGCTTTGGTCTTTGGCGCCGGTGTATTGATCGGCTCCGGGTAGGCGTCAGCGCAGGCGATTTGCCCGTTTTGCTCTAGTGATTGCAGCTATGCCAAGTTATTGCTTGGGACATGCTCGCGATCTTCCTGAAAACACTTCCCTTCTTTGCCGTCATCGGCCTTGGCTACTGGGCCGGACGCACGAAGTTCTTCAGCGCCGAGGCGACCGCCTATCTCACGAAGTTCGTGTTCTACTTCGCCCTTTCCGCGATGCTGTTCCGGTTTTCCGCGAACCTGTCACTGGCCGAAGTCTGGGACACGCGGCTCGTCGTCGCCTACCTCTGGGGCACGGCCTTCGTTTACGGCATAGCCTCGCTGGTGGGGTTCCTGCGCGGGCTGGACGTGCCGACCAACGCGATCGAAGCGCAATGCGCGGTGATCGGGAACACCGGATTTCTGGGTGTGCCGATGCTGACCCTGCTGCTGGGGGCCGAGGCGATCGGCACCATCGTTCTGGCGCTGGCCATTGATCTGGTTGTGTTTTCCAGCCTGATCGTGATCCTGATCACCGGCGCGCGTGACGGGCAGGTCAGCCTGCGGATGATGCGGTCCATCGCGGTCGGGCTGGTCAAGAACCCGATGATCGTCGCGATTTCGCTGGGGTTTATCTGGTCCGGGCTGAACATCCCGATCCCCGATCCGATGAACGATTTTCTGGCGCTTCTGGGCGGTGCCGCGACGCCCGGCGCGCTTTTCGCCATCGGTGCCTCGCTGGCGCTGAAATCGGCGGAACGGATGCAGATCGCCGGATGGCTGAGTTTCTGCAAACTGGTGCTGCATCCCCTGTTCGTCGGGGTCGCGGCCCTTTTTCTTTTCGGGGTCGATCCGTTCAGGGCGGGCGTCATCATCGCGGTTTCGGCCTTGCCCGTGGCCGGCAACGTCTACATGCTGGCACAGCACTACGGCGTCGCCCCCGCCCGCGTATCCGCCGCGATCCTCGTTTCCACCGCGTTCAGCATCCTGACCGTCAGTCTGGTGGTGGGCTGGGTGACAACATTCTGACAATCAAAGGACAAAGCGCATGAAAACCATATCCGAGAACGCCTGTTTCGGCGGCACGCAAGGCGTCTATTCCCACGCTTCCACCGCCTGCAACTGCGAGATGACCTTTGGCCTGTTCCTGCCCGAAGAGGCGAAGGACGGCCCGGTGCCGGTGCTGTGGTATCTGTCGGGTCTGACCTGCACGCACGAGAATGCGATGACCAAGGCAGGCGCACAGGCCTGGGCGGCGGAACATGGCATCGCACTGGTCTTTCCCGACACCTCCCCGCGCGGGGACGACGTGGCGGATGATGAGGCCTATGATCTGGGCAAGGGGGCCGGGTTCTATGTGAACGCCACCCAAGACCCGTGGAAGCCGCATTTCCGGATGTGGGACTATGTGTCCGATGAACTGCCTGCGCTTCTGGGCAAGACTTTCGCGCTGGATATGGAACGGCAAGGGATCACCGGCCATTCGATGGGCGGGCATGGGGCGCTGACGCTGGCGATGAACCTGCCGGGGCGGTTTCTGTCCGTCTCCGCCTTTGCGCCCATCGCCAACCCGACGGCAAGCGATTGGGGCCAGAAGCAATTGAGCGCCTATCTGGGGGACAAAAAGGACGGATGGGCCAAACATGACGCGACGCTGCTGATGCAGGATGTGGGCTTTGACGGGCCGGTCCTGATTGATCAGGGCGCGTCGGATCAGTTTCTCGATCTGCTCAAGCCAGAAGCGCTGGCGCAGGCAATGGCGGCGAAGCGGCAGGAGGGAACGTTCCGGATGCAGAAAGGCTATGACCACAGCTATTTCTTCGTCTCGACCTTCATCGAGGATCACGTCACCTTCCACGCCGAGGCGCTTTATGCAGGCTGAGGCATGAGCGCGCTTTATATCGACGCGGACGCCTGCCCGGTGAAGGCCGAGGCAGAGCGGGTCGCCACGCGGCACAGGATCCGCATGTTCGTGGTGTCGAACGGCGGGCTCAGGCCCTCGCAGAACCCGCTGGTCGAGACGGTGATCGTGCCCGACGGGCCCGATGTGGCCGATATGTGGATCGCGGAACGCTGTGGCCCCGGCGATGTGGTGGTGACCGGAGATATTCCGCTGGCCGCGAAATGCGTGGAAGCGGGTGCGCGGGTGCTCAAGCACAATGGCGAGGCCTTGACCGGGGCGAACATCGGCAATGTGCTGGCGACCCGCGATCTGATGACGGACCTGCGGGCCGCCGACCCGTTCCGACAGGGCGGCGGCAAAAGCTTTACAAAGGCCGACAGGTCGCGTTTTCTGGATGCTCTGGAGCGTGAATTGCGCGCAGCGCAGCGGCAGTAGTCGTTTTCTTTTCAAGGAAAACGACAGGAAACCCCGCAGGTTTCCGAACCCCGAGGGAGAGGACAGCATGACACCCCAAGCGGTCGTGTTCGACATCGGCAACGTCCTGATCGAATGGCAGCCGGAGCGGTTTTTCGACGCCGCGATCGGCGAAGACCGCCGTCGCGCGATGTTCGCGGCCGTCGATCTGCACGCAATGAATGACCGGGTCGACCGGGGCGAACCCTTTCACGACGTGATCGCGGAAACGGCGGCGGCTTACCCCGACTGGCAGACCGAGATCATGCTGTGGCACGACCGCTGGCTCGACATGGCGTCGCCCGCCATCGACCATTCCGTGCGGCTGATGGCCGCTTTGCAGGCCAAGGGCATTCCGGTCTTTTCGCTGACCAATTTCGGCATCCAGACCTATGCGTTGGCGGCGAAACACTATCCTTTCCTCAATCAATTCGACCGCGATTTCATTTCGGGGCATCTGGGTGTGATCAAACCCGACGCGGCGATCTACAGGGCGGTCGAGGATCAAGGCGGCGTCGCACCGCAGGCGCTGCTCTTTGCCGATGACAGGCCGGACAACATCGCCGCCGCCAAGGCGCGTGGCTGGCAGACGCATTTGTTCACCGACCCGCAGGGCTGGGCCGACAGGCTGGTTGACGCGGGGCTTCTGACGCAGGATGAAGCGCGATGACTGTTCCAATGATCCCCTATGACGCTGCAGAGCCTTTGCTGGACTGGATCGGCCTGACCGATGCGCTGGCCGCAGGACACCGCCTGCCCCCCGCCGAGATTGCGGATACGTTTCTGTACCGGGGGGACGACACGCTGCTGAACCGTGCGGCATGGATCGACGGGTTGGGGATTGCGGTGAAATCGGCCACGGTCTTTCCGGGCAATCCGGCCAAGGGCCAGCCGATGGTGAACGGCGGCCTGACGCTTTATGCTGATGGCGACGGCAGGCTCGAGGCGATTGTCGATTTTCATCTGGTGACCAAGTGGAAGACCGCCGGGGACAGCCTGCTGGCGGCCCGCCGTCTGGCCCGTCCCGACAGCCGCACCATCCTGATCGTCGGTGCCGGAAATCAGGGGCGCGCCCTGCATTCGGCCTATCGCGCGGCCTTTCCCGACGCGGCGTTCACCGTCTGGAACCGCACCCGCGCCAATGCGGAGCAGATGGCGGCGGAATTGCCGGACCTGCACATTGCCGACGATCTGGAAGCTGCGGTGCAGGCGGCAGACATCATCACCTCTGCCACCATGTCGACCGAACCGCTGATCAAAGGCGCCTGGCTGCGCCCCGGTCAGCACATTGATCTGATCGGTGCCTACCGCCCCGACATGCGCGAGGTGGATGATGCCGCGCTGACCCGCGCCCGTGTGTTTGTAGACAGTTTCGACACCACTGTCGGTCATATAGGCGAGATCAACATCCCGCTGGAGGCCGGAACCATCACACGCGACGACCTGCTTGCGGATTACTACACGCTGGACGCGTTCGAACGCCGCAGCGATGACGAGATCACGCTGTTCAAGAACGGGGGCGGCGCGCATCTGGACCTGATGACCGCCCGCTATATTCTGGACCGCTGGACCGCTGCCGCATGATCTGGGTTCTGCTGATCCTTGCCGTCGTGATCGCCGTGCCATTGGTGATCGAACACCGGCGCAGGGTGATGGACGACGCGGCAAGGGGGTCAGCCAGCGGGCAATTCGTGGAACTGTCGCGGGGCGTGACGCATTACGCCTGGCATGGGCCGGTGGGCGGTCCGGTGATCGTTTGTGTACACGGTCTGACCACCCCCAGTTTCGTCTGGCGCGGCATGACGCCGGCGCTGGCGAACGCGGGTTTTCGCGTGTTGACCTATGATCTCTACGGACGGGGGTTTTCCGACCGACCCACCGGGCCGCAGGACGGCGCATTCTTCGTCAATCAGCTTGCCGAATTGCTGGCGCACGAGGGGGTCGGCGATGAACTGACCCTGATCGGCTATTCCATGGGCGGGGCGATCAGCACCCGTTTTGCCGCCGCCTACCCGGACCGGATGCACCAGCTTGTCCTGCTGGCACCGGCGGGGATGATCACTATCTCGACCGGGCTGCGCGGGTTCATCAAGAACGTGCCGCTGATCGGTGACTGGCTGATGCTGGCGATCTATCCGGCGCTGTTGCGGCAGGGTTACCGGGCGGAGCGTGATCTGCCCAGCTCGGTGCCGCGCGTGACCGAATTGCAGGCGCGGGAACTGGAATTCAGACGGTTCATTCCGGCGGTTCTGGCCAGCCTGCGCGGCATCCTGAGCGCGGATCTGAGCGGTGATCACAAGGCGCTGGCCGCCCGTGGTCTGCCGGTTCTGGCAATCTGGGGGCGCGAGGATGCGGTGATCCCCAAGGCGTCCGTCGGCAAGCTGGCGGAATGGAACCGTGCCGCACAGCAGGAGATGGTCGAGGGGGCGGGCCACGGGCTGACCTATACCCACACCGACGAGGTGCTGCGCATCATGCGCGGCTGGATGACCAGGCCGGGCTAGGCCGTGACCAGCCCTTCCAACCGCCGCTCCCGAATGGGCAGATGGACGATCGCGCTGAAGGCGCCAATGGCGACGCCGATCCACCAGACTGCGGTGTAACTGCCGTAGATGTCGTACATCCGACCGCCCAGCCAGACGCCCAGAAAACTGCCCATCTGGTGGCTGAAGAAGATGATGCCGTACAGCGTGCCCATGTATCGCAACCCGTAGATATGCGCGACAAGGCCGGAGGTCAGCGGTACGGTGGCCAGCCAGAGCGATCCCATGGCGATGGAGAACAGGATCACCGTCACGGGCGTGATCGGGAACATGATGAAAAGCGCCGCAACGATGGTTCGCCCGGTATAGATGCCCGCCAGCAGATACTTCTTCGAATACCGTTTGCCCGCCCAGCCCGCCGCCAGTGTTCCCGCGATGTTGGCCAGCCCGATCAGCGAAATGGCCACGGCCCCCAGGGCCGACGTGGTCGTGATGCCGATGTTGTGCAGCACCCCGCCCGCAAGGATCGGGCCGCAAAGTTCGGTCACGAAGGCGGGAAAATGCGCCGTGATGAAGGCAAGCTGATAGCCGCAAGAGAAAAAGCCCAGAAAGATCAGGGTATAGGAGGGATCCCTGAAGGCCTTGACCAGTATCTGCCCCAGGCTTTCCTCAAGCTCTGCCTTGCCGGCCTGCACGGGCGCACGCATCAGGGGCAGGGTCAGGATCATCGACAGGATCAGGGCGGCAAAGACCAGAAAGGTGGATTGCCACGTCAGGAAGGTCAGCAGCCATTCGGCAACCGGCGCGCCGAACACCTGTCCGGCGCTGCCCGCCGCCGTGGCAATCGCCAGCGACATGGAGCGGTTTTCAGTGCTGGAGGCCCGCCCGACCACGGCGAGGATCACGCCGAAACCGGTGCCCGCGATGCCGAAGCCCACGAGCCAGGCATAGGCCTGATGTTCCAGCGGGGTCACGGAATTGGCCGACAGGACCAGACCCACGGCATAGACGACCGATCCGATGATGATCGCCCGCCTGTCGCCGATCTTTTCCGCCAGGGCGCCGAATATCGGCTGGCCGATGCCCCATGCGAGGTTCTGAATGGCGATGGCGAGCGAAAACTCCGCCCGCAACCAGCCGAATTCCTCGGCGATCGGGATCTGGAACACGCCGAAGGACGCCCGCACCGCAAAGCTGACCATGATGATGACGCAGCCCACGATCAGGACAGGCGTAAAGATGGATGTGCGCTGTTCCATGCGGAATTCCCTGGTATGACGCTGGCACATTTGACGGAAACGGGGGCAGCGTCAAACACCACATTGTACCCCGCACATCATCAAACGGCAGGGGTGGCACTTTTCTTTGCCGCCGCAGATGCGCTATGCCTGCGGGATGACCAGTTTGCGTGCCACCTATGACCGATTGATCGCCGAAGGCACGCTGCAGCCGGACCCGGCGCAGGAAGCCGTGCTGCCGGAATTCGACCGCATCCGCGAGGCATTGCTGGTGCCGGTCAAGAAGGGCCTTTTTCGCAAGGCACCTGAGCCGCCGAAGGGTCTGTACCTGTGGGGCGGTGTCGGGCGCGGCAAATCCATGTTGATGGATATGTTCGTGGATCACCTTGACGGTATTCCGTCGCGGCGGGTGCATTTTCACGCCTTCATGCAGGAAATCCACAGCGCGATGCATGAGGCCCGCAAGACCGGGGTGGACGACGCCATCGCGCCCGTTGCCGCCGATGTGGCGGCATCGGTCCGGTTGCTGGCCTTTGACGAGATGCAGATCAGCGACATCACCGATGCGATGATCGTCGGGCGGCTGTTTCAGGCATTGTTCGCCGCCGGGGTCGTGGTGGTGACCACCTCGAACCGGATACCGGATGACCTGTACAAGAACGGGCTGAACCGCGATCTGTTCCTGCCCTTCATCGCGCTGATCAAGGAGCGGATGGTGGTGCATGAACTGGCGAGCCCAAGGGATTACCGTCAGGACCGGCTTGCGGGCACGCAGGTCTATTTCACCCCCGTCAATGCCGAGGCGCGCGCCGCGATGGACGCGGTGTGGCAAGACCTTGCGGGCGGTCCCGGTGAACCCCTGGTCCTGAGGGTCAAGGGGCGGGACGTGGAGATACCGCAGTTCCGCAACGGCATGGCGCGGGCGCGGTTTCATGACATCTGTGGCAAGCCGCTTGGCCCGGCGGACTATCTGGCGCTGGCCGACGCGGTGCGTGTGTTGTTGCTGGATGATATTCCGACGCTGGGCCGCAGCAACTTCAACGAGGCGAAACGCTTTGTGACCCTGATCGACGCGCTTTATGAAGCGCGGGTCAGATTGATCTGTTCGGCCGCGGCGAAGCCCGAAATGCTGTACCTTGAAGGGGAAGGCACGTTCGAGTTCGAACGCACCGCATCGCGCCTGCGCGAGATGCAGGCGGACGGCTGGGGCGGCTGAACATCAGTCTGCGGCAGAAAAGGTGCTGTCGCGCGTGACCGTGTCTTCGGGGTGATAGGGCGCGTCGGACATATACAGCATCCAGATGCCACCGACGATGATCGCCAGACCGATTGCAACAAAAATGGACTGCGACAGCGTTCTGGAGGATTTTTTGCCAGAGTCATCCCGAGTCTTGCCAAGATCCTGTTTCATAATGCTCTTCCTCAGAAATCCCGGGTGTGCGCAGCAGTTGCGCCCCCGAATTAACGACAAAAGTACATCAGAAATTTTAACATTTGCAGGGGATCGCGCGAATTTATCCGTTTTCGCGCAAAATTGCACCAGCCAGGTAAAGCGAGCCGCAGATGAGAACCCGTGCGTCGGGGTCTTCGGCCACGATTGCACGGAGCGCGGCGGCGGTGCTGTCCGCTTCTTCGGCGCGCAGGCCCACCGCACGGGCAGCGGCAGCGGTGTCGGCGGCAGGCAGGGTCGCGTTCTCGCCGGGGATCGACACGGCATAGAGCGCGGTTGCATGAGCGGCCAGCGGGCGCAGGTAGCCCTTGATGTCCTTGGTGTTGAGCATCCCGCAGATCAGATAGGTCGGGCGCGCCGAACGGTCCGCCAGAACGCTGGCCAACGCAATGCCTGCCGCCGGGTTGTGCCCGCCGTCGAGCCAAAGCTCGGCCTTGCCCGCCAGATCGACCAGCGGGCCGGTTTTCAGGCGTTGCATCCGGGCGGGCCAGTAGGCCTGCGTGACCGCCGCTTCGCAGGCGGCCTCGTCCATGCCGAGATGGCGCAGGGCGGCAAGCGCGGCCCCCGCGTTCATCACCTGATGGGCACCGGGCAGATTGGGCAGGGGCAGATCCAGCAGACCGGTTTCATCCTGAAAGACCAGCCTGCCCGCCTCCACCCCGACGTGCCACTGCTGTCCGTAGGCCAGCAACGGCGCCGCGTGGCGGGCCGCGACCGCTTCGATCACGTCCATGCCGTCTTCTTCCTGTGGCCCGACCACGCAAGTCACGCCGCGCTTGATGATGCCGGCCTTTTCGCCCGCGATGTCGGCCAGCGTGTCGCCCAGATACTGCTGATGGTCGATGGAAACCGGCGTGATGATGCTGAGCGCGGTTCTGTTGATCACGTTGGTCGCGTCCAGCCGCCCGCCCAGGCCAACCTCGAGAAGGGTATAGTCCGCAGGGGTCCGCGAAAAGGCCAGCAGGGCTGCGGCTGTCGTGATCTCGAAATAGGTGATGTTGCCGCCCTGATTGGCGGCATAACACTCGTCCAGCACGGCGGTCAGCGCCTCTTCGTCGATCAGCGTCCCCGCCAGCCGGATGCGTTCATGAAACCGTGCCAGATGGGGCGAGGTATAGGCGTGAACGGTCTTTCCCGCAGCCTCGAGCCCGGCGCGGATCATGGCCTGGGTCGATCCCTTGCCGTTGGTGCCCGCGACATGGATCACCGGGGGCAGGTCGTTCTGCGGATTGCCCAGGGCGTCCAGCAGGCGGAACATGCGGTCCAGCGTCAGGTCGATGATCTTGGGGTGCAGCGCCATCATCCGTTCCAGGATGAGGTCGGATGTGGGCGCGGTCATTTTTTGGGGTCAGCCTGAACCGTTTCGACCATCGCCTCTGCTTCGGTCAGCGCATGATCCAGCTCTCCCCCCTCTTTCGGGGGTGGCAGATCACCCCGCACCGCTGGCGGCAGGCCCAGCAGCATCCGGGTGATGGTGATCAGTTCTTCACGCAGGTGGGTACGCGGTGTCACGCGGTCGAGCATCCCGTGGTCCAGCAGATATTCGGCCCGCTGGAAGCCGTCAGGCAGCTTTTCGCGGATCGTCTGTTCGATCACGCGCGGCCCGGCAAAGCAGATCAGCGCGTTGGGTTCGGCGATATGCACATCGCCCAGCATCGCATAGCTGGCGGTCACACCACCCGTCGTCGGGTGCGTCAGCACGACGATATAGGGAAGCCCCGCCTCTTTCAGCATCTGGACCGCAACGGTGGTGCGCGGCATCTGCATGAGCGACAGGATCCCCTCCTGCATCCGTGCGCCACCGGCGGCGGAGAACAGGATCAGCGGGCGCTTGAGCTTGACCGCCTGTTCGGCGGCGGCGATGATCGCGTTGCCCACATACATGCCCATCGACCCCGCCATGAAGCTGAAGTCCTGACAGGCGGCGACGATCGGCGTGCGCCCGATCTCGCCGGTGGCGACCAGCATAGCCTCGGCTTCTCCGGTCTCTTTCTGCGCGGCTTTCAGACGGTCGGGGTATTTCTTCTGGTCGCGGAAATGCAGCGGATCGACCGGCGGCTTCGGCACGGCGATCTCCGAAAAGATCCCGCCGTCGAAGAGCGCGGTGAAACGGTCACGCGGAGTGATCGGCATGTGATGGCCGCAGTTTGTACAGACATTCAGGTTGTCGCTGACCTCGCGGTGAAACAGCATGGTGCCGCAGTCATCGCATTTGGTCCACAGGTTGTCCGGCGTCTCGCGGCGCGAGAAGATCGAATTGATCCGGGGGCGGACATAGTTGGTGATCCAGTTCATTCAGCGCCTCTGATGCCTGTTACTGGTCTGGAGATAAGCGGGCCGGTCGGAAATTGCAATCAACGCCTGATCGCGAGACGTGCGGCCAGCCACATCACCAGCATCATCGCGAAGTCCACAGGGAGCCATGCCCGCAAGGCTTCGGGGTCGTCCATGCCGAAGGGCGTGAGGTACAGCGCGAGGCCCGACAGGTCTTCGGGCAAGGACACGATCATCATGGCCGAGACGTTGTTCCAGAAATGCACCGCGATGGCCGGGCCGAGAGAGCCGGACCGGGCCGTCAGATCGGCCATGAGAATGCCGAACATGCCTGCCCAGACGGCAATCATCAGCGCATTGTCACCCGCCGCATCGGGCAGGTAGTGACCCAGCGCAAAGAGCACCGATGGCAGAACCATCCAGATCAGCGGCGAGCGGAAGCGCGCTGCGAGTTGCTGCTGGACGTAACCGCGAAACACCGCCTCTTCCGCGCTGACCTGCACGAGGATCAGCGCAAGCGACGGCAGCAGCAGCACAAGCCATGTGCCGAAGGGCATGTTCGGGATGAAATCCTCGCCCATCCCCCAGGGCGGCAGGATGAACACCAGCGCCATGACCGCGAGCACCACCAGGGTGACGGACCGGAAGTCGCGCCGCAACAGGGTCGCGGGGCCCAGCAGGGTCACGAAGGACCGACCGTGCAGCAGGCGGACGCTGATCGCGACACCGACGCTCATGAAACCGAAGCTGAACAGCAGCAGATACATCGCAAGGGGGGTCTGGCCGGTCAGCAAATCCGCAGTGATCGACGGATCGCTGGCCTGCGCCAGACCATAGATCGCCTGAAAGAACACCTGCGACAGCAAGATGTAGACGAAGCTGGCCAGCACCAGACCGATGATGAAACGCCAGAGTTCAGGCTTGTTGCGGGCTGGCATCACAAAGGTTTCATGTGCGGCGTAGGCTGGCGGCTTCATTCGGCGGCCCCTTCGGTCTTGATGGGTGGTGTCGGCGGACCGATTTCGCGGGGCAGTTCCACGCCTGCGGCGATCATGACATCGGCCGCACCGGTCAGATAGCCCGCGACCGTGCGCAGCAGGCTGAGAAGCAGCACCTTGTCGCTTTCCACCACCGAGCGGAATTGTTCGGCACCGATCCGCAGGAACTTCACCTCTTCGCGGGCGACAAGGAACAACTGGCGCGGCTCGTTGATGATGATCGCCAGATCACCGATCAACCGCCCCGGTTCCACGTCCGACACATGATGAAACGCGCCATCCTCGCCGAAGGTCCCCAGTTCGGCCCGGCCCGACAGGCACAGATAACAGGCGTCGGCCCGGTCACCGGCGGCAAAGATGCGCTGTCCTTCGGCGGCGGTGTACCATTGCGCGGCAAAGGCCAGCAGGCGCTGGTTGCGGCTGTCCAGCGAAGAAAACAGCGCATTGCGCGAGATGATGCGCAGCTTGCGGCGCAGATCGCCTGAAGCGGCGTCCTCGTTTTCGAACTGGTCGGACTTTTCGACACCGTTGATGTGGCCGTTGCGGATCTCGATATGCAGGTCGAAATCCTGCGGGTTGGCGAAGCTGTCGTTGATGTAGATCTGGGTCGTGTTCGGCAGAAGCGCGCTCAGCTTGTTGCGGGTGTCGGCCTGTGCCTGGGCGTCCTTGCCGATCAGCGATTGGTTCAGCACCAGTACATCGGGCCGTTTGATCGCGGCACGGCCAAAGGCCGCGCGTTGTTGAAACACGCCCGGCAGATTGGTGCCCCCGATGGCCGTCGGCACGTCAAACAGGTTGGCCGAGATCATCTGCTTGAGGTCCGCCTGGATCAGCACATCGCTGACCACGTCGCGCACCAGATCGGCCTGCAATCCCGCGACGGACGAGAACCGCCCGTAGAGCAGGTTTTCCAGCAGCGTCAGACGCGGCAGGTAATTGCCCGGCTCGATCGGCACGAACAGATCCTGCGCCTGTTCACGCAGCTGCGCACCGCGCGCCTTGCGGATGCGCAGGATCTCCTGCTTGAAGCTTTCGGGGAAGGCCGGGCCGATCTGTTCGGCGGTAAAGGCAAAAGGCACCGTCAGCAGCAGGGCGAATTCCTCGGATGTCAGCGCCTCGTCGCCCTGCGCGGCGCGGCGGGCGGCGATGTCGACCAGTTGCTCATAGAGCGGTTCTTCGATCCCCAGCGCCGTGAACAACGGGTGGTCGGTGCCATCCATGCCGAAAGTCTGGTGCAGCGTTTCGACAAGCGTTTGCGAAATCGCGATGGCCTGCTCGCCCAGGCCCTGATCCATCACCATCGCCAGAAAGGCGCGTTGTTCGACCAACCCGGCCTGCGAAATGTCGCGCAGCGGGGCGGCAAAGATCAGGTTGCCGCCCAGCGGCACGGAGGGGTTGAATTGATCGGGGTCAAAGCGCAGCACGGCGTTGTCCAGCCCCTCGTCCCTGAGCCGTTGATGCACGGTGTCACGCAGGGCGACGATGCGGCTGGCCAGTTCCGGATGCTGATCCGGGTCCATCCGCGAATCCAGCATGCGCGCGAAAATGGTGTCGGCGGTGCCCAGCGCGTCGGTGATCTCGTACCAGAACCGGTTCACATCCTCGCGGCTGGTCAGTCCCGCGATTTCGGGATCGAGCCAGTCGGCATCGGTGCTGTCGGGGCTGTTGCCGCTGCGCCAGGCTTCGATCATGGCGCGGTTGACCTTGCGCGGCCCCCACGGCACGGTCTTGGGGCTGGTTCTGAGCGGCATCAGCAGGTTGTCCCCCACATCGCCCTGAAACAGATAGGGCTGCGCCTGTGCATAGCCGATGCGTGCGGCGACCACCGCCTGATGCAGTTCGGCCAGATCGTGCCCCGCCATCGATCACCTTGCCCCGGGTCGGTGTGATCTCTCGCGTCAGGACTTCGGCCAGAGCGGTGCGTTCGGATTGCGCGCCGACCTCGATCGCCACCTGACTGCCCGCCGGTATGACAAAGGAGATGTCGTTGAGCGTCATGTCGCCGCCGCTGCCGCGCACCGAGACATTGCTGAGTTCGATATCGCCATCAAGGCGGGGGATCTCGTCGGGTTTGCCCTCGAACAGGGACGGGTCGATCATGTTGTTCGGGGCGAACCTTTCAACCACCACTTCCCAGCGCACGGCCATGTCCTGTGTCTGGTTGTAGTAGGCCAGCAGTTCCTTCCACGGGCTGGACAGATCCTTGTAGGCGGCCAGCGCCGCGACCAGCGCGCCCACGGTGATCTGCCCCATGATCACCAGATACCCGCCGACGGCATAAAAGAAGAACGGGGTAAGCTGCGTGATGAAGTTGTTGATGAACTTCATGAAGAATTTCTTCTGGTAGATGCGAAAGCGCACGTCGAACAGGCGGCCCAGACGTTCGGTGAAGCCCGCCAACCGGTACCGCCAGCCGCCGTTGGTGCGCAGATCGGTGATGCCTGCGGCAGTCTCTCCGATTTCGGCGGCGAAATGGCGGACTTCCCTGATCCGCTCCTTGTTCAGCTGGTTGATCTGGCGTTGCAGCACCGGGATCAGCCAGGCCTGCAGCGGAATGAGCGCGACCCCGGCCAGACCGAACCAGAAGGATTGCAGGAAGAGAAACGACAGAATGACCAGCATCTGACCCGCCTGGAACACCGGCTGCGCCACCGCGTCACCCATCAGCCCTCCCATCGGTTCGGCCTCTGACGTGACCATGCTGACCAGTTCGCCCTGCGAGGTTTCCTGAAAGTAGCTGCGCGGGAAACGCATCATGCGGCTGATCAGGTTGTAGCGAAAGCGCCGCAGCAACCGTTCCGACAAGACGCCTTTCATCGTGTTCAACCGCATCTTGAGCAGCCCGTGCACCAGCACCGCCCCCAGATAGGCAAAACACAGCGCCAGCAGAAACTGCACCTGCGTCAGTTCGAAACCGAAAACCGGAATGACATCCGATTCCGCGCCGATGGCGTCGTTGATGATCCGCTTGGGCAGTTCCAGCGTCGCGTAGAGAAACGGAAAGGTGAACAGCGTGAAGGCGAGCAGATACAGTTGGTCGCGCTTGGAATACTTCCAGATGAAGGAAAAGATCGAGCGTTCCATCGGGCGGGCCTTCGCTGGGAGCTAGGGGCCGTATTGATCCCCGAATGTCTTGAGACATTACCTAGGGCCGCGCGCCAACCTTTACAACATCGCCGCTTTGTCTTGCAGCAGGGCCTTTGCGCGACTATTCCGGTGCGGACACGATTTCCGAGGGAGGCCCAGATGTCCACCAACCAGCGCTTTGACAAATCCAAACTGCCCAGCCGCCATGTGACCGAAGGCCCCGCGCGCGCGCCGCACCGGTCCTATTACTACGCGATGGGCATGACGGACGTGGAGATCCATCAGCCGCTGGTCGGCGTCGCCACCTGCTGGAACGAGGCAGCGCCCTGCAACATCGCGCTGAACCGTCAGGCGCAGGCCGTCAAGATCGGTGTGAAGCAGGAACAGGGCACGCCCCGCGAATTCACCACGATCACCGTCACCGACGGCATCGCCATGGGCCACGAGGGGATGCGGTCTTCGCTGGCGTCCCGCGAGGCGATTGCGGATACGGTGGAACTGACGATGCGCGGCCATTGCTATGATGCGCTGGTCGGTCTGGCGGGCTGTGACAAATCCCTGCCGGGGATGATGATGGCGATGATCCGGCTGAACGTGCCGTCGGTCTTCATGTACGGCGGGTCGATCCTGCCGGGCCGCGCGCCCGAAGGGGCGTCCGTGCCCGCCGCATTCGCGGACCGCGACCTGACCGTTCAGGACATGTTCGAGGCCGTCGGCAACTGGCAGGGCGGCACCATGACCGAAGCCGAGCTGGAAATCCTGGAGCGCGTCGCCTGCCCGTCCGCCGGTGCCTGCGGTGGCCAGTTCACCGCCAACACCATGGCCTGTGTGTCCGAGGCGATTGGTCTGGCGCTGCCCAACTCTTCGGGCGCGCCCGCCCCCTACAAGTCACGCGATGAATATGCGGTGGCGTCGGGTGCCGCGGTGATGAACCTGATCGAAAAGAACATCCGCGCGCGTGACATCTGCACCCGCGAGGCGTTCGAAAATGCCGCGCGCATCGTGGCCTGCACCGGCGGCTCCACCAACGCCGGTCTGCACCTGCCCGCGATGGCGCATGAGGCGGGGATCGAGTTTTTCCTCGAAGACGTCTGCGAGATCTTCCGCGACACGCCCCACTTCGTCGATATGAAACCCGGCGGTGCCTATGTCGCCAAGGATCTCTACGAGGCGGGCGGCGTGCCGGTGGTGATGAAGGAATTGCGCAAGGCTGGCCTGCTCCACGCGGACTGCATGACCGTCACCGGCTATTCCATGGGCGAAGAGCTGGACAAGATCGAGCGCGAGGCCGACGGCAAGGTGATCCACGCGATCTCCAACCCGATCAGCAAGACCGGCGGCGTCGTCGGCCTCAAGGGCAACCTTGCCCCCGAAGGCGCGATCGTGAAGATCGCGGGCATGTCGGACGACGACATCGTGTTCACCGGCCCCGCGCTGGTGTTCGAATGCGAACAGGACGCCTTTGAAGCGGTGCAGAACCGCACCTATTCCGAGGGCGACGTGTTTGTCATCCGCAACGAAGGGCCGCGCGGTGGCCCGGGGATGCGCGAGATGCTGGCGACCACGGCGGCGCTGTCCGGTCAGGGCATGGGCAAGAAGGTCGCCTTGATCACAGACGGTCGTTTCTCGGGCGCGACGCGCGGCTTCTGCGTGGGCCATGTGGGGCCAGAGGCCGCGATGGGCGGGCCCATCGGTCTGCTCAGGAACGGCGACATGATCACGCTGAATGCGGTCACCGGCTCCATTTCCGTCGATCTGACGGACGAGGAACTGGCCGCGCGCAAGGCCGAGTGGAAAGGTCCACGCCCGACGAATTACGCGTCCGGTGCGCTGTGGAAATATGCGCAACTGGTCGGCCCCACCTATCTTGGGGCTGTGACGCATCCCGGTGCCGCCGTGGAAACACATGATTACATGGACCTCTAGGACTGCTGGCGCGGCGCTTCTGCTGATCGGCCTGTCCGGCTGCGACACCCTGCCGGGGTCCGATGCGGCCCCGGTCGCCCTGTCACAGGCCCGTATGGCCCTGGGTGCCGTGACGCTGGTGCCGCCGCGTGGGTATTGTATCGACAAGAGCAGCCTGCGGCAGAACTTTGCGATGATGGCCCGCTGCGACAGGCTGGGTGTCCCGTCCAGAGCGGGCGATGCGCCTGTGGGGATCATCATCGCGAGCTTTTCTGCCAGCCAGGGCAGCCTGCCAAGGCCGGTCGACACCGCAGCGGCCCTCAAGCTGGGCGGCGTGACCGATCTGGTCGAGACGGAGGCGGGTATCACCTTTCGGGCAACGGGTGCGCCCCCGGCCGAGGGTCTGGCCAAGCAACACTGGCGCGGCACATCGCTGATCGGGACGCAGGTCATGGGACTTGCGCTTTACGGTCCTCAGGACGGGCGGGCCATCGGCAGCGACGGCAGGCAGCTTCTTTCAAGCGTCATGACGGCATCGAAACCCGGATCGTAACCGCGATTGTTTCCCAATCGGCAACACAGGGCAATTAACCCGGTGAATGTTGCCAATTTATTTGAACGAAACCTTTGTGGCAGATAAACATGCCAAAAAGCAGTCAGGCACCCGCAGTCATGTCCAAGATCACATTCGGCTTTCTGGATGGAAGAGTTTTTTCGCGCAATATCCAGCGCTGGGCCCGTGCCGCACGTAAATCCAAGGAAACCGAACTGACCGTCCTGCGTCGCCAGCGCAGCCATGCCCGCGCGCTCAAGGTGCATCTGGACCGGCTGATTCACAACGCGGACGAACGGCTGGCGTTGCCGATCATCGGGTCGACCAGCTTTCCCAAACCGCATAACGCCGACTGGGCCTGGCGACCGGAATTGTGGCGTGGCCCGCTGCCCACGCCGGGGTTGTCGGCGGTGCAGACAAAAAGCATGTTGGGCAATGAGGTCACGCTGTTCCACGATTGCGAGTTTTCCGAACTGACGCTGCGCCAGCTGCGCAACCTGCGCGAGGCGGATCTGGCCCCTTACGGTCTGCGGCTGGATGTGTTCCAGTTCGACGGGTCGTTTCTGTCGCTGGTGATCGACCTGCCCGAAGACGGGATCAAGGGTCTGAAACGCACGCATCTGTTGCGGATGGATGCGATTGTGGAGCTGGAGAAACCGCTGGAGATCTTTGCCCGGCTCAACATCAAGCACGGCCCGAACACCGAACAGATCGTGCGCGAACTGCCGATCTATGAGGAGAACCACCGCGTCGAATTCGATCTGGCCTATTCCAACCTGAACGAAAAACGGGTGGAGCGGGCCTGGATCGACCTGATTTTCGAGGGGCCGCAGATGAACCAGGTGATCCTGCGCGATCTGACATTCTCGCGCCGCCCCCGCGCGCATCTTTGACAAGGAGCCTGACGCATGTCCACGTTGCAGCTGACGAAAACACGTCTGAAAGAAGGCGTCTGGCAGGGCATCATCACCGGCATGGGCGAAGACGAGCCGCTGATCGAGGTGACGCACGACGGTCAGGTGCTGAAGGATGTGCTGATGACCCACAACCAAAGCGCGGATCACTGGACACTTTCCATACCGATCCCGCCGCAGGCCATTGCCGACGGCGTGCAGACCGTGATGATCCGAGACAAGAGCGCAGACGTCAAGATCGGGCACATCACCCTCATGGCCGGCGATGAGCTGGCCGAGGATCTGCGCGCCGAAGTGAACCTGCTGCGCGCCGAGCTGGACATGCTGAAAAGCGCATTCCGCAGGCATTGTCTGGAAACGTCCTGACGCCGTTTTGACGGCGTGGTGCCCCAATAATGCATCAAAATGCTGGCGTTTCAGCATAGACATTGCACCGTATTTTCATTCTTCCGACACGATTGTTGCCTAGGTCTGACGGTCTGGCGCGCGCCGTTTGGTCTGCGCCGGCTTCAATCTGGCCTGTGCGGAAGACCTTGTGGCGACAATACATGACCTTCTCGAACTGACGAGCGTTTCTCCGAACGCGACGTATTCGAACGCCAACGGCGGACTTGTGGGTGTGGTCGACAACGTCACCTCGTCAGAGCTTGACGACGGCGAGTTCGATGAAGGCGACATCATCTTCATCGGTGGTGTCGGGTATTCCATCGACCACATTCAGGAACCCAGCAGCAATGGCAGCCTCCTGCTGGGCGACGGATCCACGCGGACCTTCGGCCCTGGTGCGGAAAGCAACCTGCAGGTCATTTTTCTGACCGTTTCGAACGGCGGTGATGTCCGGCATTTCATCATTCCGAACGATAGTTTCGGCGATCTGAACATTCAGGGCGTATCAACCGGGAACCTGACCGATGTGGGCGGAAACGACGCCGCTGTCATTTCGACGACAAACAACCAGATCGAGGTGGTTTGTTTTGCCAGCGGCACCTTGATCGAAACTGGCGGGGGGCGGCAGGTCGAAGTGGAACGGCTTCGTGTCGGAGACTGCGTGATGACCGCCGATCATGGATTGAAGCAGATCAGATGGATCGGCAGGCAGTTGATCGCGGCGGATGTTCTGGCCGTGGAAAACCGGTTGCGGCCCATTCGGATCCGAAAGGACGCCCTTGGCGATGGGACGCCGACACGGGATCTGCGGGTTTCGCCACAGCACCGCATTCTGGTCCGGTCCCGGATCGCAGAACGGATGTTCGGGCAGCCAGAGGTGCTGATCGCGGCCAAGCATCTGACTGCCCTGCCGGGGATCGACGTGATGGACGATGGTGCGGACGTTGAATACCACCACATCCTTCTGGACGCACATGAAGTTGTCATGGCGAACGGGGCCGCAAGCGAGAGTTTCTTTCTGGGCCCGCAAGCGATGAAGACCGTGTCCGAGCAGGATCGCGGGATCATTCGCAGCCTCTGGTCAACCAAGGCGTCGCTCGATCCATGTCGGCCCCTTGTCACCGGCAAGCAGGCCCGCACCCTTGTCACCAGACACGCCAAGAACCGCAAGCCTGTGGTGGTCGCGCCGGGCGCAGCCCTGGCGTGGCAGAAGACGATGGGTAAGGGCACTGTCGTCCGTAAGCTGGCGGCGCACCCTGCGCGCAGACCGGAGAACACACCTGCACCGCTTGCCTTTCTGCGCGAGGCCGGAACCTACCACTGACCCAGCCGCCGCAGGCGGGAAACAAAGCGGCACCGGGTTTCCCCGATGCCGCCTTTCAGTGTCCGGACAGTGCCCGCCGGGCACTGATACTTCCGTTATCAGTCCTTGGGACCAAGCGCCGACAGGCCTTTGAGAATGTCGATGGCATAGGCCAGCTGATAATCCTCTTCGCGCAGGTCCGCTGCCTTCTGTGCCTTCTCGCGGTCCGCTTCGATCTGCTGGATCTGGTCTTCGGTCAGGCTGTCGTTGTTCAGGCTGCCGCGCAAATCCGCTTCCGAGCGCAAGGGACGGGCTGTGGTTTCTTCCTCTTCCGTCTCTGGCTGGACCGGAGGCTGGGCCACGACGATGTCAGGGGAGACTCCAAGCGCCTGAATGGAGCGGCCCGACGGCGTGTAGTACCGCGCCGTGGTCAGGCGCATCGCACCGTTGCCGCGCAACGGCATCACCGTCTGGACAGAACCTTTGCCGAAGCTTTTCGTGCCGATGACGATGGCGCGACGGTGGTCCTGCAACGCGCCCGCCACGATCTCGGAGGCGGAAGCGGAGCCGCCGTTGATCAGCACCACAATCGGTTTGCCCTGTGCCAGATCGCCCGGCGTGGCATTCACGCGGTCCCCGTCAGCCAGTTCGCGGCCACGGGTGCTGACGATCTCGCCCTCCTCAAGGAAGGCGTCGGACACGGCGATGGCCTGATTGAGCAAACCACCGGGGTTGTTGCGCATGTCCAGAACGATACCGTTGATGTTGTCGATCCCGCCTGCGGCTTCGATCTGTTCCTCCAGCCCTTCCTTCATCTTCGGGAAGGTCTGTTCGTTGAACGTGGTCAGGCGCAAAACGGCGGTATCGCCTACTGTGCGGGCGCGCACGGCAGTCAGCTGAATGGTGTCGCGGATGATCGACACGTCGAACGGTTCCTGTTCGCCCTCGCGGACGACGGTGATCACGATTTCGGACCCGACAGGCCCGCGCATCAACTCGACTGCATCGTCCAGCACCAGGCCCAGCAGGCTTTCGCCGTCAACGTGGGTGATGAAATCGCCCGCCTCGATGCCCGCTTCGGCGGCAGGTGTGCCGTCGATGGGGGAAACGACTTTGACAAAGCCTTCTTCCTGCGTGACCTCGATGCCCAGACCGCCGAATTCACCACGGGTCTGTTCGCGCATCTTCAGCGCGTCCTTGGGCGACAGATAGCTGGAGTGTGGGTCAAGCGAGGTCAGCATCCCGTTGATCGCCGCCTCGATCAGTTCGCTGCTGTCCGTTTCCTCGACGTATTGGGCGCGGATGCGTTCGAAAATGTCGCCGAACAGATCCAGTTGTTCATAGACGTTTTCGGTCTTGGCGCTTTCCTGTGCCAGCAGGGGTGCGGCGATCTGGGTCGTGGCGATGATACCCAACACGGTGCCGCCCACTGCGGCCATTACAAACTTCTTCATCTTGCTATCCATCCTCATCGGTTCGGAACCACAATGCCGGGTCCTGTGGAATGTTCTGTTCTCTTACTTCCATATAGAGCGTTTCTGTGCGGTCTGTGCCAGTGCCTTCACGCAGGGGTGACAATTCAGCGCCGTTTTCGGTCCCGATCCCGCCGGTTTGCCCGCCCATCAGCCCAATCGGCGTGCCTGCGGCAATCACCTGACCGGCTTCGCCGTAAACAACGTCCAATCCCGCCAGCACAAAAAGCGTTTCGGCCTGCGGTTCGAGAATCACCACATTGCCGAAATCCAGCAGCGGGCCGGTGTAGCGGAGTGTTGCCGCAGTGGGCGTCGTGACGATGGCGCCGGGACGGGTGGCAAGAATGATACCGGGGCGCACGACGCCCGCCGCGTCCGCCTCTCCGGCGCGGCGCAGCACCAGACCCTGAACGGGCAATGGGATTTCACCCTTCTGCCCATCCAGAGAGGCGAGCGCCGGCGCGGTTTCATCGGTCACGATCTCGGACAGGCCAGAGGCGAAACCGTCAAGCGTTTCGGTCGAGGCGATCAGGATGCCCGTGCGCACCGGGTCGGCGGTGAAGCGTGTCGGCAGATCGGTGCGGTTGGCCATCGCCTGATTGAGCGCGGTGCGGGCGGCCTGCACTTCGGTCAGGCCTTCCTGCAGGCGCTTGGCGGCGTCTTCCTGCAAGGCGCGCAGGGTCTGGACGTTTTCCAGATCGGTGCGCAGCGCATCGGCGCGGCGGTTCAGCGCGGGCGTGAGTTCGGCCAGCAACATGCCAGCCCGTGCGGTGCCTGTCGGCCCTTCGGGATGCAGCAGGAACACCGGGGACGGTGTGCCGCCCATGCTTTGCAGAACGCCCAGAAGCTGCGCCACCTCGGCGTCACGCGATTGCAGTTTCGCACTCAGCTGCGCCTCGTTTATCGCGGCTTGACGCAGCCCGGTGCGCATCGCCCCCAGACCCGTTTCGAACGCCTGAATGGTCTGCGTCAGCGCGCGCACGCGGTCCCGCGCACCATCGGCTTCGTCCAGCATGGCGGATGCGGCCTCGAGCGCCTGCGCCGCTTCCAGCGCCTGTTGCGCAGCACCCGATTGCGCCTGTGCGGCACCAGCGCCAAGGAAGCCGAACAGGATCAGCAAAAGCGCTTTCATGCGATCAGCGACTTTCCGGTCATTTCCTCGGGCTGGTCCATCCCCATCAGCGCCAGCAGGGTCGGGGCCAGATCGGCCAGCCGGCCGCCGCTGCGCAGGGTGGCGCTGGCCGGACCACCGACCAAAGCGACCGGCACGGGGTTGAGCGTATGGGCGGTGTGGGCACCGCCGGTGTCGGGGTCGATCATCACCTCGCAATTGCCGTGATCGGCGGTCACGATCATCGCACCACCGGCCGCGTCCAGCGCCGCCATCACACGGCCAAGGCCGGTGTCCACCGCTTCACAGGCGGCAATCGCGGCGTCCAGATCGCCGGTGTGGCCGACCATGTCGGGGTTGGCAAAGTTGACAACGATCAGGTCATAACCGTCCTCGATCGCCTTGACCAAATGGTCCGTCACTTCTGCTGCGGACATTTCGGGCTGCATGTCGTAGGTCGCGACATCGGGGGATTTTGGCATGAAGCGGTCCTCGCCCACCGCTGCGGTTTCCTCGCCCCCGTTCAGAAAGAACGTGACGTGGGGATATTTCTCGGTCTCTGCGATCCGGAACTGGCGGCGGCCGTGCTTGGCCACCCAGGCACCCAGCGTGTTGGGCAGATCGGGCTTGTGGTACATGGTGGTCATATAGGTGGCGTGGTCCGTCGAATACTGCGCCATGCCCATGAGGGCGGCCCAGTCCGGGCGTGGTCCGGTCTCGAAGGCATCGAATGCCGGATCTCCGATTGCTGCCATGATCTCGCGCGCACGGTCCGCACGGAAGTTGAGGCAGAAGAAACCATCGCCGTCCCTGGCACCCTCAAAGCCCTGCATCACCGTGGGTTGGATGAATTCATCGTCCTCGCCCCGCGCATAGGCGTCATCCACCGCCCGTTCGGCGCTGTCCTGGCGCAGGCCGTCTGCGTGCAGCATGGCCTTGGTGGCCTTTTCCACCCGGTCCCAGCGATTATCCCGGTCCATCGCGAAATAGCGGCCCGTCAGCGTGCCGATGCGCACGGCATCGGGCAGACCATCGCGCAGGGTTTGCAGGAACCCCCTGGCAGAACGCGGTGCCACGTCGCGCCCGTCGGTCAGCGCGTGGATGACGACCGGGACACCGGCACCGTCCAACGCCTTCGCGGCGGCGATCATGTGGTTCAGGTGGCCGTGTACGCCGCCATCGGACACAAGCCCCATCAGATGCGCGGTGCCGCCGGAGGATTGGAGCGCCGCGATAAAGTCCCGCAAAGGCGGGTGCAGGGCGAACGACCCCTCCTCGATCGCGAGGTCGATCTGGCCGAGGTCCATCGCCACCACACGGCCTGCGCCGATGTTGGTGTGACCCACCTCGGAATTGCCCATCTGGCCGCTGGGCAGGCCCACATCGGGGCCATGGGTGATCAGGGTGTCATGCGGGCAAGTGGCCATGATCCGGTCAAATGTCGGCGTATGCGCCAGCGCCGGTGCGTTGCCTGTGGTCGTCTCGCTCAGACCCCAGCCATCCAGAATGCACAGCACTACGGGTTTTGGCGTGTTCATCGTGATCTGCTCCGCCTTTTGTTTGTCGCCTTTTAACCGCTTGACGGGGCGGCGTGAACCTCTTTCGCCAATTCACCGGGCAGAGCGGCAAATACAGGCGGACAAAGCGTAATCCCGGTCTTGCCGTGTGGGACCGCATTGGGCATAACCGCAAGGCATCCGCCCCGAGCCAAGGACACCCCATGAGCCAAGACGTGCCAGAGACCAAGGTTGTGACCACCTACCGCGTTGCCTGCGACGGCAGCGAAGGGGCGCTGGGGCATCCGCGCGTCTGGTTGCAGATTCCCAGGGACACCGGCTTTGTCGAATGTGGCTATTGTGATTGCCGGTTCATCCACGCGGATTTCGCCGACAAGGCCTGAGGCGGTCCGCGCAGGATATCCGCAGAGGGGTGACGCAGGCCGATGATTGCCCGCTGGCAGGCCCCTGCCCTTCGTGGCAAAAGGTGGGACAGGCGCATCTGAGGAGAGCACGTTCATGTCCGGCACATTCGGCAAAGGCCACCACCTGCATCTGATCGACGGCTCCGCCTTCATCTTCCGCGCCTATCACGCGCTGCCGCCGCTGACCCGCAAATCCGACGGATTGCCGATTGGTGCCGTGGCAGGCTTTTGCAACATGCTGCACCGCTATGTCGAAGGGAACACCGGACCGGATGCGCCCACCCATGTCGCCGTGATCTTCGACAAGGGCAGCCATACGTTTCGCAACGACATGTATGATCAATACAAGGCCAACCGCGAGGCCATGCCCGAAGAGTTGCGTCCGCAGATCCCGCTGACCCGCAGCGCGACAGAGGCGTTCAACATCGCCTGCAAGGAGAAAGAGGGTTACGAGGCCGATGACATCATCGCCACGCTCGCCGTGCAGGCGCGGGCCGCAGGCGGACGCTGCACGATCATCAGTTCCGACAAGGATCTGATGCAGCTGGTGGGCGACGGTGTCGAAATGCTCGATGCGATGAAGAACAAGACCATCGACCGCGAGGGGGTGTTCGAGAAATTCGGTGTCTACCCGGACCGCGTGGTGGATGTGCAGGCACTGGCCGGTGATTCCGTCGATAACGTGCCCGGTGCGCCGGGGATCGGTATCAAGACGGCGGCGCTGTTGATCAATGAATATGGCGATCTTGAAAGCCTGCTGGAACGGGCGAGCGAGATCAAGCAGCCCAAGCGGCGCGAGACATTGATCGAACATGCCGACCAGATCAGGCTGTCGAAAAAGCTCGTGCTGCTGGACGAAAACACGCCGCTGGATTTCACGCTCGACGATCTCGAAGTGCGCACGCCCGATCCCGACAAGCTGCTGAGCTTTCTGGCCGAGATGGAGTTTCGGACCCTGACCAAGCGCATTGCGACAGCGCTGGACGCCGAGATGCCCGAGATCGAGGACACGCCACCTGCCCCCGACGCGCCCAAGCTGGACGATGTGCCCTTTGACCCCGCCGCCTACGCGCAGGTGAGCGACAAGGCGGCGCTGCAGGCGTGGCTCGATGCGATTTACGAGGTGGGATATGTTGCCGTCGACACGGAAACCACCGGGCTGAACGAGATGACCGCCGAACTGGTCGGCATTTCGCTTGCCACCGCGCCCGGCAAGGCCTGCTATGTCCCGCTGACGCACAAGGCGCACCGGGGCGATGATCTCTTCGGCTCGGACGATCTGGCCGAAGGGCAGATGCCATTGGAAGAGGCGTTGAAGATGCTCACACCGATGCTTGAGGATCCGTCGATCCTCAAGATCGGGCAGAACATGAAATACGACGCCAAGATTTTCGCGCAGATCGGCATCACTGTCGCCCCCTTCGACGACACGATGCTGATGTCCTACGCGCAGCACGCGGGCCTGCACAACCACGGCATGGATACGCTGGCGGAGCGGTATCTGAGCCATACGCCCATTCCGATCAAGCCGCTGCTGGGGTCGGGCAAAAGCGCGATCACCTTTGACAAGGTGCCGCTGGACGACGCCGTGAAATACGCCGCCGAGGATGCGGATATCACCCTGCGGCTGTGGCAGTTCCTGAAACCGCAGTTGCATACCGCACAGGTGACGAAGGTCTACGAAACGCTGGAGCGGCCGCTGGTGCCGGTGCTGGCCGCGATGGAACGGTCGGGCATCAAGGTGGACCGCGACACGCTGAGCCGTATGTCGAACGCGTTCGCGCAGAAGATGGCGGGGCTGGAGGACGAGATTTACGAGTTGGCGGGGCGCAAGTTCAACGTCGGATCGCCCGCGCAGGTGGGTGAGGTGCTGTTCGAGGATATGGGGCTGGAAGGCGGCAAGAAGGGTGCGAACGGCAAGTACTCGACCGGGGCCGATATTCTGGAAGACCTCGCCACGGAGCATGACTTCCCACGCCGCATTCTGGACTGGCGGCAGCTGTCGAAACTGAAATCCACCTACACGGATGCCTTGCAGGACCATATCAACCCCGACACTGGCCGTGTGCACACGTCCTATTCCATCGCGGGCGCGTCGACGGGCCGTCTGGCGTCGACCGATCCGAACCTTCAGAACATTCCGATCCGTACCGAGGAAGGCCGCCGCATCCGCGAGGCTTTCGTGGCGGAGGAAGGCAAGACGCTGGTGGCGCTGGATTATTCCCAGATCGAGCTGCGAATCCTTGCCCATATCGCGGATATCCCCGAGCTCAAGAAAGCCTTTGCCGATGGCATCGACATTCATGCGCTGACCGCGTCCGAGATGTTCGGCGTGCCGCTGGACGAGATGACACCGGACGTGCGGCGGCAGGCCAAGGCGATCAACTTTGGCGTGATCTACGGCATTTCGGGCTTTGGTCTGGCGCGTAACCTGCGCATCCCGCGGGCCGAGGCGCAGGGGTTCATCGACCGCTATTTCGAACGCTTTCCGGGCATCCGCACCTACATGGACGACACCAAAAAGTTCGCCAAGGAACACGGGTTCGTGCAGACGCTGTTCGGACGGAAAATTCACACGCCCGAGATCGCGTCAAAGGGCCCCCGCGCAGGCTTTGCCGCCCGCGCCGCGATCAACGCGCCCATTCAGGGCACCGCCGCAGACGTGATCCGCCGCGCGATGATCCGGATGCCCGACGCGATTGCGGACATTCCGGCGACGATGCTGCTGCAGGTCCATGACGAACTGCTTTTCGAGGTGGAAAAGGGCCACGAGGACGCGCTGATCAAGGCGGCCCGCGAGGTGATGGAGAATGCCAATGATCCGGTGGTGAAGCTGGACGTGAAGCTGACCGTTGATGCAGGGCAAGGCGCGAACTGGGCCGAGGCGCATTGATCGCGCCCAAAGGCACGCCACCGATGGACCCAGACCGCACCGGGGCGCGTTGAGGCGGCAACCGGAAAGGAGCGGCACCGATGGACTGGATCAGGCAGAACGCGGAAATTCTTCAGCTTGGTCTGGGTGTGATCTCTGCCGTGGTCTGGCTGGCCTATCTGCAGATACTCTATCTTGGTTTCGTGCGCCAGCGACAGGCGGTCATCATGATCGGCCACGGGGCCGCCAGCGATGACCGCGCGCGCTGTATCGTGACCAATATGGGTACGGAACCGATCTATGTGATCGCGGTGCTGGCAAAGCTGACCATCGACGGCAAACCCTACAAGGCGTCGGTCATCGACCGCGAGGAACTGGACATCGAGGATCTGGAAGACCCCCTGAAACGAACCACTCTGGGACCGCTCAAGAGCGGTGCCTACATGGATCTGGGCAGTTTCAAGGATCTGATCTGGCGGGCGCAGCAGCGGCTTGGTCTGGCAAGGGACAGCCGGGTGGAGGAGATAGAGCTGACTGTCGGCGCTGCATCGGGCCATGCGACAAAGCTGGTCGTGGCGACCCGTGCGTTCCGGCGCGAGGACGGGGCCGAAGGCAGCGCGGTCATACAACCCGCGACCCTTTTGACGCGGCAGGTCCGCGGCGGCTGGCACCGCCGCAAGATTTTGGCGCAACTGAAGGAAGACACCACCGCATGAACGATGACACCCGCACCCTTCCTGCGTTCTATTCCTTTCGCCGCTGTCCCTACGCCATGCGGGCGCGGCTGGCGCTGGATGCCGCACAGGTACAGGTCGACCTGCGTGAAATCGTCTTGCGGGACAAGCCGCAGGCGTTTCTGGATGCCTCACCCAGCGCGACGGTGCCCTGTCTGGTGGTCGAAGGTGAAACCATCGACGAAAGCCTCGACATCATGACATGGGCGCTGAAACAAGACGATCCCGAAGGCTGGATGGACATGCCCGCATTGGGCAACGACCTGATTGCGCGCTTCGATGGGCCGTTCAAGTCGGCGCTCGACCGGACCAAATACGCGAGCCGTTACCCCGACGAGGACGCAGAACAGCACCGGACAATCGCCTCGGCCTTTCTGAACGATCTGAACAGTCAGTTGCACGGGTATATCTTCGGCAAACCCACGCTGGCCGATTACGCGATCCTGCCCTTCGTGCGCCAGTTCGCGATGATCGACAAGGCGTGGTTCGACGCGCAGGACTGGCCGCATGTGCAGGAATGGCTGGAGGCGTTTCTGGCATCAGACCGGTTTGCGCGGATCATGGCAAAGTATCCGCCTTGGCAACCGGGCAATGCCGCTGTGCGGTTTCCCGGCTGATCAAGGCTCCTGTCGGACCAGTTTGGCCACCAGCCGCCGCGTCAGCGGGGCAACGACCAGAACGGCGGGAAAGGCGATGAGCCAGCTGGGCAACCACGCCCCCAGCCACAGGGAAGGCAGGTCGGGCGGCACGCCGACGGTGCGCACCGTGGCGATGCCCGAGACCATGAACGACATCAGTCCCGACAGGATGAAGCCAAAGACGATGGGCGCGTAGCGGGCGGGGATCATGTGGGTTTCCAGTGTAATGTGTCTTCGGTCCTCGTGCCCGGATGGTATTCCGCGCTGATCCAGCCGTCATATCCCGATGCGTCGATCCGGGCAAAGAGTGCCGGAAAATCGACGTTGCCCGCGCCGGGTGGGCCACGGTCCGGCGTATCGCCGATCTGGATATGGCCGATCAGGGGGCGGTACTGATCAAAGACCGCCAGTGCATCCCCGTGGATCATCTGCGCATGATAGCTGTCATATTGCAGCGCCACGTTCGAAAGCGAAAGTTCGTCCAGAATCCCGGCGGCAAGCGCGTAATCGTTCAGGAAGTAACCGGGTTGTGCCACGGGATTGAGCGGCTCCAGCATCAGCGTGATGCCTTCGGGCACCTCGGCCGCGGCCCAGCGCATGTTCCCGACCAGGGTCGCGCGGGCGCTGTCGCCTACGGCGGCTCCTGTCATCACATGGATCATCCCGACGTCCAGCGCTTCGGCATAGCGAAACACCCGTTTCATGTCGTATCGGAAGCGGTCCGCAGCTTCGGGCTGGGCGGCAAAGCCGCGTGCGCCACCGGCGTAGTTGGGCGGCGGCGCATTGATCAGGATCAGACGCAGGCCATTGGCCAGAAGCGCCCGCTGCGTCTCCTTGACGGCGAGATCATAGGGAAACAGAATCTCGACCGTGTCGAACCCCGCATCGGCTGCGGCTGCAAAGCGATCAAGATAAGGAAGCTCTGGCCATAAAAGGGTCAGGTTCGCTGCGAATTTGAGGGGCATCAGGCATCTTCTGGCAATTCATCTGACGGGATGATGCCAAAGAACTGGCCGCCTGACCACACACCAAACCACCCATCGTGATGCACACCCAGATCGACCAGACGGTAAAAGCTCTTGCGGTCGATCAGCGCTTCGAGATTGCGGCGGACAAGCACGTAGGGAGAAGGCTCTCCGGTTTCGGAATCGCGTTCCACCCGAATGGGCGCGTCGGGTCCGGCCCTGGTGATGTCGCCCAGATTGGTTGTGAAGCTCAACACCTGATCCGCATCGCTGCCCGATACCTCGAAATCCACCGCGACGAACGGCGCGTCCTCTACCGTGATGCCGACCTTTTCGACCGGCGTGACAAGAAAGTACTTATCTCCCTCGCGCCACAGAATCGTCGAGAACAATTTGACCAATCCGGGCCGCCCGATCGGGGTGCCTTCGTAGAACCAGGTCCCGTCGCGCCTGATCTGCATGTCGATGTCGCCACAAAACGGCGGGTTCCATTTTTCCAACGGCGGCAATCCGCGTGTTTTTGCGGCAGTTACGGACGCCGCAAGGCCGCTGGCGGTCGGGGTAACGGTTTTTTGTCCGCTCATAGCTTTTGCCATTTCCAGTTAAAGAGATAGGTTTACACTCAACCGATATAATCCTGTTGGAGCAATTGTCATGACCCAGGCCGAAGACATGGTAGAGCAGATCGAGGCGCTTGGCGTCAAACTGGCGGAGGCGAAGGCCTCAATCACCAACCGTTTCATCGGTCAGGAACGGGTCGTGGACCTGACGCTGACGGCGCTTCTGTGTGGCGGTCACGGGTTGCTGATCGGCTTGCCCGGTCTGGGCAAGACACGTCTGGTCGAAACGCTCAGCACCGTGATGGGGCTGGATGGCAACCGCGTCCAATTCACCCCCGATCTGATGCCCGCCGACATTCTCGGCTCCGAAGTGCTGGACACCGCCGCCGACGGCAGCCGCGCCTTCCGCTTTGTCGAAGGGCCAATCTTTTGCCAGTTGCTGATGGCCGATGAGATCAACCGCGCCTCGCCGCGCACACAGTCGGCGCTGCTGCAGGCGATGCAGGAAAAGACCGTGACCGTCGCGGGGCAGGACCGCACGCTGGGCATTCCGTTTCACGTGTTGGCAACGCAAAACCCGATCGAGCAGGAAGGCACCTATCCGCTTCCCGAAGCGCAGTTGGACCGCTTTCTGGTGCAGATCGACGTGATGTATCCCGACCGCCAGACCGAACGCGACATTCTGCTGGCCACCACGGGCGACAGCGATGCGCAATCCACGCAGGTCTTCACGACGCAGGAATTGCTGGATGCACAGCGTCTCTTGCGTCGGATGCCGGTGGGCGACTCCGTGGTCGAGATGATCCTCGATCTGGTCCGCGCCTTCCGTCCGCACGAAGAGGGTGCAAGCCAGCAAGTACGCGATACCGTTGCCTGGGGCCCCGGCCCGCGCGCGTCGCAGGCCCTGATGCTGGCGGTCCGGGCGCGGGCGCTTCTGGACGGTCGTCTTGCCCCTTCCGCCGAAGACGTGATCGACATGGCAAGACCCGTGTTGTCGCACCGCATGGCGCTGAACTTTGCCGCGCGGGCGCGGGGCGACAGCCTGCATGACCTGATCGAGCAGACTGCAACCCGGCTGACCGGTGCGAAAGCCGCAGCGTGAGCACAGCCATCCCCCTGAGCAGCTACACTTCTGCAACCCTGCGCGCGGAAGCCGAGGATCAGGCATCCCGACTGCCTGCGCTGTTGGCCCGGGCCGAACATCTGGCCGGGGCCGTGCTGCTGGGTGCGCACGGACGGCGACGCGCGGGCACGGGCGATGATTTCTGGCAATACCGTCCGGCACAACAGGGCGACAGCCGCCGCATGATTGATCACCGTCGCTCCGCGATGGGCGATCAGGAATTCGTGCGCGAACGCGAATGGCAGATTGCGCAGTCGGTCATGCTGTGGGTCGATCAGGGCGCGTCGATGCGTTTCAGGTCAGACAAGAACCTGCCTCAGAAAGCCGACCGCGCCCGCGTTCTGGGTCTCGCGCTCGCCATCATGCTGCTGCGGGGCGGCGAACGGGTGGGCCTGACGGGAACAACCCTGCCCCCGCGCAGCGGCAATCCGCAGGTGCTGCGGCTGGCAGAACTCTTTTGTCTGGATGACACAGCGGACTACAGCCCCCCCGAGCACCGCGCGATGATCCCCCATGCGCGGGCCGTGTTCATCTCCGATTTCATGGGTGATCTGGAGGGGGTGCAGACCGCCCTGACCAAAGCCGCGGATCGCGGTGTTCGCGGCGTGATCTTCCATGTGCTTGATCCGTCCGAGGAAGCATTTCCGTTCACGGGCCGCACGATTTTCGAAAGCATGGGCGGCACGTTGAGCCATGAGACGCTCAAGGCCAACGATCTCAAGGGCCGCTATCTGGAACGGCTCGCCGCCCGCAAGGCAGAGCTGCAACGCCTCTGTGCGCTGACTGGCTGGCAATACGGGCTGCACCACTCGGATGCCTCGGCGCAATCGGCGCTCCTTTGGCTTTACGGTGCGCTTGATGCGCGGGCCGGGGTGGCGGCATGACGGTTCTGGGCGGCATCGGCTTTACGGCACCCTGGCTTTTGGCGGCGCTCTTGGCGCTGCCGATCCTGTGGCTGATCCTGCGGGCGGTTCCGCCTGCCCCGATCCGCCGCCGTTTCCCCGGCGTGGCGCTTCTGCTGGGGTTGACCGACGATGAAACCGTGTCCGACCGCACCCCTTGGTGGCTGCTGTTGCTGCGCATGCTGGCGGTTGCGGCGATCATTCTGGGGCTCGCCGGTCCGGTGCTGAACCCGGAAGCGGATCAGGCCGAAGGCAACGGCCCCCTGCTGATCGTGCTGGATGGCACATGGGCGGGTGCCACCCGTTGGCCCGAACAGACACAGGCGATCGAGGCGCAACTGACCCGCGCCAGCCGTGCCGGACGCCCGGTGGGGTTCCTTGCCCTCAGCCGTCCTGACGCGCCTGCATTTCAGTCTGCCGATGTCTGGCGCACACGCCTTGCCGGTTTCGCGCCCGCACCGTGGCAACCATCGCAGGGGGACGTCGACAGATCGGTCGAGATTCTGGGCACGCTCGACGGTTTCGACACCCTGTGGTTCAGCGATGCGCTGGACTATGAAGGCCGCGACCGGGTGCTGGACGCGATGCAGTCGCAGGGCAGTGTCGAGGTCTATCAAACCGCTGCCAACGTGCTTGCCATCGCGCCCGCCACCTACGAGGACAGCGTCGTCAAGCTGAACGTCTCCCGCGCGGCACCGGGCCTTGACCGCGAGGTCGTGATCCGTGCCGAAGGGCGTGACCCGGCGGGCAATGCCCGTATTCTGGCCACCGCCACCACCACGTTCGAGCAGGGTGACACGACGGCGACCGCCGAACTGTCCCTGCCGTCCGAGCTGCGCGCCCGGATCACCGGGTTCACGCTGGCCGGTCAGCGCTCCGCCGGGGCGGTATCGCTGGTCGACGATGCACTGCGGCGTCGCGAGGTTGCGCTGATCGGCGCAGGCAACGACCGCGAGGGGCTGCAACTGCTTTCGCCCCTGCACTATATCGAACAGGCGCTCGCCCCCACGGCGGACCTGATCGACGGCTCCATTACAGATGTGCTGCCCGCGAACCCCGACGTGATTGTGCTGGCCGATGTGGCCACCCTGGCCGAGGCGGAAGCCGCGCCGTTGATCGAATGGATCGAAGAAGGGGGCATGTTGGTCCGGTTCGCCGGACCACGGATTGCGGCAAGCGACATCAGCCGCTTTGACGAAGACCCGCTGATGCCCGTGCGCCTGCGTGCCGGTGGCCGCAGTGTCGGCGGCGCGATGAGCTGGGGCGAGCCGAAATCGCTCGATCCCTTCAAGGATACCTCGCCGTTCTTCGGATTGTCCGTACCGGATGATGTCGTTGTCTCTGCTCAGGTCGTGGCACAACCGGACCCGACGCTGGCCAACCGCGTGATCGCATCGCTGAGCGACGGCACGCCGCTGGTTACGCGCAAGACCATGGGGCAGGGCCAGGTGGTGCTGTTCCATGTCACGGCAACGGCGGAATGGTCCACGCTGCCCCTGTCGGGACTGTTTGTCGAGATGATGGAGCGTCTTGCGGTGTCTTCTGCCGCCGCGTCGCCGGATGCAGGTGATCTGGCGGGGACCACATGGACACCCGAGCGGGTGATGGACGGCTACGGCGTGTTGTCCGACGCGGGAACCCTGCCCGGCGTCGACGGTGCCGATCTGGTCGATGCGCCCGCCGGCCCGGCGCTGCGCCCCGGCATCTACCGGTCCGGTGACCGGCGTCTGGCGCGCAATGTGTTTCGCGCCGATGATGTCCTGACGCCTGCAACCTGGCCTTCGGACGTGCCGGTGCGGGGTCTTGCCGTGGCCCCGGAACAACCCGTCGCCGGATGGTTGCTCAGCCTCGCCATCCTGCTGTTGCTGGCCGATGTCGTTGCCTCTCTCGCGCTGTCGGGCAGGTTGCTCAAACGCAGCAACGCGGCGGTTCTGATCCTTGCCGCGCTGATGCTGCCCGCCTTCGCGCCCCAGGGACATGCGCAGGCGGAAGCCGATGAATTCGCGCTTGCCGCCACCACCGAAGTTTCGCTGGCCCATGTGATCACCGGCGATGCGCGCGTGGACGAGATTGCCGAAGCGGGGCTTCAGGGTCTGTCCGACACGCTGTTTTTCCGCACCTCCATCGAACCCGCACCGCCGACGGCGGTCAACCTCGAGACGGACGAACTGGCGTTCTTTCCCATTCTCTATTGGCCCGTGACACCGGATCAGCCGCGCCCCTCCGCAGAGGCCTATACCAAGCTGAACGACTATCTCCGCTCCGGCGGGCTGATCATGTTCGACACGCGCGACGCCGATGTGGCGGGTTTCGGCACGTCCAGCCCGAATGGCCGCAAGCTGCAGGATCTGGCGGCACCCCTGGACATTCCACCGCTGGAACCGCTGCCGGGAGATCATGTGCTGACGCGGACCTTCTATCTGCTGCAGGACTTTCCGGGCCGCCACAACTCGCGCGATGTCTGGGTCGAGGCTGCACCGCCCGACGCCGAACAGATCGAGGGGATGCCGTTTCGCAACCTCAACGATGGCGTGACACCTGTCGTGATCGGCGGGAACGACTGGGCCGCAGCCTGGGCCGTGCGCGGTGACGGCGCGCCCTTGTTGCCCATCGGTCGCGGCTATGCCGGAGAGCGGCAGCGCGAGCTGGCCAATCGTTTCGGCGTCAACCTGATCATGCATGTGCTGACGGGCAATTATAAATCGGATCAGGTCCATGTGCCTGCGCTTCTGGATCGGCTGGGCCAATGACCGCGACTATCGTATATGATCCGCTGATCCCGATGTCCTTGCTGATCGTCGTGGCGATCATTGCGCTGATGGGCCTGATCCTCGCAATCCTGCGCGGGTTGAACGGCTGGCCCCTGCGCGGATTGGCGGCGCTTGTGGTGCTGGGTGCGCTTGCAAACCCCTCATATCAACAGGAGGACCGCGCACCGCTCAGCGACATCGTCCTGCTGGTCGAAGACCAAAGCGCCAGCCAGCGGCTGGGCGACCGGGCGGAACAGACGACCCAGGCCGCGGAGGCTCTGGCCGCCCAGATCGCCGCGCGGCCCAATACCGAAGTGCGCCGGATCAACGTCACTGACGGCGCAGGCGACGCCGGGACCGAGGTCATCACCGCCATCGTCGATGCGCTTGCCGAAGAGCCGCGTGCGCGTGTCGCGGGCATTCTGGCGGTCAGCGATGGCCGGGTCCATGACGCCGATCTGCCGATCGACCTGCCTGCCCCCATGCATCTGATCATGACCGGGGAGGAAGCGGACTGGGACCGCCGCCTGAGCGTCCGCAATGCCCCTGCCTTTGCCATTATCGGCGAACCCGTCACCCTGACGCTGCGCATCGACGATCTTGGCGCGGCGCCCGAGGGGGAGGAACTCGCCCCGCTCGACATTTCGATCGACGGTGAACCGGCACAGACGTTCCGCGTGCCGATCGGGCAAGACCTCGAACTGCCGATCACCCTGCCCCACGGCGGGCGAAACGTGATCCGGTTTTCCCTGCCCGAAGCCGAAGGCGAATTGACCGACCGCAACAACACAGCGCTTGTTCAGATGAACGGCGTGCGCGACAGGTTGAGCGTTCTTCTGGTCAGCGGCGAACCGCATCCGGGCGGGCGCACATGGCGCAACCTGCTGAAATCCGACAGCTCCGTCGATCTGGTGCATTTCACCATCCTGCGGCCACCGGAAAAACAGGACGGCGTGCCGGTGAACGAATTGTCGCTGATTGCCTTTCCGACACGCGAATTGTTCATGGAAAAGATCGAAGACTTCGATCTGATCATCTTTGACCGCTATAAGCGCCGGGGCATCCTGCCTGCGCTCTATCTGGACAACGTGGCGAATTACGTTCGCAACGGGGGTGCGGTATTGGTGGCCGCCGGTCCCGATTTCGCGACCGCCGACAGCATCTTTCGCTCCCCCCTTGGCAGCGTGTTGCCCGCAACCCCATCCGCGCGGGTGATCGAGGAACCCTACCTGCCCAAGGTGACCGACCTTGGGATGCGTCACCCCGTCACGACCGGCCTGCCCGAGAACGGCGACTGGGGCCGCTGGCTGCGCCAGATCGACGTCACCGACCCACAGGGCAATGTGGTGATGGAAGGGGTTGATGAACGCCCCCTGCTGATCCTCAACCGGGTCGAGGAAGGGCGCGTGGCGCTTCTGGCCTCGGATCATGCCTGGTTGTGGAGCCGGGGATACGAGGGTGGCGGGCCGCAGTTGGAACTGCTGCGCCGTCTGGCCCACTGGATGATGAAGGAACCCGAGCTGGAAGAAGAGGCGCTGACCGCCAATGCGGACGGCCAGAGCATGCGGATCACCCGCCGAACGCTCGAAACCACCGTGCCCCCCGTCACCGTGACCGCGCCCGATGGCAGCACCACGGAAGTCGAACTGACCGAAGGTGCCGCCGGGGTCTTTGAAGGCATGTATCAGGGGCCCGAGATCGGGCTCTATCGTCTCGACAATGGCGACCAGACGGCGGTGATCGGGCTGGGGCCAGCGGCACCGCGCGAATTCATCGAAACCATCGCCAGCGCCGACGCGCTTGACCCGCTCGTGACCTCCCTGCGCGGCGGCGTGGCGCGGCTGGAGGACGGATTGCCCCGCCTGCGCGATGTCCGTGCGGGCAGGCCCGCCGCCGGGCGCGGCTGGGTCGGGATCACGCCCAGAGGCGCTTACGAAACCCGCGACATCCGCCAGACGGCGATCCTGCCGGGTTGGCTGGTGCTGTTGTTGTCGGCGGCCTTGATCACGGCGGCATGGCTGCGCGAGGGACGGCGTTAAACGGCGCGGATCAACAAACCCGCCGCGAGGAAGGCCACGATCAGACCCGCCAGCACTTCGATGCCCGCCATGGCGCGGGCCAGTTGGGGCGAATCGCCAAGCCCTGCCAGGACACCGCCCCGCAGCGATCCGGCAGCAAGTCCCACGACGATCGTGATCAGTGCCGTGCCCAGCGCCATGGCAAACGCCCCGGCCACGCCCAGCCCGCCGATGCCCATCTGCCAGGTGATG
Source organism: uncultured Alphaproteobacteria bacterium (assembly GCA_963799505.1). Lineage (GTDB taxonomy): Bacteria > Pseudomonadota > Alphaproteobacteria > Rhodobacterales > Rhodobacteraceae > Sulfitobacter. The sequence goes on from CAWCXM010000005.1 coordinate 204,793, forward strand.
ATCAGCACAAAAAGCGCCCCGGTGCAGGGCCGCAGCGCGATCCCTCCGATCAGAACAAGCGCCTCGCGCAGACTGCCGACCTGCTCCACCTGATCGAGGGAGGGGCCATGTGCGTGGCCGCAACTGGCGCAAACCGCACCGTCGCCCGCGTGGGCATGATCGTGGTGATGCCGGTCGGGCCAGAGCTTGCGCAGACCCCGCCACATCAGCCACAGGCCGATCAGCCCGATGGCCGCGTAACTGAGCGGTGCCATCACCGCTTCGGTCACACCGACAAGCGCCTCGCGCCCAAGGTTCAGGATCAGCACACCGGCATAGACCAGCAGAACCGCCGTCACCGCCTGCCCCAGGGACGCCGCCAGTGCGATCAGCGACAGACGCAGCATCGGCACCTTGCGTCCAAATCCGTACCCACCGATCAGCACCTTGCCATGCCCCGGCCCGGCGGCATGGACAAGTCCGTAGGCAAAGCAGCCCGTCAACAAGGCGGCAATCGCGGCGCTGTCTCCGCCCCGGATCTGACGCAAAGACCCCGCGATACCATTCTGAAAATCGCGCTGCTGCAGCGCCGCCCAGCCGCCCAGACGGTCAAAACCCCCGCTGAACCAGAACCAGGCCAGCCCGGCGATCACCGCCAGCGTGGCAATGCTCAGGAAATATCGCATGTCACCACCACGGTGGAGGACAAGAGCACCCCAACATCAGGCATCGCGGCGGCTTCTTCCTCTGTCATGTCGGCATCCAGCGCGGCCAACTCAGCGCTCAGCGCAGTGAGGCCAGCGTCCATGTCCGGCATCCTGATCTGGTGGCGGCAGGCGTCGGTGCCTTCGATGGTCACCGGCAACGTGACATCGTAGGCGGTATAGAATGTCCTGTCGTACGGTTTGATTTCAATCTCGCCGGAGGCGCTGGCATCCGACACCCTGCGCACATGGGTTGTGGTGATGCGCCCTTCGGCAAAGACCGCCGTCGCCTGCGTTGGTCCCGAAAGGGCCAGAGCCTCGCCGCCTTGCAGGATCACGAGATCCCCGTTGAAGCCCTCGCTCCAGTTCATGTCGAACCCGACCAGATCGGCCTGTTCGGCTTCTGTCAGAACGCCGTCAAAATCCGGATCCAGCCCGCGATCCTCGGTGATCAGCAAGGAATAGAAGTCGTCATAGGCCCAGGTGACGCGCACCTCGGTCAGCCGCCCGTCGGGGTCGAACCGCAGATCAAGACCGGTATCCACAAAGATGTGCGGATGGCTCGTCAAGGGCAGCGCCGACAGCAGGAACAGGATCAGGGAAAGGGTGTGTTTCATGGCTGTGAGATACATCAAGCCGCGCGACACAACAAGATTTGGCAAATCGGCGACGGGCAGGATCCCGCTATTGCAAACGCACCGCCACCGAAGACGAGCGCCCCTTGGCATCCACCACGGATATGCGGGAGAACCCCGGCTCCGACAGTGGCAGCAGCGCATCGCGACGGTGCAGGTTCGTCAGCACCGGGGCACCGTCCACCAGCACCGTAAAGGGCATCACACCCGCGCCGAATTTCAGGGCAAGCCCGTGATCACTCCGCTGCAGGACCGCCCCATCGGGCGGGAATTGCACACGGGGGGCATCGGCTGCAGCGTCAAAGACGGCGGTCCGCGTGCGAAAGCGTTGAAGCGGTTTGGGCAGGGCTGCCGTACTCAGCAGCAGGGTGTCGGGCGGCGGCGGGCCAAGAGGGGCGGGATTGGTGGCCAGCAGGCCGAAAGCCTCGAACAGCACGGGGGCCGCCAGCTCGCCGCCGAAGGCACCCGGCACCGGTGTGCCGTCGGGCCGTCCCAGCCAGACCCCGATCACATGCGCCCCGTCAAAGCCGATCGCCCATGCGTCCCGGTGGCCATAGGACGTCCCGGTCTTGTAGGCGATCTCGCCGCCGCGTCGCCCATACCCCTGCGGCGGTGCGATCGCGGCAAGGATATGACCCACCTGCCAGGCCGCACTGGGTGAAACCATGCGCTGACCCACCGCAGCGGCTGCGCCCCGTTCCCGGATCAGTGGTCTGCCCTGACCACCCTGCGCGAGACCTGCGTAAAGCTGCACCAGATCGTTCAGCGTCAATCCCACACCGCCCAAGGCCACGGCCAGTCCCGCCGTGCCACCGGGCAGTTGCGGACGCGCGCCCCCCTTGCGCAGCATCGCCATCAGACGGGCGGGGCCCAGTTCCTGCGTCAGCAGGACCGGCGGGATGTTCAGCGAAAGCTGCAGCGCCTCGCGCACGGTCAGTTCACCGCGAAACCGGCCGTCGAAGTTCTGTGGCGCATACCGCCCGAAGATCACCGGGGAGTCGTCGATCAGCGTGTCCGGGTGCGCCAAGCCCCTGATCGAAGGCCATTGCGTAGATGAACGGTTTCAGCGTCGATCCGGGCGAGCGCAGGGCGCGGGTCATGTCGACAAAGCCCATCCTGCCGTCTGCCGCGCTGTAGCTCGGCGCGCTGACGGAGGCCAGCACCTCGCCGCTGCGATGATCCGCGACGACCAAAGCCGCAGACACGCCGTCCATCTGGCCGCGCACCGCCTGCCGGATCAAAGCCTCCATCCGCGTTTGCAGGGCGGCATCGAGCGTCAGGTCATGGCGGGCCGTCAGGGGATCAGCCTGCACCAGATGATCCGCCAGATGTGGGGCAAGGCGGACAAAGGGCTTCATGCGCTGGGGAACAGGCGCAAGATGCGTGCGCTCAGGCGCGTTGATGCGCGTCAGTACCCGTGTGCGGGCCGCCGTTGCCGCCTTTGGGTGGCGGTCCGGGCGGCGGGCTTCGGGCGCCTGCGGCAGGGCGACCAGCAAGGCCGCCTCCGCCGGGGTCAGGCGCGCGGGTTCCTTGCCGAACCACGCCAGCGATCCCGCCCGCAGCCCCTCGAGCGCGCCGCCATATGGCGCATGGGCGAGGTAGAACCCGAGTATCTGCTCCTTGTCGAACCGCCGTTCCAATGCCAATGCAAGCCGCATCTGACGCAGTTTCCCCTGCCAGCGCCCGGTGCCCGAATTCTCGAGCAACCGCGCCACCTGCATGGTCAGCGTGGACCCCCCCGAGACGACCTTGCCATGCCAAAGGGCCTGTCCCACCGCGCGCAGCACCGCAAGCGGGTCGACCCCGTTGTGATCGTAGAACCGCTGGTCCTCGTAGGCGATCAACATGGCCAGATAGTCCGGGTCCACCTGATCCAGCCCAATCGCCAGCCGGACGCGGCCGTTTTCGACCGGAAAGACGCGCATCAGGGCACCGTTGCGGTCACGCACCTCGACCGAGGTTTCCACCAGAACCGGCGGCAGATCGGTGCGGGCAACCCAGGCGTCCAGACCGTCACGCAGCCCGGCACCGGCCCAGAGGACCAGCACCAGACCAAAAAGCGCAAAACGGATCATGGGGTGATCGTCACCCGCTCCGTCCCGGTGTTGGCGCGGTATTCGGGGCGGTACATATCCTCGACCGTGGCCGCGGGGTGATGGAAGCTGCCGGGGCTGACCGCCCGCAGGATATAGGCAAGTCGAAACGGCTCCGTCCCGCTGTGGTTCACCGCCGCGACAAAACGGTCGGCCCGGAACTCCGCCGTTTCGGCCTGCTTGGTCTCCAGCCACTCGAGGCCGGTGACATCACCGCTCCGGATCAGGTTGGGATTGTCGATCTCGAACCCCGCCGCCAGCGGGTCATCCACGATCAGCCGTGCGCCGATGTCCTCGAAGGGCGTGACCTCGATCACCACCACCAGCCGTTCGCCGGATGCAACGGGGCCGCTGACCGGCGCGCCTTCCATCGTGAAACTGCGACGGGTGATCTGGTAGCCATAGCCGCCCGCCTCTGGGGCGACCTCGGGCACGCCGAACGCGGTCATCGTCACGTCCATCGACCGGGTGCTCGTGTTCTCGATCACCGATGACCCACCCGTCCGATCGGTCAACCGCTGCACCACCTGCCCGTTTGCCGCCACGCCATCCACCCGCAGATCAGGGGCGGCATCGGGCGCAGCAAGCGCATGGGCGGCCATGACGACCTGTGCGGCTTCCTGAGTGGACAGCCGCGCACCGTCGCGCTGGACCGCGTTGGTCAGCGTTGCGGTATCCAGGACCGCGCTGCCTGCTTCCGCGCCCAGACGCAGCACCGCTGCGGCATCGCGCAGCGGTGTGCCGAAGTCGTCCCGCCAGGCGCGGGTGTCGGTCTGCGCGGTCAGCATGGTGCCTGCGCGGGAAAACAGGGCATCGGCGCGCACCGGATCACCGTAGGCCGCCAGTGCCGCGCCCAGTTGGGCAACGGCAAGCGGTGTCGCGAAATCCTGCGCCTTGGTGTCGGCGTAATAGCGCAGATCACCCATGCTCGCCGCCCCCTCGCGGGCCAGCACCAGCAGGGCATAGGCGATATCCTCGCCCCCATTGTCGAAATCGGGCGCATAGCTGATCCGGTTGCGCAGATTGTCCATCGCCAGCGAAAACGCGAGATCCGGCACCGCATGGCCCTGCGCCCGCGCACGGGACAGGAAATCGGTGACATAGGCATCCAGCCAGAATTCACCCGATTGCGCGGCCCAAAGGCCGAAGGCTCCGTTGCTGGCCTGCCGTGACAGAATGCGATCGACGGATTGTTCGATCTTCTCGTCAATCCGCTCGGGCGTGCCCAGACCCGCATCCTGCGCCAGCGACGACAGATAGAGCAGCGGCAGCGCGCCGGAGGTGACCTGTTCGGTGCAGCCATAGGGATAGCGATCAAGCTGTTGCAGCAGGCCAGGCACATTGAACCGCGCCAGCGGACCTGCGGTCAGCGTTGCCGTGCCGGTGCCGGGGCGGAACCCCGCAAAGACATTGGTGTCGAAGGTGAAGCTCTCTCCCGCGCCCAGCGCGAATTGCCGCGTGACCGAAACGGCAGGGTCGTTGTCGCGCACCGGCAGGGTCAGCACCCTGCGCAATTCCGTGCCGTCGGGCGTGGTCAGCACGACGGTGATCAGGTGATCGCCCAACTCGCGGCCCGTGACGGGGATGTCCAGCCGGGCGGTGCCTTCCTCGGACAGCGCGATGGTGGCAGGGGCTTCGTCCAGGGCGATGCCCGCGTCCGCAAAGACCTGCAAGGGCATCTCGCCCGCCTGTCCTGCGGTATGGGTGAATTCCAGCAGCAGACGGCTTTCGTCTCCCGGTGCCAGAAAGCGCGGCAGCGACGCGCTGACCACGACGGGGTCCGCTGCGATCACGTCGCGGGTCGCCTGTCCTACCGCGCTGGCCGACCATGCCACGGCCATCATGCGAACGGTACCGTTGAAGGCGGGCTTGTCGATCTCGATTTCCGCCGTTCCATCCGGCCCGACGGTGACCGGCCCGGTGAAGAAGGCCATCAGCTTTTCCGTGGGCGGGGGCGATTGCACCTGAGCGGACGCGGCAGCGTCGCCGCCCGATCTGACACTGCCCATCGCGCCGTTCATCCCGTCGATCAGACGGCCATAGATGTCGCGTATCTCGACCCCAAGGCGGCGCTGGCCAAAGTAGTGGCCGGTCACGTCGGGCGGGGTGAAGCCCGTGAGGTTGAGAATGCCCAGATCGACGGCCGCCAGCGTGACATAGGCGGTTTCGCCCTCCGCCACGCCGTCCACGCGCACCGATGCGGTGAAATTGCCTGCCTGCCCGTCGACACGCTCGGGCGCGTCGATGCTGACGCTCAGCGCCTTTGCACCGGGGCGCACGGCGGCGTGGACCAGACCCATCTGTCGCGCGGGGTTCTGGCCTGCGGCCACGTCCATCCCGCGCAGAACCGATGCGGTGACATAGGCCCCCGTGCCCCATTCGGGCGCAACGGTCAGCGGAACCGTGTTCTCTCCCGCCACGACGGGCACCACACGCCGCTCGATCACCCGGTTCGACAGGACCGACACAAGCGCCACGCCCGCCTCTTCCGCGATCAGCCGCAGGGTGGCGGTGTCGCCCAGGGCATAGCTTTCAGCATCGAGCGACAGGACGAGCCGGTCGGGTGTGTCGGTCGCGCTGTCGCCGCCGTACCAGCCCGAGGAAAAGGCGACGGACGAAGCGGCATAAGCCGCGCCGGTCCGTTCCACGATCACCTCATAGGCCCCCCATTCGGTCGGCGCGGTGATGGTGGTGGGCGTTTGTCCCAGCGTGACCTCCCCGCTTTGCACGCGGATGCGTCGGGTGATCGGCTCCCACTCCCAGTTGCCGTAAAGCTGATACCACTGATACCGCGTTTCGACACGGTTCAGCGTCCAGCGCACGGGCATGTCCGTCGCCATGCCATCGGGACCAACGGCGATCAGGTCGAAGCTGGCGGCGGTGCCTTCGGGCAGGACATCGTCAAACAGCGGTTTGATCCCGATCAGCGCCGCATCGGGAGTGATCGGTTTGGTCAGGCGTCGCTCCACCGGGCGGCCCGATCCTTCGGCGACGCGCAGGATCACTTCGGCTTCGAGCGGTGTACCGGGGTCTTCCTCGAGTGTGGGAAATTCAAGCGCAAGTGTGGCGCGGCCCTGTGCATCCGTCTTGGCATCGCCGATGAACCGGGTCCGCGTCTGAAAGCCTGCGTCGTGAAGGCCAAAGCGGTACCCGTCCCAACCGGGCAGCGATGTCACGGGGCGCAAGCGCAGATCACCCTCTACCGCGAGGTCCGCACCCGGCGCGCCGAAAAGATAGCGCACATCGACGCGCAGCGGCGGCGTCTGGTCCAGCCGCAGGGGGGCGTCCGGCAGCGTGAGGTCGAAGTCGATCCGCTCCGGCAGGAAATCCTCCACCAGCAGGACGGTGCTGGCCAGAGCCGGTGCGTCCAGATCGGACAGGATATCAAGCCGCCACGCGCCGCGCGGCACATCGCCGCCCAGCGGCATGGCAAAGACATGCCCGCCTGCCCGGGCATCGGTGCTGAGGTGGCGGGCGTATTCCACGCCATCGGGGCGTTTGAGGATCGCCGTGATCGGCAGGCCGGTCAGCGCCGCGGCCTGGGCATCGCGGGTCAGCACCGTGGCATGGACCGTTTCGCCCACGCGGTAGGCGCCCCTGTCGGTGGTCAGAAAGGTGTCGATCGGCGGCGCGGGCGGATTGCCTTCCACACCCCGGTCGGACAGATCGAAGGCAGGGTCGGTCAGCGGCAGAAAGGCGATATCGGTGGTTCCCTCTTCGGCCATCAGCAGCGCGGGCTGCGCCGCCCCGGTGCCACGGGTCAGACCGGCGCCGAAACGGGCAAAGCCGTCGGCGTCCGTGGTGGTCGTGCCCAGCACCGCATTGGCGCGACTGATGAGGCTCAGGGTGATGCCGGCACGCGGGGCGGTATCGGACAGACCGCGCACGGCGACCTGCATCCCGTCCACACCGGCCCAGGTGGTCAGCCCCAGATCGGACAGGACAAACCATTGCATCGCCGGGGCGGTGTCGTATCTGTCCTGCCCCGGAACTGCGGCGCTCAGGGCGTAGATGCCCGGCGGCTGATCCGCAAGCGCCTCGCCCATCGGCAGGCGGGTCGTCATGTCGACGTTCAACTCGTTCTGCACCTCGGCCGTGCCGGTCCAGATTTCCTCCGCCATGTCCTGCGAAAACTGATCGTCCTCGTAGCCGCTGAGCGGACGACCGAAATAGCTTTCCCGAATGGCGCGGACCAGATTGCGGTCGCTGACCCGTCGCAGGGTCAGATCAAGGGTGCCGGTGTTCACCGTCTCGACCGGCAGGGCGGCATCGGCACTGCGCGGCAGGACATAGGCACGGCCCGGAAACCGCAGGGAAGGCGCCCTGTCCCGCACATATTGCTGAAGGGTCACATCGCGGCTCAGCACCTCGCCGCTGGCCGATGGCAGGCCGGCCCGCAGCGTCACGGTATAGCGCTGGCCGTGTTCGACCCCGTCGATACACAGCTGGCTGTCGTCCACCTGCACCACAAGTCCGCGCCCCTCGACCCGCACGAAAGGTTCGTAGTCCAACCCGGCCTGCACCAGCCGTTCGGAAAACTCCGCACAGATCCGCGGCGCGGCTGCATCGTTGTCCGACCGGTTCTCGACCACCCGGAAGCCGTATTTGCCGATGGCCTCGTCCAGGGCAACCTGAAGATCCTCGCGCGGTGTGGCCTGCAAGGCCAGACGCAGCGCCGGGATCATGTCGCGACCCCGGTTGCCAAGTTCGAGCGCGCTGGCAACGAGGTTCAGCGCCTCTGCACGCAAGGCGGGCGGCTCTGCCCGGAGGATAGCCGTTGGTGGCCGCAAGAAACGCTTCTTCGCGGTATTGCCGCCGCTCCGCGCTCTCTCCGGTGCCCGCGAGGATCAGGGCGAGCCGGGCATAGGTGGTCCAGAAATCGGCGCGGTCGGACAGGGCGGCGGCTTTGCCAGCCCAGCGCAGGGCCGCACGGGTGTCGCCCGATTGCTCTGCCGCTGCAAGAGCCGTTGTCAGATCGTCCAGCGTTTCGCCGCTGAAGGTGTAGCGCAGCGTATTGGTTGCGACGAAATCGGTGGCGGCGACAATGTCACCGGCCGTCAGGAAATCCGCCTCTGCCCGGCGATCGGCCGCTGCGGACCGAAGAGCCTGTGATGTGCCGACCTTGCGGGCGGAAACGGCACCGGCATAGGGCGCGACATCGCTGACGGCGGATTTGGGAAAGCAGGCGTTGCTGCGGGCGTTGAAGGTGAAGGCGACACAGGCCTCCTGCGCCGAACAGGCCCGGGCACAGGCATCCTGCGTGGTGTTGAAAAGCTGAGACAGGTCCGTGCCCGGGAAATCCGCGTCGCGGGTGTAGAGATAGCGGTGATCGGGCAAAACCTCCTGCGCCGAGAGGGAACCGGCCGCGACGATCACCGCCAGGCACAGGGCGTTCAGCCATGAAAATACCCGCATCGGAACTCTCCTTCTTGAATGCGATCAACCTGACACGCACCCCGATTCCCGGCAAGTGGGGCAAATGGGATTTAAGCGGATGTTCACGCTGCTGCGCCAAGGTGCGCCGCAAGACAGGCCAGCGGAGCGGCATATGAGCCTTGCCAGCAAACTGACGGAAGAACGGCGCAACCGGCTTGCCGCCGAACGGTTGCTTGAACTCAAGCAGGCGGAACTTTTCGCCGCCAACCGCAAGCTGGGTAAACATGCCCAGCAACTGACCGAAGAGATTGTGGAAACACGGGCCGAAGTCGCCACCATCCGGGGCGAGAACCAGCGCGTCAAATCGGACCTGAGCGCCGCCAATCAGAAGATCGCCATTGCGGAACGCCGTCTTTGGCAGTCGATCGAGACGATCAACGACGGTTTTGCGTTCTTCGACGCCGATAACGAAATGATCATGGCCAACCGCGCCTATCTGGCGATCTTCGACGGGCTCGAGGTGATCAGGCCCGGCGTCAACTATGTCACCATCCTGCAAATGCTGACCGACGAGGGGATCGTGAACACCGGCGACATGTCCCCCACGGACTGGCGGCAGATGATGGCACAGCGTTTTGTGATGCCCGCGCCGGAGCCGATCGTGATCCAGCTTTGGAACAAGCTGCACATCAAGCTGGTGGATCATCGCGGCGCGGAGGGTGATGTCGTCTCACTCGCGCTGAACATCACCGAAACCGTTGCCTATGAACGCAAACTGAAAGAAGCCCGCGCCGTCGCGGAAAGCGCGAACCGGGCAAAATCGGCATTTCTGGCGAACATGAGCCACGAGATTCGCACCCCGATGAACGGTGTCATCGGCATGGCCGATCTGCTGGGCAGCAGTGATCTGGACGATGAGCAGCAGCTTTACGTCCAGACCATCAAGAACTCGGGCGAGGCGCTGCTGGTCATCATCAACGACGTGCTGGATTATTCCAAGATTGAGGCAAAGCGGCTGAACCTGCATCCCGAACCCTTCGATCTGGAACGTGCGATCTTTGAGGTCTTGATGCTGCTGCAACCGTCGGCGCGGGACAAGGGGCTGTCCTTGCTGATGGATTACGATCTTTTCCTGCCGGAATTGATGATCGGCGATCCGGGGCGTATCCGGCAGGTTCTGACCAATCTGATCGGCAACGCCGTCAAATTCACCGCGGAAGGTCACGTTTTGGTCCGCGTGACCGGCATACCCGACCCGCAGGCGGGCAAGGTCGCGCTGCATGTGAGCGTGGAAGACACCGGGATCGGGATTCCCGAGGATATGGTCGAGCATGTGTTCGGCGAATTCAATCAGGTCGAAAACGAAAGAAACCGTCAGTTCGATGGCACCGGTCTTGGCCTCGCGATCTGTCAGCGGTTGATCAGGATGATGGGCGGGGAGATTTGGGTGACGTCCACCAACGGCGCCGGATCATGCTTTGGCTTCCGCATCGAGATGGGTGTGCCCGACGCGAAAGAGGTGCCCCGATGGGCGCCCCCTGCTGCGCTGCGCCATGCCGCCATCGTGGATGACGCGGATGTCAGCCGTGGCGTCATGCTGCGACAGATGGCGCAGCTTGGCATCAAGGTAACGGTTTGCGCATCGAAAGACGATTTTCAGCGGCTATTGGACCCGTCGGTCGATCTGGTGATCGTTGCGGAAAGCATGGCAGCCGAAGTGGCCGTGCATCTGTGTGAACGATCGGTGACCTGTCCGCTTGTGCTGTCGCGGACAAACCTGATCCCGCCCTTACCCGATCTGGCCGTTCCCGTCGCCGGGTCCATCCCGAACCCACCGCCGCGACATGATCTGTTCGAACTCCTTGAAACGATCACGTTTCAAAGCAGAACCACGTCAGGCCAAGACCTGTCCAGACCCGGCGCACATCTGCGGCCAATGCGGATATTGGCGGCAGAGGACAACAAGACCAACCAGCTGGTGTTTCGCAAGATGATCAAGGAATTGAACGTAGAGCTGACTTTCGCCGCCAATGGGCAGGAGGCGGTCACGATGTTTCAGGAAACTGCGCCCGATCTGATCTTCATGGACATCTCCATGCCCAAGATGGACGGGCGCGAGGCAACCGCCGCCATCCGTGCCCTGGAAACCACGCAGCACACGCCCATCGTCGCGGTCACCGCCCATGCGATGGACGGGGACGATGCCGATATTCTGGCCGCCGGGCTGGACGGGTATCTGACCAAACCCCTGCGCAAACCAATGATCCTTGCAGAGATCGAGGCCGCGCATGACAGCGCGACGATGGCACCGCTCTCTGCCCCTCAGGACGGGTAATCGCGCAGGAAGACCGGCTTGTCCGGTGTCGACGTATCGGCCTGCCACGCATATCCGCCGGTATCGAAATCACGCAGCGCCGCAGGATCGGTCAGCCGGTTCTGGATGATGAACCGTGCCATCGCCCCGCGGGCCTTCTTTGCGAAGAAGCTGACGATCCTCGGGCCTTTGCCGTCATGTTTGTCTTCCATGAACTGCGGTGTGATGATGTTCAGCTTCAGCGCCTTCGGGGCCACCGCGCCAAAGTATTCCTGGCTCGCACAATTCACCAGAACGCTGCTTCCCGTCACTTCTGCCTGGCGGTTCAGGGCCTTGGACAGATCATCGCGCCAGTAGTCATAAAGGTTCTCCCCCCGCCGCGTCCTGAGCCTGCTGCCCATTTCCAGACGGTACGGCTGGATCGCGTCGAGCGGACGCAACACGCCGTAAAGACCCGAAAGGATGCGCAGATGGTCCTGCGCCCAGGCCATTTCGTCGGCATCCAGACTGGCGGCTTCCAGACCCTGATAGGTGTCGCCGGCAAAGGCGAGCGCCGCCGGGCGCGTGGCTTCGGGTGCCGGGGTCTCCTCGAAACGTTGAAACCGGTCGCGGTTCAGCTTGGCCAGAGCATCGCTCAGGTGCATCAGACCTTTCAGATCGCCCAGTGTCAGGTTGCGCGCGGTCTTGACCAGCCGCACGGCATCGTCCTGAAAATCGGGCTGCGTGAGGCTCTGATCGCGCGGCGCCCAATCGAGTTTCTTGGCAGGTGAAATCACAACCAGCATTCGGTTCCCCTTGTTCAGTCGTCCCTCAGATAGCCTGACCCGCGCCGGTCACAAGGACAAAGCGCCTATCCGGCGTCCCGCAGTACATCCAGAAACGCAGGGCCAAAGCGCGAGGCGCGGCGTTCGCCCAGCACCCGCTCCAACGCGCTTTCGTCCGCCCCGCGCATCTGCGCGACCTTGGCCAGCAAGGACGCCGAACAGCTCAGCGGTTTTTCGGTGCCCGCCGCACCGCGTGTCAGGTCGGCCTGAACCTGCAACAACTGGTCATAGACATTGCCCGCGTCGCGCCCGGCCAGCTTGCGCCGGTTCGGGTGCATCGCCGCCGCCTCGCCATTGATGACCTCAAGGAAAGCCAGCCCATAGGTTTCCAGCTTCTTTGCGCCGATGCCGGAAATCCGCGCCATTCCGTCCAGATCGCGGGGACGGACCTCTGCCATCTCGATCAATGTGCGGTCGGTAAAGATGATATAGGCGGGCACCCTGGCTGCTTCCGCCAGCCCGCGCCGCTTGGCCTTGAGCGCGGACAACAACGGCGCGTCCTCTTCGCTGACCATCTGTCTGACGGCAGGGCGGCGTTGGGTTCCCGCATCCTTGATGGTGTCGCGGCGCAGGCTGATCTTGGCCTCGTCGCGCAGGATCGGCAGCGCGGCATCGGTCATGCGCAACGCGCCATGGCGTTCGGGATCGGGCCGGATCAGGTCGTGGCCCATCATCTGCCGAAAGACCGCCTGCCACTCGGCCCGTCCGTATTCCGTACCGACGCCGAAGGTCGGCAGGCTGGCGTGCCCGCGCTGTCTGACCTTGTCGGTCTCGACCCCCAGCAGGATGTCGATCAGATGCCCCGCACCGAACCATTCCTCTGTCCGCAGGATCGCGGACAGCGCCTTGCGCACCGCCGTCGTGCCATCGAACACCTCCGCCGGGCTGTCGCACAGATCGCATCGGCCGCAGGTGATCTCCGTCTCGTCGAAGTACCCCAGCAGCGTCTTGCGGCGACACTCCAACGCCTCGGCCAGCCCCAGAAGCGCGTTCAGCCGCCCGTGATCGGCGGCACGGCGTTCGGGCGGGGCCAGCCCTTCGTCGATCTGGGTGCGGCGCAGGCGGATGTCGTCGGGACCGAACAGCGTCAGTGTCTCTGCCGGGGCGCCGTCGCGGCCTGCGCGTCCGATCTCCTGATAATAGGCCTCGATGCTCTTGGGCAGGTCGGCGTGGGCGACCCAGCGGATGTCGGGCTTGTCCACGCCCATGCCGAAGGCGACCGTGGCGCAGACGATCAAACCGTCTTCCTGCTGGAACTGCCGCTCGGCGATGCGGCGGTCCTCGGCCTCCATGCCGCCGTGGTAATGGATCGCCCGCTGCCCGGCCTCACGCAGCGCACGCGCGATGCCTTCGGTCTTGGCCCGGGTGCCGCAATAGACGATGCCGGACTGACCCTTGCGGGCGGCGGCAAAGTTCAGGATCTGCTCGCGCGGCTTGTTCTTGGCACTGAACGCCAGATGGATGTTGGGCCGGTCAAAGCCGCGCAGAAAGGACGTGGGCGGTGTACCGTCAAAGAGTTTCTGAACAATCTCGGCCTGCGTTTCGGCATCTGCCGTCGCGGTGAAAGCGGCCAGCGGCACATCGAGCGCGCGCCGCAATTCACCGATGCGCAGATAGTCGGGGCGGAAATCATGGCCCCACTGGCTGACGCAATGGGCCTCGTCCACCGCGATCATGTTCACGCCGACCCGGCGCAACATGCCGGTGACGGACCCCGCGGCCAGCCTTTCGGGGGCCATGTAAAGAAGCCGCAGCGTGCCGTCCTCGAGCCCCTGCCAGACTGCGTCCGTTTCCTCGGGCGTATTGCCGGATGTCAGCGCGCCCGCACCGACGCCCGCTTCCTGCAAGGACCGCACCTGATCGCGCATCAGCGCAATCAGCGGAGAGATCACCACGGTGACCCCCTCGCGCATCAGCGCAGGCAACTGGAAACACAGGGATTTGCCGCCACCCGTGGGCATGATCGCCAACACGTTCTTGCCCGCTGTCACCGCCTCGACGATTTCCTGCTGGCCGGGGCGGAACCCGTCAAAGCCGAAAACATCACGTAAAAGCGTGGCAGCGCCAGTGTGCATGGGGAACCTGTGTAAAGTTATCTGCTCTTTTCATGCAGATTCCCACACTAAGAAACGATGAACAAGGCCGAAACCGAAACGCACCGGCCCCCGATCATCCTGTCAGACACCCCCCGCAGGCGGTCAGGAAAATCAGTAGAACGCAGCCGCGTTGTTCACCAGAACGATCCGCGCCACCGCGACGGCGATCAGAACGATCAGCGGCGCAAGATCGAGCCCGCCCATCGGCGGCACAACGCGGCGCACGCGGCTGTAGATCGGTTCGAGCAGGCGATTCAATCCGTCCCAGATCTGCGCCACCAGAGGCTGGCGCAGGTTCAGCACCTGAAAGTTGATCAACCACGACATGATCACATGGGCGATGACAATGAAGTAGACGATGTTCAGCAACAGCATCAGGATTTGAAAGATCGAGGTCATGGGATGCCCTTTGTCCAACGGTTGCGTGTCAGTTAAGCCTCTGCTTGAGGCAACGCAAGGTGCAGCGCCGTGCTTCGGTCCGGCTCAGGCCTGCATCGCGTTGATGATCTCGGAGAAATCCAGCTCGGAGACGCGCTTGAGCGACCAATCCGCGTAATACGCCGCATCCACGTTGCGCTCGTCGATCACCTTGAACCCCGAATGCCGGTCATCCTTCACGATCGTCTCGACCAGCGCGCGCACCTTGTCTTCGTCCCCTTCGAGCAGCTGACAGAAGTTGCGCCCGTTGAACGCCAGCGCACCCGTGATGCCCAGACGGGCGTTTTTCGCGGCGGCTTCGGTCACCAACTGGTCCACGTCGGCTTCGGTGACGCTTGGACGGGCGGTACTGAAATAAAGAAGTCTGATCACAAAGGGTCTCACTTATGCACATTTTTCGGGCCAGATTTGACCGAAAAAATCGTGCCTCGGCAAGCAGATAATCGTCATCCAAAGGCTTCCCTAAGGGCACGTCGATGCCGGTGATCATCTGCCGCTGCGTCAGTCGGCGCTTGCACGTTGCAGGCACCCCTGCTCTACCATTGCGGCAACAGAGGGGACGGGCATGGCAAAGATCTCGGCACGCAAACGGATTTGGGGCTGGTATTTCTTCGACTGGGCCAGTCAACCCTACAACACCCTGTTGCTGACCTTCATCTTCGGCCCCTATTTCGCCCAGACCGCGACCGCCGCGCTGGTCGAGGGTGGCATGGCCGTCGATGCCGCCAAGGCGCAGGCGCAGGCCTATTGGGGATACGGGCTGACGGTGACGGGCATCTGCATCGCGGTGCTGGCACCGATCCTTGGGGCCATCGCGGATTCATCCGGCAGGCGGATGCCCTGGATCTGGCTGTTCTCGCTGCTTTACTTCGTCGGCTCCGCTGCGCTGTGGTGGACGGCGCCGCAGGACTTCTCGATCCTCTGGGCGCTGTTTTTCTTCGGGATCGGCCTGATCGGCATGGAATTCGCGACGATCTTCACCAACTCCTACCTGCCCGAACTCGACCCCGACCCGGCAGAGCGGGGGCGGCTGTCAGGCTCCGGCTGGGCTTTCGGCTATGTCGGCGGGGTGCTGGCGCTTGTCGTGATGATCGCGCTCTTTCAGGCGGGGGACAGCGGGCGCACGATGGCGGGGCTGTCGCCGCTCTTTGGCCTTGATCCCGCGACCGGGGCGGATACCCGCATTGTCGGGCCGCTGACCGCGGTCTGGTTTGCGGTCTTCATGATCCCGTTCTTTCTGTTCATCCGCGACGATCCGACGTTTGTCGGTCGCAAGTATCGCCTTGGCGCAGGCATGAAGGATCTGGCGCGCACCCTGCGCAACCTGCCGAACCATCCCTCCTTGCTTGCCTATCTCGGCTCTTCGATGTTCTACCGCGACGCGCTGAACGGGATGTACACCTTCGGGGGCATCTACGCGTTGGGCGTGCTGAACTGGTCGATCATCGACATCGGCATTTTCGGCATCCTCGCGGCGATCTCGGGCGCTGTCTTTTGCTGGGTGGGCGGACGCGTGGATCGGCGCATCGGGCCGATGCCCGTCATCGTGTTCTGCTGTGTGACGCTGATCCTGACCGCCATCCTCATCATTTCGCTTACGCCGACGTCGGTCATGGGCGTCGACGTGGGCCAGGGATCCGCGCTCCCTGACATTGCCTTTTACGTTGCGGGGGCGCTGATCGGCGCAGCGGGCGGGGCGCTGCAGGCGTCGTCGCGCAACATGCTGACACGTCAGGGCAACCCGGAACGGATGACCGAAGCCTTCGGTCTTTACGCCTTGTCGGGCAAGGCCACGTCGTTTCTCGCACCCGCGTTGATCGCCGTCACCACCGATCTGACCGGCAGTCAAAGACTGGGGATTTCCCCTGTCGTGGGGCTGTTCATTGTCGGGTTGATTCTGCTAGCATGGGTGAAACGAGACGGAGATTTTGCATCATGATCCTTTCGCGCTTTTTCGGCGGTGTCGCGCTGGCCCTTGCCCTTGCCTCCTGTGGCGGCGGGTCGCGTGACATCAGCGGCGAAACCGTCGTCCTGCCCACCATCGGTTCTTCCGGCGGCGCGCGCAGCAACGTGCAGGCGAAAAAGCTGTTCGGCGCAATTGGTGCGCCTTCATCCCAGCCGTCCGCAGCCTTCGGCAGCTATGCCAAGGGCTGCATGGCAGGTGCCGTGCAACTGCCCGAAACCGGCCCGACCTGGCAGGCCATGCGCCTGTCGCGCAACCGCAACTGGGCGCACCCCGAAACCGTGGACATGGTCAAGAAGCTGTCGGCCTTTGCCGCCACGCAACCGGGGTGGGCAGGGCTGTATGTCGGTGACATGAGCCAGCCGCGCGGTGGCCCGATGCTGACCGGCCACGCCAGCCACCAGATCGGGCTGGATGCCGACATCTGGATGTTGCCGCCCAAGTCGCTGTCCCTGTCGCGCACCCAGCGCGAGAACATATCGTCGATCTCGATGCGCAGATCCAACGGGGCTTACGTGAATTCTTCATGGACACGCGCCCATCACGAGATCATCAAGGCTGCCGCCAAGGATCCGCGCACCGCGCGCATCTTCGTCTTTCCCGGCGCCAAGGTGCAGATGTGCGCCGACGAAAAAGGCGACCGCAGCTATCTGCGCAAGATCAGGCCGTGGTACGGACACCACTATCATTTCCACGTCCGTCTCAGCTGTCCCAAGGGCGCGCGTGGATGTGTGGATCAGGCACCGCCACCGGCGGGCGACGGCTGTGCCGATGCGCGGCAGTGGCAGGCGAATATCCTGAACCCGCCACCGCCCAAGCCCAGAGACCCGAATGCAAAGCCGCCGCCACCAAAACGCGAGTTGGTGCTGGCTGACCTTCCCGCCCAGTGCAAGGCGGTTCTGGACAACTGAAACATGCTGTCTGCGCCCTGATCGCCGCGCTGGTCTGCGCGGCGCTTCCCGCTGCGGCCGAACCACGGCTGCAATTTTCCTCGATGTTGCGTTGGGAAAGGGCCGAGCCTTGGTTCGGCGGCTTTTCCGGCATGGAAGTGTCCGTCGATGGAACGCTGCTGACCCTCATCACCGATCGCGGGTCTCTTGTCCGCGCCCGGGTCTTGCGCGGCGACGCCGGTCTCAGCGGTATCGAACTGTTGTCGCGTCAATCGCTCAAGGACAGCGACGGTTCCGACCTTCGGGCAAAATACCGGGATGCGGAGGGGCTGGCCATCGGCGCGGATCAGCGGGCCTTCGGATCGTTCGAATCAAAAGACGGCGTTGCCCGGATCGACCTGAACACCGGGCGGATCACGGGCATCCCCGGCCATCCGGAGTTCGCCCGGATGAACGTCAATTCGGGCCTAGAGGCGCTGGCGGTTCACCCGGACGGACGGCTATTTACCCTGTCCGAAGTGCCTGCCAATCCGTCGAAGACAACCCCGCTTTACGAATTTGCGGGCGGTTCATGGGGAATCTCTCACCGCATCCCCGTCTCTGGTCCGTTCCGCCCCGTGGGCGCGGATTTCGACGATGCGGGGCGGCTGTATCTTCTGGAACGGACGGTGACGCCTCTGGGGTTTCGCAGTCAGATCCGCCGCTTTGACCTGAACGCCGATCCGGTGGTGGCCGAAACGCTGTTGTCCACCTTTCCCGCCGCCTACGACAATCTGGAAGCGATCAGCCTCTGGACCGATCCATCGGGCACCACGCGCGTGCTCGCGATCTCAGACGACAACTTCTTTGCCCTGCAAACCACACAGATTGTCGAATTTGTTCTGACCGAGTGACTTGCCAACCGGATGCGATGCGCCTATTGCGCCCCAGTCTGCGATCCCCGCAGGCCAAGTCGCCGCACCCTTGCACAAAACGGTAATAGACATGACACGCACATACCTTCCCGGCATCATCGCCATGGCCGCCATCGTCGTGGCCTCCAACATCCTCGTTCAGTTTCTCTATGGCAACTGGCTGACCTACGGGGCCTTCACCTATCCGCTGGCCTTCCTTGTCACCGACATCATGAACCGCGTCTACGGCACCGCCGCCGCCCGCCGCGTCGTTCTGGTCGGCTTTGCGGTCGGGCTGGTCTGTTCGCTGATCGGGACGCAGATCATGGGCGAATTCGGCCCGCTGGTCACGGTGCGCATCGCAATCGGGTCCGGCGTTGCCTTTCTGGTGGCACAGTTGATCGACGTATCGGTGTTTGCATCCCTGCGCGGTCGTGCGTGGTGGCAGGCACCGCTGGTCAGCACTCTCATCGGCTCGACCATCGACACGCTGCTGTTCTTCTCCATCGCCTTTTCCGGCGCGTTGGCCTTCGTTCATCCCGCAACGGATGTGTCCTGGGCCGCCGAAACGGTGCCTCTGCTGGGCGCAGGCCCGCTGGCCCCGCTGTGGGTGTCCCTCGCCGTGGCGGACTGGGCGGTCAAGCTCAGCATCGCACTCATCGCGCTGATCCCCTTCCGCTTGATCACCGCACGGCTGACCCGGACGGTGTGATCATCAAATGGGCACTGCCCGATTTTTTGCCGGATGTATCAAAAAAAGCTTTGCGTTTGCGGACAGCCATGCAAGATTCAGGGTGAGTTCAACAAATGTAAAGGAGGTGATCCAGTGTCAAGAAAGGTATTGGAGCGAGGTGTCGGAACAGCTTTGGAGGGTTCCTGCTAGGGCAGCCCCTGGCAGTTGAAAAGTCCAAGGTGGACGTCGGTCTAACCGACACACCTCCGTAAACCATTCGATTGGGCCGCTCCTTTGCTGGGGCGGCCCTTTTCGTATCTGAGGTCACTCAGGTCGGAACGGCTTCCGCCCCCAGCGACCGCCAGGCGGCCAGTTCTTCGTCGAAGGTTTCGGCGTCTACCGGCATCAGGTTGTCCATCACCTCGATCAGCGATTGCGCACCGCTGGGCGCGCCGACCACAACGTAACGGTTCACGTTGGTGATCGCCCTGACACGGGACTTGAGCGCTTCCCAGCTGAAGGACGCGCCGGTTTCCGCCCCTTCGTAACGGTCGAAAATCATCAGCATATCGACCTTGTCGTGGGTGTCGAAGACGTCGTTCATATATTCGGCCATCGCGGTCATGTCCTCGCGGCTCACCTCGCCGGTGATGCGAAAGGCGTAAAGATCGTCTCGGGTGGTCTGGATCTGGATCAGGGAGGGGAGCGTCAGCATGGGGCACCTGTTGGTTGGGGTTCGCAGCTTAACGCCCCTTCACCTTCGGCGGTTCCAGTGCGATGTTGGCCGCATGATACGGATCAGCGACACCATCAGCATTCAGGACTGGGAACTGACGGAGCAATTCGTGCGCGCCTCCGGTCCCGGTGGGCAGAACGTCAACAAGGTCTCATCGGCCGTCGAACTGCGGTTCGAGGCGGCAAGCTCGCCCTCGCTGCCCGGTCCGGTCAAGACCCGCCTGCGGCGGCTGGCCGGGCGGCGCTGGACGACCGAGGGGACGTTGGTCATTCAATGCGACGAGACGCGCAGCCAGGCCCGCAACCGCGATCTGGCGCGGGAACGGCTGGCCGAACTGGTCAAGAAGGCGCTGACCCCGCCCAAGCGCCGCATCGCCACGCGGCCCACGCTGGGTTCGAAAAAGCGGCGGCTGAAGGCCAAGAAGGTGCGCGGCGAAGTGAAGGCCATGCGCGGCAAGGTCGACCCGGATACATAGGCGGCGGGTGGAGAAGATCTCCACCTTACGCAAGGTGGGGTTTCAGCCCACCCTCACAACATTATGATTTCGTTAATCTTTTGTCCCCGCGGGGACAGGCGCTAAATGTCTTTGCGCAGCAGGTAGATGTCCATGATCCAGCCGTGGTCTCTTCGCGCTTCGGCCCGCATCTTGATGATCCGCTCACCAACCTCGGCCAGTGGTCCTGCGCAGGTGATCTGCTCTTTCATGCCCACATAGCCGCCCCACCAGATATGGACGTCATCGGTCGGCAAGGTCTGAAACGCGCAATCGCCGTCGAGCATGACGGCAATCGTCTCCACCCCCGCTGGCCATCCTTCGTCCCGCAACCGCCGCCCGGTTGTGACCGTGAAAGGGGCACCGATCTCGTTCACCGGAATCGCATGGGCCGCCGTCAGCGCCTGCAGCGATGTGATGCCGGGGATCACCTCCATGCTTGGCGCGGGATCAAGCCGCGATGCGATGCGCAGGGTGCTGTCGTAAAGCGACGGATCGCCCCAGACCAGAAGGGCGACCTTGTCGGCCTTCCGATCCTGCATGGCGCTTTGCCACGCCAGCGCAATTGCATCGTGCCAGTCATCGACCCGCTGGCGGTAGTCGGTCGTCGCCTCATCGCGCACCGGCAGGTCAAATTCGACGATCTGCGTCTGCGCGTTGGTCAGCACCTCGTCGCAGATCGCACGGCGCAGTTCGGCCAGATCGGCCTTGCCCGCCCCCTTGCGCGGGATCAGGATCAGATCCTGGGCATTGATGGCCCGGATCGCCTGCAGCGTCAGATGCTCGGGATTGCCCGTGCCGATGCCGATAAGCGTCAGATGCATGGCCTACCCCGGTATCCGCGCAATGGCCTTGGTCCGCAGGTTGCCCAATACCCGGGCGTCAGCGAATGTCCCGTCAGGGGAAGCAGCATAGAGCCGCGCGAAGGTTTGCAGATCGGTGATGTCGTCCGGCCCGATGTCGCCGAAAAGGTAGGTCACCTTGCCGGTGTCGCGAAAAGCGACCGTTTGTGGACGGGTGCAACCGGACATGCAGTCGACACTGGCAACGGCCAGATCAGGCAGACCATCGCGCAGAACAGCCTCGAAGGCATTGTCTTCGCTACAGGTCCGGCAGACAAACACCTTCATGCGTCCCCCTCGGCCAGCGGCGCCGTAGAAGATCAGCGCAGGCGTGGTGCTTGAGGTTTCATCCAGATGCGCGGCAAGCGTCTATGATCGTGTGGCGCGTGATCTTTTGTGCGGGGGTCGAAACCGCCTCGGCCAGCAGTGCGGGCGTGTCGCCGGGCAGACCCGCTTCGATCAGACGCTGCACAAGCCCCGGAAAGGTCCGCTTGCCCATATAGACCACCGTGGTCGCCATCGGATCGGCCAAAGCGGCCATGTTCACATCCGCAGGCAGATCGCCGGTCACATCCGCGCCGGTGATGAACTGCACCCGCCGCGCGGTCAGGCGGCGCGTCAGGGGGATGCCCGCCGTCGCCGCCGCGGCAGAGGCGGCGGTGACGCCCGGTATGATCTCGAACGCGATGCCCGCGGCCTTGAGCGCGGTGATCTCTTCCTCCAGCCGACCGAACATGCCGCTGTCGCCGGATTTCAACCGCACGACCCGCATCCCCGCCATGGCATGATCTACAATCACCTGAGACACATGGTGCTGCTTGGGCGATGCGCGGCCCGCGCGTTTGCCGACACCGATCAAGTCGGCATCGGGGTTTGCCTGCTCCAGTATCGGCCCGGCACTCAGATCGTCGAACAACACGACTTCGGCACGCTTCAGGCGGTCCACCGCCTTGACCGTCAGCAGTTCGGGATCGCCCGGACCGGAAGACACGAAAGAGACGAAACCGCTCATGCATCCTCCGCGATCAGGTGAAAGAAGGTGCCGGTCGCACGTCCGCCGCCGTCGAAGGTCCGGGTCGATCCGGTCTCTTCCACCTCCAGATCATTGCTGTCGGTGATCCGCGCCAGGGGGGCGTCCGGCTCGGACAGGATCGTGGCGTAGTGAAATTCGTGGCCCCGCAGACGGCTGCCAGCAGCATGGCCGGGGATGTCCGCATTGAGGTTGGCCTTGCGGTAGCCCAGATGAAACTTGCGTTTCTCGAACGAGGTCTCGAGCCCCAGAAGCCCGGCCATCTGGTGCGGTACTCCGTCCTTGTCGACCAGAACCGCGCCCATCGCCATGTAGCCCCCGCATTCACCATGCACGGGCCTTGTCCGGGCAAAGCTCTGGATGCCTGCGCGAAACGTCCCGGCAGCGGCCAGTTTCCCGGCGTGCAGTTCAGGGTAGCCGCCGGGCAGCCAGCAGACATCGGCGGAGGGGTCAGGCGCCTGATCGGCCAGCGGCGAAAACGGCAATACCTCGGCCCCTGCGGCACGCCAGCCCGCCAGCAGATGCGGATAGACGAATGCAAAGGCATCGTCCCGCGCCAGCGCGATGCGGTTGCCGGGCGGGATGACGGACGCGGGCGGGGGCGCGTCCTGCAAGGTGCCCGCAGCAGCGGCGCGCAAGGCGGCAAGGTCCACGTTTTCGGCGATGAAGGCCGCAGCCTCCGCCAGGATCTGCGGCAGGTTTTCCTGTTCGCCCGCCTGTACAAGGCCCAGATGCCGTTCGGGCATCTCGATCTCTTTCCGGCGCGGCAGCGCGCCCAGAACCGGCACACCCACCGCGTCCATTCCGATGCGGATCAGCGTTTCGTGACGCGGCGACGCCACACGGTTCAGCACCACGCCCGCCAGCTGCACGTCGGGGCGCATCATCCTGAAGCCGAGCGCCGTCGCGGCAACCGACTGCGCGGCACCCGAGGCGTCCAGCACCAACACAACCGGCCAGCCCATCAGCGCCGCGATGTCCGCACTTGCGCCGTTGCCGCATTGCCCCTGGATCGCCACACCGTCAAAAAGACCCATAGACCCTTCAGCCAGGATCAGGTCAGCGCCTGCGGCATTGCCGACCAGCCCGTCGATGCTGGCGCGGTCCATCGACCAACTGTCGAGGTTGAAGGACGCGCGTCCGGTCGCCGCCGTGTGAAACGCGGGATCAATGTAATCCGGTCCGCTCTTGAACGGCTGCACGGTCACACCTTGCGCCCGGAACGCGGCAAGAAGGCCCAGCATCAGCGTGGTCTTCCCGGTGCCCGAGGAAGGGGCCGAGATGAGCAAACCGGGAGGTATCATTCCGCCGTCTCCGGGAATCTCGGGTCCGTCCCGACGGGGCGGAAGCGGCGGTCATAGTCGCCTGCGTATAGCCTGCTTTCGCCGAAGTCCTCCGCGCCGATGGCGTGACCGACAAGGATCAGCGCGGTGCGCTCCATCTCTGCGCCGATGGCGGTTTGCAAGGTCTCCAGCGTGGCCTTGACGATGCGCTGATCGGGCCAGCTTGCCCGCCACACCACGGCGACAGGACAATCCGCACCGTAATGCGGTGTCAGATCGGTGACGACCTTGTCCAGCACATGCACCGACAGGTGGATGGCCAATGTGGCACCCGTGCGCGCAAAGTTCTCCAGCGCCTCGCCTTCGGGCATGGCCGTGGCGCGGCCCGAGGTGCGGGTCAGCACGACGGATTGCGCGACGCCGGGCAGCGTCAGTTCGGCATTCAACGCGGCAGCCGCGGCGGCAAAGGACGGCACGCCGGGGGTCACGTCATAGGGGATGTCGAGACTGCGCAGACGGCGCAATTGTTCGCCCATCGCGGACCAGACCGACAGATCGCCGGAGTGCAGCCGCGCGATGTCGTGACCCGCCGCATGGGCCGCGCTGATTTCGTCCATGATCTCGTCCAGCGACATGCGGGCGGTGTTGACGATTTTCGCGCCCTCGGGGCAATGGCTCAGAAGCGCCTCCGGCACCAGCGAGCCGGCATAAAGACAGACAGGGCACGCCGCGATCAGGTCGCGGCCCCGCAGGGTGATGAGGTCCGGTGCGCCGGGGCCTGCGCCGATGAAATGCACGGTCATGTGTCGCTGTCCTTCTCGGTTTCGGCAATCGCGGCGGTGGCCTTACCATCGCCCGAGACGACGCGCTTCGCAACCAGCCGGGCGGTGGGGCCGGCAGCGGCCAATGCTGCGGCTTCGGCCAGCGACCCGGTGCCGAAACGGTCCTGAATGCGTCGGGATTGTGTGGGCGTGATCATGCGCTCAAGGTCCGTTTGGGTCACGCCAAGGCCGGGAAGGCCCATGGTCTGGGCCAGTTCGCGAAAGACCTTCTCGCGGGATTTGGCCGCTTCGGTGACCAGCGCATCGAGTGGTCCGCCCGCATTTTCCAGCGCCAGACGCATGGCGTCCTGCAGGCTCGCCAGATCGGCGGCGGCGCGGAAGCCGATCCCCATGACCCTCACAGTATGACGCTCCATTGCACGACGGGCCTGGCAGGTGCCCAGCCCCGCATGGTCCCAAGCGGCTGGGACTGGGCCAGTTCGATGCGCAGGAGACTGCCTCCCCTTTGCGCGTGCAGTTGCGCCAGCAGGATTTCGGTTTCCAGCGTAACACCATTGGCCACGACACGGGTGCCTTGCGGCAATTCGGCGAGAAGGTGGTCGAACAACGCAGCAGACCCACCCCCGCCGACAAAGACCGCATCCGGCTTTGGCTGATCCCTGATCGTTTCCAGCGACGGGCCTTCGACGACTTTCATCAGATGCGACAGGCCGAAATCCTCGATATTCCTTGCGATGTTCGCGGCGCGTTCGGGTTTGATCTCGAACGCGGTGGCGCAGCCCCCGGCAAGGCACCATTCCACCGAGATGGAGCCTGATCCGGCACCGATGTCCCACAGACGCTCGCCGGGGCGCGGGGCCAGCGCGGAAAGCGTGAGGGCGCGGACAGGCCGTTTGGTGATCTGGCCGTCATGGGTGAACGCATCGTCCGGCAGGCCGGACGCGCGGGACAGGCCCACATCCTGCGGCAGGTCGATGGCGACCGCGACAGGGGCGGCGATGTCGGTCAGGTCAAAACCCGTGGCCGTCGTCTTGCGGATGCGTTGTTGCGGGCCGCCCATCCGTTCGCAGATATGCAGGGTCGCCGCACCCGCCTTCTGGCTGACGAGCCAATCGGCCAATGCTGCGGGTGCGTCGCCGTCACGGACCAGACAGATCAGGCGGCCCCGTGGGGAAAGAACAGGCCGCAAACGCGCGAAGGGCGCGGCGTGCAGGCCGTGGCAGGTGACATCCTCCATCCGCCAGCCGAGGGCTGCGGCGATGCGTTGAAAGGTCGATGGGGCGGGATGTACCGTCCAGTCGTCGGGGGTCAGATGCGCGACAAGGCTGCTGCCCGCGCCGAACCAGAACGGATCACCGGACGCGAGAACAACCGTGGGCCGCCCCCTCGCCGCGAGCACAGGCGCGACTGAAAAAGGCACCGGCCAGGGATGGCCACGTTCACCGGCCTCCACCCGTTCCAGATGGCGGGGGCCGCCAAAGATCACTTCGGCCCTGTCGATCGCGGCACGGCTTGCGGGCGGCAAGGCAGCCGCGTTATCGTCACCCATTCCGATGATTGTAAGCCAGGGATCACCCAACATGCGCATCCTTCTGCTGGGCGGCACGACCGAGGCAAGCGACATGGCGCGGGCGCTGGCCCGGGCTGGACTGGACGCTGTCTTTTCCTACGCCGGGCGCACCGATGCGCCGGTGGCGCAGCCCTTGCCCACACGGGTGGGTGGCTTTGGGGGTGTCGAGGGTCTGCGTGGCTGCCTGAAGGCAGAGAGGATCACCCATGTCATCGACGCGACGCATCCCTTTGCCGCCGGGATGAGCCGGAATGCCAGTGCCGCCTGTCATGCGTCGCGGGTGCCGCTGATCCGTCTGGAACGGCCTGCATGGGAAGCCGAAATGGGCGATGACTGGCAGAGTGTGCCGACGGTGGAGGATTTGCCCAGAGCCCTGCCCGACGCCCCCGCACGGGTTTTTCTGGCCATCGGCAAACAGCAGATCGGGCTTTTCGCGGTCAAGCCGCAGCATCATTACCTTCTGCGGCTGGTCGATGCCCCAGCCGGACCTTTGCCCTTGCCGTCTGCGTCGGTCATTCTGGCACGGGGCCCTTTCGATGTGGCGGGGGATACGGCCCTGATGCGAGACCACCGGATCACCCATGTGGTCGCCAAGAACAGCGGCGGGCGCGGGGCGCGGGCCAAGCTGGACGCGGCGCGGGCTTTGGGCCTGCCGGTTCTCATGGCTGCGCGTCCTCGGCTGCCCGACGACCGCACAGCCCAGAGCGCGGATGAGGTGATGCGCTGGCTGGGTCACGATGCGGACCGGGGTGTGTAGACATAACGGCCCACCCGGCGCGTTGCCGAATTGCCGACGATCACGACCGTGCGCATGTCGGCCATGTCCGGCGTCGCCTCGGCCAGCGTGACGGTGCGCAACGCCTGATCGGGCGTGCTGACGGCGCGGGCAAAAGTGATGAGGCGGTCAGGGCCACATTCGTCCCGCAGCACATCCAGTGTCTTTTCAAACCCGTGCGGGCGCGATTTGGAGCGTGGGTTGTAGAACGCCATCGCGAAATCGCCCCGTGCCGCCATGCGCAGGCGATGCTCGATCATCTCCCACGGTTTGAGGTTGTCGCTGAGGTTGATGGCGCAGAAATCATGGCCCAGGGGCGCACCGGCAGCGGCAGCGGCGGCGAGCATGGCGGTGATGCCGGGCAGCACACGGATGTCGGTCCCGGTGTACTGCGGATGCTGTTCCACCGCCTCGAACACGGCGGAGGCCATGGCAAAGACACCCGGATCGCCGGAGGAGACAACAACGACCCGCGCCCCTTTCGCGGCCAGTTGCAGCGCGTGCAGGGCGCGGTCCAGCTCGACGCGGTTGTCGGTCGGATGCAATGTCAGACCGGGGCGTTCGGCCACGCGGGCGACATAGGGGATATAGCCGATGATGTCGGTGGCCCGCGCCAGCGCATCGGTGACTTCGGGCGTCACCATCGCGTCATTGCCCGGCCCCAGCCCCGCGATGACGACGCTGCCGGTCATTCCTCCGCCTCGGGCCGCCGCCCCTGTCCGTGCACCAGGACGATGGCGAAATAGGGGCAATCGTCCTCGTCCACCTCCGACAGTCTTGCGATGCGCTGGCCCGGCATCGTGCCTTTTTCGACCAGCCAGGCGTCGTCAAGCCGCCCGGCCTGCGACAGCGCGCGTTTGACGGCGGGCAGATTGCGGCCCGTCTTCATCACCACCAGCGCATCGGCGCGGTTCATATGGTCGAGCAGATCCGCTTCGGGCAGCGTGCCCATGAGCACCGTCAGCACGTCGTCGCCCCAGGTAAAGGGAGTATCCAGCGCATTCCAGCAGCCAACCATGCCGGGGATCGCGGGCAAGACCTCGACCTCGGCGCGGCCCTGCAGGCGGGTGTGCAGATGCATGAAGGAGCCGTAGAAGAACGGATCGCCCTCGCACAGGACCACGATATCGTCGGTGCGGGCCAATGCTGCCAGCTTGTCAGCCCATTCTGCGTAAAAATCGACCATAAGCTGGCGGTATTCGGGGCTGTCGAAGCGCAGTTCCGTCGTGACGGGATATTCCATCGGATATTCGATCACATCGTCGCGCAGCATGTCCCTGACGATGGTCCGGGCCTGGCCCGCGCGCCCTTTCTTGCGGAAGAACGCGAGGTGTTTCGCCCCCCGGATGACACGGTCGGATTTGACGCTCATCAAATCAGGATCGCCGGGGCCAAGGCCCGCGCAGATGATCTTGCCCATGGTTATTCCACCCTGCTGGCGAGCGCGTTGACGGCTGCAACGGTGATCGCCGAGCCCCCAAGGCGGCCCTGCACGATCATCGACGGGACGGGAAGATCCTGCATGAGGGCGTCCTTGGATTCAGCCGCACCGATGAACCCCACGGGGCAGCCGATGATGGCGGCAGGGCGGGGGCAATCGGGGTCTTCGAGCATGTTCAGCAAATGGAATAGTGCCGTGGGCGCATTGCCGATCGCAACGACAGCGCCTTGCAGGTGCGGCCGCCACAGTTCCAGCGCCGCGGCGCTGCGGGTGTTCGACATTTCCGCCGCCATGTCGGGCACACGGGGGTCGCGCAGGGTGCAGATCACCTCGTTCTCCCGCGGCAGGCGTTTGCGGGTGATGCCTTCGCTGACCATGTAGGCGTCACAGAGGATCGGCGCACCGGCCTCCAGTGCGGCACGCGCCGCGATGGCCATGCCGGGGGAGAACTGGACGTGTTCTTCCAGCCCCACCATGCCCGCAGCGTGGATCATGCGGACGGCGACAATCTCCTCTTCGGGGGTGAAGCGGGTCAGGTTCGCCTCGGACCGGATCGTGGCAAAGGACTGGCGGTAAATCTCCGCCCCGTCAGTGATGTAGCTGTGGGGCATTCAAAGCGCCTTGATGATATCGTCGGGTTTGAGAGCGGAGCCGGAAGGGGTATCGCTGGCCTTGCCGTCGCGGATCAGGTCGATACCCGTTTTTGGTGGCGGTCACTGTCAACGGCGCGGGGCGGGGGTGCGCACAGCCCTTGGCGCAGCCCGAGACATGCAGAAACTGCTCAGGGTCCAGATGCGCCGCCAGCTTGCGCGCCACGGGCCGCGTCCTGGCCAGACCCTGCGCGCAATCGGGCGCGCCGGTACAGGCGACCACCCGCAACAGAGGGTCGGATGCATCCGTGATCACACCCTTCACGCCGGGAAATTCACGCGCACTTTCGACCAGCAGCATCCGCCACGGTGTCATGCGCAGGCCGCCCTGTTTGGCAAGGCTGGCCAATGTCTTGACCGGCAGTTGGCCGAAGGCAAGGCCGATCATCGCGCCCAGAGGGGTATGGCCGGGCGCGGGCCTGTACGTCTGCGTCTGGCGCGGCACGAAATGATCGAAAGGCAAGGTCGCACCGGCCGCCAGCAGCGCGGCCATGCGCGTCTGGTCGGTGCGGTTGTCCATGAACCATCGGGCCAGCGCCATCGCCTCGGGAATGATGGTATCGACCGATACCAGCTTGCCCTTGTCGGCACCGTCCGCCACGAGGATCAGACCGCCTCCGGCATCGCGTTCCAGCCGGATATCCGCTGACGCGGTCTGCAACACCGGGTCGCGCCCGGTATCGACGGCAAAGCCGAACTTGCCGGGAAGCGCCGGGGCGTCCGGTTGCGACAAGGCTGCGGTCAGGGCGGGGGCAAGCGCTTCGGTTTCGCCGCCGGTCTGCCAGAAGGGCGTCACCAGCACGTTGCGGCGGCTCTCGATCTCGGGGTCGGGGTCCAGCAGCGACATGCGGCGCAGACCTTCGATCAGCGCGGGATAGCTTTCGTCGGTCACGCCGCGGATTTGCAGGTTTCCGCGGCTGGACAGGTCCAGCATCCCGTTGCCATGGGCCGCCGCCAGCGTGGCGATGCCGTCAGCCTGCGCGCGGCGCAAACGACCGTCGAAGGGACGGACGCGCACGACGATCCCGTCGCCCGATCGCATCGGGCGCAGGGCACCCGGGCAGTACCCCTTGATCTGGGGCGCGGTCATTCGGCGGCGTCCATCTGTGCGCCGATGGAATTGCGCCGCGTCACCCAGAGGCCCGCATCCCGCAGGGCGGCAAAACGGTCGCGCATGGCTTGCAGGGCAGCAGGGTTTTCGCGGGTCATGAAGTCCACCAGATCGTCGCGGCCAAGGGTTGCGTCATAGTATAGGTCGAAAAGGTGGGCCGGCACCTCGCGAGTCAGATGCGCGAAAGCGGCGAGATTGTCGAGGGTCGCGGCGATTTCCGCCGCCCCGCGAAAGGCGTGACGCATCATGCCGGTGGCCCAGTCGGGGTTGGCGGCGCGGGCACGGACCACGCGGGCGATTTCCTCGGCCATGGTGCGGGCCTTCGGCGCGCCCAGTCTGGTGGTATCGACGTGATACATCGCTGGCTTGGCCGCCCCCAGATGCGCCATTGCGGCAGCAAAGCCGCCTTCGTGGCTGGCGTAGTCCGAAGCAAGCAGGACGTCGGATTCGGTGAGATCCTGAATGTGGGCGAAAGTGTCTGTCGTGTGCAGGCGCTGCTCGAGGGCGGCGCGGTTCTGCTGCGCGTCGCCCTTGGCGTCGATGGCCCATTCGGAGGCTTTCAACCAGGCCTCTCCGGCGGCGGCGCGACCCTCGCTGGAATAATCCAGCATCGCGGCTTCCATGTTCATGCCGTAAAGCCCCGGCTTGGGACCAAAGACGCGGGGCGTTTTGGTCAGGTAGGGGTTCATGTCGGGCGATTCTTCACGTTCCGCCAAGGCCTGCGCGCCCGCCTCGAACAATTGGGACAGACCCGGAAAGACATCCCGGAAAAGACCGGAGATGCGCAGGGTCACGTCGATGCGAGGGCGGTCGAGGAGCGTGAGAGGGATGATGTCGAACCCCGAAACACGGTCGGAGCCTTCGTCCCACTTGGGGGAAAGACCAGCCAGGTGCAGCGCCATCGCGATCTCTTCACCCGCCGTGCGCATGGTCGCGCTGCCCCAAAGGTCGACGACAAGCCCGCGTGGATAGTCGCCTTCGTCCTGCAAATGGCGGCGGACGAGTTCTTCGGCCAGTTTCACGCCCTGTGCGTGGGCGGCGCGGGTAGGCACCGAACGCGGATCGACGGCATAAAGGTTGCGGCCTGTGGGCAGCACGTCTGCGCGGCCCCGGTAGGGTGAGCCGCTTGGGCCCGCGTCGATACGCTTGCCGTTGAGGGCGCGGAGAAGTCCATCCGTTTCACCCTGCCCTGCGCCGTAGACGTGCAGCCCGTCGCCGTATTGCAATTCCTTGATGTCGCAGACGAAGCGGTCGATGCGGGTGATCGCTTCAGCGGCGGACGCGTCCTCGTCGAGACCCAGATCGTCTTCGACGCCTGCGGCCTGCGCTTCGGACCGGATCGTGGCGATCAGCCGGTCGCGGCGGGCGGGGTCGAGCCCGTCGGCGGTCGAATATTCGTCCAGCAGCCGTTCAAGTTGCAGCAATCCGTCGGGGGTTGCACTGTCTTTCATCGGGGGTGGCAAGTGGCCAAGGGTCAGGGCACCGATGCGGCGTTTCGCCTGCGCGGCCTCGCCCGGATCGTTCACGATGAAAGGGTAGATGACGGGCATATCGGCGGTCAGCGCCTCGGGCCAGCAAGCGTCGGACAGCGCGACGGATTTGCCCGGGAGCCATTCCAGCGTGCCGTGGGCCCCGATGTGAACCAGCGCGTGTATCCCCTGCGACCGGAGCCAGAGGTAAAAGGCGACGTAGGAATGGCGGGGGACGCGGGCAAGGTCGTGGTAATCCGTCTCGCGGGCCGAGATGCTGCCGCGTTCGGGTTGCAGGGCGACGAGCGCGTTGCCGCAGTTTTGGGCGGGGAAATGGAATGCGCCGTTGTTGTAGAGCGGATCGTCGTCGGGTCGCCCCACGCAGTTTGCAGGTCTTCGCGCAGTTGGTCGGGAAGCTGGCGAAGCGCCTCTTCGTAGGCACGCATCGGCCATTCTATCGTGGTGTGTGGCAGGGACTGGCCGAAACCGATTTGCGGTTGCACGGCATAGCCTGCGCTGGCCAGCGTCAGGAGCATATCCTCGGTCGATGCCAGCGCGTCCAGGCCGACGGCATGGGCGATCTGATCGGCGCGACCGGGATAGGTGGAAAGGACGAGAGCGAGTTTGCGTTGCTGTGCGGGCGTCGTGGCAAGGCGGTGCCAGCCTGCGATCCGGTCCACCACGGCCTTGATCCGCGGCGCATTGGCGCGATGGGAGAAGCGCGAAAATTGCAGGTGCGGGTCTTTTTTCTCGGGTGCCTTGAAGCTGACGACGCCGGTGAAGAGGCGGCCATCGACTTCGGGCAGGACGACGTGCATGGCGAGGTCCGCAGGCGAAAGGCCGCGTTCCGATGTGGCCCAGTCTTTCTGGCGGGCGGTGGACAGGGCGACCTGAAAGACCGGGCAACCGGGGGTGTCGAGCGGGGATGTGCCGTCTTCCCCGCGCCCGGAAAAGGCGGTGGCGTTCACGATGGCAACGGGCGGATGCGCGGCCAGTGCCTCGGTCAGGAAATCACGGGCCTGTGGGTTTTTCAGCGATGGCACGAACAGGCCCATCGCCATGAACCCCCGCGACCGCAGCTCGCGGATCAGCGCGTCGATGGGGGCGGTGTCGGCGGCTGTAAGATAGCTGCGGTAGAAGGTGACCGCGATCACAGGTGGCTCGGTGCCGCCCCGGACCTGATCCGGGGCCTCTTGGTCCGACCCATGAGGTCCCGGCGCGAGGCCGGGACGCGCCTGTTGCGCATGCGGGCAGGCAGTGACGATGCCCTTGTCGGGATCGTAATAGCCGCAGGCGGGGACGGTCTTGGTGCCTGTCACGGGGCCTGCGTAAAACCCTGCTGCAATGGCGAGTTGCGCGAGGGCCGCCTGTGCCGCGACCGCACCGCCGGTGTCACACAGGTGCGACAGGCGACGGAGGGTGGAGACAGGGAGCGTGGAATGGTGCATCCAGCGCCGGATCCTCGCGCCCGTCGGCGGGCAGGATCGCCAGCGCGATGCCGTTGCGGCGGGCAAAGTCCTGCACCTGCATGACGCCGTAGGGCCAGTAATTCTCGCCCCCGATCAGGCGGATCAGGATGCCCTTGACCCCGGTCAGTGTCGCCTCGACATAATTGTCGACCGACGCGGGGTGGCGCAGTGCAGTCAGGTTGCACAGGCGCAGCGTGGGCAGCTTGCCCTCCGGTCCGCCGCCGCGATGCCAGCCTGCCGCGAAAGCACCCAGGTCGCTGTCGGAGAACGACAGGACCACCAGATCGGCGGGCGTCTGGCCCGGATCGAAGGGGGTCTCTGTCTCCTCTAACCCGTGGCTATCGCGGAAGACGACGTGCATGTCGGATCACGCACCCAGAACGGCACGGATGGCCGCGGTGTCGATGTGGTCATGCTCTGCGATCACGACCAGATGGCCCTGACGCGCATCGCTGCCCCATGGGCGGTCGAACTGCTGGCGGACGCGGGCACCGACGGCCTGCACCAGCAGGCGCATGGGTTTGCCGGTGACGGCGACATAGCCCTTGACCCGCAGGATGTGCTGTTCGTTTGCGAGCTTTTCGATGGCCTTGACCAGCGCATCGACATCGCCGACCTCGGGCATGGGGACGACGATGGTTTCGAAATCGTCATGCTCGTGATCGTCATGGCCGTCGTGATGCGAGGGGCGCGCGGCGAGGTCGTCTTCGGCCTTTGCATTGAGGCCGAGGATGACGGAGGGGTCGATGACACCTTCGGACATGGACAGGATCGGGATCTTGCGGGGGCTTTCCGCTTCGATCACCTTGCGGGCGGCAGCAAGGCCGGCTTCGCCCGCCAGATCCGCCTTGGACATGAGGATGATGTCGGCGCAGGCAATCTGGTCTTCGAACACTTCTGACAGCGGTGTCTCGTGGTCGATGCTGTCGTCGGCCTTGCGCTGTTCGTCCACTGCATGAACGTCGGGCGCGAAACGTCCCGCAGCCACGGCTTCGGCATCTGCCAGTGCGATCACGCCGTCGACGGTGATCTTTGAACGGATTGCGGGCCAGTCGAAGGCCTTGAGCAATGGTTTGGGCAGGGCCAAGCCGGAGGTTTCGATCAGGATGTGATCGGGGCGCGTGGGCAGGGCCATCAACGCCTCGATGGTCGGGATGAAATCATCCGCGACGGTGCAGCAGATGCAGCCGTTGGCAAGCTCCACGATATTTTCGACAGGGCAATCCTCGATCGCGCAGGATTTGAGGATGTCGCCGTCCACGCCAACGGTGCCGAACTCATTGACAAGGATCGCCAGACGTTTGCCGCCCGCGTTCTGCATGAGGTGACGGATCAGGGTTGTCTTGCCAGCGCCAAGAAAGCCGGTGATCACGGTAACGGGGATTTTCGACAGATCGTTCATTCGGCGGCCTCCAGAGGCATTTGAAAGGGCGGGACACGGGCAAGGCTTTGCTTGCGGAACTGGACGGGACGTTCGCGCCAGGGGACCAGACCGTCGGTTGTGGCGGCATAGGCGGCAGCACCGGCAAGGATGTCAGAAGCGTCGGCAAGGGTCATGCGACCATAGACATAGGTCCATTTGCCGGGCTCTGACAGCGCAACAGCGGCACCCTGCGAACAGGCCGAAAGGCAGGAGACACCGACAACCTCGACGTTCTTGGGCAGATCTGCAGCAGTCAGTGCGGCGTGCAGCAGCGCACCGGGGCGCGGTGCGTCGTCTTCCAGCACTTCGCCCGCGCGGCAGGTGGTGCAGACGTAGAGCGTGGCGGTCATGGGCTATTCCACATTCAGGGTTTGGGTGGCGGAAACAAGTGCGCCGTTCACGGCCAGCGGGCTGTGATCATTGGCGTTCAGCGTGACTTCGATCTCGACGGTGCCTTTGGGCAAGGCGTCGATGTGCATCCAGTTGCCGTAAAGGCGGCCCAGCTTCTTGCCGTTGATGTAGACATGGGCATGTCCTTGGCCGGTCACGTTGTCACCGCTGGCATTCTGGGGTGAGAAGCTGAAATTGTCGGTCATCACATGCAGGTTGTAGCCTGCCATCGGATCGGGGTTGACCGCGATGGAGACAGTCGGTGGCGTGGCGGAAGAAACCTCGACAGGGGTGTCATGGTTCATCGCGCCGTGATGCGTGCCCTGATGCTGGGCGGGATCATCGTGGTCGTGCCCGTCAAAACTGGCCCCCATCCCGGCGGCGGTCGCAAAACCGATGCCACCGCCGAACACGAGACCAATGGCGAAAAGCGACAGGCTGCGGCTCATGACAGTTCTCCTAGGCGCTTTGGGTGGCGTTGGCGTAAGCGCCTTCGCGCTGCCAGAAGTATCCTGCGAAACATCCCAGCAGACACCCATGCCGCCAGCCCGACGCCAAAGGCGCGCGCCGCAAAGAGCGCGGCAAGTTCGGTCGGCACCGGACCTGCAAAAACCTCCGGTTCCGGCGCGCCGATCACATGCGGTGCCAGCAGCAAGATCGCGGCCAGCCCCCACATCATCCAGTTTCCGCCAAAGGCGATCAGCCACATCGCAACAGCAGCGGTTCCGACGGTCGCAAACCACCAGATCTGGCGGGCGGTCACATCAGCGGCGGCCACGCCGGGCACTTCGGGCGCAAGAGAGAAACCCGGCGCGAGATGGAAAGCGACAAATCCGGCAACACCCCACAGGATGCCCCAGCGCCCGTTGATCACCGCGCCACGATCCTCGGCCAGCGACATGACGGCCAGAAGGATAAGGGCGTAACCTGTATAGATGAGCATCGTGAAGATGAGGCTGAGACCATCGCGCATCAGGTCGAAACCCGGAAGGTCGGGGTGCGCGGACACAGGTGCGACGCCGAAATGCGCAAGCACGCCTGACTCGTAGAGTTCGGCATGGAGCAATACGGGCTGCACGAGGAAAAGCTGTAGCAGACCGGCGATCAGACCAGCCGAGGCCCCGGCGAAAAGGGCGGAGATGAGAATACGTGTGTACATGAAATTGGCTCCTATGCGGGAGGGCTGGCGCGATTGCTGCGCTGCCTGTCTGACCTGACAAAAGACAAGATCGTGCCTCCGAAAGCCGGGAGCGCGATCACGTCAGCAAAGAGGGAGAGGACGCCATTTCGCGTCGCCCTAGAAGGATAGCGCCCCGCCGGTGCGGCACAAAGGGGCCGCGACAAGAGGCCTCTCGACCCCGGTAATTAGTGGCAGGGGAACCCTGTGGCGTGACGCACGTCGTGGGCCGCATCATGCAGTGCCGCCGCCTGAACATGGCCCGTCAGCGCGATGACCGCGATGCCCAGCGCCAGTGCGAAGAAGGCGGGCAGTACGCGCAGGCCGCTGCGTGTCTTTGTCATTGTCGTCATGTCGTCTCTCCTTGCCGTCACACCCGACGGCTTACGTGTGTCTCTCTTGCCTGGCAGGTCTCCTGGCTCGCGGGTCGAGGCCTTTTCCCGCCTTCCCTATCTTTCGACAAGTGGCATATCGGGTCGGGCTCACCGCTTACAGTCGCGGGGGCGGCTTCAGCTTGGGGCGGATGCCTTGACTGAATTCCCTGTTAGGTCCCGCATGACGGATCATGCATCGGGACACCAAGCCCCTCAGGCATCGCATTTCGACCCTCCAAAGGCAAGGTTGATTTGCGACTGAATTTGACCTCAAAACGCGCATTGGCTGGCGCAAGGACGAGCAGTTGCGCATAAGGTCAGGAGAGATGTCGCATTTGATGCGCGAATCCTCACGCAACCTTCCGGAGCGCCCAGATGCCGCTGAACAAGACGACCCTTGCGATCCTTTATTCGCTGTTGGCCATCGTTCTGTTCGATGCGATGGGGCTGATCATCAAGCATCTGTCACCGACCTATGGCGCGGCGGAATTGTCCGCATACCGCAACATCTTTGGTCTGATTCCTGCGGCACTGGTGCTTTGGGGATCGGCGGACTGGCACCGCAAGGGCCGTATCATGCGCATCCGGCAATGGCGTATCGCCTTGTTCCGGGGCGTTATCCTCACAGGCGCGCAGTTCTGTTTCTACCTGTCTCTGGGCATCCTCAGCTTTGCGACGGCTTCGACGATCACCTATGCCAATGCGCTGTTTCTGGTGGCGCTTGCCGTACCTCTTCTGGGCGAACAGGTGGGTGCCCTGCGCTGGATTGCGGTGCTGATCGGGTTCGTCGGCGTGGTGCTGGTGGTCGGGCCGGGGCGCGATACCTTTTCGGGTGCGGCGTTGCTGCCGCTGGCGGCGGCCCTGTGTTACGCCTTGGTGGGTGTGACATCGCGCATGGTGGATGACGATGTGCCGACGGCGCTGATCAACCTTTACTCATCGGGCGTCGCGGCGGCAGGATCGCTGCTGCTGGCGTATTTCACCGGCGGGTTCACGCCGCTGGCCGATAACACGGATCTGGTGTGGATTGCAGGGATGGGTGCCTTCGGCGGGACGGCAGTGCTGTTGCTGATCACCGCCTACCGGATGGCCGATCAAAGCGATCTGGCACCGTTCAGCTATTTCGGCATCCCCATCGCCTTTGTGCTGGGCTGGGTATTCTACGATGAGGCACCGTGGTCAGAGCTGTTTCCCGGCGCGCTGCTGATCATCGCGGGCGGATTGATCATCATCTGGCGGGAGCGGCGGTTGCGGATCGCTCAGACCACCACTTCCTCCGCCACCTGATCGCCCACGCCGAAGACGCGCTTGTAGCGGGCAATCTCCAATTCGGGGCCCATCGCCTTGTTCGGGTTGTCGGACAGTTTGACCGTTGGTTTGCCGTTGGCCGCGACTGCCTTGCAGACCAGTGAAAACGGCGCGAGCGCGTCGTTGGGCACAAGATTGCGAAAGTCGTTGGTCAGCAAGGTGCCCCAGCCGAAGGAGACGTTGACCTTGCCCGAAAACTCGCCGTGCAGCGCCTTGATCTTGTCCACATCCAGACCGTCGCTGAAGATGACCCGCTTTTTCGACGGGTCTTCGCCCCGGGATTTCCACCAGTCGATCGCGTCCCGCGCCGCGGATGCGGGATCGCCGCTGTCGACGCGGATGCCGGTCCAGCCGGCAAGCCAGTCCGGGGCGTTGTCGAGGAACCCTTTGGTGCCGTAGGTATCGGGCAGGATGATGCGCAGGTTGCCTTCGTGTTCGTCGTGCCAGTCCTGCAAGACATCGTAGGGCGCGCGGGCAAGCTCCGCATCGGTTTCGGCAAGTGCTGCGTAGACCATCGGGAGTTCGTGGGCGTTTGTGCCGATCGCCTCGACCTCGCGGCTCATGGCGATCTTGCAGTTGGAGGTGCCGGTGAAGGCGCTGCCCAGACCCTCGCTCATCGCCTGCACGCACCAGTCCTGCCAGAGATAGGAGTGACGCCGCCGGGTGCCGAAATCGGCGATGGAGAGACCCGGAATGTCGCGCATCGCCTCGATCTTTTCCCAGACCCGGGTCATGGCGCGGGCATAGAGCACCTGAAGCTCG
This sequence comes from uncultured Alphaproteobacteria bacterium, assembly GCA_963799505.1. Classification (GTDB taxonomy): domain Bacteria; phylum Pseudomonadota; class Alphaproteobacteria; order Rhodobacterales; family Rhodobacteraceae; genus Sulfitobacter. Next base: position 242,756 of record CAWCXM010000005.1, read on the forward strand.
AACTTGCCCATCTTGTCCAGCACGGACCGGCCGCGCAGTTCCATCAGGATCGCCAGCGCGGGGATTTCCCACAGCATGACCTCGTGCCACTTGCCTTCGAAGGTCAGCTCGTATTGATCGCCCTTGCGCTCCAGATGATAGGGCGGAAGCGACAGTCCCTCGAACCACTCCATGAAATCGGGGCGGAACATCTGGCGCTTGCCGTAGAAGGTATTGCCGCGCAGCCATGTGGATTCACCCCGGGACAGCGACAGGGACCGCACATGGTCCAGCTGTTCACGCAATTCGCCCTCGTCGATGAGTTCGGCCAGCGGGATCTGTCTGGAACGGTTGATGAGGCTGAATGTCACCTGCGTGTCGGGTTTGTTGCGAAAAATCGACTGGCACATCAGCAGTTTGTAGAAATCCGTGTCGATCAGAGACCGCACGATGGGGTCGATCTTCCATTTGTGGTTCCAGACGCGGGTGGCAATGTCGACCATTGGGCGTTCCTTGTGCAATCAGGCCTTTGTCGCAAAACTGGGGCGGGCGGAGCAAGGGCGATTTCAAGCCTTTGCCATAGAGCCGCCCGAATCGTCAGCTAGCGTCGTCCCGAAACAGAGCGAGATTGTGATGCCCCCCGAAGATATTCTGACCGCAGTCGTCCTATTGCTGGCTTTTATTGGTTACGTCTGGTGCCTGTCGCGGGCGATCTGGGTTACCATCGCGTTGACAGCGCTGCTTTTCTTTCAAATGTCGCGCAGCGTGCCTTTCAGTTCCGAAACGCTGATCTATTGGGGTGCAGGTTTCGGCGCGTTTGTCGTCGCGCTGGTCGCCAAATCCATGCTGCCTGTTGGTGCGGTCGTGTCTGGCGAAACCCCGGCAAAACCCTCGCGGCGGCGGGGCGGGGATGAGATCGTGATCGACGGGACGAATGTGATCTACTGGGACGGCCAACCGGATTTGCGGACATTGCAGAGTGTCGTAGATACGCTGCGCGCGCGAAAAATGATGCCTTACGTCTTTCTCGATGCCTCAACGCGGCATCACCTTGGCGACAAATCCTTGGACGAGAAAGGGTTCGCGGCGGCATTGGGACTGCCCCGCAACCGGGTGATGGTCTGCCCGGCCAAGACCGAAGCGGATGCCTTCATCCTGAAATTCGCGCAGGAAAGGAAACTGCCCGTCGTGTCGAACGACCGTTTCGGGGATCGCGCCGCGCAGGCAAAGGGGTTGAAGCTGATCAAGGGTGTGATTGCAGGCGGCAAACCCGTGTTGCACGGGTTCTGAGGGTCAGGCGAGCGTCACACCCGCATGCTTCATCCCATCGACCGCTGCCGCCAGTGATCCGTTCAGGTCGATCCCCCGACACAGATCCTGTCGCACGGTGACGTCGAACCCCAACTTGGCCGCATCGACAGCAGAGAAGTTCACGCAAAAGTCCAATGCGAGCCCAACCATCGTCAGACCGCGTGATCCCGCGTGTGCGCAGGTAGCCTTCCAGCCCGGTCGGGGTTTCATGGTCGTTCTCGAAAAACGCGGAATAGCTGTCGATGGCGGGGTTGTAGCCCTTGCGAATGATCAGATCGGCGCGGTCCTGGTGCAGATCGCTGTGGAACTTTGCGCCCATGCTGCCCTGGATGCAATGATCGGGCCAAAGCACCTGCGGGCCGTAAGGCATTTCCATCATCTCCATCGGGGTCTTGCCGGGATGCGAGGACGCAAAGGACGAATGGCCCGCCGGGTGCCAGTCCTGCGTCAGGATCACCGCGTCGCATTCGTTCATCAGCGCGTTGATGCCGGGCACGATCACGTCGCCGTCAGTCACGGCGAGCGCCCCGCCGGGGCAGAAATCGTTCTGAACGTCGATCACGATGAGAGCTTGCATGGTCTTTCCTTTCGAACCGGGCCGTAGGGTGGGTTTTAACCCACCGCCCCCTTGCAAGACAGCCCCCTTGGGGCCTATTTCCTCGGCCATGTACACAATCGCCGCCCTCTATCACTTTACCCGGTTCGACGACCCTGCCGCGCTGAAGCCACCGCTGCTGGCGCTGTGCGTGGCGCAGGGCGTGAAGGGCACGCTGCTGCTGGCCGGTGAGGGCGTGAACGGCACCATCGCCGGGCCGCGACCCGGGCATCGACGCCGTGATCGCGCATCTGCGCGGGTTGCCGGGGTGCGCGGACCTTGAGTGGAAGGAAGCCGTGAGCGAGACGCCGCCCTTTCCGCGCATGAAGGTGCGCATCAAGCGCGAGATCGTGACGATGGGCCAGCCTGACGTTGATCCGGCCAGCAAGGTCGGCAACTACGTGGAGCCGAAAGACTGGAACGCGCTGATCCAGAGCCCGGATGTCGCCGTGATCGACACACGCAACGATTACGAGGTGGCGATCGGCACCTTCGAGGGGGCCGTGGACCCGCAGACCAAGAGTTTCGGAGAGTTCCCGGAATGGTGGGAGCAGAACAGGCACCGCTTTCACAACAAGAAGGTCGCGATGTTCTGCACCGGCGGGATTCGATGCGAGAAATCCACCAATTACCTGCTCGGACAGGGGGTGGAGGATGTCTTTCATCTCAAGGGCGGTATCCTGAAGTATCTCGAAGAGGTGCCGCAGGAAGAAAGCACGTGGCAAGGCGACTGCTTTGTCTTCGACGCCCGCGTCAGTGTGGGGCATGGGCTGAAAGAGGGGCCGCATCTGCTGTGTCATGGATGCAGACAGCCGATCCTGCCCGAAGACATGCAGCGGCCCGAATACGAACAGGGCGTGAGCTGTCATCACTGCTTTGACCAGACGACCGACTGGGACAAGGACCGTTTTCGCGAACGCCAGAAGCAGATCAAGCTGGCGGAAGCACGGGCGCGCAAGGTCTGATCGCCTTTGCCGCATCTGCGAAATAGGCGCAATTGAAGATGTTAAGCGATCCTTAGGAGCAGCCCTGCTACCTCTCGCCTTGGGTGAATAAAGGTGGTGGAGATGGGTGCGCAAGCAAATGCAGCGCCAGTCATCATCAAACGGAAAAAGGTTGTCAAAGGCGGCGGGCACCATGGCGGTGCCTGGAAAGTCGCCTATGCGGACTTCGTGACCGCGATGATGGCGTTTTTCATGTTGATGTGGCTGCTGAATGCAACGACCGAACAGCAACGCAAGGGACTTGCGGACTATTTCTCGCCGACGATTCCGGTGAACCGGATTTCCGGTGGCGGGGATGGTGCGTTCGGGGGAGAGAGTATCTTTTCCGAGAACACCTTGCCGCGCAGTGGCACCGGAGGCACCGATGCGCGCATCACCCAGGAAACCAATTCCCGCGGTGACACCGGGACCGATATGGCAGACGATCAGGGGCAGGCCGAAGCGCTCAAGGCGCTCGAAGAGATGCTGATGGGCCGGGGTGGCGAGACGATGGTGATGGAAAACGCCATGCGCCATATCGTGACCCGCATCACCGACGAAGGATTGCTGATCGAACTGTTCGAGCTTGAGGGCATCCCGCTGTTCGAACCGGGCAGCAACCGCCCGACGCAGCTTTTGCGCGATCTGGCGACGATCATCGCGGCGACGGCCAAGACGGTCACCAACGGCATCGCCATCGGCGGGCATGTCGCCTCGAACCCCATCGTGCTGGCGGACAATCAGGTCTGGGCAACCTCCGCCGACAGGGCGGATGTGATGCGGGAACTGCTGGAGGGTGTCGATATCTCTCCTGACCGCATCCAGCGCGTGACCGGCCATGCGGACCGCGAACCGGTGCTTCAGGACACGATGGCCAAACGCAACAACCGGATCGAAGTCGTGCTGCTGCGCGATGGTCTTTGAGGCTGGAAGCGGTCGAATGGCCGCAAATGTCGCGCATTTTACATGTTAGCGGGGAATTAAGCCGCCGCGTCTATCTGTCTGATCAACGTAATTGATACAGCAGAAAGGCGTGTCTGACATATGACCATTTCTTCATCGCTCAATGCCGGCGTGGCAGGGCTTCAAGCGAACGCGACGCGGCTTGCCTCGATCTCGGACAACATCGCGAACTCCTCAACGAACGGATACAAGCGGGTCAAAACCGATTTTCATTCCATCGTGATCGCATCCGGTGGCAGCAAGTATTCGGCAGGCGGCGTGCGCGCGGTGACGGAGCGGCTGATCGACCAGCGCGGCTCGCTGGTGGCGACCAGCAATGCGACGGACCTTGCGGTGCGCGGGCGCGGGTTCCTTCCGGTGGCACAGGCAAGCGATGTCACCGCCGGTGTCGACACCCAGATGTATCTGACAACAACAGGGTCATTCAGAACCGACAGTGAAGGCTATCTGCGCTCCAACTCGGGGCTGGTCCTGATGGGATGGCCCGCACAGGCGGATGGGACGATCCCCGCCTACCCACGCGATACGGCCGACGGTCTGGAGCCTATTCAGATCAACGTGAACCAGTTCACCGGCGAACCGACAACCCGCATGACACTGGGCGTGAACCTGCCCGCAACAGAGACCGTCGCGGGAAGCACGGGCGATCCGTCCGAACTTTCTGTCGAGTATTACGGCAACCTTGGCACGTCCGAGAACATCAATGTCACCTTCACGCCGACCGTACCGGCGACAGGCGCATCGAACACCTGGACGATGACAATGCGCGATTCCGTCGATCCGGCGGTGATCATCGGTGAATACACGCTGGAATTCGCGGACAGCCGCACCGCGGGCGGCACATTGCTGTCGGTCACGCCGACGGGCACAGCCGGTGGTGCCTATGATCCGGCGACCGGCACGATCATCGTGGATGTGGACGGCGGCCCGATCGAGGTGGACATCGGCCAGATCGGCGAGAATGACGGCCTGACCCAATTGTCCGACAGCTTTGCGCCGATTTCGATTTCCAAGGACGGCTCTCCGGTGGGCAACATGACCTCGGTCGAGGTGGATCCGAACGGATACGTCTATGCCTATTTCGACACCGGGATCACGCGGGTGATCTATCAGGTGCCGCTGGTCGATCTGCCCAACCCCAACGGGATGGTCGCCCTGGACCAACAGACATATCTGCCCTCTGTCGACAGCGGCTCCTTCTTCCTCTGGAACGCCAGCGACGGACCCACGGGTGATATTCTGGCCTTCGCGTTGGAGGAATCGACCACCGATGTGGCGGGTGAGCTAACCTCCATGATCCAGACGCAGCGGGCCTACAGTTCCAATGCCAAGGTCATCCAGACCGTGGATGAAATGCTGCAGGAAACCACCAACATCAAACGCTGATCTGCTGCCTGAGACAACGATCGCTTAACGGGGGACTCAAGAATGACAATCTCTGCTGCCTTATCAAATGCCATTTCCGGTCTGCGGGCCGCAGGTCGCGGCGCGGAAGTGGTTTCTTCCAACATCTCGAATGCGCTTACGCCGGGTTATGGCCGCCGGGTGCTGGGATTGTCGTCCGCCACCATCGGCAACACTGGCGGCGTGCGGGTCGATGGGATCATGCGCATCGTCGATGCCAGTCTGGCGTCTGACCGTCGCCTTGCGGGGGCCGAGCAGATCAACGCGCAAGGCGCTGCGGACTTTCTGGCCGGGGTCGAGCGGTTGTTGGGCACACCGGACAATCCGGCGTCGCTTTCGGCGCGGTTGTCAGGGTTTGAAAACGCCCTGATCACCGCGTCTAGTCGCCCGGATGCCACCGAAAGGCTGAGCGCTGCAGTCTCGCAGGCGAAGGATCTCGTCGGGAGCATCGCTGCTGCATCCAGCGGCATTCAGGACGCGCGCAGTCTGGCGGACCGGACGATTTCCACCCAGGTTGATCAGCTGAACAGCGGATTGCAGCAGATCGTTGCGTTGAACCATCAGATCACCGCGCTGCAGGTCCAGGGTGGCAGCGTTGCAGGACTGCAGGATCAGCGGCAACGCGTCATCGACGATCTGGGCGTGCTGGTGCCACTGCGCGAGGTGCCACGCGATAACGGCCAGATCGCGCTCTACAGCGTAGGTGGTGCGGTGCTGGTGGACGGGACGGCGGCGGTTGTCGGCTTTGACCGGTCGAATATCGTCACGCCCTATATGTCGGTCGAAGGCGGCACATTGTCGGGTCTGACGATCAACGGCACGGCGGTGCGCACAAGCTCTGAAAAAGGGGCGTTGCGCGGCGGTGCCATCGGCGCGCAATTTGCCATTCGCGACGAACTGGGTGTCGAAGCCCAGACGCAGGTCGACGCCATTGCACGCGATCTGGTGACGCGGTTTCAGGACCCGGGAGTCGATCCGACCATCATTCCGGGTGGACCGGGCCTTTTCACGGACAGCGGCGGCGCGTTCGATCCGGCAAACGAACGCGGACTTGCCGGTCGGCTGGCCCTGAATGCCATGGTCGATCCCGATCAGGGCGGCGAAGTCTGGCGGCTCCGCGACGGTGTGAACGCGGCAACGCCGGGCCTGACCGGCAACGCCACTTTGCTGCAAAGTCTGGGGACCGCTTTATCCGGCGCGGTGGTGCCGGGTGGCGGTGGCTTTGGCGGCAGCGCCTTTACGGCGTCCGGGCTGGTGGCCGCGGTGACATCGCAGATCGGGTCGGACCGCACCATCGCCGAGCAGAAGCTGACCTTTGCCGCCGCGCGATTTTCCGAACTGACCGAAAGGCAATTGGCGGACGGCGTGGATACGGACGATGAGATCCAGCGTCTGATGACGATCGAGCAGGCCTATGCGGCCAACGCGCGGGTCATTCAGACCGTGGACGAAATGATGCAAACGATAATGAGGCTGTAAACCATGTCTGTGACATCTTTGGGCGATCTTTCGCATTCCTATACAATGCGCCAGCGCAACGTCGCGCTGCGACAGGACATCGACAAGCTGACCACAGAACTGGCCACCGGCCAGGTCGCCGACGTGCGCGATGTGCTTGGCGGCAACTACAGCTATCTCACCGATATCGAGCGGCGCGCCAGCATCCTTGAAGGTTATAACGTATCCACGTCCGAAGCGGCGCTCTATGCAGGCGGAATGCAGGATGCGCTGGCGATGGTGGAAAGTCTTGGCGGGACCCTTTCTGCCAGTTTGCTGACCGCCGGCACTCTGGCGATCGGTGTTTCCGGCTCGGACACGGTTGCCGAAGCCCGCGCCACATTGGACAGCATGATCGGCGCAATGAACGTCAATTCCGCCGGACGTTACCTGTTTTCCGGCAAGGCAACGGATGCCCCTGCCCTTCCCGACGGGCAAACGATCATCAACGCACTGCGCACGGCAGCCGCAGGTGCGACAACCCCTGATGATCTGCTTGCTACGGCGACTGCATGGTTCGACGACCCAGCGGGGTTTGAGGCGACAATGTATCAAGGTTCAACCGATGCCATCGCCCCGTTCCAGCTGTCGCAATCTGACCGCGTTGCAGCTGGATGTGCGTGCGACCGATCCGAAACTCAAGGAAGTACTCAAGCTCGCTGCGGTTGCGGCGCTGGCCGACGATCCGTCCTTTGGCTTCGATCTTCAGTCCCAGTCAGATCTTTTCGACAAGGCCGGTCAATCCATGCTGATCGCGCAGGATGACGTGATCGCCTTGCGCGCTGATGTCGGGTTTGTCGAATCCCGGATCGAGAAGGTCGCCGCGCGCAATGCCGCAGAGGTGACAGGGCTGGAATTCGCAAAGGTCGCCCTTCTGGAGATCGACCCCTATGAGGCTGCGACCCGGCTTGAAGAGGCGCAGTTTCAACTGCAGAGCCTTTATACGGTGACCGTTCGCATGTCTCAGCTGTCTTTGGTGAACTTCCTGTGATGCGTTTTTATCTGAGTGTCCTGAGCCTTGTTCTGTGTATCGGCAGTGCTGCGGCAAGCCCCGTCCGGATCAAGGATCTGGTGGATTTCGACGGCGTGCGCGGCAACGATCTGGTGGGGTACGGTCTGGTGGTCGGGCTGAACGGCAGCGGCGACGGGCTGCGCAATGCCCCCTTTACCGAAGACATCATGACGAACATCCTCGAACGGCTGGGCGTGAACGTCACCGGTGAACAGTTCCGGCCCAAGAACGTCGCCGCTGTTCTGGTGACCGCAACGCTGCCCCCTTTCGCGCGGGCAGGTGGACAGATCGACGTGACGGTTTCCGCGATCGGCGACGCAAAAAGCCTGATGGGCGGTACGCTGATCATGACGCCGATGAACGCCGCTGACGGCGAGATCTACGCGGTCGCGCAAGGGACGATCATTGCCGGGGGTGCGGTGGCCGAAGGCGATGCCGGCGCAGTCACGCAAGGCGTTCCGACCTCGGGGTCCATCCCATCGGGTGCCCGCGTGGAGAGAGAGATCGAGTTTCAATTGGCCACACTGGACGATCTGCGGCTTGCCTTGCGCGAAGCGGATTTCACAACCGCCGGCCGTATCGAGCGGGCGATCAATCAGGATTTCGGCAGGCGCGTGGCGCTGATGCTGGACAGCGGTACGGTGCAGCTTGATGTGCCGGGGATGAACATGCGTTCTGTCGCTCATGCGCTGGGCCGGATCGAGAACATCGAGGTGGAGCCGGAACGCAAGGCACGTGTCGTCGTCGATCAACGCTCGGGCACGATCGTGATGGGCGAGGATGTGCGCATCTCGCGCGTCGCGGTCAGTCAGGGCAACCTGACCCTGCGCATTCAGGAGCAGCCCCTTGTGGTACAGCCCAATCCGTTCTCGGAAGGTGCGACCGTCGTGGTGCCGCGCACAAATGCCGCGATCGAGGAAGAGCCGGGCATTTCGCTGGCCGAAGTGCAGCCCGGAACCTCGTTGTCGGAGGTGATTGCAGGGTTGAACGCCCTTGGTGTGGCCCCGCGCGACATGATCGACATCCTCAAGAGCATCAAGGCCGCAGGGGCGTTGCACGCGGAGTTCGTGGTGCGCTGACACCCCTACATCAGCTTGATCTGGCGCAGGAAAAGCGCCGTCAGGCCAGGCCAGACACCCCCAAAGCGCGCCAGAAAGATGGCTGAAACCGCACCGTTCACAAGATGCGCGGCAGCGAAACATTGCGCCAGAAACAGAGCCGTCGGCAAATGTGCGGAAAGGACCGCAATGAAGAGCGTGGCAGTCAGCGCGATGTTGCACAGCAAGAGCGGCACGTACTGGTGTGTCATCTTGAGCAAGCTGTCGGTGGCCCCGAAAAGTACCGGCGCAGCCGTTCCCAACAGTATCGAACAGGACAACCGGGCGCAGCGCGTTCTTGTCGAGGTCTGCCGCGATCGCAACGAATGGGCCTACCGTGAGCATCACCAGACACAGGCCCCCGCCGATCAGAAGAACCCCCAGGTTCAGCCGCGCCGCCATTGTCACGAATCCGGCTCTGTCACCGCTCTGCCGTGCCACGGCCAAGGGGATCTCGGCGCGCTGGCAAAGTCCTCCGAGTGCGGCACTGACGCACTGTCCCAAGGCACGTGCCACCAGATAGATCAGCGCCTGATGGCCAGCCAGCACCAGTGGGAGAACCAGAAGGTCCGCGTACTGGGCCAGGACGATACCGACGTTCTGCGGCAGAGCATAGCGCGGGACTTCTGCGAAACGGCCAGACCTTTTGCCAATTGCCAGCTGCACCAGAAAGACCGCGAGTTTTATCACGACGATGCCCGCCAACAGAAGATCCGGCGCCGATACGCCGAAAACCACCGCCAGTTTCAGTCCGGCGGCGACAGCGATCATCCTGAGGCTTGTGACTGAAGGGGCGCGGCAAAGCCTCATCAGTGAAAGAAAAAGCGCGAGCGCCAAGAGGCAAAGAACCGCAATTGGCTGACCTTGAAAAAGGGCAACGCCTGAAGGTGGAACAGCGGCAGAACGAGAAGGCACAGGATGACCCAGCCCGCCAGCATCCGGCCAAACACATCTGTGCCTTTGTCCGTGCGCCTGGAGACCCGGCCCATTCGGATGGCCATCGCGATGAGGATCGTGCTGATTGTCTCGGCCAGAACCAATGTGCCCAGAACGATCACCGCCGATTCATGTGGAAAGCCGCGAAGCAGCAACATGCCGGTCGCTGTCCATCCCACCGCCAGTACCGCGTGCATAGACAGGTATTTTCTCATGCCTGTATCCGCACATTTTTCTTATCTGCCGCTTGTCGCACGCCACATCCTTCCCGAGCTCACCGAGGATCGGGATAGGCCCGGACGGCTGACAAGCTGTTAAGCTCGGACGGGCGATCTTTCGCGGATTTGACTCAAGCTTGCCGTGGCCGGTCAGAAATAGCTGCGGACAAGGCTGGCCGCGATCAGACTCCAGCCGTCCGCGACAACGAAAAAGGCCAGCTTGAACGGCAGGGAGACGATGGCAGGGGGGACCATCATCATGCCCATCGACATCAGGATCGCCGCAACGACCAGATCAATGATGAGGAAGGGCAGAAAAATCAGGAAACCGACCTGAAACGCGCGCGAAATTTCGGACAACAGAAAGCTTGGCACAAGGACCGAAAGCGGCGCGTCTGCAACAGGCTGCGCGTCGATGGTATCGGGGCGAAGTTCTGCCATGGCGAAGAACGTATCAGGATCGAGACGCGCGGCCATGAAGCCGCGAAAAGGCTCCAAAGTTCGGACAAAAGCGGTTTCGGCGTCGATTTCTTCATTTGTGAGAGGCGCGATGCCGTTTTGCCAGGCGGCGGTAAAGACCGGCTCCATCACGAAATACGTCAGAAAAAGCGCAAGACTGACGATCAGCATGTTCGGCGGGGATTGCTGCAGGCCGATGGCCTGTCGGAGGATCGACAGGACGGTGACAAGGAAGGGAAAGCAGGTGACCATGATCGCCAACCCCGGTGCGAGGCTGAGAACCGTGATCAAGGCAAAAAGCTGGATCGTTCGGGCGGACAAGGATCCATCGTCGCCCAGCGAGAAGGAAAATTCCTGCGCGGCCGCCGCCCCCGGCCAGAGGCAGATCAGCGAACACAAAAAGAGCGCCGCAGGGAGCGGGAAGTGTTTTTTCACCGTTCGGGCTGTAGCTGGAGGATTTCCGTCAGACGAACGACAAGCTGACCCGACGCATCGCCTTCCTTTTCCTCCAGCATCCCACGGGCGATCAACCGTTCGCCGACATAGAGGTCGACCGGATCATCCACACGCGTATCAAGTGTCAGCAATCCATTTTCGCCCAGTGCCATCAACTCGCGGATCAGCGGACGGGCCTTGCCCACGCAGACACTGACCTCGATCGGGACAGAGGTGAAGGGATTGGTGACATCGGCGGTCGGCGTTACATGTTCAGCCATCTTTTGGCTCCTCTTGGGTGGTGTGGAAGAAGGCGGTGAATGCGCTGCGGATCCCGTCGAGAACCGCATCGAGGTTGATCTCACGCTCCGTCGTGCCCGCGCGCAGATAGACCTGACCGCCGGGCAAGGAAGGCTCCGTCGCCAGAACGAAGGGGACGGCGGCCTGCTCTTCCAGAAGAGTGCGGATGGTGTCTTCCTTGCCGGGAGAGACGACGATTTCGATGGTCGCCCCATGCTCCACAGGGGCGATGGCGGTGATTTGCTCGAGAATCTGCAGGCCAAGGCTTTGCGCGGCGACTTCCGGCAGCAGCTTGGTGATCAACTGCGAGAACAACGGCTTCATGCCCTCGTTCAACTTTGCATAGGCCTCGTGATAGGTGAAGGACATGTCCTGCAGCGTGTTCACGAAATCCGCCGTCAGCTTGGCTTCCGAATCGCCCTGTGCCTTTACAGCGTCGTCCCAACCGGCCTGATATCCAGCCTCGAAGCCCGTCAGGCGGATGTCTTCGATCTGGTCTTCTGAATGGGTCGAGATCGTGCCGCCGACGGACGCCGCGCCGTCGAAGCTTTGGTATCTATGGGAAACGGACATCAAGCGTTCTCTTCCTTTTCTTCAAGCCAGCTGCGCAGGATTTCGACGGTTTCTTCCTGCCGTTCGCCGATCAGGTTTCGCAACCTGCTGACCGGGTCTTCGGCCCCGCCGCCCATCATCGGCAGGTTCGGCAGATCGCCGGTGTCGCCGTCGAAAGAGTTCGCCATACCGAGTGACGGCATTTCGAAGTCGGTGTCGGTGACTTCGCCGTCGAGCGCGTCGGAGGCAGGCCTGCTTTCGTCCGGGCGGCCGGGCGGCAGTGCGGCGATCGCTCCATTGTCCGGTGTGACAGGGCGCGACAGCACCGGGCGGATCACGAATAACCCGAGGATCAGGGTGACCAGCGCCAGAATGGCCATCTGGATCGCGGACATCAGATCAATGTCGAATGTGCTGAACAACGACGTCTCGGCGATGGTACCTGTCGGCGGGACGGACAAAAGTGCCATTGATTTGATCGTGATGATGTCGCCCCGTGATTCGTCATAGCCCACAGCGGAGGATACGAGTTCGCGAAGGGACTGCATTTCCTCTTCGCTCCGCGGCTCCGCGACAGTCTCGCCAGCGGGGTTGGTGGCAACGGGTTCGTTGACCAGCACCGCAACGGTGACGCGTTTGATCGCGCCCGGCGTTCGGACGATTTCGCGCTCCGTTTCGGACACTTCGTAGTTGATGCGTTCCCGTGTTTCACTGTTTTGCGACGAGGAGCTGTCGCCGGCACCGCCGCCTTCCTGATCGGGCAGATTGCTGGCCACGGTGACATCGCCATTGCCGCCATCCGTCGAGGTATTCGTCCGTTCTTCGGTATCTGTGCTGATTGCCACCCGGCTTTCGGGGTTGAAGACACGTTCCCGGATCGCTTCGCTTTCGGTGACCGTATCGACGGACACCTCGACCACGGCGTTGCCGAACCCCACACGCGCCTCGAGCAGGCGCTGGACCCGGTCGCGCAGCACCTGTGAAATGTCATCGCCCCCGATCACGGGTGCGGCATCATCCGTCTGCCCGATCAACGCGCCGTTGGCGTCGATCACGGCCACATCATCGGCAGACAGACCCGCCACTGCGGAAGCGATCAGATAGCGGACCGCCTTGGCCTGCGCGGGGGTGACACCGCTGCCATTCGGGGTAATCGAAACGGATGCCTTGGGTGTCACGCCCCGCTGAAACGGGTTCGATCCGGTGCTGGCGATATGGACCCGCGCCATGGCGATTTGCGGGCTGGCGACGATGGTGCGGGCCAATTCCCCTTCCTTTGCGCGCCAGTAGGCGGCATCGAACATCTGCGACGTGGTGCCGAAACCGGTGAGCGTATCGAGCAGTTCATACCCGCGATTGCCGTTGGCGGGCAGTCCTTCGCTGGCCAGGGTCAGGCGCAATTGATCGCGTTCGGCGGAATCCACGAAGATGGAGCCACCGCGCACCTCGAAGGCGACACCACGCTGTTCGAGGGCACGGACCACATCGCCGGCAGCACCGTTTTCAAGACCCGCATACAGCAGGTTCATGCTGGGTGCCGTCGCCAGGCGCGACATGGCGATGACGCCAAAGAACATCGCGCCGGTCGCAAGGATCACGATAATCTGCCGGCGCAGATCAAGCTGCATCCAGACTTTCAGTAATTGCTGCACAATCGCCTCCGTCATACCCGACGTTCTGACGGGCGTTGAACCGACAGATGAACGATCCGGCTTAACATTCGGTTAGTGCAATCCGTTCTATAAGCGGCCCAACAACATGAAATGGATGTCAAATGTCTGACGATGCCCCTGCAGAAGACGAACAGCCCAAGAAGAAGTCGAAGCTGCCGTTGCTCATCGGGCTTGTTCTGGCGCTCGCGGGTGGCGGCGGGGGTTTCTACGCCACCTGGAGCGGGATGATTCTGGGCGGTGAGCAGGACACGGCACATGCCGATGAAACGGCCAAGATCAAACCCGGCCCGGATGTGTCCTATGTCGAAGTCGAACCGCTGGTGATTTCGATGCGCGCCCCGTCGAACGCGAAGCACCTGAAGTTTCGCGCCAATCTGGAAGTACCGACTTTGGCCCGGGAGAACGTCGAGAAAATTCTGCCGCGGGTGATCGACGTGCTGAACAGCTATCTGCGGGCCCTTGAGCCGAGCGATCTGGAAGATCCTTCGGCATTGACGCGGCTGCGCGCGCAGATGTTGCGCCGGGTTCAGGTGGTCGCGGGGGCGGATAACGTGAACGACCTGCTGATTATGGAATTCGTACTGAATTGAGAGGTGCTGCGTGGAATTGATCGCTGACATATTGCTGGCCGCCGGTGCACTTGGCGCGGGGTTTTACTGCCTTGTCCTCGGGCGGCGCTTGAACCGGTTCAATGACCTTGAAAAAGGGGTCGGCGGGGCCGTTGCAGTCCTGTCCGGGCAGGTCGATGATTTGTCGAAAACGCTCACGGCGGCGCAAAGTTCGGCTGCGAATTCGGCCAGGACACTGACCGACCTTGTCGCCCGCGCGGAAGCCGCATCCCGCCAGCTGGAAATGCAGATGGCGTCCTTGCATGACCTGCCAGGCAGCACCGCCCCCGGCCCAAAGCGTAACGCCGCAACGCCACGCGATCCCGTGCCGCCACCGGCTCCGAGCGAACCGATGTTCATGCGGCGGCGGGCCGAAAGTGGAGTGAATTGAGATGAAGAAGAAATCCAGACTGCGCCGCAGCGGGCGCGGGACGGTCCTGTTGATTTCGGTGATGTTGTTTCTTTCGGCGTTGTTGCGGCTTGGGCCCGGTGCCGGTGGGGCCATCGCCGAAGCCGTGCAGCCGGGGGAAGCGTCTGAACCAGTGCCCCTGCTGTCGGAGGAAAGCCTGACCAAGCATGACGATGCGCCATTGAACCGAACAGAAGTCGGGGGATTGCTGGACGCGTTGCAAGCCCGTGAGGCGCGGGTCAAAACGCTGGAGAAACAGATCGAGATAAGGGCAAAGGCGCTAGCCGTGGCGGACGAAGAGATCACCAAGAGGCTGGCCGCGCTGGAAGAAGCCGAAATGAACTTGCGACGAACCTTGTCCCTTGCGGACGGGGCGGCAGAGGATGATCTGGCGCGGCTGACTACAGTGTACGAGAACATGAAACCAAAAGATGCCGCAGCCCTTTTCGCGGCTATGGAACCTGACTTTGCCGCCGGTTTTCTGGGCCGGATGCGCCCTGATGCTGCCGCCGCCGTCATGACGGGCCTGCCTCCCGAGGTGGCCTATTCGATCAGTGTGATCCTGGCGGGTCGCAACGCGAATGCACCGAAAACCTGAGCTTTTAATGCAACAGCAGGCGCGCCGTTCTGACGGATCACGCCGTTGCGCGCGATGTCATCGCGCGCCTGTTCGTTTCTCATGACCTGACCATCCTGAGACTTTTTTAACGCCTCTTTGTCATGGTCACTCAGACACATAGCGGAGTGGAATCTTCATGATCGGCATCATTGGCATTATCACGATCTTCGTCATGGTATTTGGCGGCTATCTGGCAGCCGGGGGCAAGATGGGAATCATCATAAAGTCCCTGCCGTTCGAGATGATGATGATCGGCGGTGCGGCGGCGGGCGCGTTTCTGATCAGCAACGATGGTACCGCCATCAAGCACACGATCAAGGATGTCGGGAAGGTTTTCAAAGGACCGAAATGGAAGCCGAACGATTACCGTGATCTGCTGTGCCTCCTGTTCGAACTGATCCGACTGGCGCGGCAGAACCCCGTCGCGATCGAGGAACACATCGAAGCGCCGGATGAGTCGTCGATCTTTTCCAGATATCCCCGCATCCTGACCGACAAGGAAGCGATTGCGCTGATCTGCGACACCATGCGTTCGGCCTCCATGAACTACGACGATCCGCATCAGGTGGAAGAGGTGCTGGAAAAGCGGATGGAGGCGAACGCGCATCATGCCCTGCATTCCAGCCACGCCCTGCAGACGATGGCGGACGGGCTTCCCGCATTGGGTATCGTCGCGGCCGTTCTGGGCGTGATCAAGACGATGGCCTCCATCGACCAGCCGCCGGAAGTTCTGGGCAAGCTGATCGGCGGCGCTTTGGTCGGTACGTTCCTGGGCGTTTTCCTGGCCTATGGTCTGGTTGGCCCCTTCGCGGCAAAGGTCAAGGACGTGACCGAGGAAGAGGCACATTTCTATCAGCTGATCCGCGAGGTTCTGGTGGCCAATCTGCACAACCATGCCACCAACATCTGTATCGAAGTGGGGCGGCAGAACACGCCGTCCCACACGAGGCCCAGCTTCTCCGAACTGGAAGAGGCGTTGAAAGCGATCAAGCAGGACGCGGCATAATATGCGGTTCGCCTTGCTTTCCGTCATGTTGCTGCTGCTGCCCGCGGTCGCCTCGGCCCAGCAGGCCAAGGTTCTGTCGGGCGAGCATCAGGGCTTTACCCGGCTGGTTGCGCCGCTTCCCATTGGCGCGAATTGGGACATCAGCCACATCGACAGGACGGTCAAGGTGACGCTTCCGGTTCCGGAACGTGGGTTGGACATTGGGGATGTCTTCACGCTGATCCCGCGTGACCGGGTTGCCGACATCGCATTGCAGGAGGATGGGTTCACACTGACGCTTGGGTGCGATTGCCTGATCGCACCCTTCGTGGCGCAAGGCAGGTTCCTCGTTCTGGACGTTACGTCCCCCGGTGTGTCACGTCCCGTGCCCTTCGTGCCGCGCAGCCGCCCGGCGGCCGATCTGCCTGAAACCAACCCGGCCTTGGTCGGCGTACCCGATGATGCCCGCGCGCAGCCGGAAGCCGCAGGTCCCGTCCCGCTGATCATCGGAAAAGATGCCGCGCCTTTGGTGCCCAAGGCGCTCCCTCCCCTTGCACGAAAACCCCTGTCTCGCCTTGAGGAGGACGCGCTGGAGGAAGTTCAGCAACGGCTCGCCCGTGAACTTGGCACCGCGACGACCCGCGGGATGCTGACACTCTTACCCGGCGTATCCCTGCCAAACACAAAACGCGCGCAGGTCGATCCGAACCTCTTGCCAACCCCTGAAACACCGCCGGAGCCGGACGTGGTCGAGGGTTTGGTCAACAATATGCGCATCACGTCCAGCCTCGATCTGCCCGACCTCGAGCAAAGGGCGGAAGATGCACAGTCCCTCTCAGGGATCCAGTGCCCGCCCGATGATACCATAAATCCCGCAGCCTGGGTGGATGACAGCGGGTTTACGCAGCTCGCGGGGAAAGCACGGCAATCGCTTTACGGGGAGTTCGACCGCCTGAACACGCAAGCCGCTTTGGAACTTGCCAAAATCTACCTGCACTACGGCTTCGGAGCGGAGGCGGAGCAAGTCCTGTCGCTGGATCCCGACCTGTCATCCGGGAACCCGTTGCTGATCGATATCGCCCGCATCATGGAACGCGGCGAGGCGGGTGCCAACAGCGTGCTGCCCCAATTGCTCGATTGTCCGTCGGACGTGGCCCTTTGGGCGATCCTGGCGCGGCCTACGCTGGAAGTTGCACGGAAGATTGACCCGAATCCGGCCTTGCTGGCGCTCAACAAGCTGCCGGTTCATTTGCGCCAGTTTCTTGCACCCGCACTAAGCCGTCGATTTCTGTCCCATGGCGATACCGAAGCCGCAGCAACCGCCCTGCGCAACCTGCAGCGGTTGCCGTCACCTCTGGTGCCTTCGGCAAAGCTCGCCGAAGCGAATATCGCGATCGAGGAGGGCGACGTGGAACAGGGTGCCGCCACACTGGCCGATGTCATCGACGACAATACCGAGCAATCGCCTGAGGCGCTGATTGCCCTGGTCGACGCACGGCTGGCCGCAAACCAGCCGATCGACCTTGAAACTGCCGGCCTGGTAGAAGCTTATGCAAAGGAACTGAACGGCACGGACATGGGTGCCGGGCTGCGGCGGGCGCATGTGCTTGCGTTGGTGAAATCAAGCCAGTTTGATCGCGCCTTCGCGGCAAGCACGGCACTCGGCGGTGACAGCGAAGAACCCGCCGCCGTCGACCTGCGCCTTCGGCTTATGGAAGAACTGACCGCGGCGGCCGACGATATCGTCTTTCTCGATCACGTCTTCGCCCAACCGAACCGCGACATCGCAAGGCTGCCGGTGCGCCACAAACTGGCTTTGGCCACACGTCTGGTCGATTTGGGTTTTGGCCTGCAGGCGGAGGATGTAATTGCAAGCATCCCGTCGCGCCCCCGGATTGATGCGCGGCAAATCCTGGCGGCCCGCATCGCGCTCGACCTTGGCCAACCGATGCGCGCGCAATCGGAACTGACAGAGCTGGAAGGCGAAGAAGCGGATCGTCTACGTGCCGTGGCGAAAGACATGGCCGGTGCACATGACGAGGCTTACGCGATTTATCGCAGGTTGGAGAACGACCCCGCTGCGGTCCAATCCGCCTGGCTGGCGCAGGATATCGACAGTCTTGCGCTGGCCAATGACACTGTGTTTGGCCCGGTCCTGGCCTTGACCGAAGGCATCACGCCACCCTCGACAGAGACGGACGGGATGCTGGCCCGCAGCAGCGTGGCGCTGGAAGAAAGCGCCGCTGCCCGTGACGCGCTGCTGACCATGCTGCGTGCGCCTCAGACCGAAATCGGCCAAGATGTCGCCGATCAATAAGGCGGCATGGGCGGAATGCGCGCATTGATGCTGCGCAGGTTACCTTTCATCAACCAAGGCCGCGTAGCTTGACCCAGTCACAGGATGTGATTTGGAGAAGGCAGAATGCGATTCCCCCGAAACTCTGGGCCGAGGCCGGATTTTCTATTTCTTCTGGTTCTGGCTGGTTGGCTGCCGATTTGTGCGTCCGCTGATGAGGATCCGGCAAGGCGGTGCCTTCAAGCCGCCGAACAAACATCGCAGGATGCCGATGTTCCTCTGGATGTTCTTCGCGCTGTCGTTCGGTTCGGAACACAGGGTGACCCTTCAAATCAATTGGAGCCGTGGCCGTGGACGGTAAACATCCAAGGCTCACGCGTCTGGTTCGATACCCCTGACCAAGCGCGCAGCTATGTGTTTCGCCACTTCATGGCCGGGGTGCGCAGCTTTGATATCGGGTGTTTTCAGATCAACTACAAACAGCACAGCCATGCATTCCACTCGATCGACGAGATGTTCGATCCGCTCCTGAACGCACAGCACACAGCGCGCGTTTTGAAAGAGCTTTACGCTCAACATGGCGACTGGACGCAAGCCGTTGACGCCTATCAGGCAAGCGCGCATCAGTATGCCCAGGACGATGCCGATCTCCTTGCCGAGATTGACGAAACGCAGCCGCAAACCCCCTCTTCGGGAGAGTCGCGCCCGCAGGCGGGTGCTTCCCTGCTTGTCGCGCCCACGACGCAAAAACGGGCGGCAGAGCGCAGGGGCAGTCCCGCCAGTCTGTTCGTCTCTGAGTTGGGAGGCTGATCCGTGAAAGCCCTCAGCGCGAACGCCATCTTCAACCCCACCATCCTGCTTGCCGTCGCGCTGATGGCGGTGATCGTGATGATGATCCTGCCCATGCCGTCCTGGGTTCTGGATACCGGGCTCGCCGTGTCCTTCGCACTGGCGATCCTGATCTTTACGGTAACGCTGTTCATTGAACGACCGCTGGATTTCTCGGCCTTTCCGACCATCCTTCTCGCGTCATTGATGCTGCGCCTGTCGCTCAACGTGTCATCGACCAAACTGATCATCGGGGAAGGGCACACCGGCACCAATGCAGCGGGCGACGTGATCGAAAGTTTTGCCCAGTTCGTCATGGGTGGATCCGTCTTTCTGGGTCTGGTCGTGTTTTGCGTTCTGCTGATCGTGAACTTCATGGTCATCAACAAAGGTGCGACGCGCATGGCCGAAGTGGGCGCGCGTTTCGCGCTGGACGGGATGCCGGGCAAACAGATGGCGATCGACAGCGATATGTCCGCCGGGGCCATCACCCACATCGAGGCAAAGGAACGGCGCGAGCGCGAACAGCAGGAAACGACATTCTTCGGCTCGCTCGACGGTGCGTCGAAGTTCGTCAAGGGCGATGCGGTCGCGGGTTTGCTGATCACCCTTCTCAACCTGGTGGCCGGCCTGATCATGGGCGTCGTCGTCCACGGAATGCCGGTTGGCGATGCGTTTGAAACCTACGCAATCCTGACCGTCGGTGACGGATTGGTGTCGCAAATTCCGGCGGTCATCATTTCCATCGCATCGGCGCTGCTGCTTGCTCGAGGTGGTACGCACGGAGCCACCGATCTGGCGATTTTCAGCCAGCTTGGCAAACATCCCTCTGCGCTTGCCACCGTTGCGGTTCTGATGATCGCCTTCGGGCTCTTTCCGGGGCTGCCGTTTCTGCCGTTCATGCTGGGCGGGATGGGATTGGCCGTCGCTGCCTATCTTGGATACGTCGCCGCGAAAAAGACAAGGGATGCGGTCCCGGCGGAAGACATCGCGGAATCGCTGCCGCCGGCAAGATCAATGGGTGACATTCTTGAACTTGATGACGTCCATGTTGAGTTCGCACCCGATCTGGTGAACATGGTTCTCGATCCCGGCACCGGGCTGGACACCCGGATCAGCAAGATGCGGACCCATGTTGCGTCGGTCTTTGGCCTGATCCTTCCGGAAATCCGGCTGACGGACAATTCCGCCCTCGGCCCCGGCACATATGTGATCCGTATTCAGGGGGTCGAACAGGCGCGGGCGGAACTTAATCCCGATCAGATTCTCGCCCTGGCCCCGGAAGACCGCAGCGCGCTGCCGCGTGGGACCGACACCGTCGAACCCGTCTATGGCGCGCCTGCGCGCTGGATCAACAACAAGGATCGGGAGACCGCAGTGCTGGCCGGGGTCACGCTTGTCACGCCGACGGAAATTCTTGCCACTCATCTGCTGGAGGTTGTGAAGCGCAACTTCAGCCGACTTCTCACTCTCAAATCGCTGCGCCGGACGCTGAACGAACTCACGAACATCTCGAATCCCGCCCGGGCCGAGGCCAACCGCAAGATGCTGGACGAGATGATCCCCGACAAGGTGCCGATCGACGTGCTGCACGCGGTGCTGCGTCTTTTGCTGGATGAACAGGTGTCCATCCGTAATCTGCCCCTGATTCTCGAGGCTGTGGCAGAGGCGCGGGGGCAGAATGCACAGCCCGAAGCGATCTGTGAACACGTCCGCCAGCGGCTTGGCTTTCAATTGGTGGCGGAGATGCGGCGCGTCGACGGGACGCTGCCGCTGGTTCAACTGGCCCCTGAGTGGGAGGACACATTCGCCACCTATCAGGTGGAAAGTGATCGCGGCATGGACATCGCCCTGCCGCCAGAGTTGTTCAACAAGCTGGCGGATCGCGCGTCCGAGAAGCTGAACGATGCGGGCCAGAACGGTATCTATCCCGCGCTTGTGACCAACACCCGGCGGCGCAGGTTTCTGCGGACCGTGATGCAGGCCAAGGGTATCTCGAATCCTGTTCTGTCTTTCGAGGAAATCGGATTGGACGCCCGACCTTCGCTGGTCGGGGTCATCGCCGCATGAGCGGGCAACTGGCCGAGCTTCAGAACATATCGAATGCCCTGCTTTGGCACGGCATTGCGGTGTTCCTGCGGGTCGGTGCACTGGTCGCCTTGCTTCCTGCCTTCGGAGAACGGACAGTCCCGGGACGGATAAAGCTGGTGATCATCCTGTGCTTTGTGCTCGTTATCGCACCCGCGGTTGCACCATTGGATCACCCCCCGGGCCTTGACACGCTCGCCCGTCTCGCCCTGACCGAAACGCTTGCCGGTGTCCTTCTCGGTATCGGCATCCGGCTTTTCATCCTGGCGCTGCAAACTGCCGGTTCCATCGCGGCGCAGTCGACTTCATTGTCCCAGATCCTGGGCGGTGCCGTGGCGGATCCGCTTCCCGCCATGGGATACATTCTGATCATCGCCGGTCTTGCCCTTGCGGTGATGACGGGGCTGCATATCAAGGCCGCGTCGCTGATCATCCTGTCCTACGACATCCTGCCGATGGGCCGGTTTCCCAGCGGCAGTACCGTATCGAACTGGGGCGTGTCGCGCATCGCCGAGGCCTTTGGTCTGGCCTTCACGCTCGCAGCCCCGTTCGTCATTCTTTCGGTCGTGTACAACCTGACCCTTGGCGCGATCAACAAGGCGATGCCGCAGCTGATGGTCGCCTTTGTGGGTGCGCCGGTCATCACCGCCGGTGGTCTTTTTGTTCTCGCGCTCGCCGCGCCCTTCATGCTCGAACACTGGATGCTGGCGCTGGATGGATTTCTCGCCAATCCCTACGGGCTGCAGCCATGAGCGGGAGTGATGACGACAGCTCCAAAACCTTTGATGCCACACCGCAAAAACTGCTCGAGGCGCGCAAGAAGGGTGAGATCGCCAAGTCGACCGATCTTATGACGGCCGCCGGATATGCCGGTTTGCTGGTGGCATTGATGATGTTCGGGGATGCCGGCGTGCGCCAAGCCGGGACAGCATTGATGGTGATGATTGATCAGGCAACCAGCCTTGCACCGGTGTTTTTTGACGGCGATGCAGCATCGCCCATGGCCGGATTCATGCAGCCCGTGATCCTTGGCCTTGCGCCCCTTTTCGCTTTGCCCGCCGTCGGGGTCATTCTCTCGGTTTTTGCGCAGCGGGCCTGGGTCTTTGCCCCCAGCAAGCTTGCGCCCAAAATGTCGCGCATTTCGATCATCGCGAATGCAACGAACAAGTTCGGCCGCTCGGGCATTTTCGAATGGGTCAAGAGCTTTACCAAATTGCTGTTCTATTCAAGCTGCCTTGCCCTTTTCATTGCGGGCCGGATGCCAGACATGATCGCGGTTCTGCACACCGAACCGCATCTGGTCCTCGCGCTGCTGACGGAACTCTGCATCGTCTTCTTGTTCATCGTCGTCCTGATCTCGGGCGGGATCGGGGCGATTGATGCGGTCTGGCAGCACTTTGAACATCTGCGGAAAAACATGATGTCCCACAAGGAGCTGATGGACGAGGCGAAGAATGCCGAAGGCGATCCGCACATGAAACAGGAACGCCGCCAACGGGCCCTTTCGATCTCGCAGAACCGGATGATGGCGGATGTGCCCACGGCCGATGTCATTGTGGTCAACCCCACCCATTACGCCGTCGCGCTGAAATGGAGCCGGGAGAAAGGGGCCGCCCCCGTCTGCGTGGCGAAAGGTGTCGACGAAATTGCCAGGGCGATCCGCGAAATCGCGCAGGAGCATGGCGTGCCGATCCACCGCGATCCGCCGACCGCAAGGTCGCTGCACGCCACAACGGACATCGGGGATCAGATTGCGCCTGAACTTTACCGCGCGGTCGCCGCCGCAATCCGTTTTGCCGAGGACATGCGCCGGCGGGCGCGGGGCCGGATATGAGCGACCGCGCCGCTCTTGAGAAATTGCTGACGGTCAGTCAGGCCCGTTACGACCATCAGCAACAGGCTTTCGCCAGGATCGTGGCGGAGGAGAAGCGCCTGCGCGGTGAATTGGCGCGCCTGACAGAAATGGGCCGCGCCAATGCACAGGACAGTGACGGCCTGCGGCCCATGCAGGCCATCGGTGCCGATCTATTGTGGCAAGGGTGGCTGGCACGGGCTCAGACCACGCTCAACATGCAGCTGGCCCGTGTCCTCGCGGTCAAGGAATTCGAACAGCGCAAAGTGCGTCAGGCGTTTGGCAAGGTGGTCGCCCTGCAGGATCTGATCCGCGACGCACGCAAAAAACAGCGCGCCGTTGTCGCAAAGAAAGGGCTGGATCAAGCGATTGAGTTTTCCGTATCAGGCAGGGATACCGGCGATCAGTAATCCTGCCGCGCGATTTCGAGGATGAGTACATCCTTGATGATATCGGCCCCCATGTCCTTTTGGCCCGCTTCACGCAGCCCATTGCGCAAAACCTCCAGGTTTGTGGCAGCGGTAAAGGCGCCGTCGAATCCGCCGATATTCGCGTGGTCGAACAGAACCTGCAGAAAGCTGTCGCGCAATTTCGGTTCGCGTTGAAACACCGCTTCCTTGGTGCCTTCCGGCACTTCGATGCTGAGCGCGAGGACAACAAGCGCCACGACCACCCGGTCCTTGACGATGGGGACCACGAATTGGTTGCTCAGCTTGACGTAATCCATCTGAGGTGCCGGGTTGTCGGGGCCGAAGGGGATTTCCTCCTCGATCTCCGCTTCACTGTGTGCGGTCTCTTCCGTCTCGGCTGCCTTGTCTTCGTGGGCGGGGCGCAGGGCCATTCCGGCCCCGACCCCCACACCCGATCCGACGAGCAACAAGACGATCGGCAGGATCTTTTTCAGCATTGGGATTCCTCAAAATGGCAGAACGACGTCCAGAATCTGCTGCCCGTAGCGGGGTTGCTGCACGTCTGTGATCTGACCGCGGCCACCGTAGGACACGCGGGCGGAGGCGATCTTGTCATATGTGATTTCGTTCTGGCGTGAAATATCGGCAGGCCGGACATAGCCGGTGACCAAAAGTTCGCGCAGCTCGAAGTTGACGCGCAGCTCCTGCGATCCGGAAATGGAAAGAACACCGTTCGGCAGAACATCGACAACCGTGGCGGCAACGCGCAGGGTCAGCTTTTCCTTGCGTTTGACCGACCCATCGCCCGAAGAGCTGCTGGTCGAGTTGATCCCGATCAGATCGGCAGAAGTGGCACCTTCGGGGAGACGGTTGTCCAACCGCTGAGGAAAACCGATGAAATCGGGCACCCCGAGGTTTTCAGAGCCGTTGCGGGACCGATCCGACGCGTTCGAGATTTCCGCTTTCTCGTCAATCTCGATCACGACGGTCAGAATGTCGCCGCGCTGCATTGCGCGTCTGTCGCCAAGAAGCGATTGGCGGGTACCGGACCAGAGCGAGGCACGGTCCACCAGCCTCACCTCCTCGACCCGCAGCGGCAGACCGGGGTCGATCATCGCGGTGTGTTCAGGCGTCTCGCGGGCCGGTGTGAACGCGGGAGGCTTGCCGATCTCATCCGACGTGGTGCAACCCGAAAGGCCAAGCAGGATGGCGCAGAACGTGAGGCGAAAGTGTTTCATAAAGGCTCCTACCGGCTGACCTGAATGCTGCCGTCAGGTTGCACCTGACCGAACAATGTGGCGCGGGATGACAGATTCATGATGCGCACGCGGTCCCCGACCGCTCCGCGCTCGAGCGCACGCCCTTCGGTAAGTATCTCCAAGCCCCCGGCCTGAAACGCCACGCGCACCAACTGGTTACGGGCCACGATTGCGGGCGGGCCGATATCGTCGAACCCGATGGGGCGACCGGGATAGAGCATTACGCGCGCCTCCTGTCCGACGACATCGGCAAGGCGCGCGTAACCGACGGTGTCGGTCGATCTCGAAAGGGTGACATCGGTGTCCTGAATGATCGCCTCTGCCCGGATCGTGCGCGTGGGGACGACGCTGTCGGCCATGACAGGCGTGGCGCAGCAGATCGCAAGAAGAACGCGTGCGAACATCAGCGCACCTGCGTCGTTGCGCCCATCATCTGGTCGGCGGCCGAGATGACTTTGGCGTTCATTTCATAGCCGCGCTGGGCTTCGATCAGTTCGGTGATCTCGCGCACCGCATCGACAGAACTGTCCTCGAGATACCCTTGTCGCACCACCCCCAGCCCATCCTGGCCGGGGGTCGAGACCAAGGGAGGACCGGAGGCTTCGGTTTCGGAAAACAGATTGCTGCCCAGCGCCTCAAGCCCCTTCGCGTTGGAAAAGCCTATCAGGTTGAACTGCCCCAGAAGCTGGCCGGCGGCGTTTTCCTCGAAATAGGCGTAAACCTCGCCGTCGGCGTTGATGGAAATGTCACGGGCGTCTTCCGGAATGACGATTTCCGGCGCAACCGGATAGCCGTCCGACGTGACGATCAGCCCCTCACCCGTGCGTTTCAGCCCGCCATCGCGGGTATAGGCGGCGGCACCGGAGGGCAGCGTGACCTCCAGAAAGCCCTTGCCGTTGATAGCGATGTCCAGATCACCGCCGGTCGCGGACAGTCCGCCCTGGGCCAATTGCACGGAAACGGCAGCGGGCCGGACACCAAGGCCCAGTTGCACACCGGTCGGCAGGACCGTTCCATCCGACGCGTTGATCGTGCCTGCCCGCGACATCTGCTGATAATGCAGGTCCGCAAATTCCGCCCGGCGTGCGTTGTACCCGGTCGTCGACATGTTCGATAGGTTGTTCGAGATCGTTTCAACCCGCATTTGCTGGGCTGACATGCCGGTCGCGGCAATCTTGAGGGCACGCATGGGTGTCTCCTTTGTGTTGGGTCAGGTCATCAGGGCCTTGAGCGCCGTGCGGACGCGTTCGTCCTCGGTTTCAAGAAAGCTTTGGCCAAGCTCATAGGCGCGCTGCACCTCAATCATCCGGGCCAGTTGGGTGATGGGGTTCACGTTGGAATTCTCAACGAAGCCTTGCAGGACGCGGGCGGTGTCAGACGGTTCAAATCCACCGTCCGCGCGAAACATCACGCCATCCTCCCGCACCATTTGCGCGGTATCGAGCGGTCGGACGACGCCGATCTGGCCAAGGGGGTTGCCATCCGCGCTGAGCGTCCCGTCCGACGATACGGCAATGTCCCCATCGGGCGGTACAAAGATCGGCGCGCCACCCGCGTCCAGCACACGAAAGCCGTCGTAGGTCACCAGATCGCCTTCGGCACTGGGGGAAAAAGCGCCAGAGCGCGTGAGCCTTTCCCCCTGCGGCGTTTCGATCAGGAAAAAACCGTCGCCTTCGATGGCAAGGTCGAAGGGCGCATTGGTCTGCGTCAGCGCGCCCTGTTCAAAAGAGGTGTTGCGCACGTTGCCTTGCCCCATCGACAACGAAGCGCCCCGCTCCACCGGTTTGACGTATTCGGAAAAGATCAGCCCTTCGGCCCGGAAACCGGTGGTTGCGGCGTTGGCGATGTTGTTGGCCACGATCTGCATCTCGCGGGCAAGGCCCGACTGACGGCTCAAGGTGGTGTATCCGGCGTGTTCCATTTTATCCTCCAATCACCAGTGGAATGATGCGGTCGTGAAAGAACGAGATCAGCGTCTGGGTCATGAACCCCATCGACAACCAGAAGACCGCGCCGATCGCCGCCAGTTTCGGGACGAAGGTCAGGGTCATTTCCTGAATGGAGGTGAGCGCCTGCACCAGACCGATGGACACCCCCGCCAGCAAGGCCACGGTCAGGATCGGCAATGAAATCACCAGTCCGACCCAAAGTCCCTGCCGCAGGGTGTCGAAGAACAGGATCTCGTCCATCATCAGACAGGCATCCGCAGGATTTCCTGATAGGCTTCCACGACCTTGTTCCGGACGGTCACGGCGGTTTCGACCACCAGTTCGGTCTGCGCGAGCGCCGTCACCAGCGAATGTGGATCGACGTCGCCGATCATGGATGCCTTGGATGTCTGTTCGCCCTCTGCCAAGGCGGCGGCAAAATCGGTGGCAGCACCCTTGATCGCGTTCAACGCGCCGGTGGCGGCATCGGGTTCCGTCGCCGGGCGCGCGGCGGCGTATTTCTGAGCGACTGAAAGTCCTTTGATTTCCATTCTGGAACTCCTCTTGCTTGATCAACTCTGCGCGGCCTTACCGGCGCAGAAGGTCCATCAGTCCCGAAGACATTTTTCGGGTCTGTTCAAAAATCTTGAGGTTCGCTTCATAGCTGCGCTGCGCCTCGCGGGCGTCCGCAAGCTCGATCAGCAGATTGACGTTCGAACCTTCGTACTTGCCCGACGAATCTGCCAAGGGATGTGTCGGATCATGGATCTGCTCCAGCTCCGTCTTGTCGAGCCGCACCCGGCCGACTTCGACTTCGGCGATTGCGTCGCGGCCCGTCATCGCCGTCTCGAAAGAAATGGTCTTGCGACGATACCCCGGTGTGTCCGCGTTCGAGATATTCTCGGACAGATGGCGCAGGCGGGCCGCCTGTGCGCGCAAACCGCTGGAAGAGATGCTGAGTGCCTTTGCGAATTCGCTCATGCCAAACCCCTCAATTCGTGCGCAGGCTGGTGCGCAGCACGGACAAGGCTGTCTTGTAGATTGCAAGCGCGCGGTCATGCTGGCGTTTCGCATCGACGGATTTGAGGATTTCCGTCTCCAGCGAAACCTGATTGCCGTTCGGGCTTGCCTGATCGCGCACTTCGACAGGGGCGGGCAGGCTCTCTGCGCCCATCGAACCATGCAGATGGTGCTTGCGTGTCGCGCGCTGCATTCCTGCGCTGTCCGCGGGCACAAAGCTGGCGGCAAAATCCGCGATGTCGCGGGCGCGGTAGTCAGGCGTATCCGCGTTCGCCACATTCTGCGCGACGATCGCCTGACGTTGTCCGGCATGGCGTGCCATTGCGGATGACATCCTGAAGATATCTATGTTTTCAAACATCGGGGTTTCTCCCTCGACCGATTTCAACCAAGGCTTAACCCCGATTCCTTTAGAAAGGGTGAGCAGCCTTCAAAGGAATGTCATGACTTCTGCCAATGCGTTGACCGGGCTGCGTGCCCAGATCGAAACACTGAAAGCGGTGCGCCCGGTGGGGCGGGTCGTGCAGGTTCGTGCGGGGGTGATCGACATCGCCGGACTTGAGGGCATCGCGCGGATCGGCGACTGGCTGTCGGTTCAGCGGGAAGGCATGACACCGCTGTTCTGCGAGGTTGTACAGCTTCGGGGGGACACCGTTGTCGCCTTGCCGGAACAGGCTCCCGACGGCATCGGCCTGCAAAACCGCGCGGTTTTGTCTGATGATGGCGGGATCGCACCAGCCGACACCTGGATGGGCCGGATCATTGACCCGTCGGGGCGTCCGCTGGACGGCAAACCCCTCCTGCGGGGGCCCAGGACGCGCCCGCTGCGACGGTCCCCGCCCGACGCTGCGAAACGCCGGGCGATGGGGGGCCGACTGCATACCGGCATGGCTGTGACCAACACTCTCCTGCCGCTTGTCAAAGGCCAGCGCATGGGGCTGTTCGCCGGGTCCGGCGTTGGCAAAAGCAGTCTGCTGGGCACGCTGGCACAGCATGTGGAGGCGGATGTGGTCGTGATTGCCCTCATCGGTGAACGCGGGCGCGAGCTTCGACATTTTGTCGAAAATGTTCTGGGAAAAGAGGGGCTGCGACGCAGTGTCATCATCGCCGCCACCTCGGATCAATCCGCCCTGCAACGGCGGCGCTGCGCCTGGACGGCGATGGCTGTGGCGGAACACTTTCGCGACGCTGGCAAATCCGTCCTGCTGCTGGCCGATTCGATCACCCGTTTCGCCGAGGCGCACCGCGAGGTTGCGGTGGCAGCGGGTGAGGCACCGGTGCTGCGGGGTTACCCCCCGTCCACCGCCCACATGATCATGTCGCTGTGCGAGCGCGCCGGTCCGGGTCAGGAGGCCCAAGGCGACATCACCGCGCTGTTTTCTGTACTTGTGGCCGGGTCGGATATGGACGAACCGATCGCGGATATCCTGCGCGGGGTGCTGGACGGCCATATGGTTCTGGACCGCACCATCGCTGAACGTGGGCGTTATCCGGCCATCGACGTCCTGCAATCGGTCTCTCGCAGCTTGCCCGAAGCGGCCTCGGTTTCAGAAAATGCACTGTTGCACCAGACGCGAAAGATGCTGTCGATCTATGACAGAAATGCCGTCATGATCCGCGCGGGCCTCTATACCCAAGGCAGCGACCCTGAACTGGATCAGGCGATTGCGCTTTGGTCGGACCTGGATGATTTCCTCGCGCTGCCGGCACCGCACGATTGTGCGCACAGCTTTCAACAGCTTGCCCTGATCTTGCGCCGCGCAAAGGCCGCTGGCACCCATCGGCCGAAAACGGCCCCCCAAAACGGCAGCTGACCTCAGCCTTGCAGCAAAGTCAGCGCAATGGAAAAACCGGACAAGCTGGAATTGAGCGTGTTCAACTGATCGCGCACGATAAACTTGGTGATCGCTTCCTGAACCTTTTCGGCGTCTTCGAACTGTGACAGATCATCGGTCCCGAAAACTGAAACTGCGCGATCCTTGAATATGGTCAACTGCTGATCAATGTCGATCTGGCCGATGCTCCCGGGCAGGTTCAGGGCGCGTTCGAACAGCTCGCGCAGGGGCGGGTCACCCAGAATGGTGAACCATTTCGTATCAGTCGACGCCTCGCGCGCGGCAAGCGCGGGCAATGCCCGTTCCGCATGGAGCGCGATCCGCAGGGAATTATCCTGTGTCCCTGCAGCAACTTCGAAACTGCGGGCCTGATATCGTGCAATCATGTCTTCGGCGAAGTTTTCCGTACCAACCTGCGGCT
The DNA here is from genome assembly GCA_963799505.1 of uncultured Alphaproteobacteria bacterium. Lineage (GTDB taxonomy): Bacteria > Pseudomonadota > Alphaproteobacteria > Rhodobacterales > Rhodobacteraceae > Sulfitobacter. Next base: position 272,728 of record CAWCXM010000005.1, read on the forward strand.
CTGCCGTCGGGCCAAAACCGAAGGCGTCAGACAATTCGCGGTACCGGGTATCCGACAGGCGCATTGCCAGCGTATCGTTGCTGGCTGTTCCGTCTTCCAGCACTTTCTGGATGAAATAGCGGTTGTTGATGTCGTCCTGAAGACCAAAGGCCCCCAGGGCGACGCTCAGCAATCGCCGGTCCGATACGAGTTCTTCGGCTGAGGACACCTGAGAGATCTTTTCGCTGAAGTATTCAGTGTCGCGTTGAAGCGCGGTCGCCTGGTTGAATGCGGCGAATTGCGAGTCGTAGGTACGCTGGAGAAAGCGCCATCCCGCCAGACCGGCGGCCGGAACGATGGGCTGGTACATCAGTTCGCCCGAACCGCCATCAGGCGATCCTCTCGGGGCAGCATATCCCGCATGGATTTGAGCGCGCGGTAGTGCTGACCTTCGATCACGGCCTCACTCGCTTCGCCCAGCACGCGACGGCTGTCGACATCCTGAAAGACCTGGCTCAGTTCTTCGATCTGCCGCAACAGACCGTGGTGCGCCTTTTCCGGACTGGTATCGCCAGACAGCACCATCTGGATGGCGAAACAGGCACGGCGCACGGGGGTTGTCGCTTGCTCGGGATGGATCGCGTCGCGCAGGCGCAGGATATTGGCACCCGGGGTCATGATCGACAACCGGCTGCGCCGATCGCCGTTTTCGATCACCGCGCCGTTGATCAGAACCCTTTCCTTCGGGCTCAGTTTGAGGACCAGGCCACTCATTCGATGCCTCCGCTTTGTTTGAGGCCGCGCAGGATGGCCATATTCACTTCAAGCAGAGGCACCGCCGTGTCTCGGTTGCGGATGACCTTCTTGGTCTGTGCATCGGTGAATTCCGCCAGATAGAAAATGCGCGCACGGAGCGTTTTGGGCAGACCGTTCTCTGCATCGGCGACGTCCAGGGCCAAGGTGCGCCACAGGGTGTTGTTCTCGTGCAATGCTTCGACAAGTTTGGGGAAAGAACCACCTGTAATCGCCTTTTTCAGACGAGAGGTCACGCGGGCGATGACCTCGTATTCGATGCTTCGTTCCGACTTTGTCGGCGCGGCCGTTGGCGCGTAGGCGCGTTGGGCCAGAGTGTAGGCGTTCATACAGAAACCTCGTCTGCTCTTTTTGTCTCATTGCTGGGATGCGGGGCGCTGTGATGCGCCCCGCATGGAACTCGCTTAACTTAACGGAAGAGAGAGAGGATCGTCTGTGGAGACTGGTTGGCAATCGAGAGTGCCTGGACCGCCAGCTGCTGCTGCGTCTGAAGAGCCTGCAAGCGCGCGGACGCCGCCTCCATGTCCGCGTCTACCAGCGCACCGATCCCAGACTTGAGAGAGTCCGACAGTTTGCTGACGAAGTTGGATTGCGTTTCGATCCGACCGCGAGAGGAACCGAACCCGGCAGCGGAGTCGATGGCTGTCTGGATCAGACCTTCGATGCTGACCAGTGCGGCGGCAGAGCCTTCCGCAGTAGAGACATCCACCCGTCCCAGAGCTTCAAGGCCGCCCCCGCGTTCGAAACCGGCAGTTGCCGATGTCATCGTATCGACGCGGACGCCGATCGTATCGGTGCCGGTGGTCACGCCGGACGTTGCCGTCAGACCGGTCGCAGTTGCGGTGAAGTCCAGCGTCTCGGTGTCGATACTGTTCTCGGCGGCATAGAGTTTCCACGCCTTTTCCAGCCCCTTCGCCACGTCAGCAACGGTGTCGGTGTCCTTGGCGACGTAGACGATGTTGGACGCACCCGCGACTGTTGCCGCTGTCGTTACATCGGCGGCGACAAAGCTGCTCGAATCCGCGTCCGTACCGGTCAGACCGATGCTGAACGCCGTACCCGCCGCAATCGCCGCTGGCACACCGGCGATTGTAAGCGTTGTCGACTGGGTTGCGTTCAAGGTCGCTGCCGCCGCACCGGAAGTCGCACTGCCTGCAACATAAGTCGCGTCAGCGGCGATCACCGTTTCTTTCGTGCGCAGGTCAGAGGACGCCACATTGATGTTCGCCGTTGTGACAGAGCCATCGGATGCGCGGTCGAGAGACGACAGAATGTCGACATTGTCGCCACCACCCAGAAGGTTCAGACCGTTGAATTGCGCCGCGCCGACGACAGAGCTGATCTGGTCGCGCAGTGCCACGATGTCGGACTGAATCTTGACACGGTCGACGTTATCTTCCTGAGCGTTGACGATCTTGCCTTTGATCTGCGTCAGCAGGTCCGTCACTGCTTCGGCACCATTTTGTGCGACTGCGACGGTCGATTCACCCAGCGACAGCGAGTCGGAGATTGCCTTGAAACCCTGAACGTCCGAAGACATCACTTTGGAAATGGCCCAGACCGCCGAGTTGTCCTTGGCGCTTGCAACGGATTTGCCGGTTGAGATTTCGTTCTGAGTACCCGCGAGGTTCGCATTGATGGATTTCAGGGTTTGCAGCGCCACCATTGCGCTGTTGTTCGTAAGAATGCTCGACATGAAGCTTTTCCTTTAGTCATTGACGCTTTGCGTCCATTAAGTCCCACCCCCCAGGGGGCTGGACGACATGTCGTTCTGACCAATGCATCCGCTTTTTTTATGAAACGATGCGCCACCCGACCTCGGATGCACGCTCAGTTCTGACCGATGGGCGTTAACGACCCCTGAATCCCCGGCGGGTAAATCATCCGGCTTTTAATCAAACGCCTTTGGTCAGGGCCCGGTGACCCTAGGCCCGCCGTTCGACAGAGCTGTCAGTGCCGCCTGCGGGCAGGTTATGGCGTTTGCCGTCCGCGCCATAGGTTTCCAGCGCCCCTCTGACTTCGCGCAGCCGGGCCATGCGCTGCGCCACTGTGCGGATCCCTTCGAGCGCGCCATTCAACAGCAATTGGTTGCGTTTCACCTTGCCGTCCAGCATCTGCATCGACGTCAGATCGGTCTGCGCCTCGGCATTCAATGCCTCGATCAGCGTCTCTTTCGGCACCAGCAGGCTGGCAAGTTTTTCCAGATCGCCCTGCATCAGCGCCTCTCGCTCCTTGTCCAGAAGGTCGCTCAATTCATCGGTGGTCGCTCTTGTTGTGTCAGCTGGCATCTCGTTGCTCCTTCAAAGCTTCGTAAATTGATTCGCTCAGTCCGATCCCGCCCGCCTTGACCATGGCCATTGCGTGCTCCTGCACCAGGAAAGACGAAAACTGGTCCTCTCCCGCGCCACCACCGAAGCCTTCCCGCGACGCGCCAAACCCCGCTGCCTTCAGCATTTCCGCCAGAAAACTCGCCTCCAGCTTCTGGGCCGCCTCGCGCAGCGGCTGGTCGGATGCGGCGGTGATCGGGGTGGAAAGGTTTGCGCGTATCGGGTCCATGGGTGGTCCTTAAATTGCAGTCTATTTTGTCGAACATGCGCCATATCCGGTAAACAACTGGTAACGATGTGTGCCCATAAACGTCCCAAACGGAGAAGAACTCCCGGAGGACGATGTGCATCCCATTCTGAACCTGACGCAGCAATCCACCACAGCCGTTCCAAGCGGAAAGGCAGAGGCCAAAGGCGGCGACGCTGCCATGCTGACCCTCGCGGCAGCAGAAGGAGAACCTTCCTTCGAGAGCATCTTCAACGGTCTGCCGGAGGGGAGACTGAGCGGGTCTTCGGTTCCCGAGCCGAGGCCGACACCAGAACCCACCCCCGACACAGCAATCCCGACCAGGGCCGAGGCGGACGATGTGGATGGTTTGGATGATGTGGATGGTGTCGAGCCTGCGGACCCCTTGCCGGGTAAGACGGAGGGGGCCGAGAACACAGCCCCCGGGACGGTGATGTCAGGCGCATCGCCACAGGAAATGCCTGACAAACTTGTACCCGCCGAGGTTCTACCCCGTGGGGTCATTGGGGAGAAGGTGGTCCGGGCCGAACCATCGTTCGGTCACTCGACGCTGCCCACAAAGAACGAGATTGCCGCCCTTGAACCGGCGGCGAAGCCTGACGTCTCTGCGCGCCATACGGCTGTTATGCATGATGCAGCCCACGCCGCACGGGAAGTTGCCCTGCCAGCCAGCCCCATGCCTGCGAAAACGGAGGTGCGGCAGGAGTCCACGGTTCGCGCGACAGTTGTTCCGCAAACCGCCCCCGTGTCGTCCGCGAAGGTCATCCATTGAAGTGCCGGAAGATAGTCCGCCTGCGACGATGCTGAAACCCACGCATGGTGCAGCCTCACAATGGGCATCGCCAGAGGCAGAAAAACCCAATGAACCTATGGCTGGAAAGACCGGCGCACAGGTCACGTCCACCTACTCGGCGGACACGTCTATCCCGGTGAAACGCGTCCTCTCACCGCAGACCGGCGCGGCCACGTCGGCGTTCGCCATGCAGACTTCCGCCAAGCCTGAACCCAAGGCAATCCGCACGGCTGACGCGCCATTTATGCCGCCAACATCCGAACAAGCAGCGCCGCCGTCGCCAGCGGTCCCGCCACAGACACAAGGTCCGGTCCAGGATAAAGCCGGGATCATCCCGGTGCCCCCTGTGCCCCCGACGGACGGGCAGCCTCGCCATGCAATCGACACAGGGCAGCCGGTGCCGCAGCCGGTGCGTCCGGCGATCAAGTCCGAGGTGCGGGGTGAAGCGGCGTCCTTTGCAGCACCCTTGGTCGCGCCAACTGCACAGCCGCGACCAAAATCGAGAGTTGACGTGTCGGCACCTTACGAGGCGGCCCCCCTGCCGAGGATGACACCAAAACCCTCTGTCACTTCACCCACTGCTCTGTTTTCCTCCAACCCACACCCCGTGGTTCAGCCAGAGACACGTTTGACCGCGTCGGCGCTGTCCGAAATTGAACCGCTCACCGGCCAACGCGCCGAAACCGCTGGACCCTCACCGACCCATGTCACCGCATCGCAATACCGTAGCGATCTGCCACAGCATCTGTCGCGGCAAATTGTCGAGGCCTTGCAGCATATGCCGAACAGACCCGTGGAAATCGCGCTCAATCCCGAAGAACTGGGTCGCGTGCGTCTTGGCATATCTTCTTCGGAAAGCGGGATCGTCGTCAGTGTCCTTGCCGAGCGGCCTGAGACGATTGATCTGCTGCGTCGGCATATCACCAGCCTCGAAACCGCCTTTCAGAATATCGGCTACAGCACCATCGCTTTCTCATTTTCCGGGGGTGATCCGGGGCAATCCAATTCCGAGGAAGGCAGGCGTGATCCAACACCCACCACAAGCAGGGACGAGGGCCTTCCGCCCGCATCACCCCATCTGATCGACCTTGCTCTTGCGCCCGCAATCGGCCTCGATATCCGACTTTGAACAGGACATATCATGGACATCAATGCACTCACCGCAAGCGCGGCTGTCTCCGGCAACTCCGGTGCTGGCGCCGCCGCTCAGAACAACAGCGTCCTGTCATCGGATTTCGAAACCTTTCTCAAGATGCTGACCGCGCAGGCCAAATATCAGGATCCGCTGGAGCCGATCGATTCCTCGGAATACGCGGCACAGCTCGCTCAGTTTTCGATGGTCGAACAGCAGGTCCTGTCGAACGACCTGCTGACCGCTCTGACCGCACAGCTTGGGTCGAGCAATCTGGCCCAGATGGCAAGCTGGATCGGAATGGAAGCCCGGACAACAGCTCCGGTGCAATTCGACGGCACACCGATCGAGATCACCCCGAACCCTGCAGCCATTGCTGACGAGGTGTTCCTGATCGTTCGCGACCAGACAGGTCGGGAAGTGCAGCGGCTTGCGATACCGGTCTCGGCGGAACCGCTTGAATGGGCGGGTGTCTCGACCGACGGGGAGCCGTTCGGGACAGGGCTTTACACCTTCGACATCGAAAGCCGCGCCAACGGAGAGATCATTCTGTCGGAACCCACCGAAACCTTCGCCCGCGTGGTCGAAACACGGCTGGAAGGCGGCGTGCCTATCCTGATCCTCGAAGGCGGATCGGCGATCTTAGCTTCCGAGGTTTCGGGGCTTCGCGAACCCGGCGACGTTTAACGGTCCGACAGCGCGAACCCGGCATAGGCGAACGGCATGATCGCCCGGCGAAACCGCCCCAGCTCGAATTTGGCCAAGGGACGTTGCACTGCCTTCGGATAGATCCGCTCAGGCTTTTTGCCCCGCACCAGGTCACCCAGCAACGCGCCGCAGTAGCTGGCCATCGCCACGCCATTGCCATGATAGCACAAGCTGGCGAACATGCCCGGCATCTGCGGCACCTCGCCGACGAAAGGCATCCGGTTTCTGGCGATGCAGACCATGCCGGACCACCCGTGAGGCGTCTCGATATCTTTCCATTCGGGGAACATCGCATCGAAATCCGACCGCGCGCGGGCAAGCGCCCGCGCCTCCGACCCTTCGTTCGCCATCAGCCCCCCGCGCACCCCGAACAACATGCGATTGTCCGGCATCAACCTGAAGTAATGCAACAGATGGCGTGTATCATAGGACGCCTGCCCGCTGGTCCAACCTTGGGCACCCAGTTCGGACTGCGACATCGGCCGTGTGACGATCACACTCGATTGTGTGGGCATGTAGCGACCTGCCAGCCAATCGGGCAGGTCTTCGGCGGAATACCCGTTGGTGGCGATGATCACCTTCTCGGCGCGGACGCGGCCCTGCGCTGTTCCAAGGGTGTACCGATTTCCCTGTTTGGCGATGGAGCTGACCCCGGTATCGTGGAAGATCTGCGCGCCGGCATCCTCTGCCGCCTGTGCCAGGCCCGTGATGTATTTGCGCGGGTTCAATCCGAAGCCGATGGGGACGGTCAGCGCCCCGTGAAACCCCGCATTCATGCCTGCGCCTTCCAACTCGGACGGACCGGTCAGGCGCGCCTCGACGCCGTAACTGTCCGCGTAATAGGCGACATCCTTGCGCATCTGGTCGAAATCTCGGGGGCGGTGGGCAAATTGGGTTTCGCCGTCCGAATGTCGATCCACATCAATGCCGAACCGCTCCAGCAGCCCTTCGACGAGCCGGATCGCGGCCATTTCCGTCTGCCGCCATTCAACGCGTCCTTGCAGACCAAAGGCTTTCTCAAGCGCTGCATTGTCCAGCATCCCGCCGCCAAGGCAGCAAAACCCGCCATTGCGCCCCGAAGCGCCCCAGCCGACATAGCGGTTTTCCAGCACGGCGACCGACACTCCGGCCTCTGCCAGATGCAACGCCGCCGAGATTCCGGTGAACCCACCGCCCACAATGGCAACGTCACAGTCGATGTCCCCCGTCAACGCGGCGCGATCAGGGATGGTGCATGTCTCGTCCCACCAACAGCCCGCGCGCGGGGCATCGGAATAGGCGAAGGCAGGATAAATCCGTCGCATCAACCGGTTGCGCGCTCTGCCGCCTGCGCGTCCTTCTGGGCGCGGATGGCACCTTGTTTCGTCACAAGAGACGCCGTCACCACCCCGATGGTTACGATCAGGATCATGATCGTCGACAGCGCGTTGATCTCGGGCGAGACGCCAAGACGCACAGCCGAGAATATCTTGATCGGCAAGGTCGTTGCCGACGGCCCCGAGGTGAAGGACGCGATCACCAGATCATCGAGGCTGAGCGTGAAGGCCAGCAGCCAGCCCGAGATCACCGCCGGTGCGATGATCGGCAGGGTGACAAGGCGAAATGCCTCCCACGGCGTTGAACCAAGATCAAGCGCGGCTTCCTCGAGCGAGCGGTCGAATGTGACAAGACGGGAGGATACGACGACCGAGACATAGCACATGGAGAACGTGGTATGTGCCAGCACGATGGTCAGGACACCGCGGTCCAATCCGATGCCGATAAAGAGCAGAAGCAGCGACAGACCCGTGATCACTTCGGGCATCACCAGCGGCGCATAGATCATGCCGGAGAAAAGGGTGCGGCCCATGAAACGTCCGCCCCGCACCAGAACATAGGCCGCCATCGTCCCCAGCACGGTCGCAAATGTCGACGATACCACCGCAACCTTGAGCGTCACCCATGCGGCATCCAGAAAGGCTTCGTTCTGGATCAGCTCTCCGTACCATCTGGTTGAAAACCCGGCCCAGACCGTGACCAGTTGCGAGGCGTTGAAGCTGTAGAAGATCAGCACCAGCATCGGCAGGTACAGAAACGCAAAGCCCAGCGTCAGCGAGGTCACGTTGAACCACGACATGCGCTTCATTGTTCAGCCTCCTGCTGCTTTTGCTGGTTCCGCTGGAACAGCACAATCGGGATCACGAGGATCAGCAGAAGGATCACCGCCACGGCAGAGGCGACCGGCCAGTCGCGGTTGTTGAAGAATTCCTCCCACAGAACCTTGCCGATCATCAGCGTACCGGAACCACCCAGCAAGGACGGGATCACGAACTCGCCCAGCGCCGGAATGAAAACAAGGAACGACCCCGCGATGATTCCGTTCTTGGACAGCGGGATCGTGACCAGCCAGAAGGCCTGTGTCCGCGTACATCCCAGATCCTGCGCCGCTTCATCCAAGGAGGAATCCAACCGGTCGAGCGCTGCGTAGATCGGCAGGATCATGAAAGGCAGATAGGTATAGACAATGCCGATATAGACCGCCGTGGTGGTGTTCAGGATCGTCAGCGGCGCGCTGATCAGGCCCAGCCACATCAGCAGTTGGTTAAGCAACCCTTCGTTGCTGAGAATGCCCATCCACGCATAGACGCGGATCAGGAAAGAGGTCCAGAACGGCAGGATCACCAGCATCATCAGCGTCGCGCGCCATTCGTCCGGTGCCTTGGCCATTGCATAGGCGATCGGATAGCCCACCAGCAGCGTCAGGAAGGTCGAGATCAGCGCAATACGCAGGGAGCTGAGGTAGGCTTTCCAGTACAGATCGTCCTGCGTCAGAAAGACGAAATTCTCGAAATCCAGCTCTGCCAGCAGGGTACCGATGCCGTCTTTCATCGTCGGTGCATAAGGCGGGATGGCCAGCGCCGCGTCGGAGAGTGAAATTTTCAGCACGATCAGGAAAGGCGCCAGAAACAGCAGCAGAAGCCAGAGGTAGGGAACCGCGATCAGGGCGAAACGGCGCATCAGCTTTTACCCCACGACAGCGTCAATTTCACCATCACCACCGTCATTCCGCCAGCATGACGCCAGCGGTGGCGCTCCATGAAATCCACACCGGATCTTCCCAGGTGATGTCGCGCCGCGCGATGCGACGGGTATTGGCCGTCTGCGCCTTTACGATCTGCCCGCCGGGCAGTTCCACGTGATAGGTGCTCAGGTTCCCCAGATAGGCGATGTCGAGCACCTTGCCCTGCGCCATGTTGTCGGCATCGGTCGGCTTCTCTATCGAAATGCGAATTTTTTCGGGCCGGATGGCCAGATGCGCTTGCTGCCCTTCGCTGAATGTCGTTTTCGAGGTGGCGGTGACCGGCGCTTGCCCTTCGGCCCATGTCAGGCTGTAGGTTTCCTCGCCCGACGGGCTGGCCTGACCGGTAATGATATTCACATCGCCAATGAAATCAGCAACATAGACAGAATTGGGATATTCATAGATCGCTGCGGGTGTGGCGACCTGCATGATACGTCCTTCGTCCATCACCGCCACGCGGGAGGCGACAGTCATCGCTTCTTCCTGATCGTGGGTCACGATCACAAAGGTGGTGCCGGTGGTTTCCTGAATGTCCATCAGCTCGAACTGCGTGTCCTGCCGCAGCTTCTTGTCCAGCGCACCCAGCGGTTCATCCAGCAACAGCAGCTTGGGGGCTTTTGCCAGCGACCGGGCAAGCGCCACGCGCTGCCGCTGACCACCGGAGATTTGATGCGGTTTGCGCTGCGCGAATTTCTCTAGCCGCACGAGTTTGAGCATCTCGTCTACACGCGCGTCGATCTCGGCTTTGCTTTTCTTGTCCCGTTTCAGGCCAAAGGCGATGTTTTCCCAGACGCTCAGATGCGGAAACAGCGCGTAGGACTGAAACATCATGTTCACGGCGCGTTCGTTCGGCGGCACATGGCCGATGTCCTGACCGGCCAGTTCGATCTTGCCTTCGCTGATCGTCTCGAACCCGGCCAGCATCCGCATCATCGTTGTCTTGCCGCAGCCAGACGGGCCAAGCAGCGCAAAGAATTCCCGGGCGTAGATGTCCAGCGTCAGATCGTCGATGGCGACGAATGTGCCGAACCGCTTGGTCACATTCTGAAATCGGATCAGCGGCTTTTCGTTCGGATCATCCCAAGGGGCGAAAACGGTCTGGCTCACGTGGGGTATCCCTGTATTTGCGGGCAAACGAGATGGGCGCAGCCTGTGTCGGCTGCGCCCGGCTTCACATCAGGTACCGGACTTGATCTTGGTCCACATGCGCGTCACGCCGCGCTGCACCTTCGGCCCGTAGGGCGATGTGGTGTACAGGTTGTCCAGCGTCGCCGCGTCGGGATAGATCGCGGTATCGCCGATGACGTCTTCTTCAAGGAATTCCTGAGACGCCTCGTTGCCATTGGCATAGTAGACATAGTTCGACGCGGCCGCCATGTTCTGCGCATCCATGATGAAGTTCAGGAACTTGTGCGCGGCGTCAGGGTTTGGGGCATCCACAGGGATCGCCATGTTGTCGAACCACATCAACGCACCTTCCTTGGGCGCGTAGTATTCGATTTCGACGCCGTTGTCGGCCTCTGCCGCGCGGTCGCGCGCTTGCAGAATGTCACCCGACCAACCGACAGCGACACAGATGTCCCCGTTGGCCAATGCGTTGATGTATTCGGAGCTGTGGAATTTCTGAACATAAGGCGCGACGGCGGTCAGAACCGGCTCCGTCTTGCCGATCACGTCCAGATCCTGGCTGTCGGGGTCTTCACCGATGTAGGCCAGCGTGGCGGGAATGATCTCTGCCGGTGCGTCAAGGAAATGAACGCCGCAGGAGGCCAGCTTTTCCATATTGGCGGGGTCAAGCACCAGAGCCAGCGAATCCACCGGCGCGTCATCGCCCAGCACTTCCTTGACCTTGTTGATGTTCACACCGATTCCGGTGGTGCCCCACATGTAGTTGATCGCATATGCGCCTTCGGGATCATACTTCTTGAGGCGGTCATTGATCACGCCCCACATGTTTTCCATGTTCGGCAGCTTTTCCGTATCCAGCTTCTGGAACGCGCCTGCGGTGATCTGGCGCTGCAGGAAGGTGCCCGACGGCACCACCACATCATAACCCGACCCACCGGCAAGCAGCTTGGTCTCCAGCACTTCATTGCTGTCGAATACGTCATAGATCAGGTCGATCCCTGTCTCCGTTTCGAACTTTTCCAGCAGGCTTTCGTCGATGTAGTCCGACCAGTTATAGACGCGAACCTCTTCGGCAGTCGCGGCACCGGCCATCAGCGCTGCGGCGGCGACGCCGCCAAGAATACGATATTTCATGTCTTACTCCCATTGCCGCCGGGTTTTCCCCGGCATTAGACTAATTTGATCAAGTTTTGCCACTTTCGGCAAGATACTTTATGGTTTCACGCAGGACGCAGAGGTGCAAGCTGCGTCGCTTTGCGCAATGAACAGGCAGACCTCGATGAACGTAGATGTGATCGCGCCGACCAATCCCTATCTGGGCAAGGACGCTGGAAAGACACCGGCGCATCAGACGGTCTATGAAACGCTGCGGCTCATGATTCTGTTCGGTGATCTGGCACCCGGCCAACCGGTCACCATACAGGGGCTGACCACACAGCTGGACGTCGGCATGACACCGGTACGCGAAGCCTTGCGGCGGCTGATCGCCGAGGGGGCACTGACCCATCAGGACAACCGCCGCGTCAGCGTGCCGGTGCTGACGACTGCCTGCGCACAAGAACTGGGTTTCATGCGGCAAACGCTTGAGCCTGAATTGGCCCGACGCGCTGCCTTGCGGATGAACGCGGAGGTTCTGGCGCTTTTGCATGGTTGTGACACCGATCTGAACCATGCCATCGCGCAGGGCGATGTCGGCGGGTATCTGACCCACAATTACCGCTTTCATGCGCTGATCAACGACACCGCCGATGCGCCGATCATCGCCGCCACGGTTGATCGGCTTTGGCTACGGTTCGGTCCGTCACTGCGGGTGGTCTGCGGCAGGTTCGGGACCAGCAATCTGCCCGACAAGCACGCCGACCTGCTGGAGGCTTTCGCGCGTGGCGATGCAGAGGCCGCCGGGCGCGCGATGGAAGAAGATGTCACCCAAGGCGCGCAGCAGATCGAAACCGCGCTGCGGGAAACTGACGCGCCCCAGCGATTCGATTGACTCTGAATAATTTGATCATATTCTGCCGCAAACCCGTTTTTCCCCGAAAAGGTCCGAACTCATGTCCAGCATTACCAACCATCTGCCCACTGCCGAACTTCAGGCGCTGGATGCCGCGCATCACATGCACCCCTTCACCACCGGCAACGATATCAACGCCAAGGGCGCCCGCGTCATTACCCGGTCCAAGGGCGTTTACCTGACCGACAGTGAAGGCAACGAGATCCTGGATGCGATGGCGGGTCTGTGGTGTGTGAACCTTGGATACGGTCGCCCCGAAATGGGACAGGTCGCCGCGCGCCAGATGAACGAACTGCCGTTCTACAACACGTTTTTCCAGACAACCCATGTGCCGGTGATCGCGCTGTCGGCAGAACTTGCCAAGCTCGCGCCCGCGCACATGAACCACATCTTCTACGCCGGTTCAGGATCGGAGGCGAACGACACCAACCTGCGCATGGTCCGGGTCTATTGGGCCGAAAAGGGTCAGCCGGAAAAGAGCCATGTCATCAGCCGCAAGAACGGCTATCACGGGTCGTCGATGGGGTCCGGATCGCTGGGCGGCATGACCTACATGCACGCGCAGGGCGGGATGCCGATCCCCGGCATTCACCACATCGGGCAGCCCGATTGGTGGGCCGAAGGCGGCGATCACACCCCGGAAGAGTTCGGCCTTGCCCGCGCGCAGGAACTGGAAGCGAAGATTCTCGAACTGGGGGCTGAAAACGTCGCCGCCTTTATCGGCGAGCCGGTTCAGGGCGCCGGTGGCGTGATCATCCCGCCCAGCACCTACTGGCCCGAGATTCAGCGCATCTGCAAGAAGTACGACGTGCTGCTGATCGCGGATGAGGTGATCTGCGGGTTCGGTCGTACCGGCAATTGGTTCGGGTCCGAAACCATGGGCATCACGCCCGACATCATGACCATCGCCAAGGGGCTGTCGTCCGGCTATGCGCCCATCGGCGGTTCCATCATTTCGGACGAGATTGCCGAGGTGATCAACGCCTGCGAATTCAACCACGGCTACACCTATTCCGGTCATCCGGTCTGTGCCGCCGTGGCGCTGGAAAACCTGCGCATCATGCAGGAGGAAGACATCCTGTCTCACGTCCGCAACGTCGCGGCCCCTGCTTTGCACGCGGCGCTGGAAACGCTGGGCGAGCATCCTCTGGTCGGTGGCGTGAACAAATGTGGCATGATGGCATCGCTGCCGCTGACACCGCACAAGGAAAGCCGGGCCAAGTTCGCGGGTGAAACCGGTGCCGTCGGCTATATGTGCCGCGAGCATTGCTTTGCCAACAATCTGGTGATGCGTCACGTGGGCGACCGGATGATCATCTCGCCACCGCTGGTCATCACCCCCGAAGAGATCGACGTGTTCGCCAAACGCGCCAAGCTGGCGTTGGACGCGACCTACAAGGCGCTCAAGGAAAAGGACATGCTCAAGGCCGCGTCCTAAAGCGCGCGCAGCCTGTCCAGCAGACCGAGCGACGGAAAGCCATCGGGTTTCAACCCTTTGGCTTTCTGAAACCTCCGCACGGCATTGATGGTCAGCGGCCCCATCTTGGCGTCGATCTTGACCGTGTCGAAACCGGCTGCGGTCAGCCGTTCCTGCAATTCGATCCGCTCGTCCTTGGTCAGCGCCCGCAACTGGCGCGGCCAGCTGTGTTCGATCGGTCCACCGCCACCGATCCGGTCGCTCAGATGCCCGACCCCTACGACATAGGCATCGGCGGTGTTGTAGGTTTCGAGCACCGCAAAGTTTGAGAAGATCATGAATGCCGCCCCGTCGGCCCCACCCGGCAGCAGGATCGAAGCAGGACCGTCTGCATCGTCAAAGGCTCCCTGAACGGGTGCAACACCCAGCGCCGCCCAGGCGCTGGGCGGTTTCGTCATCTCGCGATCGGCCAGCAGGTAATCGAACCCCTCGGGCAGCCGCACCTCGACCCCCCAGGGCTGTCCGAACGTCCAACCGTGATGTGCGAGATAAGCGCCGGTAGAGGCCAGCGCATCGCGGGGATCATCCTCCCAGATGTTACGTTTGCCGTCGCCGTCGAAATCAACTGCATGGGCGGCGAAGGAAGACGGCATGAACTGCGTGTGCCCCATGGCACCGGCCCAGCTGCCTTGCATCCGGGCGGGCAACGTGTGTCCGTCCTGAAGGATGCGCAAGGCGTGGATCAACTCGGCCTCAAAGAAATCGGCCCGCCGTGCGTCGTAGGCCAGCGTCGCCAGACCCTCTATCACCGGGGATGTCCCGCGAAACGTGCCATAAGCGCTTTCCAGCCCCCAGATCGCGACGATGATTTCCTTTTCGACCCGGTACTGCGCTTCGATCTCGGTCAGCACCTTGTCCCAATCCCCAAGCGCCTTGCGTCCGTTGGCGATGCGAAGGTCCGACACGGCGGTATCCAGATAATCCCAGATCGTCTTGGTGAACTCCGCCTGATTGCGGTCGCGCCGGATGACGTCTGCGTCATAGCGCAGCCCCTGCATCGCGCTGTCGAATGTCGCTTCCGTGATCCCCTGCGCCAACGCGCGGGCCCGAAACCCCGTGATCCACTCCGCCAATCCCTGATCCGTCGGTATCTGCTGTGACGACATCCCGGGACGGTCGGCCGGGCGTTCGGACGTAACGGGCCCTGCGGCGGCGAGGGGTCCGACAACGCTGCAAAGGGCGATACTGCTCAGAGAGATGGCGCGCCACATCATGGGATTGTCCGCTTCTGATGACCTGTTTCCAAAAACTCTATCCTGTCCTGCACCCCGCAAAAACCCCCTCAGTCTTCCTCCGCGCGGCCTTCCGCCCGTGCCAGGGCTTCGGCCTGCAATAGCGCGAGGTATTCGCGCAGCATCGGCACCCGGCGCGGCCTGAAACTGCGCCCTGTCCGCACCAGGTCATCCATCCGGTCCAGCCGGAACGCGCGAAAATCACGGCGCAGATGGCACCACGCCAGCATCATGTTGGTGTTCTGCATGTAGATGATGCCAAGCGGGTCGGCATCGCGCAGGGACGCAGCACCCTTGCCATCGACATAGGCGAACCGCACGGTTTCCTCGTCCCATGTCGCGGCCCGCAATTGCGCCACGTCGATGCGCGGCCGCGCAGGCGGGACAAACCGCCGGGCGTCCAGAATGGCATGTTGCAACCGATGCGCCTGTCGCGGGGGCACCCGCGCGGTCAGCTTGGCCAGCGCCGATTGCGCCGCCTTGGCCAACGCCGGATCGCCGATCACCGCGACATCGCGCAGGCCCAGCACCAGTGCCTCCAATTCGTCATCCTCGAACGCCAAGGGGGGCAAGGCCGCGTCTTCGATCAGGGTGTAGCCAAAGCCAGCCTCGCCGTCGATCACGGCACCCAGACCGCGCAGCGCGTCGATGTCGCGGTAGATCGTGCGCAATGAGACGCCCATTTCATCGGCCAGTTGCACCGCCCGCACCGGCGCGGGGAACCGGCGCAGCGCGGTCATCATCTGAAACAGGCGGTGCATTCGGGTCATGGCGCAAGAATGCGGTATGCTGTCACGAATTGACAGTACCGACTGTTATCTCCCGTGGGGCAGACGTCAGGAGACCGCCACATGATCACGCTCATCACCTTCGCCCCCGCTTTTGGTGCTCCCGCCGCCAGCCCCTTTTGCGTCAAGGCGATCTGGCTCCTGAACATGTCCGGCCAGCCATGGCAGCGCGAGGACATCGACGACCCGCGGGGCATGCCACATCAGAAACTCCCCGCCCTTCGTGTCGACGGCCGGATCATTCCGGACAGCGACAACATTCGGATTTATCTGGAACAGCAGGGGGCGGACTTCGATGCCGGTCTGTCGGATATGGACAGGGCGACGTCCCGTGCATTCATCCGCATGGCCGAAGAGCACATGTATTTTCACATCGTGCTGGACCGCTGGGCCGACGATGCGGTCTGGCCGATCATCCGCGACACCTTTTTCGAGAAGATCCCGCCTGTCCTGCGCGGGCTGGTCAGCAACCGACTGCGAAAGACGCTTGTACAAGGGATGAAGGCGCAAGGGCTGGGCCGGCTCACGCCGCAGGAAAGACTGGCCCGGATCGAACCGGACCTCAACGCCATCGCGACGCGGCTTTGGCAGGGTGCGTTCCTGTTTGGGGATCGCCCGACAGCCGCCGATGCCTCTGTCGCGGCGATGCTGCAAACCATGCGCGCGACTCCAGTCAGGACATTGCTGAAAAACCGGATCGCGGAGGACGAGATGCTGTGTCGCTATATCGACCGTGCAAGCGAGGCGATGGGTAAACCCCTTACCGGCGGGTCCGCTTGACCTTGCGCTTGATCTTGTCCTTCTTCTGCTTCGCCTTTGCGGATTTGCCACGCGGGCTGCGCCCTGCCGGGGAACGGCGGCCCTGCGCGACCTTCTGATCCTCGATCTCCAACAGCTCCAGCAGGATACCGCCCGTCACGGGTGTCGCCTCGGCCAGTCGAACCTTCACCCGCTGGCCCAGCGAAATCAGCGTACCGGTATCGGCCCCCATCAGCGTCTGCGCGTCGGCATCGTGGTGGAAATATTCGCGCCCCAGCGACCGCATCGGCAACAGGCCGTCGGCGCCGGTCTCGTCCAGCTTCACAAAAACGCCAAAGCGGGCGATGCCGCTGATGCGCCCTGAAAATTCGTTGCCGACGCGTTCCGACAAATAGGACGCCAGATAGCGGTCGGTCGTGTCGCGCTCCGCCATCATCGAGCGCCGCTCGGTGTCGGAGATATGGGCACCGGTCTGCTCCAGCGTCTCGAAATCTTCGGGCTTCAGGCCATCCTTGCCCCAGCCATGCGCGGTGATCAGGGCGCGGTGCACGATCAGGTCCGCATACCGCCGAATGGGCGAGGTGAAATGCGCATAGGACCGCAGCGCCAGCCCGAAGTGCCCGATATGGGCGGGACCGTAATAGGCTTGTGTCATGGAGCGCAGGGTCGACAGGTTGATCAGCTCCGCCTCGTCCGTACCCGCCGCATCGTTCAGCAGCTTGTTGAGATGGGCGGTCTGCAGCACCTGCCCCTTGGCCAGCGTAAATCCGGCAGCCTGCGCCGTCTCGCGCAGGCTTTCCAGTTTCTCCGGCGTGGGTTCTTCGTGAATGCGGAACAGCAGCGGGACTTTCTTGGCCAGCAAGGTTTCGGCGGCAGCGACATTGGCCAGCACCATGAATTCCTCGATCAGCCGGTGCGCATCCAGCCGGTCCTTGAAATTGATGGATTTGACGGTGCCATCCTCGGCCAGTTCCACGCGACGCTCAGGCAGGTCCAGATCAAGCGGCTGGCGGCGGCCTCGGGCGGCTTTCAGGGCGGCATAGGCGGCGTATAGCGGTTTTAGAACAGGCTCCAGCAATGTGTCCGTACGGTCGTTTGGCCGTCCGTCGATGGCGTCCTGCACTTCCTCGTAATGAAGCGATGCGGGGGATCGCATGAGACCACGATGAAAGCTGTGCGACAGCTTGTTGCCCTTGGCGTCCAGTACCATGCGCACGGCGATACAGGCGCGCGGAACGCCTTCGTGCAGCGAACACAGATCACCCGACAGCCGGTCTGGCAGCATCGGCACCACGCGGTCCGGGAAATAGGTGGAATTGCCGCGCTTGCGCGCCTCGCGGTCCAGCGCAGAGCCGGGCGTGACATATCCCGCCACATCGGCAATCGCGACCCAGACCACATGACCGCCTTCGTTCGTAGGGTCCTCGTCGGCGTGGGCATAGCAGGCATCGTCGTGATCCCGCGCATCGGAAGGGTCGATGGTGATCAGCGGCAGATCGCGCAGGTCCTCGCGGCCTTTCAGGCCCATCGGCCTGGCGGCATCGGCTTCGGCGATCGCGTCGTCGGGAAATTCATCAGGGATGCCGTGCTGGTGGATCGCGATCAGGGACACCGCCTTGGGCGCAGAGGGATCGCCCAGCCGTTCGAGCACCCGTGCCCGTGGCAGACCCATGCGGCCTTTTGGTCCGGCTTGTTCGGCCTCTACCAGTTCTCCATCCCTGGCACCGCCGGTGGCGTTGTCCGCCACGATCCATTCGCGGTCCGCACCCTTGTCGATGGGGACGATCCGCCCACCTTCGGTGCTTTTGCGAAAGATCCCCAGCACCTTTTTCGGGTTCGTCCCGATGCGCCGGATCAGCCGCGCCTCGTAATGGTGATCGTCGCCTTTCACCTGCGTAAGCCGCGCCAGAATGCGGTCGCCCTCGCCCAGCGCCGGATCAGACGCGCGGGGGATCACCAGCACCCGAGGCTCCACACCGCTGCCCTGCCACTCCATCGGCTTTGCAAAGAGATCACCCTGCCCGTCCGGACCGGTGACCAGCAGAACGGACACGGGCGGCAGGCGGTCGGGGTCGGCATAGCTGCGCTTGCGTTTCTCCAGGTGCCCTTCCGCTTCAAGCTCCTTTAGGATGCGTTTCAGATCAATGCGGGCAGCCCCTTTGATGCCGAACGCCTTCGCGATATCGCGCTTGGCGGTCAGGGTCGGGTTCTGCTCGACCCAGTCAAGAATGTCGGATTTGGAGGGGATGTTGCTCATACTCAGAGGCGTATCACGGGCCTAGCGGCGCGTCATGGGCAAATCGCGCACCGTGTCCACGTCACGAAGGGTCGCCACATGGGCGATGCGATGATCGCGCAATGTGGCTTTGGTGTCGGCCAACGCATGATGGCTGGACCAACGGACATTCCGGAACAGGCCGGGGGGCTGCCGGCGTGGATGTTTGAGACCGATCAACCAATATCCCCCGTCTGGCGCGGGACCAAAGACGGCATCGTGATCGCCCAGTGCTGAAAAAGCCTGTGCGATATGGGTGCGGCAAATGCCGGGAATATCCGCACCGATCACGCAGGCCGGTCCTGACGCGCGGGCCAGCATCCGGGCCATCCTGTCGCCCAGATTGCCCTGTCCCTGCGCCCATCGCGTCAGATGCGCGGGCCAGATACGGCTTTGCAGGCCCTCCCGATCAGGCGACACGGCCAGAACCGTCTGCCACCTCGGATCTTCGATCCGGCGCAGCAAGGCCCGCGTCTGATGCCGGAACCACCATGCAGCGGCGGTCATCCCGATGTCGCGGCCCAGCCGGGTTTTCACGCGACCGGGGCGCGGTTCCTTGACCATCACGATCAGCGTTCGTTTCACAGATCCCGGACCATATCGCGGTGGTCGATGCCTGCGTCGTCATAGACCGGCCCGACGGCGGTGAACCCGAGCGCCTGATAGAACCCCAGCGCCTGAACCTGCGCACCCAGTCTGGCCCGCACCGCCCTGCCGCGTGAAACGTCAAGTGCAGCCCGGATCAACGCAGCACCCAGACCCTTGCCCCGGTGCGACGGCAGCACGCACACCCGCCCGATCTTGGCCGTGCCGCCCGCGATGACAATACGCGCCGTGCCGACGGGCACCTCTGTGTCCTGCGCCAGAAGGTGCAGGGCAACGCCGTCCTGATCGTCGATTTCATCCGCTTCTGGCACGCCTTGTTCGTCGATGAAGACCACCCGTCGCAGATGCAGACAGGTCGTGATGTCATCGGTGAGGGCGACAGTCACGCTCATGCAAAGTAATCGCGCAGGATGCGGCCATAGATGGCCTTGAGCTGGTGGATATGTTCCACGCGCACGTGTTCGTCGACCTGATGCATGGATTGGCCGACAAGCCCGAATTCGACCACCGGACAGTGCGATTTGACAAAACGCGCATCGGATGTGCCGCCGGTGGTCGACAACTGCGGCTTGACCCCGGTTTCCGCTTCGACCGCCCTGGCCACCAGAGTGGAGAGATCACCGGGAGGCGTGATGAAGCTTTCGCCCGAGATTTTCACCCTTGTCTCGATCTGAACGGCAAATTCCTCGCGGATCTGCGCGACCTCCGCTTCGATCCAATCGGTCAGGCTGGCCCCCGAATGGGTATCGTTGAACCGGATGTTCACCGCCGCGGTGCAGGACGCCGGGATCACGTTGGTGGCCGGGTTGCCGGTGTCCAAGGTGACGACCGCCAATGTCGAGGGGTCGAAATGATCGGTGCCCTGATCCAGTTCATGACTGGACAGCCGGTCCATCAGACGGACCATTGCAGGCAGCGGATTGTTGGCGCGGTGAGGATAGGCGGAATGGCCCTGTTTGCCGATCACCTTGAACCAGATCGTCATCGACCCGCGCCGCCCGATCTTGATCATCTCGCCCATCACTTCGGGGCACGTCGGCTCGCCCACCAGACAGACATCCATGCGCTCGCCATGCTTCTCCATATGCTCCAGCAGCGCGGTGGTGCCGTCGGTCGCATCCCCTTCCTCGTCGCCCGTGATGGCAAGGATCACCGATCCGTCAGGCGGTGTGTCACGGACAAAGTCGATGGCGGCGGCGGCAAAGGCGGCGACGCCCGATTTCATGTCCGTCGTGCCGCGCCCGTACATGATGCCGTCTTTCACCTCTGCGCCGAAGGGCGGCATCGACCAATCGTCGGGATTGCCGATGGGCACCACATCGGTGTGGCCGTTGAAGCCGAAAGAGCGCGTGTTGCCCTTGTTCCCCCAGCGGGCAAAGAGGTTCCTGATCCCCCCCCGATCCGCCCAGACACAGTCGAACCCGGCTTCCGACAGCAGGTTTTCCAACACCTCCAACGCGCCGTCATTTGCAGGGGTGACAGAGGCGCAGCGCACCAGCTTTGCGGTGAGTTCGACGGGATCGACGGGGGCCATGACGGCTCCTTTTTGGCAGGGACAAGGGGCAACGCCCTCTTTTTGTGGCGAAAAGAGCGCGGTGCCAAGGGGGGCCATGCAGGAAATGCTTAACAGCGGGCCTGCGGGCTGTTAACATTATGTCAATAATATGACCCGAGGCAGGGCATCAGCAGTACCGCGCCGCGACCGAGCACCTGAAAACAGGGCCGACCGCACCGCACCATACCACAGCAGTCACAGGCGTTTTGTGCGCCTCATGCTGCGCTGACCATTGCTTTCCGGGCCCAAAGTGTGAGGCAGGACAATGGTAGCAGCATCAGAGCTTCCGATTAACACGATGCGCGAAGGCACGACCGCGACCGATCTGGCGCAGACCATCTTCGGCAACGGCGTTACTGTCACGGGTGCCACATACTACGGTGATATCGACAGCGCCGGCACCTATTCGAACGGTGACAGCGTGGCACCCGGGGTGACGCCGGGCGACACAGGCATCATCATGTCCACAGGCAATGCCCAGGATTTCACAAACTCCAACGGGCAGTCGAACCAGAACACGAACACCACGACCAATACCTCTGGCACCGACAACTTCGGCCAGTACAACAGTGCGGCAGGCGCGCGGACCTATGACGCCGCAACGCTTGACGTCGATTTCATCCCCGACACCGACACGATGACGATGCAGTTCATCTTTTCGTCGGAGGAATATCCTGAATTCGAAAACTCCATCTATCAGGATTTCGTGGGGGTCTGGATCAACGGGCAACTGGTGCCGATGGACGTGGGCAACGGGGATGTGGATCCCGGCAACGTCAATACGTCAAACAACATCAACATGTACGTCAACAACCAGAATGACCAGTTCAACACAGAGATGGACGGCTTTACCATCACCCTGACGCTGACGCTGAACGTCAATCCGGGTGTCGTGAACTCCATGCGGATCGCCATCGCCGACGTGTCGGACACCAATTACGATTCAAACCTGTTGATCGCGGGCAATTCGGTGCAGACCGATCTGGTGGCGCTTTCGGACAACATCGACCTGTTCCCGGATGGCGACAAGGTCATCGACGTTCTTGCCAATGACATCAACAATGGCCCCGGTACGCTGACCATCACCCAGATCAACGGCGTTGACGTGGTGGCGGGCGACACAATCACCCTGCCGACGGGTCAGACCGTGAAGCTGAACGCCGATGGCACCTTCACGGTGACCGGTGACGGCGATGTCGAGAATTTCAACTTTACCTACACCATCGACAACGGTGTCGATACCGATGTGGGCTTCGTCAACGCGACGGGGGTGCCCTGTTTCGTGGCCGGTACGCTGATCGCGACACCGGATGGCGAATGCCCCGCAGAGCTGTTGCAGCCCGGCGATCTGGTGCTGACCCAGGACGACGGGCCGCAGCCCCTGCGCTGGATCGGCACGCGGCAGGTGCAGGCGACGGGGGATTTCGCGCCCATCCACATCCGCGCCAATACCTTCGGCACACACCGCGATTTGCTGGTATCGCCGCTGCACCGCGTGTTGATCCGGGACAATCTGGCCGAACTGCTGTTCGGCGAGGCCGAGGTGCTGGTTGCCGCACGTGATCTGATCAACGACCGGTCCGTCCGCAGGCGGGAGGGCGGCGAGGTGACCTATGTCCATCTGCTGTTCGACCGGCATCAGGTGGTCTTTTCCGAAGGCCTGGAAACCGAAAGCTTCCTGCCAGGTCCGCAAACGACCAAGAGCTTCGAACGCGAGATCGTCGACGAGATTTGCGCCATTTTCCCCGAGATCGACCCGGAGACCGGGAATGGCTATTCCCCCGCCGCGCGGCGGACACTGAAACGGTACGAGGCGGACCTGCTGCGCGCCGCGAAGGTGGCCTGAGATGACCTGGCTCGCGCTTTGCGATCACGAAGAGCGGCGCCTGTCCCTGCGTGGTCTCGGCATCGACAAAAAGGATGCGCCCCTCCTGCCCGACAATCCGGGCAGCCTGCTGACCCGTGGCAGCATCCTGTTCGAGACGCGGCTGTCCGCAGATGGCCGTCCGCAGGTTCTGTTCGGCTACAAGACCACCTATCCGAGCCTGCGCAGCCTGACATTTCAGGCGATCCCCGGTGGGGGCATCGCGCTGGTGCAGGTGCAGGGGGAGGAGATTTCGCACGCCGCGATCCAGCACCGCGAGGCGGGGCGCACGGATGTGGTGCGGATCACCTATTCCTGGGACAGCACGCTGAACTGGGGCCGCATGACCCTCGAGATGCCGGAGGAGACGCAAGTCACCAGCGTCTATCTCGACAACCCGCGCCCGCTGTCACTGGATGACATCCGCGACCTGATGCTGGGCCGCAACGGACAGACCTTTGCGACCGACATGATCTTTGCCGCCCTATCCGACCAGATCGAACCAATCGGGCCGATGCCCACATTGCTGCCCACGACGCCACTGGCGACGCCCTGGGGGTACAAGACGGTGCAAAGCCTTCGGCGCGGCGATACGGTGAACACGCGCGACGACGGTGTGGTGCCCATTCTGCAACGGGTACAGCGGCATGTCCCTGCGCGGGGCAGCTATCGTCCGATCCGCCTGCGGGCACCCTATTTCGGGCTCCAGGACGATATCATCGTGGCCCCCGACCAACGGTTGATCATCGACGGACCCGAGGTGGAATATCTGTTCAATCAGGAGGCCGTCCTGGTGCCTGCCCGCCATCTGGTGAACGGATTTGCCGCGCTGACGGAACCCTGCGGGCCGGTGATCAGCTATGCCCAGCTTTTGCTGCCGCGCCACGAAACCCTCATTGCGGCGGGAACGGCAGCGGAAAGCATCTATATCGGGCGTCTGCGCCGGAACGAGCAGCATCTGCAAAGTGGTCTTTTCCACGCCTTCGACCGCTCGCGCCTGCCGGAGCATCCACGCCCCGCGCATCATGTGCTGCGGTGGTACGATGCGATTCACCTTGCGCGGCGGCGTGCGGCCTGACGGTCAGCCTTACCGAATTAGTCGAAGAACGGGGTCATCTGCGCGATGATCACCGAATTTTCATCCAGCGCCCGCTGCATCAACCCGCGTTCCTCGTCGTCGATTTCGTGACCTTCGGCTTCGCGTTCGGCCAGCGTGCCATAGCCTGTCACGTCCAGCGGATTGGTATCGGCTTGCTTCAGGATCGCGACGGTTTCGCGCACCGCTTCGGCCTCGTCCACGCCAGAGGCGAAACACATCAGCGCGGCCCCGGTCGCCTTGTCGGGCAATCCGTCGCCATCCTTGCGGCCGATCTGAACAAGCAGGGTGTAGACCTGCTGGCGCGACGGTTTCTTGGGTTTTTTAGGGTCAGACATCAAAAGGGCCGCCTTCGATTGCGAAAGGCAGCCCTAGCGTGATCGCTGATTCTTGAAAAGCCCTAAGCCGACTTTCTGAAGGCGTTGACTGCGGCGATGAGGATACAGGCACCGACAAAGCCCACGAAAAGCTGGCCAATCCAGCCGCCCAGAGTGGATCCGAAGAAGAATACAAGGATCGCGTTGAACAGCATCGCACCCACGATGCCCATGAAGATATTCAAGAGCAGCCCATGATCGCGCTTCATGAATTTCTCGGCCAACCAACCGGCCAACCCTCCAACGATCAGTGCTGCAAACCATCCAAGTCCGGTCATTTCTTCGTCCCTTATGCTATTTTCGTCTAAACGCCTGATGCGCGAAATTGTTCCGCCCCCACGTTCAGGTCAGCAATTCGACCCCTACGGCTGTTGCATAAATGATCATCAGCAACAGGCTTTCAATGCCGATCCGCGCCGGCCCTTCGCGCTGGCGCAGGATCAGCCCACCAAGCAGAACCGCCGTCATCAACATCCCCGTGGCCAACCAGTAGAGGTCGCTCATGTCCACTGCATGATACAGCGACCCATCCCGGTAAGCGACGTCCGAGGCGACGAGGAACAGGGTGTCGAAGGTATTGCCGCCGATGATCCCGCCCACGGCAAGCTGCAATGCTCCGCGCCGCACGGCGACGAGGGTGGTGACAAGTTCCGGCAGGGACGTGACGACGGCAGTGATCAGCGATCCGACAAGGCTCGATTTCAGCTCGAACCTTGTGATGAACGTACCGCCCACCTGAGAAATGACCCAGCCGCCCAATCCCATGATGGCGACAAGCCCCGCAAAGACCAGAGCAGGGCGCAGGGCGCTGCGTTGCGCTTCGTCAGCGTCTTCGGGTTCGTCCTTGCGGGTCTCGCTGGTTTCCACAGCCCGCCACATCGGGTTCTCGCTGACCTGTGCAGACAGCCTCACACCGCTGAGATACGCGAGGAACAGGAGCACGGAAACCGGATGAACGCCGAAATAGGCGATGTCAGGACCGGAAATCGCGGCGATGGGAAGGCTCAGCAGAACGATCAGCATGACCGCCTGAAACAGGTTCGCGGGTTCCGCGGCAGCGTGTTCGAGGTTCGCCCCCCGGTGCAACCGGTCCGCCACGGCCAGAAAAACGGTCTGCGCCGCAATGCCGCCCACCGCGTTCGAAAAGGCAAAGCTCGCGTCACCGTCCAGGGCCGCATTGACCGAAACGACCACGCCTGCAAGCGATGTCGCCCCGCCCAGGATCAGACCACCGGCAAGCGCTTCGCCAATCCGGGTGCGGTCGGCGATGATATCGGCAAGCTGCGTGGCCTTGATCGACGCCGCGACGACACCGGCACTCGCCAGAGCGAAAACAGTCAGCAATAAGGGGAGTGCAAGGTCAGAGAGCATAGAACCCGAACGGCCCGAAGGCCGCTCGGGTTCCGCAGGATGATCAGTCGCGCAGCAATTCGTTGATCGAGGTCTTGGAGCGTGTCCGCTCGTCCACCCGCTTGACGATCACGGCGCAATAGAGGTTCACGTTGTTCTTGGACGGCATCGTGCCTGCCACGACAACGGATCCGGCGGGGACTTCGCCGTACATGACTTCGCCGGTTTCGCGGTCCAGAATCTTGGTCGACTGGCCGATGAAAACGCCCATTCCCAGAACCGATCCTTCCCGCACGATGCACCCTTCGACGACCTCGGACCGGGCACCGATAAAACAGTTGTCCTCGATGATGGTCGGCCCCGCCTGCATCGGTTCAAGCACACCGCCGATGCCCACGCCGCCCGACAGATGCACGTTCTTGCCGATCTGCGCGCATGATCCGACGGTGGCCCATGTATCAACCATCGTGCCGGTGTCCACGTAGGCCCCGATGTTGACGAAAGACGGCATCAGCACGACGCCCGGCGCGATATAGGCAGAGCGGCGCACGACGCAGTTGGGAACAGCCCGGAAACCGGCCGCTTTCCACTCCGCATCGCCCCAGCCCTTGAACTTGCTGTCGACCTTGTCCCACCACCCGGCACCCTGCGGGCCACCTTCCTGATGCTCCATGTCCTTGATCCGGAAACCCAGCAGCACGGCTTTCTTGGCCCACTGGTTCACATGCCAGTTGCCGTCATCCTGCTTTTCCGCCACGCGCAGCTTGCCGCTGTCGAGCGCGTTCAGCGTTTCCTCGATCGCATCGCGGGCTTCGCCGGTCGAGGACGAGGTGATCTGGTCACGGGTATCCCATGCGGCTTCGATGGCGGTCTCGAGTTGGGCGTTGGACATGGGGGCGCTCCTGATGCTGAGGTGGTTTCAGGCGCTATACCTTCCGGTCCGCCGCTGCGCAATCTTTCACCGCCATTTGATCGAACAGCCCATCGACGGCGTCTGATCCTGCGGACCTTTTCCGGTCCGCGCCACCTGCTGCATCGCATCCAGCAACTCGGGCACCCGACCGGCAGGATCGCCGCGCATCCCGACGTTGTCCAGCCGTCCGCGATACTGCAATCCGCCCGTGGCGTCGAAGCCGAAGAAATCCGGCGTACACACCGCACCATACGCCCGCGCGACCGATTGATCCTCGTCCACAAGATAGGGTGCGCTCAACCCATGCGCGGTGGCAAAGGCGGTCATCTGGTCCGGCGCATCGGCGGGGTAGGCGCGATAATCGTTCGACATGATCGCGGCACAGCCGATCCCCGACTGCTCCAGCGCCTGCATGTCCCGCGCCAGCCGGTCGATCAGCGCGATCACGTAGGGACAGTGATTGCAGATGAAGGCGATCACCATGCCCTTCGGTCCCATGATGGTGTCGCGGTCGTAAATCGTACCTTCGGGCGTCCTGAGCGAGAAATCCGGCGCAGGCTGGCCAAAGTTGCAGGTCGTGGAATCTGTCAGCATGGCGGAGTTTCCTTCTGGCGATGATGCGCATCCTGAGTGGATCGGGCGATGCGGTCAACGTCTGCGGCTTCACATCGGCTTGCATGTCTGCTTCAAGCGCGTAACGCTGAGCGCGACACATGCCGGAGACTTCCATGAACGACGACAAACGCCGCCACCCGCTGCGCGACGCCCATACAGACATTGCATCGGTCGAAGCCGTTCCCGATACGCCGCAAACCCGTGCGCCCGCTTACCGGCTTGCCTTTACCGATGATGATTTCATGTGCCAGGACGAACTGCGTCCCGTACGGCTGCAGCTGGAACTGCTGAAGCCTCAGATGATGATGGACGCCGAAGGCATCACCTCGACCATCGTGCTGTTCGGGGGGGCGCGGATACCTGCACCTGCGCAAAAGCACACGGCACGGACCGAAACGCTGGCGAACCTGTCGCATTTCTATGATGAAACGCGGGAATTTGCGCGCCTGATGACGCTGAAATCAATGGAGAATGGCGGAACAGCCGACGTGATCGTCACCGGCGGGGGGCCCGGGGTGATGGAAGCGGGCAATCGCGGTGCGGTCGATGCCGGGGGCCGGTCCATCGGCCTGAACATCGTGCTTCCGTTCGAACAGGCGCCGAACGCATATGTCACGCCCGAGCTGTGCTTCAACTTCCACTATTTCGCGATCCGCAAGATGCACTTTCTCATGCGCGCGAAGGCGATCTGCGTCTTTCCCGGCGGCTTCGGCACGATGGACGAACTGTTCGAAGCGCTGACCCTGATTCAGACAGGCCGGATGCAGCGCGTGCCTTTCCTGCTGTTCGGCAGGGCGTTCTGGGAAAAGATCATCAACTGGGCAGCGCTGGCTGACGCCGGCACCATTTCAGCCGAAGATCTCGACCTCTTCCGCTTTGTCGAGACAGCGCAGGAAGCGATGGAGCTGATCGAGAATTGGGATGTGCCGACCGCACGGGATTCAGTTCCCGGCAGGTAAGGCTGTCCCAGGATCAGGGTCGCCTTATGCGCTGGCCGCCGCCGGAAGAACGCCGACTTCGACATGATGGGGCAGGGTTTCGACAACCTGACCATAATCGGTGTCCTTGATGGCGTAGCCGTATCCGGCCAGACGGTGCTTCCATTCGCGGGCGGACAAGCAGCTTTCGCGCTCGCGCATCACAAGTTCCAGCACCTGTGCGGTGATGAAGGGGTCTTTGTTGAACATGACAGACATTTTCGTATTCCTGATTAAGTGTTCTGTGGAAACAATGTCCTCACAGAGCATGGCGCCAGTTTTTCCAAAATGCGGCAGAAGAAGGGTCTTATCGTGACTGCCGCCGCAGGGTGACCTAGCGTCGGATCGTTACGCAAATCATAAAAACTAGGGGTGTGAGGCAGAGTCACTTTTGAACAGTTGTCCGAAAAGTGAAATAAAATCGGCCTGTTCAACTGTATCGGGAATTGAAACCCCGCGTGCGTCAGAGACTGCTGCGATGGCGTTGGTCGCGGTGTGACCCAGCGCAATGAGCACGCAGGCCGCCACCATGCCGGACCGTCCGATACCGGCACGGCAATGCACGGTGATGGACTCGCCCGCGTTCAAGCGTCCCGCGAGGCTTTGGATCAGGTCGGAAAACTCCGCGATCTCTGGCAGGTGAAAGTCGGCGATCGGATGTGTCAGGAACGTCAGCCGCCGTTCGGCGAAAAGCATTCCTTCCTGCGCGACGCCCAATTCCGCCGCTTCTTCGGCGGGCAGCATGGAAAGCACCGTATTTATGCCGTCTGCTTGCAGATCATCCAGAACCCGCGCCATCTCATCCGCAGGCGGGCAAGGCATGATCCAAAGGCTGCCCTGCGCCGGGCAGGGCACAGGATAACGTCTGAACATCCCTCAGGACATGCCCGCTTCGGCCTCGATCTGCTTGCGGGATTTGCGCGCGCGTTCGGTTGCCGACTTCAGCTGCCCACAGGCCGCCATGATGTCCTCGCCTCGCGGTTTGCGGATGGGCGAGGCATATCCCGCCTTGTAGATGATATCGGCAAAGGCGCGGATACGGTTGTTGGAAGACCGCTTGTAAGGCGCGCCGGGCCATTCGTTGAAGGGGATCAGGTTGATCTTGGCCGGAATGCCCTTGATCAGCTCCACCAGACGATGCGCATCCGCGTCGCTGTCGTTCACCCCGTGCAGCATCACATATTCAAAGGTGATGCGTTCGGAATTCGACACCTTGGGGTATTCCCGCAGCGCATCCAGCAGCGCCTCGATGTTCCAGCGCTTGTTGATCGGCACCAGCTTGTCGCGCACGTCGTCCGTGGTCGCGTGAAAGCTGACGGCCAGCTGGCAACCGATTTCCTGTGCCGTGCGGTGAATCTCCGGCACGACACCGGATGTGGACAGGGTTATCCGACGCCGCGACAACTGGATGCCTTCGGGGTCCATCGCGATCTTCATCGCGTCGCGCACATTTTCGAAGTTGTACAGCGGTTCGCCCATCCCCATCAGAACGATGTTGGACAGCAGGCGCGTCTCGTCCTTCGGCGCGCCGATTTCGGGCCATTCGTCCAGATCGTCGCGGGCGACCATCACCTGACCGATGATTTCCGCCGCCGTCAGGTTGCGCACCAGCTTCTGCGTGCCGGTGTGGCAGAACGAACAGGTCAGCGTGCAGCCGACTTGCGAGGATACACACAGCGTACCGCGCCCGTCTTCGGGGATATAGACAACCTCGACCTCGTGCCCGCCTGCGATGCGCACAAGATATTTGCGCGTTCCGTCTTCGGACACCTGACGGGTCACGACTTCGGGGATTTCGATCACAAAGGTCTCGGCCAGTTCCGCGCGAAAGGCCTTGGACAGGTTCGTCATCTCGTCAAAGTCGCGCTTGCCCCACTGATAGATCCACTGCCAGATCTGTCCGACCCGCATCTTGGCCTGCTTTTCCGGCGTGCCGTTCGCGATCAGCACATCGCGCATCTGGTCGCGGGTCAGACCGACAAGGTTCTGCGGCCCATCCGGCAATTTGCGCGGCATGGTGTGAACGTCCTGGGTGATTGGCGCTGTGGCGGTCATGATGCGTCCTGGATGTGTGTGATCCCGGTCATATACAGGCCTTTGTGAAAAATGCAATTTTCAAGCGACCGAAACACAGGAGAAGCCAAGGAAAACCCAATGGCGTCCCTTGTAAAAGGAGAGGCGCAATGCCCATTCTGATAGGTTTTTCGTTTACGTTGCTGACAGCCGTCGTCGTCATATTTGGCGATTACATCATAAAGATCGCCGCCGATGAGGGGCAATCCTTTGTCTCACCGTTGGTCATTGCAGGCTGTGTGCTTTACGCGGTGTCGGCGCTCATGTGGTTTCTGGCCTTGCAGCATGTCAGCCTGTCACAGGCGGGCGTGGCTTTTTCCATGCTTACCCTGCTGGCGCTTTGCATAATCGGGGTGATGTGTTTTGGGGAGAAGTTGTACCTGCGCGAATATGCAGGAATCGGCTGCGCGATGCTGGCCATGATCCTGATGGTGCGTGTCGCCTGAACGACACGCCTTCCCGTTCTAGCCGCCGCAGCGCTTCGCGGCATCCTCGACCGCGGCAGTAAAGCCAAGCAAGGAGAAGGTATCCTTGGTCGCTGTGCCGCGCCCGGACCGCCCCGACAGAATGGCACTGGCACCGCGCTTCATCGCCGTGATGATCTTGGTATCGTCATCGGTGGTCGCGGGCCATGCCCATTCACCTTCGGTGAACAATTCGAACGTGCTGCCGGAGATATCCAGCGACACGGTCGATCCCGACGCAAAGGGATAGCCGCCGGTAAAGGCAACCTGCCCCTTGGCTCCGGCGGAGGGGCGGTAGAAATACCATCAGCAGCGTCTGACCCCGATTCACCGCAACCACGCGTCCGTCGCGCGAATTCACGGTCTCCTTCGGTGTGGACACGCCCCAACACTCTGTCGGGTTGTCCTCTACGAACACGCTCCAGTCGGTCTTGGCCGCCACGCGATTTGTGCTTTGTTCCTGTGCGGTTACACCTGTCGCAACAAGGGCAGAAAGCCCCGCCGCAACGCCAACCGTTCTCAATATTCCCATCTGTCCAGCCTCCAGCTGTCCTTGACCTCAATACGCTCTCAGACCTCAACGGCGGTGCTTTGCTCACCACTCTCGATGCAAGTGCCTGTTATCTTTTCGACAAAAAGCATATTAACGCCAAACAGGCGACAGACGAAACCCTGATTGGCAGGTTTTCGCTTAACTTTAAGGTGAATAATGACGCAAGCGGCCCCTTTTGCAGAAATCTGGCGTGGCGCATTCCTTGAGAGCGTACATTCCGGCCATGCGGTCATCTGTGATGACAGTGGTCAGATCGTGCGGTCCTGGGGCGACCCGGACGCGGTGATCCTGCCGCGGTCGTCATCCAAGATGATCCAGGCCTTGCCGCTGATACAATCGGGTGCCGCTGACGCCTACGGTCTGACGACCGAGCAACTGGCGCTGGCCTGCGCATCGCATCAGGGGGCCGCGATCCACACCGAACGCGTAGGCGTCTGGCTGGGCACGCTTGGCCTCGGCGACGATGATTTCCGCTGCGGACCACAGGAACCAGATGACCGGCCTGCACGCGATGCGCTGATCCGCGCGGACGAGGCGCCTTGCCAGATCCACAACAATTGTTCGGGCAAGCACGCAGGGTTCCTGACGCTGGCACAGCACCTCAAGGCGGGTGCAGAATATGTGGACCCGCAGCATCCCGTTCAGCGTGCCTGCCTCGAGGCCTTTGAAACCGTGACGCAGGAGACATCCCCCGGCTACGGGATCGACGGCTGTTCCGCGCCGAATTTCGCCTGCAGCCTGCACGGTATGGCCCGCGCGATGGCGCATTTCGCCGCTGCCCCCGACGGCTCCGCCGAGGCACGCCTGCATCAGGCGATGCGCCTGCACCCCGATCTTGTCGCCGGAGAAACCCGCGCCTGTACCGAGTTGATGCGTGCCATGGACGGCAAGGTGGCGCTGAAGACCGGTGCGGAAGGGTTCTTCATCGCGATCCTGCCGGAACAGAAATTGGGTATCGCTCTCAAGGCGGCCTGCGGCACGACACGCGCGGCTGAATGTGCGATCGCCGCTTTGCTGGTTGGCTTGGGCGTGCTGGATGCACGCCATCCAGCCACGCTCAAACGGGTGAACGCCCCGATTCTCAATCGACGCGGGATCGAAACCGGTATTCTGAAGCCTGCGGCGGCACTCACGTCCGTTTAGGTGACGAAATCGGCCCTGGCGTAGCCCTGCACATACAGCAGCGCTGTCAGGTCACCGAAATTTACCCGCACATCACACTGCGCGGCGACAGACGGCTTGGCATGCAGTGCCACGCCCAGACCCGCGCGCCCCAGCATGCCCAGGTCGTTCGCCCCGTCGCCCACGGCGATCACATCGTCCTCGGCAATCCCCAGCCGGGCTGTGATCTGCTCCAAGGCGTCGATCTTCGCCTGTTTGCCCAAGATCGGCTGACCGACCTCGCCCGTCAGCGTCCCGCCTTCAACGATGAGAGTGTTCGCGCGGTTTTCATCGAACCCAAGCGTCGCCGCGACCCGTTCGGTGAATGCCGTAAAGCCGCCCGAGACCAGCGCCGCATGACCACCCTGCCCTTTCATCGTGGCCAGCAGCACCCTGCCGCCCGGCATGTAGGTGATGCGCTCTGCCAGCACCTTGTCGATGACCCCCGCATCCAGCCCTTTCAGCAAGCCGACGCGTTCGCGCAGCGCACCGTCGAAATCCAGCTCACCGTTCATCGCCCGTGCGGTGATGTCCTTGACCCTTGCACCCACGCCGGCCTCATCCGCCAGTT
Organism: uncultured Alphaproteobacteria bacterium; assembly: GCA_963799505.1. Lineage (GTDB taxonomy): Bacteria > Pseudomonadota > Alphaproteobacteria > Rhodobacterales > Rhodobacteraceae > Sulfitobacter. The sequence goes on from CAWCXM010000005.1 coordinate 305,633, forward strand.
CGTCGATGCATTCCTGCTGGATCATCGTGCTGTCCATGTCCGCCAGCAGCATCCGCTTGCGGCGCGTCGCGGTGGGCACCGCGATCAGATCGACGCCCAGCGCCTGACACCTTTCCCAAACCTCCCAGAAGTTGCCGGGCATCTGCGGCACGCCGAACTCCGCCGCCTCGTCCGGGGCAAGCCAGACAGCATCGCCGCCACCCCAGGCATTGCGCAGGCTTTCGACCAGAGCAGGGTCAAGCGACGGAGCCGCCGGGGAGGTCAGCAAAACAACTGTAATCATGGGCAAAGTTTCCGATCCGCGTCAGGGATGTCGTTAAAATGCGATCAAGCGGCGGTCTAGCGTCCGTTTTGCGATTGTGCCAGCCCGAAGCCCCGCATAAACGCTTCCGTGGGACACCCTTCCCCAACGAAGGGCGCATATCTGAGAGGATAGCATCAATGGCTATTACACAACCGGCAACGCGGCCGGACACCAAACCTGACGCCGTTCCGGCAAACCCGCGTTTTTCCTCTGGCCCCTGTGCCAAACCCCCAACATTCGATCTGAAAAATCTTGCGGACGCGCCCCTCGGCCGCTCGCACCGTGCAGCCGTGGGCAAGGCCAAGCTGCTCGAAGCGATCGAAACCACCCGCGATATTCTGGGCGTACCGGCGGACTACCGGATCGGCATCGTCCCCGCCTCGGACACCGGGGCCTACGAGATGGCGATGTGGACCATGCTGGGCGAACGCCCCGCCGAAATGGTCGCTTGGGAATCCTTCGGGTCCGGCTGGGTCACCGATGTGGTGAAACAGCTCAAGATCGAAGCGACGGTGCATGAAGCCCCCTACGGCGAGATTGTCGATATGGCGGCGCTGAACTACGATCACGACGTCTGCTTTACCTGGAACGGCACCACCTCCGGCGTGCGGATGCCAAACGGCGACATGATCCCGGCGGACCGCAAGGGCCTGACGCTGTGCGATGCGACCTCTGCCGCCTTTGCGATGGACCTGCCCTGGGACAAGCTGGATGTAACCACCTTCTCCTGGCAGAAGGTTCTGGGCGGTGAAGCGGCGCATGGGATGTTGATCCTGTCCCCCCGCGCGGTCGAGCGGTTGGAAAGCTACACCCCCGCATGGCCCCTGCCCAAGATTTTCCGCATGACCAAAGGCGGCAAGCTGATCGAAGGCATCTTCAAGGGCGAGACGATCAACACGCCGTCGATGCTCTGTGTCGAGGATTATCTTGCAGGCGCTGACATGGGCCAAATCCGTGGGCGGGCTGAAAGGTCTGATCGCACGGGCCGATGCCAATGCAAAAGCCATCGCGGATTTTGTCGCCGCACATGACTGGATCGAATTCCTGGCGGTCGATCCCGCGATCCGGTCCAACACTTCTGTCTGTCTCAAGTTCAACGACGACCGGATCACCGACGGTGCGGCTTTTGCCAAGGCCGTGGCCAAACGGCTGGAAACCGAAAATGTCGCCCTGGACATCGGTGCCTACCGCGATGCCCCTCCCGGCCTGCGCGTCTGGTGCGGCGGCACGGTCGAAACCACCGATATCGAAGCGATGCTGCCTTGGCTGGCATGGGCCTTCGAGGCCGAAATCGGCGGCTAGACCGCCGTCCCGGACTTGATCCGGGACCTCGCTCCTCTTTCAAAACCAAGAGGCCCCGGATCAAGTCCGGGGCGTGACGACGAAAACATTCAAAGGACTGCCATAATGGCCCCCAAAGTACTCATCTCCGACAAACTGAGCGATGCCGCCGTACAGATCTTCAAGGACCGCGGTATCGACGTCGATTTTCAGCCCGATCTGGGCAAGGACAAGGACAAACTGGCCGAGATCATCGGCAACTATGATGGTCTCGCCATCCGCTCTGCCACCAAGGTGACCGAGAAAATTCTGGAAAACGCGCCAAACCTCAAGGTGATCGGGCGTGCCGGGATCGGCACCGACAACATCGACAAGGACGCCGCATCGAAGAAGGGTGTGATCGTGATGAACACGCCTTTCGGCAACATGATCACCACCGCCGAACACGCCATCGCGATGATGTTCGCCGTGGCGCGTCAGATTCCCGAGGCAAGCGCATCGACACACGCGGGCAAATGGGAAAAGTCAAAGTTCATGGGCGTCGAGCTGACAGGCAAGACGCTGGGCGTGATCGGGGCCGGAAACATCGGCGGGATCGTCTGTGACCGCGCGCGGGGGCTGAAGATGAAAGTGATCGCCTACGACCCGTTCCTTGGTGAAGACAAGGCCCACAAGATGGGTGTCGAGAAGGTGGAACTGGACGAGTTGCTGGCACGGGCCGATTTCATCACGCTGCACGTCCCTTTCACCGATCAGACCGCGAACATCCTCAGCCGCGAAAACCTTGAGAAGACCAAGAAGGGCGTGCGCATCATCAACTGCGCCCGTGGTGGTCTGGTGGACGAGGAAGCATTGGCCGATCTGTTGAAATCGGGCCATGTCGCCGGGGCCGCCTTTGACGTTTTCGCCGAAGAACCTGCAACCCAGAACCCCCTGTTCAACCTGCCCAATGTCGTCTGCACCCCGCACCTGGGTGCCGCAACGACGGAAGCACAGGAAAACGTGGCGCTTCAGGTGGCCGATCAGATGGCCGACTATCTGCTGACCGGCGCGGTCAGCAACGCCTTGAACATGCCTTCGGTCACAGCCGAAGAAGCCATGGTGATGACCCCCTGGATCAACCTTGCCGGACATCTTGGCGCTTTCGTGGGCCAGATGACGGACGAGCCGATCAAGGCGATCAATATCCTCTATGACGGCACCGTGGCCGGCATGAACCTCGAAGCGCTGAACTGCAGTGTCGTGGCAGGTATCATGAAGCGCGCGAATCCGGATGTGAACATGGTCAGCGCGCCCGTGGTCGCCCGTGAAAAAGGCATCCAGATCAGCACGACGAACCAGGACAAGTCCGGGGTGTTCGACGGCTATATCAAGGTGACCGTGGTGACGGACAAGCGCGAGCGGTCGGTGGCCGGCACCGTGTTCTCGGACGGAAAACCCCGGTTCATCCAGATCAAGGGCATCCAGATCGACGCGGAAATCGGGGCGCATATGCTTTACACCACCAACGAGGACGTGCCGGGGATCATCGGTACGCTTGGTCAGACAATGGGCGAGAACGGCGTGAACATCGCGAACTTCACGCTGGGCCGTGCCAAGGCCAAGGGAGAAGCGATTGCGCTGCTCTACGTCGACGAACCGGTTCCGACACCGGTTCTGGAAAAGCTGCGCGCGACGGGTATGTTCACGCAGATCAAGGATCTGCAATTCGACGTTGCCTGATCCGGCCACGCACGACCACGAAACACGCCCGCGCCATCACGGTGCGGGCGTTCCACCACAAAGGAACAGCCTGTGCCGGAACCGATCTATGCCGTGGGCGATATTCACGGACAGCTAGCCGAACTGGACCGCGTTCTGTCGCTGATCGAAGCGGACGGCGGAGCGGATGCGAAAATCGTCTTTCTGGGTGACTACACGGACCGCGGTCCCGACAGCCGTGGCGTGATCGACCGGCTGCTGGACGGTCAGGCGCAGGGGCGTAACTGGTCCTTCATCATGGGCAATCACGACCGGATGTTCAGCTGGTTCATGCAGGATTATCCGCGTCACGAGGCATATCTGCCGACCGAGCTATACTGGCTCCACCCGCGTCTTGGCGGCGATACGACGCTGGCCTCCTACGGTGTGGACTTCACCGGGCGCACCCGGATGCTGGAGGTTCACCGCATGGCTCAGGACGCCGTGCCGGACAGGCATCTCGCGTTTCTGCGGGACTTGCCGCTGAGTTTCGAGACCGACGATCTGTTCTTTGTCCACGCGGGCATCCGTCCCGGCGTGGCGCTGGACAAACAGGACGAGGAAGACCTGATCTGGATCAGGAAAGAGTTTCACGACGCAACGACCGCGCATCCGAAGCTGATCATCCACGGCCACACGCCCGTCGAAACGGCCACGCACTACGGCAACCGGATCAATCTCGATACCGCGGCCGGATACGGCGAACCACTTACGGCGGCGGTGTTCGAAGGGCGCGACTGCTGGCTGCTGACGGAGCGGGGCGTGTGCCGCTTGCGGCCCGGAAGTCGCCTAGGGTTCGCGCGTCAGCGCCGCCTTCACCTGCGGCGCGAACCCATCGAACTGCGCCGCGTGAAGGACCAGCGTGCCGCTCGCGCTGATCTCTCGTATGGCAGCAAGGCTTTCGGCATCCGGGCCGGGCCCGGGTTCGTGCAGGACCACGGCTGCGATCCGTCCGGGATGCCGCTGGATCGCGTCGCGGTAGACAAAGGCGTCGTGCTGGCCGGTATCGCCCACAAGCACATGAGGCAGATCGGGGTTTGCCGCGAGCAGCGCGTCGATGCTGCTTCCCTTGTGATCCCCATGTGTGCCGGTGATGAACTGTGTTTCGCTGACACCCAGATCGCGCAGAAACTTCGGCCCCTTCACCAGACCCACCCGGTCGAAGATCTCGGTCAGAAAGATGTGCAGGTTCCAGGGGCTTGAGCTGACGTAATAGACCGGGTTGCGCCCGCCGTCCGACAGATCGGCGATAAAGCTTTTGGCGTCGGGAAAGACATGGCGGGTCAGCGCGTTGCCGGTCAGGGACGTCCACAGATTGCGCAGCAGCGAATAGGCACCTGTCTCAAGCACCGTATCGTCGATGTCCGACACCACCGCAAAAGCAGCGTCCGGCTGAGGCACCAGCACCGGACAAATCGCACTCTCGTCCTCCTGCGCGATGCGCACTTCGATGGCCTGCCAACCGGTTTGGCCGTCGCGGGGCAAAAGCAGGGTAAAATACCCCTCGGCATCGGAAAATGCCGTCACTCCGCTTGCGGTCACTTCGACATTTGCCACCTCATCGGTCACGAACAAGGCAAACATCTGCTTGAAGTTGGTCCACCGCGATTGATCCGGCTTGGGGTTGTTGCGCCTGAGGGATGTCAGCACGCGCCCCCGGACCACCAGGTTATCCGGCGTGGCGTAGCCATAGTAGGGCTCGATGATGCGCCGTTTGTCCCGTTGACCGCGCAGACGGTCCACCACGGTCTCGATCCGCCAGACGGTTTTGTGTAGGACATTCCTGAGCATGGGTGCCTTCCTAGCACAAAGAGCGCTGCTGTGCTTCGTCAAATGGGCAAACCGCAGGTGTGACGGCAGGTTCGGGATGACACTCCCCCGGTTTACCCACATATTCGGCGACGAATTAGCAAAGGAGAGTGACATGGGCAAAGAGATCGTAATTCTGGGCGGCGCACGGACCGCCATCGGCACCTTCGGCGGCGCGTTGGCCGGCACGCCCCCGATTGATCTGGGCACCGCTGCGGCCAAGGCCGCGCTCTCGCGCGCGGGAGTGGAACCGGGACAGATCGGTCATGTGGCCTACGGTCATGTCATCAACACCGAACCGCGCGATATGTATCTGTCCCGTGTCGCCGCGATGCAGGCGGGTGTGCCCGACACCGTTCCGGCGATGAACGTGAACCGGCTTTGCGGGTCGGGCGTGCAGGCGATCGTCTCTGCCACGCAGTCGCTGATGCTGGGTGACGCGGACTTTGCGCTGGCGGGCGGGGCCGAGAACATGTCGCGGTCCCCCTATATTCTGCCCGACGCCCGCTGGGGACAAAAGATGGGTGACATCAAAAGCGTCGATATGATGCTGGGCACGCTGAATTGCCCCTTCGGCACCGGCCACATGGGCGTGACGGCGGAAAACGTCGCGGCGGAGCATCAGATCAGCCGCGCGGATCAGGACGCCTTTGCGCTCGAATCGCAGCGCCGCGCGGCGGCGGCGATCGAGGCGGGATATTTCCGGGATCAGATCACGCCGGTCGAGGTCCGCGTGAAGCGCGACATGGTGCCCTTCGAGGTGGACGAGCACCCCAAGGCCACGTCAGCCGAGGCGCTGGCGGGTCTGCGTGCGGTGTTCCAGAAAGACGGCAGCGTGACAGCGGGCAACGCGAGCGGCATCAACGATGGCGCGGCGGCGATTGTTCTTGCCACCGCCGAGGCTGCGGAAAAGGCCGGGCTGAAGCCGCGTGCGCGCGTTCTGGGTTATGCCCACGCGGGTGTGCGGCCCGAGGTGATGGGGATCGGCCCGGTGCCTGCCGTCGAGATCCTGCTTGAAAAGATCGGCCTCTCCGCATCGGATTTCGACGTGATCGAAAGCAACGAAGCCTTTGCCGCGCAGGCGCTGGCGGTGTCCAAGAACCTCGGGTTTGATCCGGCCAGGGTGAACCCGAACGGCGGTGCCATTGCGCTGGGTCACCCGGTGGGGGCGACGGGCGCGATCATCACGGTCAAGGCGATGTACGAACTTGAACGGATCGGCGGCAAACGGGCGTTGATCACCATGTGCATCGGCGGTGGTCAGGGGATCGCATTGGCAATCGAGCGGATGTGATCCGGGTGGCTTGAAAAGCCACCTTACCGTTGCAGCGCAGGGTGCCTGTTGCAGGCGGGCGCCCCTTACAGAAAAGCGTCCAACAGCGCGATCAGCCCCGCGCCACCAAAAGCACCCAAACCGGCGGCCAGCGCATACCAGCGCTTGCGCGGCCGGCGGTCCACCAGCGGCGGATTGGTCTGACGCATCAGCGCGTCCTCGACCAGTCCGGGCAGGCGCGGACCAAAGCGTGCCAGCACCATCGCGGTGTTCGTGAGGTCCGTGATCACGGCACGCGGGCCGATGGATTTGGTGATATAGCTGGTGACGATCGGGCTGGCGACCTCCCAGATGTTCATATGCGGGTTCAGCGACCGCGCCACACCCTCGACCACCACCATCGTGCGTTGCAGCAAGATCAGTTCGGTCCGTGTCTCCATCCCGAACCGTTCTGTCACTTCAAAGAGATAGCTGAGCAGTCGCGCCATCGAAATGCGGGTGGCATCCATGCCGAAGATCGGCTCGCCCACGGCGCGCAGGGCGCGGGCGAATTCATCCACATCCTTGTGGGCGGGCACATATCCCGCTTCGAAATGGACCTTGGCCACCCTTTTGTAATCGCGGCGGATGAAACCGTAGAGGATCTCGGCATAGACCCGGCGCGTGTATTCGTCGATATAGCCCATGATCCCGAAATCATAGGCGATGATATCCCCGTTGGGTGCCACCTTGAGGTTGCCCTGATGCATGTCGGCATGGAAATACCCGTCGCGCAGCGCGTGGTTCAGGAACAGTTGCAGCACCCGGTTGCTGAGTGCCACGCGATCGTGGCCAGCGGCGTCAATCGCCGCGTTGTCGCCCATCGAAACCCCGTCTGCCCAGCCCAGCGTCATGACGCGGCGCGAGGAATGATTCCATTTGATCGCAGGCAGCTGAAACCCTTCGTCGTTCTTGGTATTGGCCGCAAACTCCGACGCGGCGGAGCTTTCCAGTCGCAAGTCCAGTTCCCCGCGCACGACACCGTCGAAATGCTCGATCACATCCATCGGGCGCAGGCGGCGCGAACCGGGCGAGAAGATCTCGACCATGCGGGCAGCGAGGTAGAATGCATCGACATCCTTGCGAAAGGCTTTTTCGATACCGGGGCGCAGCACCTTGACGGCGACATCCTCGCCGGTGTCGGCCAGCTTGGCCTTGTGGACCTGCGCGATGGAGGCGGCGGCGACAGGCTCGCTGAATTCCGAGAATATCTGCTCGACCGGCAGGCCCAACTCGCGCTGCACCTCCGCTTTGGCTTCCTCTATGCTGAAGGGCGGCAGCTTGTCCTGCAACACACGCAACTGAACGGCAAGCTCATCGCCGACCACATCGGGGCGCGTCGACAGCACCTGTCCGAACTTGATGTAGGCCGGACCAAGCGCTGTCAGCGCACGGGTGGCAGGCGGCATCGTCGGATCGCCCTTGTAGCCCAGAAACTTGAACGGCAGGCCCAGCGCACGGGCGACAAAGCGCAGCGCCGGGGTTGCCTCGAACGCGTCGAGAACGACATTCATCGCGCCCGTCCGCTCCAGCGTGGCACCGGTGCGAATAAGCCGCCATATGTTGTGTGGCCCTCTCAAAGCTTCCAACCGGAATGCAGCGCGGCGATCCCCATGGTGAGGTTGCGGTATTTGGCCTGTTCGAATCCTGCCTCGCGCACCATGCCCAGAAACGTCTCCTGATCGGGGAAGTTGCGGATCGATTCGACCAGATACTGGTAGCTGTCGCGGTCATTGGCGATGATCTGACCCATGCGGGGGATCACGTTGAAGCTGTAGAGGTCATAGGCTTTCTGCATCATCGGATTGGGCAGTTGGCTGAATTCCAGCACCATCAACCGGCCGCCGGGGCGCAGCACGCGGTAGGCTTCGTTCAACGCTTCCTGCGGGCGGGTCACGTTCCGGATGCCAAAGCTGATGGTATAGACATCAAAACTGTTGTTCTCGAACGGCAGCGCCATCGCGTCGCCGACAACCCAGTCAAGGCTGTCTGCCATCTCTGCCGCTTCGGCGCGTTTGCGCCCTTCGACCAGCATGCCTTCGGTCAGATCACAGACCGTCGCGTGGCCGGATCCGGCCCGTTTGAGAAACTTGAAGGAGACATCTCCGGTGCCGCCCGCAACGTCCAGCAGTCGTTGACCGGGGCGCGGCGCAAGCCAATCCATCATCGCTTCTTTCCAGATGCGGTGGATGCCGACGCTCATCACATCGTTCATGATATCGTATTTGTTGGCCACGTCCGAAAAGAGGTCGCGGACCATCCCGGCCTTTTCGTCTTCGGCGACTGTTCTGGCGCCGAAATGTGTCGTCTTGTCTGTCATGGCCCCATTCCTAAATATGGCTGGTCCCGATAGTGTCAGAGCGGAGATATAGGTCCAACGCCCTAGATACAAACAGCCATTTGCCGCAGGCCCATGCGTCAGGAGATCCGATGCCCGAACTTCCCGAAGTCGAGACCGTGATGCGCGGGCTGACCCCCGCGATGCAGGGCGCGGTGATTGCGCAGGCGGACGTGAACCGGCCCGATCTGCGCTGGCCCTTCCCGCCACAGATGGCAGAGCGGTTGACCGGGCAGCAGGTGATCCAGCTGCGGCGGCGGTCCAAGTACATTCTGGCCGATCTGGCGTCGGGGGAATCACTGCTGATCCATCTGGGCATGTCGGGGCGAATGCTGGTCTCGGGCGATCCCTTGGGCCAGTTTACGCATGATCATCCGGCGGCGGAAAAGCACGATCATGTGGTGTTTCACATGAACAACGGTGCCCGGATCACCTTCAACGATCCGCGCAGGTTCGGGGCGATGGACCTGATGCAGACCGCGACAGCGGCGCACCACAAACTGCTGGCCTCGCTGGGGCCGGAGCCGTTGGGCAATGATTTTCACGAAGCGCATCTGATCGCGGCATTCAGGGGCCGGAACACGCCGGTGAAATCCGCGCTTCTGGACCAGCGGCTGATCGCGGGTCTGGGAAATATCTATGTCTGTGAAGCCCTTTACCGGGCGCGCATCCATCCCGCCCGCAAAGCCGGGCGCATATCGGAGGCCCGTGTCGCCGCCCTTGTCCCGATCATCCGCCAGGTGCTGGCCGACGCGATCAAGGCCGGGGGATCATCCCTGCGCGACTTCCGGCAGGCGGATGGAGAGCTGGGCTATTTCCAGCACAGCTTTGACGTTTACGGCCGCGAGGGAGAGCCGTGCCGCACAGCCGACTGCGGCCACGTCATCCGGCGGATCGTGCAGTCCGGGCGGTCTTCCTTCTATTGCAGTCAATGCCAAAGATAGCTTGAAACGGCTTGAACCCGTGGTATTCACGGTTGTCTGAGCAACAACAAAAGAGCTGCCCGATGGCTTACGAGACGATCACGCTGGATGTGGACAATCATGTGGCTCTGGTCACGCTGAATCGTCCCGATGCGCTGAACGCGCTGAACGACGTTCTGATGCGCGAGCTGGCAGATGCCTTGAAAGGCTGTCAGGAGAACGAAAAAGTCCGCTGCATCGTGATCACCGGCTCGGAAAAGGCTTTTGCCGCCGGTGCCGACATCGCCATGATGAAGGACAAGACATTCGTCGAGGCCTTCACCGGCGATCTGTTCACCCCGGAGACGGACCAGATCATGCGCGTGCGCAAGCCGATCATCGCCGCCGTATCCGGCTATGCGCTGGGCGGTGGGTGCGAATTGGCCATGATGTGCGATTTCATCATCTGCTCCGAGACCGCCAAGTTTGGCCAGCCCGAGATCAATCTGGGCGTGGTCGCGGGCATTGGCGGCACACAGCGCCTGACGCGGCTGGTGGGCAAGTCCAAGGCGATGGACATGAACCTGACGGGCCGTTTCATGGATGCCGAGGAAGCCGAACGTTCCGGCCTCGTGTCGCGTGTGGTGCCGGTGAAAAAGCTGATGGAAGAAGCCATGAGTGCTGCGGGCAAGATCGCGGAAAAGTCGATGGTGTCTGTCATGGTCGTCAAGGAAGCGGTGAACCGCGCCTACGAGATGCCTCTGCGCGAAGGATTGTTGTTCGAACGCCGCATGTTCCATTCGCTGTTCGCGACCGAAGATCAGAACGAAGGCATGAGCGCATTTCTGGAAAAGCGCGAGGCGCAGTTCCGGGACAAGTGAGGTCTTCAGCGCGGTCAGATGGATGGGATTCTGCTGCCATTTGCTCTGGGCGCTTCAGGGTCTGGGTTGCCGGCGAGGCGTCTGTTCCAATTCCAGGATGTTGCCTTCGGGATCACGGACGTAGACGATGAAATGGGGTTGATCCCGTGTACCAAAATTGGTGACTTCACCTTGCAGGCTGCCCTCTGACCGCAGCACGATTTCGATCAAGGCCTGCAAGTCACCTACCTCGAACGCAAGGTGTGCAAATCCGGGTTCGTTCACCGCAGGGACTTGCCGCTCGACAGTGTTTTGATACTCCATGATCTCCAGAAATGGCCTTTTGCTGCCGGGTAATTGGAGCCAGACGGAATAGATGTCCGAGTCCGGCAAGCCGTTCCCGCGCGAGACGGCATCTCCAGACAGTCGCCTTGGTGGTCGCTTTTCGACGAAGCCAAATACTTCTCTGTAGAACTTTGAAAGAGCGTCTGCATCACGTGCTGTCAGACTAACGTGCAGCAACCTCAAAACCGGTACCTCTGATTGGTTGACTGAGCCGAGGCAGTAGCCCACCTGTGACACAGCAGACCTTCATCCAATGCACAGCATCGGTCAATGGAGCCTCAAAGCAAGCATTTGAACCCCGCTGCCTTTACAACTCACCCCCAACCCCGCTATAGGCGCGTCATACATGCGCGTGCAGCCCGCTTTGGCTAGAATCACCTTCCCCGGATGGGAGCCGTTTCAGACGGTCAGGGTTTGGCGTCACGCGCCGAAATTTTGAATGAACCCGAAGGTAGATCAGCATGGCCAATACACCACAGTCCAAAAAACGCGCACGTCAGAACGAGAAGCGTTTCCAGATCAACAAGGCGCGTCGTTCGCGCATCCGCACCTATCTGCGCAAAGTCGAGGAAGCCATCGAATCCGGCGTCAAGGACGATGCAGTTGCGGCGCTGAAAGCAGCACAGCCTGAGCTGATGCGCGGCGTGACCAAGGGTGTGTTTCATAAAAACACCGCTTCGCGAAAAATGTCGCGCTTGTCGGCACGGGTCAAGGCGCTGAGCTAAGCGAACCCCTTTGCCACAAGGCGAATCGGCTAATAGATTGATAAACAAGGCGTCAGGTTCTGGCGCCTTTTTTCATGGCTGAGGTCGCCCTGACACCCCCGGGAGATTCTTTTCGCCAATACCCGAGTCAAGTTTGAAGATGTGTTGAAGCGCACCCATTCTGCTTGCTACCTAGTGTGAGTGATTCATTTCACTGGGGGGACAGGCTTTGGCAAACGGACGCATTTGTGCGGTGTAATCCGAAGAACCAGGGTCCATCTTAAGCCCGGTCAACGGGCGTGATGAACTGCAAATTGTGCTGCCGCGCGTTTGCCCTGTCACATTAAGACATGACGGAAAGGCCGTCTGACTGCCGATGCCTTTGGGCATTGTCACACGTTGGGAAGTCTTTTCGAGTACCGTCCGCAGGACGCATTCGGTTCCACTGTTGGGGCCGGAACAGATATCTGCGTTCGGTTGATGGCGTAGCGAAGAACCGGACTGGGCCGGTGAGTTTTGGGATGAAAAAGGGCAGACATGACGCAGGACCAATGGGGCGAAATCAGACAACGGCTGCTGAAAACCGTCGGACAGAACAACTACACAACATGGATCGACCCGATCGTTCCGGGCAGAATTCAGGAAGGCATCGCAACGCTGCACGTGCCGACAAACTTTTTCGGCAATTACGTCAGCCAGAACTTTTCTGACCTGATCCTGCACGAAATCAAGGCTGAAGGTCTGCAGGCAACCCGGCTCAAGTATGAGCTGCTGAGACAGAACTCGGATATGCCTCCGAAAACACCGCGCCCGGTGCCTGCTGCCACCAGGCCCGCACGCGGCGACATCACAGGGACTGGTGCGTTGGACCAGCGCTTTACCTTCGACAATTTCGTCGTCGGCAAACCCAACGAGCTTGCCCATGCCGCCGCGCGCCGTGTCGCCGAAGGCGGGCCCGTCACCTTCAACCCGCTGTTTCTCTATGGGGGTGTCGGTCTTGGCAAGACACACCTGATGCACGCCATCGCCCGCGAGCTGAACGCGCGCAAGCCAGAGATGAACGTGCTGTATCTGTCCGCCGAACAGTTCATGTACCGCTTCGTACAGGCCCTGCGCGAACGCAAGATGATGGATTTCAAGGAGCTGTTCCGCTCTGTCGACGTTCTGATGGTCGACGATGTGCAGTTCATCGCCGGCAAGGACAGCACACAGGAAGAGTTCTTTCACACGTTCAACGCGCTGGTCGATCAGAACAAGCAGATCATCATTTCCGCCGACCGTGCACCGACGGACATCAAGGATCTGGAAGAACGGGTTCAGTCGCGTCTGCAATGCGGTCTGGTCGTCGATCTGCACCCGACGGATTACGAACTGCGTCTGGGCATCCTGCAAAGCAAGCTGGAGATGCAGCAGCAGACCTATCCCGGTCTCGATGTGCAGGACAATGTGCTGGAGTTTCTGGCGCACCGGATCACGTCCAACGTGCGCGTGCTGGAAGGGGCGCTGACGCGGCTTTTCGCCTTCGCATCATTGGTGGGCCGCAACATCGACATGGATCTGACGCAGGATTGTCTGGCCGACGTGCTGCGGTCGTCCGAGCGGAAAATCACGGTCGAGGAAATCCAGCGCAAGGTCAGCGAGCATTACAACATCCGCCTGAGCGACATGATCGGACCAAAGCGTCTGCGCAGCTACGCGCGGCCCCGTCAGGTTGCGATGTACCTCAGCAAACAGCTGACCACGCGGTCCCTGCCCGAAATCGGCCGCCGTTTTGGCGGGCGCGACCACACCACCGTCATGCACGGTGTGCGCCGCATCGAAGAGCTCAAGCAAACCGACAGCCAGATCGCCGAAGATGTCGAATTGCTGGGCCGCGCCCTCAAATCCTGAACGGCATTCGGCACCCGTCCGGCAGGCGTCCTGAACACGCTCTTGCAATCGCCCCCGCAAAGCACCAAAAGTCTTGTGCAAGCGGGGGAACCGGGTAGTCTGCCTTTCCCGGCAGTCCATTGGGAGTAGGCACATGAAATTCAGCATCGAACGGGCAGCGCTTCTGAAAGCGGTCAGTCAGGCCCAATCCGTGGTGGAGCGCCGGAACACGATTCCGATCCTCGCGAACGTGCTGATCGAAGCGGACGGCAGCGATGTGTCCTTCCGCGCCACCGATCTGGATATCGAAGTGGTCGACAAGGTCGGCGCACAGGTGGAACGCGCCGGTGCCACGACCGTTTCCGCGACGCTGCTCCATGAAATCGTGCGCAAACTGCCCGATGGTGCCTTGATCGCAATCAGTGCCGACACGGCCGCAGGGCGCATGACCGTCGAAGCGGGCCGCTCCAACTTTTCGCTCGCCACGCTCCCGCGCGAGGATTTCCCGGTCATGGCCAGCTCGGAATATGCGTCCAACTTCTCTGCGCCCGCGCCGGTGCTGCGCCGGTTGTTCGACAAGTCCAAATTCGCCATCTCGACGGAAGAGACGCGGTATTACCTCAACGGCGTTTACATGCACATCTCGGACGCAGAAGGCGGCAAGGTGCTGCGCTGTGTGGCCACCGACGGTCACCGTCTGGCCCGGATCGACGCCGAGATGCCGGAGGGTGCCGCCGAGATGCCCGGCGTGATCGTGCCGCGCAAGACCGTGGGCGAGCTCCGCAAGCTGCTGGAAGACGACGAGATGCAGATCGCCGTTTCGGTTTCAGAGACCAAGGTGCGATTTGCGACGAAAGAGATCACGCTGACCTCCAAGGTCATCGACGGCACTTTCCCCGATTACACCCGCGTCATCCCGCAGGGCAACACACGCCGGATGGAAGTGGACGCTTCCGATTTTGCGCAGGCGGTCGACCGGGTCGCGACCGTCAGTTCCGAGCGTTCGCGCGCGGTCAAGCTGCAGCTGGACGAGGATCGCCTGATCCTGTCGGTCAATGCGCCCGACAGCGGTGCAGCCGAGGAAGAGCTTGCCGTGGCGTACAGCGACGAGCGGCTGGAGATCGGCTTTAACGCCAAGTACCTGCTGGAAATCGCGAGCCAGGTGGACCGCGAAAACGCCGTCTTCATGTTCAACTCTTCGGGCGATCCCACATTGATGCGCGAAGGCAACGACATGTCTGCGGTCTATGTCGTGATGCCGATGCGTGTGTAAAGGGTCCGGACTTTTCAAAAAGTCCGGACCGATTTCTTCGAAGAAATCGGGTGTCGCCCGTGGCTAGCCTCTCGGTTTCCCAATTGATCCTGTCACACTTCCGATCGCACAAGCGCGCGGTGATCGACTGTGACGCACGGCCTGTCGCGATTTACGGTCCAAACGGGGCGGGCAAGACGAACATCCTCGAAGCGGTCTCCCTGCTTTCTCCTGGTCGCGGCCTGCGGCGGTCGAGTGCCGAAGACATGACCCGGCGGCCGGAGGCGTTGGGCTGGAAGATCACCGGCATTCTGAAGGCGCAGCATCAGGTTCATGAACTCGAGATCTGGTCCGAAGCCGGAGCCGCCCGCCAGACCCGCATCGACGGCAAGGCAGCGCCGCAGACGGCGCTTGGCCGGCTGACGCGTGTGCTGTGGCTGATACCGGCGATGGACCGTCTCTGGATCGAGGGGGCAGAGGGGCGACGGCGGTTTCTGGACCGGATGACCCTCAGCTTCCTGCCGGAACACGCAGAGCACGCGCTGTCTTACGAAAAAGCGATGCGCGAGCGGAACCGTCTGCTGAAGGACATGGTGCGCGAGCCGTCGTGGTACACCGCGCTTGAGATGCGCATGGCGGAATCCGGCGCGGCGATCCACGCGGGGCGCCTTCACGCCTTGCAGGCGATCAGCGAGGCACAGGCGCAAGCCGAAACCGCCTTTCCCACCGCGACCCTGACGCTTGAATGCGATATGCCCACCACGCCGCAAGACCTGCGCGCCGCGTTGGCCGACAACCGCACCCGTGATCTGGCCGCCGGGCGGACGCTGATCGGACCCCATCGCGCCGATCTGTTCGGCGTCTACGCGGCCAAGGATGTCCCGGCGCGGGATTGTTCGACCGGAGAGCAGAAGGCGCTGCTGGTCTCGCTGATCCTTGCCAACGCCCGCGCCTTGGCGGCCGAATTGGGCGCCCCGCCGATCCTGCTGCTGGACGAGGTCGCCGCCCATCTGGATTCGGACCGTCAGGCGGCCCTTTACGACGAGATTTCCGCGCTGGGGGCGCAGGCCTGGATGACGGGCACGGGGCCTGAAATGTTCGCGGCGCTGGGGGACCGCGCACAGCGGCTGGAGGTCACCGAGACCAGCGGTATTTCCGCGGTGAGACAGGTCGATAGCACGCAGCGATGACACCACAAAATATTGTGCCATTTGCGTGACAAACCCTTCAAAAACCACTATAAATCGGGCATCAAACAAGGGTTTTTCCGCATGTCCGAGCAAGACAAGGTACCAGAAGAATACGGTGCCAATTCCATCAAGGTTCTCAAAGGCTTAGAGGCGGTGCGCAAGCGCCCTGGCATGTACATCGGGGACACGGACGATGGCTCCGGCCTGCACCACATGGTCTACGAGGTCGTCGACAACGGCATCGACGAGGCTTTGGCCGGTCACGCCGACGCGGTGAACGTCACGATCCACGAAGACAGCTCTGTTTCCGTCAGCGACAACGGACGCGGGATACCCGTGGGTATCCACGAAGGTGAAGGCGTTTCAGCGGCAGAGGTCATCATGACCCAGCTGCACGCAGGCGGCAAATTCGACAGCAATTCCTACAAGGTGTCGGGCGGTTTGCACGGTGTTGGCGTTTCTGTCGTGAACGCGCTGTCCGACTGGCTGGAACTGCGCATCTGGCGCGAGGGCAAGGAGCATGTGGCGCGGTTCGAGGGCGGCTTCACCGTCGAACATCTGAGCGTTGTCGGTCCGACCGACCGCACCGGCACCGAAGTCCGTTTCATGGCGTCGACCAATACATTCTCCAACCTGGAATATTCGTTCGAGACGCTGGAAAAGCGGCTGCGCGAACTGGCCTTCCTGAACTCCGGCGTGCGGATCATCCTGACCGACGAACGGCCCACCGAACCCCTGAGAACCGAACTGTTCTATGAAGGCGGCGTCAAGGAATTCGTCAAGTATCTGGATCGCCACAAGTCTTCCGTCATGCCCGAGCCGATCTTCATCACCGGCGAGAAGGACGACATCGGCGTCGAAGTCGCGATGTGGTGGAACGACAGCTATCACGAGAACGTCCTGCCCTTTACCAACAACATCCCGCAACGCGACGGCGGCACGCATATGGCGGGCTTTCGCGGGGCGCTGACGCGGACGATCAACAACTATGCACAGTCGTCCGGTATTGCGAAGAAGGAGAAGGTTACCTTCACCGGTGACGACGCCCGCGAGGGGCTGACCTGCGTGTTGTCGGTCAAGGTGCCGGATCCGAAGTTCAGCAGCCAGACCAAGGACAAACTGGTGTCGTCAGAGGTGCGTCCTGCGGTCGAAGGCCTGGTGAACGAAAAGCTGGCCGAATGGTTCGAGGAAAACCCGACCGAGGCCCGCATCGTTGTCGGCAAGATCATCGAGGCCGCCCATGCGCGCGAGGCCGCCCGCAAGGCGCGTGACCTGACGCGGCGCAAAACGGCGATGGACGTGAATTTCCTTGCCGGCAAGCTCAAGGATTGTTCGGAAAAAGACCCTTCCAAGACCGAAGTCTTTCTGGTCGAGGGTGATTCAGCCGGGGGCTCCGCCCAGACGGGTCGCGACCGCCAGACACAGGCCATTCTGCCGCTCAAGGGCAAGATCCTCAACGTCGAGCGGGCACGGTTCGACCGGATGCTGGGCAGTCCAGGAGATCGGCAACCTCGTCATGGCGCTGGGCACCGGCATCGGGCGGGATGAATTCAACATCGACAAGCTGCGCTACCACAAGATCGTCATCATGACGGATGCGGATGTGGACGGGGCGCATATCCGCACGCTGCTGCTGACCTTCTTCTATCGTCAGATGCCGCAACTCATTGAAAACGGGCATCTCTATATCGCGCAGCCGCCGCTTTACAAAGTGTCGCGCGGCAAGTCCGAGGTGTATCTGAAGGATCAGGCCGCGATGGAGGAATATCTGATCGCGCAGGGGATCGACGGTGCCATGTTGCGCCAGGGCAATGGCGAAGAGATCGTCGGTGCCGATCTGGCCCGTGTCGTGGACCTGGCCCGCCAGATGCGCCGCGTGCTCGAAGCCTTCCCGACCCATTACCCCCGCCACATCCTTGAGCAGGCGGCCATCGCCGGTGCCTTCGTGCCGGGTGCGGTGGACCGCGACCTGCAGGGCGTGGCCGACAAGGTCGCCAAACGTCTGGACCTGATCGCGCTGGAATACGAACGCGGTTGGCAGGGGCGGATCACCCAGGACCACGGGATCAAGCTGGCCCGCATCCTGCGGGGTGTCGAAGAGGCACGCACGCTGGATGGCAAGATGCTGCGGTCGGCCGATGCCAAGCGCTCGGGCAGCTTTACGGAGCATTTGCAGGATGTCTATGACCTGCCCGCGACCCTGGTGCGCAAGGACCGCACACAGGTCATCAAGGGGCCGATGGATCTGCTGGATGCCATTCTGGCCGAAGGCGAAAAGGGTCTGTCGCTGCAGCGCTACAAGGGTCTGGGCGAAATGAACCCCGATCAGCTGTGGGAAACCACGCTGGACCCCGACGCGCGGACGCTGCTGCAGGTCCGGGTCGAGGACATGGCAGAGGCCGATGACCTCTTTACCAAGCTGATGGGCGATGTGGTCGAACCGCGCCGCGAGTTCATCCAGGAAAACGCCTTGAACGTCGCAAACCTCGATTTCTGATCGCGGCTACTTCAATCCGTTGCGGGCGATGTAGCGGGCCAGGTCGAGGATGAGCTGGCCACGCGCCTGGGCAATCGCGTTCGGCCCCCCGGCGGGGTCGAACGGCACGCTCAGATCGAACAGGCCCGACCGTTCGCGGCGTCCGTCCGTTACCGCGACAAAGTATTGCCCGGACGTCACGAATTGGCCGGCCTCTGTCGCCACAAGCTCCGCAAACCTGATTTCAAGGCGGGCGTCGGGAAACGCCTCGAACGGCCAGGGCTCGGACGCGATGCGTCGGTCCGTCAGGCGGGACAGGTTCCGGCTCAGCTCCAACGCGATGGCGCGCTCGGGCGCATCGGCCCACAACACGTCAGACGAGCTGGTCAGCGTGCCATCGGCGGCGCGCATCGTGATCTCGTCTGCCGCGGCGTAGCTGGGCAGCGATACATCCCGCACTTCGACGGCGGCAAAACCGATCCGGGTCTTTTCCGTGATGACGGGTGCGGTGACGGCAAAACGTTCCGCCGATCCACAGGCCGTGAGCAGGGAGAGCATGAAGATGGGGATCAGGCGGGCAGCAAAGGTCATGATTATCTTCCGAGCAAGAGCGAATTGGGATTACGTTCGATGGTCCGGGCCAGCGACGCAAGGGCGTCCGCGGCCTTTTGAATGTCACGCAGGGTCGTTTCAGCCTCGCGGCTCAGCTGATCGCCCTTGTTGTAACCTTCGATGGTGCGCCCGGCCTGCGCAAAGAGCGCCGTCAGACGTTCCACGATCTGTGGCAGGCTGCGGGACGACACCGCGATGCTGTCTGCGGCGTTGCGGGCAGAGGCGAGCGTCTGGTTCACGTTGTCGATGGCACCGCCCTCGCGCAGTTCCTGCAGGGTATAGTTCACCTCGTCCAGCGCGCGTTTCAACGAACCCGGCAAGGCGACCGCGTCTTGTGTCCCGACGACGGCATCCGCCGACCGGGTCAACGCCGTCAGTTCCGCGACAAGTTCATTGATCTCAAGCGATTCTGCCTTTGCAGCGACCGCTTCGATCTGCGCAATAAGGGACGGCACACCCTCGACCGATGTCTCTACCGCCGTGGCCGCGCTTGCGGCCGCGCTCAGCACTTCCGAAAGACGCAGGGCGATGCTTTGCTGCTCGAGCGTGGCAACGAGTGTCTCCACCCGCTGCAAGGTGGCGTTCAGGCTGACAGGAATGTTCTGCACGTCGTCGGATCGGACCAGCCCCTGAAGCTCTCCCAGCAACGACCGCACGTCGCCCGGCGTTTCGCGCAGGTCTTCGTTGGAAATGAAGCCTTCGGCAGAGTCGAGGAAATTGATCGCCGCGTTCAGCAATTCCTCGATGGGCAGGTTGTTGATGCGGGTGAACACCCCCTCGACCGTGGCGGCCGCATCGGACATCTCGTTTTCCGTTGTCGGCAAGGTCGGATAGCTGCCAACCTCTCCGGTCAGACGCGCGGCCGGGGCGTCCGGCACCATCACCAGTTCAACCTTGAGACCGCCGGTCAGCAGGCTGGCGGAGGCCAGACGTGCGCGAAGCCCCGCCGTCACCCGGTTTTGCAGGAATGCCAAAGCGCTTTCCGCACTCACCTCGTCCGGCAGACCCAGACGGGCGGGTTGGATCGACAGGTTGACGCTCAGGCGCACGCGGCTGTCACCGAACTGGTCGTAATCGACCACACCGGACAGGGCATCGACCTGACCGATCTTGAGGCCGCTCAATTCCACCGGGGCCCCGACAGCCAGACCGGAAATGTTTTCGTCGAAGATCACGCTCAGCTCAAGCGGTTCCACCTCGGATGTGCTGAAGACGGAGTTGCGCGCCGTTTCCTTGTCTGGAAAGACCTCGAAGACGGTGCCATCGGAGACCCGACCGCCGCCGGACACGAAGGTGTCAAAGGTGATGCCGCCGCCGACCAGCGTTGCGATCGAGGAAAAGTCGATTTCGGCACCCGCTGGTCCGATGCTGACACTGAACCCTGACGTGTCCCAGAAGCGGGTGGAATCGTTGATCAGATCCCGGTGTTCGTCATAGATAAGCGCCTCGACAATGGCGAAGTTGCCACGCGGCGCGATACGGGCGCGGCCCACACGGCCGACTTCGATCCCTTTGTAGAGGATCGGCGCGTTGTCCGTCAGCTGACCGTTGGCCACGGTGCGAAAGGCAATCTCCAGCCCGCCCTGACCGGGGCGGATCAGCGGAGGCACCGACGATCCCTGAAATCGTTCAAGTGTCGGACCAGCGACGTCGTCCCACGACCCTTCGATATAGACACCGCTCAGCACGGTGCTGAGACCGGTGATGCCCTGTGCGGAGACTTCGGGCTGAACGATCCAGAACACCGAACTATTGTCGATGAACGGACCCACATCCTTGTCGACACGGATGCTTGCGGTGATGCTGCCCAGCCCTTCGGTGAACCCGACCTCTTCGACCACCCCGACAGTCACATCGCGGTAGCGCAATTCGGTTTCGCCCGCCTTGATGCCCGCACCCTTGTCGAATTCCACGACAATCAGGGGACCGCGGGAATTGAAGTTCTGCCAGGCCACGAACAATGCCACGGCCAGGGCGGCAAGCGGAATGATCCAGACAAAGGATGCCCCACTCAGGAAAGCTTTGCGGGTCGCTGAAACGGACACCTCTGGTACCTGATCGGTCATTTTACGTCCGCACCCCCTGATTTGGCCTGTGCATCCCAGATGAGCCGGGAATCAAAGGCCTGCGCCGACAACATCGTGAAAATCACGGACAGCGCAAAAAAGATGCTCGCCCTTCCTGGATTGATGCTTGCCAGGGTATTGAGTTGCACCAGCGCCGACAGGATCGCAACCACAAAGATGTCGATCATCGACCAGCGGCCGATATATTCAACGATTTCATACAGGAGTTGCCGCCGATGGTTCGACACCCGCGTCGGATTTTTGACGCTGACGGCGAGATAGGCAACGGCCCAGAATTTGGCCAGCGGGATCACGACGGAGGCAAACAGGATGATCGCGGCAATACCGTAGTTTCCGTAGTGCGCAATTTCGACCGCACCGGCGATGATCGTGCTCTCGTCGACCTGAAACAGCGTTTGGGTGCGCAGCATCGGATAGGTGTTGGCAGGCACATAGCAGATGAGCCCCATGAGCCAGTAAGCCCACACGAACTGAAGGCTCATGGGTTTGCGCGATTGCAGGGAATGCCCGCAACGGTCGCAGGTTTCCATGGCCATCGGAAAGGCCTTGGTGCAGCGCTGACAGGCGACAATACCCATGTCACGGGCGCTTACGATGTTTTCGGATGTTCCAGACGATGCCATACAGACCACTTACACATGAAACTGTCCTGCGCGATGACGAGGACAACAAGAATACCAAACATCCAGAACGCCGGACCAAAGCCCACCTGCGCCAGATCCGCCACCTTGACCAGTGCCACCGCGCAGCCGATGGCGAAGATTTCCGCCATCGACCAGGGGCGCAGCGCCTCTGACAGGCGGAAGGCCGGAATGGCGTACCGCGCGGCAGGTTTGTCCAGAACCAGCGGGACAAGCACATAGAGCGTCAGCATGACACGGAGCAGCGGTACGAAAATGATCAACGCCGCCGTCGCGAGCGAGAGTGCGATCATGGGGCCGCCGGAAAACGCCAGCGCGGCGTCAAGGATCGACACCGCGTTCTTGTTGCCCGCCGCGTTGATTGTCAGGAAAGGAAAGACCGCAGCCCCGATGATCAGGAAAAATACCGCCAGCGCCACGGCGATGATGTGCAGGCCGGCATTGCGGCGTGGGGCGATCAGAACCTTGTGACACCGCTGACAGGTTGCGCGCTCCCCGTTCTCCGGCTTTTTCATCCGGTAGACGGCATCGCACTGCGGACAGACAATAAGGTCGTCCAGCATCTGTTCGCTGAGGGTTTCGGAGAAATCTTTCATAGGTTGGCAATATAGGGCCTTTTCCGCCGGGATACACTGCAATCTTGGAACTGCCGTCACGGCGGCGCGTTGATTGGCCAGAGCGCATTCAAGCGCATATGAAAGAGGTAAACGATGACACAGATTACAGAAGCAAAAATCCTGATCCTTTCCACCGACGGATTTGAACAGTCAGAGCTGGAAAAGCCCCTGAATGACCTTAAAGCAAAGGGCGCAACGGTTCACGTTGCAACGCTTGACGGCAAGGACATCAAGGGGTGGGACAACGGCGACTGGGGTGCCTCAGTCTCTGCGGACCTCAAGGTGGCAGACGTGAAGGTCGACGACTATGACGCAATCGTGTTGCCGGGTGGTCAGATCAACCCCGACATCCTGCGGGCCGACAAGGACGCAGTGGCATTGGTGAAATCCTTTGCCGACAAGGGCAAGACCGTTGCAGCGGTCTGCCACGCGCCATGGTTGCTGATCGAGGCGGACATCATCAAGGGGCGCAAGGCGACGTCTTACGGTTCCATCGTGACGGACATGAAGAACGCCGGCGCGATCTGGGAAGACAGCGAAGTGGTGGTCGACAAAGGGATCATCACCAGCCGGTCGCCCGAGGATCTGGACGCCTTCATCGCCAAGATCGTCGAAGAAGTCGAAGAGGGCGAGCATTCACGCAAGGCTGCGTAATCGCCTCTCCAATGAAAGAAAAAGGCTCCCTGTTCAGGGGGCCTTTTTTGTGAGGGCTCCCAGGATTTCTTCGGTGTCTGACCCGATTGCGCGGGGTCGTGCCGGGGCAGTCGCATCGAAACGGCTGAAGCGCGGAGCGGTCGCGGCTTGCTGTATGCCGTCACAGGTGTCGAAGATGGCTCTGGCGGCCATATGCGGATGCGTCGGCGCTTCCGCAAAAGTCAGGACAGGTGCAACGCAGGCATCCGTGCCCTCGAACACCGCGGCCCAGTCGTCGCGCGGTCTGGTGGCAAAGACATCGGCAAATTCCTTCGTTCGATCGGCCCATGTGTCCTTGTCGTTCTGCGAGATACGGTGGCTTTCGGGCAGCCCGAGCTTTTCCAGCAGGATCGCGTAGAATTGCGGCTCCAGCGCGCCGACGGCGATGAACTTGCCGTCCGAACAGGTATAGCAGCGGTAAAAGGGTGCGGCACCGTCCAGCCAATTGTCACCGCGCGTCTCGGTCCAGGTTCCCTGAGCGAGCATCCCGTGGATCAAACCCATCATCGCAGGCACGCCATCGACCATCGCGGCATCGACGACCTGCCCTTTGCCCGAAATGCCCCGTTCGATCACCGCAGACAGGATGCCGAAAATCAGAAACATCGTGCCGCCGCCGTAATCCGCCACCAGGTTCAGGGGCGGCACGGGCGGCGCATCACCAGCCCCCATCGCGTGCAACGCGCCGGTGAGGGCAAGGTAATTGATGTCATGGCCCGCAACCTGCGCCCAGGGGCCGGTCTGACCCCAGCCGGTCATCCGCGCGTAGATCAGGCTGTCGGGACAAACATCCGGACCCAGACCCAGCCGCTCCATCACACCGGGACGAAATCCTTCGATCAGCACATCGGCAGAGGCAATCAGCAGCAGCGCCTCGCGCAGACCACTTTCGGACTTCAGGTCGATCACGACCGATTTCTTGCCGCGCCTGTTGATGTCGGTGGGGTCCGCCGGAGCGGGCTTGCGGTCTACGGTGATGACTTCGGCCCCCAGATCGGCCAGCAGTTGACCGGCCAGCGGGGCCGGGCCAAGCCCCGAAAACTCGACCACGCGCAGCGATGCAAGCGGCCCGCTGGTCATGCGGCCCCCGGCACCAGCACTTCGCGGGCGCCTTCGACAAAATCATCCATCGACAGCGGCCAGACCGTACCGGGCCAGCGCAACTCCATCTCGCGCTTTTTCGGGCGATAGACGGCGGTGTAAAGTGTCCCGAAACCTGCCGAAAACGCCGTGGAGTAGAGCGGCGGCTTGAGGAATGCAGCGATGAACTTTTCCTCCGGGTCCTTGTGCATCCGAAGCCTGTTCAGCAGATAGCGTTCGCGTTCGACCGTTGCGGTGAACCGCGCGTGGCTGATCCATTCGACGTTCTCCTGATGGTTCGTCGCGACCGCCGCGTGGGTGATCTGGGTCTGTCTGTCGGGGGCCATCATCGCCGTGGCATAGTTGCGTTTGCGGTCCAATACGGTGACGTTGTAGCTCATATGCGTCGGAACACGGGCCAGCACCGCTGTCGCCTCGTCCACCGTTTCGCAGGTCTGCATGACATAGCGCAGGATCAGCGGCACACCAAAGCCGTCGCCGACAATGCGCCGCCCCCCGAAGGTCAGCGATATGGACAGACCCGCATCGTTCATCCCGTCGACCAGCCCCCAAAGGCCATCCGACGTTCCAAGCACCTGCCGACCCTGCCATTTCGTGTTCAGCACCAGTTGGTCGAAAGCCTTGGGGTTGTAGTCGTAGTTGCGCACCATGACCGGCTGCTTGCCCGCCCAGATCGCCTGCGAACAGCCCGACAGATAGGGTGGCGGGTTGTAGAAACTGAGAAAACGCGCCGCCTGATCGCCGCCGCCTGCCTGCGTGCATAGGTCTTCGTACAGCGGGATGAGTTCGGGCATGTGGGTGGCCAGCGCCTTGCGACATTGGCCATAGGTCGGGCGCGCGGTCTCGCCTTCCTTCATCCACCAGGCACGGTAGTCGGGCCAGTATTCGGCAAAAAGCCCGGCCCACTTGGGACCGGGCGTTTCGATATTTAGGGCGCGCCAGTACATCGGAGCCTTTCGGTTACAGGATCTTGAATGCCGGATCAGCCAAGGCCGGACCCGCCTGGGCCGTGGGCAACGGTTTGCCGTCCACAGCCTGCTTGATCCCGTGAATCCACTTTTTCGCACGCTCGTTCAACTGGAAAGACTTCGTCATCGACCGGCCCCGTGTGACCAGAATGCCGATATCTGCACCTTCGTACCGGTAGCTGTCGGGCGTCATGATCCGCAGGAAGAACGCTTCGTTCTCGGATTCGACCGCGCGGCGGTGATAGTCGAAACGGTCAAAGACCACCGTGCCGTCTTCCTTCATCTTGTAGATGCCGGTTTCGGGGGAGGCCGTACAGATGTCCACGCTGTCTTCGGTGTGCTTGATGACCATCTGCGACCAGCCGTCGATCATGTCGGGGTCGGACCAGCGGGCGTTCAACTCGTCCACATCCAGATCGAATTTCTTCTTGGAAAATTCAAGCAGGTGGAACAGGAACAGCGGTGCATCCGCATGGGCAAAGGCGGCGTGGTTCGTCATGGAAGACGCGCCCGTGATGCGGGGATTCAGCTCGCCCAGCCAGAGGTCGCCGGTCTTTTTGTCGATCAGGAAGTCGAGTTCGAAGTAACCCCGATAGCCTTCCTTGCGCAGCTGTTCACCAAACTTGAAGGTCAGATCGCGGGCTTTTTCGCGGACCTTCGGCGGGAACGCCGTGGCAAGGATTTCATTGCCGCACCAGCCGCCGCGATAGGGGGTCAGTTCCTTGAAGCCGACCAATTCGGTCATCAACGGGCCAACGATGGTGCCCTCCTTGGTCGCGCAGGCCTCGATCGCGGAACCCCGGCAGTCGATGCGCTTCATGATCTTGATTTCGCCTTCGCCGATGATCTCGCTCTCGTGGCGGCGGAAGTCGGCTTCGGATTTGATGAAGAACGTCGTGTGGCCACTGTCGCCAAAGGCGGATTGCAGCACCAGATCATGGCCGATACCCGCCTTCTCGCAGGTCTCGCGCAGGTTTTCGTAGGAGGTGACCTCGGCCAGCACGTTCGGCACGGACGGCACACCGGCCTTGTTGCCGATGCGGACGGTTTCGATCTTGTTGTCCATGCTGGTGCGCAGCTTGGCCTTGGGGAACCAGACGTCGGCACCCAGTTCCTTGGACAGACGTTCGGTTTCCTCGTCGAACATCAGGAAGACGAATTTGGGCTTGCCGCCCCGCCGCTTGATGAAGTCGATGACTTCCTTGTGCTGCAGGAGATAGTTGTTGATGTCCTCGATGGACTGAAACTCCGCGTGCGGCTGTTCCGAAGGGCAGAACACGTTCGGATGCTTGCCGCCGTAGCAATCAATGTAGCAGATGTATTTGAAATTCTTCACCCATTCGTCGAGGCCCAGCAGGTTGAAGTTGGTCGCCGAGATGAAATAGATCGGATCTTCGTTGCGGTGAAAGAACCGGCGGATTTCAGAGATGTTTTTCAGAACAGTAGCCATGGATTTGGTCCTTTTCTTAAGCAGTCGGTGATTTCGAAAGATGTTTTGGTTTGACGCTTTCCAGCGCCGCGTCGGTAAAGACTCGCAGGCCCAGATCGGGCCGGTAGCCGTGGATTTCGCTGACGTCGAGCGCCCGCATGAACGAAAGGATTTCGTCGCTGATCACCTGTCCGGGGACAAGGATGGGAAAGCCCGGTGGATAGGGAATGATGAAAGACGCGGACACCACGGTCTTGCCTGCCGCCATCGCGTCGCGCAGCGATCCGTCCAGATCGAGGTAGTCGCAATTGCTGTCATCATAGCTGAGGTAATAGGCCGTTCGGATGTCGCCGTCGGGTGTGTCCGACGCTTTGAACGACTCGTGAAAACGGCTGAAGTCCGGCAGCGGTGGATAGTCTTCCATAAGGTTCTTCACACGCTTGTCGTGTGACAGACGCTCCATCCGGCTGGCGTCGTCCAGACGTTCGTCCAGCGATTTGGCGATCTCGACCAGTACCTCGATCAAATAGGCGACGCTGGATCGCGTGGTGCCGATATTCGTCATGAACAGCACGGTATTGCGCGAGGTCTTGTTGATCTGGATACCGTATTTATCCATCAGGATCTGTGTCTTGAAGGTATCCCCGTCCCAGCCCGTGCCCCCAACCGCGAGCGTGACACGTGTCGGATCAAGGGCGAACTCGTCCTTCTCGTAGCAGTCCCACATATCGGTCCAGCCCTGTTCGGTGTCGTAATAGCTGGTCACGCCGCTTTCGCGATGCTCTTCGGGGATCATGTCGCCTGCGGTCAGCACCCTGAAGTATTTGCTCAGCAGCGGATGATCCGAAATCGCCCGGCGCATCGACATCGCCGCTTCGATCTGACGCTGTACAAATTCAAAGCCTTCCAACTCGACCTGACGGCGGCCCACATCGAGCGATGCGATGATCTGGTAGTTGGGCGAGGTGGACGTGTGCGTCATGTAGGCCTCGTGGAAGGATTGTTCGACCTCCCCCTTGAAGTCCTGATCGTTGACATGGATCATCGACCCCTGCCGCAGGGAGGTCAGGGTCTTGTGCGTGGATTGCGTGGCATAGACCCGCACCCGTGCGGTGGGCGGCGGGATGAGACGCGTGTTCAGCAAGGTTTCGTCGTCTGCATTCTCCAGCAGACTTTGCTGCGCCTCGTACATCCGCTGATGTCCGTCCGTCTTCAGTTTCTGACGCAGCACGTTGGCGGTGTTCATCGCCGTGCGCTGACGGTAGGTCGGGTTGAAGCGGGCAAAGGCGAACCAGGCCTCGTCCCACAGGAAAATCAGGTCCGGCTTGATCGCCAGACATTCCTCCATCACCCGTTCCACGTTGTAGATCAGGCCGTCGAAGGTGCAGTTGGTCAGCAACAGCATCCGCACCTGATCCAGCTTGCCTGCCGCCTTCATTTCGAGCAGCTGACGCTTGATGTCGTGCAGCGGCACGGCACCGTACATGGAATATTCATTCAGCGGGTAGCTGTCGAGATAGCAGACCTGCGCGCCCGCCAGCACCATGCCGTAGTGGTGCGACTTGTGGCAATCCCGGTCCACCAACACGATGTCGCCGGGTTTGATCAGCGCCTGCACGACGATCTTGTTGCAGGTCGATGTGCCGTTGGTGGCAAAGAAGGTCTGTTTCGACCCGAAGGCGCGCGCCGCAAGCTCCTGCGCTTCCTTGATCGGGCCATGCGGTTCCAGCAGGGAATCGAGACCACCGGACGTTGCAGATGTCTCGGCCAAGAAGATGTTGGGGCCGTAGAATGCGCCCATATCCTGAATCCAGTGCGACCGGCTGATGGATTTGCCGCGGCTGATCGGCATCGCGTGGAAAACACCCGTCGGTTGTTTGGAGTATTCGACCAGAGCGGTAAAGAAGGGTGATTTGTTGCGCGACTGAACACCGCGCAGGATGTTCAGGTGCAACTCCATGAAGTCTTCCTGATTGTAGAAAACCCGCCGACAGATCCCCAGATCATGCCCTGCGATATCCTCGACCGAGCGTTCGGTAACCAGATAGGCGTCCAGTTCGGGCCGGACCTTGGCGATCATGCGGCACAGCTCAGGGCCATAGTTTTCGGGAAGGATCGCTTCGATTTCGTCGCGGCCGCCTGCGCGGGCAAGGTAGCGGGTCAGGATGTCCTGATCGGTGCTTGACTTGAGCGTCAGACCGGGGCGCACCACGATCGCCTGAATGTTGTGGTTGAACAGAACCGCGATCAACGCGTCCTCGATGCTGGGGACAACCACGGCTTCGTAGATGAACTGATCTTCGTTGCGGCGCATCCGCGCGACGTTGGTTTTCAGCCATCTTTCCTGCTGATCGTTCACGTCGTCGACAATCAGAACCTCGAAGTACGGTTTTGTCAGCGCGCGTGCCTCGGGCGGCAGCATCGCCTCGTCATCGTCTTCATGCTCGACACTGTCGCGGTCCAGGGGAATGTGACGGCGACGGTAGGCGCCTGTGGTCAATGCACGGGTCACGCGGTTTACCGCAAAGGCGAGGTCGGCGTAGCTGGCGTGTTCAAACTGGCGGCGCAGGTGTTCGAAAGCCTGCATACCGGGAAAGGCCCAATACGGCTCGATGATTGCAAGCGAGTCGAAAAGCTCTTCGATCGTCTTGGTGATCTTTTTGACGTCTCGCGCGCCAGGATCACGCGTGATCGCGCTGGTCGCTTCGCGCAGAGCGCTCCACCGGTCAGAGCGCAGCTGGATCGCTGAGGAATACTCGTTCATCGAATGCATCGTGTCTTCTCCGTTTTACGGCAAAACTGGTGCATCCGGGCCCGGCACGCAATGGTGCCGGGCTGCGTCTGGACCAGTTCAGCCGCTGGATGATTGCTCCGTTCCCGTCAGAATGCCGGGTTTAACGGGTGGATTGGGCATGGCGGCCGCAGGTGCAGCCGGCGCTGGGGCTGCTTCGGGTTCGGTTGCGGTGCCGGCGGATGGGTTTGGCAGGGGTTCGGGCGCAAATTCGGGCTGGGCCAGGGCAAAGCCCGGCATCGCGTCCTGTCCTTTGTAAGCGGGCGCATCCGGTACGCGCTGCGCGGGCACGTCGACGTGCAGACCGGCACGGTTGCCCTGCTGTGGGATCTCGAGCGGACCGAGGGTGTGCAGATAGGCATCTGTCCCGCTGTTCCGGTCATAAACCGAAAAGTCGGTGGACCGGTCGCGGAAAGACTTCAGAACCTGTCCCAGACCTTTCATCCCCGCCTCACGCTGGCGGCGCACCATCGACAGGTCGATCTCGATCGGGAACATGTCCTCCTGACCTGCGGATTGGTGCAGCACCATCGAGGTCGGATCGACCACGCAGGATTTGCCGACGCCGCCCGCACCCAGACCGTTCACGTCGATGATATAGCACTGGAACTGCGCTGCCGTGGCACGCGCAATCGCAAGCTCTGCATCGCGGTCGGTGGTGCCGGTCAGGACGGGGTGCAACAGCACCTCGACCCCCTGGCTCGTCAACTGCCGTGTCGTTTCGGGGAACCACATGTCGTAACAGATCGACAGGCCAAAGCGGCCCACTTCCGGTACGTCGAAAATGCAGAATTCGTCACCCGCCGCGATCCCGGCCTCGTAAGGGCGGAAGGGGAACATCTTGGCGTAGCGACGGATCACCTCGCCTTCGGGATTGATGACGACGGAGGTGTTGTAGACGCGCCCGTCTTCGGGGTCTTTCAGGAACATCGACCCCGGGATCAGCCAGACACGATGCTTGGCCGCTGCCGCCTGAAAGCGTTCGATCGCTTCGTTTTCGGGCGGCAGGGCGAATTTGTCCAGGGGACCAAAAGGCGCGAGTTCAGAGAACAGCACCATCTGTGTCCAGGGAAAGCGCGCCATCAGGATATCCAGCCGCTGGATCATGCCATCGACGTTGGATTCAAGGGCGTTGACGTACAT
The DNA here is from genome assembly GCA_963799505.1 of uncultured Alphaproteobacteria bacterium. Classification (GTDB taxonomy): domain Bacteria; phylum Pseudomonadota; class Alphaproteobacteria; order Rhodobacterales; family Rhodobacteraceae; genus Sulfitobacter. The sequence continues at coordinate 336,097 of CAWCXM010000005.1, forward strand.
CTGAACGCCGGCGATTGCAAAAGGGGTCATATCAGTTCACTCCGTGACATACGGCGCGGCAGGGATAATCCCCCGTCGGACGCGCCGCGTTGCACGACCCTTACGCCTATCTCGGGGCAAGGGAAACCGGTGACCTCACACCTGAGTAACAAGGCTTCGTGAGCCGGATATGTGTTTTGCCCGAAGATGACGGTTACGCCGCCGCTGCCTGCCTGGGCGCGCGGGCGGCCCGGCCCCGTTGCAGGAAGACCACCAACGCGAGCAGCAGGATCGCCGGAATGAACATCAGATACTTGCTGGGTTGCGACACGGGCTTGAGCACCCGCAACACTTCCTGATCCCAGTCAAGTCCCGCGTTCTGTGCGGGCGATCCGAATGTCACATCGTCGATCAGCATCTTGTCGCCTTCGGCGCGGAAGGCCAGACCGGCGTTTTCAAGCTTTTCCTCACCTGTGGCCCCATCGCCAATCGGCAGGATGGCCACAAATTCGATCGGATCGCCCAGATCGTTGACCCCGGCCACGCGGATGCGCAGATCCGTACCGGCAGCCGTGTCATTCGCCGCCTGCTGGATTTCGGTCGGCGCGACCTCGTCATAGGGGGCCGATATCATGTCCATCCAGAAGCCCGGACGGAACAGCGTGAAGGCGATCAGAAGCAGTGCGATCGTTTCGTAGAAGCGGTTCTTGGTCAGGAACCACCCCTGCGTTGCCGCCGCAAAGAGCAACATCGCGATGGTGGCGATGATGAAGACGAATATCCCCTGCCCCCATCCGACGCCGATCAACAGGAGTTCGGTGTTGAAGATGAACAGGAACGGCAATGCCGCGGTGCGCAGCGAATAGAAGAACGCAACGACACCGGTCCGGATCGGATCACCGCCCGACACGGCCGCCGCGGCAAAGGACGCAAGCCCGACAGGTGGTGTCACATCGGCCATGATGCCGAAGTAGAAGACGAAGAGATGCACAGCGATCAGCGGCACGATCAATCCGTTCTGCTGGCCCAGCGTCACGATCACCGGCGCAAGCAGCGCCGAGACCACGATATAGTTCGCCGTTGTCGGCAGGCCCATGCCGAGGATCAGGGACAGCACCGCCGTCAGCGCCAGGATGGCAAGGATGTTGCCGCCCGACAGAACCTCGACCACATCGGCAAGTGCCGACCCCACACCTGTCTGGCTGACTGCGCCGACGATGATACCGGCGGTCGCCGTGGCGATACCGATGCCGATCATGTTGCGCGCACCGGTGACCAGACCCTCGATCAGGTCAAAGAACCCTTCCTTGATGTCGGACGCCAGTTTGCTTTCGCCGCGCATGATCGCCATCAGCGGGCGCTGCGTCAGCAGGATGAAGACCATGTAGGCCGAGGCCCAGAAGGCTGAAAGGCCGGGCGACAGACGGTCCACCATCAGCGCCCAGACCAGCACGACCACGGGCAGGATGAAATGCAGACCGGACCGTGCGGTCGGGCCGGGCAACGGCAGGGCCGTCACTTCGGCGTTCGGATCGTCCATCTTGAGCGGTGCTTCCTTGCTCGCGATGTACAGCAGGCCAATGTAGACCAGCGTGAGGAAGGCAAAGATGATGTAGGATGCGGTTTCAGGGAAGGCGGGGCGGATCCAGCCCATGCCGTAGTAGACCGCAAAGGACAGCGCGCAGATCGCGATGATCGCGAACACGATGCCGACCAGACGCTGCAGCAGGGGTCCGGGGGTATAGGCGCGGGGCAGACCCTGCATCCCGGCTTTCATTGCCTCGAGGTGCACGATGTAGACCAGCGCGATGTAGGAAATCACGGCAGGCAGGAAGGCGTGTTTGACCACGTCGAAATAGGGGATGCCCACATATTCGACCATCAGGAACGCCGCAGCCCCCATCACAGGCGGCATGATCTGACCGTTGACCGAAGAGGCCACTTCGACCGCGCCGGCCTTTTCGGAGCTGAAGCCCACCTTCTTCATCAATGGGATGGTGAATGTGCCCGTGGTCACGACGTTGGCGATGGACGAGCCGGAGATCAGACCGGTCATCGCCGAGGCGACGACGGCGGCCTTGGCCGGACCGCCACGCATGTGGCCCATCAGGCTGAAGGCGACCTGGATAAAGTAGTTGCCCGCACCCGCACGGTCGAGAAGCGACCCGAACAGAACGAAGAGAAAGACGAAAGACGTGGAGACGCCGAGGGCGATGCCGAACACACCTTCGGTGGTGATCCACTGGTGGTTCACGATCTCGGACAGGGAATTGCCCTTGTGCGCGATGATCCCCGGCATGTTCGGGCCAAGAACGGTATAAAGCAGGAACAGCGAAGCGACGATCATCAGCGCCGGACCCAGCGCACGGCGGGTCGCTTCGAGCAGGATCAGAAGGCCGATCACGGCCACAACGAAGTCCTGCAGGATCGGCGCACCGACGCGGCCCGAAATCTCGCGGTAATAGACAAACAGATAAAGCGAGGCCATCGCCCCGATGATGGCAAGCGCCCATTCCCAGACGGGAATGCGGTCCTTGGGCGAGCCCAGAACGACGGTGGCAACGATGCCAAGGGCCACGACCGGAATCCACCAGATCGAGGTGTCATCCTTGGCGCCGATCATGAACAGCCCGGCCAGCAGCAGCGGCACGACGATGCCCAGCACCATCTGAAACTTCGTGCGGGCCGCCGGGAAGGCGGCGATGCCCAGAAAGATGGCGAATGCAAGGTGGATGGAACGGGTTTCGGTATCGTTGAAAACGCCAAAACCGACCATGAAGGGGATCGGGGAAGCGATCCAGAGCTGGAACAAGGACCACGCCAGCGCCACGAGCATCAGGAATGTGCCAACCGGGCCGGCGACGTTTCGTCCGCCGGTGTCCGAGGATGCGACAAGTTCGTCGAGTTCCTGCTGGCTTAATCCGCCACGTCCAGCCGCCTCGGCTTCGACGGCAGCAGCTTGGTGCTGGTCCTTGTCAGTCATCACATTGTTCCCTGGTGGCCCGATCATTTGGCTGATCAGTGCTTTTGCTTTTTCTTTTCTGGGTAGTGTGTATCCGGTGGCAGGCGTCTGCGGCCCGCCACCGAAAGGATCGTCAAGCCGTGGGCCGGATTACATCCAGCCACGCTCTTTGTAGTACTTCTCTGCACCGGGGTGCAGCGGAGCGGACAGACCGTCCTTGATCATCTGCTCTTCTGACAGGTTCTCGAACGCAGGGTGCAGCTTCTTGAAGCGGTCGAAGTTGTCGAAAACCGCTTTCACGACCTGATAGACCACTTCGTCATCCACATCCGAGGATGTCACGAACGTCGCTTTGACGCCGAAGGTCGCCACGTCGGAATCGGTGCCCTTGTACATGCCACCGGGCACGCTTGCCGCCGCATAGTACGGGTTGTCGGCGATCAGCTTGTCGATTTCCGGACCTGTGACCGGGATCAGAACGGCGTCGACGGTCGATACGGCTTCCTGAATGGAACCGTTGGGATGGCCAACCGTGTAGATGATCGCGTCGACCTTGTTATCGCCCAGCGCTGCGGCCTGCTCTGCTGGCTTCAGCTCGGACGCGAGTGCGAAATCGTCCATCGTCCAGCCCAGCGCGTCCATGACGACCTGCATGGTCGCATATTGTCCGGAACCGGGGTTGCCGATGTTGACACGCTTGCCCTTGAGGTCAGCGAAGGTGCTGATCCCGGCGTCGGCGCGCGCGATGACGGTGAACGGCTCGCCATGCACGGAAAAGACAGCGCGTTCCTTGTCGAACTTGTTGCCTTCGAATTCCGAAGAGCCGTTGTAGGCGTGGAACTGCCAGTCGGACTGGGCCACGCCCATGTCCATGTCACCGGCCTTGATCGCGTTGATATTGGCGATCGACCCACCTGTGGACGGCGCGGTGCACTTCAGATTGTGCTCTGCGGTGCCACGGTTCACCAGACGGCAAATCGACTGACCGACGACGAAGTATACGCCCGTCTGCCCACCCGTACCGATTGTGATGAATTTCTCCTGGGCTGTTGCTGCTGAACCGACGGCCATTGCCCCGGCAAATGCGAGCATTTTAAACAGTTTCATACATTTCTCCCTTGTTATGTTTTTCGCGGGCCGCTGTTCCCGGAGGCCCACGCAGTAAGAGGTGTGTTTCAAGTCAAGCTGCGGAAGATCGTCTTTGATCCCGTCGCGCTTGCCCCATACCCCTGCTCCTATGGCGATCAGCCGGGTTACCGGACAACCACAAAGGAATCTACACGGTAGCGTAGGCAGGTTTTGAGATATCCACAAGCCAGCTTTTTTCCGCACCTGATTTTGACCGCGAAAATTCCGTGTTGTTTAGTATATTAAACGGAGAATGCATAATAATGTACCTGTTTGCGCATCGTTCAATGCCAGGCAGAACAGGTGGCCCCAAGACCAAATACTTGCGTAAATTCTTAATCAGCGTCAGGTAATGAGACATCCAAGCCCGCACCACTTAGGAAATCTCCATGCCCGACCCAAGTTCCATGACCCGATTTGCGACCTTCGCCGGGGTTGTTCTCCTTGCGTTGCTGACCTTTGTCCTGACATTCACCTGGAGCGGATGGTTCATCCTGCCCTTCGCGGTCTTTGCGGTTCTGTCGGGGATGGGCGTCTATGATGTGATGCAGACCAAACATTCGATCCTGCGGAACTACCCCGTTCTGGGGCACATGCGGTTCTTCTTCGAGGGGATCCGCCCCGAGATACGTCAGTACCTGATCGAATCCGATCAGGACGAAGAACCGTTCAGCCGCGATGCGCGGTCGCTGGTGTATCAGCGTGCCAAAGGTCAGGAAGACGCGCGGCCTTTCGGCACGCGGCTTCGGGTCTATGATGCGGGGTATTCATGGGTCACACATTCCGTCGCCCCTGTGCACATCACCGATTTCGACTTCCGCACGACCATCGGCGGGCCACAGTGCGCGCAGCCTTATTCCGCTTCGCTTTACAACATCTCGGCGATGAGCTTCGGGTCGCTTTCTGCCAATGCGATCGAGGCGTTGAACACCGGTGCCAAACTGGGCGGTTTTGCCCATGACACCGGCGAGGGATCCGTCAGCCGTTATCACAAGGCGGGCGGCGGCGACCTGATCTATCAACTCGCCTCGGGGTATTTCGGCAGCCGGGCACCGGATGGGTCGTTCGATCCGGAGAAGTTTCGCGAAACCGCATCGCTGGATCAGGTCAAGATGATCGAGCTGAAATTGAGCCAGGGTGCCAAACCCGGCCACGGCGGTCTGCTGCCCTCGTCCAAGATCACGCCGGAAATCGCCGAAGCGCGTGGTGTTCCCATGGGCAAGGACTGTGTGTCGCCTGCGGCGCATTCCGCATTTTCGACACCCATCGAAATGATGGAGTTCATCGGTCAGCTGCGCGAGCTGTCAGGCGGCAAACCCGTGGGCTTCAAGCTGTGCATCGGGCATCGGCGCGAGTTCATGTGCATCGTCAAGGCCATGCTGGAAACCGGGATACAGCCCGACTTCATTGTCGTGGACGGCACCGAAGGCGGCACCGGTGCTGCCCCGGTCGAATTCTCGAACCACGTGGGCATGCCGATGATCGAAGGATTGACCTTCGTGCACAATACATTGCGGGGCGCTGGCCTGCGCAATGACATCAAGGTGGGCGCGGCGGGCAAGGTCGTATCGGCCTTCGACATCGCGCGGGCTTTGGCTTTGGGGGCGGATTGGTGCAATTCGGCGCGTGGATTCATGTTCGCCATTGGGTGCATTCAGGCGCAGGCCTGTCACACGAACCATTGTCCGGTCGGCGTGGCCACGCAGGACAAGATCCGCATGCGGGCGCTGAACGTGCCGCACAAAAGCGAACGTGTGGCGCGGTTTCACCGCAACACGATGGAGGCGCTGGGCGAGATGACGGGTGCCGCCGGTCTGAACCATCCCAGCGGGTTCCTGCCCTATCACCTGATGCTGCGCCAGGGCGACAAGAGCATGGTCGAGGGCAACGACGTCTACGGCTATCTGCCCGAAGGTTATCTGCTGGATGACGATGCGGAAGATTATCGCGGGAACAAGAGCCGCTGGGCGCGGGCGCGGGCGGATTCTTTCGCGCCGGTCGAATAGCAGGCCTGCAACAAAAATGGCGCAGGGGGTTCCCCTGCGCCATTTCTCTTCAGTTGGTTTCGCGCTCAGGCGTGATCGGCAACCGCCGCCTGAACCGCCGCTTCAAAGATCGCCAGACCTTCTTCGACGATTGCATCGGATGCTGTCAGCGGCACCATCACGCGAACGGCGTTGCCGTGCATACCGCAGCTCAGCAGCAGCAGACCGCGCTTGAGCGCATGGGCGATGACGCTTTTGGTAAAGGCTGCATCAGGCTTGGCACTGTCGAAATCGGTGACGAATTCAACCGCAACCATCGCACCCAGACCGCGGATGTCCCAGAACCGGAACGGAGCGGACCGCGCACCGATTTCGGCAAAACGGGTCTTGAGCGTCTCGCCCATTGCGGTGGAACGGGCCAGCAGACCTTCGCCTTCGATGGCGTCAATCGCCGCCAGCGCCGCAGCACAGGCAACAGGGTTGCCGCCATATGTGCCACCCAGACCGCCGGGCTCCATCGCGTCCATCACATCGGCACGGCCGATCACACCAGCCAGCGGATAGCCGCCCGCCATGGATTTCGCCACGGTGATCAGATCAGGCACGACGCCGGAATGTTCAATCGCGAACCATGTGCCGGTCCGGCCAAAGCCCGCCTGCACTTCGTCTGCGATCAGCAGGATGCCGTGCTCGTCGCAGATGTCGCGCAGCTGGCGCATCATGTCGAACGGCACCGGCGTGTACCCACCTTCGCCCAGAACGGGTTCGATGATGATGCAGGCGACACGGCTGGGCTGCGCATCGGTCAGGAACAGGTTCTTGAGCCCGATGATCGCATCCTCGACCGTGATGCCGTCACGGGCATTCGGGAAGGGGGCGCGGAAGACATCGGCGGGGAAAGGACCAACGTCTTTCTTGTAGGGAGATACCTTGCCGGTCATGCCCAGGGTCAGCAGCGTGCGGCCGTGGTAACCGCCGGTGAAAGCGATCACACCAGGGCGGCCGGTTGCAGCGCGGGCAATCTTGACCGCGTTCTCGACCGCTTCGGCACCGGTGGTGACCAACAGGGTCTTCTTGGGCGCATGACCGGGAGCAAGCGCGTTCAGACGCTCCGCCAGTTCGATATAGGGTGCGTAGGGAACAACCTGAAAGGATGTGTGGGTATAGTGATCTTCCTGCGCCTTGGCGGCGGCGACGACGGCGGGGTGACGGTGGCCGGTGTTCAGCACACCGATGCCGCCGACGAAGTCGATGTAGCGGTTGCCTTCGACATCCCAGAGTTCGGCGTTTTCCGCATAGTTCGCATAGATGGGCGCGGCAGAGGCCACACCGCGTGGCACGGCAGCCTCGCGACGGGCGACCAGTTCGGCGTTGGTCATGTCGCGCTTTGCCGCGGCAACCGCGTCGGATACGATTGTATCTACAACAGAGTTCTTTTCAGCCATCGTTGCATTCTTGGCTTTCGGGGCGGCCTTGCGGCGCGGTTTTTTGGCGGTGCCGGACATTTTCAAAATCCTTTGGTTGAAACGCAGACCGTGCGTTTAAAAAATGCTATCGGTCCGTTTAATATACTTGTCAATTGTTGTTTTTCGGAGGATTGAAAATTCCGGCACAGGCGGCTGAATTATGCCTGTGACAACCCCGTCTCGCGGCGCTACCAACGGACGGGACAGCAGCAAGGATCGCTCACGTGGACATCGGACATAAACTCAAGACCATCCGCAAGCAGAAAGGGCTGTCGCAGCGCGAATTGGCGACTCGGGCGGGGCTGACCAACGGGACGATTTCCCTGATCGAACAGAATCGCAGCAGCCCTTCCGTCGCATCGCTCAAGAGCTTGCTGGATGCGATTCCGATCAGCATGGCAGAGTTCTTTTCGACGATGGAGGACACGGACACGCCCAAGGTGTTCTACAAGGCTGCGGAGTTTACCGAGATCGCACCCGAAAGCCGGGGAAAGCTGTCGCTGCGGATGCTGGGCGATGCGCAGAACCACAGCCTTCAGATCTTGCACGAAACCTACCCGCCCGGTGCCGACACCGGACCGGAGGCTTTGTCGCACGAAGGGGAAGAAGCAGGTGTCGTCATACGCGGATCCATCGAAGTCACGGTGGATGGGCAGATTTCGGTGCTCGAGACCGGGGATGGCTATCTTTTCGACAGCACGTTGCCACATCGCTTCCGCAATCCCGGTGTCGACGTCTGCGAGATCATCAGCGCCTGCACCCCACCCAGTTTCTAAGGAAAAGGCCCCGCAGTCACCTGCGAGGCCTTGCCAGATTTAGATACGGTGAGCTTACCGGTCTGATTTTGAGTTGCGGTCGTTGTCCGACCTTTTGTCGTACATGCCAGGATGCTTTCCTTGCGTTGTCGTTGTGAGCAGGACGATGATGACCGCCGCCAAAACCAAACTCGCCAAGCCACCTACGAAGATATCGGTTGACATGATGGGCCTTTCTTTTGCTCGTCTTGCATATTCAACGGGTCCGGGTCGTGAAAAGTTCCGGAGTGCTTTGCAGGTGCAGCGAAGTGTTGCCCGGAAGTCTAATAATCAACCTGCTGTTTGGCCGATTGCGGAACCGGGAAGGTGACCGTCAGCTGGTAGACATCATCGACGTTCGTCACTTCGACATGCCCGTTCAGCTGCCGTGAAAACGCATCAATCAGGCGCGAGCCCAGGCCGGTGCCTTCGTCCTGCGGTGTACCGCCCTTGGTGTTTCTGACCACCAGTTTTGCATTTTCTGCGTCTATCGACATCAATTCGACACTGATGAACGCGCCCGGCTGTCCCTGTGGCACATTCTTGAGCGCGTTCGTCATCGCCTCGGACACCAGCAGGGTCAGCGGTGCGGCATCATCCGCCTCTATCGTGATCGGCGCGTAGTTTTGCGTGACTTCGACGTTCGAGCGCGGGGCGAGCCCGACGGCAAGCAGTTGGTTCACAACCTCGTGAAGCAGGACATAGGCATCCACGCGGACCAGATCATCATTCTGATAGAGGTTCTTGTGGACCGTTGCGAGGCTGAGAATACGTTCCTGCAACCGGCGCAGGACCAGCCGCGAATCCTCGGTGCGGGCCTGCCGGATCTGCATGTTCATGATCGACGATATGAGCTGAAGGTTATTCTTGACCCGGTGATGGACCTCTTTCAGCAGGATATTCTTTTCGCGCAGGCTGTCTTCCAACGTGGCCTCGTCGCGCAGGATGGATTCGCCCATGCCGATAAAGGCCGCCTCCATCTCGACCAGTTCGGTCGGGACGCCGGGGCCGAGTGTGGTGCGGGGCAGGTTCCGGTTGAGCGCGAAACGCCGCATCTGGCGTCCCAGCTTGCGAATGTGCCGGATCGCCAGACGGTTCAGCGCCCAGAACGCCACGATCAGGCTCGCGGCCCACATGGCGATGGGCAGGAGTGCCGTCAGTTTGACGAACAGGGACGGATTGAGGAAGGGCGTGGTATCGGGCCAGACGCTGAAGGCGTAGATGGTGTTTGGCACGATGGCCTGCACCGCATAGACGCGGTTATCTCCGTTCTGGTTCTCGGACTCGAACACGGCAGACGTATCGCCCACAAAAACCTGCAGCGCGACATCTGCAGGCAGTTCCTCTTTCGCCAGGTCGAAACCGCGTTCTGACGTCAGGATCTGACCTTTCGGGTTGAATGTCATCACAGCGAGCGGAGACAGCGCCCGTGGGCTTTCTTCGACCGCGCTGAATGTCTCGGACGGGATGGAAATGGCCATCACGCCCGCCGCCTCCTCGCCTGCCATGACCGGAACCGAAACGACCGTGACAGGTCTGTTCGATATCGCCCCCAATTCGACCCGCTGCGCCTGTCGGGAGGGGGGGTCCATCATATCGCCGAAGATCGGGCTGTTCGAGACGTCGTATTCCCGGTCTTCCGAAGAACACCTGACCTGGCCACTGGCCTCTATGAAGGCGACCAGCGAATACTGCGGCTTGGCCAGTTGGTATTGTTTCAGCAGGTCGTTGCAGGCATCCAGGCTCTCCCGGTAGCTCGGGATGATCGAGGCGAGCGCGTCTGCCGCACTGAAAGCCTCCTGCAGGATCTGCCGCTCTGCCGAAGAGGCCTGCTCGGTTATCGCGAGAAGCGAAAGCTCCGCGTTTGTGCGGTTCTGCTTGGAAATCTGCTGGGTCTGACCGACCGCGATCAACCCGATGGGAAAAAGCGCCAGCGAGAGGAAGAACAGCACACGAAGCGCGAGGCCCCGCATGACCTGCCCGCTGAAGAACCCGGACGTCATCCTTAAAAGCTGGAGACTTTGGACGCCGATAGTACTGACATGGTGGCATCGTCGGTCATCTCAAGCGGCTCATTCTCGTTGTGACCAAGGATTTCGGCAAGTTGCGCGCGCGCCCGGTTGGTACGGCTTTTGATCGTGCCAACGGCAACGCCACACATCTTGGCGGCTTCCTCGTAAGAAAATCCTGACGCACCGACCAGCAACAGCGCTTCGCGCTGCTCATCCTTGAGTTGCAGCAGTGCACGGCGGAAGTCCGCCATCTGCATGTGCCCGTCATGCGCCGGCTTTTCCGCAAGGCTTTCGGTAAAGACGCCATCGACGTCGGCGACTTCGCGTTTCGCCTTGCGGCGGTTGGAATAATAGGTGTTGCGCAGGATGGTGAAGAGCCATGCCCGCATGTTTGTCCCGACTTCGAACTTGTCGATGTTGGTCCATGCCTTGACGAGGGTGTCCTGCACCATATCGTCGGCGATTGCGCTGTTTCGGGTCAGGCTGATTGCGAAAGCCCGCATCGCCGGAAGATGATCCACGAGTTCCTCACGCGGATCTGTATGCGTGTTCATTTCTGCGACCCTTGGCAGGCGTCCTGCTCCTTCAACTGGCTCAACAGATCTTTGAAACGATCAGGAATTCCTTCTTCAAGGGTCTGGTTGAAGACCTTCTTCAAATTATCGTCGATCGCCTGCTCGCGATCTTCTTTTTTGTTAATCGTCACAATTCTGACCTCTGGCTAGCGGCAGCCGCTTATATTATTTGACCCACACTGGAACCTAACAACGACTTTCGGCGTTTGGTTCCAAGAAATATTAAAAAAAGGACGTCCACGATGACCGATGCGGCAAATTCCCAAAGTATCAGCGACCAGCTTGGGGCCAACATTCCCTATCTGCGGCGCTTTTCGCGGGCCATGACAGGGAGCCAGCAAAGCGGTGATACTTTCGCCGCAGCGGCGCTGGAAGCGATCCTTGCTGACCGGTCCATTCTGGATGGACATGATGTGAAGACCGGACTTTTCAAGGTGCTCTACGGCATATGGGCCAGCGCCGGTGCCCCTGTCGAGGACGGCGAAGATGGCGCGCGCGCCAAGGCGCAGCGCCGGCTTGCCAGTCTGACCAACAACAGCCGCGAAGCGTTGCTTTTGCACACCGTCGAAGGATTCTCCTTTGCCGAAGTCGGAGAGATCATCGGCGTGGAGCAATCAGAAGCTGAAGAGCTGATTTCCATCGCGAGAAACGAGATGGCCGACAGCGCATCCGGTTCCGTGATGATCATCGAGGATGAAGCGATCATTGCGATGGATATCGAATCCATCGTGGCAGACATGGGTCACCGCATCACCGGCGTCGCGCGCACGCGGGACGAGGCGATTGCGCTGGCAAAGGCCGATGTGCCGGACCTGATCCTCGCGGACATCCAGCTGGCGGATAACTCGTCCGGTATTGATGCCGTCAATGACATCCTGCAGGCGCAGGGCAACCGCCCCGTGATCTTCATCACCGCCTTCCCCGAGCGGTTGCTGACCGGCGACAAGCCTGAACCTGCCTTCCTGATTTCCAAGCCGTATTCGGTGGATCAGGTCGTCTCGTCCGTTTCTCAGGCAATGTTCTTTTCAAGCACCGAAACCCTGAACGCCTGACGCGTCATCAGAACGAACGATGCTGCCCAGCAAACCCCGGTTCAGGCCGGGGTTTTTGGTTTTCGGGAACAATTTGTTGCACTGCGGCGTTTCACTGACAACGCAACATCACGAAGGAGGACACAATCATGTCCGCAGCAACAAAACTTTCAAACGCCGTCAACTCCGAAGCATCCATTCACGAAGTTTCGGAGCAGATCAAGATTCTCCAGCGCGATCTGGCAGCGCTGACGTCCACCATGGGTGACTACACCGCCGCAAAAACCGCGCAAGTCCGCGACACTGCCAAAGAGAAGGCTTCCGAGCTCGCAAGCGCCAGCCGCGACAAGGCGCTCGAGACGCAGATGCATGCCGAAGAGTTCGTGCGCACACAGCCAGCGACTGCACTCGGCATCGCCGCAGGGGTCGGCTTTCTGGTCGGCATGTTCACGGCGCGCCGGTAAATGCTCTCTGGCTTGATACATCAGGCACAGCGCAAGGCTTCCCGCACCGCTCGCAAGGCTGCGTTCGGTGCGGGCGGTCTGGTCTGTATCGGCATCGGTCTTGGTTTCATGACCGCCGCTGCGTGGCTGTTTCTGATCACCGTGACCACCGCACTCAGCGCTGCCTTGATCATCGGCGGTGCCTACCTTGGTCTGGGTCTTGTGCTGATCGGCGTCGCATCTTCCAGCGGCAAAGGTTCATCGCACGCAGACGCATCGCGTCATGCATCCAAGCCTGCGCATGAAGACCCGGCGATCATGGTGCCGCAATTGATCAACGCGTTTACATCAGGTCTCGCTGCAGGTCAGAGAACGCGTTCCGGATCGAGATAAGAAGACTTTCGGTACTGAACGGCCGCTGCAAAAAAGATACGCCTTCGGGGATTGCAGAAAGGTCGATATTGTCAGCGCCAATTATAACAGTCTTAACTTCTTTCAGACCCGTTTGCAGCGCACGCGTTGCAGTCGGCACGACACTTGCAGGCACGGAAAGAATGGCGATCAGCGGCCCCCCCAACCCACTTGCCATCTCACCGATGCTCTCAATGCTTTCGGCAATAGCAACCGCTTGCCCCTGAAACTCAAGGGCAACGATTTCGCAAATGTCGGCCCGTATGAACGGATCAGGCTCGTAAACGAGGAACGGCATAGGTCAAAATTTCCTCTGCAAAATGCAGATGTACCCCATCCCAACCTGCAGGCACATTAAAGTAAGACATACCAAAGGGCTAAAAAATATGACAACGCAGTGCCAGAACTGCCCGCTCCACCGCAAAGACCTTTTCGTCACCATGAGCCGGGAAGAGCTGGACTATATGCAAAAGTTCAAGGTCGGCGAATTGACCGTCGATCCGGGCACGCCCCTGTTGATGGAAGGGTCTAACGCACCACAGATGTTCACGGCCTTGTCGGGCATGGGAATACGCGAAAAGAACCTCGAAAACGGCGAGCGTCAGGTCATCAGCTTTGTGTTTCCCGGTGATTTTATCGGGCTTCAGGCCGGTGTTCTGGGCGAAATGGGCCACTCCGTCGAAGCGCGCACGCATATGCGGTTGTGTGTCTTCGACCGTTCAGAATTCTGGAGCTTTTTCCGCTCACATCCCTCACGCGCATTCGACATCACATGGCTTGCCGCCGTGGAAGAACATTTTCTGGGTGAAACGCTTGCGACCTTGGGCCAAAGGACCGCGATACAGGCCATTTCCTGGGCGCTGATCCGGGTGTTTCAGCGCGGCCGCGCTCTGGGCATGGTGACCCACAATCAGATGGCGTTCCCCTTTACCCAGCGCGATCTTGCCGATGCTCTGGGTCTCTCTCTTGTCCACACGAACAAAACGCTGGCAAAGCTGAAAGAACGTCAGCTTGCCGCCTGGCACGACGGCATCTTGCAGATCAATGATCTGGAAAGGCTGGCTGTCATCGGGATTACGTCAACCGACATGCCGCAAAAGCGGCCGCTTATGTAATCAGGCGTCGACCTCGACCACCGTATCAGCGACATAGGCACCGCGCTGGCCCATGGGCCGGTCTGGTCCGATCGTGCTGTCGACGCGGGTCCGCAGTTCCAGCTGTGCGTTCAGCGACGCGCCGAAAAGCACCAGAAAACTGCTGATCCAAAGCCATATCAACATGGCGACGACGGCACCGATCGAACCGTAGACCTGATTGTAGTTTCCAAAATTGGCGACGTAGTAGGCAAAGCCGTAGGACAACAGGATAAAGGAGATCACGGATACGACCGCACCCACGGACATCCATCTGAATTTTGCGGCCTTGCGGTTGGGACCAAAGCGAAACAGCAGACCAATCCCCGCAAAAAGCACGAACAGCGCCACGATCCAACGCAGGGCATCGACCAACAGCGTTCCCAATAATCCCAAGGGAAAAAACGCGAGAACCACGGGGATCACCACAAGGCTGACAAGCGCGATGATGCCCACCGCCACCAGCGCTATCGTCAACAAAAGCGCCCGGAGATAGTGTTTTGCCGTATTGCGGTTTCGCTCGCTGTAGACCGCGTTCAGTCCGATGATCATCGCCCCGACACCCGCCCGCGCCGACCAGACCGCCAGACCAAGCGATACAAGACCCGCCCATCCCAGGGTGTCACTCCTCGCGGTCACGAGGCTGAGCACCTGATTGTTGATGATATCAAAGACATCATCGGGCAGCAGGCCGCGCATGTCCTCCATCTGGGCCACGACGACGACCGGATCGGAGATAAGTCCAAGAAGGGCAATGAGCGCAGCAAGAGCCGGAAAGAGCGACAACATCGAAAAGAACGCCACCCCGGCCGAGATCAACGACAGATTGCAGTCGCCGATATGCACGAAGCTGCCTTTCAGTGCATCCCAGTACACGCGCAGTCCGAAGGTTGCAGAGTCCTCTCCCATCTCAAAGCGCCGCAGGGTCGTGTTCTTCGACTTCGTCACGCACCTGACCCCAGGCCACCAGCGAGAAGATCAGCGTACCGCCAATGATGTTTCCGGCCAGAACCGGCAGGAAGAAACTGAATATCGCGTTGTAGGCACCCAGATCACCCTGAACGACAAGCGCCGCCATTTCGACGGATCCCGCAACGATATGCGTGAAATCGCCCGCCGCGATCAGCCAGGTGAATGTCAGGATCAGAAAGAAGGCGCCCGCATCGGCCTGCGGCAGCATCCAGACGATCAGCGCCACGATGACACCCGCCGGGATCGCCCGCCAGAACCCCTGCCAGGCACCCATTCCGGTCGCATGATGCGACAGTTCGTTGACCGCAACCAGAACGTCCGCAGATATTGCAGGTGTGAACACGAACAGGCTGGCCGCCAGAAACGCGCCAATGACGTTGGCGAAAAGCACGATGCCCCAAAGCCGGACAATACAGCCGAACATGGACAAGGTCCGTTCCCTCATCAAAGGCAGAACGGTGGTGATCGTGTTTTCGGTAAAAAGCTGCATCCGGCCCATGATGACGGCCAGAAAGCCCAGCGAATAGCCGAGGTTCTCGACCAGATAGCGCGACGGCGTGTCGGGCAGATAGGTACGCAGAACCGCCTCGCCCAGCACCGACAGGCTGATCAACATGCCAGCGGCGATGCCCGACCACAGCAGCGACCGTTTGGTGCGCGCCAGCTCTTCTTCGCCTTCACGCCGGATCACTTCATAGATCAGCTTGGGCGAAAGCCCCGCCGCATCGTCAAGGGACTTTTGCTCTTTGGCTTCTTCCTCGACATTGCGCTTGGTGTATTTTGTAGGCAAAGGGGCCATTTCATCTCGCATCGTTAAATACTTTCGAGGGTATTTAGAACGAATGCGACAGTTTGACAGCACGAAATCGTCTCTTGCGGGTCGCCCTGGTTCCGTAATGATGCGCCTGAAACGAAAGGATGCAACATGATCACTCAATCCCCCGCCCTGACATCGGCGATCCGCGACAGGTTCGCCCATGTGGAGACCTGCCCTTTTCAGGGGCCCCGTATCTTTTTCGAGAACGCAGGTGGGGCGCTGACGCTGAAATCGGTTGTCGAAACCTCCGGGTTCTATGCGGCGATCCCGGACAATCAGGGGCGGGGCAACGCGGCGTCACTGGCCTTGGTCGATGTGATCAAACGCGCCAAGGCGCAGATGGCCTTGTTCTTCAACGCCCCCGATGGTCAGTTCTTTGTCGGCGAGTCGGGAACGGAGCTGACGTTTCGTCTGATCCGGACGGCAGTGACGGGCACGCCGGACGGCGGGGCGGTCATCGGCTCTTCCGTCGAACATCCCGCCTCGCGCAGCGCGGCGCAACATTGGGCCAAGGTCGCGGGCAAACCCTATATCAACGTGCGGCATGACGATGCGACCGGGCAGGTCACGCCACAGGCTTACGCGGATGCCATGACCCCCGATGTGCAGGTGGCCACGATCCTGCATACCTCGCCGGTCACGGGCATCGCAAACGACGTGGCCGGCATTGCGGCGGCGATCCGTTCCGTCGCACCCAAGGCATTCATCATCGTGGATGGCATCCAGCATGCCAGCCACGGGCGCATCGACATCGCCAGCTACGACATCGACGGCTATGTCGTATCGCCCTACAAGGTCTTCTCGCGGCATGGCTATGGCGTGGCCTGGGCCTCGGACAGGCTGACCGCGCTGCCGATCGAAACGCTTCAGAACGGACCGGCGGGCAACTGGGAAATGGGCACCCGGGACACCGGTGCCTATGCAACCTTCACGGATGTCGTGACCTATTTCGACTGGCTGGGCGGCAAAGTCACGGACAGCGCGGACCCCCGCACGCGGATCGAAGCGGCAGGTGCCGCGATCCACGATCACGAACACGCGCTGACCGACGCAATGCTCAATGGCGACGGCAATCTGCCCGGTCTGGCCGATCTGCCCGGCGTCACCATTCTGGGCGGTCGCGACAACCCGGACCGCGAAGGGCTGGTCTGTTTCGCACTGGATCATGTTCCGGCCGCCGATATCGTTGACGCCTTGAACGCTCAGGGCATCCGCACACATATCCGCAAGGCGGATCACTACTCCGGCAATATTCTGGATCCGCTTGGCCTGCCTGCTGCCGTGCGCGTGTCGCTCTGCCACTACAATACGCTGGACGAAGTACGCAGCCTGCTTGCCGCTATGAAAGACATTTCAGGCTAGGCGCGGGGGCTTGCCAAATCAGGTGATCCGATAAACGGTGGCGGCATGAAAACAGCACTCTCCGCCGCCATCACCGCCAAACGCGACGATCTGATCGCGCTTACGCAAGACCTGATCCGTATGCCGACGTTGAACCCGCCGGGGCGCGACTATCTGCTGATCTGCGAATATCTGGACAGGCGTTTGTCGGCGCACGGGTTTGAAACCCAGATGATCCGCGCCCACGGCACTCCGGGCGACAGCGACAAATATCCGCGCTGGAATATCGTCGCCCGGCGCGAGGGTCGGCATCCGGGCGAATGTGTGCATTTCAACAGCCATACCGATGTGGTGGAGGTTGGCGCCGGCTGGACCTTTGATCCTTTCGGGGCCGAGGTATCGGACGGCAGGATTTATGGCCGTGGCACTTGTGACATGAAAGGCGGGCTGGCCGCGTCGATCATCGCGGCGGAAGCCTTCATCGAAACCCATCCCGACTTCGCCGGGGCGATCGAGATTTCCGGCACGGCGGACGAAGAGACAGGTGGGTACGGCGGTGTCGCCTATCTGGCGGAACAGGGGTTTTTCAACCCCGCCAAGGTTCAGCACGTGATCATCCCCGAACCCTTGAACAAGGACCGCATCTGTCTGGGCCACCGCGGCGGCTGGTGGGCCGAGATCGAGACAAAAGGCGAGATTGCGCATGGTGCGATGCCTTTTCTGGGGGATTGCGCGGTGCGCCACATGGGGGCTGTGCTGCGGGAGTTCGAGGACAAGCTTTTTCCGGCGATGGCAGCGCGGTACACCGAGATGCCCGTGGTGCCCGAAGGCGCGCGCAACTCGACCATGAACATCAACTCGATCCACGGCGGAGAGGCAGAGCCGGAGGAAGGGTTCACCGGATTGCAGGCCCATTGCGTGCCGGATTCGTGCCGGATCGTGATTGACAGACGCTTTCTGGTCGAAGAGCCGCTGGATCAGGTGCGCGACGAGGTGACGGGCCTTCTGGAAGGGCTCAAGGCCACCCGTGCCAATTTCGACTATGCGCTGACGGAACGGAATTCCGTGCTGCCGTCGATGACGGACAAGGATGCGCCCGTGGTGCGGACCGTTGCAAAGGCCATTCAGGACGTCATGGGCGTGGACCCGCAATATGTCGCCTCACCCGGCAGCTATGATCAGAAACACATCGACCGGATCGGCACGTTGAAGAACTGTATCGCCTACGGGCCGGGGATCCTTGATCTGGCGCACAAACCTGACGAATACATCGGCATCGACGACATGATCGACAGCGCCTGCGTGATGGGTGCGGCACTGGAAACACTGCTTCTGCCCGGAAGTTAAACCTCGGCTGTCGCCAGCGCCAGACCGTCGACAATCGCCGTCAGCGCGGCACCACGGTGCACTTCTGCCTCAGGCAGCCGCGTGGTCAGTGCGTTCTCGACCACCTGCATCAGGCTCGATCCCCCGACAAAGATCAGCTTGTTCACCGCCTCCGGTTTGACGGTCGCCTGCGCCAAGGTCGCCTCCGCCGCCTCGCCGATACGGGCCGCCAGTCTGGCCAGCTTCGCAGTCATCATCTCGGCTGGCAGCGGCAGCACCGCCTTGCGCTTGATCATGTCCATGCGGATCACCGGGTTTTCCACGCCGGGCGTGTTCGCCATGATCTTTCCCGCCTCGACGGCAAAGGCCAGATCATGGCCAAGCTCTTCCTCCAGCACCTTGACCAGACGCGCCAGGCGGCCCTCGTGGACGGCATACTTTTGCAGGTCTTTGGCCGCCCGGATGGTATCCGCCGTATAGAGGAACGGGATTTTCGCCCAGGTCGCCAGATCGTTGAAGATGCCATTGGGCGCGATATGGGTGTCATCACCAAAGGCATGACGGATGGCGCTGCCCATGCCCAGCTGCGGCATGACCCGCGCGATGCTGAGCCGACGGTCGAAATCGGTGCCGCCGATGCGGACACCGTAGCTGGAAAGGATGTCGATCTCTGTCGCGCCCTTTTGGCGGAACAGCGTGAAATCCGACGTGCCGCCGCCGATGTCCACGATCAGCCCCAGATCACCGGGGGCCAGCACGTCGCGGTTTGCCCTGGCCGCAGCTTCGGGTTCGTTCAGGAACCGCACGGCATCAAACCCGGCGCGGCGGTAGCATTCGGTCAGATCGACCAGCGCCTGCGCATTCCGGCCCTCATTCTCGGAATGAAACCGCACCGGGCGGCCCGAAAGTGCGGTGTCGAAACTCTGCCCCGTGGCGGCTTCGGCCCGTTTTTTCAGCGTGGCGAGGAACCGCGCGACGATGTCGATGAAATCCAGCCTTTCACCCAAAAGCATCCGGCTTTCGCGCATCAGATTGGTGCCCAGCAGACTTTTCAGCCCGCGCATGTATCGCCCTTCGTCACCGCTCAGCAAAGCGTCAGTTGCCTGCGCGCCCAGCAGCATTTCCTTGGCGTCGTAATCGAAGAAAACGGCGGTCGGCATCGTTTCCGCGTCACCCTCCACCGGGATCAGCTGCGCCTTGCCGCCGACGCAAATGCCTGCCGCCGAATTGGACGTGCCGAAATCAATCGCCAAAACACCAGACATGCCGCACCTCCATCAAGGCGCCGTCCCTAGTTGCAAAACCCGGCAAAGGCAAACCCCCCTGCGCGCGACCACTGGTCAGGCGGATCGCTTTTGGCTAGCCTTCATTCATAACACACAAGGGAGACCATCCATGTTCCACCTTCGCCAGCTTCTGCTTGGTGTCAGCGCCGCCGCCCTGTTTGCCGGCGCGGCCCTTGCCAAGGACGACATCACCGTAGCGCTCCAGCTCGAACCCCCGCACATGGACCCGACATCCGCCGCCGCAGGGGCCATCGATTCGGTTCTTTATTCCAACGTCTTCGAAGGGCTGACGCGCTTCATGTCCGACGGCTCCGTCGTGCCGGGGCTGGCCGAATCCTGGGAGATTTCCGACGACGGGCTGACCTATACGTTCAAGCTGCGCGACGGGGTCACCTTTCACGACGGCACCACGATGGACGCGGAAGACGTGAAATTCAGCCTTGACCGAATTGGGGCAGATGACAGCGCCAACGCCCAGAAGGCGCTTTACGCCGCGATATCAGAGGTCAACGTGATCGACCCGCTGACCGTCGAGATCAAGCTGTCGGAACCCAACGGCAGCATGATTTTCAACCTCGCGTGGGGCGACGCGGTGATCGTGGCACCCGAGAGCATCGAGAACATCAAGCAGATGCCTGTCGGGACCGGGGCGTTCAAGTTCGCAAGCTGGACTCAGGGCGACAAGGTCGAGCTGGTGCGCAACGACGCCTATTGGGGTGCGGCGCCCGCACTGGCATCCGCCACCTTCAAGTTCATCTCTGACCCCACCGCCGCATTCGCTGCGATGATGGCCGAGGACGTGGACGTCTTTGCCGCCTTCCCGGCACCCGAGAACCTTCCGCAGTTCGAGGCAGACCCCCGCTTTCAGGTTCTCGTCGGCTCCACCGAAGGGGAAACGATCCTGTCGACGAACAACAAGATGGCACCTTTCGACAATGTGAAAGTCCGCGAGGCGCTGGCCCATGCCATCGACCGTCAGGCGATCATCGACGGCGCGATGTTCGGCCTTGGAACGCCCATCGGCACGCATTTCGCCCCCCACAATCCAGACTACGTCGATCTGACGGCGCAGTCGAATTACGACCCGGAAAAAGCCAGGGCCCTGCTGGCTGAGGCCGGATTTGCCGACGGGTTCGAAACGACGCTCGACCTGCCCCCACCCTCCTACGCGAGGCGCGGCGGAGAGATCATCGCGGCGCAACTGGCGCAGGTGGGGATCAAGGCCGAAATCCGCAATGTGGAATGGGCCCAGTGGCTCGAAACCGTCTTCAACGGCAAGAACTTCGGCCTCACCATCGTCAGCCACACCGAACCGATGGACATCGGCATCTATGCCAACCCGGACTATTACTTCCAGTACGACAACCCCGCGTTTCAGGAGTTGATTGCCAAGCTGAACGTCACGGCAGACCCTGCCGAGCGCACTGCGATGCTACAACAAGCGCAGCAGATCATCGCGGATGATTACGTGAACGGCTACCTGTTCCAATTGGCCGCCTCGACTGTGGCCAAGGCGGGCGTTCAGGGATTGTGGTCCGACGCGCCAACGCAGGCGACGGATCTGACCGGGGTCAGCTGGACGGACTGATCCGTTCAAAGAACCGCAAAAAGGCCCCCGGACTTCCGGGGGCCTTTTTTTATGCCATTCGCTGCTGTGCCTTGAAGGTTTCAGGTACTGCCGGACCGTGCCAGCAATCTTGCCAGAACCTGCTTCACCTCAGGCCGAATTGCGCCCGGTCGCGGCGCGTCCTTCAACGTTGTGAACCAATGTTCCGGCGGGTTCTTGCCGCGCCTGTTTCCATCAAACCGCAGGCCGCGCAAGACTTTCTCCGCCGCGTCGGGTAGGACATCGGGCGCTTCCAGATCATTCAGGACACCCCAGACTTGCGTCCACAACCGACCCACGGACCACGGATTATAGCCCCCACCACCCAACACGAGAAGACGTGGTGCCATTCCGATCAGGCCTCTCAAAACGTCAAGCTGGGCGTTGTTGCTCAGCTTCATGTGGGACAATGGATCTTCCTCAAGCCCGTCGGCACCGCACAGCAGCACAACCGCATCGGGGTTGAACCCATCGACCTTCGGCAGGATCAGACTGTCGCGTATCAGCGCCATCTCGCTGTCGTTCAGCCCACGCGGCACGGCGACGTTGAAGGCATTGCCACCCGCATCGTTCTCAACCGGACCCGACCGGGGCCAAAGCCGTTCTTCGTGGACAGAGATCATCAGACAGTCCGGATCGCCCGCAAAGCCCACCTCAACGCCGTCGGGATGATGCGCGTCAATGTCGACATAGGCGATGCGACGGACACCATGATGGCGCAGACTGAGCATCGCCAGAACCGGATCGTTCAGATAACAAAAGCCATTCGCGCGATCCGGCATCCCGTGGTGCGTGCCGCCGGGAGGGTTATAGATCACCCCACCGTCGCGCAGCAGTTCCCCCGCGAGGATCGACCCTCCTGCAGCAGTCGCCGGGCGGCTGAAGATTTCGGGAAAGACGGGGTTTGTGACACTGCCGATGTCATGCCGTTTGCGGTCTTCTTCCGTCGCATCCTGCGTCACCTGAACACGTTGCAGGGCTGCGACGTAGTCGGGCGTGTGCCAGTTGTGCAAAGCCGCCGGTTTGGCTTTGGGTGAGGTGATGAATTGCTCTGCCGGCAACCAGCCCAGCGCACGGCTCAGATCCATGACCGTAGAAACACGTGGCACCCTCAAAGGGTGCCAGCGGCCATAGCTTGAGTGGCGGAAAACCTCGTGGCCGATGAAAAGCGGACGTGTCATCTTCGGGATGTAGTTTAAACTTCGCGCAAGGACAGCACCCTGCTGCAACGAAAAAGGGTGCCCGGGGGCACCCTTTTCATTCCGATGTCCGCTAGCTTAGCGTGTACCGGACATACCAGCCGCTGCTTCCAGGACCATTGCGTCCCAGTTGCGCGAGCATGTGCGGTTCAACACGGCGATCTCTTCAGCGTAACGGGCCATGTCGTTGTCGGCATTCGCGATGGTTGTTGCCGTAGAAGAGCCTTGCGATGCGGATGTATTGCTTTCTTCCTGCGTCGTTCCAACGGAAGAATCGGTCGCTGTCGCAGTGCCGTCAGTTGGCACGGCATCGTCGTTCAGTTCCATGACCGCCATCATTGCGACCTTATCGCGGTCGGCACCGCCCAATTGGTTGTATTCTTCACAGGTCATGGAGTTCAGATCCATATGTGCGTCTGCGAAGGCGGGTGCCGACATCGCTGTCATAAGGCTGGCGGCGGCAAGTGTTTTGATCGTCAGGTTCATTTTTGTCTCCAGTTCGTTTCCAGTTATCAATACAACGGTACAAAAGGCGGTTTTGTTCCGTTCAAACGACAAATATCCCTGACAGAACGCATGAAACTCGGCGTAGTGTGCTGTTTTTCATACCTTTTTCGGACCTCGAACGTGATGGAGCCGATCCACTTCAATGCATCTTTTCTGCCGCGCTATAGCAGGCGGCATGAAAGTCATTGCTGCCGCACGGTCCCGGTCGGAACAGCACTGGACGCGCTGGCAAGCTGCACCTAACCTCACGCTGATGCTGCGATATACCCTCAAACGTCTGCTTTCTCTCGTGGTCAGCCTCGCGGTTGCTTCCATGGTGATTTTTGTGGTGATCGAGGTGGCACCCGGCGATCCCGCCACCTTCATGCTGGGCATGAATGCCCAGCCCGAGACGGTCGCCGCCCTGCGCAGTGAGCTTGGCCTCGATGCCAGCAAGTTCGAACGCTACATCACCTGGGTCACCGGTATGCTTACAGGGGATTTCGGCACGTCCTACACCTACCGCACGCCGGTTTCGCAGATGGTAGAGGACAGGCTTTGGGTCTCGCTTCCCCTTGCCTTGTACGCGCTCACCCTCAGCACTCTGGTCGCCTTTCCGGCAGGCATCTATGCTGCGAGCAGACGGGGGCAGGCAGGCGACATCGGGGTGATGGGTGCGACGCAACTGGGTGTCGCCGTGCCAAACTTCTGGTTCGCGATGATGCTGGTGCTGATCTTTGCCATCAACCTGCGCTGGTTCGCGGCGGGCGGTTTTGTCGGATGGGACGCCGGGTTCTGGGCAGGGCTTCATGCGCTTACACTTCCTGCCATCGCGCTGGCTCTGCCGCAGGCGGCGATTCTCGCGCGGGTCATGCGGTCCTCTCTGCTTGACGTGCTGGGGGAGGATTTCATGCGGACCGCCCGCGCCAAGGGGCTGACCGCCCGGCAGACGCTTTGGCGGCATGGGCTGCGAAATGCGCTCATTCCGGTGCTGACGATCATCGGATTGCAGTTTTCCTTTCTGCTGGCCGGGTCGATCATCATCGAACAGGTGTTCTATCTTCCCGGTCTGGGGCGGCTGGTGTTTCAATCCATCTCGGCCCGCGATCTGATCGTTGTGGAATCGGTTGTCATGCTGCTGGTCTTCTCCGTGATCGTGGTGAACTTCGTCGTCGATCTGGCCTATGCCCTCGTCGACCCGCGGCTCAGGGCGCGGACATGAGGCGCAATCTTGTTCTCGGCGCGCTGCTGTCGGCGATTTTCCTGATCGCCGCTGCCGTCAGCTTTGTCTGGACGCCGTATGACTACGCGGCGCTCGACATCCCGAACAAGCTCAGGACCCCCTACGCCGAACACCTGCTGGGGACCGATCACTTCGGGCGCGATATCCTCAGCATGATCATGGTCGGCGCACGGACTTCGATCGCGGTGGCGCTGGTGGCGGTAGGCATCGGCATGGGGCTTGGCGTGCCGCTGGGGCTGTGGGCCGCCGCACGGCAAGGCACGCTGGTGGATGAATTGATCATGCGCGGCAACGATCTGGTGTTTGCCTTCCCCAGCCTTGTGATCGCCATACTGATCACCGCGATTTTTGGTGCCGGTGCCGTGAATGCGATCATCGCCATCGGCATTTTCAACATTCCGGTTTTCGCCCGCATCACCCGGGGAGCGGCGCTGTCGCTGTGGCAGCGCGAATTCATCATGGCGGCGCGTGTCGCGGGCAAGAATGCCACACGCATTTCGGTCGAACATATCCTGCCCAATGTAACGAACCTGCTGATCGTGCAGGGCACGATCCAGTTTTCTCTGGGCATTCTGGCAGAGGCAGGACTTCAGCTATGTCGGCCTTGGCGCACAGCCGCCGACGCCCAGCTGGGGGCGCATGCTGGCCGATGCGCAGACGCTGGTCAGCATCGCACCGCATATGGCGCTGGTGCCGGGCTTTGCGATCATCCTGACGGTGCTGGGCCTGAACCTGATGGGGGACGGGTTGCGCGACTACCTCGATCCGCGCCTCCGGGTCAGCCGCGCATGAGCCTTCTTGAAATCAACCAACTCAGCCTGTCGATTCACAGCTATCCGGTGTTGAAGGACATCTCCCTGTCCGTCGCGGAAGGCGAGATTGTCGCGATCACCGGGGAAAGCGGGTCCGGCAAATCCATGACGGCGCTTGCAGTGATGCAACTGCTGCCGACGGGCTCACACACCAGCGGCTGGATCACGCTGGGCGACCGTCAGATCACCGGTCAAGGCGAAGCTGACCTGTGCCGAATGCGCGGCAACGATATGGGTATGGTGTTCCAGGAACCGATGACCGCGCTGAACCCCGTACAGACCATTGGCGCACAGGTGGCCGAGACGATCCGCATCCACGATCCGAAGATCAGCCGCGCCAGTGCCCAAGAACAGGCCGCGCAGACGCTGTCCCGTGTGGGACTTCCGCAGGACCGGTTTCCCCTGACACGTTATCCGCACGAGTTGAGCGGCGGCCAGCGTCAACGTGTGGTGATCGCCATGGCCATCGCGTTGCGCCCGCGCCTGTTGATCGCGGATGAACCGACAACGGCGCTCGATGTCACCACGCAGGCGCAGATCCTCGATCTGTTGAAATCACTGGTGCAGCAGGACGGCATGGGTCTGCTGATGATCACCCATGATCTGGCCGTCGTCGCCGATATGGCCGACCGCATTGTCGTCATGCGCAAGGGAGAGATCGTGGAACAGGGGGCGACCGCCGATCTGTTGCGCGACATGCGGCACCCCTACACCAGGATGCTTGTTCGCCGCATCCTCGCATCAGGTCGTTCTGCCCGCCGCACCCGCGCCGACACCGCTGCTTGACGTCCGCAATATCGTGCGTGACTACCGGCTGCCGCGCAAGACGTTGTTCGGCGCGCCGGGAACCTTTCGGGCGGTGGATGATGTGTCCTTCAGCCTTCAGCGCGGCGAACGCCTTGGCCTTGTGGGTGAAAGCGGTTGCGGGAAATCGACGCTGACCCGCGCCTTGCTCGGTCTGGAACAGATACAAGAGGGCAGTATCACGCTTGACGGCGAACCCGTCTTTTCCGGCAACCGGCCCAATCTGGCCGTGCGGCGCAAGATGCAGGTGGTGTTTCAGGATCCCTTCGGCAGCTTCAACCCCCGGCACCGCGTCGACAGGTTGATCACCGAACCTTTCCATCTGCTGTCAGACCCGCCAAACGGGGCAGAACGAACACGCGCCGTTGCTGACGCGCTGGAGGCCGTCGGGCTGAACGCCACCGACGCCACCAAGTACATCCACGAATTTTCCGGTGGCCAACGCCAGCGGATCGCCATTGCCCGTGCGCTGATCATCCGGCCAGAGCTGATCATCTTCGACGAGGCGGTTTCGGCTCTCGATGTTTCTGTCCGGGCGCAGATCCTCGATCTGTTGGCCGATCTGTGCCGCGACCATGATCTGACCTATCTGTTCATCTCGCATGATCTGTCCGTGGTCCGCACGGTGACGGACCGCGTTCTGGTGATGCAGTCCGGCAAGATCGTGGAGGAAGGGCGCACGAAGGACGTGTTCGAAGCGCCCCGCCACACCTACACCCAAACCCTGATCGCAGCCGCCCCCGTGCTGCCAGACGTCGGAGAAATGGCATGACCCCCGGCCCGAAAAACCTGATCACCGATGTCCCCGGCCTGCGCGTCGGCAATGCGCAGGACGATACGCTGAAATCAGGTACGACCGTGCTGTTGGCGGATCATCCCTTTACCGCATCCGTTCACGTCATGGGCGGTGCCCCCGGCACGCGCGAGACGGATCTGCTGGCCCCTGACAAATCCGTCGCGGCGGTGGATGCCCTGGTGCTTTCGGGCGGCTCTGCCTATGGGCTGGATGCCTGTTCGGGCGTGGTCGACGGGTTGCGCGCGGCGGGGCGCGGGTTTCGCGTCAGGTCGGCGATCATCCCGCTGGTGCCCGGCGCGATCCTGTTCGACCTCCTGAACGGCGGCGCGAAGGACTGGACCGACAACCCCTATCGCGCCTTGGGCCGGGCAGCCTTTGATGCCGCCTCCCCCGATTTTGATCTGGGCACGGCAGGGGCCGGTACAGGTGCGCTGAGCGCGATGATGAAAGGGGGGCTTGGCTCTGCCTCGCTGGTCCTGCCGGACGGCAGCACGGTTGGCGCCTTGGTTGCCGCCAATCCGGTCGGGGCCGTCACCACCCCATCGGACAGGTTCTTCTACGCAGCCCCGTTCGAGATGGATGCCGAATTCGGCGGGTTGGGTCCGGACCCATCCTCCGGTCTTGGCCTCAGCCGGGAAAGCCGCAAGGTTCTGGCGATGTCCCCGCGCGAAAGCACCACGATCGCCATTGTCGCAACGGATGCGACCCTGACCAAAGCGGAATGCCAGCGTGTCGCCGTCGCCGCGCACGACGGGATCGGGCGGGCGACGGTGCCCGCGCACACGCCGCATGACGGTGATCTGGTCTTTGCCCTGTCGACCGAAGGACGCCCCGCAGGGGATGTCGGCCTGATCGGCCATGCGGCGTCGCTGTGTCTGGCCCGTGCCATCGCCCGCGCGATCTACGAAGCGACCCCTGCCACGGGCGATCTGTTGCCCTGCTGGAGAGACCTGAATGCCTGATCTTTCTCTGAACGACATCACGCTGCACTACGAAATCGACGGCAGTGGCCCGCCCTTGCTGCTTCTGGCCGGGATGTTGAGCGATTCCGCCGCCTGGTCCATTCTTGTGCCCTTGCTGACACCGTATTTCACCGTGATCCGGCCCGACAACCGCACCACCGGGCGCACCAGACCTTGGGACGCGCCCGCTGACTGTGCCCTGATGGCGCAGGATGCGCTGGCGCTGATGGATCACCTCAAGATCGACCGCTTTCATGTGGGTGGCCATTCGCTGGGCGGTCTGCTGTCGCTCGAAATTGCCCATGCAGCACCTGAGCGTGCCGCAACCGCGACCGTGTTGGCATCGGGCCGCGTGCGGTCCCCACGCACGGCGGCAGTGTTCGATGCGCTGCTGGCCGTCCGCCGCGCCCCGGAGGGAGAGGAGGCGTGGTTGCGTGCACTGTATCCGTGGCTTTTCGGGAACAGGTTCTTCGAGGATATGCAGAATGTCGAAGACGCGCTGGCGGCGGCCCTTGCCTATCCGCACGCACAGACCGTGGATGCGATGGCGCATCAGATCGCGGCGTTTCGCGCTTTCCGGCCCAAGGCAAGAATGGCCGAGATCACCTGTCCCGCGTTGGTTCTGTATGCCGGTCAGGATCTGATGATCCCGCCCGAACTGGCCCGACCCAGCTTTGCGCCCATACCCGATCTGACCGAAGCCAGTATTGATCACGCCGGTCATTCGATTGTCTGGGATGCACCAACGGAAGTGGCAGAACATCTGCTGGCCTTTCTCAAGGCGCATCCCATTCCGGCCTGATCAGACCGCGTCAGGCTGATTGGCGGGTGCGGCACGTTCCAGTTCCGGCACGGCCATGCAATTGGTGTGAATCCGGGTGATCGTCGGACATGCGCTCATGTCGACCTCGAACCGCGCGTTGTTGATGACCTGCGCATAGAGACACAGGTCGGCCAGACCGACGGTGTTCCCGTGGCAGAAATCGCCGGTTTCAGGCTCTGCCGCCAGTCGCGTTTCCAGCGCTTGCATCCCCTTGCCCGCCCAGTGGCGGAACCACTTGGCCTTGGCGGCGGCATCCGCGCCGAACTCGGTCTCCAGATAGCTGAGGATGCGCAGGTTGTTGACCGGGTGAATGTCCAGGGCCACAATCTGCGCCAGACTGCGCACCCGCGCGCGCCCCCACGGGTCGGTCGGCAGCAAGGGCGGTTCGGGATGCGTTTCGTCCAGCCATTCCAGGATCGCCAGCGATTGTGGCAACGGCCCCTGCGGCGTCACCAGCGTTGGCACCAGACCGGAAGGGTTCAGCGCAAGATGGTCGGCGCTGGCCTGCTCGCCTTTCAACAACGCCAGCGGGATGTAGTCGTAACCGAGACCCTTCAGGTTCAGCGCGGCACGGACGCGGACGGATGTGGAGGACCGGAAATAGTTATGCAGCGCCAGATCGGTCATGCGCGGGGGCCGATGGTGACTTCCAGACCGCCGATGCCTTCGACACCGCCGGTGATCACATCACCCGGCGTCACGGCACCGACACCGGCCGGTGTGCCCGTCATGATCAGATCACCGGGCGCAAGGGTCATCGCCTGTGACAGGATCGAAACGTGTTCACGGACGGACCAGATCAGATCGGACAGATCCGCGTCCTGGCGCATCTCGGCCATCGTCTCGCCTGCCTTGTGCACCGCCAGCCAGATGCGCCCTTTCTCGATGCTCTTGACCTTGTCGATCGGCCGGATCGGCCCGATGGGCGCGGAGTGGTCGAAAGCCTTGCCCCAATCCCAGGGCCGGCCCATTTCCTTGGCCTCTGCCTGCAGGTCGCGGCGCGTCATGTCCAGACCGACCGCCGCGCCCCAGATGTGGTCCATCACATCATCCTCGGCGATGTGATCGCCGCCCTTCCCGATGGCAATGACCAGTTCGATCTCGTAGTGCAGATCCTCCGTCAGCTTGGGGTAGGGCAACGTGAACGGCGTATCCACCGCAGCGTCCGCCGGTTTGGTGAAGAAGAAGGGGGATTCGCGGGTCGGGTCCTTGCCCATCTCGCGGGCGTGCGCCTCGTAGTTGCGGCCCACACAGAAGATCCGGCGCACGGGAAAACGGTCATCGGTGCCCTGCACCGCAAGGCTGGCCTGTTTCGGCGCGTCAAAAACATACATTTCGGTGTTCCTATTCTATCGCGGCGCAGGCCAGCGGGGGTGGATGCGCACAGCCAACACCGCACATGCCGCTTCGTCAACCTAGACTAGCGCGAAACGTCCTGCGCCAGATCGGTCAGGATGGGGCAATCGGGGCGGTTATCCCCCGCGCAGGACCGCACCAGTACACCCAGCGTGTCGCGCATGGCGGTAAGCTCGGCCAGCTTGCGGTCGATCTCTTCCAGATGCCGGATTGCAATCGCCTTGACGTCAGCGCTGGCGCGGTCCTGATCGTCGTACAGCGCCAGCAGACTGCGGCAGCTTTCAACCGGAAATCCAAGAGACCGGGCGCGGGCCAGAAAGGCCAGCTTGTGGACGTCCTTGTCCGAGAACACGCGGTACCCGTTGCCTTCGCGGCCCGGACGCACAAGGCCCACGTCTTCGTAGTAGCGGATCGTCTTGGCCGGCAGACCCGTTGCTTCGCTGACACCCTTGATGTTCATGCAATCCCTCCTGCGCGGCGCAGGCGCAACGCATTGGCCAGAACGAAGACAGAGGAGAACGCCATCGCCCCCGCCGCCAGACCCGGCGACAGCAGGATGCCGAACGCCGGAAAAAGCGCCCCGGCGGCGACCGGGATCAGCACCACGTTATACCCGAACGCCCAAACCAGGTTTTCGCGGATGTTGCGCAACGTGCGGTGCGACAGGTCGAAGGCCCGGACCACACCGTTCAGATCCCCCGACATCAGCACAACGTCCGCCGTCTCGATCGCCACATCCGTGCCGGTGCCGATGGCGATGCCCACGTCCGCTTCGGCCAGCACCGGCGCATCGTTGATGCCGTCGCCGACAAAGGCTGTTGGTCCATGCTCTGCCCGCAGACGCCGCAGCGCGTCGATCTTTCCGGCGGGCAGGACACCCGCGATCACCGTGTCGATCCCCAGATCGCGGGCAATGGCCCGCGCTGTCCCTTCGGCATCACCCGAAATCATCGCGACATGCAGGCCCCGCGATTTGAGCGCATCAATCGCCGCCTTGCTGGACGGGCGCACCGGGTCCGAAACGGCGAGGACAGCAACCAGTCCATCGTCCTGTGCGGCGAAGAAGACGGTCTGCCCTTCGGTCTCAAAGGGTGCGGCCCTGGCCGTCACCGCATTTGCGCGAATGCCGTGCCGTGCCATGAGTGCTGCGTTGCCGACAGCGACCACCTTGCCCTCGACATTCCCGACGATCCCTTCGCCCGGAAAGACCTTGATGCCTGTCACCTCCGGCATCGAAAGCCCCTTTTCGGTCGCAAGGTCCAGCACGGCGCGGGCAACGGGGTGTTCGGACCGGGTTTCCACCGCCGCGATCCGCGCCAGAACGGCATCGCCGTCGAACCCGTCGAAAGGCTGGTAGGTGGTGAGGCGCGGTTTGCCTTCGGTCAGGGTGCCGGTCTTGTCCAATGCCACCACCTTCATGTCGCTGAGCGTTTGCAACGCATCGCCCTGCCGGAACAGCACCCCCAGTTCGGCGGCGCGCCCGGTGCCCACCATGATCGACGTCGGTGTGGCCAGACCCATTGCGCAGGGGCAGGCGATGATAAGGACCGACACGCCGGCGACCAGCGCGATGGGCAACGCGGGGGCCGGACCAAACACCAGCCAGCCCAACACGGTCAAGAAGGCGACCGCCATGACGGCGGGAACAAACCAAAGCGTGACCCGGTCAACCAGCGCCTGAATGGGCAGGCGCGCACCTTGCGCATCCTGCACCATGCGGATGATCTGCGCCAATGCCGTATCCTTGCCCACCCGCGTCACGCGGCAGGTCAGGCTGCCATGGCCGTTGACGGTGCCCCCGGTCACTGTGTCGCCCTCGGATTTTGCCACCTGCATCGGTTCGCCCGTCATCATGCTTTCGTCGACCCGGCTGTCGCCGGTCAGCACGATCCCGTCGGTCGGGACGCGTTCGCCGGGTTTCAGAAGGATCACATCGCCGACGCGCAGATCGTCCACTGCAACTTCGGTCCAGTCACCCTCGCGCTGCACCTGCGCCACTCGGGGCGCGAGGCGAATCAACCCTTGAATGGCGCTCCCGGTCCGGCCTTTGGCCCGCGCCTCGAACCAGCGACCCAGCAGGATCAGGGTGACGATCACGGCTGCTGCTTCGAAGTACACCATCCGCGTGCCCTGCGGCAACAAACCGGGCGCAAAAAGCGCGACTGTAGAGAACGCCCAGGCCGATCCGGCCCCAAGTGCGACCAGGGAGTTCATATTGGGTGCCCGCCGCCAGAGCGCGGGCAACCCATTGGCAAAAAATCCCCGGCCCGGCCCCAGAAGAACGGCGGTTGTCAGGACGAATTGCAGCGTCCAGCTGGCTTCGTGGCCGATGGTGCTGCCGATGAAGTGATGCCAGGCGGGGATCAGATGACCGCCCATTTCCAGCAGGAACACGGGCAACGTGAGGGCCGCCGCGATCAACATCATGCGCTTGTGCTCAAGTGCCTCGGCGTCCTTGTCCGCAGTGCGGTCCAGCGTCTGGTCGGTCAGGTTCCGGGCAGGATACCCCGCATCCGTCGACGCCTGCGACAAGGCACGGGTGTCGGTCAGCGTCGGCAGGTAGTGAACCGTCGCTGTTTCATCCGCCAGATTGACCCGCACTTCCGTCACGCCCTCGATCCCGCGCAACGCCTTGTCCACGCGACTGACGCAGGATGCGCAAGACAAGCCGCTGATGGCAAACCGCGCCTCTTGCGTCTGCGCCGGATAACCAGCGTCTTTCAAGGCAAGAACCGCCGTGTTCAACGTCGCTTCACCGCCCAGCGTCAGCCGCGCGGTTTCATCCGCCAGATTGACGTGGACGTCGCGGGCACCGGGCAGTTCGGTCAGCACTTTCGTCACCCGGCCCGCACAGGCTCCGCAATTCATGTTGCCGACGGGCAGGGTGATTGTCTGGTCCAAGTCCGGGCTCCCGATGCTAGATTACTTCACTCACATAGGGGTTCCAGTAACTAGAAGGTCAAGGGCCATCACAAATCCTGACGGACTTCGGCTGCCAGTGGCAGAATTTCGCCTCTCCCTTCCTTGTTGTCTGATACCGAAATCCAACAAAATTCGTGACTTGGCAGAAATGCGGTCCTACCCTGACGGCTCCGGACTATTGCCTCTTGCAACTCGGGGGCGCGCCATCCTAACAGAAGGCGTTCAAAGGCGGGCCTTTGGGCACAAGACGAGAAGGGCGCATGATGACGAGCAACGATATTACCCCGGTTATCCTTTGCGGCGGATCGGGAACACGGTTGTGGCCTGTGTCCCGCAAAAGCTTTCCCAAGCAGTTCATCGACCTGATCGGCGAAGGCAGCCTGTTTCAACAATCCAGCAAGCGCCTGTCCGGCACCGGGTTCGCGGCACCGCTGGTCGTCACCAATTCCGACTTCCGCTTTATCGCCACCCAGCAGCTGCACGATGCGGGCATCACGCCCGGTGCTGTCCTGATCGAACCCGAAGCCCGCAACACTGCGCCCGCACTTCTGGCCGCTGCATTGGTGCAGGCGCAAAGTGACCCTCAGGCGCTGATGCTGGCCGCGCCATCGGATCACTACATCACTCAGGCCGAGGTGTTCTGCGACAACGTCAAGCGCGGTGTCGACGCGGCCCGGGCGGGTCAGATCGTGACCTTCGGCATCAAACCTGATCGCCCCGAAACCGGGTATGGCTATCTCGAACTGGGCGATGGCGACAGGCAGGGTGCCGTTCCGCTGAAACGCTTTGTCGAGAAACCCGCGCGGGCAGAGGCGGAGCGGATGCTGGCCGCAGGCGGATACCTGTGGAACGCCGGTATCTTCATGTATGCCGCCCAAACGATGATCGACGCGTTCGCTGATCATGCGCCCGACATGCTGACACAGGTCAGGGAGGCGGTGGCGCAGGCGCAGACCGATCTGGGGTTCCTGCGGCTCGACCCTGCCGCGTGGGCGAAATGCGATGACATCTCCATCGACTTTGCGATCATGGAAAAGGTCAGCAACCTGAGCGTGATCGCCCACGACGGCGATTGGTCCGACATGGGCGGCTGGAACGCGGTGCATCAGCACGCGGTCAAGGACAACGCAGGTGTCGCCGTTCAGGGAACCGCGCACGCGGTCGATTGCCGCGACACGCTGCTGCGGTCCGAAAACGGCGCGGTGCAGTTGGTGGGCCTAGGGCTGGACAACATCGTGGCGGTCGCCATGCCGGATGCGGTTCTGGTCGCTGACCGGACGCGCACGGCGAACCTGGGCGAGGTCGTCAAGCAGATGCGCGCCAATGGCGTGGCGCAGGCCGATACCTTTCCGAAAGATCACCGGCCCTGGGGCTTTTTCGAGACACTGATCCTCAGCGCGTCGTTTCAGGTAAAGCGGATCGTGGTGAACCCCGGTGCCGCCCTCAGCCTGCAAAGCCACAAACACCGGTCCGAGCATTGGATCGTCGTCGTCGGCACCGCCAAGGTGACGGTCGGGCCGGACCGGGACAATCTGAGCGTTCAGATGGTGCAGGAAAACGAATCCATCTACATTCCGCTGGGTGCCATTCACCGGATGGAAAACCCCGGCACCGTGCCGATGGAACTGATCGAAGTGCAGACCGGCAGCTATCTGGGCGAAGATGACATCATCCGCTACGAAGATGTCTATGCCCGTGGTCAGGGGGCAAAGGGCTAGGCCCTACTTCAAACGGTCTTTCAGGTACTTGCCGTACTCGTTCTTCTCGAACATCTCGGCCCGTTCCATCAGGGCATCATCGCTGATCCACCCTTGATCATGCGCGATTTCTTCAAGACAACCGGTTTGCAGACCCTGCCGCTGGGTCAGGGTCCGCACGAAGTTGCCCGCATCCAGCAGGCTGGCGTGGGTGCCCGTATCCAGCCAGGCATAACCGCGCCCCATCCGTTTCACGCGCAGATTGCCTTGCGCCAGATACATCTCGAGCAGCGTCGTGATCTCAAGCTCGCCCCGGGGTGACGGTTTGACCTCACGCGCCAGACGCGGGGCATCGGCATCGAGAAAATAAAGCCCCGTCACCGCATAGTTGGAGGCGGGATTTTCCGGCTTTTCGATGATGGTCTGGGCCACACCTGCCTTGTCAAAGCCGACAACACCGTAGCGTTCCGGGTCGGCCACATGGTAGCCAAAGACCGTCCCGCCGTTGGCTTGCATATCGGCATCGGCCAGAAGCTCAGGCAGGCCGTGCCCGAAAAAGATGTTGTCGCCCAGCACCATCGCCGACGGGGCACCGTCGAGAAAATCCTCGGCCAGAATATAGGCCTGCGCCAGCCCGTCGGGCGAAGGTTGCACGATATAGGTCAGCGAGATGCCCCACTGGCTGCCGTCCCCGAGCGAACGCTGAAACTGCGCCTGATCCTGCGGTGTCGTGATCATCGCGATGTCCCGGATCCCCGCCAGCATCAGCACGGAAATCGGGTAATAGATCATCGGTTTGTCATAGATGGGAAGCAACTGTTTGCTGATCCCCATGGTGATCGGATAAAGCCGCGTGCCCGATCCACCCGCCAGAATGATACCCTTGCGATTGGTCATGTCGTCGCCCCCAGATCGTTGAGAATTTCGGCCAGCCCGCTGCGCCAGTCGGGGCGCGGAATGCCGAACGTGTCTTGTGTCGTGCTGCAGTCCATGCGCGAGTTGAGCGGCCGGACTGCCGGTGTGGGATAGGCCGAAGACGGGATGTCGGTCACGTCACAGGACAACCCCGCCTG
Organism: uncultured Alphaproteobacteria bacterium; assembly: GCA_963799505.1. Taxonomy (GTDB): domain Bacteria; phylum Pseudomonadota; class Alphaproteobacteria; order Rhodobacterales; family Rhodobacteraceae; genus Sulfitobacter. The sequence goes on from CAWCXM010000005.1 coordinate 371,537, forward strand.
ATCGAAGATCGCGCGGGCGAAGTCGGCCCAGCTGCAATCGGGATTGCCGGCGTAGTGATAGGTGCCGCTTTTGCCGGGCACGTCGCGCAATTGCAGCGCGATGGCGTGGCAGGTGCGGGCGATGTCACGGGCCGGGGTCGGGCCACCGATCTGATCCGCGACCACGTTCAGTGTGTCCCGTTCCGCACCCAGTCGCAGCATCGTCTTGACGAAGTTTGTGCCATGCGCCGACACGACCCAGGATGTGCGCAGGATGACACAGGCAGCGCCCGACTTCCGCACCAATTCCTCGCCGCGCAGTTTGGAGCGGCCGTAGGCCCCCAACGGACCCGTGGAATCGCCGGGTTGCCAAGGGGCGCTTCCGCCGCCCTCGAAAACATAATCGGTTGAGATATGCACGAAGGGAATGCCAAGGGTCGCGCAGTCCCGTGCCATGACTCCGGGCGCGTCGCCGTTGATCAAGGTCGCCAGCGCCTCTTCCTCTTCGGCACGGTCCACAGCGGTGTAGGCCGCGGCGTTGATGACCGCGCTTGGGCCATAGGCGTGGATGGCAGCCGAACATTGTTCAGGGACAGTCAGATCCGCTTCGTCCCGACCGATGCAAATGACATCGGGCAGTGCGGCCAGTTCACGCGCCACCTGCCCTGTCTTGCCAATGACGAGGATGCTCAAACCTTGACCCCCAGCCGTTCACCCACACCGTCGCGGGCCTGCAGCGCTTGCCACCACTGCTCGTTCTCGAGATACCAGGCGACTGTCCGTTTGAGCCCCTCTTCAAGAGTGACCGAGGGACGCCAGCCCAGTTCATCGCGGATGCGGGAGGGGTCGATCGCATAGCGCAGATCATGGCCCGCGCGGTCCTGCACAAAAGTGATCTGATCTGCGTAAGTGCCGTCGATGGGTCGCAGATCATCCAGAATGGCGCAGATGCTGCGCACCAGATCAATGTTCCGCGCCTCGTTCTCTCCGCCGATGTTGTAGCTACGGCCCAGCGCGCCTTTTTCCAGCACCAGCAGCAGCGCGTCTGCGTGGTCTTCCACGAACAGCCAGTCGCGCACGTTCAATCCTTCGCCATAGACCGGAATATCCTTTCCCGCCAAAGCGTTCAGGATCACCACGGGGATCAGCTTCTCGGGAAAATGGTAGGGTCCGTAATTGTTCGAGCAATTGGTCAGAACGACCGGCAGCCCGTAGGTCTCATGCCAGGCGCGCACCAGATGATCGCTGGCCGCCTTGGACGCGGAGTAGGGCGAGCGGGGATCATAGGGTGTGTCTTCGGTGAACATGCCGGTCGGCCCAAGGGAGCCGAACACCTCGTCCGTGGAGATGTGGTGAAACCGAAAACCTTCTGGCTTGCCCGTGCCGACCCAATAGGCCCGCGCCGCTTCCAGCATGTTGTAGGTGCCGGTGATGTTCGTCTCGACAAAGTCGCCGGGGCCGTCGATGGACCGGTCCACATGGCTTTCGGCGGCCAGATGCATGACGGCATCGGGGCGATGCGCGGCAAAGATCCGGTCAAGTGCCGCACGGTCCCGGATGTCCGCACGCTCGAATGCGTAAAGCGGGTCGTCCGCGACCGACGCGACATTGGCAAGGCATCCCGCATAGGTCAGCGCGTCAAGGTTGACGACCGCGTGCCCACGCCCCACGGCCAGCCGGACCACCGCAGACCCGATGAAGCCAGCCCCACCTGTAACCAACACCTTCATTCGGATTTTCCAAAGACAAACGGCGTTTCGAACCGGGACATCAACGGGGCCCTTTCATCCTTTTCCGACAGAACGGCAGGGCCACTGAGACCCCAGTCGATACCAAGATCGGGGTCGTCAAACCGTACTGCGCCGTCACATTCGGGCGCGTAATAATCGCTGCATTTATAGATGATCTCGGTGTCCGGAACGCGCGTTGCAAAACCGTGAAGAAATCCGGTCGGGATAAGAAGTTGAAGACCGTTCTCGGCAGACAGCTCAAACCCGACCCATTGGCCGAAAGTACCACTGCCCCGGCGCACATCGACGGCGACGTCAAACAGCGCGCCACGCCCGCAGCGCACCAGCTTGGCCTGCGCATGGGGCGGGGATTGGAAATGCAAGCCGCGCACGGTGTTCACCGCCGCGGAAACGGAATGATTGTCCTGCACAAAGTCGATGTCGATGCCGTGGTCGCGCATCTTTTGCCTGTTCCAGCTTTCGCTGAAAAACCCGCGCGCGTCCCCAAAACGCGGCGGGTTGATCAAAACCACACCGGGCAGTTTTGTCGCTGTTATGAAGTCCACGGGATCGGTCCGTCCTGCATTGGTTATCCGTCAGGGATACCAATACAGGCTGCGGGCCGATTTGACGCCGGTTTTACGGCTTTTTCTTGGTTTTCTTTTCCGGTGTTGCCGGAGCATCCTCGCCCAGAACCTGAGCCAGAACCTCGGCATCGGTCATGCCTGCGGGGATCAGCACCTCACCCAGACCAGGCAAAGTGGCAGTGCGGTAAGCGGTATCGGTGTCGTTGGTCATGTCATTTCCCCAAGGTAGAAAGCGTGAACAGGCGGTTGGAGCCGAGCCGGTTTTCCAAATGCAGCTTCGGGGCCGACCCGGTGTTGTCGATGGACAGGTTGATCGCGCCCACCGGTCCGGTGGTCCCCGTCAGGGGGCCGGAAAAGAAATTCAGGGTGCCGGGCGGATTGGCGAACATCTCGCCGAAATTATTGGCCCCCGTCAGCGTGCCGGTGATCGCCGTGAGATAGAAACGCCCCTCAAGATTGACGCTGAGCCACAGCATGATCCGCGACGGATTGGACCAGGGAATCGTCACCGACCAACTGCTGTTGTTGAGGATGAACACATCCTGAAAGAACGCCTGCCCGCTGGGAAACTGCACCGCACCCGATGCAGCTTCGGTGCGCAGCGCGGTTTTGAAGGTATTGCCGTCCGGGCTGACCTTGATCGAAAAGTTATCGTTGCCCGCCGTGCCCATTTCGGCGCGACCGCCGAAACCGGTCTGGAACAGCAGGCTGGCGGTGTCCGTTGCTGCCGCCTTGTTCAGCTTCAGCTGATGCCCGGCCCCGGCGTTGGTCAGCAAGGTTGCATCGGCGGACACGGCCAGCTTGTTGGTCGCATCCGCCGTTGTGCCAACCCCGAGCGCAGGTACATTCTGAAGATCGACCGCGCCGCCGCCCGCGCTTTGCCAGTCCGTGCCGTCAAATCGAATTTCTTCACCGCTGCTGGCGATGTCCGCCCGCCACCCGATGTTGGGAGCAAAGAACTGCCAGGTGCTGTCGACCCAGACCGCCACGTTGTTTTCCTGTCCGGCCCAGACGCCCGTCGCCGCATCAGCCACGATATAGCGATCACCGTCCGCGTTCTGGGCAGGCGGCTCTGTCAGTGTCACATTCAGAACGCTCAGTTGGGTGACCGCATCCAGGATCCGCAGCGCCTCGTTGTGGGTAACATGCTTTTGCGCCTGCGCTGGCTGTATATAGGGCAAAGACAGCGTGGGAGAGGTCTGTGACATGGGCAGTCCTTTACATCGTAAATGAAAGTCGAATGGACCGGACCCTGTGGCACCGCGATTAACATCCAGAGACCTGCGCGCACGATCAGATCCAATTTGACGCAACATCGAGCCTTTAAAATCAGCGGCAAACGCCTCAGAAGCGCCACTTTCGGATCACGCCCAATGCCCGCTCGCCGGTCAGACAGCGCCTTGAAAAAAGAGGTGCAGGCCAATGGTCAGAGCGACATTTTCCAATCATGGCGGACTTTATTCAGCAGAGGAATTCGGCCTTGTCGGTCTGAGTGACATCAGGATCGTCAATGGAGCCGGGGGACCGATGCTTTTCACCGCGACGCGCGGCGATGGCTGGCTCACCGCTTACGATCTGGGCAACAACCCCGGCAGCACGTCGCTTGCGCAACACTGGCGCCTGTCACCCGCGCTGCTGCAGTTGGAAACCACCGATCTGGTGTTGCGCGAAGTGGGCGGGAGCCAGCAGCTTTTCATGGCGGGCCTCAAGAGTAGTGCGCTGACGGGCGTGCGACTGGACAGTGACGGCTTTGGCAACGCCATAGACGGATCGCTGTCTTATACCGCGCCGGGCCACAACCTGGGCGGCTTTTCCGAAATGGAACTGATCGGTGATGGATCGACAGGTCTGGCCGCGCTGCGCACCGGCGGGCTGGTGAATGTCTCCTTCGGGTCCGGCACCACGATGAACGTCACCAACATCAACCAGGGCAGCGCAATGCAGGGGGAGCGGGCCACGGACATCATCAGCGCCACCCACAACGGACAGACCTATGCTTTTGTCAGTTACGGAAGCAAAGATACCGTCAGCATGTTCCGCCAGAACCCCAACGGGACAATGCAACACATCAGCGACGTCGATGCGGGCGATGGTTTCTGGGTGGACCGGCCGGGCGGGATGACCATCACCTCCGCTGCGGATGGTCGGCTGTATGTTGTCGTCGCCGGATCGGGCAGCGATTCGCTATCGACATTTTCGGTCAGTCCGACCGGCATGGTGCCGGTGGATCACCTGATCGACAGCCTCGGTACCCGTTTCGCCGATGCCAGCCATGTAACAAGCGTCACGCTGGATGGGCAGAACTTTGTCCTTGCTGCCGGGTCCGACAGTGGCGTGAACCTTTTCACCGTCCTGCCCGGCGGGCGTTTGCAACACATTGATGCAGTGGCGGGCACGGCAGACACACCTTTGCGCGCCATCACATCAATGGATGCAATGGCCACGCCCGATGGGATCCGCTTCTGGGTTGCCACCGAAACGGCGCCCTATGTCACTGAGTTTTCGATCTCCCTGCCCAATATCGGGATCAGTCTTGGCGCGAGTGCAGGCGGCAGTGTGCTGAACGGATCGGTCGGCGACGATGTCATTGCCGGTGCATCGGGCAATGATCGGCTGAACGGGGGTTTCGGCAATGACATCCTGCTGGATGGGGCCGGTCAGGATACGCTGCGCGGCGACGGCGGCCTCGATACCTTTGTGCTGGTCGAAGACGGTGCCCGCGACACCATTCTGGACTTCCAGATGGGGTTCGACCGGCTGGACCTGACCGATTTCGGCACAACCAGCGGGCTGGGCGGCATGACGATCATCTCGCAAAGCTGGGGTGCCGAATTTCGCATCGGGTCCGAAGTGCTGGAAGTGCGCTCGGCCGATGGATCGCGCTTTCATGCGCAGGATTTCGACACGACCAATCTGATCACCGGCAACCGCATCCAGACCGATCCGGCGGAATACCCCGGTGGCATCGAGCCATCACGGCCCGATCCCAATCCCGGTTTCGTCGATAATCCGACCGGAATCGACCCCAACTCGCTCGCTCCGGTCTGGGAGGACGAGCCAAGCCATGCGCTCAACCGCGGTGCCAACGACCACATCGGAACGAACGGTCATGACGTGATCCAAAGCGGCGGCCAGAATGACCGCATCTTCGGGGCGCTGGGCAATGACACCATCCAGTCTGGCGGCGGGCGCGACGCGGTGAACGGCGAAGGCGGCAACGACAGCATCGAAGGGGGCGGCGAAAGCGACTATCTTTTCGGGGGCGCGGGTTTCGACACGATCCACGGCGGCGACGGCAACGACACGATATCGGGCGAAACCTTCGCCGATTCGATCACCGGCGGAAACGGAAACGATGTGCTGCTTGGCGGGGACGGTTTCGACCAGATCGACGGGGGAACCGGCAATGACCGCATCTGGGCCGGTTCATCGCCCGACCGCGTCTATGGCGGGGACGGCAACGACTGGATCAGCGCCGGCAGCAACTTTGGGTACAGCGTCGATGGCGTGTTCGGTGGCGGCGGCCACGATACCATCTTCGGCAACGCCGGTTTCGACCTGCTGATGGGCGGCGACGGGGACGATGTGATCGACGGCGGCCACCAATCCGACAACATCTACGGAGAAGACGGCAACGACATCTTGTTGGGGAATCTGGGCTTTGACCGGCTCTTTGGCGGGCTTGGAGACGACAGGATCTTCGGCGGCGATTCCGGCGATGGGGTCTTTGGCCAGGAAGGGAATGACACGCTCTGGGGCGGCGAAGGCGGCGACCGCTTCTTTGGGGGTCAGGGAAACGACGTGATCGACGGCGGAATCGGAAATGACACGATTTACGGCGATGCCGGTTTCGATACCATTCTGGGTGGTGAAGGTGACGATCTGCTGTTCGGCAGCTTCAACGCAGACGAGTTCATCTTTTCCAACGGCCATGGCAACGATACGATCGCCGATTTCGATGCCTTCAACGCAAACGAGGTTCTGGATTTCTCGAAGCTGATCGGTTTCAGCCAATTCAATGACGTCCGGAATGCCGCTTCGCAGTCAGGACAGGATGTCATCATCAATACCGGGTCCGGCAATTCCATCCGTTTGCGCAACGTGAACCTGAACGATCTGGACGAGAACGATTTCACCTTCTGATCCAGTGGGCCGGTTCAGGCTGCCCGCTCAAGATCGTGAAAAACCTTTTCCACCAGCGCGGCAAAGGCGCGGGCCTGATCATCAAAGCTGGTGACGGGCAAAGGAACGCTTTTCCGCTGGTTCTCTTCGATAATCCGGCCAAGCCTGCGGCGCAGAACATCCGGTGATGCCCCGATGGGGATGAGGTCTTCGCGTGAAACGCCCTCGTGTTCGACGGTTCCACCGCTGTCGGTCTGCACCACGGTGATGCCCCGCGCCAGCGCCTCGCGTATCGCCAGGCCAAAAGTCTCCTTCCATTGGGACATGAACAGCAAGACGTCGATTTCTGCGTAAAAGTCATCCATCGTTTCCTGCGAATAGCGCGGATAGATCGACCAATCGCCGGGCATCCCTTTCAGATCACGCATCTGCCACCAGGAACGGTCCAGGCTCCCGTCCACCACCAGACCACGAAACGGGGCGGGCTTCATTCCGGCAAAGGCACGCTTGATCGTGGGCCAACCCTTTATCGCTGCGGGGCCACCCACGTAGCCGAAGGTGATCCGCCTGTCGCTCAGACGCCGCCGGGATTGTTTCAGGAAAAAGTCGTCATCCGGCAGTTTGACACCGTTCTGCCAGACAACACCACGCCCCGGCGCAAAACCGGAAGCCTCGCTCAGGTTCTTGGCAAATGTGCTGGGGTAGGTGACCATCGCAGCCTTCGCGCTCATTTCCTGAAGATGGCCAAAACGAACCTTTGCAGCCCAGAAGTTTTCGGCGCAGCCCTTGCATTGGTCAATTCTCACCGGGCTTTGGCCACAGTATTTCTCATCCATACGGATCATGAACTGACGCTCACAAAGCCACCAGAAGTCATGCACGCTCAGAATCACTGGCACACCCGTGACTTCCGCCGCCGTGAAGACCCCGGTGCCCATTTCCTGCAGGCAGTGCGCATGGATCAGATCGGGTTCGAGCGCGTCGATCAATTCAGCCAACCGGGCCGTAACTTCGGGATTGTTGTACATCTCTGAATAGGACCGACCCGGAGGCACGTTGATGAGGTAATTCTCGATGCCGTTCTTCTGGCTTTTGACCACGACATATGCGCCCAGATCGTTGCGCGCGCATAGCGAAACCGCAGTCACGCGAAATCTGCCCTGCGCTTGCAAGGCATATGCGACCTGCTCCGCAACGACTGTCGCACCGCCATAGCTGAAAGGCGCGAAAAAGATGTTCGCGAGCAGAATATGACGCTTGCTCATCCCTCGACCCAATCAATCAGTTCACGCGCGATGATGTGAGGCTGATCGGATGCCTTCCACCGCTGCTCAAGCTCTTGACGGGCGCGGATGCCCATGTCGGCGCAGGCTGCAGGATCGGCGGCAAGGTCGCGCAGTGCACTCATCCAGTCAGAGGTGTTCCGGGCAACAAACCCTGTTTTGCCGTGCTCCACCACATTGCGCAGGTCGCCGACGCTGCCGACGATCGCGGGCACGGCCACCGCCGCCGCGTCCAGCACGCGCACAGCGCTCTTGCAGCGGTTGAAGGCATCGTCGCAAAGCGGCATCACCGTGCAATTCGCCTTGCGCAAGGCGCTGAGGTACTGCGGATAGTCCGCAAACTTGACCCTCTCCAGTTGCCGTTCCAACCCTTTCGGCAAATGGGAGACGTCGAAGTGTCCGATCAACATCAGCCGCCGGTCGGGGTCGTCGAGGATGAACTCCGAAAGCGGCTCTATGATCTCTGCCAGGTCAACTTCGTGCCCTTGTGACCCGCTGGAAAACGCCACGCGAAACAGACTGTCGTCCGGCCCGTCGCTTGCAATGGCCTGCGCGCCGGCTTCCAGCGTTTCGGTGTCGGCGAAGTTGCGTCTGACAAAGACGGGACGGCCGGAGTACAGCTCGGCATGGGTCGCCATTCCGGGGGTGGATACGGACAGGACATCGGCACCGTTCATCATGCTCAGGTATTTTGGCGCTTCAGACAGGAAATGCGCCTTCATGGAGGGGTCCAGGGCTTCCATGTTTCGATATGTCTCGTAGGCGGAAACGGAAAAAAGCGGATCGTCCAGATCATAGAGGATCGGAAGCCGCAGCCGCCGCGCCTCGTAACGGATCATGTCCGCCGCAGCGCCGGTTTGCAGGCGGTATTCCATCAGGTGGGTGGCATGCTGCATGATCCGGGCGGCGCGGGGAATGTCCTGATAATGAGCATATTCGAATTCGACCCCACGGGACCGCCAGAAGGCCGCAAGCTGTTCGACACGGTATTTACGGCATTGCGGCAGATTGAGGTCAGCGATCATCGCGATCTGACGTTTCCCCCGGTTCAGCGCCGGTGCGTGAGAGACGTGAAAGGCGTCCTCTTGCGCAAGGGTCTGCCAGATGCCGTGCAGATAGCGTTCCGGCCCCGCAGGCGATGGTCGTGTCATCGGCGCGATGCTGCCTGCGCCCTGCCCCCGCAGCCGCCGCAGCGCATAGTGCCGCGCCCGCCGTAGCGCGGGCCGTGTGCCTTCTTCGCGCAATGAAGACGCAAACCGTTTTCCAAGGGTGAACAAGGGTATTCCTGCCACGGACATGCTCCAACCAAAACCTGTCCACTGAGCGTAAAGTGAGGACACTTAACAATTTGTGAACTTATTTAGCTTGATGTGATGCAAGTGATATGAGTTTTGCATCCGACATACCCACTGCACCTTTGGTCACCATTCTCATGGGGGTTCATAACGGTGCGCGTCATTTGCCCGCGCAACTGGCCAGTATCGCCCGGCAATCCATCAGCGATTGGCACCTGATCTGCAGCGACGACAGATCAACAGACGCAAGCCGTGCGTTGTTAGATGATTTCGCGGCCCTTCACGGAAACAAGGTCTCGGTGATCTCGGGGCCCGGACGCGGGTTTTCGGCCAACTACATGGCGCTGATTGCGGACCTGCCGCAAGACGTCGGTCACGTCTGCTTTGCCGATCAGGATGATATCTGGCTGCCGGACAAGCTGGAACGCAGTCTTGACGCGCTTCGGCATTCCGGTGTCACCCCGACCCTGTCCTGCGGGCGGCACATGTATTGGTTTCCCGACACCGGCAGGCGGATCGCCTCGCCCCGATTTCACCGCCCCTTCACGCTGCGCAATGCGTTGATCGAGAATGTCGCGTCCGGAAATACGGTCATGCTCAACCCGGCTGCGGCTGCGCTCGCACAAAGGGCTGCACGTCGCACCGGTGCCGTGTTCGCGCACGACTGGTGGCTGTATCTCTTGCTGACCGGCTGCGGTGGCACCGTGATTTTCGATAATGGGCCGCCGTCCATCCTTTACCGCCAACACGGCAAGAACAGCATCGGTGCGGGCGTGGGTCCGGCCGCCCAGATCATGCGAAAGCTTGGCGTTCTCAAGGGTCTCTTCTCAAATCGGATCGACGGGAACCTCGCCGCACTTTCCGCGGTGCCGGATCTGCTGACGCCGGATGCCTTCGAAATCTGCCAGAACTTCGCGATCGCGCGTCGGGCAAAAGGTCTCTCTCGGTTAACCAAATTGAGACGGGTTGGGCCCTACAGACAAGGACGTGCGGCAACGCTTGGTTTTTGGGGAGCAGCAAGCCTTGGACGAGTTTGAACGAAAGCCAAATGTCATTCTGGTCGGTGGCGACGGTCGCCCGTCCGGCGTACCGAGACATATATTGCATCTGGCAGGCGCGTTGAAGGATCATGTGCGGCTCACGGTCATCAGTGACGTTGACCAGGGCGGCTATACCGCGCTGCACCGGATGGGGGTGCGGCACCGCGTTGTGCGTTGCCTGACCAACAATCCGTCACCGCTCCATGTGTGGCGTGGTGTACGCGGTCTGTTGGCGGCTTTCCGGCAGGAAGATGCGGATCTGATCTGGATTCACGCGCGCCTTCAGGTGCTTGTCTGCCGTCTGCTCCTGGCGCTGCACATCTGGCGACCCACCTGTCCCGTTGCCTTCACACATCACGGGCTGCCTTACGGGCGCGGGTACAATCCCCTGGTTCACCGCATCTGCAAGGTGCTTGAAAAGCTGTTGGTCGCCACCTGCCCCCCACAGAATCTGGTGTTCCTGAACCACCGGATGGCGGGATGGATGGCGCGGGACGCGCGGGCCGTCAGGTTGGCGCGGCACCGGGTTCATGTTCTCGCAAATTGCTCCGATCTGCGGCCGCTTCCATCGCGGCGCAGGTTTGGGACGCGCACCCTGGTGATGACCGGGCGCACGGGCCGCCAGAAGGATTATGAAATCGCGGCGCAACTCCTTGCGCATCTGCCAGAAAACTACCGCCTGATCCTGTGTGGTCCGGGAACGGAAGAACAGGCATTTCAGGCCAAGATCCGCGCCGTCGTGCGGGCCGATGTGTTCGACCGCATCACATTCACCGGCCCCCTGCCGGACGTTCGCCTGCCCCTGGCACAGGCCGATGCCTACCTTCTGACCTCCCGCTATGAAGGGACACCCATCGGCGCACTCGAGGCTTTCGAGGCGGGTCTGCCGATCATTCTGCGCAACTTCGACGGCGCCACCGACCTGAGCGTGAAACACCCCTGCAGCCTGGTTATCGAAACCTCGGACTTGGGCAGGGAAGCCCAGCGCATTGTCGAAATGCTGCACTTTTTCGATCAACACCAGCACGGTCTGTCGACCCGGATCCGTGAGGTTTGGCAAGAGAACTGGTCGCCGGATATTTTCGGTCGCAATGCGCTTGCGCTCGTCCGCTCGATGCTGCGTCCGGTCAGGGCCCCGGCGGCATCGCCAGATTACGTTCGTGATGTTCTAACGCGGCGTCCAGATCCTCGTAGAAATGCAAGCGCCCCTGTTCCAGCACTGCCGCCATGTTACACAGCCGCTTCACCATCGGTGGAGAATGGGTAACCACGATCGCGCCGGCGCTTTCGTTGCGTTTGTCAAAGACCTGAACACTCTTGTGCCGGAATGCTCCGTCACCCACCGATGTCACCTCGTCCACCAGATAGGTGTCAAAGGGGATGCCCATGGACACGCCGAACGACAAACGCGATTTCATGCCCGCTGAATAGGTCCGCAGCGGCATCCTGAAATGCGCGCCAAGTTCGGCGAAATCCTCGACGAAGGCGACCAATCCGTCGCTGTCCACACCATAGAGGCGCGCAACGAAACGGGTGTTTTGCACGCCGGTCAGATCGGGATGGAACGACCCCTGAAACCCAACCGGATAAGAGATCGTGCCGGTGGACAATACCCGGCCCGAAGTGGGCCGGATCGTTCCGGCAATGAGTTTGAGCAAGGTGCTTTTCCCGGCCCCGTTACGGCCCAGAAGCGCCACGCTGGCCCCCGTTGGGAAAGTCGCCGTGAGGTTTTCCACAATGGTTTGCCGTCCGCCGCGCGTCGGGAAGTATTTGGTCAGGTTATCAAGATGGATCATGCGCGGCTCAGCTTCGGTCACGCAGGCTGTAGAAGACCAGACAGAATATCGACCACGTGAAGAAACAGAACAGCGCCAGCAGGGCCATGATCTTGGCCCGCTCCGGATACTGCGCCTTCTCCGCCAGCGTCGGCTTGACGTGCGCGGCCAGATACCGGCTTTGCTTGCGAACTTCCGCAAGCGCGGAATCATGCGCCGCAAGTGCGGCAGTATAGGCTGTTTCGGCAAACTCGCGGTCCACGATCAACCCTTCGTATTCACCGACAAGATTGGCAAAGGCGTCACCGCTTTCGCCTTCTTCGCCCAAACCCAGATTGCGCCGCTCGGACGATATCCGGGCGCGGATCACCTCGATCCGGCGTTTTGCCTGCACGATGCGGGGGTCATTTTCACGCGTTGTGTCCTGCAACAAATCCGAATCGATCAGCGCATCGGCAAGCTGCCGCTGCAGGGTGACCAGCAGCCCCATCTGGTTCTGGGTATCAATGCTCGGGTCCACAATCTGCGTCCGATTGCGAAACTGGGTCAGCGCCCGCCGCGCAGTCTTGAGCCGTTCGACGGCATTGGTCAGTTCATCCCGGGTAAATCGGATCGAATCCTCCTGCGCGATCCGCGACAGGCTGTTGATCATCGCCGCGCATTCATCCAGCACGGCCTGCGCCACACGCCTTGCATCCAGTGGATCAAAGGCCAGAACCTGCAGGTCGATCAGACCCGTGCCGCTGTCATAGACAATCGCGATCTTGCGGTTCCAATGATCCTGCAGATCCTCGATCGTGCCATCCGGATCGAACGCGAAAATCGGGTCTTGCCGGGTGCTGACCCGCGACCAGACCGCCCGCAGATCCACCAGATCATCGACGCGGGACACCAGCTCCTGACTGGACAGATACGCAAACAAGATGTCGGTGTCGGAAGAACTGGACCCCGAAAGCTCCGTGATGCCGCCCAGCAATTCAATGGCCGAACTTTGTTCTTCGGTCCGGACCGAAAAGGCGACCTTTGAGGCGAATTGATCTGCAGCATGGGTCGAAAAGTAATAGCCCGACAGGCAGACAGGCGCGACGACGATCAGAACGAAGGTCAGAAACAGGAACCGATGCCGCCGCCGGGGGCGCGCACGGCGGGCCGGTGGCTTGATGTCGAAGCGCGGAATGTCCTGCGGTACCTGCCGTGGCGGCGCGGGTTCTTCAAGATCGGGGTGACCGGCCTGAGGCGCAGGCCGGGAAGGCGTCTGCTTCAGATGCCGGATCGTCCCGATCCCTTTGATGCTGTCTGGAGGCCTGTCGGACATGCGCGTTAACTTTTTGGTTGTATTTATGAAAGATTATGCAGGCTAAGGTTAATTTTTGGTAACCTTGGTTAGCGAAGAGGTTACTCAGGTGTCTTCCCCCTCCGATCTACCTGCCGGACTGCGCCAGCACGCCGCCCCTTTCGCCACCCCTCGCGCCATCGGTGCGCTGATCCTGCGCGAGATAACCACGACCTATGGCAGGTCGCCCGGTGGCTATGTCTGGGCAATTCTGGAACCCGCCGCGGGGATCGCGCTCCTGACGCTGGTTTTCTCCATCGGGTTCCGCACGCCACCGCTCGGCACCAGTTTTGCGCTTTTCTATGCCGCCGGGATTCTACCGCTGATGATGTATTCGGACATTTCGACCAAGTTGGCGCAGACCATACAATTCAGCCGTGCCTTGCTGACCTACCCGAGAATCACTTTCCTCGATGCGCTGATTGCCCGCTTCGTGCTGAACGCGCTGACCCAGATGATGGTGCATTTCATCGTGCTCGGCTTCATCCTGATCTACCTCAAACCGACGACCGTGCTGAATTATTCAAAGATCGGGCAGGCCTACATGCTGACTTTCGCCCTGGCGATCGGGGTCGGGACGCTCAACAGTTTCCTCACGCTCGCCTACCCTGTGTGGAACACCGCCTGGGCGATCCTGAACCGTCCTCTGTTCCTGGCATCCTGCGTGTTTTTCATCTTTGAAAGCGTGCCGCAGCCTTACTCGGATTACCTGTGGTTCAATCCAATCGTGCATATCGCCGGGCTGATGCGTGACGGATTCTATCCATTCTATCAGCCGACCTATGTCTCGATCGCCTATCCCCTTGCCATTGCCGCGTTGACCACGATGTCCGGGTTGTTTCTTTTGAACCGCTATCACCGCGACATTCTGGACAAGTAAGACAACCTTAACCGTGGTTAACCCAAATTTAAGACAATCTGTGCGGTATTAGATTTCGTTTACCACTTTGCCCGCGGGCAAGAACACAGGGTTGGTTCTTTCATGTCTCTCGATTTTATGTCCGAGTTGCGCTGTCTGGTGATGCTGGACGGCACCGTTTTTGGGAATGTGGAAAAGGTCGACACGGTTCAACCGATGGAGATCAGGCTTGGCGACGCGTTGTCGCCCTTTCAGATCTGCGACGAGACGTTTTCGCCCTTTCTGCGCCAGCCCAGAACCTACCGGCTGGATACACAGAACCTGATCCGCCAATCCCGGTCCCTGCCCGTGGAAACGGTGCCGGGAGAGGTTTACGCCTGCTGGGTCAATCAACTGGAGGACTGGACCCTTTCGGGCAACCAGACCATTCAGGTCATGATCAACCGGTTCGACGCGCCCTGCCAGATCTGTTTCGACAACCGGATCCACATTCCGTCTGTCCAGCCCGGCATGGTGTTCGAGGCCAGTCTTGCCGCCCACCGTGCGGCAGCCAGCCTTTGCCTGATCTTTCACGATCCCGTAACCCTGCAGGAAGAAAGACACTTCCTGCCGTTCGACACGACGTATCCGGGCGGCCCCCTGCGCAGCGGCTATGACCGCATCACTCACCCGATCCCCGCGCATTTCAAGAGCTGCGACGTCAGTCTGGAGATCGAATACCGCAAACACCTGCCCGATGACAAAGGCACCGAACCCTTTCTTTTCCTTGCCGATGTCCATGTGGCCGACGCCCGTGTCGCGGAAACCGCCAGGCCCATTCTGGAACCCGAGTGGATCTACGGGCGCAGCGACATCTCGGACGGCCATTGGCTCAGCGCGCGTTTGCCCAACGTACTGGCCCCCGGTCAGGGGCTTCAGGTTCAGGTCGGGCGCGACACCTTCCCGATCACGCCGATGTCCAAGCCGACATTTACGGTGCGCGAAAACTTCGGTCACACGCTGATCTGTGAGGCCGCGCAGGACATCGAAGTCGTGCTCAGCATCGACGGGAAACCTGTGAAGCCCATCCGGATCGTGGCGGGGGACAACGTGATCCGGCTCCCTTCGGAATACCTCAACGGCCATGTGCGGCATCTGTCGCTCAAGGACAGGTCGGGGTCCGTCGTTCTGTTCGAGCATCATCAACTGATGCCCTATATCGTGACGCCCGAAGACGTGATGCGCCGCGAATCCGCCGCACCTTTCCCGAATGCGCTGCTGCCGCAGACACCTCACAGATACGCTGCTCTCAAGGCGCAACTGGCGTCGGCCGGGCCGGAAACGGACCATGCCCAGTTGTTTCACGCCCTGGAAACACTCGAAGGCGGGCCGGAGAACGTCAAACGTAAACCGCTGCATTTTCCACAGGTCACGGACCCGCAAGTCTCCATCATCATTCCAGCCCATAACCACATCGACCTGACCTATCTGGCGCTCTGCTCGCTGCTTCTTGCGCACAATGAAACGTCGTTCGAGGTGATCGTTGTGGATGACGCGTCCAGCGATGAAACGCAATCGCTGGAACAGCTCGTTACCGGGATCACCGTGATCCACCACCGCATCGCCCAACGCTTCATCCGCGCGTGCAACGCCGGTGCGGAACGGGCGAGGGGGAAATACATCGCCCTTCTCAACAATGATGTCGAGGTGACGGCAGGCTGGCTCGATGAGCTTGTGGCGGGATTCGACCGGTTCGACAATGTGGGGCTTGTCGGGTCCAAACTGCTTTATCCGAACGGTGACCTGCAGGATGCCGGCGGAATCATCTGGGGCAGCGGCAATCCCTGGAACTACGGCAACCGGCAAAATCCGAACGATCCCCGCTTCTGCTATGCCAGGCAGGCAGACTATCTGTCCGGGGCCGCGCTCATGACGCCTGCATCCGTCTGGCGCAAGATCGGCGGTTTGTCATCATATCTTGAACCGATGTATTTCGAAGACACCGACCTGGCGTTCAAGGTGCGGCAGGCCGGGTTCACCACATGGTTCATCCCGTCTTCGGTCGTTTATCATTTCGAAGGGATGACTTCCGGCACCGATGTGACCAAAGGGTTCAAGAAATATCAGGAAATGAACCGCCCCAAATTCAAGCGCCGCTGGGCCGCAGCCTTTGCCGGCAAGGGCACAGAAGGGCACAACCCCGATCTGGAAAAGGACCGGGGTATCGTGGGCCGGGTGCTTTTCATCGACTACGCCCCGCCCCGCGCGGACAAGGATGCGGGGTCATATGCTGCGCTTCAGGAAATGAAACTTGTGCAATCCCTTGGCTACAAGGTCACTTTCGTCTCGACCAACATGGCGCACTTGGGAAAATACACCGAAGCGCTGCAGAAATCCGGGGTCGAGGTGATCTATGCTCCGTTCTACATGAATGCGGGCGAATATCTCGACAAACATGCCGGCGATTTCGACGCCTTCTACATCACGCGCTATTACGTCGCGCAGAATGTTCTGGCACAGATCCGCCGTCAGGCCCCCAATGCGAAGGTGCTCTTCAACAACGCGGATCTGCATTTCCTGCGCGAATTGCGCACCGCCAAATGCGAGGCGGATGAAGGCAAACTGAACCGTGCCCGCCAGACCCGCACGGAAGAGATCGAAGTGATCCGCAGCGTCGATGTGGTGCTGTCCTACAATGACGTCGAACATTCGGTCATTCAGGCCTACACCGATGGCGAAGCGACGGTTGTGCGCTGCCCCTGGGTGGTGAAGGTGCCCGACGCGGTTCCAGCCGCCAGCACCCGGCGCGGCCTGTCCTTTCTGGGCAGCTTCCGCCACCATCCCAATGCCGAAGGTGTTCGTTGGTTCGTTCGGCGGATCATGCCCGCGCTTGTCGCGGATGACCCGCAGACGCAGTTGACAATCTATGGCTCCGGCATGGACGATGACATGCGCGCTTTGGCCAGCCCGCATATCGTGCCGCATGGCTTTGTCACCGAAACCCGTGATGCCTACGATCCGCATCGCGTCTTCGTGGCCCCCTTGCTGTCCGGTGCCGGGATCAAGGGCAAGGTGCTGAGCGCTCTGGCGCAGGGTATCCCTTGCGTGATCAGCCCGATTGCCGCCGAAGGAATCGGCCTTCGCTCTGGATATGACTGCATCATCGCCCAAACGCCGGAGGAGTGGGTCGATGGGATCCGCCACCTGACCCGCGATGATCGTCTGTGGGAACAGATGTCGCAGAACGCCCGCGGCTATATGCATGCGACCTATTCTTTCGAGCGGGGACGAAACCTGATGCGTGCCGCGTTCGAGGCCGCCGATCTTTACCAATCCCGCCCTTGATCGGATCAAACCGCCATGCGCCACATCATTCTGCACAATCATCTGTTCAAGAACGCCGGAACGTCGATTGATGAAATCCTGAAACGGAACTTTGGCGACCGCTGGGTCAGCCGCGAATTTGACAGTGCCGGTGCGGCCAATACGGCCGACGTGACCCGGTGGATCGAGGCGCATCCGCGGGCCATCGCCTTTTCGACCCATACACTGATCGGTCCACTGCCCCGCATTGACGGCGTCCGGATCGTGCCGGTCGTGATGTTGCGCGATCCGGTGGACAGGATCGGCTCTGCCTATCGGTTTGAGCGGGTTCAAAGGGCCGAGACCTTCGGGACTGGCCTGGCGCGGAAAAACGGTTTCGCAGGCTACGTTCACGCACGCCTCGCGGTGCCGGGTGACAGGCAATGCCTCAACTTTCAGACCCAAAGGCTGGCAGCACTTGGCACCGGATCAGCGCGTGACGAGCTTGAAGAAGCCCGCGCGGTCTGTGATCAGATCATGCAACATGGCGTGCTGGGCATCGTTGCCGAATTTTCTCAGGCGATGGAGCGGCTTGGCCAGATTCTGAAACCACAGTTTCCTGATTTCAACTGGCATCCCGTGACGGCCAACGCATCGTCAAAGAACCAGCCGAATGCCATTTCACCGGCCATGCGGCAGATGTTGGAAGAGATCAACGGGGACGACATCGCACTGTTGCGACACGCCAAATCTCTCACCCACCGTGCATCCAATCGCGCCGTTTCCCCACCGGAAAGCGCCGATGCGCCATCTCACCGCGTGCCGTACCGCGGCACGGTCTGAACCCCGACCGTTTCTGCGATCACAGCGCGGGATGAAGCGCCAGCGCGGCCACTGCGCCGTGCATCATCTATGCCGCAATCGTCGCATCGACGCGCCATGATGCGGGGATTTCATAGCCCTCGTCCTCGACCTCCGCGCAGATGCGCTGAATATCGTCCTGCAGCATCTCGCTGAAGAAGGGCGGCATCTGGTGTTTCACGCTTTCGGTAAAGCGTTGTTCAAGCACCGATTGGGGATAATCGAAATGCGGCAGCTCCAGAAAGGATTCGATCCCGCGCAGGGTGCCGCGCTGGTCGTGGTGGAGGTCTTCGTAAAAGATGACCTTCAGCGTTTCGGGTGCCAGCCCTCCGCGCAGATTTCTCAGAATCTGGCCGTATTCGGCATTCACCCAGATGTGGCGGCGGCGAACGAACTCATTGAACTCATCCACGCCCCAGCTGTCCAGGTTGTCCAGTTGCCCGGTCACTTGCAGATGAAACTTGGTATGGCTCCACAAACGTTTGACCGGATCGCGCATGGTGTAAAGCACCCGAAGCCGGTCGCATTTCGCCGCGATTTGCGGCCAGGCCTCCTGCGGAAGTTGCGCGTGAAGGTTGGAAAAATCGCAGGCATAAACCTGATGATCCCGCATCTGAAACAGGTTGCGGTACCAATAGTCGTCTACCGGTCGGTTCAGATAGGCGCTGACCCAATGCAGGTTGGCGCGTACCGCGTCGATGTTGGCTTTGGCCGGATCGAACCGAAACAGATAGCGGTTGCGCGCCTCGCGCAGGCGATACGCCTCGCTCAACTGCTCTGGGTTCACATACCGGTGGTAGAAATAGTGAATTTCCTTTTCCATCGCGAAATGCAGGGCCGGATGCCGCGCGAGCACGGCGTAAAGCCAGGTCGTTCCGGCCTTCATCGCGCCGACGCTGAGAAAGAGGTTGGAAAACAATCTTGCATCAGCCATCGGCGGCCTTTCGATCTGAATTGGCGTATCCCGCGTCGAGACGATCCAGAACCGCGCGGTACATGCGGTGATAGACGGGGCGCTTGAAGTGGTTGAGGTCGATCATGTCTTCGGCCCCATGAATAAACTCCGCCGGGTCCAGCAGCATCACGTTGCTGCGCCCCTCCGCCACCTGCCGCAAGGCGGCGTTCAGACGGGAATGATGCGGGTGATCCGGTCTTTCGGGGTTTGCAAAGTGCAGCGGTCCCCGAAGGGGCGCGAGCATCACGACGACCTGCACGTCCACGGGGATCGCATCCAGTATTTTTCCATACCGTTCGACCATCTCGGCATCGTGCAACAGCCCTTCATGTTCGAAGTCACGGCAGAGCACGTTCAGCCGTTGCCGTTGCACATCCGTTTCGGCCACCGCTTCGCGCAGGTCCGCGCGGGCGATCAGGTTCTGGTTCTGCGCACCAACCAGCCAATAGGGCAACCGCAGCCCGGTATGCCGGTGGCGGTACATCGGAATATCCGCATCTGCCCAAAAGCTGAGAAAACACAGTCCTCGGCCTTGCGGCAACTGCGTCAGGTCGGATGCAAAATCCTCCCGTCCATAGCCAAGGGAAGCCGCGGCCCAGAGCTGTTCTTCGGTCAGGGGATCACCCAGCGCCGGCATCAGGAACGACGAATGATCCCTGCGGAACATCTGACCATTCTGCGGCAGGTTGAATTCTTCGCGTATCTGATCGCAGTGCAGCGAAAAGTAATGCATCAGGCTGGCCAGATCACAGCCCCCGCGGGCAAGGATGTGATCAAACCGTAGGGACGGCTGCGGCGTCTTTTCGGTAATCTCTCCGATGTCAGAGGCGGTGATCCAATCGACCTTGACGGGATCGTTCTGCACATCCGAAAGCACGTCGCCGACCACCTGCATCGGCGGGCGGTTCAGGAAGTCATACGCCCAGTGTTCGACATACATATTCAGCGTTCTGCAAGAGAAGCAAAAGTGCTTCATCCGGCGGATGTTGTGCAGCCGTTCGGTCAGGTAAAACCCGACAAAGCCGTAATCGCCGAAGTCATCGCAGACCCGGATCAGACCGGCATCCGTGGTGTTGAGCGCAAGCAGGGCCGAAAGTTCTGCCTTCGCGGCGGCAGGATCGTCGGGCAGTCGCTTCTTTGTGAAATTGAGTTGGTTTGTGCGATTGATCAGCTCGACAGCCCGGTCCAGATGCGCCTCGACATCGTATTCGACATACACGCGAACGTTGGACTGTCGCAGAAAGGCGATCGTATCGCCCCCCACCACCCGTGCGGCAGTGGCCTTGCGCTCCTTGACCTTGTACTGCGCCAACCGGGTGAGGTCAGGATCAGGCTTCCCCCGAAGTTGCGGCGCATCGGCCAAGCTGCTGATCAACTCCGGCGGACCCACGTTGAGCCCCGGATTGGCATGGGCTGCCTGCGCCAGGTTCATCGGATTGTCGTCCAGAAACAGAACCGACGACGCGCGCAGACCGATCAGGTCGAGCATCGCGGCGATGCGCGCGCCCTTCGGGGTCCAGTCGATGCTGGGGAAGATGAAATAATCCCACAGCCCCCGCGCGCGCAGTTCCGCTTCGATCGGGGCGGGGTCGTTCTTGGAGCAGATGGCCGACATGATCCCACGTTCGGCCAGCGTAATCACCAACTGATGATGGTCCATCCGGTACCGGATGCCCCCTTCCGTCAATGTCCCGGTCCAGAAGGTCTCGTCCAGATCCCAGATCACCAGACGGATATCTTCCTGAAAGACCGATCCCGCGCTGATCGCCTCTGCCAGTCCCATCCTAAATCCGCCGCAGATAGCCATTGGGATTGGTCGTCGCGTTCACGCCGAACATGTCGCAATAGCTGGTGTCGATTTCATAGACGTCGGGATTTGCGTTCAGATACGTTTCGATCGCGCGGCTGGGGCCGCCATCAAACCGGTCCGCCAGATCAAGCTCCGCCAGCACGCTGTCTTCCATGATCAGGTATTCACCCTGCCGCAGGTGTTTGCCGCCGAAATCCAGCACCGCCATGCAGGCATCGAAGGTATGCGCGCTGTCTTCGGACAGGATCCAGGGGCGCGGCAGATCAAAAAGCCCGTTTTCGGCAAAGGTATGGTCCAGCGCCATCACATCGCCCTGCACAAAACGGATGCCGTCAAACCGATCATCCACGTCAGGCGGCGCACGGTCGATCGACACCACCTGCGTGTCCATCCCGTAGATCCTGATCACATCGCGAAACATCATGGCGGACCCGCCAAACTTCGTCCCGATTTCGATGAAGGTTCCGGGTTCGACCGCGTGGATCAGGTGCAGATACAGCGCGATGTCGATGGGTGATTTGTTGCACATCACATCGCGGTAGTGATAGTGCATCACGCCGTGGTGGTACGCGCCAAGCTGTGGCCGCGTGAAGGGGGTCTTGAAAGAACGGATCATGCCTGGCCTTCTGCTGCAATCTCGATTCATCCGACACTTCTGCACCGGACGTCCCCTTCTGTTCTGACCCGGCAGCGGTAAACAGGTGATTAACGCCCACTGCATTTTCGAGATAGATTTCCAGCGTGATCTGCCTAAGGTCGCGTTAGGTAACGACAGGGGACGGACCGGGATGCACTTTGGCCTCAGCGATGAACAGGAGATGATCGTCTCCACCGTGCGCAGTTTCGTCGAGAAAGAGATCTACCCGCACGAGGCTGAGGTGGAGCGCACCGGACAGGTGCCGCACGCGCTGGGCGAAGAGATCAAGCAAAAAGTCATAGATCTGGGTTTCTATGCCTGCAACTTTCCCGAAGACGTCGGCGGCGCCGGCTTGTCCCATGTCGATTTCACGCTTGTCGAACGCGAACTGGGTCGCGGTTCGATGGCCCTGACGCATTTCTTCGGACGGCCTCAGAATATCCTGATGGCCTGCAACGAAGAACAGCGCGAGCGCTACCTGCTGCCCGCCGTGCGGGGCGAGAGGATGGATGCGCTGGCGATGACCGAACCCGATGCCGGGTCCGACGTGCGCGGGATGAAATGCAATGCGGTGCGGGATGGGGGTGATTGGGTCGTGAACGGCTCCAAGCACTTCATTTCCGGGGCGGAACACGCGGATTTCTTCATCGTTTTCATTGCGACAGGTGTGGACGAGACACCAAAGGGCCCCAAGAAACGGATCACCACCTTTCTTGTGGATCGCGGCACGCCGGGCTTCGAAGTGCGCGACGGCTACAACTCCGTCAGCCACAGAGGCTACAAGAACTGCATCCTCTATTTCGACAATTGCCGCCTGCCCGATGCGCAGGTGCTGGGCGAGGTGGACGGCGGCTTTGCGGTGATGAACGAATGGCTTTATGCCACGCGCCTGACCGTCGCCGCCTTTTCCGTCGGACGGGCGCGGCGCTGTTTCGACTACGCGCTGACCTATGCCGCCGAACGCAAGCAGTTCGGCCAGCAGATCGGCAAGTTTCAGGGGGTGTCCTTCCAGATCGCCGACATGATCACCGAGATCGACGCCGCTGACTGGCTGACCCTTGCCGCAGCCTGGCGGCTGGACGAAGGCCTGCCAGCCAACCGCGAGATCGCAAGCGCCAAACTCTATGCGTCAGAGGCTCTGGCCCGCGTGACAGACACGACATTGCAGATTTTCGGCGGCATGGGCCTGATGGACGATTTTCCCATCGAACGGTTCTGGCGCGATGCCCGCGTGGAACGCATCTGGGACGGCACATCGGAAATCCAGCGCCACATCATCTCGCGCGATCTGCTGCGCCCCCTGGGGGCCTGATGCGGGATCTTTCGCGCCTGTTGCGTCCCAGGTCCATCGCCGTGATTGGCGGCGGGACATGGTGCGCCAATGTGATCGAGCAATGCCGCAAGTTCGGCTTTGACGGTGACATATGGCCCGTGCATCCCTCCCGCACCGAGGTGGCAGGGTTGCCCGCCTTTGCTCATCTCGACAAACTGCCTGCCGCGCCCGACGCGAGCTTCGTCGGGGTCAACAGAAACGCCACACTGGACACGGTACGGCAATTGGCAACCGCAGGCGCAGGCGGTGCCGTCTGCTTTGCCTCCGGTTTTGCAGAGGCCGCGGCCGAGGATGGCAAGGCAGGGGATTTGCAGGCGGCACTGGTTGAGGCAGCTGGCGATATGCCGATCCTCGGCCCCAATTGCTACGGCTTTGTCAATGCGCTGGACACAGCGGTCCTGTGGCCGGACCAGCACGGCTGTACGCCCGTTGACCGTGGCGTGGCGATCCTGACACAAAGCTCGAACATCGCGATCAACCTCACGATGCAACAACGCTGCCTGCCACTGGCCTATGTGGTGGCCTGCGGAAACATGGCCCAGACAAGCCAGGCCCAGATTGCCCGCGCATTGCTGGATGACGCACGTGTGACCGCCATCGGCCTGCACGTCGAAGGGTTTGGCGACGTGGCGGAGTGGGAAACACTGGCCCGCGAAGCCCATGCAAAAGCTGTACCGCTTGTCGTCCTCAAAGCCGGTGTATCGGAACAGGCCCGTGCCGCAACAGTGTCGCATACCGCGTCGCTGGCCGGATCGGACGCTGGTGCACAGGCGCTGCTGGACCGGCTCGGCATCGCTCGTGTGACCTCCCCTGCGACACTGCTCGAAACGCTCAAGCTTCTGCATTGCAACGGACCGCTCGCGGGAAATTGGCTCGCCTCGATAAGCTGCTCGGGGGGGGAGGCAAGCCTGATCGCGGATCTTGCGACCAACCGAAACCTCAACTTTCCTCCGCTGACACCCGATCAGGAAACCGCTCTGCGCGCCGTGCTCGGGCCCATGGTCGCTCTTGGCAATCCGCTGGATTATCACACCTACATCTGGGGGGATGTGGCGCGCATGGCCGCAGCATGGTCTGCCGTCTGCGCACCTGGCATCGACCTCACGCTCAGCATCGTGGATTACCCCACCACCGACAACTCCGCGTGGCGCTGTACGGTCGATGCCGCGCTGGCTGTCCGCGCGCAAACCGGGCGTCCCTTTGCCGTCGTGTCAACCCTGCCGGAACTGATGCCAAAAGACATCGCCCGGGAATTGATGGCAGGCGGTGTCACACCTTTGCACGGTCTCGAAGAAGCACTTGCCGCAGCCGAGGCCGCTACGCGCATCCGTCCGCCAAGGGATCTGACCATTGCCCCCGCCCCGGCATTGAACCGCACCCGGACACTCACCGAAGCAGAGGCAAAGACCCGCCTCGCAAGACACGGGGTCATGATCCCGTGGAATTGCCGTTTCGTCGTGCAGCCCGATGGGATCGAACCCATCCATGATCCGGAAAACGAACATGACGGCGATGCCTGTTATGCCGAAACCTACGCCATCAAGGGCGAGGGCTTGGCACATAAATCAGAATCCGGTGCCGTGCGCCTTGGCATCGCGCAAACGGACTGGGACCGCACCGCGCGCGACATCGGCACGCCGACCGTTCTGATTGAATCCATGGTGACAGGCGGCGTGGCGGAACTGCTGGTCGGTGTCACCCGCGACCCTGCGCATGGCTTTGCGCTTACCATTGGCGCGGGTGGGGTCTGGACCGAACTTTTGCGTGATACCGCGACCCTCCTGCTGCCTGTGACAGAGCATGATGTCCACGAAGCATTGCAATCCCTGCGCATCTATCCGCTGCTGACTGGCTTTCGTGGCAAACCGCCCGCTTGCCTGCACGCTCTATGCTCGGCTGTTCTGGCGTTGCAGGATTACGTCCTGTCGGGCCCCGACACCGTCGCCGAGGTTGAAATCAACCCCCTGATCTGCACTTCTGATCGGGCGATTGCCGTCGATGCACTTATCGTATTGGAAGATCTGACATGACCGATGCCCCCGTCAAGACCCGCCGCGATGGTCCGATCCTCGAAGTGACCCTCGACCGGCCCAAGGCGAACGCCATCGACCTTGCGACCTCGCGCATCATGGGCGAGGTATTCCGCGATTTCCGCGACGACCCCGATCTGCGTGTGGCGATCATAACCGGGGGCGGCGACAAGTTCTTTTGCCCCGGATGGGATCTCAAGGCCGCCTCGGACGGGGATGCGGTGGATGGGGATTATGGCGTCGGCGGCTTTGGCGGTCTGCAAGAGATGCGCGGTATGAACAAGCCGGTGATTGCTGCCGTGAACGGCATCGCCTGTGGTGGCGGGCTGGAGTTGGCCCTGTCGGCGGACATGATCCTTGCCGCAGACCACGCCACCTTTGCCCTGCCCGAAATCCGGTCTGGCACCGTCGCGGACGCGGCCAGCGTCAAACTGCCCAAACGCATCCCTTACCACATCGCGATGGAATTGCTGCTGACGGGCCGCTGGTTCGATGCGGCCGAGGCGAAAGGTTGGGGATTGATCAACGAAATCCTGCCTGCCGATCAGCTGATGGACCGGGCATGGGAGCTGGCCCGCCTTCTCGCCTCCGGCCCGCCGCTGGTCTATGCCGCGATCAAGGAGATCGTGCGCGATGCGGAAGATTCAAAGTTTCAGGATGCGATGAACCGCATCACCAAACGCCAGTTGCCGACGGTCGATACCCTCTATGCCTCCGAAGACCAGATGGAAGGCGCGCGTGCCTTCGCGGAAAAGCGTGATCCGGTCTGGAAAGGCAAGTAGGATCAGACCTTTGCCGCGTCAGGCTTTGGCTCTTCGTCAAGCGGGTCGGTGATCAGTTCGACGTCTTCGATGTCGCTCCGTGTCGCCACCTTGCCCGCACCGTCCGCGCCTGACTTGTCCTCGACCGAGCCGACGATCAGCGGCAGCATCTGCACACCACCGGGCATCGCAACCTCGGACGTCGGCGGAGTTTTCCAACTCAGGGTATCGAAGCTCTTGCAGTTGTCGCAAATCGGCGTCCAGTCCGTGTGGATGTTGTGGCAATTGTCACAGATCCACTGCGGTCCGCGTGATACGGTCAGCGCCCGCGCCAGCCAGCCTTTCACAACAGTATCCGATGCCCCTTCGCCCCGCTCGATGGCCGCCATCAGAGTGACAGAGCGGGCTGTCGGGTCGGTCTCGACCAGATCACCCAGCGCACGACGGGCACCGGGGAAATCCTCATCCGCGATGTGCAGTTCTGCGTTCAGCATCCTGGTCTCCGGATGATCCGGCTGCGATTTCGTCAGCGTCTTGAACCGTTTGATCCGCGCCGCTGGCTTTTCGTCGGGTTCGATCGCGGCAAAGGCCGCTGCAAGGTCCGGATGCGGTTGAACGCTCCAGGCTTTGGTCAGCAAACGCGCGGCATACCGTGGCTTTTTCTGTTCGATATAGCTGCGCGCTGCCATCACCGCTGCCGGGATCAGATCCGGCGACAGGCGGTTCGCCTCGATCGCCGCTTCCCGCGATTCGATGTCATTCCCCTCGTCGATGACTTCCTTGGCTTCCGACAGCGCAAGAACCGCGTCGCGCCGCTTGTGGACGTCGCGGGGCAACTGGCCATTCCGCAGCTTCGTGCTCAACGTCTTGCGCGCACCGGTCCAGTCTTCTTTCTGGGCCTGAAGCTGCAACAGCAGATCACCGGTTTCCGCATGTTTCGGCTTAAGCGCAAAGGCTTTCTCGGCCAGCTTCAGCGCGGTCTCGGTATCTCCTTCGGCCAGCTTCTGTTTCATGATACCGCGGACACCGACGAACCGCGTCTGCTCGTCCTCGACCAGCTTGCGATATGTCTCTTCGGCCTTGCGGCGATCCCCGGCCAATTCCGCCGCCTGCGCCGTCAGCAGGTTGGTCAATGCGGGCTTGTTCAGATATTTGTCGGCCTTCTGGGCCTTCGCCATGGCGATCTTGCCCTCACCGCTTGCCAAGGCCATAAGCCCTTCGGACAGCGCCTCAAATCCCTTACGCTCGCGGTTGCGGTCGAAATAACGTGACAGCGCGGTTTCGTCCCCGTTCAGGAATTTCCATGTGGCCACCAGCAACGAGAAGATTTTCAGCAGCAACCAGACGGCGATCATCAGCACGATGATGGCGATGACCGACTGAAGCGGTCCAAAGCTGAACTCCGTCCCCATCACGGTGATCTGGATGCCACCCTGACTTTCCAGAAGATAACCCGCACCCCAGGCCAGTGCCGCGATGACGGCGACGAAAACGACAATCTTGATCAGTGACCACAACATAAATTCAACTTTCTCAGTTTGCCGTCAGGCGTTGGGACAGGTCCTGCACGGCGGCCTCGGCATCTGCGCGTGTGCGTGCGGCAGTCAGCCAATCGGCCATCGCCTCCTGCGCCTCCGGGGGCAGTGTATCGAGCTCTTGCAAGGCGTCATCTATGCGTCCGGCGCGGACAGCAGCCTCGGCGCGGGACAGAACCGCATCGGGGTCTGTACCTTCGCGCGGCTCCACGGATCGCGCGCCCAGTTGACGGCGCAAGAAGCCCGTCACGCCGGTGGTGCCATCGTCGTTACCGGCAGCGCGGGCCGATGAAAGCGCGGCGCGGGCATTGTCGGGAAATTCGTTCTGCAGGCTCTGCAGGGTCGGCACGCCATCCGCAGCGGTTTCGGCAATCGGCGCAGGTACGTCACTGACGCCGCTGTCAGACAGCTCTGTCACCGCGTCCTGATAGCCCGATCCTGTGCTCAACGCGACGGTGATCTTGGTCAGCGCGCCCTGGACCGCTGCCTGCCGCGCGGCGTTGGCCGTGGCTTCCTCCACGCTCATCGCATTCGCGAGCAGGCGTTCGATTTCGCCGGTCTGCTGTTCGACCGACGCCTTCAGGTCGGCAAGCTCCTGTGCGTACTCGGGTGACGGGCCGCTTGGCTCTGCTGTCGGTGCAGGGCGGTTCTCCAAGTCCGCCAACCTGTTCTCCAACTCGGTGACGGTGTCGGCGATTGACGCAATCGACGCTTCCAGACCGCTGAGGTCCGGCGCAGCCGCGGACGCAGGCTCGGCACCCTCAAGCGATGCAACGCGGTCCTGCAATGCAATCTGTGTTTGCTCGATCCCGGTCACATCGGCGCGGGTGTCAAAGAAGTTCGCCTCGGATGCGGCATATCCCAGCCCGCCTGCAATCACCCCGCCAAGGACCAGCGGCACAAAAACACTGCGCTGCTTCTCCGGTTGTCTGGGCGGTGTCTGTGATGCCGCAGGCGTCCTGGGTGCGGACGTTGAAGTCGATCCTTTGGCGGTCTCTTCGCTCAGCACCTTGTCCTTTGCCGGAACATATGTGGTATCCGCAGGCGGTGTTCTTTCCGCCGGTTTCGCGGCCTCGTCCGGTTTCGCTGCTTGCGATGTCTTCGGCGCGTCGGGCTTGGGTGTCTCGACGGGTTTCGCATCAATCGTCTTTGCGGTGGAGGACGACTTTGCGCTCGATGCTGTCGCTGTCGGTTTGGACGATGCGCTTGCCGGCGTGGACTTTACCGTATCCTCACCTGGCTGAGCGGCAGAAGCCGTTGCGGTGTCGGTCGCATTTTCTGTCTTGCCCGAGGATGCCGTGGTTTTCGCTGAAGCCGCTGCCTTCGATGCAGCACTTGTGGCTGACGATGTCGCTGGTTTCGCCGCTTCTGTAGCCGCCTTGCTGCCGGATGCCGGTTTCTTTGCTTTCGCCACGCTACATACCCTTCTGATTCTGACCGATGCCAGATGAACTTTACAAGCTTACCCGTCAAAACGGTCCTGCTTCAAGCTAAGCTGGTCTTCCGCAACAGCATTTCAACAGATCTTGCCATTTCTTCGCCTGTCGGGGCCGCTGCTGTCTCCAGACCGTTCAGGTCGACCGCGCGCAGAACAGCGGCGACCGCCGGGCTGATCGCCACGACATGCGCGGACGCTGTCGTCTGCGCCTGATCGACGAATTGCCGGGCTGTGCGGGGCGAAAACATTGGAACGATCACAGGCCCTGGCCCTTTCAACAGGGACTGCGCCGTCGCGTTCAGCGGCAGAAGGTGTTGATCGTATAATGTCAACTCATCCACGGGGATGCCCCGATTGCCCAACCGAAGGGCTATGTCCCCCCGCCGGTGCGCCCCGGCAAGATGCACCAGGGGGCCTGCGGGACGCCTCGCAATAAGAGCCGCCACCAACGCATCTGCGGTTTCCGCGATCACTGCGACGGCCCATCCTGCCTTGGCCGCACGCTCCGCTGTCTGCGCTCCGACGCAATAGGCAGGCAATCCGGTGGACTCCGGCGCAAGTGCAACAACCTGCGCCGAGGTCAGGACCGCACCGGCATAACCGCTCAGGTCCGGTGCCAGACCGGTTGGAACGATCTTCATCAGAGGCGAGATGCATACCGTGACACCGCCCAGCACGTCGGGATCAAGCCGCGCCAGAAAGCGATCCGCGCTGTCTTGCGGTCGGGTCAGCAAAAGCGATGTTGAGGTCTGAGCATTGTTTGCCATCGTCTGTTGGTGTTACCTGCAGGCCAATACCCTTGCAACGGAAAGCCTCATGCCGCGACCCCTGACATTTCTCGGACTGGAGAGCAGTTGCGACGATACCGCTGCCGCCGTCGTTCGGTTGAGCGTGGAGGGTCGCGCCACGGTTCTTTCGTCCGTGGTCGAAGGCCAAACGCACCTGCATGCATCCTTCGGCGGTGTGGTGCCGGAAATCGCGGCGCGTGCCCATGCCGAAAAGCTGGATCATTGCGTTGAACAGGCTCTGATGCAGGCGAATTTGACGCTTTCTGACATCGAGGCCTTCGCGGTTACAGCCGGTCCCGGCCTGATCGGCGGGGTGGTATCTGGTGTCATGTGCGCCAAGGGTCTTGCTGCCGCGACGGGCAAACCGCTTTATGGGGTCAACCACCTTGCCGGTCATGCGCTGACACCGCGGCTCACCGACAATGTGCCTTATCCCTATCTGATGCTTCTAGTCTCGGGTGGTCATTGCCAATTCCTGCTGGTTGCGGGGCCGGATGATTTCAAACGTCTGGGCGGCACCATCGACGACGCCCCCGGAGAGGCATTCGACAAGGTGGCCCGTCTGATTGCCCTGCCGCAACCGGGTGGCCCTTCCATTGAACGCGCAGCCAGGAACGGCGATGCAACGCGCTTTGCCTTCCCGCGTCCCCTGATGGACAGGCCGGGATGCGATATGTCCTTTTCGGGTCTGAAAACTGCCGTGTTGCGTGCCCGTGACAGCATTGTTTCCGAAAAATCCGGCCTCACCGAACAGGATCAGGCAGACCTTGCCGCCGGGTTTCAGGCTGCCGTGGTCGACGTGCTGGCGGAGAAGACAAGACGCGCCTTTGCAAGCTATCCTGTCGCCGCACCCCGCAGCCTTTGTGTGGCAGGCGGTGTCGCCGCAAATCAGGCCATTCGATCCGCGTTAGAGACTGTTTCGGCAGATTTCGACGCCGCTTTCGTCGCACCCCCACTGTCGCTTTGCACGGACAACGCCGCGATGATCGCCTTTGCTGCGGCAGAACAATCCCTGCACCGGGGTCCGGACGATCTGACGCTGTCTGCCCGCCCGCGCTGGCCGCTCGACATCACGCAAGCCGCAATGCTGGGCAGCGGCAAGAAGGGAGCGAAAGCATGAACATCGCCGTTCTTGGTGCCGGCGCTTTTGGCACTGCATTGGCCATATCGTCTGGCTGGCAATGGGCCGGTCACCCTGTGGGCGCGTGATACGTCTGACATGCAGGAAACCCGCGAAAACACCCGCCGTCTGCCCGGATGTCCCTTTCCCGACACGCTGACGATTACCGATGATCTGGCCGCAGCCTGCGCGGCGGACATCCTGCTTCTTGCCGTTCCGATGCAGAAGCTGCGCGGGTTTCTGAAAGAGAACGAGACCCTGCTCAGGGGGAAAACGCTCGTCGCCTGCTGCAAGGGGATCGAGGTGGACAGCGGTGCGGGACCAGTCACGATACTGTCTCAGGTAATCCCCGACGCGACGCCCGCCATTCTCACCGGCCCAAGTTTCGCCGCTGATATCGCGCGCGGCCTGCCGACGGCTCTTACCCTTGCCTGTGCCGACGACGCGGTGGGAACCGAGCTGCAAGAGACCCTGACAACGGCCAATCTGCGCCTCTACCGGACAACCGATACCGTCGGCGCAGAGCTTGGGGGTGCGTTGAAGAACGTGATCGCCATCGCCTGCGGCACGGCGATGGGTGCCGATCTGGGGGAAAGCGCGCGGGCTGCGGTGATGACACGCGGCTTTGCGGAAATGCAGCGGTTGGCCGCCCATCTGAACGCCGATCCCGCGACGCTCGCCGGGCTTTCTGGTTTCGGCGATCTGACACTGACCTGCACCTCGACCCAATCCCGCAATTACCGTCTGGGCCTGTCCATCGGCGGCGGCACGCCCTTCGACAGCACAACCACCGTCGAAGGTGCCGCAACTGCTTTGGCCGTTCACCGGATGGCGCAGGACCAGAACCTCGATCTGCCCATCACCGAGGCCGTTGCGGGTTTGCTGAAGAACCGGGTAGATGTTGAAACTGCAATGCGGCGCCTGCTGGCCCGCCCGTTAAAGGAAGAATGATATGCTCGTCTGCCTGATGGCCCACGACAAACCCGGTGCGCTGGATGTGCGCAA
This sequence comes from uncultured Alphaproteobacteria bacterium, assembly GCA_963799505.1. Classification (GTDB taxonomy): domain Bacteria; phylum Pseudomonadota; class Alphaproteobacteria; order Rhodobacterales; family Rhodobacteraceae; genus Sulfitobacter. The sequence continues at coordinate 403,095 of CAWCXM010000005.1, forward strand.
AGCCAACCGCGACGCCCATCTGGCCTACCTCAAGGAAACCGGTTGCGTCACGCTTGGCGGTCCGTTCAAGGACGCAAAGGGGGATATGTGCGGGTCGATGCTGGTGTTGGACCTGCCCGACATGGCCGCGGCAGAAGCCTGGGCGGCCGATGACCCCTATGCCAAGGCCGGATTGTTCGAAAGTGTCACCTTGCGCGAATGGATACAGGTGCTGCCCTGATGGCCTACTGGTTGTTCAAATCCGAACCCAACACATGGGGCTGGGATGATCAGGTCGCAAAGGGTGACGCGGGTGAGGAATGGGACGGCGTGCGCAACTATCAGGCCCGCAACTTCATGCGCGAAATGAAAAAAGGCGACCTTGGTTTCTTCTATCATTCGATGAAGGAAAAATCGGTGGTCGGCATCGTCGAGGTGATCGCCGAGGCACATCCTGACAGCAGTACCGATGATGAGCGTTGGGAATGCGTGGATATCAAGGCCGTGCGGCCCTTTGCCAAACCTGTGTCGCTCGATCAGATCAAGGCAAAGGAAAATCTGGCCGAAATGGTTCTGGTCAAGAACTCACGGCTTTCGGTTCAGCCTGTCACGGAACAGGAATGGAAGACGGTCTGCGCGATGGGCGAAACGAAACCATAGCGAAATCGGCAAAACCTTGGCATGATTCATCCTGAATGCACTGGATGGAGGACAAGGTGGGTATTGTCTCGGTGATTGCCGCTGCAGCGGCGGGATTCGTCTTTGGGGCCGTCTGGTACATGACGCTTTCCAAACCATGGATCAGGGCATCCGGTATTCGGGTCGATGATCAGGGAAAACCGCTTTCGTCTTCTGCTCTGCCGTTCCTGATGTCCGGTGTCGCGATGCTTCTGGTTGCTGGGATGATGCGTCATGTGTTTGCCCTTTCGGGGATCGACACCGCAATGGAAGGATTGGTATCCGGCCTGGGTATCGGTCTTTTCTTCATCAGCCCGTGGATCATGATCAACAACGGCTATGGCCAGCGGCCATTCTCCCTGACGCTGATCGACGGCGGCTATGCGACTTTTGGCTGCGCACTGATGGGGCTGGTGCTGACCCTGCTTTGATCGCAGCCCGTAGGTTCCGGAGTTTCACCAAAAAGAAAGGGTTCCAGCGCGTGCCAGAACCCTTTCTCACCCCGCGTGCTCCCGTAACCACCGCACACGTATCGAAATATGTTCTGGCCATCCTGACCGTTTGACTGTCGTAGCAGGGACTGCCCCCTCAGCCAAGGATTTGATAATTAGAAGTATTCATAAATGCAAAGCGCCCGCAACCCATCGGCGCGGACGCTTGAGATCTGTCGGACCAATGCCTTAGCCGTAAACGGATTCCTTGCCGAAATGTTTGGTCAGCATGTAATAGAGGACGGCCCGGTACTTGTTGCGTTCGGATTTGCCGTAGGTCTCGACCGCCTTGTGGATACCCTCCATCAGGTTCGGCCCATCTGGCAGACCCAACTTTTTCATCAGAAAGTTCTTTTTCACCAACTCAAGCTCGCTCTCCTGGCTCGCGGCTACCGTCTGCGCATCCGCATTGTAGATGGAGGGACCGCAGCCGATGGTCACCTTCGTCAGAAGGTCCATGTCCGGTGACATACCGCATTTGGTTTTCAGATCTTCCGCGTATTTCGCAATCCACTCGTCTCGCTTGCCCATAGAATTCTCCCGTGTTGGTTCAAATTTCCGGCATTTCCATGCCATGCACCGCGAACCTAAGGGTATTCGGGGCCTCAACAAAGGGGAAATTGGCCAGTCGCTCCCCGCTGCGGTTGTTCGCTGACGACAATCCGGCCCTGTGTGATATCATTCTGGCTGTCGGCGCCGCAGGGCCGGACGGCATTGGATACAGGCAAATGACAAAGACAGTCGGTTTTACGCAGATGAAAGACGGGACAGAAGCGGACTACCATCTGCTTGAGGAGCTGGAAAAACCCTACCTTGCCTTGACCGCCGACCGTGTGCTGGCCGAACTGCGCCGCCAAGGGGATGCCTCCATCGAGGGTTACAAGATCACGCGTCTGGACCACGCGCTGCAGTCCGCCACGCGGGCGGCGCGGGACGGTGCCGACACGGACTGGATCGTGGCCGCCTTGTTGCATGACATCGGCGATGGACTGGCGCCGCAGAACCACGATCGATTCTCGGCTGAAGTCATCCGGCCCTTTGTGCGCTGGGACGTGGCATGGGTGGTCGAACACCACGGTATTTTCCAGATGCTCTATTACGCCCATCACTACGGCTGGGACCGCAATGCACGCGACCGGTTTCGGGACCATCCCTGCTTTGCAAGTTGCGAGGCGTTCTGCGAGCGCTGGGATCAGGCCTCGTTCGACCCCGACTACGACGCATTGCCGATGGATCATTTCGAACCGATGGTGCGCGCGGTATTTTCCCGCAAGGCCTATGATCCCGCCGTTCTGCGCGATGGGTTCGTGTCCAGCCTCACGGCCTGACGCCTAGTTCAGGACGACACCTTCGGTCTGACCATGTTTCGTCCGGCGGTCATAGGCTTCGTCCATCCGGTTGTATTTGCGAATGATGTCCATCCCGCCGTTGCAATTGGCGCGGTAAATCTCATGGGCAGCGTCAATGCCGTGCTGGCCGTGCTGCTTTTCGTGCGCCATCAGGTTGGCCAGCATCGCATCGAACCTGCGGCGCATGTCGGGCGACAGGGCTGACGGATTCTTGTGCTTGGGCATCGTATAGGCCACCTTTACGGTGACCCTGCATCCGCCGGTCCAGCGGATATCCCAACGGGTGTAGGCCCAATACCCCTTGGGTCCGCGTTCCTTCATCTGCTGCCTGAGACCCTTTGCGGTGGTTGCATCCACCGCATAGGTCTGGAGCGTTTCGGACACTTGAGGCGCAGCCAGTGCCGCCGTTCCAAGGAACGACGACACCATGAGCAAAGCTATCGCATAACGAAACACGCGGGTGATCCCATCAATAGCGGTAGTGTTCGGGCTTGAACGGACCATCCGGGCTGACGCCGATATAGGCGGCCTGCTCGGGGTTCATCTTGGTCAGCTTCACGCCGATCCGGTCCAGATGCAGACGGGCCACCTTTTCATCCAGATGCTTGGGCAGGATGTAGACATCGTTCTCGTAATTCTCACCGCGCATCCACAGCTCCATCTGCGCCAGCACCTGGTTGGTGAAGGACGCGGACATCACGAAGGATGGGTGGCCAGTGGCATTGCCAAGGTTCAGAAGACGCCCTTCGGACAGAAGGATCAACCGATTGCCGTTCGGCATCTCGATCATGTCCACCTGTTCCTTGATGTTGGTCCACTTGTGGTTCCTGAGCGATGCAACCTGAATTTCGTTGTCGAAGTGGCCGATGTTGCCAACGATCGCCATGTCCTTCATCTCGCGCATATGCTCGATGCGGATCACGTCCTTGTTGCCGGTTGTCGTGATGAAGATGTCGGCTGTCGATACCACGTCTTCCAGCAGTACCACCTCGAAACCGTCCATTGCGGCCTGCAAGGCGCAGATCGGATCGACTTCGGTCACTTTCACACGGGCACCCGCACCGGCGAGTGACGCCGCCGACCCTTTGCCCACGTCGCCGTATCCCATGACGACGGCAACCTTACCCGCCATCATCGTGTCGGTGGCGCGGCGAATGCCGTCGACCAGCGATTCCTTGCAGCCGTACTTGTTGTCGAATTTCGACTTCGTGACGCTGTCGTTCACATTGATCGCCGGGAACGGCAACTGGCCCTGCTTTTTCAGCTCATACAGACGGTGAACGCCGGTTGTCGTTTCCTCGGACACGCCGACGATCTGATCGCGCATCTTGGTGAACCAACCGGGGCTGGCTTCCATGCGCTTCTTGATCTGGATCTTGATGACTTCTTCTTCTTCGGACGTCGGCACGGCGATGATGTCTTCGCCAGCCTCGGCGCGCGCGCCGAGAAGAATGTAGAGTGTCGCATCGCCGCCGTCATCGAGGATGAGGTTGGGGCCGTCATCGAACATGAATGACTTGTCGAGGTAATCCCAATGTTCTGTCAGGGACTGACCCTTGATTGCGAACACGGGAATGCCCGCTTCGGCAATCACCGCTGCGGCGTGGTCCTGCGTGGAAAAGATGTTGCAGGATGCCCAGCGCACATCGGCACCCAGCACGACCAGAGTCTCGATCAGAACGGCAGTCTGAATTGTCATGTGCAGCGAACCAACGATGCGCGCACCCTTCAAAGGTTTGCTGTCACCGTATTCAGACCGAAGCGCCATGAGACCGGGCATCTCTGTTTCGGCGATGTCCAGTTCCTTGCGCCCGTAAGCGGCAAGCGCGATGTCTTTGACGATGTAGTCGTTGGCCATGAGGCACCTCATCCATGATGTTTGAAGGCCGCGTAGCACTTTTGCCGCGCTGCCTCAACATGCGATGGTGCCGCATGGTTCGGGAGGTCAGTCTGCCAGTGAAGCGACAATCTGATCCTGGCGGATTCCCTGCATCCAGTCGTCGCCCTGGGCCAGAACGCAGGCACTGCCGTCGGCAAAGGTCTTGACCATCGTCCAGGTGCCGTTCTCGTCGGACGCCCAAATCTGTTCGTTCGTGGGTGAAGGCTCGGAAACAGGCTTTTCGGCATACCAGTCAATCAAGGACGCATGCATTTCGTCCGCAGACATGCACACCTGTTCGGCAAGCGCCGTCTGTGCTGTCATCAGTGCAGCAAAGGTTATCGGCAGAGCAGAAATAAGCGGTTTCATCGTTGTCTCCTTCGTGAGAAAAACATTCGGAACGCGAAATAGTTCCAATGGTCTCAATGACGTGGGGGCAAGATCAGTGCCGCAACAACCCAGAGCATGGCAGCGGATGCTGTCCGGACGCAGGCTCGATCTGCTGGATCCGACGCCCGTGGACATCGAAATCGAGGACATCGCGCATGGTCTGGCCTTTGTGGCGCGCTGGAACGGACAGACCCACGGCGACTACGCCTATTCCGTGGCGGAACATTCCTTGCTGGTGGAACAGCTGTTTGCCCGGATGAACGCCAAGGCCCCTGCCAAATGGCGGCTGGCCGCGCTCTTGCACGATGCGCCCGAATACGTGATCGGGGACATGATCTCGCCCGTGAAGGCGGCGGTGGGGCCGGGGTACGGCGCGCTGGATGATCGTCTGACGGCGGCCATCCATCTGCGGTTCGGACTGCCCGCGCAGATCCCCGCAACCGTCAAGAAACAGATCAAGAAGGCGGACAAGGTGAGTGCCTGGATGGAAGCCGTCCAGATCGCCGGGTTTTCCGAAAGCGAGGCGACCAGGTTCTTCGGCAAGCCCGATCCTGCGGTGATCCAGGACCTTGGCATCGTGCTGCGTCCCCCGGTCGAAACCCGCACGGCATTTACCGCACGGCACGCGGCATTACAGGAGTTTGTGGCATGATCTCTGTCCGTCAACCAATCCCTCTTGATCTTCCCGATATGGCGCGGCTCTTGAACGAAATCATCGAACAGGGCGGGACCACGGCGCTGACCCGGCCCGTCACTGCGGATGATCTGGGGGAATGGATGAATTTCGCGCCGGACCGCAGTGCATGGCATGTGGCGATCGACGGGTCAGAGCGCGTTGTGGGCTTTCAATGGATCGAACCAGCAGAGACCCTGCCGCCGGAAGCTGTAGACATCGCGACCTTTGTGCAGATCGGCCAGACCGGGCTTGGCATCGGTTCCGCATTGTTCGACGCGACGCGAAAGGCCGCCAGGGCGCTCGGCTATGGCTGGATCAACGCCAACATCCGCGCCGACAACGAAGGCGGGCTGATCTATTATCAAAGTCGCGGATTTCAGGACTACGGCTGGATCGAAGGGTACGAAATGGCAAACGGGGAGATCGTCAACAAGCGCCTCAAACGGTTCGACCTCTAGCGCGGCGACCGCTTCGCCAAAATCCGCTGCAGGGTGCGGCGGTGCATACTCAACCGCCGCGCGGTCTCTGACACGTTCCGATCACAAAGTTCATAGACCCGCTGAATATGTTCCCACCGGACGCGGTCCGCGCTCATCGGGTTTTCCGGGGGCGGCGGCATGTCGTCTCCGGTGGCCAACAGCGCATTGGTGATGTCATTGGCATCGGCCGGCTTGGACAGATAATCCGTCGCCCCGATCTTGACCGCGGCAACCGCCGTCGCAATCGCACCGTATCCGGTCAGTACCACAACGCGGGCATCCGCCCGCCTGTCGCGCAGGACTTCGACGACGTCCAAACCGTTACCGTCTTCCAACCGCAGGTCGATAACCGCATAGGCAGGGGGACGGGCCGTCGCGATCGCGCGGCCAGCGGCGACGCTGTCGGCGGTCTCGACCTCGAAACCGCGTTTCTCCATCGCCTTGGCCAGACGCCGCAGAAAAGGTTCGTCGTCATCCACCAGCAACAACGTCTTGTCCGGTCCGATGTCTGCTTGTTCCTGTGTCACGGCGGGGTGCTCTATTCTTTTCTGTTGAAAGGATGCTGTTGGATATGGTCCGGCATCGCGTCGGGTCAACTTATCACAGCTGATCGACAAAACAGCCGATTTTCTCGGCCATCTCGGTCGGGGACACTTCCCGCCGGAAGTATTCGACAAACCCGACCTCGGGCAGCACAAGGTAACTGAATGTCGAATGATCGACCAGGTATTCGCCGTCCACCGGCGGATGCGCCTTGTAGTAGGTCTTGTATGCGGTGCTCGCCGCCTGGACCTGTTCCGGCGTTCCGGTCAGCCCGATCATCCGCGGGTGCATCACCTCGGCAAATTCTCCGACCACCTTGGGGGTATCGCGCGCCGGATCAATCGTGATGAAGACCGGCGTCACGGACGTTCCCTGCTCTTCCAGAATTTCGACCGCAGCGGCATTGCGGTCCACGTCCAGCGGACAGACATCCGGACAATAGGTATAGCCGAAATAGATCAGCGCGGGTTCGGTGATGACATCACTGTCGGTTACCGTTTCGCCCTTGGCATTGACCAGCTCGAAAGGTCCGCCCAGATCTCCGGCCACAGCGGATGCGCGGCACTGCGCGAACCGGTCTTCATCACCCGCACCCTGCATGGTCATCCAGACCGACCCCAACAAAAATACGGCAGCGACGCCGACGGCTCCAATGGCGATTGTCCGGTTCACGGCGGTCCTCCTGCGCCAAAGCGCGCTATTGTTCGTGTTCTGGGGCAGTCCTAAGCTACGTCATTGCAGACGCAAGAGCGAGTAAACAATAGGTGCGCAGATGACGCAGGCTACCATACGCCCCCTGTCCGGGCGCACACGGGCCAACTGGATCCGGTTGCGCACGATGATCCTGCTGCGCTGGGTGGCCATCACCGGCCAATTGATCGCCATCAGTGTGGCGCAGGTTTTCTACGGTCTGCAGCTGGAACTTGGATTGTGCTATCTCGCAATTGGCGCGTCGGTCATCGCCAATCTGGTGGCAAGTTTCGTCTTTCCCGAAAACAAGCGTCTTTCAGAGCTTGAGAACCTGTCGATGATCACCTTCGATCTGGTGCAGATCGCGTTTCTGCTGTTTCTGACCGGCGGGCTGCACAATCCCTTTGCGCTTTTGCTGCTCGGTCCCGTGACCATTTCCGCGACGGCGCTCAGCCTGCGGTCCACCCTCGTCCTGTGCTCTACCGCGATTGTCCTTGTCTCTCTTCTGGCGGTGCTGCACCTGCCGTTGACCACGGACACGGGAAAGGTGCTGCATATTCCGCAACTGTTCATCTTCGGGCAATGGACCGCCCTTGTGATCGCCATCGTCTTTACATCGGCATATTCAAGGCGCGTGACGACCGAGGTGCATTCAATGGGCGATGCGCTCGCCGCGACGCAGATGGCCTTGTCGCGCGAGCAGAAGCTGACCGATCTGGGCGGCGTGGTTGCCGCTGCCGCGCACGAACTGGGCACGCCGCTGGCAACGATCAAGCTGGCCAGCGCCGAACTGCTGAACGATCTCAAGGATCATCCCGATCTGGCGCATATGGCCGAGGATGCCGCGTTGATCCGGGATCAGGCCGACCGTTGCCGCGACATCCTGCGCAATATGGGCCGCGCCGGCAAAGACGACCTGCATCTGCGCAATGCACCGCTTGAAGCCGTTATCGAGGAATCAGCGGAACCGCACATGAACCGGGGCAAAGACGTGGTGTTGCTGCAATCGGCGGGCGTGGAGCATCGCAAGTCGCAACCCGTGATCCAGCGCAAGCCCGAGATCATCCATGGACTGCGCAACCTGATCCAGAACGCCGTTGATTTTGCGCAGACGACGGTCTGGGTCGAATCAAGCTGGTCGCAAGACGCCATATCCATCCGTATCATGGACGATGGAATGGGGTTTCCGCCCCATATTCTGGGTCGGATCGGCGATCCCTTCATGCGTGATCGCACCCATCCGCAGACAGAAACGTTGCGGCGTGAATACGAGGGTATGGGCCTGGGTCTGTTCATCGCCAAGACACTGCTGGAGCGCTCTGGCGCGCAACTGCGCTTTGCCAATGGATACGAGGGGCTGCATGATACGCCTGCTGGCGGTGCCGTGGTCGAAGTGATCTGGCCTCGTGAGAAACTTTCACCGAAAGTGGAAAATACGCCACAGGGCATCGGGAAAAACCAGCAAATCATCGCGTGATTTCAGGCAATTCCCGCACCTCCATCGGGACCGTTAATCTGCTGTTAACCAATATGAACAAGAGTGCCGTATCGCGTTATCCAGTCAGGGGCAGGGTCGATGCTGGCAGTTTCAGAGCTTTTGATGATCGTCGGGATCTCGGTCACGACCGGGGTTGTCGCGCTTGCGTTCCTGCGCCAACCCACATTCCAGGACACTCTTTCCGACGCGGCGCTTTCCGACGATCTGTCGCTTCTGTTCGATGACGGGGTCTTGCATCACGCCAGTACCGGCGCATTGAAAAAGTTTGCGCTGTTTCCCGGTGCGCACGTCTGGGACGATCTGCGCGATGCGCTGCTGCCCTGGTTTCCGGATTTCCCGACCACTGCCGGAACCGGTTCTTCGGGAAGCATCACGATGTATTCCCCGACCACAGAAGAGGCTTCAAGGGTAGAGGTGAACTGGCGCGACGGCATGTGCTGGGTGCATCTGTCAGAAGCCGAGGAAAAGCAGGCCGCGGTAACACCCTTTCCCCGGTATCACGACGCCTTGCGGTTTTCGTGCGAAACCTCGCCCCACCCTGGCTGGCAGACTGACGATAGGGGGGCGGTCATCTGGAACAACCCGGCGTTTGCCGCACTCGAAGCCACCTATCCGGACTTTGCCCGCAGTCTTCACAGCGGCGGGGACCAGACCGAAGGCGCATTGCGGTGCACCGCCGAAAATCCCGATGGCGATCGTGAATGGTTCAACGTCGAAAGTCATCCGGTCAAAGGCGGGCATACCCATCACGCCACCTGCATCACGCCTCTGGTAAAAGCCGAAGAAAACCAGCGATTGTTCGTGCAGACGCTGGCCAAGACCTTTGCGCATCTGTCCATCGGGCTTGCCATTTTCGATCGCGAGGGGCGGCTTGGCATATTCAACCCGGCGCTTGTCGACCTGACCGGCTTGCAGGCGGGTTTTCTTGCAGGACAGCCGACGATGATGTCGTTCTTCGACGCGCTTCGCGACAACCGCCGGATGCCGGAGCCCAAGAACTACCGGTCCTGGCGGCAGGATATCGCGGATGTGATTGCTGCCGCCTCCGGCGGGCGCTACCGCGAAACCTGGACGCTGGAGGATGGGCGCACCTATGCGGTGCAGGGCCGTCCTCACCCCGACGGTGCCACTGCATTTCTGATCGAGGACATCAGCGCCGAAATCACCCTCACCCGCAGTTACCGCGCGGAGATGGAACAGTTCGAGACGCTTCTGGACAGCATCGACGATGCGCTGGTGGTGTTTTCATCCTCCGGCGTTCTGACGTTCTGCAATGCCGCCTACCGCCGGATGTGGGATCAAAACCCCGAGGCGGCCTTTGCCGACGTCACCCTGCGCGATGCCATCGGTCACTGGCGGGGGCGGGCGAAGACGCCTGATGGCTGGAAGGTCATCTCGGATTTCGTGACGACCATCGGCGTTCAGCAGCCGGTATCGCTGGACATCACGCTGACCGTCGGCACAAACCTGCGCTGCACGCTCTATCCGCTGGCGGCAGAGGCGACCCTGATCCGGTTTTCCCGATCTGCGGCTCAGACGCCCCTGCCCGTTCCTGTCGGCTGAGGCCTGCGGAAAACGAGGCCGTTTCGCCGCTTTGCACTTGCAGAGCACCGGGGCCGTTGCCACCATGCCCCATGACCTCGCGCCGCCTTTCCCTCACGTCTTCCTCGCCAGAACACACCGCGCATCTTGCGACGGTGCTCGCCCCGATGTTGCAGGGCTCCGACGTGATCCTGCTGATCGGTGACGTGGGCGCAGGCAAGACCCATTTCGCCCGCGCCCTGATCCAATCCCTGCTGGACGCGCCCGAGGATGTTCCTTCGCCCACCTTCACGCTTGTGCAAACCTACGCCATCGCGGGTCCGGACATCTGGCACGCCGATCTTTACCGGCTGACGTCCACATCCGAGATCGAAGAACTTGGCCTGATCGACGCTTTCGAGACAGAAATCTGTCTGGTCGAATGGCCCGACCGTTTGGGGCCGCTGACGCCACAAACGGCACTGACTTTGCATCTGTCGGACGGCGACACCGATGAGGCGCGCCGGATCGAGGCAAGCTGGACCGATCCGCGCTGGGACAGCAGACTGAAAGCGTGGCAAGAGTGACCGACAGACAGACGCAGATCACCGCATTCCTGACTGACAGCGGCTGGGGCGATTGCGCGCGCAGCATCGTTGCAGGGGATGCTTCCAACCGGCGCTACGACCGATTGATCAAACCCGACGGGTCACGGGCCATCCTCATGGACGCGCCCCCTGACCGGGGCGAAGATGTTCGCCCCTTCATCGCCATCGCCGGGCATCTGCGCTCCATCGACCTCAGCGCGCCCGAGATTTATCATCAGGAAGTCGAAACCGGCCTGCTGCTGATCGAAGATTTCGGCGATGCGCTTTTCGCTGATCTGATGGGCGGCGATGCTGCGCAGGAGATCCCGCTCTACCGGGCCGCAACCGATGTGCTGATCCATCTGCATCAGCACCCCGCCCCTGCACTGCCTGCCTGCGATGCCGCCTATCTGACGACGATGGTCGCGCCGCTTTTCGAATGGTACGCGCCTGATCCCGACGGCATGGAAGCATTTGCCGCGCTGTTCCACCCCGAGGCCCAGCGCATCGCCCGTGCCTCGCAGGTGATGATCTTGCGTGATTATCATGCCCAGAACCTGATGCTGCTGGCGGATCGGGACGGGTTGGCGCGGGTCGGCATTCTGGATTTTCAGGACGCGATGGTGGGACATCCGGCCTATGATCTCGTGTCGATCCTTCAGGACGCGCGCCGCGACGTCAGCCCCGTGATCGAACGTGCGGTGATCGCGTATATGCTGTCGCACACCGGCGCGGACCCGGCAGATTTCACTGCCTCCTATGCCGTGCTGGGACTCCAGCGCAATCTGCGCATCCTCGGCATCTTTGCGCGACTGTGCCTGCGCGATGGCAAGGCACATTACGTCGACATGATCCCCCGCGTCTGGGATTACGTGCAGCGCAATCTGGCGCATCCCGACCTTGCGCCGCTGGCGGATATGCTGAACGCCCGTCTTCCCGCCCCCACTCCGACCTTTCTGGAAAGCCTGAAAAACCGATGCCCCCCTTCCCCGTCCTGATGTTCGCCGCCGGGTTCGGCACGCGGATGAAGCCGCTGACCAATGACCGGCCGAAACCCCTGATCCCGGTGGCAGGCAAGCCGCTGGTCGATCACGCCCTTGATCTGGCACAGCGGGCAGGTGCGGCACCCATCGTGGCAAACCTGCATTACAAGGCGGAGATGCTCGAGGATCACCTGCACCCCAAAGGCGTGCTGACGGTGGTCGAGACGCCCGACATTCTCGAGACCGGCGGCGGATTGCGCAATGCCTTGCCGTTGCTGGGCAAGGGCCCGGTGATCACCATGAACACCGATGCGATCTGGGCAGGGCCAAACCCCCTCTCGCTGCTGCAGGACGCCTGGCAACCCTCCGATATGGACGCGCTGCTGATCTGTATCCCGCTGGGATCTGCCATCGGTCACGGCGGCACGGGTGATTTCACGCTGTCCGAAACCGGACAGATCGAACGGGGTCCCGGTGTTGTGTACGGCGGCGTCCAGATCATCAGGACGGATCTGCTGTCCGAGATTGAAGAGACTGCCTTTTCCCTCAATGTGATCTGGGACAGGATGCTTGCGCGGGGGCGTCTTTTTGGTCTGGCCTATCCCGGCACCTGGTGTGATGTGGGCCACCCCGGTGGCATCACGCTGGCAGAGGACATGCTGGAGCGTGCCGATGTTTGACCCATCCGACAAGCCCCGCCTTTTCGGCATCGCCCCCGGTGTCGATTTCCCCAAGGCACTGATCGCCGGTCTGCGTGCGCGCCTGCACGGTCAACCGCCACAGATGATGGCGCAGGTCGATCTGATCGTGAACACCCGCCGCATGGCACGCCGCCTGCGCGACCTTTTCGATGCCGGGCCTCCCTGTCTGTTGCCGCGCATCCGGTTGCTGACAGATCTCGATACGCTGGTTCCGGGTGTCACTGTTCCGCCAGCCGTACCACCCCTCAGACGGCGGCTCGAACTGGTCGAACTGGTCTCTACCCTGCTCACCGCCGACCCTGACCTTGCGCCTCGTGCCTCGCTTTATGCACTGTCGGACAGTCTGGCGACGCTGATCGACGAAATGCAGGGCGAAGGTGTGTCTGCCAGCACCATTGCGGAACTGGACGTGACGGATCAATCCGGCCATTGGGAACGGGCCCAGAGATTTCTGGGCATCGCGCAAGGCTATCTGGACCAGATGGACAGCGCGCCCGACGCAGAGGCGCGCCAACGCCAGCTGGTTCAAAAGATCGCCGCCCGTTGGGAGGATCAACCGGCGCAGAACCCGGTGATCGTTGCTGGTTCGACAGGGTCACGCGGCACGACCTCGCTGCTGATGCAGGCGGTGGCAAAACTGCCGCAGGGCGCGCTTGTCCTGCCGGGGTTCGATTTCGCCATGTCCCCAGGCAGCTGGGATATGCTGAACACAAAGACCCCGCCGGAGGATCATCCGCAGTACCGGTTTTTCGATTTGATGCAAAAACTCGATGTGATCCCGCCGATCCCCGACTGGGCCGGCATCCCTGCCCCCTCGCCTGCACGAAATACGTTGATCTCGCTTTCGCTCCGTCCCGCTCCCATCACGGACACCTGGCTCGAGGAAGGTCCGAAGCTGACGCAGATCGCGGAGGCGACCCAAGGTCTGACCCTGATCGAAGCGCCGACCCCCCGGATCGAGGCGTTGAGCATCGCGATGAGGCTGCGCAAGGCGGTGGAAGAAGGCCAAACCGCCGCGTTGATCACACCCGACCGTATGCTGACGCGGCAGGTCACCGCCGCGCTCGACCGCTGGAACATCCTGCCGGATGACAGCGCAGGCACGCCTTTGCAGCTTTCGCCGCCGGGGCGGTTCCTGCGCCATGTGGCGGGGTGTTTCCTGCGCCGCCTCGATGCAGAGGCGTTGTTGATCCTGCTCAAACATCCGCTGACCCACAGCGGCGGTGCCCGCAACGCCCATCAACTGAACACGCAGCGCTTCGAAATGCAGGTCCGGCGCCATGGGCTGCCCTTTCCCGACGCGACAGGTATTCGGCGCGTCGGGGCGCTTGCGGCGGACAGCTTGACTCAGGACGCGGACAAGCAGGCGTTTCTGGCATGGCTTGAATGGGTCGCCACCACCTTCGATGACCTGTGGACCGGGCAGGACCAACCGCTGGCCGATTGGATCGAAGCCCATCTGAGCCTGGCAGAAAGGATCGCGGCAGGCAGCCTCGTTACGGAACCTTCCGAGCTTTGGCGGAAGAAGGCGGGCCGCAAAGCACAGGAGGTGATGGAAACGCTCAGGACACATGCCGACGCAGGCGGAATGATGTCCGCGGCGGATTACGTCGATCTTGCCGGTGCGTTGCTTTCGGCCGAGGAAGTGCGCGACCGGGATGCGCCACACCCCAACGTAATGATCTGGGGCACGTTGGAAGCGCGTGTACAGGGCGCCGATCTGGTGATCATGGGCGGGTTGAACGACAGCACATGGCCCGAAGCACCGCCGCCCGACCCCTGGCTGAACCGGCAGATGCGGCTCAAAGCCGGAATGCTCTTGCCGGAACGCCGGATCGGGCTGTCCGCGCACGATTACCAACAGGCCATCGCCGCGCCGGAGGTCTGGCTGACCCGCGCCATCCGTTCGGACGAGGCGGAGACGGTGCCGTCGCGCTGGCTCAACAGGCTTGACAACCTTCTGACCGGCTTGCCGGATGAAAGGGGTCAGGCCGCGTTGCTGGCCATGCGCGACCGGGGTGCCTATTGGATCAGGCAGGTCGAGGCGATCGAAACCTTTGCCCGCGTCGAACCCGCCCCGCGTCCATCACCGCGCCCCCCTGTCACGGCCCGGCCCCATGCCCTTTCCGTGACCGAGATCAAGACGCTGATCCGCGACCCCTATGCCATCTACGCCAAGCACAGCCTGCGCCTGCGCCCGATTGATCCGCTGGTGCAAACCGCCGACGCCCGCGAGCGTGGCACGGTGATGCACCGTATCATGGAGCGGTTCATCAAATCCGTCAGCGCCGATCAAAACCGTCTGACCCGCGAGCACCTGTTGGCGGTTACCCGCGAGGTGCTGGAACAGGATGTGCCCTGGCCCACCGCCCGCGTGATGTGGCAGGCGCGGATCGCGCGGATCGCCGACTGGTTCATCGCGCAGGAACGCGCCCGGCAAAGCATTGCCAAGCCGATGCTGTTCGAAGAAGCCGCCAAGGGCACTCATCGGTTTGACGATCTGGGCTTTACCCTTACCGGCTATGCCGACCGACTGGACAGGACAGAGTTCGGCGACATTCTGATCTATGATTACAAGACCGGCACGCCACCTACCCCTGCGCAGCAGGAACATTTCGACAAACAACTCCTGCTTGAAGCGGCGATGGTCGAGGAAGGCGGATTTGAAGCCGTCGGCCCCGCCACCGTGGCGCATGCCGTCTTTATCGGGTTGGGCAGCAATCCAAAGGAAGTCCCGGCACCCATCGACAAGGAACCGCCCGCCGACGTCATGGCGGGGCTGCACCATCTTGTCTCGACCTATCTGTCGGAAACCCAGGGCTTCACATCGCGCCGTCTGATCGAAACCGATGCCTTCCCCGGCGACTATGATCAACTGGCGCGGTTCGGCGAATGGGATGGCACCACGCCCTCCACCCCGGAGGATCTGACATGATCATGAACGACGCCACCCGCGCACAGGTCGAAGCGGCGCGGCCCGATGCCTCTACCTGGCTCGCGGCAAACGCAGGCTCCGGCAAGACCCGGGTTCTGACCGACCGTGTTGCCCGATTGCTGCTGAGCGGCGTGGAACCGCAGCACATTCTGTGTCTGACCTACACCAAGGCCGCCGCGTCCGAGATGCAGAACCGGTTGTTCAAGAGGCTGGGCGCCTGGGCGATGCTTGAGAACGGAAAGCTGCGCGAGGCAATGGCCGAACTCGGGATCGAAGGCACACTGGACGAAGCGCAATTGCGCAAGGCACGCACGCTCTTTGCGCTGGCCATCGAGACACCCGGCGGCCTGAAAATCCAGACGATCCACTCTTTCTGTGCGTCTCTATTACGGCGTTTTCCGCTGGAGGCCGGTGTCAGCCCGCAATTCACCGAGATCGAGGACCGCGCCGCCGATCTGCTGCGCGCCGACATCGTGGATGAAATGGCAGAGGGCGAACAGGCCCCGTTGATCGAGGCGATCGCCTCCTTCTACACTGCGGAGGACTTCAACCAGCTGACGAAGCGGATCGTCGGGATGCAGGAGGGGTTTCAGACCCCGTTTGCCCGTGCCGATCTTCTGAAGCTGCTCGGACAAGATGCCGATCTGACTGAGGAAAAGCTCGCGGCGCGTGTCTTTCTGGGCGGTGAGGCAGAGTTGATCGACAGAATTTTGCCCGACCTGCTTGCGAAAGGGGGTAACGACGCCAAGGCCGGGGCTCTTCTCCGCGACATTCCCACATTCGACCTGTCTGCCTTGCCCGCTCTTGAGGGGGTGTTCCTGTTCGGTGAGAAAACCAAGGCACCCTTCGCGGCCAAGCTCGACAGCTTTCCCACCAAGCCGACGCAGGCGGTCATCGCCCAGCATCTTCCGCACCTCCATGATTTCATGCTGCGCGTCGAGGCGGCCCGTGACGCACGGCTGGCGCTTTCAGCGGCCGAGCGGGCAACGGCGCTGCACCACTTCGCCAGCGCATTCCTCGACCGCTATGCCAGGGCCAAACAATTGCGCGGATGGCTGGATTTCGACGATCTGATCCTGCGCGCCCGCGCGCTCCTGATGGACAAGCATGTCGCGGCTTGGGTGCTGTACCGCATTGACGGGGGTATTGATCATATTCTGGTGGACGAGGCGCAGGACACCTCGTCGCGCCAATGGGACGTGATCGAGCGGCTGACCGATGAATTTCACAGTGGCGCCGGCGCGCGGCAGAACGTGGCACGGACCCTCTTCGTCGTGGGCGACAAGAAGCAGTCGATCTATTCGTTTCAAGGGGCCGATCCATTGGAATTCGACCGCCGTAGTCTGGCATTCGAAGAGAAGTTCAAAGCCGCCGGAGAGCCGTTCCTGCACCAGAGCCTTGATTACTCCTTTCGTTCCTCCAGCGCTATTTTGCGCTTGGTAGACACTGTTTTCGATCCAACCCGGCACCCGGATTTCGACAAGCGGACCCAGCACATCGCGTTCAAGGAAGCCTTGCCCGGCCGCGTCGACCTGTGGCCTGTCGTGGAGAAAGCGGGAAAGGACGAAGACCAGCCCTGGACGGACCCGCTTGACCGGCTGAGTGCGCAGCATCACACGGTCGTTCTGGCCCGTCGGATCGCTGAGAAGATCAAGCGGCTGACCGACGGCACTCATTTCATTCCCACCGATGGGAAGACGCCCGGCAGCATCGTCAGACGCCCGATCCGCGCCGGTGATTTCCTGATACTGGTGCAACGCAGGTCGCCGCTGTTTTCCGAGATCATCCGCGCCTGCAAGGCGTTGAAACTGCCCATCGCGGGGGCGGATCGGCTCAAGGTCGGGGCAGAGCTTGCGGTCAAGGATATGGCGGCACTTCTATCCTTTCTGGCCACGCCGGACGATGATCTATCACTGGCGACTGCGCTGAAATCGCCTTTGTTCGGGTGGAACGAGCAGGCGCTGTTCGATCTGGCACACCGCCGGACGGAACGTCATCTGTGGCAGGCCCTGCGCGCAAGACAGGGGGATTTCCCCGAAACAGTGACTGTCTTGCAGGATCTGCGCGGGCAGGTCGACTTCCTGCGCCCCTACGATCTGATCGAACGGATACTGACCCGCCATCGTGGCCGTGAAAAGCTTTTGGCGCGCTTGGGGCCCGAAGCCGAAGACGGCATCAATGCCATGCTGACGCAGGCGCTGTCCTACGAACGGAACGATGTGCCCAGCCTGACGGGGTTCATCGAATGGATGCAAACCGACGATCTTGAGATCAAGCGCCAGATCGACAGCGCGTCGAACCAGATCAGGGTGATGACGGTACACGGCTCGAAGGGTCTGGAAGCGCCGATCGTGATCCTGCCCGATACGGGTCGCCGCGATATCACGATCAAGGACGAGATCATTCGCAAGGACGGCGTTCCCCTGTGGAAGCCAGCGGCAGGAGACATGCCGCAAACCCTGCGCGAGACGACAGATGCGATGAAAGCGGCGCAGTTCGCCGAGCGTCTGCGTCTGCTCTATGTGGCGATGACGCGGGCCGAGAAGTGGCTGATCGTGGCGGCAGCGGGTGATTTGTCCAAGGACGGTACCGCGTGGTATCAGATTGTAGAAGACGCGATGGATCATGTGAACGCGGTCGAGGTGGATGGCGACGGTACGAAGCGGTTCACCGAAGGCAACTGGGACGCGTTGGAGACGCAAGAGGCGCAAGGAACGATAAGGGAAACCCCCCTGTTAGAGCCTGTTTTCACCACCTTGCCCCCCATATTTACGCATGAAAAAGCGGTCTGGTCCCCGTCTGATCTGGGCGGCACCAAGGCAATCGGCGGTGATCTGGGCGAGGATGTGGAAACGGCAAAGGCGTTCGGCACTCTGGTGCACCAGTTGCTCGAAATTCTTCCTGGTTTGGCGGAGCCTGCTTTTTCCGCCACCGCCGAACATCTGACCCGGGGCGCCGCGCCTGACGATGCCGCACGCGCCATCGCGGATGCACGGCGGGTGATCGGCACCCCGGACCTCGCCCCTGTCTTTGCCCCCGGCACCCTGACCGAGGTGCCCGTGAGCGCAGAGCTTGGTGGAACGCGTCTGCATGGGGTCATCGACAGGCTGATCGTGGCGGAGGATCACGTTCTTCTGGTCGACTACAAGACAAACCGCGTCGTTCCCGAAACGCCGCAGGATTGTCCGATCGGCATATTGCGGCAAATGGGCGCCTATGCCCTGATGCTTGCGCAGATCTTTCCGGATCACCGCATCGACTGCGCCATCCTGTGGACGGCCGATGCCAGCCTGATGATCCTGCCCCACGAACTCGTGACAAAGGCGCTGTGGACATCACCTTACCTTGACGCGCCGCACCTGCGTTCATAGGTTCAGCGCAACGCAACGTTTGCAGGAGAGCAACATGGCAACGGTCGCAGTCACAGACGACACATTCGACGCAGAAGTGAAGAACTCGGACATCCCCGTCGTGGTGGATTTCTGGGCAGAATGGTGCGGCCCCTGCAAGCAGATCGGCCCTTCGCTTGAAGAACTGTCAACCGAGATGGATGGCAAGGTGAAGATCGTCAAAGTCAACGTGGACGAAAACCCGAATTCCCCCGCCCAGATGGGTGTGCGGGGCATTCCGGCGCTGTTCATCTTCAAGGATGGCCAGGTCGTATCGAACATGGCAGGTGCGCGCCCCAAGGCCGCACTGCAAAGCTGGATCGAAGAATTGATCTGACCCGGCCCGGAAGCCGACGAACAACAGGGGCGTCCCATTCGGGGCGCCCTTAGTCGATGGGCCACCCAAAACGGGCAAGCCGCGCTGCGATCTTCTGCTCCGCGTCAGCGCGACCTGCGTTGATCGACTGATCCTGCCAGAACCACCAGATGTATTTGTCGTAGTCCGGGGCATGTGCCCGAACACGGGCAAAACTTTCGCCCAGCGCATCGGGATCGGCACGGATCGTGATATGATGAAAATCAATCTTGCCGAACAGAAGCGCCGGTTTTCCAAAGAAGAACCCGCTGAAGGCAACGCCGGAGTTTTGCGTCACGACAAAGTCGCAGGTTCTGAGGTATGCCTCCATCCTGCCGCGTGTGACCGTCAGTTCCGGGAATTCCCGAACCAAGGCATCAAGGCCGGCCAGATCGTCCGCGCTATAGCTTTCCTTTGGGTGCAGCGTTGCGATCACCGATTGGCCGGGGTTGTGGACAAGACAGTGTTTGATCATCTCAAGCGGCGAACAGGTTTGGAACGAGCGCTGCCGCGACAAATGCCCTTGAAGCGGTACAAGGATGAACCCCTCCCGGCTGGCAGTCTGGGGCGCATCGCCGAACAGTCGCTTTTGCCAGAAACGGTAAAACCGCGCTGCATCGGCCGAGGCGTCTTGCGGGTCAAAGGCAGCGCGCGCCACGTCCCATCGCCAGCGTTCGGCCACGGCTTCGATCTGCCAGAAGGGGTACTGGTAGACGCGGCGAAACAGCAGGCCATTTTTGTTGGGCGGTTCCACCATATGGCTTAGTGAATGGCCTTCGGTCGGGACGCCGCTGATCGGCAGGGTGTCAAAACGCGGAGTGAACCCCGCCCGCGACACCACGGTCACCATTTGGTTGATGAAATTATGCTGCCCCGCCGCCGCACTGCTGCGCAGCGGTTCCTCAAGGTAGAAAATCAAAGGTTTGCCGGTTGCCATGCAGTTCGACGCTACTGATTGCGCGGCAGGCTCACAAGATGGCCTGCCCTTGTGTGCGCTGGGCGTGGGGGCCATATACGACAGCAGGCAAAGGAGACCCTTCATGGCAAAAGACGCATTTCCCGGCTGGCACGGCACCACGATCATCGGGGTGAAGAAGGACGGCAAGGTCGTCATCGCCGGTGACGGTCAGGTCAGCCTGGGTCAGACCGTGATCAAGGGCACCGCTCGCAAGGTGCGCCGCCTGTCGCCCGGAGGATTTGACGTGGTCGCGGGCTTTGCCGGGTCGACCGCCGATGCCTTTACGCTGCTGGAGCGGCTGGAAAGCAAGCTGGAGGCCACACCCGGACAGTTGCAGCGTGCCAGCGTCGAACTGGCCAAGGATTGGCGCACCGACAAGTATCTGCAAAAGCTCGAAGCGATGCTGATCGTCACGGACGGTGACGATCTGCTGGTCATCACCGGCGCGGGTGACGTGCTGGAACCGGAACATGATGTTGCGGCGATCGGATCGGGCGGGAACTATGCCCTCGCCGCGGCGCGCGCGATGATGGACAGCGACCGCGATGCCGAAAGCGTGGCGCGCGCGGCGATGGCGATTGCGGCAGACATCTGCGTTTATACCAATGGCAATCTCACGGTAGAGTCGATTGCGTCGGAACCGTGAGCCTTCCGATACCGTTTTGTTCTGGACACAGTAACGAACGAAAAGGAAGTTTCCATGAAACTCAACGTACAAGATCATGGCGGCACGGGCCGCCCCGTCATTCTGATCCACGGCTGGCCCCTGTCAGGTGCCGCCTGGGAGCATCAGATCTCGCCCTTGAAAGACGCCGGCTTTCACGTGATCAGCTATGACCGCCGCGGCTTTGGCGCGTCTGATAAACCGGGCGACGGCTTTGACTACGACACACTTGCCGCCGATCTGAACGACCTGATGGTTGAACATGATCTGAACGACGCGACCCTCGTGGGTTTCTCCATGGGTGGCGGCGAGGTCGCGCGGTTCGTAACGAACCACGGTGAGGATCGTCTCAAATCCGTCGTCTTTGCCTCGGCTGTCCCACCCTATCTGCTCAAGACCGAGGATAACCCCGATGGCCCCCTGACGCAGGATGCGGCCGACGAGTTTGAAAAGAACCTGAAAGCAGACCGTGACACATTTTTCGACGGCTTCACCAAGGACTTCTTTACGGCAGGGGACGAATTGAAAGTCTCCGAGGAAGAGCGGCAGAAGGCGATCGCCCTGTGCAAGCAATCCTCCGAAGCGGCGGCACTGGGTTGCATGGAGGCTTGGGCCACGACCGATTTCCGCGATGATCTGAAAAAGATCACGGTGCCCACCCTTGTGCTGCACGGCACGGGCGACGGTGTGGTGCCGATTGAAGGTTCCGGCCATCGGACCCACAAGAGTGTCTCCCACAGCAAGCTGCATGAAATCGACGGCGCGCCACATGGGTGCAATGTCAGCCATGCGGACGAATTCAACGCGGCCCTGATTGATTTTCTGAAGTGACGGCGCGGGGCGGGCAGGGGATCACCTTG
The DNA here is from genome assembly GCA_963799505.1 of uncultured Alphaproteobacteria bacterium. Lineage (GTDB taxonomy): Bacteria > Pseudomonadota > Alphaproteobacteria > Rhodobacterales > Rhodobacteraceae > Sulfitobacter. The sequence goes on from CAWCXM010000005.1 coordinate 424,700, forward strand.
TCCGCCCCTTGTCATTGGGCTAGGCCGTGCACACCTTCATAGGCGCAGCAAGGAGCACCAATGACTGATCTGACCCCCCGCGAGATCGTATCCGAACTTGACCGTTTCATCATCGGACAGAACGATGCCAAACGCGCCGTTGCGGTGGCGCTGCGCAACCGCTGGCGCCGCAAGCAACTGGACGACGATCTGCGCGATGAAGTCTATCCGAAGAACATCCTGATGATCGGCCCCACCGGCGTCGGCAAGACCGAAATCAGCCGCCGTCTGGCCAAACTCGCCAAAGCACCGTTCCTGAAGGTCGAAGCGACGAAATTCACCGAAGTCGGCTATGTCGGCCGGGATGTGGAGCAGATCATCCGCGACCTGCTGGATGCCTCCATCGCAATGACGCGCGACCACATGCGCGAGGATGTGAAGGCCAAGGCCCACAAGGCCGCCGAAGAACGTGTGATCGACGCCATCGCCGGAAAAGACGCCCGCGAAGGCACCCGTGAAATGTTTCGCAAGAAGCTGAAGGACGGTCTGCTCGACGACACGATGATCGAACTGGAAATCGCCGACACCGCCAGCCCTTTTCCCATGATGGACATCCCCGGCCAGCCCGGCATGGGCGCGGGGATGATGAACCTCGGTGATCTCTTCGGCAAGGCGATGGGCGGACGGACCACGAAAAAGCGCCTTTCCGTTGCAGAAAGCTACGGCATCCTGATCGGTGAAGAGGCCGACAAGCTACTGGATGACGAAACCGTCACCCGCCGCGCCATCGAAGCGGTCGAACAGAACGGAATCGTCTTTCTGGACGAGATCGACAAGGTCTGCGCCCGGTCCGATGCCCGTGGTGGCGACGTCAGCCGCGAGGGGGTGCAGCGCGATCTTCTGCCGCTGATCGAAGGCACCACCGTCAGCACCAAATACGGACCGGTCAAGACCGACCATGTGCTGTTCATCGCGTCCGGCGCCTTTCATATTGCAAAACCGTCCGACTTGCTGCCCGAATTGCAGGGCCGCCTGCCTATCCGTGTCGAACTGCGGGCGCTGACAGAAAAGGATTTCGTCCGCATCCTGACAGAAACCGACAATGCGCTGACCCTGCAATACACCGCGCTGATGGGCACCGAAGAAGTCACCGTCAGCTTCACCGAAGACGGCATCGCAGCGCTTGCCAAGATCGCGGCGGATGTGAACCAGTCGGTCGAAAACATCGGCGCGCGCAGGCTCTACACCGTGATGGAGCGCGTGTTCGAGGAGTTGTCCTTCACCGCGCCCGACCGTGCCGGAGACGTGGTCGAGGTGAACGCGTCATTCGTGGAGGAAAACCTGGGCGAGTTGACACGTTCTGCCGATCTCAGCCGCTACGTCCTCTGACCCTTCCTTCATCTTTCAAATTACACCTCCGGGGAGTGTGAGGGGCTGGCCCCTCACCCGCCAAGCCCCGGCTTGGCGGCTTTCGGTCGCGCGACTGCGCGAAATTCCTCTTCCCATTCACCGCGCCACCTGAAACGAAGTGCGCATGGACTACCTCCGTTTCCTTCGCGCCAACTGGCTGTTCCTGCTTGCCGGGTTCCTGCTGACGTTCACCTCATCCTACGGCCAGACCTATTTCATCTCGCTTTTTGCAGGCGAGATCAAAACCGACTTTGGCCTGTCGGACGGGCAGTGGGGTGGCATCTATACCATCGGGACAACGATGTCGGCGGTCGCGATGGTCTGGGCCGGGGTGCTGACGGACCGGTTTCGCGTGCGGGTTCTGGCCTTGGCGGTGATGGTGGGGCTGGCGGTTGCCTGTATCGCCATGGCGGTGAACACATCGTGGATACTGCTGGTGCTGGTCATCTTCGCCCTGCGGTTGATGGGACAGGGGATGCTGTCGCAACTGGGTGCGGTCGCCATGGTGCGCTGGTTCGAAGCGACACGGGGCAAGGCATTGTCTCTCGCATCAATGGGCTTTGCGGCGGGGCAGGCAATCTTGCCTGTGGTTTTCGTCGCTCTGTTTGCGGTCGCCAACTGGCGCAGCCTTTGGGTGCTGGCGGCAGGGCTCATCGTTCTGACGATCCCTTTCCTGCTGCTGTTGCTGCGTCAGGAACGCACACCGCAGTCGATGGCCGCCGAAGCACAGATCGCCGGAATGGACGGGCGGCACTGGACGCGGGCCGAGACATTGCGCTCGGGTCTCTTTTTCCTGATGATCCCGATGATCATCGGCCCGTCTGCCTGGGGGACGGCGTTGTTTTTCCAGCAGGTGCATCTGGTAGAGGTCAAGGGATGGGATCTGGTCGCCTTTGTGGCGCTGATGCCGGTCTATACGGCATCTTCCATCGCCGCGACCTTCCTGTCCGGTTGGGCCATCGACCGTTTCGGGGTCAGCAAGATCGTGCCGATCCAGATGCTGCCATTCGCACTCTGTTTCGCGGTCCTCGCCTTTGCAGACACGATTGCGATGGCGGGTGTCGGACTGGTGATTTTCGGCGTCGGGCAGGGGATGCAAAGCACCGCAACATCGGCCTTCTGGTCAGAGTATTTCGGCACCCGCAACATTGGCTCGATCAAATCGGTCGCGGCGGCGCTGATGGTTTTCGGCTCTGCCATCGGGCCGGGCGTGACCGGCGCGCTTATCGACTACGGCGTGAATTTCCCCGAACAGATGCTGCCCATCGCGGTCTATTACCTGATTGCGGCAGCACTCGCGACCCTTGGCATCCTCAAGTATCGGCACGCGCTGAAACGTTAGCGGTGTCGCCGCAGATAAACGTAATAGGCACCCCCGCCGCCGTGGCTGATGTGGGCCTGTGACACCTGCAAGACCACGGATGACAGCGGCGGCCATCCCAAGCCATTGCGGCACCTGATGGCGCAGAACGCCATGGCGCACGGGGATGGGGCCACCTTCGTCGCGCTGTTTGCCCTTGCCGGTGATGACCAGAACCAGCCGTTTGCCGGATTTATGCGCAGAAAGGATGAAGCGTGTCAGCGCGGGATGTGCCCGTTCAAGCGTCATGCCGTGCAGGTCGATCCGCCCTTCGGGTCTCAGCTTGCCGCGCTTCAACTTGCCGAAGGCCTTCTGATCCATCTGCACCGGGGCCTGGTTCATCTGATCGGGCAGGGACGGCATCAGGTTGTAAGGGCGTGGTTTGACGGAAGGTGCCGGTCTGCCCAGCAGCACCGCCTTGGATTTGCGCAACGCGGGCGGGCTGGGTGCAGGTGCGTCGATCTCGGGCGTGAAAAGCGATTTGAGGTCCAGCTTGTCCGTGCGCTCCGTGACCTTGCGCCACAACGACAGATCATCCTCGCTCAACCGGTTGTGCCGTCTGCCGCGCTTCATATCGCGCTTTCCGGCAGCAGGGCATAGGCGCGCTGGATCGGCATCAGAACCATCATCCGACCGGGATCGCGCAGCTGTCCGGCAGCCTTGCCCGCTGCATCCCCGGTGCCAAAGAACACATCTGCCCGCTGCGCGCCCTTGATCGCCGATCCGGTATCCTGTGCGATCATCAGGCGGCGCAACGGGTCTGCGCCATCCTTTTCGATCCAGACGGGCGCACCCAGCTTCACAAAAGCCGGATCGACCGCAATACTGCGAAGTGCCGTGACCGACCGGTTCATGGCACCCAGTGGCCCCTGATCGGCGGGCACCTTGCTGACTTCGCGGAAAAACACATAGGAAGGGTTGTGAAACAGCAGTTCCTCTCCCTCTGCCGGATTCCGCCGCACCCAGTTCTTGATCACTTCGGCGCTGACCTGATGCGGCTCATAGACACCACGCCGGACAAGTTCGACACCGATGGACCGGTACGGATGCCCGTTGGCCCCGCGATAGCCGACGCGGATATGTTTGCCGTTGGGCAGCCTGATCCGGCCGGAACCCTGGATCTGCAGAAAGAACAGTTCGACCGGATCATCGACCCAGGCAATTTCAAGCCCGCGCCCCGCCATGACATCGGTTGCCAGAATCTCGCGGCGTGTCAGCCAGGGGTTTGACGCAAGCGCCTCGGACGGCATTTTGTAGACGGGATAGCGGTACCGGGCGGACGGACGGGTATCTCCCTCCAGCTCCGGTTCGAAATATCCGGTAAAAAGCGCGTCCTGCCCGTCTTCGATCAGGACAGGACGGAAAAACAGTTCGAAAAACTGGCGCGGTTCTGGCTCGGCCCGTGCGAATTTGCACAGCGTCCGCCAGTCAATGTCCTTCATGTCCTGACAGGTGTTCAGAAAAACAGTCAGGGCGGCCGCGTGGTCATCCTCGGCCCAGCCCTCAAGTTGATCGAAATCCATGATGCGATAGGTCACATCGCTGGCCCCGGCAGGAGTCATGGAAAAGACCCCTGCGAAAGCCCAGGCAGCAAGCGCATGGCTTACCCGTCTGTAGAAACCAGCAGCCAATTTGGATCATCCGACCCCATGATGCGGGCAAAGACCCATGTGTCCTTTTGACGCTTCACTTCCGTGAGGCTGCCTTCGACGATATCGCCGCCTTCGTCGCGCACGGCGGAAGTCAGCTCGCCCACGAAACGGATCGTCAGCTCGGCTTCCTTGGTGACCGGATCAAGGCTCGCGTCTTCCAGCTCTGTCTCGCGGACGCCGATGAATTCGGCCTCGATCGTCAGACCCTGATCTTCGCGGGCGGCCACGCCATCCACGAAACTCTCGTAAATCTCTTCCGACAGGAAGGGCTGAATGTCGGCCAGATCGCCCCGCTCATAGCCCATCACGATCATTTCATAGGCCTGCCGCGCGCCGGACAGGAAATCGTTGACGCCAAAGGACGGTTCGATGCGTTTCATCTCTGCCAGGGCCTTTGCCGCGTCAGAGCCCTCGGGCACATGATCGGTGATGTCCAGATCGGGACCGCCTTCGATCACCTCGAACGCGGGACCGCTGCTGCGCTTGACGGAAGTCTGATCAGTCACGGGCGTTTTTTCAAACCCGTCCCGCGTGCCGAGTACGTTTTTCAGGCGCAGGATCAGAAATACGGCAATACCGGCCAGAACCAGAAGCTGTATCATGGGTGAATTCATCGGAACCTCTTGGGGTGAAAGATGGAAAAGCGTCGCTTCTGACCTTATGTAGGTGCTTGGTAGGAGTGAGTCCACTCTGACACCAGGAAAAGGATGTTTGCCTCATGTGGCTATTGATCGCATTTATCGCGGTTCCGTTGATCGAAATCACGCTGTTCATTCAGGTCGGCGGGTTGATCGGCCTGTTCCCGACCCTCGCCATCGTGCTGGTGACGGCGGTTCTGGGCACCTATCTGGTGCGCACGCAGGGGGCGATGGCGCTGGGACAACTCCGCAATTCCTTTTCCGACATGCGCGATCCGACCGAACCTCTGGTTCATGGCGCGATGATCGTTTTTGCCGGTGCGCTGCTGCTGACACCGGGGTTCTTTACCGATGCGGTCGGCTTCGCCCTGTTGATCCCCGGTGTGCGGCAAGCCGCCTTTCAGGCCATTCGCGCACGGGTGAACGTGCAAACCTTCGGCGCCAACGGTCCGGCACCGCAGCGGCCCGACCCCCGTGGCGACATCATTGACGGCGAGTACGAGGAAATTCCCGAAAATGAGCCCAGACCCAGAGGAACTTCGGGCTGGACAAAGGATTGAGGGCGCAGCGGCGCTCTGCTACAGGGGCCTGAACCAAAATACCTGAGGGAGAGACTCATGGCAGAAGAACAAGCGCAAGCAACGGCACCGCAGATGCGCGTGCTGGGGCAGTACATCCGCGATATGTCGTTCGAAAACATCATGGCCCAGAAGGGTGGTGGTGCGGACGTGCAGCCCGATGTGCAGGTACAGGTCAATCTGGATGCCAGGAAGCGATCCGTCGATCATCAATACGAAAGCTCCATCAAGCTGAACGTGACCTCAAAGGACAAGAGCGGCGACACAACGCTGTTCGTGCTCGAGATCGACTATGTCGGTATTTTCCACATCGAAGGGGTGCCTGACGACCAGATCCATCCCTTCCTGCTGATCGAGTGCCCGCGCATGATCTTCCCGTTCCTGCGCCGCATCGTCAGCGATGTGACCCGCGATGGCGGCTTCCCGCCGCTGAACCTTGAAAACATCGACTTCGTTTCGCTTTATCGGAACGAAATCGCCCGCCGTCAGGCGGCAGAAGGCGCACCCAAAGCGGACGCCTAGAGTTTCGACCACAAAGCGCCGTCGCCCAGCTTGCCGACAAAGGCTTCATGGGCGGCGGCTTCGGCTTCGGACAGGCGCGGGGGCAGGGCTCTGGGCCGAGGCTTGGGTGTCCAGGCTGTCGAAACCGCGCCGGGCGTGTCGATCGGTTGCGAGGAAAGGCCAAAGTCAGGCTGCCGTCCGCCGATCAGTTCCAGATAGACTTCCGCCAGAATTTCACTGTCAAGCAGCGCCCCGTGCAAGGTGCGCGACGAATTGTCGATGTTGAACCGACGGCAGAGGGCATCAAGGGACGCGGGCGAGCCCGGAAACTTCTTGCGGGCGATGGCCAGCGTATCAATTGCCTGTTCCCACGGGATCTGCGGCAGGTTCATCCACTTCAGCTCTGCGTTCAGAAACTTGATGTCGAAGGCGGCGTTGTGGATCACGAGTTTCGCGTCACCGATGAATTCAAGGAACGCCCGGCCGATCTGTGCGAACGTCGGTTTGTCGCGCAGGAAATCGTCGCCCAGCCCATGCACCTCGAAGGCGTCATTCGGCATGGCGCGTTCGGGATTTATGTACTGATGATAGGTGCGGCCCGTGGCGACATGGCCCATCAACTCAACCGCGCCGATCTCGACAATGCGGTCACCTGTTTCTGGGTCGAACCCGGTGGTCTCCGTATCCAGAACGATCTCACGCATTCTTCATCTTCTCCCTGATCTCCCGAACCACGGCCCTGACCTGTTCGCGGGCCTCTTCCATCGTATCCGTGTTGATCACAAAATCGGCCATCGCGGCCTTTTCAGCAGCGGGCAGTTGTTTGGCGCGGATCGTTTCGAACTGTTCTTTGGTCATCGAACCGCGCGCCATGACCCTGGCTTCCTGTGTCGCATCGTCGGTCAGGACGCAGGCGACCGCATCGAACCTGTCCGCGCCACCCATTTCATAGATCAACGGAATATCCAGAACAACGATGTCCGATGTCGCATTTTCGACAAAGACGGCACGGTCCTGCGCGACCAGGGGATGCACGATGCTTTCGATCACTTTCAGTGCCGACACATCCTTGGCGATGATGTCCTTCAGCTTGGCGCGGGAAACGGCGTCATCCTCGACCGCCATCGGAAATGCGTCTCTGACAAGCGGAACCGCGGCACCTCCCTTGCCATAAAGCCGATGCACGGCGGCATCGGCGTCCCAAAGAGCGCATCCTTCGTCCTCGAACATCCTGGCGGTCGTTGATTTCCCCATCCCGATCGACCCGGTCAGCCCCAGCAAGAACATCAGCGCAATGCCGCCGCGCGGGTGGCGCGGTCCACTTCGGGGCGTTTACCGAACCACCGCTCGAATGCCGGAACGGCCTGATGCAGCAACATGCCCAGACCGTCGACCGTAACGCATCCCATCTCTTCGGCGGTTTCCAGAAGCTTGGTTTTCAGCGGCGCATACACCAGATCGGTGACCACGGATTGCTTGCGCAACCCGTCCAGCGGCACGCGCATCTCGCCCTTGCCGATCATTCCCAGTGATGTGGTGTTCACCACCAAAGCCGCATGTTCGAGCATGTTTCCCGCCTGAACCCAGTCGAAAATCCGCAGACGGCTGCCAAAATCGGCCTTCATCTTTTCGGCCCGGACACGCGTGCGGTTGGACAGCAGGATTTCGGGTGCACCAGCGTCGAGAAGCGAGGCGATCACCGCCCGCGCGGCACCTCCGGCGCCCAGAACAGCGGCCGGTCCGGATTTGGGCGACCATCCCGGCGCACCGGTCTTGAGGTTTTCAAGAAATCCGTAGCCATCGGTGTTGTCGGCGTGAATCTTGCCGTCCTTGCGAAAAATGATCGTGTTCGCAGCCCCGATCAGCGTCGCGCGGTCCGTGACCAGATCAGCAATGGACAGGACCGCTTCCTTGTGGGGGATGGTGATATTCACCCCTACAAAACCCATCCTGGGAAGGGTGCGAATGACGTTTTCCAGATCGGTCGATTGCACCTCCATCGGAACATAGTGGCCGGGAATCCCATAGGTCTTGAGCCAATGACGGTGCAGCTGCGGAGACTTGGAATGTGCAATCGGCGATCCGATGACACCGGCCAGCGGGATGTTGGGCAAGTTCATTTGGGCAAATCCCCACGCAAGGTCAGATAGTTCAGCAATTCCAAAAGTGGCATACCAAGAACGGTAAAGTAATCCCCTTCGATGCCGCTGAACAGGCGCACGCCTTCTTCTTCCAGCTTATAGCAACCGACGGCGTGGCGAATGCTTTCCCAGTTCCGGTCGATGTAGTCATGCAGGTAAAGATCGCCGACCTCGCGCATCCGAAGCCGCACCTGCCCGACGTGACGCCAGATCGGTTTGCCATCCTCGCAGATTACCGCAGCCGACAACAATGCGTGCCGGTCACCGCGCAGCGCCATCAGCTGGGCAAGTGCATCCGCACGATCCCTGGGTTTGGACAGCAGCATCCCCTTGTGGTCCAACACCTGATCGCATCCCAGAACCAGGGCGCCGGGGTTTTTCTCGCTGATCTTGCGGGCTTTCATTTCGGCCAGCGTGTCAGCGATATCCCGGGGCGGGGCGGACTCGGCCAGCAACGCGGCCTTGATCATCTCCTCGTCCACGCGGGGCACTTCTACCCTATGATCGACGTTGGCCTGTCTCAGAAGGTTCGATCTGATCTCTGACCCCGACGCCAGAATAAGGGGTTGCGGCATGGGGATAACCTTGTGGGCTTCGTTAAGGAGTTCTTAAGCACCTGTAGTGCAGAATTTGTCGAAAGGGCACAAGAGCACGGCAAAGCGGGGTTCTCCTCATCTGTCGCGCATTCTGTCCCGCTTGGGACAAGAATAACTGTGCGTGTGGGACGACTCGGGTCGGCGGGCAGTTATCTTCTGGATATCCACAGCCATGCTTGTCTCGAACATTCTTAAAGCATTGTTAACAAATGTTAATTATTCGATTTACAACGCTTTATCCTCCGCACGGGGAGGAATTTGGCCCCCTGTGAACAACTCCTGTACAGCGCGTTAATCCACAGAAATCCCGCCCCCTACCTACAACATCATCTTTCTTCTTATCTTTATTATTATAAGAAGGGCCCAAAGAACGGAGTGGGACATGACCGATTTTCTGGCGCTCGCCTATCCCTGGATCAAGGCGGTTCATATCATGGCCGTCATATCATGGATGGCCGCTCTGTTCTATCTGCCGCGGCTGTTGGTGCACCACACCGAACGGGTCGGACTTGAGGGCGACACCCATGCGCTCTTCACGATGATGGAATACAAACTGGCGAAAGTGATCATGCAGCCCGCGATGATCGTGACCTGGATTTGCGGGATCGCCCTTGTCCTGACGCCGGGGATCGTGGACTGGAGCGCGGTCTGGCCCTGGACCAAGCTTGTCGGGGTGGTGGGTATGACGGCGTTTCATGAATGGCTTATGGCGCGGATGCGTGGCTTTCAGGTCGGGCAGAATGCCTTGACCGGTCGGCAATACCGGATGATGAACGAAGTGCCGACGCTGCTGATGATCCTCATTGTCCTGTCCGTGGTGGTGAAATTCTGACCGATTGACTCGGTTGACCGCTGTCCCTATATGCGAAGGCGCTTCCCGTCCGGGAATGTCGCCTGACCGAAATCATTCCCATAACGACCAGCCCGCTGATTGCGCGCGGCTGCACAGGATCATTACATGACAACTGACACTTTGAACCTTGCCGACCTCAAGGCACAGACGCCGAAAAACCTTTTGGCGATGGCCGAAGAGCTTGAGATCGAAAACGCATCGACCATGCGCAAAGGCGAGATGATGTTCCAGATCCTGCGCGAACGCGCGGACGAGGGATGGGAGATTTCCGGTGACGGTGTCTTGGAAGTCCTTCAGGACGGGTTCGGGTTCCTGCGGTCACCCGAGGCGAACTATCTTCCCGGTCCTGACGACATCTATGTTTCGCCCGACATGATCCGGCTGCATTCCCTTCGGACCGGCGATACCATCGAAGGGCTGATCAAGGCGCCTGACGACAGCGAGCGTTACTTTGCACTGACCGAAGTGACCAAGATCAACTTTGAAGACCCGGAGCAGGCCCGGCACAAGGTGGCCTTCGAGAACCTCACGCCGCTTTACCCGGATGAGCGCATGACGATGGAGGTGGATGATCCGACGATCAAGGACCGTTCCGCCCGGATCATCGACCTGGTGTCGCCCATCGGGAAGGGCCAGCGCTGTCTGATCGTTGCGCCGCCACGGACCGGTAAGACTGTCTTGCTGCAGAACATTGCCAACTCGATCGAGAAGAACCACCCGGAATGCTACCTGATCGTTCTGCTGATCGACGAACGGCCAGAGGAAGTCACGGACATGCAGCGCTCCGTGAAGGGGGAAGTTGTGTCTTCCACCTTCGACGAGCCAGCGACCCGTCACGTCGCTGTGTCAGAGATGGTGATCGAAAAGGCAAAACGTCTGGTCGAACACAAACGCGATGTGGTGATCCTGCTCGATTCCATCACCCGCCTAGGTCGTGCATTCAACACGGTTGTTCCGTCTTCCGGCAAGGTCTTGACCGGTGGTGTGGATGCCAACGCCCTGCAGCGGCCCAAGCGGTTCTTCGGTGCGGCGCGGAACATTGAAGAGGGCGGATCGCTGACCATCATCGCGACCGCGCTGATCGACACGGGGTCACGCATGGACGAGGTGATCTTTGAAGAATTCAAGGGCACGGGTAACTCGGAAATCGTGCTGGATCGCAAGATCGCGGACAAGCGCGTCTTCCCTGCCATCGACATCCTCAAATCGGGCACGCGGAAAGAGGATCTGCTGGTGGACAAGGTCGACCTGCAGAAGACCTTTGTGCTGCGGCGTATCCTGAACCCGATGGGGACGACGGATGCGATCGAATTCCTGATCGGTAAGCTCAAGCAGACCAAGACGAATTCGGATTTCTTCGATTCGATGAATACCTGATTGTTATTGGGTAACAAAAGGTTGGTTGACGATGGACACGATATTTGCGCAGGCCACCGCTGCCGGCAGAGCAGGCGTGTCCGTGATCCGTATCTCCGGACCGTCCGCGTTTGACATTGGCCGGGAACTGACCGGTCCTTTGCCGCAAAGTCACACCGCCGCGTTGCGGACGGTCAGGGATGTAGCAGGTGAGCCCATTGATCGTGGCCTTGTGCTTCCCTTTGCGGCCCCCGACAGCTTTACAGGCGAAGATGTGGTCGAGCTGCACCTGCATGGCAGCATCGCCATTGTGCAGGCCGTCATGGAGCGCCTTGCGCTCTTTCCCGGGGCGCGTATGGCCGAAGCGGGGGAATTCACCAGACGCGCGCTGGAAAATCAGAAGCTCGATCTTGCCCAGGTCGAAGGGCTTGCCGATCTGATCGAGGCGGAAACGGAAGCGCAGCGGAAACAGGCGTTGCGGGTGCTATCGGGGCATCTTGGCGACCTCATCGAAGGGTGGCGTGCCGATTTGATCCGCGCCGCTGCCTTGCTTGAAGCGACGATCGACTTTGCTGATGAGGACGTCCCGGTCGACGTGACGCCAGAGGTGTCCGGGCTGTTGGGCAGGGTGTCGGCGCAGATGCAAAAAGAAGTCGATGGTTCGAAAATTGCGGAACGGATCACCGCAGGGTTCGAGGTCGCGATTGTCGGGGCGCCCAATGCGGGCAAATCAACACTGCTGAACGCCCTGGCGGGCCGTGAGGCTGCAATCACGTCGTCCATCGCGGGGACCACGCGTGATATCGTCGAGGTGCGGATGGACCTCGGTGGATTGGCCGTGACCTTGCTGGACACGGCCGGCTTGCGTGAAGGGCAGGATGAGATCGAAAGCATCGGCATCGACCGGGCGATTGCCCGGGCGGAACGCGCGGACCTTCGGGTTTTTCTTCGGTTCCCGGAGGAGGTTTTACCGGTCGAGACCAAACCGGGGGATATTGTGGTACACCCGAAAGCGGATCTGTATCCTGACGCTGAGAACGCTATATCTGGTGTGACATCACAGGGGGTTGTAGATTTGATAAATCAGATCACAAGCGTCTTAAGTGATCGAAGCAGCAGCGCAGGTTTGGCGACGCGGGAGCGGCATCGCGTGGGAATGATTAATGCGCTGGCGGGGCTGCAAAAGGTCGAGCACATTCTGTCGTATGGTTCCCAGCAATATGATATAGCGGCAGAAGAATTGCGGTCGGCTGTTCGTCAGCTTGAATCAGTGGTAGGCCGGATCGGTGTGGAGAATCTGCTGGACGAGATTTTCTCCAGTTTTTGTATTGGCAAATGATGGAGTGTTTCACGTGAAACATTTTGAGGTCGTCGTCATCGGTGGTGGTCATGCTGGGGTCGAAGCTGCGCATGTGGCTGCCCGTATGGGTGTCCCCACCGCTTTGGTAACGATGTCCGAAGCGGGCATCGGCGTCATGTCCTGCAATCCGGCCATCGGCGGTTTGGGCAAAGGCCACCTCGTTCGCGAAATAGATGCCATGGACGGTGTCATGGGTCGCGTGGCGGACAAGGCGGGCATTCAATTCCGTTTGCTGAACCGCCGAAAGGGACCGGCGGTGCAAGGCCCGCGTGCGCAGGCAGATCGAAAGATCTATCGCACCGAAATGCTCGCTGAAATGAAGGCACAAGAAGATCTGACCATCATTGAGGATGAGGTGGTGGATTTCATCGTGAACGGCGACACTGTCACCGGTGTCGTTCTGAGCAAAGGCGAGAACATCAGCGCTGGTGCGGTTGTCCTGACCACTGGAACGTTCCTGCGGGGTGTGATCCATATTGGCGATGTGTCCAGACCTGGTGGTCGGATGGGGGACAAGGCGTCGGATGCGCTGGCGACGCGGATGGATAGTTTTGACTTGCCGCTCGGACGGCTGAAAACAGGTACGCCGCCAAGGCTCGATGGACGTACCATCGACTGGTCCGTTCTGGAGTCGCAGCCCGGTGACGACGTGCCGACGCTGTTTTCCTTCTTGTCCAAGAGCGTGTCGGCCCGCCAGATTTCCTGCGGTATCACACATACCAACACGCGCACACATGAGATTATCCGGTCGAACCTGGGTCGATCTGCGATGTACGGTGGGCATATCGACGGTATCGGTCCCCGATATTGCCCCTCGATCGAGGACAAAGTGGTGCGGTTTGCGGACAAGGATTCGCATCAGGTTTTCCTGGAACCCGAAGGCGTCGACGATCACACGATCTATCCCAATGGCATATCGACCTCGCTCCCTGAAGATGTCCAGCATGAATATGTCAGATCCATGCAAGGGCTTGAGGAGGCGGTGATCCTTCAACCGGGATATGCCATCGAATACGATTACGTCGATCCGCGGGCGTTGCGCAGCACGTTGGAGGTGCGGAGCGTGCCCGGACTCTTCCTTGCCGGCCAGATCAATGGCACCACCGGATACGAGGAAGCGGCCGCTCAAGGTCTGGTCGCAGGATTAAACGCGGCTCGCTCTGTCCGAGGCGCTGAGCCGGTGATTTTCAGCCGTTCCGAAAGCTACATTGGCGTCATGATCGACGATCTTACAACGCGCGGGGTAAGCGAACCCTACCGCATGTTCACGTCCCGCGCAGAGTTTCGGCTGTCATTGCGCGCTGATAACGCGGATCAGCGGTTGACGCCGCTTGCGATGTCGCTGGGCTGTGTGTCAGTTGAGAGAGAAGAGTTGTTTGAAAACAAATCGGCGAAATTGGCAAACGCCAAGGCCATCATGACTCGCAGGAATGTTCACACCCTCTGAGGCTGCGAAGGTTGGCGTGCGGGTCAGTCAGGATGGGAACCGTCGTACCGCTTTTCAATTTTTGTCATTTCCCGATGCAAAGTTCGAGGATGTCATCGCTTTGGAACCGGAGCTTGAGTCCGTCGAACCCGAGATCCGGGAGCAGATTGAACGCGATGCGCTGTATTCGAATTACCTTGGCCGACAGCAGACGGAGATAGATGTGCTGAAAAAGGATGAAGCGCATCGCATTCCGGACGGTTTTGATTATGAAGCACTTGGCGGCCTTTCAAACGAGTTGAAATCCAAGCTCACCAAATCCCAGCCGGAAACGCTGGCCCAAGCCGCACGGGTGGACGGGGTCACACCGGCGGCGCTCACGCTGATCCTTGCTTCTTTGCGCAAAGACGAACGCAGAAGGCAAGCATGATGTCTCAGACGCGGCCGGATGTTTCACGTGAAACAATCGACAAGCTTGAAGCCTTCGTAGCCTTGGTGGAAAAATGGACACCAAAGATCAATCTCATCTCAAGATCGAGCAGGGACGAGATCTGGGACCGGCACATCTGGGATTCTGCGCAGCTGCTGGACCTTGCTCCCAGAAATGGGAGGTGGGTCGATCTTGGTAGCGGTGGTGGATTTCCTGCGATTGTGGTGGCAATCCTTTCCGAAGGGCGGGGGGATGACCATGAAATGCTGATGGTTGAAAGCGATCAGCGCAAAGCGGTTTTCCTGCGAACAGCGCTGCGCGAGCTCAGCCTGCAAGGATCGGTCATTTCTGACAGGATCGAGAATATTGCACCGCTCGGCGCGTCAATCCTCTCGGCGCGCGCGCTCGCCGACCTGTCGACATTGCTCGACTACGCTACGCGTCATCTGGCACCGGGTGGCGTTGCGCTGTTCCCGAAGGGCGCGCAATGGGAAAAAGAAGATCATTCCGCCCGCGCCATATGGTCTTACGACAGCGAGTCAATTATGAGTACAACTCACCCCGACGCTGCCGTTCTAAAGATCAAGGATATTGCCCGTGTCTGACCTGTCCCGCCCGAACGGTCCCAAGATCATCGCAGTGGCAAATCAAAAAGGCGGGGTCGGCAAAACCACGACCAGCATAAATCTGGCTGCAGCGATGGCGGAAGTGGGAAAGCGGGTGCTGCTTGTCGATCTGGACCCGCAGGGGAATGCTTCGACCGGATTGGGTGTCGAGCTTGAGGATCGCGACTATACGACATACGAATTGCTGCTCGAAGATCTCGATCTGAATGATGTCATTCAGGCGACAAACGTCGAAGGGCTCAGCATTGTGCCGGCGACTGTTGATCTCAGCTCAGCAGACATCGAGCTGATGGCCAGCGAAAAGCGGAGCTTCCTGCTGCATGATGCCCTGCGTCAGGTACAGATGGATGACTTCGGCTTTGACTATATCCTTATCGACTGCCCCCCGTCACTCAACCTTTTGACGGTGAATGCGATGATCGCTGCCCATTCAATTCTGGTTCCTCTGCAAA
Organism: uncultured Alphaproteobacteria bacterium; assembly: GCA_963799505.1. Classification (GTDB taxonomy): domain Bacteria; phylum Pseudomonadota; class Alphaproteobacteria; order Rhodobacterales; family Rhodobacteraceae; genus Sulfitobacter. Next base: position 440,058 of record CAWCXM010000005.1, read on the forward strand.
GCGAATTCTTTGCCCTGGAAGGATTGAGCCAGCTGATGATCACCATCCGCGAAGTGCGTCAGAGCGGGAACAAGGATTTGCGGATCGAAGGGGTTGTGTTAACCATGTATGACAAACGCAACAACTTGTCTCAGCAGGTCGAAACGGATGCCCGCAGCAATCTTGGTGATCTGGTGTTTCGGACCGTGATTCCACGGAACGTAAGGGTCAGCGAAGCGCCAAGTTTTGCGATGCCGGTGCTGTCCTACGACGCGCAGTCCAAAGGCGCTGTGGCCTATCGGGCTTTGGCGGATGAAGTAATCAAGAATAATGAGATACGGGGATAGTCATGGCGGATAAACCGGAAAAACGGCGTGGGCTGGGGCGTGGATTGTCCGCCTTGATGGCGGATGTGGCGGAAACGGAAACAGTTGCGGCGCAGGGGCCATCGGCGGCGGAACATACGGTGCCGATCGAACAGATCACGCCGAACCCGGATCAGCCGCGTAAACGCTTTGAGAAGGAAGATCTGTCTGATCTTGCGGCATCCATCAAGGAGAAGGGGGTCATTCAGCCCCTCATCGTGCGCAGTATCGGCGCGCAGCGCTACGAGATCGTAGCGGGGGAGCGTCGGTGGCGGGCCGCGCAAATGGCGCAACTTCATGAATTGCCGATCATCGTGCGGCAGTTCACCGATGTCGAGGTGCTGGAAGTCGCTATCATCGAAAACATCCAGCGTGCAGACCTCAACGCGATCGAAGAGGCGGCCGGCTATCGGCAATTGATGGAGAAATTCGGGCACACTCAGGAAAAGCTGGCCGAAGCCCTGGGGAAAAGCCGGAGCCATATTGCGAACCTGATGCGATTGCTGAACCTGCCGGATGCGGTCGTCGACATGGTCCGCAGCGGCGATCTGAGCGCTGGACATGCGCGGGCATTGATCCCCGCTGCAAATCCCCTTGAGCTCGCGCGGCAGATCGTCAAAGGCGGACTGTCCGTTCGGGCAGCCGAGGCACTCGTCAAGAAAGAGGCTGCGGGCGATACCAGTGACAAAACAAAATCGAAAGAGACGCAGCGGCCTGATAAAGACGCGGATACGATAGCGCTTGAAGGGGATCTGTCCGCAACGCTGGGGATGAAGGTCAGTCTTGATCACGCTCAGGGTCAGGAAAGTGGCAAGCTCACCGTGCACTACAAGTCGCTGGACGATCTGGATGCCCTGTGTCGGTTGCTGTCCGGCAGTTAATCCGGGAGAAGTGCTTCTATCACCGCGTTCAACACGTTAAACCCTTGATCTGTAACGGTTAAATTCGATCCTGATCGGGTTATCATGCCGATCTCGGACAGATGGAGCAGGTCTTTTTCGGGAATTTCACGTCCGCTGATCCTTGTGTAACGATCAAGCGAAATCCCCTCCTTCAGCCGCAGACCCATCAACAGAAATTCAGTTGCCTGTTCGGCGCGGGAGAGGTCGAGCATCGGCTTTTCAGTCTCGGCATTGTCGACACCCATCAGCCAACGATTGGGATTGCTGTAGCATTCCGTGGCAAATTTCCTGCCGTTCAGCGTCAGACGCCCATGCGCACCAGGCCCGATGCCGATGTAATCCCCGTAGCGCCAATAAATGAGGTTGTGACGGGATTGCGCACCGTCGCGGGCATGGTTCGAAACCTCATAGGCGGGCATCCCGAATGCACCGCAGATTTCTTGCGTTGCCTCAAACATATCCGCACCGAGGTCTTCGTCCGGCAAACCCTTCAGCGTGCCCCGGGCATAGCGATCCCCAAAGGCAGTGCCGCCCTCGATGGTCAGTTGATAAAGCGAAATGTGGTCAATTGCCAATGTCAGAGCCTGTTTCAGCTCCGATGTCCAATTCTCCAGGGTCTGATCCTGACGGCCGTAGATCAGATCGAAGCTGACCCTTTCGAAATGATGTCTGGCGATGTCGAAAGCCTTCAGCGCCTCATCGACGGTATGCAGACGCCCCAGCCGTTTGAGGTCAGGATCGTTCAACGCCTGAATGCCCATCGACACACGGCTGACGCCAGCCTGACGAAAACCTGCGAAACGCCCCGCTTCGACAGAGCTTGGGTTTGCCTCCAACGTGATCTCAAGGTCGTTCGCCGTTGGCCAATGCCCCTTGATCGCGTCGATGATCGCGGCAACCGTGTCGGGGTCCATCAGGCTGGGCGTGCCGCCGCCAAAGAATACCGCGTTCAATACGCGGCCTTTGGTGAGCGCTGCAACGCGCGAGAGTTCCTTCAGATAGGCCGCAGCGCCAGGCAGATTGATCAATGGTTCGGCTGACATGGCTGTTGAAGTCGCAATAAGGGCACTTTGCCTCGCAGAACGGCCAGTGAATATAGAGGCCAAAGCCACCCAGTTGCCAATCTTCAGTCAAAACAGCCCTTCAGGAGTTTTGCAAAAACATCCGCGCGGTGGCTGATCTGGTTCTTCTGCGCGTGCGTCATTTCCGCGAAAGTCTGATCATAGCCGTCAGGCTGAAACATCGGGTCATAGCCGTGTCCCAAGGTGCCGCGGATCGGCCAGACCAGTGTGCCTTTCACTTCGCCTTCGAACACCTCGTCGTGTCCATCCGGCCAGGCCAGCACCATCGTGGCGCAGAAACGGGCGCGCCGGGGGTGAGGGGCGTTGCGTTCTTCAAGTAGATCGTGAGTCTTCGTCATCGCCATCAGGAAATCGCGCCCGTTCGGTGTTTCGGCCCAATCTGCGGTGTAAACACCCGGCGCACCCTCCAGCGCTTCGACTTCGATACCGGAATCGTCCGAAAGCGCCGGCATGCCTGTGGCTTTCACCGCCGCATGCGCCTTGATCCGGGCATTTCCGACGAATGTCGTTTCCGTCTCTTCCGGTTCCGGCAGGTTCATTTCCGCCGCACCGACCACCTTCACCCCGAAGGGGGCAAAGAGTTCTTGCAGTTCTTCCAGTTTACCCGCGTTGTGGGTCGCGAAAAGAATGCGTTTATCGGTGAATTTGCGGCTCACGCGGCGGCAGCCTTCTGAATGGCGACCAGTTCACTGACGCCTTTTTCGGCCAGATCCATCAATTCGTTCATCTGGTCCCGGGAAAAGGTCGATCCTTCGGCGCTCATCTGCACCTCGATCAGCTTTTTGGAGCCTGTCATGATGAAGTTGCCATCGACGCCTGCTTCGGAATCCTCTGGGTAATCCAGATCAAGCACCGGCTGACCGGCGTAAATGCCACAGCTGATCGCGGCAACCGGATCGACAAGCGGATCGGAGATCACATCGCCTGCCTTCATCAGCTTGTTCACCGCAAGACGCAGCGCGATCCAACCGCCGGTGATCGACGCGCAGCGCGTGCCGCCGTCAGCCTGCAACACATCGCAATCCACGGTGATCTGGCGTTCACCAAGGGCGACACGGTCCACGCCCGCACGCAAGGAACGCCCGATCAGACGCTGAATTTCAACCGTGCGCCCGCCTTGCTTGCCCGTTGTCGCCTCGCGGCGCATCCGCGTGTTGGTTGCGCGGGGCAGCATGCCGTATTCGGCCGTGACCCAACCCAGACCGGAGCCCTTGATAAAGGGCGGCACCCGATCCTCGATTGTGGCGGTACACAGAACATGCGTATCGCCCATCTTGATCAGGGCGGAGCCTTCGGCATGTTTGGTAAAGCCTACCTCAACAGAGACAGCACGCATTTCATCGAGTTTCCGGCCAGAGGGACGCATTTCATTTCCTTTTTGATGTGAGGCGGGCATACCGCTGCAAGACAACCTGATGCAACCCTGATTGACGTTTACCCTTGGCGCACCTTTATTAGAAGTACCATGAACACATCCACACCCGAAACGTCGACCCTGCTGCGCGAGATGAACGATCGTTCGCGCGAGGTGTTCCGTCGCGTGGTCGAAGGGTATCTGGCCAGCGGTGATCCGGTTGGATCCCGCACATTGACCCGCGATTTCAGCGAAAAGGTAAGTGCCGCGACGATCCGCAATGTGATGCAGGATCTGGAATACATGGGAGTTCTGGGATCGCCCCATGTCAGTGCCGGGCGGATCCCAACGCAGCTGGGATTGCGCATGTTCGTGGACGGCATGATCGAAATCGGTGATCCGACGGAAATGGATCGCGAAAAGATCGACGCGACCGCAGGCAGCAATGCGACGGACGTCAGCGGGCTTCTGGACCGTGTCGGCTCCGCCTTGTCGGGCGTGACCCAAGGTGCATCCCTGGTCCTGACGCCCAAGCACGAAGCACCGATCAAGCACATCGAATTCGTGTCACTCTCCGCAGAACGCGCGCTGGTGGTGCTCGTCTTCTCGGACGGGCATGTGGAAAATCGGCTGTTCACACCGCCCCTTGGTCAAACCCCCAGTTCCATGCGGGAGGCTGCGAATTTCCTGAACGCGATCGTGGAGGGTAAGACGATCAGCGAAGTGCAGCGGTCCATCACCAACGAGATCGCCCAGCGGCGTCAGGAGATCGACGTGCTGGCGCAGGAGTTGGTGGAAAGCGGTCTGGCGCTTTGGACCGGGGATGACGAATCGACCGAACGGCTGATTGTGCGCGGGCGGTCCAATCTGCTGGCAAACGAAGGCGACGAGGCGGATATCGCACGCATCAAGAGCCTGTTCGATGACCTGGAACGCAAACGCGACATCGCCGAATTCCTTGAATTGGCGGAAGGCGGCGATGGTGTGCGCATTTTTATCGGCTCGGAAAACAAACTTTTCTCACTTTCGGGTTCCTCTCTGGTGGTTTCCCCTTATATGAACGCTGATCGTAAGGTGATTGGTGCGGTCGGGGTCATTGGCCCGACACGTCTGAACTACGGACGGATCGTGCCGATCGTGAACTACACAGCACAGCTGGTCGGCAAATTGGTGTCAGACCGCAGCTAGAGGTGAAAGATGGCAGACCCGAAAGAGAACGAGTTTCTGGACGATATCGAGGCGGCAATGGCGGAGGAATTCGCAGCCGAAGAAGCCGAGATCGACGATGAGGCGTTGGAGATGGAACAGCTGCGCGCGGAACGTGACCAGCTGAAAGACCGTTTCATGCGCGCACTCGCCGATGCAGAGAATGCGCGCAAACGCTCTGACAAGGATCGGCGCGAGGCAGAGAATTACGGCGGGTCCAAGCTGGCCCGCGATATGCTGCCGGTCTATGACAACATGAAACGTGCGTTGGAAACGGCAACGGAAGACCAGCGTGCGGTGTCCGGCCCGCTGCTGGAGGGTGTGGAACTGACGATGCGCGAGCTTCTGAGCGTGTTCAAGAAACACGGCATCGAAGTGATCGCGCCGGAGGTGGGCGACAGGTTCGATCCGCAGCACCATCAGGCCATGTTCGAAGCGCCGGTGCCGGGCACCAAGGCGGGTGACATCATTCAGGTCGCCGCAGAAGGCTTCATGCTGCACGACCGCTTGCTGCGGCCCGCGCAGGTTGGCGTGTCATCGCAGCCCGCATCCTGACCTCGATACCCAAAACATCAATTCAACGGGGGCGGTCAGGTTCTGGCCGCCTCTTTCAGTTTGTAGAGCAAATCCAGCGCCTCGCGCGGGGTCAGCTCATCCGGCAGGATCTTCGCAAGCTCCGCCTCCACCAGGGATGGCTTCGACGGCTGGGGCGGCGGCGGTTGCACGGCAGAAAACAACGGCAGATCGTCGATCAGCGTCTTCTGTTTCGCGCCACCTTCCCGCTCTCCCTTTTCCAAGGCCTCGAGGACGACGCGGGCACGGGCGATCACGCGGTCGGGCAACCCGGCCAACTGGGCCACCTGAACACCATAGGACCGATCCGCCGCGCCTTTCCGGACTTCGTGCAGAAAGATCACATCCCCCTCCCACTCCTTGACCGTGACCGTCGCATTTTCAACGCCGTCGAGTTTCGCGGATAGCGCCGTCATCTCGTGGTAGTGGGTGGCAAACAACGCGCGGGATCTGTTGACGTCGTGCAGGTGTTCCAGCGTCGCCCACGCAATGGAAAGGCCGTCATAGGTCGCCGTTCCACGCCCGATCTCATCCAGGATCACCAGCGCCCTGTCGTCCGCCTGGTTCAGGATCGCCGCTGTCTCGACCATCTCGACCATAAAGGTCGAACGGCCACGCGCCAGATCGTCCGAGGCACCGACGCGACTGAACAACTGGCTTATGATCCCGATATGAGCGGCACTGGCCGGAACGAAACTGCCCATCTGTGCCATCAGGCCGATCAGGGCATTCTGGCGCAGAAAGGTGGATTTACCGGCCATGTTTGGCCCCGTCAGCAACCAGATGTTTGCGGAATCGCCATCCGCGCTCAGATCGCAATCATTGGCAATGAAGGGCACCCCGCCCTGTTGCGCCAAGGCGCGTTCGACAACCGGATGCCGACCCCCCTTGATGTCGAACGCCCGAGAGCCGTCAACCTTGGGCCGCACCCAGTTCTCTGTCGCGGCCAGTTCCGCGAGCGAGAATGCCAGATCAATTTCCGCGATCCCTGCCGACGTGCGGGCAATCGCGCCGCTTTGTTCAAGGACCGCCGATTTCAGCGCGTCATAGAGCCGCTTTTCGATCTCAAGCGCATGGTTGCCCGCGTTGAGGATCTTCGTCTCGAGTTCGCTGAGTTCAACCGTGGTAAAGCGCACCTGATTGGCTGTTGTCTGCCGGTGTATGAACGTCTCGGACAAGGGTGGAGAAAGCATCCGTTCCGCATGGGTCGCCGTGGTTTCGATAAAGTAGCCAAGGACGTTGTTGTGTTTGATCTTGAGCGAAGAAATGCCTGTGTCAGAGACGAATTTCACCTGCATTGCGGCGATCACGCTGCGGCCTTCATCCCGCAGCTTGCGCACTTCATCAAGATCGGCGTCGTAGCCTCCTGCGATAAAGCCACCATCCCGGGTCAGCAGGGGCGGTTCCGCGATCAACGCCTCGTCCAGCACTGCAATCAACCCGTCGTGACCTTTCAGGCCCTTCGACGCCGTCGCCAGAAGATCGGGAAGGTCCGTCGCAGAAAGCTGACGTTCCAACAGCGCGGCTTGCATCAACCCATTGCGGATCGCCGCCAGATCGCGGGGGCCGCCCCGGTCCAGAGCAAGCCGCGACAACGCGCGATCGAGGTCCGGAACCTTGCGCAAGGTATCGCGCAGGTCGTGCCGCAGGCGGCTGTGCTCATAGCCAAAACCTATGGCGTCAAGCCGCGCGGAAATCGTCTCTAACTCGCGCGAAGGGCTGGAAATGCGCTGTTCCAGCAGCCGCGCCCCTGCGGCGGTACTCGTCCGGTCCATCAGCGCCAGAAGCGATCCGGCCCGACCGCCGTTCAGTGCGTGGGTCAGTTCCAGATTGCGACGGGTGGCCGCGTCGATCTGAACGGTGCGCGCCTCGCTTTCCTTCTGCGGTGGACGCAAAAGCGGCAATTTTCCCTTTTGCGTGATATCAAGATAGTCGATCAGCGCGCCCATCGCTGACACCTCTGCCCTTCCGAAACTGCCGAATGCATCGAGCGTGGCGATACCGAACAGGGCGCAGATACGCTTCTCCGCGCCGGTACTGTCGAAAGCCGACCGCGCAAGATCGGTAAGGGCAAGCTCGAAATCAGAGACTAACAAGCGCAGATCGTCACCCGCAGCTTCGGAAATGATCAACTCGGACGGACGCAGACGCGCCAGTTCGGGGCCAAGCTTGAGGATGGACAAAGGCATCACATGAAACGCGCCAGTCGAAATATCGACCCAGGCCAGGGCACCGGCCTCTCTTACTTCTGCGTAACATGCCAGATAGTTGTGCCTGCGCGCCTCCAGCAGCGTGTCTTCGGTAAGCGTGCCGGGCGTGACAAGGCGCACGACCTCCCGTTTGACCACGGATTTCGACCCGCGCTTTTTGGCTTCTGCGGGACTTTCCATCTGTTCGCAGACCGCAACGCGGAACCCTTTGCGGATCAATGTCAGAAAATAACCCTCTGCTGCGTGCACAGGGACGCCACACATCGGGATGTCCGCGCCGTCGTGTTTGCCGCGCTTGGTCAGCGCGATGTCCAATGCCTCTGCTGCGGCGACGGCGTCATCAAAGAACATCTCGTAAAAGTCGCCCATGCGGTAGAACAGCAACGCGTCCGGGTGGCCTGCCTTGATCTCGAGATATTGCGCCATCATCGGCGTGATTTTCGCGTCGTTCACCCGGTTCTCCCTTGTGCCCCCCTGTCTGTACAAAACCACGCCTGACAGGGAAAGGGGCGTGACGGACGGCTTGATGCTAGACGGGTGGGTCATTCGTGTTAAAACAACGGAAAACCGAGCAAAAGACAGGCCAGCACCCCGTGCGCAACAAGATCGACCTCACGTTGCCCCCCGATGTCTTGTTCCTGAATCCCTGGCGGGATCCGGGGTTTCGCATGTTGGGCGAGCCAGAGTTCATCTGGCGGCCCTTGCCGGCAGCCCGGATCGAAGGGTTTGCGGCCAGTGCGCACGCCGAGGTCAACGACAAGATCAATGGGGTCCTGCAGGCCGCGCAGCGTGGGAAACGGTTCCGGCAGCCTATCGAATACAATTCTGTCCCCGTCGTTCTGGACAGGGCGAGTTTTCGCAAGTCGTTCGTCATGGCGCGGGATCGCGTGCTGTTGAGCGGTGCGTCCGGGACGCGCGTTCTCAACCGGTATCGGTGGGAAAACAAGGAAGCCGGGATCGACGCCGATGCGCGGTTGGAGGACTATTTCGCCACCTGTCGGGAGCGTAATGCGGGCAAGGAGATTCCGATCTATTCGGGCCTGTTAGAGCCTGATATTCCCTTTGCAATCGAATGCCGCAATACCTTCAACTACTTTCACTTCATCACCGAATCCCTGTGCCAGTTGACCATGCTCGACGGACTGGATTTTCAGGGCGACATCTATTTCCACTTCCCCAATCAGGAAGACAAACAGAAACCCTTCGCCCGGGCATTTGTCGAGGCTCTGTTCCCGGAGTACACGGGGCGTGTGTTCTTTGAGAGAGTGCCAAAGGATTATCCCCGCGTCCTGACCACCTATGATCTGATCGGTGGACATTACCAGGCACCGGTTGCCGATCTGGACGGGATGAAAGACATCCTGCCCGAACCGGTCGCCAGGAACGGCGGCGCGTCCTCGGTCGCGTCGCGTGTGCCCCTGTCGATGAATGCCGTGAACGCAAGTCTGATCGCGCTGCGCAACCGGGCGCTGCAGGCGATTGAAGGGGGCGACTTCGATCATCTGCCAAAACGCTTCTTCGTGGGGCGCGACACCAGGTACAGCCGTGCGCGGCATCTGGAAGGCGAAGAATTTCTGTTCGACCACCTCGCGCTCTTTGGTTTCGAGTATGTGGTGTTCGAAACCCTTTCCCCGCTCGAGCAAGTCGCGATCATGGCGCGGGCGGAGATGATGGTGTCCTACCATGGCGCCGGTTTCACGAACATGCTGTTTGCCGGGCCGCAGACCTACGCGATCGAGATCGGAACGCTGCAAACGGCACAGATCAGATGGGGCGATTTCTGGCCTCTGGCCATCGCGTCGGGGTGCAAATACGTGAATTTTTTCGGTGATTTCAAGGGCGATAACCCCTTTTTAGAGCCGGAATTTGCGACGGATGGGATCGTGGCTTCGTCCTTGTCCAAAGCGGCGACCGCGCAGATCATGGGGTTCATCGTTACACTTTCGGGCCAATACCCAGATCTGAAAACACCCCGCGCCGTTGCGCAGCTTGCCAGCGAAGTCTTGCAGGTGGGCGGTGCCGAACACGCGCTTGGACTGCTGGAAAAACACGGATCCATGGTGTCGCAAAGCGGTCGGCTTTGCCTGATCAAGGCGGATTGTCACAAGGAACTGGATGAACCGAAATCGGAGCTTGTCGCCCTGGATATGGCGTACAAGGCCGATCCGGGGCGTTGGCAGACGCTGGTGCGGATGATCTGGTGCGCCAAACGGTGTGAACGACCTCAGGTGATCCGGTGGGCGCTGGCCCGGCTCAAGATGGATTTCCCGCAGCGTCACGACAACTTTCTCAGCAACCATGAGTGGGTGCGTTACGTGGCATGACGCCCACGCATTATTGTGCGTCCTGGTGAAGATAGATAGGTTGCGGCAAAATCAAAGGATGCCCCGGCCCGTGACCAATACGAGAATTACCGACGAAGAAGCCCTTGCCTTTCATCTCGAGCCCTCTCCCGGGAAATTCGAGATCACGGCGACTGTTCCCATGACCACGCAGCGCGACCTTTCGCTGGCCTATTCGCCCGGTGTTGCGGTGCCTTGCGAGGCGATCGCGAAGAACCCGGAACTGGCCTATGACTACACAAACAAGGGCAATCTTGTCGCTGTCATCTCGAACGGGACGGCGGTTTTGGGGCTGGGCAACCTGGGCGCGCTGGCGTCCAAGCCGGTGATGGAAGGAAAGTCGGTTCTGTTCAAACGTTTCGCTGACGTGAACTCCATTGATATCGAACTGGACACCGAAGACACCGAAGCCTTCATCAACGCCGTGCGGCTGATGGGCCCGACCTTTGGCGGTATCAACCTCGAAGACATCAAGGCACCCGAGTGTTTCATCATCGAACAGCGTCTGAAGGAAGAGATGGACATCCCCGTCTTCCACGATGACCAGCATGGCACGGCCGTGATCTGCGCTGCCGGATTGCTGAACGCGCTGCATATCTCCGGCAAGAAGATCGAAGACGTCCGTATCGTCCTGAACGGTGCCGGGGCCGCCGGGATCGCGTGTCTTGAGTTGCTCAAGGCGATGGGGGCCAGCCACAACAACTGCATCATGTGTGACACCAAGGGTGTGATCTATCAGGGTCGGACCGACGGGATGAACCAGTGGAAATCGGCCCATGCCGCCAACACTGAACTGCGCAGTCTCGAAGAGGCGATGGTGGGGGCCGATGTGTTTCTTGGCGTGTCGGTCAAAGGGGCTGTGACACCCGAGATGGTCGCGAGCATGGCGGACAATCCGGTGATTTTCGCCATGGCGAACCCCGATCCCGAGATCACGCCGGAAGAGGCCCACGCCGTGCGGATGGATGCAATTGTGGCAACCGGACGCAGCGATTACCCCAATCAGGTGAACAACGTCCTTGGTTTTCCCTACCTGTTCCGCGGTGCGCTCGATATCAACGCGCGGGCCATCAACGACGAGATGAAGATCGCCTGCGCCCATGCGCTTGCCAATCTGGCGCGGGAGGATGTGCCCGATGAGGTGGCGGTCGCCTATGGCAAGACGCTGAGTTTCGGACGTGATTACATCATCCCGACACCGTTTGACCCGCGCCTTATTCATCGCATTCCGCCAGCGGTCGCCCGTGCCGGGATGGAGACTGGTGCCGCACGTCGGCCGATCATCGACATGGAAGCCTATGAACTGGCGTTGAAGTCACGGATGGACCCCACGGCGAACATCCTGCGCGGGATCAACGCCCGCGCGCGGTCTGCGCAGGCGCGGATGATCTTTGCCGAAGGTGATGATCCCCGGGTGTTGCGGGCGGCTGTCACCTATCAACGCTCCGGTCTGGGAAAGGCGTTGGTCGTCGGGCGGCCCGAAGACGTGAAGCTGAAGCTGGAAGAGGCCGGGATGGCCGACGCGGTGCGCGAGCTGGAAGTCGTCAACGCCGCCAAGACGGACCATCTGGGGACGTACAAGGATTTCCTTTATGAGCGGCTGCAAAGACGCGGATTCGACAACAAGGACATTCACCGCCTTGCCGCCCGCGACAGGCATGTCTTTGCCGCGCTGATGTTGCAGCACGGGCACGGGGACGGGTTGGTGACAGGGGCGACCCGCAAATCCGCCCATGTCCTGGAACGTCTGAACCATGTGTTCGAGGCGAATGCGGAACACGGGGCCGCGGGCTTTACCGCCTTGCTTCACAAGGGGCGGATCGTGTTCATCGCGGATACGCTGGTGCATGAGTGGCCCGATGAAAACGATCTGGCGAACATCGCCGAACGCGGGGCTGTGGTGGCGCGAAACCTCGGGTTGGAGCCGCGTGTCGCTTTTGTCAGTTTCTCGACTTTCGGCTATCCGGTGTCGGAACGTGCGGAGAAAATGCACCAGGCCCCCAAGGTGCTGGACGCGCGCGGCGTGAACTTCGAATACGAAGGCGAGATGACCGTGGACGTCGCGCTGAACCCGGCGGCACAGGCGCAGTATCCGTTTTCACGTCTGACGGGCCCGGCCAACATTCTGGTGGTGCCTGCGCGTCATTCGGCCAGTATTTCGGTCAAGCTGATGCAGGAAATGGCGGGCGCGACCGTGATCGGGCCGATCCTGACGGGCCTCGATAAGAGCATTCAGATCTGTTCCACCACCTCGACCGCCAATGACATTCTGAACATGGCGATTCTTGCGGCCTGCAAGGTTGGCGAATGATCTGGAACCTCGGCTCCATCAACGCGGATAATTTCTATCATCTGGACCGCCTTCCCGGTCCGGGTGAAACCATCGCGGCGGGGCGGTTTCATCAGGGTCTGGGCGGCAAAGGCGCCAATATGTCTGTGGCTGCGGCGCGGGCTGCGGCGCGGATCGTTCATATCGGCGCTGTCGGAGGTGACGGCAAATGGGCCGTGGACCGGCTGTTGGAATATGGTGTCGACACGCAGCACATCGCGATCCTGTCCGAACCTACCGGTCATGCGAACATCAACGTCGATCCCTCTGGCGAAAACAACATCGTGCTTTACCCCGGTGCAAACAGGGCCATCACGGATCAGATGATCGGTGGCGCATTGTCAGAGGCCGGAGCGGGTGATTTCCTGCTGATGCAGAACGAAACCAACGGGCAGGTCTATGCCGCCCGCACGGCCCGAACCCTGGGTCTGCGCGTCGCCTATGCGGCGGCGCCTTTTCTGGCAGAGGCGGTGCGCGAGCTGGTGGGGCAAATTGATCTGCTGGTGTTGAACGCGGTCGAGGCAGCCCAGCTTGAGGCAGCCATGGGTTGCGATCTTGCTGATCTGGGCATTGACGACATCGTTGTGACGCTTGGGGCTGACGGGTGCAAATGGGTCTCTGGACCGGGCAAAACCGCGAAACACTTTCCGGCCTATCCTGTCACCGCTGTCGACACGACCGGTGCGGGCGACACGTTTACCGGATATCTCATTGCCGGGCTGGATCGGCGCATGCCCATGTCAGACGCGATAGATCTTGCCCTCAGGGCCGCAGCGCTGATGGTGACGCGGGAAGGGACGGCGGATGTGATCCCGGACCTGAAAGACATCCAGGATCACGACTTTTCCTAACCCACGAATGGGGCCGCAGACCCCCACAGCTCTTTCACCCGTTGGTCGCGACCGCAGCCTTCGCGATACCGCTTGTACGCGGTTGATTTCTTGACCCCGATGCCAACGGAAGTCAGGGCGAGACGGTCGCTGCTCTTGTAATAGTCCTGATGATAGGCATCGGCCGGATAGAACTTTGCCGCGCCAAGCACCGGTGTCACGATTGGGCTGCCAAGCGCGGATTGAGCCTCGGCCTTTGCACGTTCTGCGGCCTGCTTTTGCGCATCATCCGCCGCAAAAATGGCGGTGCGATAGCTTTCGCCACGGTCGCAGAACTGGCCGCCCGCATCCGTGGGGTCGATTGACCGGAAAAACAGGTTCAGCAGGGTGTCGCGGCTTACCACATCTGGATCGAACTGGATTTGCACCGCTTCGTAATGGCCCGTGCCGCCGCCGGTGACCTGCTTGTAGGTCGGATTGGCCGTGGTCCCGCCCGCAAAGCCGGAGACGGCCTCTTTCACGCCTTTCACGGATTCGAAATCCGCTTCAACGCACCAGAAGCATCCGCCCGCGACGATCAGTGTTTCGGTTCCCGCAGCCCGGACCTGATTTGCGCTTGCGTACAGCCCAAGGGCGATCAACCCGGCGAGGGCGAAGGTCTTGAATGTCGATATATGCATCATTTGGGTCTCCTCTCGGGGCAAGGCTGCGCCCCGATGGGCCGTTCCGCAAGCCAGGTTGTATTCAAGTCACGCGCTGGTGATGTGACTTTACCACTTGGCGCGGGTCGGTAACATTTCTAGCGTCCGGTGAAAGATGAGGAGAATGTCGATGCGCATCGCGATGTGGTCCGGTCCGCGCAATCTGAGCACGGCGATGATGTACAGCTTTGGCTCACGCGCCGATTTCAGCGTGATGGACGAGCCGTTCTACGCGCCCTATCTGGCCAAGACAGGCTTTGACCATCCGATGCGGGACGAGATCGTCGCGTCCCATGAAACGGACCCCGACAAGGTTGGATTGGCCTGCATGGCGCAGGGCACCCCGCATCTCTACATGAAACATATGCCGCACCACATGTGCGAAGGCTTTCCCATGGGTTGGGCCGACGACTGTGTGCACATTCACCTGATCCGCCACCCGGCGCGGGTTATTGCCAGCTATGCCGCGAAACGCGAGGCACCGACGCTGGATGACATCGGTTTTGTCCAGCAATCGCAGATCTTTGCCCGGTTGGGGGGGCTGGTGATCGACAGCACGGACATCCGTGCCGATCCTGAAGGAATGCTGCGCAAATTATGTGATGCCATCGGTTTGCCGTTCGATCCCGCCATGCTGCGCTGGCCCGCCGGTCCCCGGCCCGAGGATGGCATATGGGCCGCGCATTGGTATCCTGCCGTCCATGCCAGTACCGGATTTGCGGGCGCAGAAGGTCCTTTGCCGGAAACCGGACCGAAACTGGCACCGGTTCTGGCAGAGGCAATGCCCTACTACGAAGAAATGCACGCGCGGCGGATGCGATAAATCTTTTTTTGAAACTTTTCTGGTCTCTGCTTCGTGGCTTCGGCAGTCAACAAGGAGAGAACAATGAAACTGCTTACAAGTACGACACTTGCCCTGACCTGCGCCGCCGGAATCGCGATGGCCGCGGGCCATGCTGCCCCTATGGTCGATGCTTCCGATCAGGATGTCTCGAACGGTATCGTCAGCGCCGAAAAGGTGATGGCGGGTGAAAACGGCTGGTTGGTCGTTCACCGCACCGATGCCGAAATGAAGCCGGGCCCGGTTGTGGGCTATGCCCCCTTGCGTGCTGGTGAAAACACGGACGTTGCAGCGATCCTGCAAGAAGAAGTGAAATCCGGCGAAATGCTGATGCTGATGGTCCATGCCGAACAAGGCGGGATGAAAACCGGCGTGTTTGAATACACACTCGGCGCTACGGAAGATGGCCCGATCAAGCCGGATGGCAACCTTGTCATGACGGTTGTGACAGCTGAATAAGCTTCCGATCAACTGTTTTTGACGCGTAACGAGTGCGAGGCCCGGACCAAAAGGTTCGGGCCTGTTTTTTTCAGGACTTCAGGCGTTTGTCGCGGGCCGCAAGCAGCTTGAGCCGCAGGGCGTTCAGCTGGATGAATCCGGCGGCGTCCTTTTGGTCATAGGCACCGGCGTCGTCCTCGAAGGTCACATGCGCCTCGGAATAGAGCGAGTGATCGGACCAGCGGCCAACGGTACGGGCGTGACCCTTGTAAAGCTTCAGCCGGACGGTGCCGGTTACATGGGTCTGGCTTGCGTCGATGGCGGCTTGCAACATGGTCCGTTCGGGACTGAACCAGAAACCATTGTAGATCAGCTCGGCATAGCGCGGCATCAGCTCGTCCTTGAGGTGCATCGCACCCCGGTCAAGGGTGATCGATTCGATCCCGCGATGTGCCTCGAGCAGAAGCGTGCCGCCGGGCGTTTCGTAAATGCCACGTGACTTCATGCCGACAAAACGGCCTTCAACCAGATCGAGACGGCCGCAACCATGCTTGCCGCCCAGCTCGTTCAGTTTTGTCAGGATCGTCGCAGGCGACATCGCTTCGCCGTTGATGGAAACGGCGTCACCACGTTCAAACCCGATTTCGACATATTCGGGGGTGTCGGGCGCATCTTCCGGCGCGACAGTGCGCTGATAGACGTAATCGGGCGCGTCGATGGCAGGGTCTTCCAGAACCTTCCCCTCGGACGAGGTGTGCAGCAGGTTGGCATCCACGCTGAAAGGCGCCTCGCCACGCTTGTCCTTGGCCACGGGGATCTGGTTCTTCTCGGCGAATTCCAGCAGTTTGGTGCGGCTGGACAAATCCCATTCCCGCCAGGGCGCAATCACCTTGATATCGGGGTTCAGCGCATAGGCGGCCAGTTCGAAACGCACCTGATCGTTGCCCTTGCCGGTGGCACCATGCGCCACGGCATCAGCACCGGTTTCGGCGGCGATTTCGACCAGACGTTTCGAAATAAGGGGCCGGGCAATGGACGTGCCCAGCAGGTACAGCCCTTCGTAGACCGCATTGGCGCGGAACATGGGGAACACGAAGTCGCGCACGAACTCCTCGCGGACATCCTCGATGTAAATCTCCGAAGCACCCATCATCTCGGCCTTCTTGCGGGCCGGCTCAAGCTCTTCGCCCTGACCCAGATCGGCGGTGAAGGTCACGACCTCGCAACCGTATTCGGTTTGCAGCCACTTGAGGATGATCGAGGTATCAAGGCCGCCGGAATAGGCGAGCACAACTTTTTTGGGCGCGGACATCAGAAGACTCCTTTGGGACATCACGCGCGGGGTATCGGGTTTTGCGACGACGGGCAAGATCGGGCCGCGTTGACCTGCCGCTCTTGCGCCCCTAACGATGGTGGTTCAGGACAAAGAGGGCGGCATGACAGAGAACTTTCAGGCAATGGCCACCTTGGCAGCAGCCAAGATGCGTCCGGTGTTTCCCGCCACGCCACTTTTGCGCAACGAATTGTTGTCGGACCGGTTCGAGGCCGACATCTATCTCAAACGCGAAGACCTGAGCCCGGTGCGGTCCTACAAGCTGCGCGGTGCCTTCAACGCGATGCGCAAGGTGATCCCCGATCAGACGCTGTTCGTCTGCGCATCGGCGGGCAACCATGCGCAGGGGGTTGCGTTCATGTGCCGTCATTTCGGGGTGAAGGGCGTGATTTTCATGCCGGTCACGACGCCGGAACAGAAGGTGCTGAAAACCCGCATGTTCGGCGGCGATTCCGTCGAAATCCGCCTTGTTGGAGACTATTTCGACGCCTCTCTGCGGGCTGCTCAAAAGTTCAGTGGTGAAGAGGGCGCGCATTTTCTGTCACCCTTCGACGACGAGGATGTGATCGAGGGGCAGGCATCGGTCGCGGTGGAGATCGAGCAGGAGCTGGGTCGCGTGCCCGATCACATCATTCTGCCCGTAGGCGGCGGCGGACTGTCGGCGGGCACCTACAGCTATTTCGGAGATGAATGCAGCTATACCTTCGTTGAACCTGCTGGTGCAAAAAGCCTTGCCGCGGCGCTTGCCGAAGGCAAGCCGGTGGACGTGTCGCCGGTCAACACATTCGTCGATGGGGCATCCGTCGCCAAGATCGGCGCGCGGACGTTCGAGCGGTTGAAGACCATAAACCCAGCCGATGTGATCAACCTTGCAGAAGACCGGATATGTTGCACCATAATCGAGATGCTGAATGTCGAAGGTATCGTGCTGGAGCCTGCCGGTGCCATGGCGATCGAGGCGCTGGGCGAAGTCGCGGCGCGCATCCGGGGCAAGACGGTGGTCTGTATCGCCTCTGGCGGCAATTTCGATTTCGAACGCCTGCCCGAGGTCAAGGAACGCGCCCAGCGCTATGCCGGGTTGAAGAAATATTTCATCCTGCGTTTGCCCCAACGTCCCGGCGCGCTGCGTGATTTTCTGGACACGCTGGGGCCACACGACAACATCACCCGGTTCGAATACATGAAGAAATCCGCCCGCAACTTCGGGTCTGTGCTGATCGGGATCGAAACGGACGCGGCGGGCAATTTCACCGCGATGTTCGAAAGGATCGACGCGGGCGGGTTCACCTATACCGACATCACCAATGATGAAACGCTGGCGCAATTCGTGATCTGAGGAGAGACCGATGAAATTCGAAGGAAGTTCGGTCGTCATCACCGGCGCGGGCAGCGGAATTGGCGCGGCGCTGGCGCGACGCGCGGCGCGCGCCGGTGCGAAAGTCTGTGTCTCCGATCTTGATGGTGCCAGGGCGCAGGCGGTCGCGGATGAAATCGGGTGTATTGCCGTGGCCTGCGACGTGCGTGAGGAATCACAGATTTCCGCGCTGATCGACCGGGCCACGCAAGCACATGGAGACGTGGACATATATGTCTCTAACGCAGGGCTTGGGGGCGGTGAACCAAGCCATGCCGCGTCGCAAACCGATGCCGACTGGACCCTGAACTGGCAGGTTCATGTGATGAGCCATGTCTACGCGGCCCGTGCATTGCTGCCCCGGATGATCGAACGAAAGTCAGGCCATCTGGTGAACGTCGCTTCCGCCGCCGGATTGCTGAACCAGATCGGCGATGCGGCCTATTCCGCGACGAAACACGCCGCCGTCAGTTTTGCGGAATCCCTGGCGATCACCCACGGCAGTGACGGCATCGGCGTTTCTGTCGTCTGTCCGCAGTATGTCGCGACACCTCTGCTGGGTCTGTCCGATGACGATGCGCAAAACGATCTGCTGACGGCGGATGATGTGGCGGAAGCGATTGTGCAGGGGGTCGAAGCGGACCGCTTTCTGATCCTGTCTCACCCGCAGGTTCAGGGGTTTGCGATGCACCGGGCGAAAGATCATGACCGGTGGATCGCCGGTATGCAAAAGCTGCGCGCCAAGGCGCTTGATACCTTCGGTGCCGTGGAAGTCGGGAGCTTCTACAAGCTTGTCTAGGGGTTCGATCCTAGGTCATCAGTTGTTGTTGGTATTCCGCAAGGAAGGCCGCCTTGGATTGCATATAGCACGCAAGAATAGGCTCTATCTCGACAGTTTGGGCGTCCTTTTTTGCGGTCAACTCGCCCGCCTGGCAAAGTTGGGCAAACTGATCGAACCCCAGGCTCAGGGCACTGCCCTTGAGAAAATGAAGATCCCGGCCGAGCGTCTCAAGGTCTTGTTCGGTCGCGACACGGTCAACCGCACCGCCGACTTCTGCGAGAAACAGATCGACGACTTCGTCAAAATCCTCTGCACCGATTTCATCGTGAAGTTCACGCAAGCGTTGCCAGTTGATCATGCCAAACCCCTTCTTTGCGCCGGCAAGATGGCATCAGTGGATTAACAAACGCTCAGCGCAGACAGGCCAAGTGGTGCGTTTTTGAGGTTTTACACTGTCTTAAGATCATTGTGCGACTGACGTGCTTTGCCCTCTGCTTCAGGAAAGCCATGGCCCAAAGGCAATTCAATACTGCTCTGCCTGCACCCGCCGACGCGGACACGGGGGCGCGGCCGCACCATATCCTGATCGTCGATGACAGCCGGATGCAGCGGCACATCCTGTCGAAAACCCTCACACGCTGGGGCTTTACCGTGACGGAGGCGGAAAGCGGTGAAGAAGCATTGGCATCCTGCGCCGAAACCTTTCCTGATCTGATCGTCAGCGACTGGATGATGCCCGGCATGTCGGGAATCGAGTTTTGTGCGCGGTTCAGGGAAATGTCGGAACAGCGCTATGCCTACTTCATCCTGCTGACGTCGATCAGCGAGAAGAAGGAAGTCGCGCGCGGGCTGGATTCGGGTGCGGACGATTTCCTGACCAAACCAGTGGATTCGAGCGAATTGCGTGCGCGCATCACGGCGGGAGAGCGGATATTGCACATGCAGCGCGAATTGGCGGCGCAAAATCGGTTGGTCAGTGAAACGCTTGCCGAACTGCAGCGGGTCTACGATCTGCTGGACAATGATCTGCTTGAGGCGAAGAAGCTGCAGCAATCCCTCCTGCGCGAAAGGCACAGGTTCTTCGATGAGGGCGAGCTGTCCCTGATGCTGCGTCCCGCCGGGCATGTGGGGGGCGATCTGGTGGGATTTTTCCCGACGGACGACGGGCAGCTGGGGCTGTTCGCGATTGATGTTTCCGGCCACGGAATCAGCTCTGCCCTGATGACCGCGCGGCTGGCGGGGTATCTTTCCGCTACCTCCCCGGACCAGAACATCGCGCTGTCGCTTCAGCCGGACGGCACCTACCACGCCAGACCACCCCGGGAAGTGATCGCCACGCTGAATGATCTTGTCCTGAACGAGATGGAGACGGAGCATTATTTCACCCTGATCCTCGCCTTCGTCGATCTGGCGACCGGGCGAGTCACGATCGCGCAGGCAGGGCATCCGCACCCCCTGGTTCAACGGGCAGATGGCCGGATCGAACAAACCGGCAGCGGCGGGTTTCCTGTCGGTCTGCTTGAACACGTCAGCTTTACGCAGTTCGAACTGACACTGGAACCGGGGGATCGCCTGCTTCTTCTGTCCGACGGTGTCACCGAATGCCCCAACCCCGAAGCCGAGTTTCTGGGTGAAAACGGACTGGCCGAGATCATGCATCGTCTGACGGCGATCACCGGTGCCACCCTGCTGGATGCCTTGATCTGGGAGCTGTCGCATTTCGCCCAGACGGAGGATTTCCCCGATGATGTGTCGGGGATCCTGTTTGAATATGCCGGTCCCGCTCAGCCGCGATAGAGGCCCAGAAACATCCTGTCTCCGTCATTGCCGAGAGCGTTCAAGGCGTCCTCGCGGCTGAGCAGGAGCGTTTGATGGTCGGGTTCGATCGGGTCCGCGACCTGACGCGCGGGATGGGCGACATAGATGTGACAGATCTTTTCGGCCCAGAGATCGTATTCGGGCATGAAAACGAACCTGCGAAACGCCCCCAGCCGGCGTGGCCGCGCAATGCTCCAACCGATCTCTTCGCGGACCTCGCGGTACAGGGCCCGAAGCGGTGATTCGCCGGGATCAATGCCGCCGCCCGGCAGTTGGACATCCAGAACCGGTTCGGTCTGCGCCGTCAGAAGGATCCTCCCGGCCAGTGGCAGAATGGCATATGCACCGGGACGCAGTGTGTACATCCTGCCCCGCTGCGGTGGCGCGCCCATCCGTCTGATCATGCTGGTCCCCTTTATCACCGGCTTGCTGCCCCTATATAGACGCGGTATGCCAAGCGGCCCGAAGTAAGGAAACCCCAGATGACAACGCCACAGCAGCCCGGAAATCAGATTGCCTGGGACGACAGCGTATTGCCGTTCCAACTGGATCATTGTGACATTCGTGGCCGGGTGGCACGGCTGGACGGCGTGCTTGAAGGTGTCCTGCGGCAGCACGACTACCCTCCGCAGGTCGAGGCGCTTGTGGCAGAGATGGCGCTGCTGGCGGCCTTGATCGGACAGACGATCAATGTGCGCTGGAAACTGCAGTTGCAGGTTCAGTCCAAGGGTGCGGTCCGCATGATTGCGACGGATTACTACGGCCCCGAAGCCGATGGCGCGCCTGCCCGGATCAGAGCCTACGCAAGCTATGATGCAGATCGTCTGACCGATGCGGCACCTTTCGATCAGATCGGCGAAGGGTACTTCGCGATCATGATCGACCAGGGCGAGGGCATGACCCCCTATCAAGGCATAACGCCGCTCGAAGGCGCTTCCATCTCTGCCTGTGCAGAGGCGTATTTTGCCCAGTCCGAACAATTGCCCACGCGGTTCTCTCTCAGCTTCGGGCGGTCGTCCGGCCCCAACGAGGCCGAGCATTGGCGCGCGGGGGGCGTCATGCTGCAAATGATGCCAAAGGCGTCGCCGTTTGCTGCCAGGGATGGCGGGTCGGGTGAGGTGTTGCAGGCCACCGATCTGGTACACGGAGACGAGGAAGAGAACTGGAACCGGGTGAACATCCTGCTCGATACCGTCGAGGATCTGGAACTGATCGGCCCAACCGTGCCGCCGACAGACCTGTTGTTGCGCCTGTTTCACGAGGAACAACCGCGCGTTTTCGATGCGCAGGCTGTCCGTTTCGGGTGCTCTTGTTCCGAAGATCGAGTGCGCCAAAGCCTGTCCATCTACTCTGCCAAGGATATCGAGACGATGACGACTGACGATGGCCGGGTCACGGCGGACTGCCAATTCTGCGGCGCGCATTACGATCTGGACCCCAAGACCGTCGGTTTCGATGCCGAAGCAACCACAGGTGAATGATCTGATCGACCAGATCAGGGTCGCTTTGGCCCGGACGGGGGTGGAAACGTCTGACTTCGACCTCAATCCCGATGTCAGACTGGCCGAAGGACGCACCTTGCGTCCCGCCGGGGTTCTGGCACCGATCGTGCGCAAGGGAGAGGACTGGCATCTCTTGCTGACAAAGCGATCCTCCGCCCTGAAACATCACCCCGGTCAGATCGCTTTTCCCGGCGGCAAACAGGACGAAACCGACGCGGATGTCATCGCCGCCGCCCTGCGCGAGGCTGAGGAAGAAATCGGGCTGCCGCGTGAGATTGTCGAGATACTGGGAACCATGCCGGCGCATGAAACGGTCACAAGTTTCACGGTAACACCGGTTTTTGCGCTTGTCAGAGACGAATTCGAGATCATCCCAGAACCCGGAGAGGTGGAGGAAGTCTTCTCGGTCCCGCTTGCTCACCTGTTGACGACCGAGAATTACCTGATCGAATCCCGACGCTGGCGGGGCACACGGCGGCATTATTTTACGGTGCCCTACGGTCCCTACTACATCTGGGGCGCGACCGCCCGTATGTTACGCGCATGGGCAGAACGCATGACATCCTGATCCCGGCTGATACAAGCTGGCTCGTCGACCCCGCAGCACGTGCGCTTTGCGCGGCGATGATGGGCGCAGGTCACGAAATCTACTTCGTCGGTGGCTGTGTGCGGAACGCGATTCTGGGTTTGCCCGACAGTGACGTCGATATGTCCACCAATGCCACACCGGATGTGACGACCCGGATCGCGATTGATGCAGGGTTCAAGGCGGTGCCGACAGGGATCGAGCACGGAACAGTGACTGTCATTGTGGAAGGCAAACCTTTCGAAGTGACAACCTTCCGCCGGGATGTGGAAACCGATGGCCGCCGCGCCGTGGTCGCGTTTTCAGACCGGATCGAAGACGATGCGCGGCGGCGCGATTTCACGATGAACGCGCTTTACGCTACGGTCGATGGCGCAGTGATTGACCCCCTTGGCGGTCTGCCGGATTTGTTGGCGCGGCGGGTGCGGTTCATCGAAGACCCTGATGCGCGGATCAAGGAAGACTATCTGCGGACGCTGCGGTTCTTCCGGTTTTCCGCATGGTATGCTGACGCGTCCGAAGGCTTTGACCCAGAGACAATTTCGGCAATCGCTGCTAATCTTGACGGGTTAGAGACACTTTCGGCTGAGCGTGTGGGTCAGGAGATGACCAAGATGCTCAGCGCCCCTGATCCCGCACCGGCGGTGGCGGTGATGCGGCAGGTCCGGGTTTTGAAGAAGGTGTTGCCCGGTGCGGATGACCGGTGGCTGGCCCCGCTGGTGCATTTCGAACAGCAGTTGGGTGTCGATCCCGACTGGATTCTCCGCCTCGTGATCCTGGGCGGCGAAGACGCGGCAGATCGCCTACGGCTCAGCAACGCCGATGCACAAATTCTTGCGGTTTTGCGGAATGTCGGTTTCGGCGTGCCATCCTTGCATGAGGTGGCCTACCGCCACGGCCAGCGCGTGGGCATCTCGACGATACTGCTGCGTGCGGTCATGGCACAATACTTGGCGGATGAACCATTGTTAGAGACTGTTTTGAGAGCCGCGCAGGCGCGTTTCCCCGTCAGTGCGACGCGACTTGATGCCAGATCTGGAAGGTCGGGCGCTGGGCCAGGCGGTTGAAGCATCTCGAACAACTCTGGATCGATTCCGAGTTCACCCTCACCGCCCGGGAACTGCTTTCCGCGCCCTGACCCCTCGACAAAATGCGGCGGGCTGGCTATGCAGGTTTTGGAACAAGGAGGAATGCAAATGTATCGCGGGATCTGGTTCGGCTGAAGCCAAACTGAATTGTCGTCCCGCCGGGCTGGCTGATCACAGCGCCCGGACATATTGCTGTTTCCGCACAGAGGCATCTGCCCATGTTCCGCTTTTTCGAAAATCTTGTTAATCCCTATACGTCCTATGTCGAAGACGACGCCCCGCCGCAGCGGCTTTGGCCCTTCATGCGGGCCTATTGTGAACCCTTCAAGGGGGTCTTTGTTCTGACCGGAATCATGTCGCTGCTTGTCGCGGCGATAGAGATCGGGCTGATCTATTACATGGGGCGCATGGTTGACCTGCTGGGCAGCGATCCCGCCCGGATGTGGGAAACCTACGGGACCGAACTCTTGCTGGTCGCGGGGTTTGTTCTGTTCATCAGGCCCTTGATGCAGGGGCTCGATGTGGCCCTGATCAACAACACGATCCTGCCGAATGTCGGCACCCTGATCCGGTGGCGGGCGCACCGGCAGGTTCTGCGGCAATCGGTCGGCTGGTTCGAGAATGATTTTGCAGGCCGCATCGCCAACAGGATCATGCAGACACCACCGGCGGCGGGTGAAGTCGTGTTTCAGACCTTCGATGCGATATCCTATTCGCTGGCCTATATCATCGGTGCCGTGATCCTGCTCAGCACGTCGGACTGGCGGCTGATGCTGCCCTTGCTGGGCTGGCTCGTGCTCTATGGCGGGCTTATCCGATGGACCATTCTGCGCGTTGGTCCGGCGTCCAAGGCGGCGTCCGATGCGCGGTCTCAGGTCACGGGGCGCGTGGTGGATGCCTATACCAATATCCATTCGGTGAAGATGTTCGCGCACCACGATCTGGAGGTCGATTTTGCCAAAGAAGCCATCGAAAATGCGCGGGAGACGTTTCAGAAGGAAATGCGCATTTTCACCGTGATGGACGTGACGCTTGTGATGCTGAACGGTGTGTTGATCATCGGTGTCGTCGGCTGGGCCTTGTTGCTGTGGACATGGGGCGAAGCAAGCGTGGGTGTCGTGGCTGCTGCTGCGGCGCTGACCTTGCGGCTGAACGCAATGACTGGCTGGATCATGTGGGCGCTGTCCTCCTTCTTTCGGGAGCTGGGGGTCGTTGCCGAAGGGATGGAGACCATCGCGCAGCCGATCACGCTGGTGGACAAGGCGGAAGCCAGGCCGCTGGCGTTGTCCGAGGGTCGCATCGAACTGAAGGGGCTGACCCATCACTACGGTCGGGATCAGGGCGGGTTGCAGGCTGTCGACCTGACAATCAAACCGGGTGAGCGCGTGGGCCTTGTGGGGCGTTCCGGGGCGGGAAAATCGACCCTGGTAAAGCTTCTTTTGCGGTTCTACGACGCCGAAGGCGGACAGATCCTGATCGATGGTCAGGACATCACCGGGGTCAAACAGGACAGCCTGCGCCGCCACATCGGGATGGTGCAGCAGGACAGCTCCCTGCTTCACCGGTCGGTCAGGGAAAACATTCTGTATGGCCAGCCCGAGGCCACCGAGGCGCAGATGATTGCCGCGGCCAAACAGGCACAGGCGCACGAGTTCATCCTCGATCTGGCCGATCCGGAGGGAAACCGGGGGTATGATGCGCGTGTGGGTGAACGTGGTGTAAAGCTGTCGGGCGGGCAGCGTCAGCGGATCACACTGGCGCGTGTCATCCTCAAGGACGCACCGATCCTGCTGCTGGACGAGGCCACATCCGCGCTGGACAGCGAGGTCGAGGCGGCGATTCAGGAAACGCTGTATGGCATGATGGCGGGCAAGACGGTGATCGCGATTGCGCATCGGCTGTCCACCATTGCGGAAATGGACCGGATCATCGTGCTTGATCAGGGGCGGATTGTCGAAGATGGCACACATGACGCGCTTTTGGCGCGCGGCGGGCTATATGCAGATTTCTGGAACCGCCAATCGGGCGGATTTCTGAAGCTGGATGACGACGCCGAAGGATAATCCCTTGAAAGTAGCTGACTGGATCAACCCGTTTTCTGCGGCCGAAGGGCCACCGCCCCAGACACTGGGCGCCTTCATGCACTGGTGTCTTTCGGGGGCCTGGCCGGTGCTGTGGCTTGCCGCGTTCCTTTCTGCCGCCGCCGGAGTGATGGAGGCAGGAACCGCCTGGATTCTGGGCAAGGTGATCGACGCCGCGTCGAGCGCGGGGCCGGAGGCGTTCTTTGACGGACGCAACATCGCCTTGATTGTCGGGGCATTGGCGTTCTTCCTGATCGCAAGGCCGGTTTTCTTCGGGCTTTCGTCGGCGTCAAACTCGATCATGGTGCAGCCCAACATCAATCCATTGGTGCTGTCGCGCCTGCACAGATGGACCCTGGGTCAGAACGTCGGATTTTTCGACGACGATTTCGCCGGCCGCATCGCGCAAAAGCAGATGCAGGCGGCGCGGGCGGTCACCGACGTTGCGTCCGAGATGATCAACGTGGTCGCCTTCGCACTTGCTTCGCTTGTCGGCTCCATCGTCCTGCTTGTGGCGATCGACTGGCGCGTGGCGGTGGGCTTTGCCATCTGGCTTGTGGCCTACTTTGCCTTGATCAACTGGTTCCTTCCGCGGGTGCGGGCGCGGTCTGCGGGCCGTGCCGGCGCGCGGGCGATGGTATCTGGTCAGGTGGTCGATACGATCACGAACATCAAGACGGTCAAACTGTTTGCCCACGCCGATCACGAAGATCGCGCAGCACTTGGCGCGATGCAGACGTTCCGACAGCGGGCGCTCGAGTTCGGCTATCTGGCCGCTGGCTTCCGCTTTGCGCTGATGAGCCTTGCAGGTGTTCTGCCGGTTCTTCTGATCGGCGGAACCATCCTGTTGTGGCAACGCGGGATCGCGACGGAGGGTGATATCGTCGCCTCTGGCGCCATCGCCATTCGCATCGCGCAGATGACCGGGTGGGTCAGCTTCACGCTGATGGCGATCTATTCGAGCATCGGAGAGATCGAGGACGGCATGAAGACCCTGACCCCCCGAAACAGGGTCGACGACAAGGCGGATGCGATGGATCTGATCGTGGACCGGGGTGAGATCGCGCTGGATCGGATCACCTTTACCTACGGGCGAGGGACGGGTGGCATTCAGGATGTCAGTCTGACCGTGAAACCGGGTGAAAAGCTGGGCATCGTCGGCGCGTCGGGTGCGGGGAAATCCACGCTTGTCGCGTTGCTTTTGCGGCTCTACGAGGCGGAAAAGGGGACAATTTCGATCGACGGCACCGACGTACGGAACGTCACGCAGGAAAGTCTGCGGCGCAACATCGGGATGGTCACGCAAGAGACGGCGATGTTCAACCGCTCCGCCCGCGACAACATTCTCTACGGGCGCCCCGACGCGACCAAGGAAGATGTGATTGCTGCGGCGGAACGGGCCGAGGCGCACGCCTTCATCAAGGACTTGCAGGATCACGTTGGGCGGCAAGGATACGATGCCCATCTGGGCGAACGCGGCGTGAAGCTGTCAGGGGGGCAGCGTCAGCGGATCGCGCTTGCACGTGCCATTCTGAAGGATGCGCCTATTCTGGTGCTGGATGAGGCGACTTCCGCGCTCGACAGCGAGGTGGAAGCGTCGATCCAGACGGCGCTGACGCGGGTGATGGAGGGCAAGACCGTGCTGGCCATCGCGCACCGTCTGTCGACCCTGACGGAGATGGACCGGATCATTGTGATGGATGCCGGTCGGATCGTCGAAAGCGGTACCCACGAGGTTCTTCTGGCGCAGGGCGGGCTTTATGCCCGCTACTGGCAGCGGCAGTCGGGCGGCTTTTTGAACATGCGTGCCGCCGAATAGGCTTGGGGCCAGCCGCGCCGCAGGGTAGAGCAACGGCATGAGTGAACATATCATACGCAGATTGGGCCACCACGGCGACGGGATCGCCGATGGGCCCCTGTTCGTGCCCATGACATTGCCGGGGGAAACGGTCACCGGCACCGTCGACGGTCAGACACTGGCAGACGTGCGCGTTGTCACGCCGTCCTCTGACCGGGTCGCGCCACCTTGCCGTCATTTCAAATCCTGTGGTGGCTGCGCGGTGCAACATGCTTCCGACAGATTTGTCGCGGGCTGGAAAGTCGATGTGGTGCGCAATGCATTGGATGCCCACGGGTTAGAGACGATTTTCAGGCCGATTCAGACATCACCACCACAATCGCGCAGAAGAGCGACCTTTGCCGCGAGGCGCACCAAGAAGGGCGCGATGGCAGGCTTACATGCCCGTGGGTCCGACGTGATCATCGAGATACCTGATTGCAAACTGCTGCACCCAGATCTGATGCCCGGGCTTGAGGTCGCACAGGAACTGGCCAAATTGGGGGCGAGCCGGAAGGCCACACTGGCGGTGACGGTTACATTGTGCGCGAACGGACTGGATGTGGCAGCGACGCAGGGCAAGCCGCTGGACGGGCCGCTGCGCATGGCACTGGCGCAGCTTTGTGACGATATGGGCCTGGCACGGCTGGCCTGGGAGGACGAGGTGATCGCCACGCGCCTTCCGCCTGTCCAACGCTTTGGCAAGGCAAAGGTCTTGCCGCCGCCCGGCACGTTCCTGCAGGCCACGGCACATGGCGAACTTGCGCTGCTCACGTCGGTCCGTGAAGCCATTGGCGATGCTGCGCATATCGCCGATCTGTTCGCGGGTTGCGGTACCTTTGCGCTGCCGTTGTCCGAGCGGGCAGAGGTGCATGCGGTAGAGAGTGACGCAGGCATGATGGCGGCCCTGGACAAGGGGTGGCGCGCTGCGACGGGGCTGAAACCGCTCAGCGTCGAGACGCGCGACTTGTATCGCCGTCCGTTGTTGCCGGATGAATTGCTGAAACTGGAAGCCGTCGTGCTGGACCCGCCAAGAGCAGGGGCCGAGCGGCAGGTGGCGCAGCTGGCTTTGGCGTCGGTTCCCCGCATTGCCTATGTGTCGTGCAATCCCGTGACCTTCGCCCGGGACGCACAGGTTCTGGTCAATGCAGGCTACACCCTGCATTGGGTACAGGTGGTCGACCAGTTCCGCTGGTCCCCGCACATCGAACTTGCCGCCTGTTTCACGACGGAAAAACGCGCCACGGGGTTGAACCTCACATCTTTTTGAACGCGAAGAAATCTGCTATGTGGTAGCGGACGTCAGCAGGCAAGCCGGTAACATCCGGCACAAGGGACATATAGGCATGAATCGCAGAACTTTGATTCTCGGGGGCACCGCACTGGTGGCGCTCGGGGCATGCAGCAACAGCAAATTCAAGCGGTACAACGGTCCGGAAGTGACCTATGTCGTCGTCAACAAGGAGCAGCGCAAGATGATGCTGCTGCACCACGACCGTGTGCTGAAAGACTATGACATCAAGCTGGGTTTCGCGCCTGTCGGCCACAAGGAGGTCGAAGGGGACGGCAAGACGCCCGAAGGCATCTATCTGATCGACCGCCGCAATCCGAACAGCCGATTCCATTTGTCGCTTGGTATTTCATACCCCAATGAGCGGGACCGGGAACGGGCCAAGGAGTTGGGCAAGAAGCCCGGCGGCGATATTTTCATTCACGGTCAGCGCCACGCGAAAAGCAAGGACAAGGGCGATTGGACCTGGGGCTGCATTTCCGTGACGAACAAGCAGATGGAAATGATCTATGCCATGGTGGGCGACGGCACACCGATCCAGATCAATCCTTGAAAGTGGAACCGAAGCTGATGGGCTATTCGCCCATCACCATCGTCCACCAGATCTTTCCGCCCGATTCCTGAAACCATGCAAACCCCATGTTCCGAGCATCCGGCGACATGATGATCCGGCGTGTGTCGGGCTGCTCCATCCACGCGGCCAGCGTCTCAAGCTCGGATTCGTAGGTTTCCGAGATCGTCTCTCCGACGAGTTTGCCGGAATAGCCCACGCGATTGATCCGGTCGATCGGCGAGGAGCCGTCGGAGCCAAAATGCCAGGGGCGGTTCTGAACCGACATGTCGCGCGAATGTGTCGCCGCGGCGGCGTTCAAATTCGGGTTAAGCTGAACGGGCGCGCGGCCACCAGCCTGACGCAGCGCATTCACCGAATCGAGCATACGGAACTGGATCTTGCCGGTGTCCGCGTTGCTGATGCGGTAGGCGCGGGGGAGCGGTTTGCCGTCTGCGCCGATCGTGGGTGGCGCTGGTGCACAGGCAGAAAGGGCGAGGGCGAGGGCCACGAGAATTGACAGAAAACGGATCATTAAGCTGCTCCAGCCGGGTTGAGTGTGATACGCCTTAGCGGTTACGGCGTTGCAGTTCAAACGCACATCGGCGTTACCGCGCCGGTTGACGGTTGTTTGATTTGAAACTGCGTCTTTCACGCCATATATCAATGTAGAATAGATAGAATATCCCTTGATGGAGACTTCAGATGGCAAACAGAACATTCAATTCACCCAGTCGCCGCAGCTTTCTTGCCGGTACGGCCGCGCTGCTTGCAACCCCCGCGCTGGCGCAAAACACAGCATCTGTAAACTCCGCCGCGACAACCCAGACAGAGCGCGACATCAACGAGGTGGTACGCCGGAACATATCCAGCTTCCGCACACTCGATTGGCAGCCCTATTTCAGCAATACCCGCAACGGTGCGATCCTTGTCGATATCGACAGCCGTGCGGTTCATTACTGGTCCGAGGATCAAAGCATCTACAAGCTTTACCCCTCCAGCGTGCCACTGACCGATGATCTGACGCGCCGGGGCCGGACACAGGTCATTCTCAAGGATCCGGAGCCTTCCTGGCGTCCGACACCCTCCATGCTCAAGCGCAATCCGGAGTGGCCGCCCTTTATCGGACCGGGCCCGGACAACCCGCTTGGCACGCGTTCCCTGCATCTCAGCTGGACCTATTATCGCATCCACGGCACCCACGATACGCGGAAGATCGGACGCAAATCCTCCAATGGCTGCATCGGTTTGTACAACGAGCACATCGAGGAGCTTTACGAGATGGCGAAGGTCGGAACCCAAGTGTTGCTTATTTGACGACATCGAGTCGTTTGTAAGGCTTGAAGGCTCAATCCGGGTTTGCAATCACCCAGATATGCTGTTTAGAAAGTCTTACGAGGTAAGTCTTGGGCGCGTGCGCGCAATTGCGTGGCACGCCATTTCTGGAGGTTATACTATGAAAAAGCTCGTTCTCGCCGCTGCTCTGTCGGCTGCTGCATCCACCGCATTCGCTGGCTCCCTTGCGGACCCAGTGATCGAAGCACCTGTGATCGTCGAAGAGGCGTCCGGTTCTTCTTCCGGTATCCTGATCCCGCTGCTTTTGCTGGCTCTGGTTGCTGCGGCTGTTGCAACCGACTGATCGGTTCGGCACTACAAAATGAAAAAGGGCGGTACTTCGGTACCGCCTTTTTTGCGTTTGGGGACAAGGATCTTTCGGTGACCGGCACTTGACCTGATCGCATAACCTCGCCCAGACTTCGTGCATTCAGATGGGCCGAGGATTGAAATGGAATTCATTAAACACAGCGTCAAGAAAGGTGAGAACCTGACCAAGATCGCCAAGGCCTATGGCTTTGCCGGCGGTGATTGGGTGAAAATCTATAAACACCCCAAAAATGCGGCTTTTCGGAAACTGCGACCCGATCCGAACCTGATACAGCCCAAGGACGAATTGTTCATACCGGGCACACCCGGCAAACAGATCGACGAGGAGCTGAAAGCCTTGCAGTCGATGCTGGTGCAGCTGCAGTCGATGCCTGTATCGCTCAAGAAGATCACGATGGAAGCGCAGCGCATGAACAAGGAAGCGCTTCGGATCACCAAGACCGGTGCCGTCATTCAGTCGGACATCCAGAAAATGCGGGGGATGCAGGCGCTGCATCGGAGTGAAGTGCAGATCATGGATGCACTGGCGACGAAATGTTCGAACGACGCCAAAGGGTGCGTGGCGGACAGCCCTAAATCCTTCGCGGTGTTCCAGCAACGGCAAGCCGCGCTGGGCAAGCTGATCAATACGCTCAAGACCATCGACGAAGCCGACAAACATCTGCGGCGTGATCCGCGCAAGGCGATGTTCGCGGTCGGAACGGTGAACAAGGATATGGACAAGATCAGGAAACTGACCGCGGAATGGACCAAGGCCCATAATGACGCCGTCAAGGAAATCGAGACCCGGATCAAGGAACTGGGTGGAGAGCGCAAACTGACGGTTTGAACCGCTTTCGCAGGGACAGTTGCCAGGTGTGGCCCAAGGCTCTACGCTTTGCGCATAAAGCAGGGGGCCAGCCGTGATATCCGAAGGCGAAAAGGAAGAGATCCGCACACTGCTGAAGGTCGCCCGCAATCGGTCCCTGAATTTTGCCATATGTATGGGAGAAGATCCCGTAGAGACCGTTTTCGTCATGCATAGACGGACCAAGCCGCTGGTGCTTGCCCGGCAGGCCAAGGCGGATGGGACAACACCCAAGACCGCCAAGGGCAGGATGGAAGTGGATGGGCGGGTCGTCAAACTGTGCTGCGAGGGGTCCGCGCCCACGGGTCTGGCAAAAAGCCTCAAGAAGTACCTGAAGATACTCAAGCTTACGATGACCGTCGAACTGGTCGATCAGGTGGCGGAACTGCCCGACGAGGACGAGGACGAGGATGAAGCCATCGTGGCCGCGGCAGCCGAACCGGAAGTGACGCGTGAGCAGACACGGTTTGAGGCTCTGTTCAAAAAGATGGGACCGAAGATCAAAAGTATCGAACAGTCAGACCATCCCAAGGCGCTCAAGATCGCGGCGATTCGTGATCTGGCGGTGCGCAGGGCGGAAAGCGGGGATTACCGGACGGCAAACAAGGCACTTAACAGCCTCGCTTCGCACATCTGATAGGGCATCCGTCAGTCCAGCCAACCTTTCAGGTTCTCCGAAATCACGTTCGACAGGGCTTCTATGTGCAATTCGTCGTCGTTCAGGCAGGGGATGTAGGTGAAATGCTCTCCGCCCGCTTCCTCGAAGCTTTCCTTGATCTCTTCGTTGATCTCTTCCAGCGTTTCGATGCAATCGGCCGAAAACGCAGGCGCACAGACCGCAATGTTCTTTTTGCCCGCTTCGGCCTGCCGCGCAACTTCCTCGACCGTGTAGGGCTGAAGCCATTCCTCCGGCCCGAACTTGGATTGGAAGGTCGTCATGATCTCGGTGTCTTTCCAGCCCAGCCGTTCCTTCAGAAGGCGCGTCGTTTTCTGGCACTGGCAGTGATAGGGATCGCCTTCCATCAGATAGCGGATCGGCACACCGTGGTAGGAGCAGATCAGGATATCGGGCCGCGTTTCGGCAGCGGCATAGGCACGTTCGATGGATTGCGCCAAGGCCTCGATATAGTCGGGCCGGTCGAAATAGGGTTCCGCGACGCGGGCGATGGGTTGCCACTTTTCCTTGCCTAGCGCAGCGAAGAACGCGTCGCAGGCAGTGGCGGACGTGGCCCCGGCGTAGTGAGGATAGAGCGGAAAGAACAGGATTTTCGTGCATCCTGCCTTCGTCATCGCCTCGACCTTGGATCTGGTCGACGGGTTGCCGTAGCGCATGCAGTAATCGACCATGACGTCATCGCCGTAGCGTTTCCTCATCTCGACCGTCAGCTTGGCTGTCTGCGCTTTGGTGATTGTCATCAGGGGGCTTTCGCCCGCTTCGTGGTTCCAGATGGATTTGTATGCCGCACCCGAGGTGAAGGGCCGTTTTGTCAGAATGATCAGTTGCAACAGCGGCTGCCACAGCCAGGGGGAGTAATCTATGACCCGCCGATCGGACAGAAATTCGCCCAGATACCGGCGCATGGACCAATAGTCGTAATTGTCCGGCGTACCGAGGTTTGCCACCAGCACACCCACGCGCTCTTTCGGCACGACAGGGTGGTCTTCGTTGGCATGGGCGGGTCGCGCGGCTTGCATCACGTGGTCCTTCGATAAATCCATCACACCGTCCCTTAGCCAAATTATTTCCGGTCAGATAGGGGGTTTTGCCGGAGCGTCAATCTGGCAACCTTGTTTCACGGGTCCGCAGCGCGTCGGCAAGCCGCTGCTGTGCCGAACCGGGGCGCAGGGGCTTTGGCTGGCTGTCGGCAGGTGCCCAGCCTGTAAGAAACACAAGTTCGAAGGTCGCGGTGACACGCCCGGCATCGGTGCCGAAATGTGTCGCATAAAGCTCTGCTGCACGGTGCATCACGCGCCCTGCGGTAGGACGTCGCAGGCGCGCCGAAAGGGCGTTTGCCTCTCCCATTGCCCGCAAATCGCGCATCAGATGCCACATATCGGCGTATTCGACAGGCAAGCTTTGCGTGTCCGCCACCGGCAGCGCGAATCCCGCGCGTTGCAGCAGGCCGCCCATATCCCGCAGTTCGGCCATGGGGGCCACGCGGGGCGACATGCCGCCGGTCACTTCCGATTCTGCCTGCCCCAGACAGGCGCGCAATTCTTGCAGGGTTTGACCCCCGAATGCCACGGACAGGAACAGGCCGTCAGGGGTCATCGCACGGCGACACTGGATCAGTTGCCCGACCGGATCATTGGCCCAATGCAGGGCCATTGCATGAACGATCAGGTCATGCTGGCCTGCGTTCAGGTCGAGGATTTCGTCATCCGCCACGATGCGCGCCTGGGGCAAGGCCTGGGACCACAGTTCAGGAAACCCTGTCACCACGGCCGCTGAGTTAAACGACTTGTTAACCATCTGTAGACGATCCTGCACTTCGTCTGCAGCAGCATGGTGCAGGAACAACGCGTCCGTTTTGGCGCGTCTGCGGTGCTGCGCGAGGGCTGTGACGTCTGTCATGGCGGGTTGTTTACTCATTTGGGTGTCATATGGCGTTGTTACGCGGACTTCAAACAGGGCTGGACGCCATTTATCCGGCCAGATGTCTGACCTGCGGTGCTGTGGTCGACGGTGATTTCGGGCTTTGCGGCACCTGCTGGCGTGATACCGCGTTTATCGGCGGCACCGTCTGTGACGGATGCGGTGTGCCCTTGCCCGGCGAAGAGGCGGGGGATGCGGCGCAATGCGACAATTGCCTTGTCACCCCGCTGCCCTGGAAACGCGGGCGCGCGGCGATGCTGTATCGCGACACGGGGCGCAAGCTGGTGCTGGCGCTGAAGCACGGCGACCGACAAGAGATCGCCTATCCCGCGGGGCTTTGGCTGGGCACGGCGGCCAGGGATCTGCTGACGGCCAATACCCTGATCGCCCCCGTGCCGCTTCACTGGCAACGCATGATAAAACGGCGGTACAATCAATCCGCGCTGCTGGCGCAGGCATTGTCGAAACGGGTGGACCGCCCGATGTGCCCGGATCTGCTGCAACGGTTCCGGCGCACGAGGTCGCTGGACGGGATGGGCCGGGCGGAACGCATCGCAACGGTGGAAAATGCCATTCGCGTGCACCCCCGGCGCAGGCACCGTCTGATCGGGCGTCCGGTGCTTTTGGTCGATGACGTGATGACAACGGGTGCGACGCTCGCCGCCTGCACCCGCGCATGTCTAGAGGCCGGTTCGGGGCCTGTTTGCGTCGTAACACTGGCGCGTGTGGCCAAAGACGCCTAAATCTCCTTTCAACAGATGCATTGAAAGGACGCGACCATGAAACCGGTTGAGATCTATACTTCCCCCCTTTGCGGGTTTTGCCATGCGGCCAAGCGGTTGTTGACCTCCAAAGGGGTCGATTTCACCGAAGTCGACATCTGGGCCAACCCGGACCGCAAGCCCGAGATGATCCAGCGGGCGAACGGCGGCCGCACCGTGCCGCAGATTTTCATCGGAGAGACTCACGTCGGCGGCTGTGACGATTTGCAGGCGCTGGAACGTGCGGGCAAACTCGACGCGCTGCTGGCAGCGTGATGCAGGGTGCCATTCTTCAGCTGAACGTCTCGGACGATCCGGCGGCCAATCTGACGCAGACCACCGCAATGCTGCGCGACGCAGTGTCCGGCGGAGCGCAATTCGTTCTGACGCCAGAGGTGACGAACTGCATCTCGACCAGCCGCGCCCACCAGCGCGAGGTTCTGCAAGGCGAGGCGGAGGACATCACCCTCGCGGCCCTGCGGGAAGAGGCGCGGGTGGCGGGCATCTGGCTGTTGATCGGATCTCTGGGGTTGCAGACCGGCGATGCGGACGGGCGTTTCGCCAACCGGTCCTTTCTGATCGGGCCGGATGGCGGGATCGTCGCGCAGTATGACAAGATCCATATGTTCGACGTCAAGATCAGCGAGACGGAAACCTGGCGCGAAAGCGAAGGGTATCGCCCCGGTGATCGTGCCGTGGTCGCCGATACTTCTTTCGCCAGGATCGGCCTGAGCGTCTGTTACGACGTCCGCTTTGCCCATCTGTACCGCGCTTTGGCAAAAGCCGGCGCGCAGGTGCTGACTGTCCCGGCCGCGTTTTCGCCCGTCACCGGGGCCGCCCATTGGCACACCTTGCTGCGGGCGCGCGCCATCGAATCGGGATGTTTCGTGATTGCACCTGCGCAGACCGGTACCCATGCGAGCGCGACGAACAAGACCCGCGATACCTACGGTCATTCGCTGGTCGTCGATCCCTGGGGCGAGGTGCTTCTGGATGCCGGAACCGCACCCGGCGTCTACAGATTTGATCTGGACCTCGAAAAAGTGGAGATTGCACGGGGCAAGGTGCCAAGCCTTGCCAATGCGCGGGCGTTTCATGGCCCGTGACGGACGGCGATCCGGTGAATGAATGAGTGACGACAAGAACACATTGGCCATCATGCTCTTCAGCGAAATCCTCGCTGCGGACCATTCCATGCGGGGCAGGCTCAGCCGCGTCTTGC
Source organism: uncultured Alphaproteobacteria bacterium (assembly GCA_963799505.1). GTDB lineage: Bacteria > Pseudomonadota > Alphaproteobacteria > Rhodobacterales > Rhodobacteraceae > Sulfitobacter. The sequence continues at coordinate 476,522 of CAWCXM010000005.1, forward strand.
CCAAGGGGATGGAGATCTCGCACTTTTCGGTGCTGAACCATCTGGCCTGGCACAAGACGGAAAGCTCTCCCGCGCGATTGGCCGAGGTGCTGGGTGTGACCCGTGGTGCGATGACAAACACGCTGTCGAAACTGGAATGGTCCGGTTATGTGCACATCCGCCCCGACTGGGACGATGCGCGGCGCAAGATGGTGGGCATCAGCCCGGCAGGCAAACTGGCGCGGGACACGGCGATTGCCGCGATCACGCCGATGATCAATCAGGTGGTCGAGGATCTGGGCGAAGAGCAGGCCCGCGCGGCCCTGCCCATCCTGCGCGAGATCAGGATCAAGCTGGGTTAGTTCCGGGCCGCAGGCTTGCCGTTACATAGTTCACGCTGAGGTCGCGGTCCGACAGGGACCAGCTCCATGAGATCGGGTTGAAGACGAACCCCTTGCGGTCAACAGGTTCAAGGCCAGCCTGTCGCATCAGATCGAACAATTCATCGGGCGTGATGAATTTGGACCATTCGTGCGTCCCCTTGGGCAGCCAGCGCATGATGTGTTCCGCGCCCACAATCGCCATGACATAGGATTTGGGATTGCGGTTGATCGTCGAACAGACGTGCAGCCCGCCGGGTTTCAGCAGATCATGACAGGCACGCAGATAGTCGATGGGCGAGGCGACGTGTTCCACCACCTCCATGTTCAGCACGACGTCGAATTCTTCGCCTTCCGCCGCCATCGCCTCGGCCGTGGTGTGGCGGTAATCAATCGTCAGCCCCGATTGTTCGGCGTGGACCTGCGCCACGGGAATGTTGCGCGGTGCGGCATCGGCCCCGACCACGTCGGCACCCAGACGGGCCATCGGTTCGGACAACAGGCCACCACCGCAGCCGATGTCGAGAATCCGCAAACCCTTGAACGGTTCGGGTGACGAAAGGTCGCGGTCGAATTCGCCTGCAATCTGACTGGTGATATAGTCCAGACGGCAGGGATTGAGCATGTGCAGCGGTTTGAACTTGCCGTTCAGATCCCACCACTCCGCCGCCATCGCCTCGAATTTGGCGATTTCTCCGTCGTCTATCGTCGATTGAGCCGTTTGCATTTCGCGCTCCCTATGTTCTTGTATCCGTGATCTGTATATAGGGCCGGTATGGACAAGTTTCCCGATCAAAAACGCGCTGTTCAGTATCTTTACCCGCCGATTGACCCGTTTGATCAGCGCATGCTGTCCGTTGGGCAGGGGCATCAGGTCTATATGGAGCAATGTGGCAATCCCCAGGGGATTCCCGTTGTCGTTCTGCACGGTGGCCCCGGTGGCGGGTGCAGCCCGTCGATGCGGCGCTATTTCGATCCGGCGATCTTTCGGGTGATTCTGTTCGATCAGCGCGGCTGCGGACGGTCCAAACCCCACGCAAGCGTGACCGATAACACCACCTGGCATCTGGTCGCGGACATCGAGATGATTCGCCGGGAGCTGGGGATCGAAAAATGGATCGTCTTCGGGGGGTCGTGGGGCGCGACCCTGTCCCTGATCTATGCACAGACCCACCCCGAATCGGTGCGCAACCTCGTTCTGCGCGGCGTCTTCCTGATGACGCAATCCGAGCTTGAATGGTTTTACGGCGGCGGTGCGGGGAAGTTCTGGCCAGAGGTCTGGGCGCGGTTCACCTCCCTCATACCACAGGACGAGCAGCACGATTTGATCGCAGCCTATCACCGGCGTCTGTTTTCCGGCGATCTGCCGATGGAACAGCGGTACGGCAAGGCCTGGGCCGCGTGGGAGAATGCGCTGGCGTCGATCCATTCGACGGGCGGCACGCACGAAGGTCCGGCAGATTATGCGCGGGCATTCTCGCGGTTGGAAAACCACTATTTCATCAATGCGGGGTTTCTGGAGTTCGACGGTCAGATCCTCGCGCATATGCCGCGGATCTCGCATATTCCGGGTGTGATCGTGCAGGGCCGGTATGACATGATCTGTCCGCCCAGCAGCGCCTATGCGCTGTCCGAAAGCTGGATGCAGGGCGAGCTGAGAATGGTGCGCAATGCGGGCCATGCGCTGTCCGAGCCGGGGATATCGGCGGAACTGGTCCGTGCGATGGACAAGATCGGGGCACAAGGATGAGCCGGGGATCGCAGATGGACCGTCGCGCGCTGTTTTCCAGCGCTGCCGCCGCTGCCCTGCTGGCGGCGACGGGCGTATCGGCTGCGGGACCGACCCGCGGCGGGCGGTTGCGCATGGCGTTGTCAGGCGCGTCGCGGGCGGACACCTGGGCGCAGGGTGACGGTTTGTTCATGCAGGTGGCGCGGCAAGGGCTCGTTTTCGACACGCTGACCGAAGTCGCGGCGGATGGCACGTTGCGGCCGGAACTGGCAGTGGGCTGGACCTCCTCGGCCGATGCACGGGTCTGGACCTTCGATTTGCGCCGGGGCGTGAGTTTTCATGACGGCAAGCCGTTCACGGCTGCGGATGTTGTCGCGAGCGCGGCGGGCTTTGCCGATGGGGACGTGCGGGCGACGGGCGCGCATCAGGTCACATTCACGCTGGACACCCCTGACCCGGGGCTTCCCTTGCGACTGGCGCAACCGGAATTCTTCATCTCGGCGGCACATGCGGTGGGTGACGGCATCGGCACGGGGCTTTACCGCGTCGCATCCTTTGCGCCGGGGCGCAGACTGCTGACCACACGGGTCGCTGCGCATTACAAGGACGGGACGGCGGGGTGGTTCGATGAGGTCGAACTGACGTCCATTCCGGCGGAGGCCGTGCGTGGTCAGGCGCTGGGCGAGTATCTGGTGGATGTGGTCGATCTGCGGGATGTGGGCGCGTTGGCCGGACTTGGTGAAATCAACTTTCAGCCCGACCGCCGCCGCCCGACGCAGGCCGTGTCCGCCAATGTGGCGCAGCCGTCGCGTATCAGCCATCTGCGCCCGCTCGACAACCTGCGCGCGGCAGAGCGGTGGTGGTTCGCCTAGCCCCTTGCGCCTGCGCCTGTTCCGGCCTATATCCCCTTCAACAGCGGCGCGTTCGGGTCCACACCAAATGCTCCACCGATCTTGAACACGGGCCGCGCGCCCGTTTTTTTGTGCCTATTCGTAACCCGCAGGAAACCATGACCAACGACCTGATTGCCAAAGCCGCCATCGACCGCCGCATGGCCGAGATCATCACCCCGGTGATCGAGGATATGGGGTTCGAACTGGTGCGCGTGCGGTTGATGTCCGGCAAGGAAACCACCTTGCAGATCATGGCCGACAGGCCCGAGGGCGGGATCGAGGTCGATGATCTGGCGCAGATCAGCCAGGCGGTGGGTGCCACGCTGGATGTCGAAGACCCGATCGTCGAGGAATACACGCTTGAGGTCTCCAGCCCCGGCATCGACCGTCCGCTGACCCGGCTCAAGGATTTTGACATGTTCGAAGGCTATGAGGCCAAGATCGAAACCGAAGAGCTGATCGACGGGCGCCGCCGCTTCAAGGGGATGCTGGCCGGTGTCGAAGGCGACGAAGTGCTGATCAACGTGGCCGAGGGCACCGTGGGTCTGAAGTTTGACTGGCTCACCGATGCCAAGCTTGTCCTGACCGACGAGCTGATCAAGGAAATGCTGCGCCAGCGCAAGGCGTCCGGCGCAATTGACGAAACCAAATTCGACGAGATCGAAGAAGAACCGTCCGAGGGAGAGACCTAATGGCCATTACATCCGCCAACCAGCTTGAGCTTTTGCAAACCGCAGAAGCCGTGGCCCGTGAAAAGATGATCGACCCTGCGCTGGTCATCGAAGCGATGGAGGAATCGCTCGCCCGTGCAGCCAAATCCCGCTACGGCGCGGAAATGGACATTCGCGTGGCGATTGACCGCAAGACGGGTCGCGCGACATTCACGCGGGTGCGGACGGTCGTGGCGGATGAAGAGCTGGAGAACTATCAGGCGGAATTCACCGTCGAGCAGGCCAAGCAGTACATGGACAACCCCGAAATCGGCCAGCAGCTGGTCGAGGAAGTCCCGCCCGTGGAGATGGGCCGGATCGCCGCGCAATCGGCCAAGCAGGTGATCCTGCAAAAGGTGCGCGAAGCGGAGCGGGATCGTCAGTACGAGGAATTCAAGGACCGCGCCGGCACGATCATCAACGGTCTGGTCAAACGCGAGGAATACGGCAACGTCATCGTCGATGTGGGTGCCGGTGAGGCGATCCTGCGCCGCAACGAAAAGATCGGTCGCGAAAGCTATCGCCCGAACGACCGTATCCGCGTCTACATCAAGGACGTGCGCCGCGAGCAGCGCGGGCCGCAGATCTTCCTGTCGCGCACCGCACCCGAATTCATGGCCGAGTTGTTCAAGATGGAAGTGCCCGAGATCTACGACGGCATCATCGAGATCAAGGCGGTCGCCCGTGACCCCGGTTCGCGCGCGAAGATCGCCGTGATTTCCTATGACAGTTCCATCGACCCTGTCGGTGCCTGTGTCGGTATGCGCGGTTCGCGCGTGCAAGCCGTGGTGAACGAGTTGCAGGGCGAAAAGATCGACATCATTCCGTGGAACGAAGACCAGCCGACATTCCTGGTGAACGCGCTTCAGCCCGCCGAGGTGACGAAGGTGGTTCTGGACGAGGAAGCCGGCAAGATCGAGGTCGTCGTTCCCGAAGAGCAGTTGAGCCTTGCGATTGGTCGTCGTGGCCAGAACGTGCGTCTGGCATCGCAGCTGACCGGGCTGGACATCGACATCATGACAGAAGAGCAGGAAAGCCAGCGCCGTCAGGCGGAGTTCGAGCTGCGCACGAAGCTGTTCATGGACAACCTCGATCTGGACGAATTCTTCGCTCAGCTTCTGGTCGCCGAAGGGTTCACCAACCTCGAAGAGGTTGCCTATGTCGAACTGGACGAACTGCTGGTGATCGACGGCGTCGACGAAGACACCGCCGGAGAGCTGCAGGCCCGCGCCCGCGACGTGCTGGAAGCCCAGAACAAGGCTGCTCTGGAAGCGGCCCGGGCGCTGGGTGTCGAAGACAGCCTGGTTGAATTTGAAGGTCTGACACCCCAGATGCTTGAGGCACTGGCGAAAGATGGCGTGAAAACGCTGGAAGACTTCGCCACCTGTGCGGATTGGGAACTGGCCGGTGGCTGGACCACCGTTGACGGAGAGCGCGTGAAGGATGAAGGCTCGCTTGAGAGTTTCGAGATCACGCTGGAAGAAGCGCAGGACATGATCATGACCGCCCGTGTGATGCTGGGTTGGGTCGATCCTGCGGATCTGGAAGCGGACGCTGCAGAAGACGACGGCGAAGAAGAGGAGGTCGAGGCCTGATTTCAGGCCTCGATGGAACCAGATGAGCCGCGGTGGCGCCTCCAAAGACCATTCGGATGGTCCCGACCGCAAGTGCATTGCCACGGGCGAGGTGCAGCCTAAGTTTGGTTTGATACGTTTCGTTGTCGGGCCTGACGATCAGGTTTTTCCCGACATATTGGGAAAACTGCCCGGCCGGGGCATGTATGTGGCGGCGGATCGTGCGGCGCTTGAAACGGCGGTCGCCAAGAAGCTGTTCACAAGGGCGGCCAAACGTCAGGTCAAAGTGCCTGAGGGTTTGGTTGAAGAAGTCGAAAAGCAGCTCGCGCGCCGGGTGGTTGATCTGATCTCTTTGCAGCGCAAGGGCGGTCGGGCGGTTGCCGGATACGAAAAGGTAAAAAGCTGGCTTCAGAATGAAGAAGCCGAGGTGCTTATCCAGGCATCCGACGGGTCAGGCCGCGGCAAGACGAAACTGAGCACACCGCATTTCGGCCAATATATCGGCTGGCTTACGGCAGATGAATTGGGTTTGGCATTCGGACGTCAAACTGTGATACATGGGGCGCTCGCCTCTGGTGGACTCACTCTGCGTGTTGTAGAGGAGGCCCAACGGCTTAAAGGCGTACGCGTAAACGAGGCTGGCAAGGGCCAGCCGAAAGGATAGACGAGCTAAATGAGCGATAGTGACGGCAACACCGACGGCAAGAAAACACTGGGTCTGCGCAGCGGCGCACGTCCGGGCAATGTAAAGCAAAGCTTTAGCCACGGACGGACCAAGAATGTCGTGGTCGAAACCAAGCGCAAGCGCGTTGTGGTTCCCAAGCCGGGTGGCCAGAAACCAACCGGACCGGGTGCCGGACCCGTGGGCGATCCGTCCAGACGCCCCGCAGGCATCACTGACGCCGAGATGGAACGGCGGCTGAAGGCGGTTCAGGCTGCCAAGGCCCGCGAGAGCGAAGACGCAGCGGCACGTGAAGCCGAAGAGAAAGCGCGCGCGGAAGACCGCGAGCGCCGCCGCGCCGAAATCGAGGCGAAAGAGAAAGAAGACAAGGAACTTGAGGAAAGCCTCAAGGAAAAGGCCGAGGAAGAAGAGCGCAAGGCCATCGAAGCCGCTGCTGCCGCTGCCGAAGCCGCCGCACCGTCCGAGCCTGCTGTTGGCCGTCCGCAGGCGAACAAGCCTGCCCCCGGACCCGCCGTCCGCAAGGTGGAGCGGGAGCGTGAGGAAACCAGCAAGAAAAACCGTGCCGATGACAGCCGCCGTTCCGGCAAGCTGACCGTCAATCAGGCGCTGACAGGCGGCGAGGGTGGTCGCCAGCGGTCGATGGCCGCGATGAAGCGCAAGCAGGAGCGTCAGCGCCAGAAGGCGATGGGCGGGACTGTCGAGCGCGAAAAGATCATTCGCAATGTGAACCTGCCTCCGGCCATCGTGGTGTCCGAACTGGCGGCACGTATGGCTGAAAAGACCGGTGCCGTTGTGAAGGCGCTGATGAACAACGGCCTGATGGTGACACAGAACGAAACCATTGACGCCGATACAGCCGAGTTGATCATCGAGGAATTCGGCCACAAGGTCGTGCGCGTCTCCGATGCGGACGTCGAGGACGTGATCAAGGAGATTGCGGACGATCCGAAGGATCTGGTTGGTCGTCCACCGGTCATCACCATCATGGGCCACGTCGACCACGGCAAGACGTCGTTGCTGGACGCGATCCGCAATGCCAAGGTTGTCGCGGGCGAGGCTGGCGGCATCACGCAGCACATCGGGGCCTATCAGGTCACGACGGCGGGCGGTCAGGTTCTTTCATTCCTCGACACACCCGGCCACGCGGCCTTTACCTCCATGCGCTCACGCGGTGCGCAGGTGACGGACATCGTTGTCCTGGTGGTTGCGGCGGATGACGCCGTGATGCCTCAGACGATCGAAGCGATTGCACACGCGAAAGCGGCCAAGGTGCCGATGATCGTGGCGATCAACAAGATCGACAAGCCAGCGGCCAATCCGGACAAGGTGCGGACCGATCTGCTGCAGCACGAGGTCATCGTCGAAAAGATGTCCGGTGACGTGCAGGACGTCGAAGTGTCGGCGACCACCGGTCAGGGTCTGGACGATCTGCTCGAGGCGATTGCCCTGCAGTCCGAGATCCTCGAACTGAAGGCCAACCCGAACCGCGCCGCAGTCGGTGCCGTGATCGAAGCGCAGCTTGACGTGGGCCGTGGTCCTGTCGCGACGGTTCTGGTTCAGAACGGTACGCTGCGTCAGGGTGATATCTTTGTCGTGGGTGAGCAATACGGCAAGGTCCGTGCCTTGATCGACGATCAGGGCAACCGCGTGAAAGAGGCCGGACCATCGGTCCCGGTCGAGGTTCTGGGCCTGAACGGCACACCCGAGGCGGGTGATGTCCTGAACGTGACAGAGACCGAAGCGCAGGCGCGTGAAATCGCGGATTACCGTGCGAGTGCGGCCAAGGACAAACGTGCTGCTGCGGGCGCTGCCACGACGCTGGAACAGCTGATGGCGAATGCCAAGGCGAACGAGGATGTCAGCGAACTTCCGATCCTGATCAAGGCGGATGTTCAGGGTTCTGCCGAAGCGATCGTTCAGGCGATGGAGAAGATCGGCAATGACGAGGTGCGCGTGCGCGTCCTGCACTCCGGTGTCGGCGCGATCACGGAAACTGACGTGGGTCTGGCCGAAGCATCCGGTGCGCCGATCATGGGCTTCAACGTCCGTGCCAACGCATCGGCGCGGAACACTGCCAACCAGAAGGGTGTCGAAATCCGCTATTACTCCGTCATCTACGATCTGGTGGACGACGTAAAAGCGGCGGCTTCCGGGCTGCTCAGCAACGAAATCAAGGAAACCTTTATCGGATATGCGAATATCAAAGAGGTCTTCAAGGTTACCGGTGTCGGCAAGGTTGCCGGTTGTCTGGTCACTGAAGGTGTGGCGCGGCGTTCCGCCGGTGTCCGTTTGCTGCGCGACAACGTGGTGATCCACGAAGGTACGCTGAAAACGCTCAAACGCTTCAAGGACGAGGTGCCAGAAGTGCAGTCCGGTCAGGAATGCGGCATGGCGTTCGAGAACTACGACGATATCCGCCCCGACGACGTGATCGAGATTTTCGAGCGCGAAGAAGTCACGCGGACACTCAGCTAAGCGAAAAAGCCGGACCGAGAGGTCCGGCGCTGATCACCGGACACGAAAAAAGGGGCTGCGGATGCGGCCCCTTTTGTTCATTTGGCGATGGGATCAGTTCTTGCGAACAGGTGTTCCGGCATAGACGATTTCGTCGACTTTGACGGCGACGCGGCCATCGGCCAGGTCTTTGACGAAAATGCCCTGAACGGAAACACAGGATCCAAGCGTGATAGTGCGCAGCATATTCTCTCTCCCCAGACAGTGACTTCAACATAGTAAACAAAATGTGAGTAAGCCAGCCTATTGTTTCCGCATCGGCAGAAGAGTTCCTAAAATTTAACCAGTTTCACAACCAATCGCGGAGAATGGGGATCAGCGGAAGGTCAGCCGCCGGCATCGGGTAATTCCGCAGGTCCTTTGCATGAACCCACTTCAGCGCCTGATTCTCGCGGGACATCGGCGATCCTTCCCATTTGCGGCAGGCAAACAGGGGCATCAGAAGATGAAAGTCGTCATAGGAATGGCTGGCAAAGGTGAGGGGCGCGAGGCAGGAGGCCCAGGTGTTGATCCCCAGCTCCTCCTCCAGTTCACGGATCAACGCCGCCTCTGGCGTTTCGCCTGCTTCGACCTTGCCGCCGGGAAACTCCCACAGGCCTGCCAGTGATTTTCCCTCGGGGCGCTGGGCCAGCAGGATGCGCCCGTCCACATCAATCAGGGCAACCGCCGACACCAGCAGCGTTTTCAAGACCGATAATCCGCGTTGATTTCGATATAGCCGTGGGTCAGATCGCAGGTCCACACGGTCGCCTTGCCCGCGCCAAGGCCCAGATCGACGCCGATCTGGATATTCTCACCCTGCATATGCGCGGCGGCGGCTTCTTCGGAATACCCGGGGCTGCGCCATCCGTCCTTGGCCACTTCGACATCGCCAAAGCGGATCGACAGCCGGTCCCGGTCCGCTTCGGCACCGGATTTGCCGATCGCCATGACGATCCGGCCCCAGTTCGGATCCTGACCCGCGATCGCGGTCTTGATCAGAGGCGAATTGGCGATGGCCATCGCATGTGTCTTGGCGTCGGCATCACTTTCTGCACCGGTCACGGTTATTTCGACAAACTTCGTGGCCCCTTCGCCGTCGCGCACGACCTGATGGGCCAGATCCAGCATCACGTCGTGCAATGCCGCCTCGAACCCCGCATCGTTGGTTGCATCCGCACCGGATGCCCCTGTCGCAGCCACGATCAGGCTGTCCGAAGTGGATGTGTCGCTGTCAACCGTGATGCAGTTGAAAGTCGTGTCCGTGAGACGTGACACCATCGACTGCAACGCGGTCTGATCGACCACGGCATCGGTAAAGATATAGACCAGCATGGTTGCCATATCCGGTGCGATCATGCCGGAGCCTTTGGCGATACCGGCGATCCTGACTGTCTTGCCGGAGATGTCGACCGAGGCAGAGGCCCCCTTGGGATAGGTGTCGGTCGTCATGATCGCCTTGGCGGCGGCTGCAATGCCAGTTTCGTTCAACCGGCTGAACGTGTCGGCGATCACGGCAGTGATGCGTTCGAACGGCAGGGGTTCACCGATCACGCCGGTTGAGGACGTGAACACACGGGACTGCGGCAGGCCGCAGGTCTCCGCCACCGCTCTGGTGATTCCCTCAACCGCTTCGACCCCATTGCGCCCGGTAAACGCGTTCGCGTTGCCCGAGTTCACCAGAATTGCGGCCCCGTCCGTTGAAGCGCCGCCGAGTTTGCTCTGGCAGTCGAGCACCGGGGCAGCGCGGGTCTTGGACCGTGTGAAGGCACCGGCGATGCTGGTGCCGGGGTCGAGCATGGCCAGCATCACGTCCGTGCGGCCCTCATACTTGACGCCAGCCGACGCGGTGGCAAAGCGCACACCGCCAATGACGGGCAGATCAGGGAAGGCGGCGGGTGCCAGCGGAGAAACTTTGGTGATCTTGCCCAAGTGCGTTACTCCAGCCAGTCGATGTTTTTCAGAATGGCAGGGTCGATCCCCTCGGCCGCGCTGCGGTCAACATCGGCCTCTGCCGTGATCTCTTCGATCCGCTTCTGCACAAGGGTCTGACGGACCTGCAATTCCAAGCTCTTCCCGGACAGTCTCGAGCGCGGGGGCTTCGGTCTTGCGGGTTTCATTCAGCTTGATGACGTGCCAGCCGAATTGGGTCTGGACGGGATCGGACACTGCGCCGGGCTCCATCGTCTTGACCGCAGCCTCGAACGACGGGACCATCATGCCTTCACCGAACCAACCAAGCGAACCACCGCTGGGACCGGATGGGCCGGTCGACTTCTCGCGTGCCAGTTCCGCGAAATCGGCACCGCCATCAAGCTGTTCCTTGAGCGCTTTGGCCTCTTCCTCTGTCTCGACCAGAATATGCGATGCGTTGTATTCGTCGCCCGCTTCCTGATTGGCATAAGTCTCGTCATAGGCGGCCTGAATGGCAGCGTCGTCCACATCGGCGGACATCACCTGTTCGATCACTTCGCCTGCCGTCAGGGAACGTTCTTCGTTCTGCAACGACAGCGTGACGCGGGCGGGAAGATCGCCTTCAAAGGTGTCGGCAAGGGCGGTCTGCTGCACAAGCTGATCCAGAATACCCTGAAACAGCACCTCGTCCGGCAATTGCAGATACTGTTCCGGCAGAGTGGCGCGGGCGATGATCATATGACCCAGCGTGATGTCGGTGCCGTTGACGGTGGCAACGACCGTATCGAGCGCCGCTTCGTCCTGTGCCGCGACAGGCATCGCAAACGTGGCGACAAGCGCCAAAGACGCCAAAAATGTGAGAGGTTTTTGCATGGATCGTCCTATCGTTAAGCCCTGAGAAGGGCTGCCACATTGACAGCCTATGGTACGGCCCTTACATCGCCCTAAAGGGCGCACACGCAGGCCAGGTTCCCCATCTATCTATGGGCTGATACTGCCTTGGGCAAGCAGATCGCTGCGCATACTCAATTCGCCTGTTGGAGAGCACATGCTGGGTTTCGGAACAATCGCCAAAAAGGTCTTTGGCACGCCAAACGATCGTCGGATCAAGGCGGTGCGCCCGCTGGTGGAGCAGGTCAACGCGCTGGAGCCCGAGTTTCAGAAGCTGACGGACGCCGGTATCAAGGACCGGACAGAGGTGTTGGCCAAACGCGCGATGGCCGGCGAAAGCCTGGATGATCTGCTGCCCGAAGCCTTTGCCAACTGCCGCGAGGCGGCGCGCCGCACCTTGGGCCTGCGGGCCTTCGATACGCAGGTGATGGCCGCGATTTTCCTGCATCAGGGCAATATTTCCGAACAAAAGACGGGTGAAGGCAAGACGCTGACCGCCGCCTTGGCCGCCTATCTGAACGCGCTGCCGGGCAAGGGCGTGCATATCGTGACGGTCAACGAATATCTGGTGCAGCGCGATGCGGACTGGATGGGCAAGGTGTTTGCCGCACTGGGTCTGACAACAGGTGCCGCGATTTCGGGGATGAGCAACGAGGACAAGCGCAACGCCTACCGCTGTGACATCACCTACGCCACGAACAACGAATTGGGTTTCGATTACCTGCGCGACAACATGAAATCGAACCTCGACGAGATCCTGCAGAAGCATCACTTTTACGCGATTGTGGACGAGGTGGACAGCATTCTGATCGACGAGGCGCGGACACCACTGATCATTTCCGGCCCCGCGCAGGACCGGTCCGAGATGTATGTCACGATCAACAAGCTGATCCCCGAGTTGCTGCCAGAGCATTACGAGCTGGACGAGAAAACCCGCAACGTGACATTCACCGACGATGGTAACGAATTCCTCGAAGGGTTGCTGCGAGACGGCGGTCTGATGGAGGAGGGTCAGTCGCTCTATGACCCTGAAAGCACGACAATCGTGCATCACGTAAATCAGGGTCTGCGGGCGCACAAGCTGTTCCAGAAGGACAAGGATTACATCGTTCGCAACGGCGAGGTGATGCTGATCGACGAATTCACCGGCCGGATGATGCAGGGGCGTCGCTTGTCGGATGGTCTGCACCAGGCGATCGAGGCGAAGGAGGGCACGCAGATCATGTCCGAGAACGTCACGCTCGCGTCTGTGACGTTTCAGAACTACTTCCGTCTTTACGAAAAACTGGCCGGGATGACGGGTACCGCCCTGACCGAGGCTGAGGAATTTGGCGAAATCTACGGTCTGGGTGTGGTGGAGATCCCGACAAACGTGCCGATTGCGCGGGTGGACGAGGACGATGCCGTTTACCGCACCGTCGGCGAAAAATACAAAGCCATGATCGAGAAGGTGCAGGAGGCCAACGCAAAGGGCCAGCCTTGCCTTGTCGGCACGACTTCCATCGAGAAATCCGAACAACTCAGCCGGATGCTGACCGAAGCGGGGATCGAACATAACGTGCTGAACGCGCGACAGCACGAACAGGAAGCCCAGATCATTGCCGACGCGGGCAAATTTGGCGCCGTGACCATCGCGACGAACATGGCCGGTCGCGGCACCGACATTCAGCTTGGCGGCAACGTCGAGTTGAAAGTGCTCGAGGCGCTGGACGCTGATCCGGATGCAGAGCCGGAAGTGATCCGGGCACGGATCGAGGCGGAACACGCCGACGAAAAGAAAAAGGTGCTGGAAGCCGGGGGTCTTTATGTCCTTGCCTCAGAGCGTCACGAGAGCCGCCGCATCGACAACCAGTTGCGCGGGCGGTCGGGCCGTCAGGGCGATCCGGGCCGCACGTCGTTCTTTCTGTCACTCGAAGATGACCTGATGCGCATCTTCGGCTCCGAACGGCTTGAGAAAGTACTGACCACACTCGGCCTGAAGGACGGCGAGGCGATTGTGCACCCATGGGTCAACAAGTCGCTCGAACGCGCACAGGCCAAGGTCGAAGGCCGCAACTTTGACATCCGCAAGCAATTGCTGAAATTCGACGACGTGATGAACGAACAGCGCAAGGTGATCTTTGGCCAGCGCCGTGACATCATGGAAAGCCAGGACCTGTCGGAAATCACGACCGACATGCGCCATCAGGTGATCGACGACCTGATCGACACCTATATGCCACCCCGCACATACGCCGATCAGTGGGACACCAAAGGTTTCCACGAGGCGGTGATCGAACAGCTGAACATCAATCTGCCCATCGTGGAATGGTGTGAGGAAGAAGGTGTCGATGACGAGGTGATCCGCGAGCGGATGGTTGCCGCGATGGACAAGATGATGGCCGACAAGGCCGAAGTCTTTGGTGCCGAAAACATGCGCAACATCGAAAAGCAGGTTCTGCTTCAGGCGATCGACGGCAAGTGGCGCGAGCACCTGATGACGCTTGAGCATCTGCGGTCTGTTGTCGGTTTCCGGGGCTATGCCCAGCGCGATCCGTTGAATGAATACAAGAACGAATCCTTTCAGCTGTTCGAACAGATGCTGGACAGCCTGCGTCAGGACGTGACCCAGAAGCTGGGCCAGATCCAACCCATGTCCGAAGAAGACCGCGCCGCCATGATCGAGGAAATGCGCGCCCAGCAGGCTGCAATGCAAGCCGCCGCAGAGCGCGAGGATACGCCGCCCGCGCCATCCCCCACCGCCGTGGCCGATGGTTTCGTGGAGGACGATCCGACAACCTGGGGCAATCCGGGCCGGAACGACGCCTGTCCTTGTGGATCGGGCAAGAAGTTCAAGCATTGCCACGGCAAACTCTCCTGACGGTGCCCTGACTTTGCCATAAATTCCCCTAACGGTTGTCATATCCCGGCCCTGATGTTGCGGCATCACAGTCGGGAATACTTCCGTTCCAAGGGGCAGATGATGATACGCAAGAAAGAGATAATCACCGGCGTTGGCGCACTGGCCTGTGCTGTCGGAATTGGCTTTATCATGCAAAGTTCTGAAACGGCGCAACAGCGCTATGGCGAGACGCCCGCAGAAGTCGACGTGAGATCAGTGGACGCGGACGGCGCACCCATGATCGCCGGGACCATGCCCAGCGACAGCCTTCTGGATGTGCAGGAGATCAAGCTGACTTCTGCGGAATTCGAGACCGGCATCGCCCTGCCGACACCGGACGCAGAAGTGACCACGGTCGCCACACCCCGCAGTGTTCTGCCGGAACCCGTTGTGCCCGAACCGGCCGTGACACCCGCCTGTGACGTCTCCGCCACCGCGCGCCCGATTGCGGCGGCGATGGTCGATCTGACGCTGAGCGCGAGCTGCTTTCCGAACGAACGGGTCACTGTCCATCATAACGGGATGATCTTTACCGAAACCACCGGCGACGACGGGACATTGGACATCACCGTTCCTGCCTTGTCGGTCGATGCCGTCTATATTCTTGCGTTCTCGAACGGCGAAGGTGCCGTTGCGCAGACCGTCGTGGAAGAGCTGGCCGATTACACCCGCGCCGTTCTGCAATGGAAAGGCAACGCCGGTTTTGAAATCCACGCCCGCGAATTTGGTGCGGACTACGGCAGCAAGGGTCATATCTGGAGCGGCGCACCCGGCACGATTGCCGATGCGGTATCCGGCACCAGCGGTGTGATCACCCTGCATGGCGATACCTCAGCGCCGGAGCCTCTTTTGGCGGAGGTCTACAGCTTTCCGAAAAGCTTCAACGACCGTGCGGGCAATATTGCCTTGAGCGTCGAAGCGGCGGTGACGCAGGCCAATTGCGGTCTGGAGATCGAAGCGCAATCGCTGGAGATTGGTGCAGACGGGAAGATCAAGACCCAGAACCTGACGCTTCCGGTGCCGGAGTGTGACGCGGAGGGTGATTTTCTTGTGTTGAATAATCTGCTGCAAGACCTGAAAGTCGCTGGCAGATAAGTCAGAAGCCAGAGGTCACATGATCAGCTTGAAACGTGCGGCGGTTTTCGCCGCACTTTTTCTGTTTTCCGCCCTTTGCGTCGCGGCGCAGGATGTCACCCTTACCTCAAGGGATGGCAAGGTCGAGCTGAGCGGGACGCTTCTGGGCTTTGACGGGGAATTTTACCGCGTCGAGACGGAGTACGGCGAACTGACGGTGGATGGGTCCGGCGTGTCCTGTATCGGGCCGGGATGTCCGAACCTGACGGACTTCGTGGCCGAGGTCGAGTTGTCCGGCTCCGCCACGATGGGCGCTGTGCTGATGCCTGCGCTGGTAGAGGCCTATGCCGAGCGCAACGGCTATACCATGACACGCGAAGACACCGATGCCTCCCGTTTCGCCCTTCTGCTGACGCGGCGGGATAGCGGCAAACTGGCCGCGCGGTTCGGGTTTCGCGCCAGCAACGCCAACGAAGGGTTCGCGGACCTGCTGGCCGACGAGGCGGATGTCGTGATGTCCCTGCGCGAGATCAGACCGGAAGAACGCAAACTGGCGCGCGAGGCGGGAATGGGTGATCTGACCGGCCTCAACCGCAGCCGGGTTCTTGCGCTGGATGCGGTGGTGCCGGTGGTGGCCCCCGGCAATCCGGTCAAGCACATTGCGCCGCTGACGCTGGCAAGGGTCTTTGCGGGCCAGATCACCAACTGGCAGGCCCTGGGCGGTCCGGACGCGCCTATTGATCTTCATCTCCCGGATGCGGGCAGTGGGCTGGCGCAGGCGATAGAGGATCAGGTGATGGCACCCGAAAAGCTGCGCTTGTCCGCAGATGCGACCCGTCATGCCCTGCCCGATCAGATTGCCGATGCGGTGGGCAAGGATACCCTGGCGCTGGGTTTGACCAGCTATGCCGAGCGGCGGAACACCCGGGTGCTGACACTGGGCGGCAGCTGCGGTTTTGCGCTCGACGCGGCGCGACTGACCATCAAGACGGAGGATTATCCCCTGACCGCGCCGATGTTCCTGTACTTTCCCGCGCGCCGCCTGCCGCAGGTGGCGCGGGAGTTTCTGGCCTTTACCCGCGGTCCGGGCGCGCAGAACGTGATCCGCCGCGCTGGATTTGTCGATCAGGCGCCGGAGGAGATTGCCATCGAGCAGCAGGGCAACCGATTTGCCAATGCGATCACCGTGGCCGGGCCCGAAATACCGCTGGAAGAATTGCAACGGATGACGGCAACGCTGACCCCGATGGCCCGCCTGACGACGACCTTTCGGTTCGAAACAGGCTCTATCCGGCTGGATGCGCAGTCCCGCTCCAACGTGCAGCAGCTTGCCCGCGCGCTTGAGCAGGGCCGCTACGACGCGCGGCAATTGCTGTTTGTGGGTTTCAGCGACGGTGACGGGCCGCCGCGACCAAACCGCGACATCGCCCTTCGCCGGGCGGAGGCCGTGCTGCGGGCGGTCAGCGCTGCGGCGGTGACCGCCAATCTGGAACGCGTCGATTTGGGTGTCGATGCCTTTGGCGAAGCGATGCCGATGGCCTGCGACGACACCGCATGGGGACGGCAGGCGAACCGGCGGGTGGAGGTCTGGGTCCGTTAAAGATAGCCCTCGGCGCGAAAGCTCAGTTCGGTGGCTTTGCCGATGATCAGATGATCGTGCAACGTCAGGCCCAATGCCCCGCAGGCTGTGGCGATCTGTGCGGTCATGTCGATGTCGGATTGTGATGGTGTGGGATCGCCCGAGGGGTGATTGTGGACAAGGATCAGGGCAGAGGCGTTCAGTTCCAGCGCCCGTTTCGCCACTTCGCGGGGATAGACCGGCACATGATCGACGGTGCCCTTTCCCTGCGCCTCATCCGCGATCAGCACATTCTTGCGATCCAGATAGAGCACGCGAAACTCTTCGGTTTCGCGGTGCGCCATCGTTGTGTGGCAATAGTCGAGCAAGGCATCCCAGCTGGACACCACATGGCGTTGAATGACGCGCGCGCGGGCCAGCCGTTGCGCCGCGGCTTCCACGATCTTGAGTTCGGTCACCACCGCATCGCCGACACCGTCCAGATCCCTGAGGCGCGCATCGGGGGCGGAAATCACGCGGTTGAAATCCCCGAACCGGTCAAGCAGGGCGCGGGCAAGGGGTTTGACATCGCGGCGGGGAATAGCGCGAAAGAGGATCAGTTCGAGCAGTTCGTAATCCGGCATTGCGCTGGCCCCCCCGTCCCGGAACCGGGCCCGCAGGCGTTGGCGGTGGTCCTTGATATAGGACGGCGGCGCACCCGACGGGATCGGGGTAACCGGCGCTTCATCCAGCAGGTAGGGCAGGGGCTGTTCGGCAAAATGAGACATGCCCGCAGAATGCTGCGGGCATGGTTATGATTCGGTTAATTTGTGAGGCGAAGCTGGACCGTTTTACCGCTCTGATCCGGTCTAGCCCTTCATCGAATCCCAGAAGGATTTCACGCTGGAGAAAAAGCTGCTGCTTTCGGGGTTGTTTTCCGACGACAGGTCTTCAAATTCCCTCAGCAGTTCCTTTTGGCGCGATGTCAGGTTCACCGGCGTTTCGACGGCGAGTTCGATGATCATGTCGCCCACGCCACCACCGCGAAGAGGCGGCATCCCCTTGCCCCGCAGACCGCATCTGGCGGCCTGATTGGCTGCCCGCACGGAATCTGACACGCGACCGCGGCCACCGTCGATTGTCGGCACTTCGATGTTGCCGCCCAAAGCGGCGGTGCTCATGGACACGGGCACGCGACAGAACAGGTTCGCCCCTTCCCGGTCGAAAAGTTCATGCTCGGTCACCTCGATGAAGATATAGAGATCACCCGACGGCCCGCCGCGCATACCCGCCTCGCCTTCGCCGGACAGGCGGATGCGTGTGCCGGTTTCGACACCGGCAGGGATGTTCACGCTGAGCGAGCGCTCTTTCTCCACGCGCCCCGCACCCCGACAGGTCTTGCAGGGGTTCTTGACGATCTGGCCCAGACCCGAACAGGTCGGACAGGTCCGCTCTACCGTGAAAAAGCCCTGCTGCGCGCGCACCTTGCCCATGCCGGAACAGGTGGGACAGGTGGTGGGTTCCGCGCCGCCTTCGGCACCGGAGCCGGAACAGCTGCCGCACTGGACCGAGGTTGGGACGTTGATCGACTTTTGCAGGCCGGAGAACGCTTCTTCCAGGGTCACGCGCAGGTTATAGCGCAGGTCCGCGCCACGGGCGGCACGGCGTCCGCCGCCCTGACCGCCGCGCTGGCCCATGAAATCACCGAACAGATCGTCGAAGACGTCCGAAAAAGCGGAGGAGAAATCGCCCTGACCCGGACCACCGGGACGCCGCCCGCCACCGCCGCCCATGCCACCCTCAAAGGCTGCATGGCCGTACCGGTCGTAGGCCGCTTTCTTGTCCGCGTCCTTCAGAACCTCGTAGGCCTCGTTGGCTTCCTTGAACTGGGCTTCGGCCTTGGGATTATCTGCATTCCGGTCGGGGTGCAGCTCCTTGGCCTTGGTGCGGTAGCCCTTCTTGATCTCGTCGGCTGATGCGCCCTTGGCGACGCCAAGCACTTCGTAATAGTCACGTTTTGCCATGGTGGATCATATCCTTTCGCTGGAACGTGAAGGGCCGGCCCGTCTGTATCGGACCGGCCCCGTCATTGGTTCCTGATGGCGACTTACGATGCGCGCTTGTCGTCGTCGAGATCTTCGAACTCGGCATCGACGATGTCATCGTCGGCATGCCCACCGGCGTCGTCTGCGGCGGCGGCCATGTCGTCGTCACCCGCTTCGGCAGAAGCCTTGTAGATCGCTTCGCCCAGCTTCATCGCCGCTTCGGTCACGTTCTGGATGCCGGCCTTGATCTTGCCTGCATCTTCGGTTTCCAGCTCGTCCTTGAGCGCGGCAATCGCCAGTTCGATCGCTTCGACTGTGGTCGGGTCGACCTTCTCGCCATGCTCTTCCAAGGACTTCTCGGTCGAGTGGATCAGGCTTTCCGCCTGGTTCTTGGCATCGACCAATCCGCGACGTTCCTTGTCCGCCTCGGCGTTCTCCTCGGCGTCCTTGACCATCTTTTCGATGTCCTCGTC
Organism: uncultured Alphaproteobacteria bacterium; assembly: GCA_963799505.1. Taxonomy (GTDB): domain Bacteria; phylum Pseudomonadota; class Alphaproteobacteria; order Rhodobacterales; family Rhodobacteraceae; genus Sulfitobacter. Next base: position 495,798 of record CAWCXM010000005.1, read on the forward strand.
CGAAAGACCACCGGAGGCCTGGATCGTGATCTTCTGCTCCTTGCCGGTGCCCTTGTCGAGCGCGCCAACCGACACGATGCCGTTGGCGTCGATGTCGAAGGTCACTTCGATCTGTGGCATACCGCGTGGTGCTGGCGGGATGTTCTCGAGGTTGAAGGCACCGAGGATCTTGTTGTCGGCTGCCATCTCGCGTTCACCCTGGAAGACACGGATCGTCACGGCGTTCTGGTTGTCCTCGGCGGTCGAGAAGACCTGAGACTTCTTCGTCGGGATCGTGGTGTTGCGGTCGATCAGGCGTGTGAACACACCGCCGAGCGTTTCGATACCAAGCGACAGGGGTGTCACGTCCAGCAGAACAACGTCCTTGACGTCGCCTTGCAGAACACCGGCCTGAATGGCGGCACCCAAGGCCACGACTTCGTCAGGGTTCACACCCTTGTGCGGCTCCTTGCCGAAGAACTTGGTCACTTCCTCGACCACTTTCGGCATCCGGGTCATACCACCGACCAGAACAACCTCGTCGATGTCGGAGGCCGACAGGCCCGCATCCTTGAGCGCGTCCTTGCAGGGCTTCATCGACGCCTTGATCAGGTCACCAACAAGGCTTTCCAGCTTGGCGCGGGTCAGTTTCATGACCAGGTGCAGCGGCGAGCCGTCCTTGCCCATCGAGATGAAGGGCTGGTTGATGTCGGTCTGGCTGGACGACGACAGTTCGATCTTGGCCTTTTCCGCAGCTTCTTTCAGACGCTGCAGGGCCATCTTGTCCTTGGTCAGATCAACGCCGTTGGTCTTTTTGAATTCATCGGCCAGATAGTTGACGATGCGCATGTCAAAGTCTTCACCACCCAGGAAGGTGTCGCCGTTGGTGGATTTCACTTCGAACAGGCCGTCGTCGATCTCGAGAATGGTCACGTCGAATGTACCGCCGCCAAGGTCATAGACCGCGATGGTTTGCGTGTTCTTCTTGTCCAGACCGTAGGCCAGCGCGGCCGCTGTCGGTTCGTTGATGATGCGCAGCACTTCCAGACCGGCAATCTTGCCCGCGTCCTTGGTGGCCTGACGCTGTGCGTCGTTGAAATACGCAGGCACGGTGATGACGGCTTGCGTGACTTCTTCGCCAAGGTAGGACTCGGCGGTTTCTTTCATCTTGCCCAGAATGAAGGCAGAGATTTGCGACGGGGAGTATTTCTCACCGCGGGCTTCGACCCATGCGTCGCCGTTGCCGCCGTCGATCACGTTGAACGGCAGGTTCTTCTTGTCCTTGGCCAGATCCGCATCGTCGTTGCGGCGGCCGATCAGCCGCTTTACACCAAAAATCGTGTTGTCCGGGTTGGTCACGGCCTGCCGCTTGGCAGGCTGGCCCACAAGACGTTCGTCATCCGTGAACGCGACGATAGATGGTGTGGTGCGTGCGCCTTCCGCGTTTTCGATCACGCGAGGCTGGCTGCCGTCCATGATGGCGATGCAGCTGTTGGTGGTTCCAAGGTCGATACCGATAACTTTAGACATTTTTGATCCCTCATTTTACTCAAGGCGATGACACGAGACGCGGGCCCATTGCGGCACCGTTGCCCCGATCCGGTGACACCAAACACGGTGTGTGTCTGGCGGTTCGGAGGGTATATAGGGGGCGGGTATCGCCCTCGCAACCGTTGGAACGGGCTTGAATCGGGGAATCTGCATGGATTTTTTCGTAATCCGGGCCCGAAGGAGGATGAATGGCTGTTCTGACGTTGCGCGGCTTTGAAATTCACAAGGACTTTCTGGACAGAAGCGCCCAGCACGAGGTGGCGGACGCGGTGCGTGATGTCGTGCGTCAGGCCCCGCTGTTTCGCCCCGATACCCCATATGGAAAGCCCATGTCCGTGCGGATGACGGCAGCAGGGACATACGGCTGGTATGCGGACAAGACCGGCTATCGCTATGTGAAGGCGCATCCCGGCGGGCGGCCCTGGCCCCCGATCCCGCAAGCCGTGATGGCGATCTGGGACAGCGTGACGGGTCTGGATCGCAAGCCTGAGTGTTGTCTGGTCAATTATTACGCACCGGATGCCAGGATGGGCTTGCATCAGGACCGGGACGAAGCGGATTTCAAATGGCCGGTCGTTTCCGTGTCCCTTGGCGACGATGCGCTTTTCCGGATCGGCAACACGACCCGTGGCGGCAAGACAGAATCGATCTGGTTGCAATCGGGCGACGTGGTGGTGATGGGCGGCGATGCGCGGCTGACCTATCACGGGATCGACCGGATCAAGCCCGATACGTCGACCCTGCTGCCAAAGGGCGGGCGGATCAATCTGACACTGCGCGTGGTCTCGTAGAGCGCCGGGCAATCAACAGATATTATGTTGATCGGTTGCCCAAAGTGACGGATGATCGGCGCGCATCGCGGGGCACATTCACCTGACGGATTTCACCGGAAAGAGTGTCCTGCGATCCGGCCCGATCATCTGGCCGTTCGACAATACCTTTTGAAACCAAATTTAAAGGAGACACAGAATGAACATCGGTGGTGCAATGAAACTTCTCCAATCGCTCGATCCCAAGAAGAATGCCGGGGTTCTTGGTGCGATCACCAAAGAGATGAAGTTGAACAAGGAAATGCAAGGGATGGGCAACGAGCTGTCGGCGGCTGCGGCCAGTCTGCTGAACTCACTCGGATCCCTTGGTTCGGACATGGACAAGCTGAATGGCGCGATGAAAGCAAAGCCCAAGGCATCCGAGGAGGATGAGGAAGCGGTTAAGAAGCAGGTCGCGAAGATGATGAAGGATTGGCAGGCGAGCCGCGTGAAAAGGCTGGAAGATTACATTGCCAAGCTGGAAAAGCAGTTGGCCGCGCTTCGCAAGCAGCTGGCCGACGCGAAAGGCAGCAAGCCCGAAGGCTGGTTCATGTAACGCGGCACCCTTCCGGTTCAGGACGTGCGGGTCTTGAGCCGGAGCGCGCCGTTCAGACTCCTAGCGCCGCGCATTCCAGCTGAGCGATGCGTGCCTGCGGGTGTAGAATTCGCCCATCAATCCAAGGACAATGAACACGACACCGACCCAGAAGGCATATTCCCAATTGGAGTAGCGCGGATTGTAGTTGATGAAAGCGAATCCCCGCGCCTGATCAATCGTGTGAAACAGCGGGTTCCAGTCGAACATGGCCAGCATGTATCCCGGCAACGTGTTGGCCACGAACATCTTGCCCGAGGCGATCATGTTGGCGCGTTGATACACCATCGCCAAGAGGGCGACGATGGAGGGAAACCACGGTTTCAGCGCCAGCATCAGCAGGCCAAGCGCGCATCCGGTGAACCATGAGAGCAGGACCATGCCGAAGGCTTCGATCGGTTGTTCGATCTCTACCGGCGTCCAGGCGACGTGATAGGCAAACAGAACAATCACCAGCGACAGCACCTGAATATAGAGCGCGCCCATCGCAGCGGACAGGATCGCGATGATCGTGTTCATCGGCGCGTGTTGCATCATCGGGCTGGCGGGACCATCGGCACCCATGACGGCACCCATCGCCTTGATATGGGTCAGGTACAGAAAAATTCCGGTCATCAGATAGATCACGAAATCGCCGCGCACGGCGGCACCGCGCATCCCGAGGATGGAAAACATGAGATAAAAGGCCGCCAGAAACAGCACTGTCTGCATGATGTTCATCGCCAGAGCGACAAGGGCATTGTTGTGCTGCTTGCGGACGCTGCGCACGACGGAATGATAGACAAGTTCCGCGATCGACAGCGCAGAGGCGATCCCGCCCTTGGGTTTCCGTGAGGATTGAAACATCGACTGCTGCCTTCTTACAAACCTGACCTTTGCACGGAATTCTTGCCGTTCCGTTATCCGGACAGCATAAGGATGCCAAACTGACGGATCAATGAAAGACGAAGGATCGCGGCGTATGGACTACGAAAAACTTGTGACTGTGATGCGCAGGCTATCATTGGAGGCGGGAGACAAGATCATGGAGGTCTATGGCCGCGACGATTTCGATGTGAAGTCCAAGTCCGACGAAAGCCCCGTCACCGCAGCGGACGAAGCCGCGGACGCGATCATCAGCGCGGGTTTGCGCGACGCTTTCCCGGATGTGACGCTGGTGACAGAGGAACAATCAGCGACCCATGAGGCGAAAGGCGATACCTTTCTGATCGTCGATCCGCTGGACGGGACCAAGGAATTCATCCACCGGCGCGGAGACTTCACCGTGAACATCGCGTTGGTCGAAGGGGGCAAGCCGACACGCGGGATCGTCTATGCGCCCGCCAAGGGGCGCATGTTCTTTACCCTGGCCGATGGCAAGTCAGTCGAGGAGACCGGGGCGCTGGAGAAGGATAAGGTGGGTGAGACAAAGGCGATATCAGTCTCTGATGCGGACAATTCGGCGCTTATGGTGGTCGCGTCGAAATCCCACCGGGATCAGGCGACCGACGATTACATCGCCAAATACCAGGTGCGCGACATGACCAGTGCGGGATCGTCGCTCAAGTTTTGCCTGATCGCGACCGGAGAGGCGGATGTCTATCCGCGTCTGGGTCGCACGATGGAATGGGACACGGCCGCCGGCCACGCCGTGCTGCGCGGCGCGGGGGGAGAGGTGGTGCGGTTCGACGATCACACGCCGCTTACCTATGGCAAGGATGGCTTTGCCAATCCGTTCTTCATTGCCCACGCGCCTTCCGTCACGTTGAAGCCCGCCTGATGTCGGTTCTCATCGTCATTCCCGCCCGCTATGCCTCGACCCGCTATCCGGGCAAACCGCTGGCCAAACTGACTGGGGCCACCGGGCAAAGCCGCAGCTTGATCGAACGGTCCTGGCTGGCGGCCAGCGCGGTTGCGGGCGTTGACCGCGTTGTGGTCGCGACAGACGATGACCGGATCAAACAGGCTGCCGAAGCCTTTGGTGCAGAGGTCGTGATGACCTCTACCACCTGTGCCAACGGGACAGAGCGCTGCACCGAGGCGCATGCGGCGCTGGGCGGCGGATATGACATCGTGGTGAACCTGCAGGGTGACGCGCCGCTGACGCCGCACTGGTTTGTCGAAAGCCTTGTTCAGGGTCTGATTTCGGCCCCCGAAGCCGAGATCGCAACGCCGGTTTTGCGGTGCGATGGTGCCGCCTTGAACGGGCTTCTGGCAGACCGAAAGGCGGGGCGCGTCGGCGGGACAACGGCGGTCTTCGATGTCGATCACCGTGCCATGTACTTTTCCAAAGAGGTCGTGCCTTTCACGTCAAAGCCTTACGCAGACACTGATATGACGCCCGTATTCCATCATGTCGGCGTTTATGCCTACCGTCCCGACGCGCTTGCGGCTTACCCTGCCTGGCCTACAGGCCCGCTTGAGCAGTTGGAGGGGCTGGAGCAGTTGCGGTTCATGGAAAACGGCCGCTCTGTTCTGTGTGTAGAGGTCGAAGCGCGAGGACGCGCTTTCTGGGAGCTGAACAACCCCGAAGATGTGCCCAAGATAGAGTCTATGATGGCACAAATGGGCGTTGAATGACGGATCTGACCGTCAGCGTCGTCGTGGTGAGCCGGGGGCGCGCCAGCGCGCTGCGGCGCTGTCTGATGGGGATTTCGCAGCTTCAGTACGACGGTTTCGAAGTGATCGTCGTTGCCGACCCGGACGGGATCACAGCGGCAAAATCCATGGCCTTTGCTGCTGATCTGAAACTGGTTCCCTTCAACCAACCCAACATTTCTGCGGCACGAAACCTGGGCATCGTGCAGGCCGCTGGTGAGATTGTGGCATTCATTGATGACGACGCGGTGCCGGAACCGACCTGGCTGCGCCATCTTGTTGCACCAGCCCTGCAAAGCGATGTGGCGGCGATGGGCGGCTACGTGCGCGGCCGCAACGGTATCTCGTTTCAATGGAAGGCACGAAGCATCGACCGGTTCGGGGAAAGCCACCCTTTGGAACTGGACGCGAACCGTGCCACTGTTCTGCATCCGCCCAAGGGGCGCGCGATCAAGACGGAAGGCACGAACATGGCCTTTCGCCGGTCCGTCCTGATTGATCTGGGCGGGTTCGACCCTGCCTTTCACTACTTTCTGGACGAGACCGACCTGAACGTGAGGCTGGCCCGTGCGGGCCATGCGACGGCGCTTGTCCCGCTGGCAGAGGTGCATCACGGGTTTGCGGCGAACCGGATGCGCGGGGCAAACCGCGTGCCGCGTGACCTCTATGACATCGGTGCCAGTTGGGCGGTCTTCCAGCGCAAGCACATCATCGACGCTGAGCGTACACATCATTGGAAGCGGCTGCGTGCCGGTGAGCGCGCGCGCTTGCTGAACTATCTGATTTCGGGCGCGTTAGAGCCACAATCGGTCCGTTACCTGCTTGCGCGTCTTGATGCCGGATACGCCGAGGGGCAGTTGCGCCCTATGCCCGCTGTCCGGCTGGCGCAGCATCCCGCAGAGGGGTTTCGACCCTTTCCCTTCAAGGCCCGCCGGTCCGATCTGATCGTCACACATCCGCTGAGGTTCCGGTCAGATCACGAGGTCGCCCGCGAAAGGGTGAAAAGCGGCGCGATTGTCACCCTGCTGTCACTTTCCTTTGGCGGTATGTACCATCAGGTAAGCTTTGACGAAGAAGGTCTGTGGGTGCAGCGCGGCGGGCTGTTCGGAAAGTCGGACAGAACCGAGCCGTTGCTTCGTATGACAACAAGGTCACGCCGGGCTGAAAAGGAACGAAGGCGCGTTGCCAGACAGCGCGGTTTCGGCAAAGACTGAGATCGAGAAGTCTCGTCGACGACACAAGAACGAGCGAATGACGCATGTCATGAGAATACTGAGGTAGCAGATGCGAAAAAAAGTAACGAAGGCGATCTTCCCGGTGGCTGGCATGGGAACGCGCTTTCTTCCGGCAACCAAATCGGTGCCGAAGGAAATCATGACGCTGGTGGATCGTCCCTTGATCCAATACGCGATCGACGAGGCGCGCGCGGCGGGGATCAAGGAGTTCATCTTTGTCACCTCCCGCGGCAAAGGGGCGCTTGAGGACTATTTCGACCTCGCGCCGCAGCTTGAGCAGGAGTTGCGCAAGAAGGGCAAGAAAGACCTTCTGGATATTCTCAAGACCACGAACATGGACAGCGGTGCCATCGCCTATATCCGCCAGCACAAGGCGCTTGGTCTGGGTCACGCGGTCTGGTGTGCGCGGCGGCTGGTCGGCAATGAACCCTTTGCGGTGATCCTGCCAGATGACGTGATCGCGGCGGAAAAGCCTTGCCTGCAGCAGATGGTCGAAGCCTACGCCGAAACCGGTGGCAACATGGTCGCCGCGATGGAAGTCGCACCGGAGCGTACGTCGGCTTACGGGGTTCTGGATGTCTCGGAAGAGGATGGCCAGTTGGTCAAGGTCAAGGGCATGGTGGAAAAGCCCAAGGCCGAAGACGCGCCTTCGAACCTCGCCGTGATCGGCCGCTATATCCTGTCGCCCAGCGTCCTGCAGAACCTCAACAAGATGAAATCCGGCTCGGGTGGTGAGATCCAGCTGACCGACGCGATTGCGCAGGATATCGAGAAAGAGAACAACGTCTACGGCTTCCGGTTTCGCGGTCAGCGGTTCGATTGTGGCTCTAAATCGGGGTTTTTGCAGGCGACAGTGTCTTTCGGCCTGGCGCGCGCAGAATTGCGTGACGATCTGAAAACGTATTTGCAAAGCTTGATGCTGGATGACGTGAACTGACACGCATCAGGCGCACACCGGGGTGATTTATGAGTAATGTTCTGGTCACGGGCGGCGCAGGGTATATCGGATCACATGCGTGCAAGGCGTTGCGCGCAGCGGGATATACGCCTGTCACCTATGACAGCCTGGTGACCGGCTGGAAGGATGCCGTAAAGTTCGGCCCGTTCGAACAGGGTGATCTTCTGGATCGCGCCCGGTTAGAGACTGTTTTCAAGCAATATGAGCCCATTGCCGTCGTCCATTTTGCGGCGCTCAGTCTGGTCGGGGAGTGTATGCAGGATCCCGGCCTTTACTGGCGCAACAACGTCACCGGATCGTTGAACCTGATCGAGGCGGCTGTTTCAGCGGGATGTCTGAATTTCGTCTTCTCTTCGACCTGTGCGACCTACGGGGATCAGGACAATGTGGTCCTGAACGAAGACAGCGCGCAGCAGCCGATCAATGCTTATGGCGCGTCCAAACGCGCGATAGAGGATATGTTGCGCGATTTCGAGGTGGCGCACGGGCTACGGCACGTGATCTTTCGCTACTTCAATGTGGCCGGTGCCGATCCGGAGGGCGAAGTGGGCGAGTTTCACCGCCCCGAGACGCATCTGGTGCCGCTGATGCTGGATGCTATTGATGGAAAGCGTGACGGTCTCACCATCTTTGGCACGGATTACGATACCCCCGACGGCACCTGTATCAGAGACTATGTTCACGTTTGTGATCTGGTCGATGCCCATATTCTGGGTCTGAAGTGGCTGCAGGACGGCAAGGGCAGCCGCGTGTTCAATCTGGGCACCGGCACCGGGTTTTCCGTGCGCGAGGTGCTGGAGCAAAGCCATGCCGTAACCAACCGAGCGGTTCCTTATACCGAAGGGCCGCGCCGGGCCGGTGATTGTACCAAGCTCGTTTCCGGGTCGCAGCGGGCAAAGGCAGAGCTGGGGTGGAAACCGGAGAGATCGAGCATGAAACAAATGATCACCGATGCATGGAGATGGCATCAGTCAGGCCATTACGAGGGCTGAATGGCCCCCGCGCGCCTTCTTGACCTGACCCGCAGCCTGCGCCGCGCTGGGCGGACTGCGACAGGGGTGGACAGGGTCGAACGCGCCTATCTTGATCACTTTATCGCGGACGACGCGCCCGCCTATGGATTGATCCGCACGTCGCTGGGTTTCGCGCTGCTGGACAGAAGCGGGATGCAACAGTTCCGCGATGGGCTTCTGAACCGCCGTGACTGGCCGCAGGCGGACTGGCTTTCACGGGTTGCGAAAGGCCGGGACAAGGCTCTGACACAGGCTGAAACACTTGTGCGCCGTGAAAGCATTGGCCGCTGTCTGCCGATCCGCCTGAGCAAGATGCTGAGGGCGCAGATGGGGTCTGAATTCACCTATTACAACGTGGGGCACAGCAATCTGACCCGGCGCACCCTGCATGGTGTCAAGGCTGCGCAGGGGCGGGTCGAAGTTCTGATCCATGACGTGATCCCGGTCGAATACCCTGACTATCAACGACCGGGCACAGTGGCCCCGTTCATTGAAAAGCTGAAACGGGTCCGCGATCACGCGGACAGGATCATCTATAACTCCAGCGATACACGCCAGCGGGCTGACACAGTGATGAAAGCCTTTGGCGAAATACCTCCGTCAATTGTTGCGCATCTGGGGACAATTCCGCCTGTCGGCGACCCTGCGGCCTTGCCCCCCGGCGTTCTGCCGCACAGGCCCTTTTTCATCACTGTCGGCACCATAGAGCCGCGGAAGAACCACCTCTTTCTTCTCGATCTCTGGGAAGAACTGGGGGCGGGCGCGCCGCCGCTTCTGATCTGCGGCAGCAGGGGGTGGAACAACGATGCGGTCTTTGCCCGGCTTGATGCGCTTCCTGCGGATGGTCCGGTACGGGAGGTGGCGGGGCTGACCGATGCCGCGCTGAATGCGCTTGTCCAGCAAAGTGCCGGTATGCTTTTTCCCAGCCATGCCGAAGGCTTTGGTTTGCCGCCAGTTGAGGCGTTGATGCTGGGAACGCGCGTTTTGTGCAACGATTTGGCGGTGTTGCGCGAAATTCTTGGTAATTATGCGACATTTGCCTCTGTTTTTGACAGGCAAACTTGGCTACATACGATCAGGAGTTGGGAGAATACGCAGCCGAACGCGGGCGAAATCGACGGTTTCGCCGGTCCTGATTGGACCGATCACTTCAAGACCGTGTTAAGGTTAAGCTGATAACGCAAAAAATGAGCTGCGGTATCCCGAAGGTAGAAGGTGGTGTTTGGGCATAATTCAGTCATATGGGCTGAGGCTTCAACGTAAGCGTTGGCGCATTCGCGCGTTTCGCAAACGCCGGGAACTCAAGCGGGTGGCGAACCGTACGGGACAGATCCGTGCGGACGACCTTTTGCTGTTCTGCACCCAGCGAAACGAGATGATCCGCCTGCCCTACTTTCTGGATTATTACCGCCGCATGGGCATCGGTCATTTCTTTTTCGTGGACAATGACAGCGATGACGGCTCGCTCAACTATCTGGCGGATCAACCCGATGTATCGGTGTGGAGCACGCGGGCAAGCTACAAACGCGCGCGGTTCGGCGTGGATTGGCTGAACTGGCTGCAGATGAAATATGCTCACGGTCATTGGGCGCTGACCGTCGATCCGGATGAATTTCTGGTCTTTCCGTTCTGCGACACGCGCCCGCTGCGCGCGCTGACCGACTGGCTGGATGCGTCTTCGATCAAATCCTTCTCGGCAATGCTGCTGGACATGTACCCGAAGGGTCGGCTGGACGACCAGCCTTACCAGGCCGGGCAAAATCCGATCGACATCGCGTGCTGGTTCGACAGCGGCAACTACACGATCTCGCGCAACCATCGTTTTACAAACCTGTGGATACAAGGCGGCCCCCGCAGCCGGGTGTTCTTTGCCGATACCCCGGAAAAGGCACCGGCATTGAACAAGGTGCCGCTGGTCAAATGGGACCGGCGTTATGCCTACGTCAGTTCCACCCACATGCTGCTGCCGCGCGGTTTGAATCAGGTCTATGACGAATGGGGCGGGGAAAAAGCCTCGGGCGTGTTGTTGCATGCCAAGTTCATCGACACCTTCGGCGCGAAAGCGGCGGAAGAGCTGGAGCGCAGTCAGCATTACGCCGGATCGGTCGAATACAAGGCCTATGCGGAGCGGCTGAAGGACGATCCGCAGCTCTGGTGCAAATGGTCTGAGCGGTACATCAACTGGCGGCAGCTTGAGATTCTGGGCCTGATGTCCAAAGGAAACTGGGCGTGACCGTCGGCATCGTGATGCTGGTACACACGGCACTGGGCCGGGCCGAGCAAGTGGCACGGCACTGGTCTGCGGCGGGCTGCCCGGTGGTGATCCACGTCGACAGCCAGGTGTCGCGCAAGGTTTACGAGACATTTGTATTGGCGCTGGGCGATTTGCCCGATGTTGTCTTCTCTGACAGGTTCCGGTGCGAGTGGGGAACCTGGGGCATCGTCAAGGCAACGCAGACCGCATCGGAACTGATGTTGGCCAAATACCCCAAGGTCAGACACGTCTATCTGGCTTCCGGCTCCTGTCTGCCGCTGCGCCCGGTGCAGGAATTGCTGGATTACCTCGAGGATCGGCCACACACGGACTTCATCGAAAGTGCCACGACCTCCGAAGTGCCTTGGACCGTCGGCGGGCTGGATGAGGAGCGGTTCACCCTGCGCTTCCCGGTGTCGTGGAAACGAAACAGATATCTGTTCGATTTCTTCGTGAACATTCAGCGCGGTCTTGGCCTGAAGCGAAAGATGCCGAACGGGATCGTACCGCATATGGGTTCACAGTGGTGGTGCCTGTCCCGGCGGACCTTGTCGGCCATTTTGCAAGACCCGGACCGGCGCACCTATGACAGGTTCTTCCGCCATGTCTGGATTCCGGACGAATCCTACTTTCAGACTCTGGCGCGACAGTATTCCAGCAAGATCGAGAGCCGTTCGCTCACCCTTTCCAAGTTCGACTTTCAGGGCAAACCGCACATCTTCTATGACGATCACCTGCAACTTCTGCGCCGGTCCGACTGCTTTGTCGCGCGCAAGATATGGCCCTATGCGGATCGGTTGTACGAGGCGTTCTTGACCGATGCAGCCGGTGCGATGAAGAAAACAGAGCCTAATCCGGGGAAGATCGACCGTATTTTCTCCAAGGCGGTCGAGCGTCGGACGCGCGGGCGGTCGGGCCTCTATATGCAAAGCCGGTTTCCCAACGAGGATTGGGAGAACGGCGTGACCGCCGCGCCCTATTCCATGTTTCAGGGTTTTGCCGAGCTGTTCGAGAACTTCGAGCCTTGGCTGGCTTCTGCGACCGGTGCGCGGGTGCATGGCCATATCTTCGCCAAGGACCGTGTCCATTACGCCGACGGGCAGACCGCGATCAACGGTGCCCTGTCGGACAGCGCGGTCCTGCGCGACTACAACGGCAAGGGGTTTCTGACGAACCTCATCTGGAACACGCGGGGCGAACGCCAGTGTTTTCAATTCGGTCCAGCCGACAATCAGGATGTCTGCTGGCGCGTGGCCAAAGACCCTAATGCGCAGGTTTCCGTCATTACGGGGGCCTGGGCCGTCCCGCTTTTCCGATCCAACCTCGACTTTGCCGAGATCAGGGCCATCGCGGCAAACCTGCAGAAGATCGAAAGCGAACACATGGATATTCTGCGGTCCCCCTACACCAAGGCGCGGGTGCGGATCTGGACCATGGCCGAATTCATCGAAGCGCCGATGGAGCCGTTGCAGGGTATCCTGGACGAGATCGGACGCACGAAACTGAGGCGGCTGTCGGAGGCACCCAAGATGGTGGATCTGTCAGGCTTCGGCCAATTCCTTCAAAACCTGAAAAATCAGGGGATGCATCCCTATCTCATGGGGGATTTCCCGGTCGAACGCGGCGTGGATCATGCCCCCAAGCCACAGCGCAAACCCTATCTGGTGCAATAGATGAAAAGCACGAAATTCCGAAGCTTCGTGATCTTCGCCGAGATGCGGACCGGATCCAATTTTCTGGAAGCGAACCTGAATGCCTTCGAGGGCATCAATTGCAACGGCGAGGCGTTCAATCCTCATTTCATGGGCTACCCCAAGAACGAACCGATCCTGGGGATCGACCTCAAGACTCGGGATGCGGACCCAAAGGTGCTCTTGGCCGCCATCCGGAACAACACCGACCGGCTGCACGGCTTTCGCTATTTCCACGACCACGACCCGCGGGTTTTCGACCCTATCATGGACGATGAGACCTGCGCCAAGGTGATCCTGACCCGCAACCCGGTGGAAAGCTACGTCAGTTGGAAGATCGCGCAGGAGACGGGGCAGTGGAAGCTGACCGATGTGAAAGCGCACAAGGTGGCGCAGGCAAAGTTCGACCCGCGCGAATTTGCCACGCATCTGGAAGCGCTGCAGGCGTTTCAGATCACGCTGCTGAACCGGCTTCAGACCAGCGGGCAGACAGCCTTTTATGTCGCCTACGAAGACCTGCAAAGCGTCGAGGTGATGAACGGTCTGGCGAAATATCTGGGCGTGGACGAAAAGCTGGAGGCGCTGGACAAAAGCCTGAAAAAGCAGAACCCAAGTCCGGTGTCGGCCAAGGTCAGCAACTACGACGAGATGATGAAATCACTGGCGCAGCTTGACCGTTTCGACCTGACGCGGACGCCCAATTTCGAACCGCGGCGCGGGCCGAACGTGCCGTCCTATATCGCCGCACCGGAAAGCGCGCTGCTGTATCTGCCGCTGCGCAGTGGGCCTCAGGCGCAGGTGATGCGATGGTTGGCGGCATTGGACGGGGGCACGCGGTCTGATCTGCATACAAAGATGACGCAAAAGGATTTGCGCCAGTGGAAGCGCAAACACACCGGACACCGCAGTTTTACGGTGCTGCGACACCCGGTCCAGCGCGCGCACGAAGCGTTTTGCCGACATGTGCTGCCGATCGACAAGGGCAGTTACGTGCAGTTGCGCGCCACGATGATCCGCCGCTACAAGATGCCGCTGCCCGAAAACGGCCCGGACCACACCTATGACCTTGCGGCGCATCGCACCGCCTTTGCGGCGTTCTTGACCTTTCTCAAGGGCAACCTGTCAGGGCAGACGGCAATCCGGGTCGATCCGGCGTGGTGCACACAGGCGCAGGCGATCATGGGCTTTGGCGAGATTTGCCTGCCCGACCGCATCATCCGGGAGGAAGATTTGGCACGGGAGTTACCGGACCTCGCAAAAGCGGTGGGCAAAGCCGATGTGCCGCCGGTGCCTGATGTGCCTGACGATCAGCCGTTCAGGCTGGATCAGATCTATGATGCGGAAATAGAGAAACTCGCGCAGGATGCCTATCAGCGCGACTATGTCACCTTCGGTTTCGGAAGCTGGCGCTGACGGTCACGCGGCCTTTTCTGCGGCATCTTCCGTCAGGATCGTGTAAAGCGTCGTGGCATTGTGGTTTGCCCGCAGCTTGGTGCAGACCGCCGCGTCGCGCAGGGTCCGCGAGACCAAGGCAAGCGCCTTGAGGTGTTCGACCCCCGCATCGTCGGGCGCGAAAAGCGCAAAGGCAAGGTCGACCGGCTGCCGGTCGACGGAAGAGAAATCTATGGGTTTGTCCAAAAGCACGAAGGCACCGACAACCCTGTCGATGCCTTCAAGCCGGGCATGTGGCAAAGCAACGCCGTGGCCGACACCCGTCGGGCCCAATGCCTCGCGGATGTTCAAGGCCTCGACAACGTGATCCGCTTCGAGACCATAGGCGGACTGCACCAGTTCGCCGATGTCCTGCATCAGCCGCTTTTTGCTGGAAGCGGAGGTCAAGACCTTTACGGCCTCCGGTTTGAGGAGTTTAGAAAATTCCATCCAGCCTGCTTTGCTTTTCGTGCGAGGTGTCCCTCACAGCCATGTCCTTATGGATCAATCCAGCCGATATTGCCGTCTTCGCGGCGGTAAACGACATTCAGACCATCCTTGCCCTGTTTGCGGAAAACCAGAACCGGCGCACCTGCCAACTCCATCTGCATCACCGCTTCACCGACAGACAAGGTTGCGATCTTGGTCTGCATTTCGGCGATGATCATCGGCTGAAGGCTGTCCGGCTCCACCTCGTCCGTTCCGCTATCTGAGGCGAGGATATAGGAGGAAGCGCCGAGCATTTCAACAGGTTCTGCACGGTCCTTGTGATGATCCTTCAACCGGCGCTTGTAGCGGCGCAGTTGCTTTTCCATCTTTTCGTTGCAGGAATCGAATGCGCCGTAAATCTCTGTGCTGTGCGCTTTGGCAGAGGCGGTCAGCCCGGTCGAAAGATGAACTGTGGCTTCGCATACAAACTCGTGTCCGGACTTCGAGAATATCACCTGAGCGTCGGTTGGCCGCTCTGCGTATTTCTGTACTGCCGCGCCCAGTTCGTCTTTGACGTGAGTCTGGAGTGCGTCTCCAATGTCGATCTGTTTGCCGCTGATTTGATATCGCATATCGTCTCCTTGTTCGTGTCATCCCACACCGGATCATCCCCCAGGTTTTGGGAGAAAAGACCGTGTCAGATGCGGATAAGTGGCGCAGTGTTCAGGTTGTTCAGTTCTGTGCCTTTGCGATAAGGCCTGTGCAGAATGATACGGGAACACGGTGTTGCCATCCTTCAATCAGGCGCGAAAAGCCATTCCAAGTCAATGGTTAGCACATCGCACTACATCAAATAAATATGGCGGTTCTTTGCCGTTTGTTAAGAAATGCGAAAATTGTCGCCCAAATAAACCCGGCGGACATTTTCGTTTTGCACAACTTCATCGGGTGTGCCTGACATCAGCACTTTGCCTTCGTGCAGGATATAGGCACGGTCGACGATTTCGAGCGTTTCGCGCACGTTGTGGTCGGTGATCAGCACACCGATCCCCCGGTTTTTCAGATCCGCCACCAGATGCCTTATGTCGCCGACCGAGATCGGATCGACCCCGGCAAAGGGTTCATCAAGCAGCAGATAGTTGGGGTTCGCGGCCAGACAGCGGGCAATCTCGACCCTGCGGCGCTCGCCACCGGACAGGGCAAGCGCCGGAGCGCGGCGCAGGTGTTCGATGGAAAACTCTGACAGCAGTTCCTCCAGCCGTTCGCGCCGCTGGTGTTTGATCGGCACGGATATATCGAGAATTGCAGAAATATTGTCCTGAACACTCAGTCCACGAAAGATGCTCATTTCCTGCGGCAGATACCCGATGCCAAGCTGGGCGCGGCGGTACATGGGCAGCAATGTCACGTCCTTGCCATCGACCAGAACGGTGCCACCTTCGGGCGTCACCAGTCCTGCAATGGCGTAGAAGGTTGTGGTCTTGCCCGAGCCGTTCGGCCCCAGCAAGGCCACGACCTCACCCCGGTCCAGATGCATCGAGAAATCACGGATCACGGTCTTCTTGCGGTAGGATTTCCGCAAGTGGTCAATGCGCAGACCCGAGCTGCCGCCCGTCACGGTAAGCTTCGGAGCGGCCATCAGTTGTCGTTGCCGGTCTGGATGATCGTCTTGACCCGTCCCGCCATCTGGGCAGTACCGTCTTCCAGTTGCACGGTCATCTTGTCGGCACTCAGCGCGTTTGGTCCCTGATCCAGCAAGACGTTGCCGGTCATGACGATCACGCCGTCACCGATGGTGTAATCCGCACGGTCTGATTCGGCGGCATCGGGGCCGGAGACAAGCGTGACGCCGCCCGTGGCTTCCATCCGCTCGATGCCCTTGTTCTCTTCCCGGTAGACGACCAGCACGCGGGGTGCGGACAGGCGCATCTCGCCCTGACCGATCAGCACATTTCCGGTGAAAATCGCTATTCCGGTGTCTTGATCCACGGACAGGTTGTCGGCGGTTACCTCCACCGGCAGGCCGGTGTCCTGCCGCAGCGTTCCAAATGCGACATTGGTGCCCTGTGCCACAAGCGGTGCGGCCGCGCAGATCAGAAACAGGGGCAGAAGGAGATCTCGGAGCGTTTTCACAGGGTCATTCATCCTCGTTTGTCGGGATATATACCAGCTTCACACCCTTTGTGAAAAGCAATTGGGCAGGCCCACCCGCTTTGCCCGCCGTCAGCGACATTGCGCCGGCATCCAGTGTTCCCACAGGGCCGTTCCCCTGCACCGGACCGGGCGACGTCACATCAAGCGAGGACATCTGTGTGATCATCCGCTCGCTCTCCAGACGGTAACCGGTCGAGGTGCGGATCACCACGTCACCCTGAAGGTCGGCATTGTCCTGCTCGATGTTGAAGTCCCCTCGGACGGCGTTCAGTGTCACCTGCGTGCCACCCACCAGGTCCATCGTGACTTCGACCATTTCGGCCGCATTGCTGCCTGTCGCGCCCTGGGGCGTCGTCAGCTTGTCGGCGGCAAACGCAATCTGGTCGCCGTCGGCAGTAACCGCATTGTACACGGGGCCGGTAACCTGCTGATCGCGCAGGCGGTCCTGAATTTCCTTGTCGGCAAAAGGGATCACCGCTTCGGTGTCGATCGCCCGGCTGATAAGGAACAGCGTCGACAGCAATCCAAGCGCCAGCAGGGGAAGCACCACCTTCAGCCAACCGACCAGCCGGGAGTAGCGGTCCGCCTGCATGGATCAGCCCAGACCGACGCGCAAGCAGTCATGGATGTGAAGCAATCCGGCAGGCTTGTCCGGCGTCGCGGGGTCAATCACCAGCAGACAGGTGATCTTGCGGGTGTTCATCACGCCGACGGCGCGTTCGGCCAGGGCATCGGGCGCAATGGTCACGGGCCTGGCCGTCATGACATCGCGGGCCTTCATGGAAAAAAGCCCTTCGATGTGGCGGCCCAGATCGCCGGTGGTGATGATCCCGGTCAGCTTGCCATCACCATCCGTCACCCCTGTCACACCAAACCCCTTGCTGCCGATCTCGGTCAGCGCTTCGGCCATATCGGTGTCTTCTGTCACCAGCGGGATCGCATCGCCGACATGCATCAGATCACGCACGAGGCTGAGCTGCGCGCCCAGTTTGCCACCGGGGTGAAAGTTGCGGAAATGCTCTGCGGTGAAGGACCGGTTTTCCATCAGCGCCACGGCAAGCGCGTCACCCATCGCCAGCGTCATCGTGGTCGAGGACGTGGGAACGACACCAGTGCCACAGGCCTCTGCAACCTTCGGCAGCAGGAGCACGACATCGGATTGTCGCGCCAGCGTGCTGTCTTCGTGGCTGGTCAGCCCGATCAGCGGAATATCGTAGCGGCGGGAATAGGCGATCAGGTTGCCCAACTCGGGCGCTTCGCCAGAGTTCGAGATGGCCAGAACGACATCATCGCGGGTGATCATGCCCAGATCACCGTGGCTCGCCTCTGCCGGATGCACGAATTGTGCGGGCGTGCCGGTGCTGGCGAGGGTGGCAGCGATCTTGTTGGCGATATGTCCGGATTTGCCGATACCCGTGACGATCACGCGGCCTTTCGTGTCGCGCATCAGATCAATCGCGGCACGAAACCGCGCGTCCAAAGCATCTGCCAGAGTGTGCAGCGCGTCAGCTTCGGCGCGGATCACCCGTGCGGCGGTATCCAGATAGGGGGTGCTCATGCGTGGGCAAAGATGTCTGTCTCGGGCCAGCCTTCAAGGTCGAGCTTTGCCCGCATGGGCAGGAAATCGAAGCACGCCTGCGCCATCTCCATCCGTCCTTCACGGACCAGCATTTCGTTCAGCTTGTCGCGCAGCTGATGCAGGTACAAGACGTCGGACGCCGCATAGTCGATCTGCGCCTGCGTCAGTTCCGCCGCACCCCAGTCGCTCGATTGCTGTTGTTTCGATATGTCGATGTTCAGCAATTCCTGCAGCAGCTTGGCCAGCCCGTGTCGGTCGGTAAAGGTGCGGACCAGCCGGCTGGCGATCTTGGTGCAGTAGACAGGCGAGGTGGTTGCGCCAAAGGTGTTCAGCATCGCGGCGATGTCGAAGCGCCCGAAGTGAAAGAGTTTGAGCACCTGCGGATCCTCGATCAGGCGGCAGAGGTTCGGTGCCTCTGTCTGGCCCCTGGCGATCTGCACAAGATGGGCGTTTCCGTCACCACCTGACAGCTGCACAACGCAAAGCCGGTCACGATGCGGGTGCAAGCCCATGGTTTCGCAGTCGATGGCGACTTCGTTGCCCAGATCAAGGTCGTCCGGCAGATCGTTCTGATACAGATAATTTGTCATGGCATCGCTATACCCTGCATATCGCCGTTGGGAAAGCGGCTGTTACGCGGCGGCGCAGGACTGCTCAACATCGGCAAGCGCCGGGCGCGGGTAACGAGAAAGAAGTTCGGACACTGCGACATGACAGCGATGCGGGGCGCCGTCCGGATCAACCAGAGCACCGGGAAGCTTTGGATGTTTCAGAACCAGACGGCGCCAGTTGTGAACGATCAGACAACGCAGGACAGCGATGTTCACGGCGCTGAGCGCGGAGGGCGGAGGCAAGTCTGCCTGCAATTGGTCCAATGCCGCCAGCAGATTTTCGTATCCTTGCTGTTGCGCCTGTGGGGCGACCTGATCGCGTACCCAATTTGGCGCCGCATCCACGGTCAGAACGATTGCGCCTGAGGGTGGCTTCGCCCGCATCGCGCCCACAAACACGCGCGGTGCAAGCTGGGTAAAGTCCGCGCCCACCGGATCACCCGCGTCTTCGGTCACGATCAACTGCCAGTCGCCATTGTCGAGCGTCGGGTCTGCATAGATCCGAGGGCTGGCCGCGGCTGATTCTGCGCGTCCTTTCGCGCTGAGACTATGGCTGCTGATACGCCCGGATTTTTCCGAGATGATCCAACCGTCATTGCGCAGCCGGTGCAGGGCCACCCGGGCCGCCTCTGGCCTGACGTCCAGTCCGGCCATGATCGCGGAAAGGATCGGGCCGTCGATCGCTTGACCTTCCTCCTGAAACAGGTCGCCAAAGAGGCTGATCATCAAGGACCATACGCGTTGCCCCCCCAAAGACCGAAGTCCGGCGGTGCAGTTGAAGAAATCTTCAGTATGCATTCATCGTCAGCAGTTCGTATTCCGCCGCCACGTCGTCTTTTCCGTTGTACAGGGTCACATGCCAGCGCACTTCGCCGTAGGCGTCGTTGCGCGGTGTCTTGTGTTTCACGGTCAGCCGCACGCGGATTGAATCGCCCGCCGCCACGGGCGCCATGAAGCGCAGATTGTCGAGGCCGGTATTCGCCAGGACCGGGCCGGGATCCGGTTGCACAAACAGGCCCGCCGCAAAGCTGAGCAGCAGATACCCATGCGCCACGCGACCGGGGAAAAACGGGTTCGCCTTGGCCGCTTCTTCATCCATGTGAGCATAGAAGGTATCGCCGGTGAAATGCGCGAAGGTTTCGATATCCTCCAGCGTGATCTCGCGCGAGGGGGAATTGAACGTCTCGCCCAGTTCGATCTGGGTAAAGCTGCGCGTGAACGGATGATCGGCGTGCGTGATCTCGGACCCGCCGGGCACCCATTGCTGCCCGATGGCGGTCAGAATATCGGGGCTGCCCTGAACCGCAGTGCGTTGCATGTAGTGCATGACGCCCCGGATCCCGCCCAGTTCCTCACCACCGCCCGCACGGCCCGGTCCGCCGTGAACCATGTGCGGCATCGGAGCGCCGTGGCCCGTCGCCTCGGCCATGGAGGTCCGGTTGTTGAAATAGAGCCTGCCGTGGAACGCCGCACTCCCAAGGGTGATTTCGCGGGCGACATCGCCATCGTTGGTGATGACGGAAGCGACAAGCGATCCCTTGCCCTTGTTCAGCAAGTCGATCGCATGGGGCAGATCACGGTAGGGCATGATGGTCGAAACGGGCCCGAAAGCTTCGGTATCGTGGACACGGTGCGCAATGTCGGGATCGGCGCAGTGAAACAGCATGGGCGACACAAAAGCGCCCTTGTCCTTGTCAGCGCCATCGACGGTGAAACCATCAGGGTCACCGAAGACAAGTTCCGATTCCGCCTGTATCAGAGCCGCTTTTTCCAACACGTCCCGCTTTTGACTGGCCGACACAAGCGCCCCCATGCGCGTGGTTTCCAGCCTCGGATCGCCGATCCGAGTCTTGCCCAGCTTTTCGCTGATGGCGGCGATCACTGCATCGACATGCGCCTGCGGCACCATGATCCGGCGGATCGCGGTGCATTTCTGGCCCGCCTTCGCGGTCATTTCGCGCTGCACTTCCTTCACGAAAAGATCAAACTCCGGCGTGCCGGGGGTGGCATCCGGCCCCAGAACGGAGGCGTTCAGGCTGTCCTGCTCGGACGCAAAGCGCACCGAGTTTTCCATCAGATGCGGATTGCCGCGCAGCTTCAACGCGGTGTCCGCCGAACCGGTGAAAGCGACCGCATCCTGACAGTCGAGGTGATCCAGCATGTCGCCCAACCCGCCGCTGACCAGTTGCAGCACACCGTCGGGCAAAAGACCGCTTTCAAGCATCATCCGCACGCAGGCTTCTGTGACGTAGCAGGTCGCGGTTGCCGGTTTCACGATCGCGGGTACACCGGCAAGAAGGGTGGGCGCGAGTTTTTCCAGCATCCCCCAGACGGGGAAGTTGAAGGCGTTGATATGTACCGCCACTCCCTGCAAGGGGGTGCAGATGTGACGCCCCATGAAGGCACCGGTCTTGCCCAGTTGCTCTGGTGGGCCGTCGAGGTAGACATGGGCGTCAGGCATCTCGCGGCGGCCCTTCGCGGCGAACACCAGCATCGTGCCGATGCCGCCGTCAACGTCGATCCTGTGATCCGATAGCGTGGCACCCGTGTCATAGCTCAACTCGTACAGCGCCTGCTTGCGCTCCATCAGGTACAGCGCCACGGCCTTGAGCATCCGCGCGCGGTCATGAAATGTCATCTTGCGCAGGTTCGTGCCGCCCACGTCGCGGGCGTAGGCCAGCATGTCCTGCACCTGCAGCGCGTCGTTGCCCGCCTGTGCGATCACGTCGCCCGTGATGGCGCTGGCGATGGTGCGGGCACCGGCGCCAGGCCCGATCCACTGACCGGCGGCGAAACTCTGGACGTCCAGCATGGGCTCTCCTTAGTGTGTGTCGTAATCCACGATCAGCTTGTCTGTCAGCGGGTAGGATTGGCAGGACAGCACATAGCCGCGTTCCACCTCGTAATCCTCGAGCGCGTGGTTGCTGATCATCTCGACCTCGCCCTCGATCACCTTGCACATGCAGGTGGAACAGACGCCCGCCTTGCAGGCGAATGGCGCGTCCTGTCCGTTGGCCAACGCCGCCTCAAGCACGGACTGGCCCTTTGACATCTCGAAACTGCGCTGGGCCCCTTCGATGATCACGGTCAGTTCGGTGCCTGTCTGGCCTTCGGCGCGTTTGGCCATTTCCTGCTTGGCAAGCTGGCCTTGCTGGCTTTCGCTGAACAACTCGAACTTGATCTGATCAGGCTCTAACCCATGTGTTTTGAGGCTGTCCGCAATGGCGAGCATCATGGGTTCGGGTCCGCAGATGAATGCGGTGGTGACCGCGCTGACATCAATCCATTGTTTGAACAGGGCTTCGCATTTGTCCTGATCGACGCGCCCGGTGAACAGGTCGATATCCTGACCGGATTCCAGCATGTGGATGATCGTCAGCCGACCCATATAACGGTTCTTGAGGTCTTCCAGCTCCTCCCGGAACATGATGGTGTTCACGGCGCGGTTTGCGTAGACCAGCGTGAAGGTGGAAAGTGGTTCGCGTTTCAGAACGGTCTTGAGAATCGACAGCACCGGCGTGATGCCCGAGCCACCGGCAAATCCGATGTAATTCTTGGCAAGATCAGGCTCTAACGCGGTGAAAAACTTGCCCTGAGGGGGCATCGCGTGCAGCGTGTCACCGACCTGCAACTGCGTATTCGCAAAGGTCGAAAAGGCACCGCCGTCCACACGTTTGATCCCGACCTGCAGCTTGCCGTCATCCAGCCCGGCGCAGATGGAATAGTTGCGGCGCAACTCCGTCCCGTCGAAATCCTGTCTGAAGGTCAGATATTGGCCTTGGGTGAAATCGAACGCACCCGGGTCCTTGGGTTCGAGCGTCAGGACCACGGCATCACGGATGGTGTGGTGGATATCAGTCACTGTCAAAGGGTGAAACTGGCTCATGCGCGCCTCAGATACATTTGAAATAGTCGAAGGGTTCAAGGCAGGATTGGCAGCGCCATTGTGCCTTGCAGGGGGTCGATCCGAACTGGCTGATCTTTTCCACCTCGGTTGACTTGCAATGCGGGCAATGTTTCGGTCCGCCTGCTGGTTGCGGGGGCGCGATGCCATATTCTTCCAGCTTGGCGCGGCCCGTATCGGTCATCCAATCGGTGGTCCAGGCAGGTGACAATTGCCTTTTCAGAGACAGATTTTCGATGCCCTTGGCGCGCAGCGCGGTTTCGATGTCCAGATTGATGATGCTTGTCGCGGGGCAGCCCGAATAGGTCGGCGTGACCGTGACCACCAGCGTATCATCGTCCCACGCGACATCGCGGATGATGCCGAGATCGGTCAGGGAGATCGCCGGAATCTCCGGGTCAGGTACGGCAGAAAGCCATGCCCAAACAGTCTCTAACGCTGGCTTTTCGATCACCATGTCGCATCCGGATAGGCACGTTGCAACCATTGCATCTGCGTCAGCATATGGCCCAGATGTTCGGTGTGCCGCGTGCCTGTCTTGCCGCCCTTGTGGGCGAAATCGTCCGCAGGTTTGGTCAACGTCGCCTCTGCCAGCACCTCGGCCAGTTGCGCATCATAGGTGTCCCGCAGGCTGGCAGGGTCGGGGGCGATGCCTTGCTCGACCATCGCGGCGTCCACATCGTCTGACAGGAACATTTCCCCTACGAAGGGATAGAGCCTATCAAGCGCCTTTTGCATCCGGTTATGGCTTTCCTCGGTCCCGTCACCCAGCCCGATCACCGTGTCGCTGGAGCGTTCCAGGTGATAGGTGACTTCCTTCACCGACTTCTCGGCAATCGCCGCGATCTGTTCATGGGACGACCCCGCAAGCGCTTTGAGGGTCGCCAGATGCCATGCATCGAACAGGAACTGACGCATCATTGTCTGGCCGAAGTCGCCGTTGGGTTGTTCGACCAGCAGCACATTGCGGAAATCCCAGACGTCGCGGTGAAAGGCGAGCCGGTCGGCGTCACGCCCCTTGCCTTCGACCTCTCCGGCGAGACCCAGCCACAACTGCGTCTGGCCGATCAGATCAAGCGCCACGTTGGCCAGCGCGATATCTTCTTCCAGCACCGGTGCCACGCCGCACCACTCGGACACGCGGTGGCCCAGCACCAGCGTGTTGTCGCCCAAGCGGCAAAGGTATTCAAACAGCGGATCGCTCACATCGCCCCCACTTCATCGGGGATGTCGAAAAACGTCGGGTGGCGATAGACCTTGTCGTTCGCAGGCTCATAGAGCGCGCCTTTATCCTCGGGCGAGGATGCCGCGATGTCGGCGGCGAGGACCGCCCAGATGCTGACGCCTTCGTTGCGGCGGGTATAGACATCGCGGGCATTCTTGATCGCCATTTCGGCGTCGGCGGCATGAAGGCTGCCGACGTGGCGGTGGCTCAGCCCGTGCTGACCGCGAATGAATATTTCCCACAGCGGCCATTCGGTCTTGCGGGTTTCGCCATGTTCCGACGCTTCAGTGTCGTTATAGGGGCTCGATTCAGGGCTGCTCATGATGTCACTCCGCCGCCAGTCTTGCGCTGCGTTTTTTCGCGGCGTGGGCCAACAGACCCTCACGGACCCAGCGGCCCTCGTCCCAGGCCTTGTTCCGGGCTTCCAGCCGTTCGGTGTTGCAGGGGCCGTTGCCCTTGAGCACGTCAAAGAATTCGTCCCAGTCAGGCTGGGCGAAATCATAATGACCGGTTTCCTCATTGAACTTGCAGGTCTCGTCCGGGATCGTGAGGCCCAGATATTCCGCCTGCGGGGCGGTCTGATCCACGAACTTCTGGCGCAGCTCGTCGTTGCTGTTCATCTTGATCTTCCACGCCATAGATTGGGCAGAATGAACCGAATCCGCATCGGATGGACCGAACATCATCAGCGCCGGACCCCAGAAGCGGTTGAGCGCGTCCTGCGCCATCTTGCGCTGGGCGGGAGTGCCGTTGGCCATCTTCATCATGATGTCGAAACCCTGCCGCTGGTGAAAGGATTCCTCCTTGCAGATGCGGACCATGGCGCGGGCATAGGGACCGTAGGATGTGCGCTGCAGCGGCACCTGATTCATGATCGCGGCCCCATCGACCAGCCAGCCGACAGCACCCATATCGGCCCAGGTCAGGGTCGGATAATTGAAGATGGAGCTGTATTTCATCTTGCCCGACAGCAGGTCGCGGGTGAGATCGTCGCGGGTCACACCCAGCGTTTCGGCGGCGCAATAGAGGTAGAGACCATGCCCCGCCTCGTCCTGCACCTTGGCCAGCAGGATTGCCTTGCGCTCCAGCGTGGGCGCGCGGGTGATCCAGTTGCCTTCGGGCAGTTGGCCGACGATTTCGCTGTGCGCGTGCTGGCCGATCTGGCGGATCAGGTTCTTGCGGTAACCGTCCGGCATCCAATCCTTCGGCTCGATCTTGCCGCCCGCGTTGATACGCTCCTGAAAGGCGCGTTCCTGCGGGTCCATTTCATCGAGGGATTTGACACCCTGTCCAGTAGACTTGATCATCTGTGCATACATCGTTCAGGTCCTTTCAAGAATGAGCGCGACACCCTGGCCGACGCCAACACACATCGTACACAAGGCATAACGCCCGCCGGTACGTTTGAGTTGCAGCGCGGCTGTCATCACCAGCCGTGCGCCAGACATGCCCAGCGGGTGTCCGATGGCGATGGCACCGCCGTTGGCGTTCACATGGGGCGCATCATCGGGAACGCCCAGCGCGCGCAATGTCGCAAGACCCTGCGACGCGAACGCTTCGTTCAATTCAATCACATCCATCTGGTCGATGGTCAGACCGGCGCGGGCCAGTACCTTCTGGCAGGCGGGGATCGGGCCGATGCCCATCACCCGCGGTTCGACGCCAGCCGCGGACATGGCGACCACGCGGGCAATCGGCGTCAGGTTGTAATCTTTCGTCGCCTGTTCGGAAGCGATCAGAAGCGCCGCGGCACCGTCGTTCACGCCCGACGCGTTGCCCGCCGTCACGGTCTTGTCAGGGCCGTTGATGCCGCGCAGTCTGGTCAGATTGTCCAGCTTGGTATCGGGGCGCGGATGTTCGTCGCGGTCCACGATGATCGGGTCGCCCTTGCGCTGCGGGATGGTAACGGGCGCGATCTCTTCTGCGAAGATGCCTGCCTTGTCTGCTGCGTCCCAGCGTTGCTGGCTGCGCAGGGCAAAGGCGTCCTGGTCCTCGCGGCTGACTTCGTAGTCTTCGGCGACGTTATCGGCAGTCTGCGGCATGGAATCGACGCCATACTGCGATTTCATCGCCGGATTGACAAAACGCCACCCGATCGTCGTGTCATAGACAGCGTTGTTGCGGGAAAAGGCGGTGTCCGCCTTGGGCATCACGAAGGGTGCCCGTGTCATGCTTTCGATACCACCGGCAATCGCCAGATCCATGTCGCCTGCGCGGATTGCACGGGCGGCGGCACCGACAGCGTCCATGCCGGAGGCACAAAGGCGGTTGATCGTGGCACCCGGCACATCGACAGGCAGACCCGCCAGCAGCGCGGCCATGCGCGCGACATTGCGGTTATCCTCGCCCGCCTGATTGGCGCAGCCGAGGATCACATCATCCACCCGGGACCAGTCAACGTCAGGATTGCGCGCCATCAGTGCAGCGATAGGGATCGCTGCCAGATCGTCGGCCCGGACAGAGGCAAGCGCGCCGCCAAATCGCCCGATAGGTGTTCGCTGCGCGTCGCAGATAAAGGCTGTCATGTATCCCTCCCGTCAGATGATCCGAACCTAGGGGAAAGATGCGCAAAAAACAAGTTTAATGTTACGTGATGCAGATACTTCCGAAAATTCGGTAACGCTTTACCAGAGGGACGTCTACTGTCGTACCCATGCGTCGGACAGGGCGCGCACCGTATCCATGCAATTGGTTTCACCTGCATTCGGCAAGAAATCCTGCGGCGGTGCCCTGAGATGACTGGAATGTCGTTCCTGTGCGCGGCGCACGATGTCCTTGATATCCGACACACTTCGCTGAATCGTCCGACAGACCGCATGAAGCCTCATGATCCTCTCTTCCTCGATCATGGTCACCTGCGCGTCGATCGACGCATTGGAAAAGGCACAACTCAGGTTTTCCAGCTGCAGATCGGCAATGGACGAGAAATAGCTGACATCATCGAATGCGATCTTGTCCTGCAATTCCGGGCCCTGCAGCATCATGTGAATGACCGTTGCGATGATTCTGTCGTTTCCTTCGGGACTTTGGCCATATTGAAGAGTGACGTCACAGCGCGCCTCCCCGTCGGGGCGTTTCAGGAGGTAGCTGAAGTTGACCACACTGCGCGTCGTGGCGCATTTGAGGTAATGAACGCCCGCGTCGGTCGCGCCACCTGTCAGCGCCATGTCGAAAACCGAACGGCCGACAATGGAGTCCCGGGGTTGATCGGAAAGACGCTCCAACGCGGTGTTCATCCCGACCATCTGAAAATCAGTGTCAGAATGGTGGCGCTCGATGATGAACATCGGGACAGTGAATTGCTCGAGTAACGTCTCAAGCTGCCCATTGGAGAGAGTGTCAAACATCGTGCTTCCTTCGTTTCTGGAAGAAAATCTAGAAACGAATGGTAAACAAAGGTTTGCCGAAAAACCGATATTTGTCTGGAACGGAATGTTTATTGGGTAGCCTTAGGGCATAACCGGGCAGTTGACTGAAAATTTGGGTAAAAATGATCTGGGAAAGCGTGTGACGCGAGCGCGATCCGATGTCACCGAATCACCGTTGAGTGGCAGGGAGCAGTGGGCCCGCCCAACAATATCTCGGCTGCTGCGTCAGACGGGAGAGAAGGTCAAATCCCGTCGGTCCCCACAGATGCCACCTGACCAAGAGCTGAATTCAAACGCGGCAATGAAAGCTTGGCCAGTCGTGCTCAGCCCATCATCCGTGTGGCAAAGTCCCCACGCAGGGCGACTTCCAGCAACTCAAGATCGTCGGAACAGTCCGTATACTGTGACACCATCCCCGGCGGGATCACGAAGGCATCGCCCGCTGTCAGTTCGCGCGCTGCCTGTCCTTCGGCGGTCAGGGTCATCTTGCCCTCCATGACGAAGGTAAAGTGGATGTCCGCATCATGTGTCGAAGGTGCGGGTGTGCCGCCATCAAACCGCGCGACCTGAATACCCGCAACACCTTTGGTGCCTGCGTTGATACCGGTATCGCGCGCGGTGAAACCGGGAATGCGGAAGGCTGTCCAATCGGCCTTGTCCCTGATGTGATGAACAAACCGCTGGCCGTCCCATTCACGGCTCGGATCGCCCTTGCCGTTGGGCAGGGTAAAGTCGTGGTCGATGGTCGTCACATGCTCTGCCGGGACGCCGATCTCGATGACCTCGATGTTGGGTGACGCTTCGACGACGCGGTGACGGATGCCGGGCGGCTGGGTCACACAATCGCCCGCCTGCAGGCGGATCACGTCGCCCTGATCTTCATAGAGCACGTCAACCCAGCCTTTGTAGCAGAAAATCAGCTGAAATCCGACCGTATGGTAATGGACCATGTCGGGCACCGGACCGCCATCGGGGATGCGGATATGGCTGGCGATGATCGACCCGCCAAGGCGCGAGGCGATCAGATCGCGGTAATGCATTCCGGCGCGGCCAATCACCCAGGGCGCTTCATCGGTCAGGCGGCGGACGACAAATTCATGCTGCGTCGGCGGTTGATCGACAACGGGTGTGCGCGGCACCACCTCGATGCGGGTGCCGTTGGGAGCGGTCATCTCGCGCTTGCCCTCGGCGAACTGTTCGGGGTGGTCGGTCAGGATACGGATCTTGCCCGGCGGCACATCTGCGCCCTTTTCGATCCGCAGGCGCAGGCCGTGCCCGGAAAAGCTGGCGACGGACGGATCGTCGGCGGGAAAGATGCTGTCCATCCGCATCCCCAGAACCTTGGTAAAGAAGGGCAGGTCGTTGCGCAGTTCCTGCGTCGGCAGGAGGATCTCGGCCTGAATGTCACTGGGTGGTTGTGTCTGTGTCATGCGGTGTGTCCCGTTGATCCGTTGCTCCACGTTCTAACGGTTTCGCAGGATGCTTCAACTCCTGCACCACGGTGGTCGAAAAACGGGAATAGACGCCTGTTTTCCGGCGGCACGGTGCGCCGGGGATGTTATGACATCGCACATGCTTTTTGATCTGCCAGACCATGACACCCTTTATCAGGCATTGCTGGACCGCGATGCCACCTTTGACGGACAGGCGTTCGTCGGTGTCGCCACGACAGGTGTGTTTTGCCGGCTGACCTGTCCGGCGCGAAAACCGAAGGCTGAAAACTGCACCTTCTTTACTTCGATCGGGGCGTGTATCGCCGCCGGGTTCCGTCCCTGCAAACGATGCCGCCCCCTGACCCCCGAGGCCGGAGCCGACCCCGCGATCGTTACCCTGCTGGCGGCGCTGGAGGCGCGGCCGGAACATCGCTGGCGGGAGGAGGACATCACCGCGCTGGGGTTTGATCTGTCCACGATCCGCCGGGCGTTCAAGCGGCAGTTCGGCATGACGTTTCTCGAGATGGCCCGGCAAAGACGCCTGCGGGATGGATTCGTCACGATGAGCCAGGGCGGTCGTGTGATCGACGCACAGCTTGATGCGGGCTTCGAATCGGCCAGTGCCTTTCGTGCGGCCTTTGCCAGATTGCTGGGCCGCGCACCGGGCGCGTTGCATCGTGATCCGATTCTCATGGCGGATTGGATCGAGACGCCACTGGGCGACATGATTGCCGTCAGCAGCCCGACAGAGCTGCACTTGCTGGAGTTCATCGAGCGCCGGGCGCTGAAAACCGAACTTTCCAAACTGGACCGTATGGTGAAAGGACGGATCGGGGTCGGATCAAGCGAGATCGGCGCGCTGGTCAAGACGCAACTCGGTGCCTTCTTTGACGGCAGCTCTGCTGATTTCACTGTGCCGCTGGCGCTGCATGGCTCACCCTTTGCGCGGCAGGTCTGGAACGCGCTGCGCCGCATCCCCGCAGGAGAGACGCGGACCTACGCGCAGATCGCCCAAAGCATCGGCAGGCCCGAGGCGACCCGCGCCGTGGCCGGGGCCAACGGCGCCAACCAGATCGCGCTGGTGATCCCCTGCCACCGCGTTCTGGGTGCAGACGGATCGCTGACGGGCTACGGTGGCGGTCTGTGGCGCAAACAGAAATTGATCGAGATCGAACGGCAATTCCGCCTTTCGACGTCAGAAGGCCAGACAAGATGACCCAAACCGAAAAAGCCCACACCTTTGCTGCATTGCACAAGCCGGGCACGCCGCTTGTGCTCTATAACATCTGGGATGCCGGAGGCGCGACCGCGCTCGCAAAAGCCGGGGCCGGTGCGATTGCGACCGGCAGTTGGTCGATGGCTGCCGCGCACGGGTTTGAGGATGGTGAGGTGATTCCGCTGGAATTTGTCCTGCAGATCGTCACGCGCATCTGCGCATCGGTTTCCCTTCCTGTCAGTGTCGATTTCGAAGGCGGCTATGCCACGGATACCACCGGCATCACCGCCAACGTCCAGCAATTGATCCGCGCCGGTGCGGTCGGGCTGAACTTCGAGGATCAGGTGGTGGGCGGTGACGGTCTTTACCCGTTGGCAGAGCAGGTGACACGTCTCAAGGCTGTACGGGCTGCTGCGCGGATGGAGGATATGCCGCTTTTCATCAACGCCCGGACCGACCTCTTTCTGGCTGCCGACCCTGCGGATCACGCCGGTCTTGTTCCGCAGGCGATTGACCGGGCGCTGGCATATGCAGCGGCGGGCGCGGACGGGTTTTTCGTTCCCGCCCTGAGCGACCCCGCGCTGATTGCCCGGATCGTGGAACGCACGGATTTACCGGTGAACGTGATGATGGGCAGCCATTCGTCGATTGCCGATCTGGCGGCGCTGGGCGTCGCACGGGTCAGCTACGGCCCCGGCCCCTACCGTGCCGCGATGGAAGATCTCACCCGGCGGTTCACCCACCTGTCCTGATCGACACTTGCGGGCGTCGCTGTTTGCCGTCACGCTTGGCTGCAGGCAGGAAATGGGGGCTGGACTTGGCATCGGCGCTGGAAATCGACAACGTCAGCTATGCCTACGGCAGCAAAACCGCGTTGCAGGATGTGAGTTTCTCGGCAGCAGCAGGCAGTTTCACGGCCCTGCTCGGCCCGAACGGTGCCGGCAAGTCCACGCTGTTTTCGCTTCTGTCATGCCTCTTTGTGCCGCAGTCGGGGCGGTTGTCCGTCATGGGCCATTCGTTGACCAACTCCCCCCGCGCAGCGCTTGCGCATATGGGGATTGTCTTTCAGCAACCGACGCTGGACCTCGATCTGACGATCCGGCGCAACCTCTACTACTTCGCCGCGCTTCAAGGGTCTGTCGGCCCGCCAATCCCGCGCGAGGATCGAGGAGGCGCTGGACAGGCTGAACATACGCGACCGTGCGGACGAACAGGTGCGCAAGCTGAACGGAGGGCACCGCAGACGGGCGGAACTGGCACGCGCCTTGATCCATCAACCGAGTGTTCTGTTGCTGGACGAGCCGACCGTGGGTCTGGACGCGCCCAGTCGCACTGCGATCACGGACCATGCCCACGCGCTTGCCGATCAGGGGCTCTGTGTGCTTTGGGCCACGCATCTGGTGGATGAGGTCGCGCCAACGGATCAGGTGCTCGTTTTGCATCGGGGAAAGCTCTTGGCACACGACCGCTGCGACCGGCTGTGCGGTGATCAACCGCTGGCTCGGACGTTTCAGGCTCTGACCGGGGACACTGCATGAAGGCCTGTATGATCGCCCTTTTCGCCATCGTGATGCGCGAGGTACAGCGTTTCGTGGCGCAGCGAGGGCGGTTCCTGTCGGCGCTGGTGCGGCCTTTGGTCTGGCTGCTCATCTTCGCGGCGGGCTTTCGTGCGGCCCTTGGTCTGTCGATCATGCCGCCTTACGAGACATATATCACCTACGAGGTCTATATCGTGCCGGGCCTCTGCGCGATGGTGCAACTGTTCAACGGGATGCAAAGCTCGCTGTCCCTGGTCTATGATCGCGAGATGGGCTCGATGCGGTTGCTGATGACCAGCCCGCTGCCGCGCTGGTGGCTGCTGATGTCCAAGATTCTTGCGGGTGTCTGTGTGTCGGTGCTGCAGGTCTATGCCTTTCTGGGCATCGCGGCGATCTTCGGCATTGTCTTTCCGATACTTGGATATGTTTTCGTGCTGCCTGTACTCGTGGTGACCGGTTTCATGCTGGGCGCTCTGGGTCTGTTGCTGTCGTCGACCATCAGACAGCTCGAGAACTTCGCCGGGGTGATGAACTTCGTCATCTTCCCGATGTTTTTCCTGTCGACTGCCCTTTATCCCCTGTGGAAGATGTCCGAAGCGTCGCCGGTGCTGTACCGCATCTGTGCGGTCAATCCGTTTACCCATGCGGTCGAACTGATCCGCTTCACATTGTATGTGACGCCAAACGGGATCGCCGCAATGTGGGTTGTTCTGGCATCGCTCGTCTTCTTTGCCGGGGCGATCTGGGGCTACGATCCGGCGCGCGGCATGATGGTCAAGCGCGGCGGATGAACGGGTGTTGGCGCTGGCGTTCCGACCCGCGTTTGCACTCAGTCTTTCGGAAGCCAGTCATCCTCGGCTGGTTTCCAGCGGTCGGAGCCGCCGGGGATGGATCCGATCAGGGCCTTGAACTCCTCCAACTCCCGCTTTTCGCCGGTCAGGCAATCGGTGGTTTCCGCTGCGGCCTGCCACAGACGGGGTGGTGTGGGCGGATGGTATCCGCTGACTTCGCGGATCAGCTTTTGCTTGAGGGTTTGCGCAAAATCCGCCCAGGCGTAGACCGGGTAACTGAACGCACCCAGACCCCCAATCACGCAGTCGCGGAAATAGGCATCCAGACCGTCCTGGGGTCCGTCTTTCGATCCGACCATCAGCGGCAGGCCGTTGATCGTGATGCCGCGATAGGTCAGCCGGTCGCGGGCCCTGTCCACACGACGGCCTGCGTTGTTCATGCCGTCCGAAGAGATGTCCACCACCTGTCTGTAGGTGGCGAAGGGGCTTCGGTCGAGCAGGTCCGCCGCCACGTCCAGCGCCCCGGAAAGGGACGTGCGGCCAGAGCGGGTGGCCTCCAGTGCATCCAGGCGGGCGGCAAAGGCGGCGGCGCTTTCCCGGTCTGCGATGATGGTCCAGGGGATCACCTGCGTCTGCGCGTCCTCCCCCGCCCATTCCAGATAGGTGACGGCAACGCGGCCGCGTGTGCCGGTGGTCAGGGCATCCACCACGTCACCGTCCAGAAAGGCCGCGACATAGCCGCGCCGCTGAATGTCCTGTTCGTCCAGCGAGATGGAGAAAGAGATGTCGACCGCGAGAACCAACGCCATATCGACCTCGAACACGCCGTCGTCGGCCTGCGCCGGTGCGGTCAGCAGCGCGGCGCAGAGAAGGGCAAACAGTCGGTGCAGGTCAAAGCGGACGATAGGCGGCCCCCCAGGGGAAGCGCCCGACCTTGATGGTTTTCAGCGGCGTATGGCTTTGCACGTCGATGATCGTCACATCGCCGGAAATACCGTTGGTGGAGTAGATGTGCTGTTCGTCCCCATCAAAGGCCAGATGCCAGACGCGGCGGCCGACAAGCACGAAGTCGAGAACCTCGAAGGTAGTCGCATCCACCACGGCGACATGATTGGACGGACCCAGCGCGATGAACGCCTTGGTGCCGTCGCTGGTCAGCCGGATGCCGACGGGCTGGATCAGATCCTGGGTGATGCCGGGAATGGACATGGAAAATTCATGCACGATGGCCTGCGTCGCCACGTCGATGATCGCGACCGTACCGCCGATTTCCGAACTGACCCACAGCAGGCTGCCGTCCGCGTTGAATTCGCCGTGGCGCGGGCGTTGACCGACAAGGGTGTTCGCAAAGAGCACCTGACTGTCGGTGTCGATCCAATGCACCATGTTTGTGGTTTCGGACGTCACGATCGCGATCTTGCCATCGGGCGACACGGCCATCCCTTCAGGCTCGATCCCCACGTCGATCTCTGCCAGGGCCTCTCCGCTGGTGACGTCCAGAACAGTGGCCAGCGCGTCTTCCTCATTGGCGATATAGAGGTGGCGGTTGTTGGGGTGCAGGGCGAATTGTTCGGGGTCTTCGCCACTTTCCAGTCTGCGGATGACGATGCCGGTGTTCGGGTCGATCACGTCAATTGCGTCATCGTCAGAAGCGCAGACATAAAGTTCAGAGAAATCCTTTGAAAAGGTGATCCCGCGCGGGCGCAGCCCGGTGTTGTAGGTTGCCTTCAATTCCTGTGTTTCGGTGTCGATCACGCTGACGGTGTGGTCCTTTTCGTTGGTGATCCACATTTCTCCTGCGTGCAGCGGAACCGCGCCTACGGTGATGAAAACAGCCCATTTCAAGAACATGTTGAGCATGTGATCCCCTCCCTTTTGTCCTGTCGCAACCGCGACATTCCCATGCGGGACAGGACCCGCCTATACGACCAAAGTCATATAGCGACCCTATGGGCCATAACCTACGCTTTGATGGCCGGAACCTTGTTGAAAGGTCAGGCTGTCGTCCCATAGGGGCAGGGCGCGTACGGCCCAAGAAACAGCCAGCCTTCGGAACAGTGTCGGTGAACGATTCCAGGGAGGAACAGAATGATCAAACAATTCAAAAGAGGTGCCTTTGCAGCGGCGGTTGCCTTCAGCTTTGCCGCCCCGCAGGCCGTATTGGCGCAATCCGCCGACGATCTGATCAATGACGCCAGCGATCCCACGACGATCCTGACCTATGGCATGGGCTACGGCCAAACCCGGCACAGCGCGCTGGACAGCATCAACCTTGAAAACGTCAGCCGTCTGCGCCCCGAATGGACCTATTCGCTGGCGGACTCCCGCGGGCAGGAAACCTTTCCGATGATCCACGACGGTCGCATGTACGTGACCTCCCATGCCGCAACGATGGCGCTGGATCTGGCGACGGGCAAGCAGATCTGGAAAACCATCGTTGAATACCCCGCTGAAACGCCACGGGTTGCCTGCTGCGGTATCGTGAACCGGGGTGTGGCACTGTTTGACGGCATGGTTTTCCGCACCACGCTTGATGCGCATGTGGTCGCCCTTGACGCCGAAACGGGTGAAGAGATCTGGCGCACCAAGTCGATCGACTTCAAGGACGGGTATTCCATGACCGTCGCCCCCCTGATTGCGGACGGTGTTCTGATCACCGGCATCTCTGGCGGTGAATATGGGATCCGTGGTTACATCGAAGGCTATGATCCCAAGACCGGCGAACGCCTGTGGCGCACCTACACGATCCCCGCCCCCGGAGAGCCGGGCAGCGAGACCTGGAAAGACGGTGGCGACGCCTGGGAGCGGGGCGGTGGCCCTGCATGGCTGACCGGATCCTACGATGTCGAGTTGAACACGGTCTATTGGGGCACCGGAAACCCGTCGTCCTGGAACGCGGGCCTGCGTCCGGGTGACAACCTCTATGCCTCCTCCATCCTGGCGATGGAGCCCAAGACCGGTGCGATCAAATGGCACTATCAGACCACGCCGAACGATCCGTTCGACTATGACACCACAAACGAACTGGTCCACGCCGAGCTTGATGGCCGCAAGGTGATCATGCAGGCAAACCGGAACGGGTTCTTCTATGTGCTGGACCGTGAGACGGGCGAACTGGTGGCGGCGAACAAGTTTATCGACAAGGTGAACTGGGCCGACAGCATCGACATGGAAACCGGGCGTCCGGTCGAGACCGAAGTGGCGATGAAAGCGCGCGCAGGCGAGGAAACCAACTATTGGCCCTCTGCACTGGGCGGCAAGAACTGGTCGCCGATGGCCTACAATCCGAATACGGGAACCGTCTTTGCCAATACCAACGTCGCTGGCCTGAACTACAAGGCGGTGGAGCCGCAGTACCGGCCCGGCGTGTTCTACTTCGGTGCGGAGTTCAGCTTTGACTGGCCCGAAGGCGACCGGGGCGAGTTGCGGGCCTTCGACCCGATGACGGGTGAACTCAAATGGAAGGATTCCATCGCGATCCCACGCTACTCCGGCATTCTGTCCACCGACGGCGGGCTGATCTTTACCGGCAACATGACCGGCGATTTCGAGGCCTTCAACGCCGAGACCGGGGAGAAAGTCTGGAGCTACAACACCGGTTCCGGCATCGTCGGTCAGCCCGTGACATGGGAACGGGATGGCAAGCAATATGTCACCATCGCCAACGGTGTCGGCGCGGTCTATGCGCTGTTCTCGGGCGATGAACGGCTTGCGTCCGTGCCGACGGGCGGCAACATCTGGACCTTCTCGGTAGTGGAGTAGTCCAGTCTGATGTTTGCCAAGTTTGCACAAGTGATGTGCGCAATGCTGGTGCTCTTCGGAGCGCCAGTTTTTGCGGATGAGGACGCCTTGATGAAAAAGGCGGAAAGCACCTACAAGATGTTCTGCGCCCATTGTCACGGGCTGAAAATGGTCAATCCCGGCACGTCTTCCTTTGATCTGCGCAAGTGGCCCAAGGACAACCGCGAAGGGTTTGACCAGGCTGTCCTGAACGGCAAGGGAGACATGCCCGCCTGGGGCGATGTGCTGTTGCCGGAAGAGCTGGATATCCTGTGGCACTACGTCAAGACGCGGGCCGGGAAAGAGCCGGAGCCGTTCGTGGAGTCTTCCGTGACGCCCGAAGCGGTGCCCGTTGACGATACACAGGAAAAGGCCGAGGCGCTTTTGACAAAGCCGGGCACGCTGACAGCGTGCCTGGCCAAGAATGGCGGCGTGATGTCGGCCCGCCGCGCCAATGGGGGCGCAGGCATGGATTACGAAGTGGCCGCCGCCCTCGCCGCCGAACTGGGCGTCCCGCTGGAGGTGCGGTGGTTCGAGAGCGAGCAGGAGGAGGAAAGCACCCCGATCCGCGAGATTTACGCGCTGCTGGCATTCGAGGTGTGCGATATCATACCGGGCTTCGCGCTGTATGAGACATCGCTGAGCGCTTTTTACAAGACGCGCGCCGCCCTGCCGCGATGGGACGACAAGCCCACCCATCTGGGCATGGAGTATCAGGTCGATCTGGAACCGGTGTCGGTGACCGATCCCTACGCGCGCATGGAGATGGGCGTCGTGTACCGCACGCCCGAGTTTGACCGGGAGATCGAGAAGATCGCAGATCTTGAGGGGCTGAAACTTGGTGTCGAACAGGGAACGCTCGCGGGCGTTCTGACCCTACGTCAGGGTACGGAAAAGATGGCGGCGGATGCCGTCACGCTGAACCCCGGCCCCGATTTCCTGTGGCAGATGGAGCAGGGTGCCTTCGATGCGGCGCTTGTGACGATCGGCGCCTATGACTTTCACAAGAAGCAGAACTTCATCAGCACATTGGCGCTGGATGAATATCGTCATCCTCTGGGCTTCAATATTTCCGTTGCCATGCTCAAGCGCAAGAACGCGCTGCGTGATGTGTTCGACCCTGCCATCGCACGGATGATCAAAGACGGAACCATGGCAGCGCTGGGCGAGAAATCTGGCCATACCTATGCGCCGCCGCACAAGCCCTGGGTGCAGGCGCATCTGACGATGCAGACCATCCTGTCCATGCGTTAGGGCGGGCTGGGTACGACTTTGGTCGGGGATCAAAGCAGTGCCCGGGGGAATTGATTTGACAGGGGGCATTGGGGCGGTACGCTTTTCGTGACCTTGGCCATGCCCAAGGACCATCCCCGCTTGACCGGAGGAACATCTATGAAACGCCTGATCCTTGCCACGCTTTGCGCCGCCCTGCCTGCCGCCGCGATTGCAGGGGGGTCGCCCACATTCGTGCCATCCTACATGCAGACCGCAAATCCTGTCGTGCCCGGAGAGACCTGGGAGTGGCTGAGCAAGGAGGTCGCCGGCGATGCTGCGATCCTCGATGGCGAGGATCTGGTATCCTTCGACGCACCGGTGCGGGCCTTCGATGCTGCCACGGTGCCTTTCACGGTACGTCAGCGGTCGGACACCGGCGTGCGCATCACCAAGATGGCGATTGTCGTCGATGAAAACCCGATGCCGGTCGCCGCGGAATTTGCTTTTGGTCCCTCGATGGGGGACATCACGCTGGAAGGACGTGTGCGGTACGACGTCTATTCCAACATCCGCGCGGTGCTGACGGGTGACGATGGCAAGACCTATATGGTGGGCCGGTTCGTCGAAGCGGCGGGAGGCTGTTCGGCGGCGGTGTCCAAGGACGTGGCGCAGGCCGAAGCAACCATGGGGCAGATGAAGCTCAAGCAGATCGACACGTCGGGCGGCGTGCAGATGTCGGGCGCGCCCAAAGAGGTGCAGTTGATGATCCGCCATCCGAACTTTACCGGGATGCAGATTCACAAGGGCAGCATGGACATCATCGACCCGCGCTATGTCGATTTCATCGAGGTCAAGCTGGGCGACGAAATGCTGTTCACGATGACGGGCGGGTTTTCGATATCGGAAAACCCGACGTTCCGGTTCAACTACCGCGACAACGGCGCGGGGGTGATGACGGTCAAGGCCCGCGACAGCGACGGGACCGAATTTTCGCAGACCTTCGTTCTGAATTCCGGTGCGTGACAGGGGCGTTCCGACGCTTTGGGTGTTGGGAATCGCCGTTCTGCTCGCCACCCCTGTCTGGGCGCTGGACGAACCTGCGGACTACCGACAGTCCGATTACGACGCGCCGGTGCCCGACACGATCACCGGCGGATTGCGGATCGAGGACGAGGCGGCCTTTGCGCTGTGGCACGCGGGGGTGCCTTTCATTGATGTGATGCCGACGCTCAAGCGGCCCAAGGGATTGCCGGAGGATGCGATCTGGCAAGGCCGGTCGCGCATGTCCGTCCCCGGTGCGATCTGGTTGCCCGATGCGGGGTTCGGCACGCTGGAGGCCGCAGCGGAAGCCGAGTTTCGCAAAGAGCTGAACGAGGTCACGGGCGGCCACAAGGATGCGCCGGTCGTGTTCTTCTGCCGTGCGGATTGCTGGATGGGCTGGAACGCCGCGCGGCGGGCGATCGGATGGGGGTATACCCGCGTTTTCTGGTACGCTTTCGGCTCGACCGGCTGGTCCTTTCAGGACTATCCGATGCAGCGATTGCAGCCGCCACAGCCGGTGGAATAGCATATGATCTTCGAACTTGTCGTGACGCTTTGCCTGAGCGGGATATGCCAGCCCCGGGTCTTGCCCCATCCCGGCGGTGCGCAGACCGAGGCAGGCTGCCTGGCAAGCGCGACAGACCGGGCTGCGGCCTGGGCCGCCGAATTTTCCGATGCGACAGTGATGGATGCGCGTTGTCTGTCCATGGATGCACTTGCGGACCGGGCGGCGACAGTCACCGAGATTTCGCCGGGTCAGTTCGTGCATTTCGGCAAGGTCGAATCCGTGGCCGATGGGTCCGACGGTGATGTGGCCAATACCGGTTTCATCATTGGAGAGACGGGCGTTGCCGTGATCGACGCAGGCACCACCCGCGCAAATGCAGAAGCGCTTTATCTGGCGTTGCGCCAACGCACCGAGCTTCCGGTGAAGGTACTGATCGTCACGCATATGCACCCCGATCATGTGCTTGGCGCGTCCGTCCTGCGGCACGCCGGGGCGCAAATCATTGCATCGGAAAAGTTGCCGCTGGCCCTGGCGCAGCGGGCGGACGGGTATCTGGCAGGGATGGACCGCCTGATCGGTCCGCAGCAGATGCACGGCACACAGGTCGTCTTTCCCGATGTGACGCTTGACGGGGCCATGACGATTGATCTGGGCAATCGGGAGGTCCGCCTGCAAACCTATCCGACCGCCCATACGGACAATGATCTGACGGTATACGATGTCGAATCCTCGACCATGTGGATGGGCGATCTGGTCTTTCTTGAACACACCCCGGCGCTTGACGGTTCCATCAGCGGGTGGATCGACACGCTGACTGCCCTGTCTGATCTGCCTGTGGTGCAGATGGTGCCGGGGCACGGAAGGATGATCGCCGCCTTTCCCGAAGGGGCCGTGCCGACGCTCGACTATCTCGAAGCGATCCGGACCGAGACCCGTGCCGCACTTGCCAACGGGGAAAGCCTGTCACAGGCGATCCGCCACATCGGACAAAGCCAGGCACAGGACTGGCAGATGTTCGAAGAGTTCAACCCGCGCAACGCGACCAGCGCCTATGTGGAGCTTGAATGGGAGTGATTACCGTTCGTTCAGCGGCACGGTGAAAAAGAACTTCGTGCCCTTGCCCAAGGTCGATTCAAGACCCAGCGGATGGCCAAGCCGCTGGCAGGCGCGTTCGACGATGGCAAGCCCAAGGCCCATGCCCTGTGCGGCGCTTGCCGCGGCATCGGTGCGATAAAACTCACGAAAGATCGCTGTCTGTTGGTCCTGCGGGATGCCGCGCCCGGTATCGTGAACCTCGATCCGCAGGGATTTGCCCACCCGCCGGGCCCCGACAAGGATCTTGCCGCTGTCGGTGTAACGGATCGCGTTCGAAATCAGATTGCGCAGGATCCGCTGGAAGAACCCCGCGTCGGTCAGCACCTGCGCCGCACAGGGGACCAGCGCAAAGGACAGCCCCTTGGCCGCCGCGCTGGGCGCAAATTCGTTTGCCATCTGGCGAAAGATCTTGCCAAGCGAAATGCAGCCGACATCCAGCGCGTCCTGATCGCTTTCCAGCTTCGAGATTTCCAGAAGCGCGCCAAGGATATCCTCTACGCTGTTCAGGGCATCCTGGGTCTTGGCGATCACCGTGTCGGTCTGGCCGGGCAGGGTGGATTTATCCAACGATGCAAGAAACAGCTTGGCAGCGGACAAGGGCTGCAAGACGTCATGACTGGCCGCAGCGACAAAGCGGGACTTGGAGGCATTGGCGCGCTTGGCCGCCCGCATCGCCTGTTCCAACTCGACCGTGCGGCTGGCCACGCGGCGTTCCAGCAATTCGTTGGTCCGCGCCATCGTCTTGGCTGCCTCGCGCTGGGCGGTGACATCGGACAGGCTGATCAGGAATCCACTGTCCGGCATCTCCTGGGCATAGATGTCGAAAATCTGCTCCAGATCGCCGCGTACCTCGAGGTTCAGGACGGGACGCGGGCTGTCGGACAGCACCCATGTCCTGATCCGGCGGGCCCATGCCTCGTCGCCCTCTTCGAACTTGGGCCGGATCTGAAGATAGAGAGATTCGAAATCGCGCCCGAGCCGAAAGTCGGTTTCGTTCGCTTGCAGAAAGGTGACGAGCCGCTGGTTCCACCCCACCAGCCGCGCCCGCGAATCGAAGATGCAGATGCCTTGCCCGATGTGTTCAAGCGTTGCCCGGATCAGCTGGGCCTGTTCGTCCACCAGCTTGTCACGTTCCACCTCCTGCATCCGCATGATGTCGGTCAC
The DNA here is from genome assembly GCA_963799505.1 of uncultured Alphaproteobacteria bacterium. GTDB lineage: Bacteria > Pseudomonadota > Alphaproteobacteria > Rhodobacterales > Rhodobacteraceae > Sulfitobacter. The sequence goes on from CAWCXM010000005.1 coordinate 536,942, forward strand.
ATCGGTTTGCAGAACCACGGTGCCGCCGCTTGGGGTCTGATGCTGATTGACCTTTGTCCAGCGGTTGCCGACCTGCCGGATGTTGAAGGTGATGTTGGGCTGGCGATACCGCGCCAGGCGGTCCTTTTTCCAGCTTTCGCGCCCGCCGGTCTGCGGGGTTTCCAGATAGCGGCTTTGCCCGATCAGCTCAATGTAATCGGCAAACCGCATCCCCGGCACCACCCGGTTCTTCACATCCGGAAAGCTTTGGCAGAAGCGGCTGTTCTTCATCACCAACACATCATCTGTATCGAACAGTCCGAAGCCCTGCGAAAACGCTTCGATCGCCTCCGACAGATCACGTTCTGCGGTTTCGGCGGTCCGCTTGGCCACTTCAAGATCGTGGTTGGTGTGGTGCAGTTGTTCCAGTGCTGCCTGCAATTCGGTGGTATGGACCTGCACCTGTTCTTCCAGGATCGCGGCATGTTCGAACTGCGCACGGTTGTGGCTTTCGATATCGGCCCCGTGTTCGGCGCGGTCCATCAGCACCTGACAAATCTGCCGCAGCTTTTCATTCTGCCGTTCAAGCGTGTCACCGGGCGCAAAGAACTTGTCGACCATCGGGATCATTCCGCCGGATAGAAGGCGACCCCGACAAGGGTCTGGTTCACGTGCAGGGTGTTGTATTGTTCGCCGTAGGTGCTGAACCCCACCAGTCCATATGTGCGAAACACCGCAGAGACATCGGCGGCGCATTGGCTCTGGCTGCTGGCCAGACGGCGGAACAGACATTCAAAGCCGAGCACCATCGCAGGCGACTGCGGCGTGGCAAGATCCGCCAGAAACCGTTCGAGATGCGGGACGATGGGCTCTTCTTCGGCAAGGCTGAAGACCATTCCCTCATCAATCGCGCTGGCAAAAACCAGATGTCCCTCTTCGGTGATCTCCTGAATGGCGCGGATGTGGTGCGCGGCACCCACGCGGACCGCAACGGGATGGGCGGCGAATGTATCAAGGCTCAGGTGCTTTGGGGATTTGCCCAACATGCGGGCGTATTCCTGCGCCGCCGGTTCATCGTTGATCCGTCTGACCAACCGTTTGCCGACATCTGCATCCGTGACCACCATGCGCGTCTTGCTGGCGGTGAAATTGTCGGTGCGAAAGACCTTGCTGCGGCACCGGCTGCGGACCAGAAAGATCGCCGCCCCCTGATCGAGGTCGCGCCCGGCATACCAAAGCCGGGTCTTGAGGAACTGCTGGTTGTCCCCGGCGGTACCGCCGAACACATTGAGCGACCCCAGCGCCGGGGCCAATGCCTGCATCAGCGCATCCTCGGCCATGGAAAGCCCGTTTATCAGCAAGAACCCGAACTCGTGCTGAAGGGACGGATTGCGGGTTTTCAGCTCTGCTCGGGAGCGGATGATCCGGGTGATCAGCGCATTGCGGTCGATGTTCTTGATGTCGGGCACCCGGATCGGCACGATGTCGAAAAGCTCGGACGGAAAGCCGATGGCGACGACGCCATTCTCGGCATAGCCCATGTCGGTGATCTCTCCGGCGGTGGTGCAGGCAGCGATGGGTATTCCCGGTGCGCAGCGCTGTGCCGTTGCGACGATCAGGTCGAAATCGAGCGTTGCGCTGACAAAAAGGAACAGGCCGACCACCGGTTGTGTCGTCGCGGCGGCAACCATGTCCTGTACGGCACCGTCGGATCCGTCCGGCGCAAAGGCCCGCAGCGGCGCACGGGCCGCGCCACGAAGGGGCGGCATGGTGCCGAACGCGTTGCGCGCGACTTCCTTTTGTAACACGGTGACGTCCTCCCAGACCCGAAGGCTAGTCGTTGGCACCGTCTCCTTGCAAGAGCTTTGACACATGCGCCTCCTGCACGAAAAGCACCGCCTGCGTCCTGCTTTGCACGCCGAGTTTGCGCATGATCGCTGTGACATGCGCCTTGACCGTGGTTTCGGCAATCGACAGATCGAACGCGATCTGCTTGTTCAACTTGCCCTCGCAAATCAGTTCAAGGATGCGGGCCTGCTGATTGGTGAGCGAAGCCAGCTGTTCCATGCTGCCGGTGGTTTCGCCACTGCCCCCCGGTTCGATAAACCCTTCCGGCACGAAGGCATTGCCGGTCCTGAGCGTCCGGAACGCGGTCTCGAACGTGGCGCGGTCGGCGTGTTTCGGGATAAAGCCCATCGCACCCGCGCGCATGCAGCTGCCGATCATGCGGTTGTCGGCCATGCTGGAGACGACGACGACCGGCACTTTCGGATAGTTGCGCTGCAACTGCTGCAACCCGCTCAACCCCTCGACATCGGGCAGGTTGAGGTCCAGCAGGATGATGTCCGGGGTGCTTGCCTGCAGCAGCGTCAGCGCCTGCTCCAGCCGATCGGCACTCTGGATCGTGTCGGCTTCGGGCAGGATGGACCGCAATGTCATCATCAGCGCGTCGCAAAAAAGCGGATGATCGTCCACGACCAACACGGATCGAAAGACAAGATCGCGGCGCACGGATTTTGCGTAGGTTGTGGTCATAGGACGCATATTATCATTTTGCGGCACCCCTGTCCGCTTTGGCTTTCAGAAAGCCGTGCATGATGATTCCGGTTGATCGAGACCCAGCGTATCCAGTTCCGTGCGTTGATGCAGGAATCCCGGCAGCGGCGCGGTGGCGACGACGGCCCTGTCCGTGACCAACGGGATCGGCTGACGCATCTGGCCGTTCCAGGGGCGAAACCCCAGCGCGCGTCCCTTGAAGCCCGCCAATTCGAAGGCATCGGACAGCATGTAGGACAGCAGGTTCTGCGCATCCGCCGCGCCGGTGCGCGTGACCGCTTCGCCCAGACTGCGCACCGCGGCCCAGGCGGCATAATCGTCGGGGCGCATGTCGCGCTCTGCAAGGTCACGGAACCGGCTTTGCAGCTGTGCGGCCCCCCATTGCTCGACCACCGGGGACCAGCCGCGTGGGGACAGCCCTTCGGTGCCGACGACGGGTTTGGCCTCCCACGTGTTGTAGGGAATGTAGCGTCCGAAATCATCAGCCGTATCGACGACCATAAGGACGTCATGGCGCCCAAGGTTCTGGGTCAGCAGCGGAACTTCCTGTGCCGCATTGCGCCGCATGTCGGCGTCCACGTCCCAGACGAGGGTGTCGGCGATGCGCAGCTGGAACTTTCCCGCCGCACGGGTCAGCGCATCGACCATCGCACTGTCGCCGGGGCGCGGACCAGCCATCAGGGCGATGCGTGTCCAGCGCTTGGCCGACAGAAACTGCATCAGCGCATCGGCCAGCATCAGATCGGAAGGGGCGGTATGCAGCAGGTTGGCGCGGCATTGACCGTCCCGCAGCGCGGTATCCCCGGCGGTCACGTTGAAGACGATCTTGCCTTTGGCCTCCGGCAGATCCGCGATGGCCAGCAGAACCTCTGCAGGGGCATCGACCAACAGCGCTTCGACCTCCGTCAATACAATTCGTGCAGCGGCAATCGGATCCTGGCCGACGGGTACGACAGATTCGATCAGATCAAAGGATTGGCCCAGAAACTTGCCGGTGGTGCGGTTGTCCTGCAGTCCCAGCCGCGCACCGGCGAGCCCTGCGTCGGCGGGGGTTGTATCGACCGTCGAAAGCGAAGCTGCGCGCGGTATCTCGACCTTGAGATAGCCGGTGGACAATGCCACGTCGGCCAATGCCGCAAGGGGCCAGACCCAGGACATAATCAAAGCCAGCCAAATTCTTGCCACTGCTTGCACCCCCGCTTCAGAGGACTATGTTTTCGGATAAGGAGAGGGGCGTCAAGCATTGCAGGACGCGTCTGCGCCAAGGATCATACGACCAACGTCGCATTTACTGCAACGCGCCGTTGAACCACCCTGAACGACAGTAACCCGTGAGGAGGAACAATCATGGCTTGGACTGCACCAAAGGCGAAAGAAATCGCATGTGGCATGGAAATCAACATGTATGCATCTGCCGAAGATAACGGCTGAACGCACCAGACATGGCTGACTTATGCGCGTCCTGATCTTGGGCGCTGCCGCAGGAGGGGGCCTTCCGCAATGGAACTGCGGGTGTCCCAACTGCGGCGCTGCGCGTGACGGGACCATCCCCGCGCAGACCCAATCCTCTGTCGCCGTCTCCGCCGATGGCGAGACTTGGGTCATTCTCAACGCCTCGCCCGACATTCGATCTCAGTTCATGGAACAGCCGCGTCTGCACCCGAAGTCGGTGCGCCACACGCCTGTCGCCGCGGTGGTGCTGACCAACGGGGATATAGACCATATCGCCGGGCTTCTGGTGCTGCGCGAGAAGACCGGA
>CAWCXM010000006.1:0-22232 GCA_963799505.1 uncultured Alphaproteobacteria bacterium
CGCGATCCCGCCCAATGTGCTGATCGTTGAAAAACCGGTTTCCCTACCAGAATTGTTTGACTGATCGGTCAGTCAGTATGTAGCGTTGCGCTATGATAGCCGTATCATCACCCCAAGATGAAAACCTTGCACCTGCACAAAGCGGTATTCTGGCAGCGGCAGAGATTGAGTTCGCCGAAGCCGGTTTTGAAGGTGCCGGCATGAAAAGCATCGCGACCCGTGCGCGGGTCAGCCAAGGGTTGTTGCACTATCACTATGGCAACAAGGAGCGGCTCTATGCCGAGGTGATCCGCCATCGGTCAAGAGAAATAAACATCAGCAGACGGGCGTTGCTGGAGCAGATTGATTTCTCGGCTGCCGACGCGCTTGCGCGGATACTCGATGCCCTGTTCCGCCCCACTTTGGGTCCCGATGGTGGGGGCAAGGCCTATGCGCGGATCTTTGCGGGGCTCATCGTCGGGCGCGAACGGGATCAGGAACTGGTGCGTGAATGCTATGATCCAACGGCGCATCTGTTTCTGGATGCGATGGCGCGGGCAGGGATGGACCGTGCCCATGCGGGTGTGACCTATCAAGTGGCCCTTGGCGTTCTGGCGTCGGTCATTTCGCGGGACGGGCGGATGGAACGATTGATGGGTGTCGAAACGCCGCTGGACACCGATCGCCTGATTGACACGCTTGTGCGGTTTGTCATCGGCGGTGCGCAGGCACTGGGCAAGCAGGCACTGGGCAAGACGTGAAGAATTCACAATTTAACTGGGAGGAAAGAAAATGAATTGGAAGAAATGGACGGCGGCGGCAACGCTGGCATGTGTCGCAGGGTGTTGCTGCGGCGGAAGATTTCACCGCGACCGTCGTCGCAGGCCACCCTGGCGTGTTTCGCTGGGTCAAGATGATCGACGACTCCTTTGCACCGCAGGTACAGGCCGCCCTAGAAGGGTCTGGCCACACGATCACATTTGATGGGCAATACGGCGGCTCCATCGCCAAGGTGGGGGACGAGTTGGAAACGGTGGAGGCAGGTTTGGCAGAAATCGGAATCTGCCAGTCGCTGTTTGATCCAGCCAAGCTTGGTGTGCAGAACGTCACCTATTACACACCTTTCGTGAGTGATGATCCGCGGCAGGTGTCCGAACTGATGGACAAGCTGCACCGCGAGGATGCCCGCATGACGGCATCCTATGACGATAACGGAGTTGTCTATCTGGGGGCGCCCATCGGGATCGACGACTATTTGCTGATGACGAATTTCGAAGTGAACAGCCTGTCTGATCTCGAAGGGCGCAAGATTGCCGCACCGGGTGCCGCACTGAACTGGTTGACCGGGACCGGTGCCGTGGGAGTGTCAGGCAATCTGACGACCTATTACAACGAACTGAAGACGGGTGTGTATGACGGGGTGATCGTCTTCGCATCCGCAGCACTTCCCGGCAAGCTCTACGAGGTGGCACCCTATGTGACCCGCGCGGGGCTTGGTGCGCAGTTTGCGGGTGGGCTTTGTGCCAACGCGGACTGGTACAATGCTCTGCCCGAAGAGGTGAAGGCGGCGTTGAGCGTGGGTGCAGACGCGGCCCGCGAATGGTATCTGGCCTCGCTTGAGGAAGGTGTCGCGACCTCGATCAAGGTGATGGGCGAGAATGGCGCCACAATCACCGATGCATCCGACGAGATGCGCAAGGCCTGGGCCGCAGGCATGGACAATGCCGCACAGGAATGGGCCTCGGGTCTGGACGCAGAAGGCAAACCGGGCACTGAAATCCTTCAGCTCTATATGCAGTCGATGCGGGACGCCGGAGCCACACCGCTGCGCGATTGGGATAAAGAGTGACAGCGACAGACCAGGCAGGCGGGGCACCCCAGTCCCGCCTGCTGAACGCTCTCGATCGGCTGACACAGGTCAGCAACGTTGTCGGATCGCTGCTGATCCTTGGATTGGTGGCACTGATTGCGTCAGACGTGCTGGGCCGCAATCTTTTCGGCGCGCCGATATCCGGTGTGCCTGAAATGGTGTCCCTTTCCATCGTAGCAATTGTTTTTCTACAGGCTCCGCAGGCGCTGAAAGCCGGGCGCATGACGCGCAGCGACGGGGTGATCGACATCCTGCACGCGCGGTTTCCGTCACTGGCCAAGGGTCTGGAAACACTGTTCGATCTGACCGGCATAACCGTCATGGCGGTCATCCTGTACGCGCACTGGCCGATGATGACGCAGTCCTGGACACGCGGTGATTTTGTCGGTGCGGTCGGAGATTTCACCGCACCGACATGGCCCATCAAGGCGATGCTGGCGCTGGGGTGCATTTTGCTGGCATTGCAGTTCGGAGCACGCATTTTACGCAGGTTTCTTAGATGACTCCGTTTGACATCGGGCTGATTGCGCTGGCGGTGATGTCATTGCTGGTGCTGCTGGGCATGTATGTGCCCGTTGCCTTGATCGCCTCCTCCTTTGTCGGCGTATGGGCGATCAAGGGATCGCCGCTGCTGGCGTCCAAGATGCTGGGGCTGGCGGCGAATGACGCGATTTCCTCCTACTTTTTCGGCGTGGTGCCGTTGTTTGTGCTGATGGGTTTCGTGGTCAGCGAAAGCGGCATGGGGCGCGATGCGTTTGACGTGGCCAACGCCGCGTTCCGACGGATAAAAGGGGGCCTCGGCCTTGGCACGATCGCCGCCAACACGATCTTTGCGGCGATCACCGGTATTTCCATCGCGTCAGCGGCGGTGTTTACCAAGATCGCAGTGCCGGAGCTGCGGCGCCACGGGTACACCGCGCGGTTTTCCGTGGGGCTGGTCGCGGGTTCGTCCGTATTGGGTATGTTGATCCCACCCAGTCTGCTGCTCATTCTCTATGGCTTGCTGACCGAACAAAGCATCGGCGATCTGTTCGTTGCGGGTATAGGACCGGGGTTGCTGCTGGCGGTGCTCTTTGGGGTTGGCACCATTGCACTGGCCACCTTCGCGCCGCGTTTTGTGGGGGAAAACCTAAGCCAGAACGACGAAGCCTTAACCGGTGCGGAACTACTGGCCAAGGGGCTGCCGATCACCTTGCTGATCGCGCTGGTGCTGGGTGGTATCTATGCGGGGCTGTTCACGCCGGTCGAGGCGGGGGCCATCGGGACGGTTGGTGCCTTGGTGATCGGTTTCACAAAACGCACACTGTCGCTGCGCAGCCTGTGGCGGATACTGGTGGAAACCGGCCTCGTCACGGCATCAGTCTGTTTCTTGATCATCGCCGCGCAGATGTATAGCCGGATGCTTGCGTTTTCCGGTCTGCCAAGCAGTTTCGGTGCCTTGGTGACGGACGCTGAACTGGGGCTGATTGCGCTGATAAGTCTCTATTGTCTGGTGGTGATCCTGTTCGGGATGATCCTTGATTCATCCTCCATCATGCTGATCCTCGTTCCGTTGATGCTGCCGGTTCTACAGCCGATGGGCGTAGACTTGATCTGGTTTGGGATCGTGACCGTGATCGCAATTGAGATCGGGTTGTTGACGCCGCCCTTCGGCATCTCGGTTTTTGTCATCAAATCGACGCTGGACGACGCCTCAATCAAGCTGGCGGATATCTTTATTGGCGCCGCCCCTTTTGTGGTGACGATGCTGATCTGTCTTGCGCTCGTGATCGCGTTTCCCGCCATTACCACCTTTATGCTTTGAAAGAACGTGCTTATGCCCAGACGTTTTATTGATCTGTCCGTCGCGCTTGAGGCGGATATCCAGTCGGACCCCGACATGATGCTGCCGCAGATCGAATATCTAGCCCATGACCAGACGGCGGGGCAGGTGGCCAGCTTCTTTGAAGGGCTGAAAAAGGACGAATTGCCCGGCGGCGAAGGCTGGGCGATCGAGCGGTTGCAGATTGCCACGCACAACGGCACTCATCTGGATGCGCCCTATCACCACCATTCCACGATGAACAACGGAGAGCGGGCGATCACCATCGACGAAGTGCCGCTGGAATGGTGCTTCGGCAATGGCGTGAAACTGGATTTCCGCAGCTTTGACGATGGCTATATCGTTCAGCCAGAGGACGTCGAAGCGGAGTTGAAGCGCATTGATCACGACCTCAAGCCGCTGGACATCGTGTTGGTGAACACATCCGCCGGCGCGCGGTATGGCCACCCCGATTACCTGGGGCGTGGCTGCGGCATGGGGCGCGATGCGACCATGTATTTGCTGGAACGCGGCGTGCGCCTGACTGGGACAGACGCCTGGAGTTGGGACGCCCCGTTCAGCATCACGGCCGAGCGGTATGCCCGCGACAAGGATGCCTCGATCATCTGGGAAGGGCACCGCGCCAGCATGGAGATCGGCTATTGCCACATCGAAAAGCTGGCACAACTGGACCAGCTACCGGGGCACGGATTTCTGGTGTCCTGCTTTCCGTTCAAAATCAAGGCGGCTTCGGCGGGCTTTACCCGCGCCGTCGCAATCTTTGAGGAGTAGAGCATGGCCAAGACCATCATTACCTGCGCCATAACCGGTGCCATTCACACGCCGACCATGTCTGACGCCCTACCGATCAACGCCGATATGATCGCGGAACAGGCCATCGCGGCGGCCAAGGCCGGGGCGGCGATCCTTCACCTGCACGCGCGTCATCCCGACACGGGTGCGCCCACGGTGGATCCGGTGCATTTCGCCGAATTCCTGCCTCGCATCAAGGCGGAGACGGACGCGATCATCAACATTTCGACGGGCGGACATCCCGACAATGACGGTCGAGGAACGCATCCCCGCCGCACGGACGTACAGTCCCGAGATGTGCAGTCTCAACATGGGGTCGCTGAACTTTCGCGCTGCACCCGATGGCGGACAAATACGATACATTGGAAGAACGACTGGGAGGAGGGGTACATTCGCGGTTCCGAAAACAACATCTTCCGCAACACGTTTCAGGATATCCGCATGGTGGCCGATGCCCTTGGCGGGCAGGAGCATCGGGTGAAGTTCGAGCATGAATGTTACGATGTCGGACATCTCTACAACCTGAAATTCTGTCTTGATCAGGGCATGTTCAAAGCGCCGATATTCCTGCAATTCGTCATGGGTATCCTGGGCGGCATCGCGGCGGACATCGACAATCTGGTGTTCATGAAGCGCACCGCCGACAAGCTCTTTGGCGATGCCTATCAGTGGTCCGTCATCGGTGCCGGTGCACAACAGATGAAGCTGGCCGCAGTCGGTGCGCAGATGGGCGGGCACGTTCGCGTCGGTCTGGAAGATTCACTGTTCATCGCGCGCGGGGAGTTGGCGACGTCAAACGCCCAGCAGGTCGAAAAGATCAGGGGGATCCTTGAGACCCAAGGCAACCAGATCGCGACGCCGGATGAAGCGCGTGCGATGCTGGGCCTCAAAGGCTTGAGCGAGGTGAATTTCTGATGGTCGATCAGCCAAAATCCCCGCTGACCGTGACGTTCACCTGTGAGGGTCGCGCCGTTGGCAAGATGCGCAACGAGTTGGATGTGACCATGACGGAACCGATGGTGGAACGGTTCAGTATGGCCACCGATGAAGGACCGTTTCACGGAGGCGACGCAACCGCCCCGCCGCCACTGGCGCATTTTATCGCCGGACTGACGGGATGCATCATGACGCAGATACGCGCCTTTGCGAAGCGGATGGACGTGGTGGTGGACGATCTGACAGTCAATGCCGAGGTCTGCTGGCAATGGACGCCCAAAGGCCGGATTTACGAAACAGCGCCCAAGTCATTCCATATCGACGTATTGCTCGACAGTCCCGCGCCGCTGGAGGATCAGATGGCGCTTGTTCAGGCGGCCAGGAAGGGGTGTTTCGTTGAGCAGACCTTGGGTGTCGCCAATACGATAACCCACAGGATAAAGTCGGGTGACGGTTATGTCACCGTTGATTAGCGGGCAGAAGTTGGCCGTATCTCGACTCAGTTTCCGGTAAAAACTGGCTTTCTGCCCTCGCGAAACGCGCTTACGGCCTCCTGGTGATCTGCGCTGTCGTTCGAGACCGTCTCCATCGCAAGACAGGCATCCATGATGCTGCCCGCAAGGGTTTTGAGGCCGATGTTGACCGACATTTTCGTTGTGCGGATCGCCACGCCCGCACCTGCGGCAAGTCTGTCGGCAAAGGCATCCACGCGGCTGTCCAGATCTTCCGCCGGGACCGCGTGATTGATCAGGCCGATCCTGGCCGCCTCGGCTGCGGGGATGAGGTCTCCGGTCATCAGGTATTCCTTGGCGCGCGCATAGCCAATCAGCTGCGGCCAGATCACCGCGCCGCCATCGCCTGCGGTCAGGCCGATACTGACGTGCGGATCGCCTATGCGGGCTTCTTCGGTGGCAAAGATCACGTCGCAAAAGAGCGCCATCGTTGCGCCGAAACCCGTGGCATGGCCGTTCAGCCGCGCGATTATGGGTTTTTCGCAGTCCAGCAGCGAAAAGATGATCCGCTTGGCTTCGCGGGCGGTCTGGCCAAAGCCCTCGTCGATCATCTCCTGCATCCAGTCGATATCGCCCCCCGAGGAAAAGGCGCGGCCCGCGCCTGTCAGGACAATGACATCCGATCCGGGATCATCATCGGCTTCGGCAAAGATGCGGGTCAACTCGCCGTGCATCTCCTTGTCCACAGCGTTCAGCTTGTCGGGGCGGTTCAGCGTCAGTGTCAGGATGCGATTCCGGCGGGTGACGTCGATGGTCTTGTAGTGTGAAAAATCGGTCATGGGTTCTGTTGTCCAGTGTTTGCGAAGAGGTGGGTGCGCAGGTCTTCGGCCATCTCGCGGATCGCCACTTCGGCTGCGGGAGTGACGTGTGGCAGTGACACGAAGGCATGGATCTGGCCGGGATAGACGCGGAGACTGACGGGATTTCCGGCGGCATCCAGTTGTTCGGCAAGGGCCACGCCTTCATCATGCAGGATGTCGCATTCCGCAAGGCCGATGCTGACGGGCGGCAGACCGGAAAGGTCGCTCTGCATCAGCGCGGCCGACGCGGGCGGCTTGTCGTAGGAATCGCCCAGATATTGTTGCCAGAACCATCGCATGCCCTCACGGGACAGAAGGTGACCCGTGGCGTAGCTGGTCTGTGATGCGCTTGCGCAAATAGGGTCCAGAGGGGGGTAGAACAGCCCGAGCGCACGGAGCGGTGCTGTCGCGCCAAGCGCTGTGGCAAGGGCCAGGTTGCCCCCCGAACTGTCGCCGCATAATGCCAAGCGGTCGGGGTTCAGACCATGCGCCGCGCCCTCTTTTGCGATCCAGTCAAGCGCGCCGCTGGCATCTTGCAGGGCTGCCGGAAAAGGCGCTTCCGGAGAGAGCCGGTACTCGACCGCCAGAACAGCACAGCCGCTGTCCAGCGACAGGGACCGGCAGAGGCTGTCGTGGCTTTCCAGACTGCCCCAAACCCATCCCCCACCGTGCAAAAACAAAATGACCGGCAGGTCGGCGGCGCCGCTGGGTCGGTAAAGGCGGGCAGGGGCGGTCCAGCCGTCGCTCTGCAAGGTGATGTCCTCACTTGAGTGGACGTCCCGCCTGGGGGCGAGAGCGAGCCTTTCGTCTGCGGCCTGCCTGAGCGTGGACAGCGGAATGCTTGTCGGTGGCGGTCGCACCTCGTTTCGCGGGTCGGCCAGAAGGTCGTCGAAAATCGGGTCTGGCTTTGCGATCCCTACTCGTTGGGCTTGAGTGATACGCATCAGTATTTTTTCCTTGCTTTGAGTAAATGTAGCTGGCAGTTTGTGTTCTGTAAAGTGATTGCACAGCCGAAAAGTCGACGAAGCAGGACACGACACACGATGACGAGAACCGTAGAAGACCGCCGCACAGCCTTGCTCGAACGCTATCCCGAATGGCGTCCGATGTGTCTGCACCAGCTTCTTGATGAGGCGGCAGGTGCCTTTCCGGCCAGCGATTATGTCGTCACGGATCAGACAAGCTGGAGCTATGCAGAAATCGCGGCGCGGTCCAAGGCGATCGCCGGGGGGCTGCGGAAAATTGGCGTGTCGCCCGGTGATCACGTCGCGGTCATCATGGCGAACTACGTTGAATTCGTGGCCCTGAAATATGCGATTTCCCGTCTGGGCGCGGTCTGTGTCCCGATCAATTTCCTAAATCGCCGGGATGAAATCGGATACGTTCTGACACAGTCGGACGCGGCCTACCTTATAACGATGGACCGGTTTCGCGGTCTTGACTACCTGACCGCCCTGAACGATCTTGCGCCGGGTTGGGCGGGCCAAGGGGGAGGAGATGCCTTTCCCAAGCTCAAGCAGGTCGTCATATTTCCAGCGTCTGGCGACCCGCTGCCGGATCAGGTGATGCCCTTTGCCGCCCTTGAGGATCAGCAGGCTCCCTTTGACGGGATCAACAGCCCCGATCCCCATGCGATCAGCGACATCATCTATACCTCTGGGACCACGGGCACGCCGAAGGGCGTCTTGATGACACATGAGATGGTGTTGCGGGCAGCCTTCGGCAGCGTCTATGCGCGGGCGTTCGATGCGGGCTGGCGCGTCACCTTTTCGCTGCCGATGTATCACGTTTATGGCTATATCGAAGGGATGCTGACCGTACCTTTCGTGGGTGGCGCGATCATTCCGCAGCTGGCCTATGACGCGGAGGCGACCATCGCGGCCATCGCGGATCACGAGGCCGACGATGTGCTGCTGGTGCCAACAATGACGGTTCCGATCCTTGATGCGCTTGAACAGAACCCGCGTGACTTGCCCAGCCTGCGGGCGGTGATTTCGTCGGGTCAGCGCTCGCCTGCGGGGATATGGGACAGGATTGGTGCGCTGCTTGGCCCGGACGAGGTGACAACCGGGTACGGGATGTCGGAAATGACCGCCACCATGTGCATGACGCGGCCAGACGACCCCGCCGAAAAGCTTTCGACCAATGGCCGGATGCGCGATGCCGGGCCTGCGGGCGATCCGGCGGCACAGAACCGTCTGGCGGAGATATTCATCGTGGACCCCGCCACCGATCACGAATTGCCGGCGGGACAACAGGGCGAAATTCGTGCGCGCGGCCACTGCGTGACGGCAGGCTATTACAACAAGGCCGAGGAAACCGAAGCGGCCTTTGATAAGAACGGATTGTTCCGCTCAGGCGATCTGGGGTGGTTTGACGAACAAGGGTATCTGCATCTTTCGGGCCGGTTGAAAGAGACCTATCGCTGCGGCGGAGAGCAGGTCATGCCGACCGAAATCGAAGACCTGCTGGTGCGCCATCCGGCTGTCTTGCAGGCGCATGTGGTCCCGGTGCCCGACAACCGCATGGGCGAAGCCGGGGCTGCCTTTGTCGTGTTGCGCGACGCGCCGAAAGTCACCCCGGATGCCCTCATGGCGCTCTGCGCCGAGAACCTCGCGCGCTTCAAAGTGCCGAAATATGTTCTTCCCATTGCGCTGGAGGACTTGCCGGTTACGCCCTCAGGTCGCGCCCGCAAATTCCTGCTGTCCGAACGCGCAGTTCAAGAGCTGGGATTGGCGGATCAATGAATATTTCCAACACAAAGGGCAAACCAGTGCCACATGACGACTTTCGCATCACCAAGGACACACCCGTCGGTTTCGAGCTGATCGGGGTAAAGAAGAAGGCGGCGATCCAGCTGATGGGCTCGCGGCTTTGGGGGCGCTTCAACCCCAATCACTGGGACCCGCTCTATGCCGACGAAACCGGGCTGGATGCACCGATCCAGACCGGCGAAATGTCATCGGCCTATATCGCCGAGATGTGCGTGAACTACCTTGGCGCATCGGTTTTCACCGGCGCGCGCATTCAGTGCAAATACGTGGCCTCCACCTACGCGAACGAAATCATCACGACCTATGGCAAGGTGCGCGACAAGACGCCCAAAGGTGACGGATACCGCTTTACCGTCGATCTCTGGGCAGAAAACGAGAACGGCGAGCGCAAGACCGTCGGTTTTATCGAGGCCGATGTCGATGTCTGAAGGAACCAAGCAAATGACCACGAAACCCGCCACCGACAGCCTGCGCCCCATGACGGAAGTGCAGATCAAGCAGACCCGCGACTTCATCAAGAGCCTTGAGGAAGACTGCGAAACCTATTGGGACATGGTCAGTGTCGGTGACGTCCTGTCACGCGATCTGGAAATCACGCCGGAGCTTGTCATTCTTTACGCCGACGCGGTTGAGGACTACACGCCCTGGTACGAAGGATGGCGGATGAACGAGTGGCGTATCGACGGGCAATCGCCCTTCGGCAACGCGATCGTGCCGCCCCTGATGATGTCGCATTTCGTGCTGTCGGTTCAGTTCGACCACACCAAGCCCTTTGCCATCGGGTCGATCCATACTTTCCACGACACCGAATTGCTGGCACCGATTTTTGTCGGGGCGACCGTGCGCATCAAGACCACAGCTATCGACAAATTTGTCAAGCGTGAGCGCCGCTATGTGCGGCACGAGGTCGAGGTCAGCGATGTGGAAAGCGGCAAGATATACATGCGCGAAACCCGCGACATTCTTTCGCGCTAGGCTTTTGGCCGTTTTCTGTGGCAGGAGAAGCGAAACAGTTGTGATCGGAACGGATATGCCCACTCAGGCCTCACCAAAACTCAAGATCCGCGAAGAGGTGGCCGCGTTCAAACGCGAGCGCACCATCGGCGTGGCCTGCGATCTTTTCTACGAAAAAGGCTATGTGAACGCGACGCTTGACGATGTGGCGGACAGGCTCAGCGTGACCAAGCCGTTTATCTACGCCAACTTCGGGTCCAAGAACGAGTTGCTGGCCGAGATTTGCCACCGGGGCGTTCTGGCCGCCAAGCTGTCGCTGGATGAAGTGGTCGATTTTCAGCTTGGGCCAAGTGATACCTTGCGGCTGTTTCTTGACCGTTACGTCAAATCCATCCTGAAACATCAAAAGAACATCGCGGTCTACACGCGCGAGGAAAAGAACCTGGCGCCCGAGGATTCCCGTGCGCTGGCAGAGTTGCGCAAGGGGTTCGTCGCGCAATTGACCGAAGTGCTTGCCGAAGGCGAGAAGCGCGGTGAGTTCAAGATCGTGGACCCCGGCATGACCGCGCTTGCAATCGTCGGTTCGGTCAGCTGGTCAACCTTCTGGTATCATCCCGGCGGACGTCTGGAGATTGACGATATCGGGAAAAGCATGACCGAATTGTTGATGGGCATGGCCGGCGCTCAGTCAGGTTAAAGCAAAGATCCGATGCGATCCGTGGAAGAATCATGTTGAAAAATACTGACGAGTATGTAAAAAGTATTCTTAGGATGTTTGATAGCCTGAAGATGCAGGCGCGGATGTCCGGGGAGGAAGCCGAGATATGAAACGTTTAGATGCCTTGATTGTGGGCGCCGGATTTGCCGGACTTCGCGCACTTTACCGACTGAGGGGTATGGGCCTTGATGTCCGCGTCATCGAGGCGTCTGACGGGATCGGCGGGGTCTGGTATCACAACGGCTATCCCGGCGCGCGCTGCGACGTCGAAAGCTTCGACTATTCATACAGTTTCTCATCAGAGCTTGAGCAGGAATGGCGCTGGAGCGAGCGCTACGCGACCCAGCCGGAAATACTGCGTTACATCAACCACGTTGCCGACAGGTTCGATCTGCGCCGGGACATCTCTCTCAACACGCGCATGGAAAGCGCTGATTATGATGAGGGCGCTGCCGAGTGGGAGGTTCGCACAGCCGATGGTGACGTCTTCCGCGTGCGGTATCTGCTCTTGTGCATGGGTCAGCTTTCCGCGCCCAAGGCACCGAATTTTGACGGGCAGAATGATTTCGAGGGAGAGATCATTCACAGCGCCGTCTGGCCCAAGCACGACGTGACATTCGAGGGCAAGCGTGTCGGTATCATCGGCACCGGAAGCTCTGGCATGCAGATGACCCCGGTCATCGCCAAAGCGGCAAAACACCTGACGGTTTTCCAGCGCACGCCAAACTTCTCGGTCCCCGCCGCCAACGCGCCGGTCAGCGATGAGGAAGACGCGAAGGTCAAGGCGACCTATGCCGCCCGCCGCCAGCAGGCGCTCAATTCGCCGACCGGTCTGGGCTTCAAACCGAACCGCCAGTCGGCGCTGGATGTGGATGATGCGGAGCGTGAAAAGGTCTATGAGGCCGCCTATCACCGCTTGGGCTTTGGTTTCGCGCTCAGCTATTTTGACATTCTCTTGTCAAAGCCCGCGAATGATACGGCGGCGGAATTCCTGCGCCGCAAGATCGGTGAGCGGATCGAGGATCCGAAAACCCGCGCAAAGCTGGTGCCGTCGGATCATGCGTTCGCCGCCCGGCGCCCGTCTGTGGACAGCGGCTATTTCGAGGCTTTCAATCGCGACAACGTCACGCTGGCCGACATCCGCGAGCATCCGATTGAGGCGTTCGAGCCGACCGGGCTGCGCACGTCGGAAAAATTGCACGAACTGGATATGGTCATATTCGCCACCGGTTTCGACGCCTTCACCGGTGCGCTTCTGAAACCGGACATCCGGGGCCGCGACGGGCAGCTTTTGCGCGACAAATGGGCCGCCGGCCCGATCACCCACCTTGGTGTCGGCACCAACGGCTTCCCGAACCTGATGATTGTTGTCGGTCCGGGCAGCCCGTCCTTGCTCAGCAATGTGATGGTGTCGATTGAAGAACAGACTGACTGGTTTGCCGATCTGATCGAAAAGGCCAACGCAGACGGTATCGTCGAGATCGAGGTGGACGCCGAGGCCGAGCAGGCCTGGGTCGCCCATGTGAACGAGCGTGCGCAAGAGACGCTCTATATGACAGCCGCGTCTTATTACAACGGGGCCGAGGTTGCGGGCAAACCACGGGTCTTCATGCCGTATTCCGGCGGCATCCGGAACTATCGCCGCATTCTCGAAAACTGCGCCAAGGAAGGTTATTCCGGCTTCACGCTGCGCCGCGCACCTGCCGCTGCAAAGGGCCGGGTTGAGGCATGAGCTGGGATTTCTCAAACCAGACGGCGATTGTCACCGGGGCTGCGGGCGGTATCGGACGTGCCGTCAGCCTTGGGCTGGCGCATGCGGGGGCATTCGTTGTCGTCGCCGACATGGATCGCGACGGCGGCGAAACAACTGTCCGCCAGATCGCCGATGCAGGCGGGGCCGCCACCTTTGTCGAAACGGATGTGACCGACCCTGACGCCCACGACTCCTATCTGACGTGTGGCACGCGCGCAGGGCGGGGGTGTCGACATCTTCATGAACAACGCAGGTTGGCAGGGCGACGTCGCACCGATTGCCGACTATCCGTTGGATGTCTTTGACAAGGTCATGGCCGTGAACGTGCGCGGTGTCTTTCTGGGTCTCAGAGCCGTTTTGCCGGTGATGACAGCACAGGGCAGGGGTGCCGTGGTCAATACCGCATCGCTCGGGTCCTACGTCGGGACCCGCAACCTGGCCCCCTATATCGCCAGCAAACATGCGGTGATGGGGCTGACCAAGACCGCAGCACTCGAAGTCGCCCGCAAGGGCGTGCGCGTCAACGCCGTCTGCCCCGGTCCGGTCGATACCGAAATGCTGCGCGACATCGAAGCGGGCCAGTCGCCCAGAAGATGCCGAGGCGCTGCGCAAGAAACGCGCGTCGTCGATCCCCGACGGGCGCTATGCTGATGCGCAGGAGGTCGCGGACCTGATGCTCTATCTTGTCTCAGACAAGTCGCGCCACATCACCGGGCAGGGCATCCATATCAACGGAGGCTCCTATGCAATCTGAGGCACGCGGCTCGGTTGCCATCGTCGGTGGCGGCACAATGGGGACCGGCATGGTCTATGTCTTCGCCGCAGCGGGGTTCGATACGATCCTTGTGGAGCCGGACAGCGCACGGCAGGACGCCGTGTCCCATCAGCTGGCAAAAGCCGCCGAGAATGGTGTCGCGCGCGGCAAGCTCAGCGCGGAACAGCAGCGTGCCGTCACGTCGGGTGTCGAGACACTGGAAGATGCCGGGCAATTGCCCAAGGACCTTGGGTTGGTGATCGAGACCGTGCCGGAGCGGCTGGACGTCAAAGAGAGCGTCCTGCGCGCGATTTCTTTAAGAACACCGAAACTGATTGCGTCCAACACAAGCGCGATGTCGATTGACCAACTGTCGAAGTTCGTAACCGAGCCGGAAAACTTCTTTGGCATGCATTTCTTCAACCCGGTCTGGTCCCTTCCCTTGGTCGAGATCATTCGCGGTGCCGCCACCGGCGACGCGGCCCTCGCATCGGCGCGGGCTTATGCCGAGGCCATCGGAAAGACCTCGATCACGGTGTCGGACACGCCGGGCTTTGCCACCAGCCGCCTTGACCTGATTGCCGCGATGGAGGCGATCCGCATGGTCGAGGACGGTGTGGCATCCCCCGAAGACATCGACCGGGCCATGGTCGTGGCCTACCGCCACCCCATCGGACCCCTGCGGCTGAGCGACATCGTGGGGCTGGACGTGCGGCTCGATATCGCGCGCGGCCTGAGTGAAACGCTGGGGCCGCGCTATGCGCCGCCCCGCATTCTCGAAGACATGGTCGCACGCGGCGACCTCGGCCAGAAGACCGGCCGCGGATTTTACGACTGGACGGAGGCGGCTTGATATGGACGGCGGTTTGGGCAGTAGCATGACACTTTTTCAGGGCAACTTGGTCGATACGCAGGAACATCACGGGATGTTGCGCGACAACGTCGGCAAACTGGCCGGTGGGTTCGGGCGGTCCTATTTCCAGAAATGCGTCAAGGAAGGCCGCAAGCCGGTCGAACTTTGGGATGCCCTGGGGCAGGGCGGATTTCTGGGCGTGCATGTGGACGAGAAATACGGCGGTGGCGGCGGCGGATTGGCCGATTACAACGTCATCGTCGAGGAAGTGGCAGCGCAAGGCTGCCCGATCCTGTCGCTGGTCATCGGCTCCATCTGCGCGCCGATCATCCAGGCCAACGCCAGCGAAGCGCTCAAAGAGGAATGGCTGCCGGGGCTGGCGAATGGCACCAAGCGTTTGGCCTTTGCCATCACGGAGCCTGATGCAGGCACCAACACGCACAAGATTTCCACGACGGCCCGCAAAGACGGCGACGGCTGGACATTGTCGGGCACCAAGTACTGGACCTCGGCGGTGGACGAATCCGAGGCGATCATGGTCGTGGCCCGCACCGGTGAGCCCGACGCGCGCGGGCGCGGTCAAGCTTTCGCTGTTCATCCTGCCGTCGGATGCGCCGGGGCTGACGCGCACCCCGATCGAGACGGCGCTGGCCGTGCCCGAAACCCAGTTCACGCTGTTCTTCGACAACGTGAAGGTGCCCGCCGACGCGCTGATCGGCACCGAAGGCGAGGGCATGCGCAACCTTTTTGCCGGTCTGAACCCTGAACGGGTCTGCGCCGCCGCGATCAACAACGGCATCGCGCGCTACGCGCTCGAAAAGGCGTCGCAATATGCAAAAGACCGCAAGGTCTGGTCGCAAGCCCATCGGCGCGCATCAGGGCGTGTCGCACCCGCTGGCCAAGGCCTATGTCGCCGTCCAGCAAGCCCGCCTGATGACGGCGCGGGCCGCTGAGCTTTACGACGCGGGCGATCCGGCGGCGGGTGAAGCTGCGAACATGGCCAAATTCGCCGCCGCAGATGCCTCGCTCGAAGCGCTAGACCAAGCGATTCAGACGCATGGCGGCAACGGTATGGCCATCGAATACGGGTTGGCCGATCTCTGGTTCATCGCGCGTCTGCACAAGACCGCGCCGGTCAGCCGCGAGATGATCCTGAATTTCATCGCCCAGCACAGCCTGGGCCTACCCAAGAGCTACTGATGTCGCAGCCGCAGGCACATATGCCCGCCGATATGGCAACCTTCGCGCAGGTCATCCGCACCCATGCGGATCAGCGCCCGGCTGCGCCCGCCCTTACCTTCGAAGGCACGACGCAGAGCTTTGCCGATCTGCACGCGGCCAGCTCTCGGGCCGCCAACGTCCTGCTGGGGCTTGGCGTCGCAAAGGGCGACCGCATCGCGGTTCTCTGCCGCAACCGGCCTGAATACATCGAACTGCTGCTGGGCTGCTCCAAGATCGGCGCGACGTTTGTCGGGTTGAACTGGCGGTTGGCCCCTGCGGAAATCGACGAGATCCTCAAGGCGAGTCAGACCCTCGGTCATCTTTGTCGGCGCCGGTGAAGAGGCGCTTCTGACCGACGATGCCGGCACGCGCTGCGACCATGTGATCTCGCTCGACGACAGCTATCCGACCATGCGCGATGCGGCAGTGGCCATCGATCCGGGGCACATGGGAGCGCCGGACGAGCCCATCCTGCTGCTCTATACCTCCGGCACCACGGGCCTGCCCAAGGGCGTTACGCTGACCAACCGGAACATGTCCTATACCTGGCGTCTGGCGACCGAAAGCTGGGGGATGTCAGAGGCCAGCGTGAACCTGGTCGCCATGCCGCTCTTTCACATCGGGGGCTGCGGCTATGGCAGCAGCACGATGATGGCGGGCGGGCATACCGTCCTGATGCGCGATGTGGACTGTGACCTTGCCATCGACCTGATGCAGAAGCACCGCGTGACACATGCGTTCTTTGTGCCGACCGTGGTTCAGGGACTGCTGCGGGTGGAGGGCGTGGAAGATGCCGACCTGTCCACGATGGAACTCCTGATGTACGGGGCCGCGCCGATTGGCGACGTGCTGCTGTCCAAGGCGATGAAGGTCTTTGACTGCAATTTCATGCACGCCTACGGCATGACCGAGGCGGCGGGCACTGTCGTGACGCTGCGCCCCGAGGATCACGCGTTGGAAGGCGACAAGGCCAAGCTCTTGAAATCCTGCGGCCGCCCGCTGCCTTGGGTGGACCTGCGGATCATCGACCCCGAAACAGACGAAGACGCCGCCCCCGGCAAGCCCGGAGAGATCTGGCTGCGCTCCGAGATGATCACGCCCGGCTACTGGCAGAACCCAAGCGCGACGCAGGAGGCGATCACGCAGGACGGGTGGTTCCGCACCGGCGACGCCGCCTATCGTGACGCGGACGGCTATGTATTCCTCTTCGACCGCTTCAAGGACATGATCATTTCCGGCGGCGAAAACATCTATCCCGCCGAGATCGAAAATGCCCTGAACGCCCATGACGGCATCGCCGAATGCGGCGTGATCGGCGTGCCGCATGAAAAATGGGGCGAAACGCCACTGGCGGTGATCGTGCCCAAGGCTGGCGCGGATCTGAGCGAGGCCGAGATCATCGAATTCTGCCGAAACCGCATCGCGCGCTACAAATGCCCCACGCGCGTGGCCTTCGTCGAGCAGCCTGCCGCGCAATGCCTCCGGCAAGCTGCAAAAGCACATCCTGAGAGAGCAATTTCGGGAGCCAGCAGATGCGTGATCAGGTGCCCCAGACCGATGCACGGCACCTTTTGCGCCGCTGGGTGGTGGATTATTTCAACCGCCACGACGCTGCCGCCTGCGCCGATTTCATCGCGCCGGATTACACGCTGCGCATCGGGGATACGGTGTTTGCCGGACGCGACACAGAGTGGCTTCCGGCGGTGGATCAGCAGATGCAGGCCTTTCCCGGCCTCGCCATGACAGTGCATCACGTTGTGTCCGGTGACGGTTGGGCCGCGGCCTATTTCAGCGAACATGGCGCCAGCAAGGGCCGCGCGGCCTGCTGGTCCGGGATCGGCATCTATTTCAGTGACGGGGCGGTCCTGACCTCCTGCATCGCGCAGGAAGACTACATGACCCGCGCGCGCCAGTTGAAATCGGGCACAAGCGATCCCGTCGAAGCCCCCGCCGTCGCCCCCTGGGACGCACAAGCTGCCCCCGCCAATAGCGAGGCCGAAGGCATCGTGCGTGCCTGGCTGGTCACCGGCTGGCCGCTGGACACCGATGCCATTCGGGTCGATGACGAACACATCACGGGCAACCCGTTGAAGTTTACGACACAGGAGGTCGAGATCGACTGCCTGCTGTCCTCGGGCGACGAAGTTGTTTTCCACGCGGTTCAGACCGGCCACTACGAAGAGCGGTCTGCCCAAGGTCGAAACTCCCGGCCCCGCGCATCTGCATGTGAATGGTATGCTCAAGGTGCAGGACGGCAAGGTCGTCTCGGGGCGCGTGATCCGCGACCGGATGGCCCTGCGTGCTGTGCTGCAGGAGGCGTCATCATGACCGCCCCGGTCCTCTCCGAGGTGACGGACGGCCTTCTGGTCATCACGATCAACCGGCCCGACCGGCGCAATGCGATCGACCGCGCCACGTCACAGGCGATTGCAGACCAGATCGACCGGCTGGACAGCGATGACAGCCTGCGTGCCGCCATCCTGACAGGCGCAGGGGATCATTTCTGTGCCGGTATGGACCTCAAGGCGTTTCTGAACGGCGAACGGGTGGAGCTGGAGGGCAGGGGTCTTGCCGGTCTGACCGAGGCACCGCCGCAAAAACCCCTGATCGCCGCCGTCGAGGGATACGCGCTGGCGGGTGGGTTCGAAATCGCACTTGCCTGCGACCTGATCGTGGCCTCTGAAACGGCCCGGTTCGGCATCCCAGAGGTCAAGCGAGGACTGATCGCGGGCTCCGGTGGGCTGATCCGACTGCCGGAACGGATGCCGCGTCAGGTGGCGCTCGAATTCGCACTGACCGGACGGATGATGGATGCGGAAGAGGCGGCGCGCTGGGGGCTGGTCAGCCGCTTGGCCGCACCCGGCAGCGCATTGGATGCGGCGCGCACCTTGGCCGCAGGAAATCATCGCCAATGCGCCGCTCGCGGTCGCGGCGACCAAGGAAATCGTGAACGAGGCGCGGCATTGGCCCAGAGACGACATCTGGACCCGGCAGAACGCCATACTTGAACGCGTCATCGCCAGCGATGACGCAAAGGAAGGGGCGCGGGCATTTGCCGAAAAACGCGCACCGGAATGGAGGGGCGCATGATCGCTCGCACACTTTCGCTTTTCGCATCATCTCTGGCGGCAGCGGTCCTTGTCGGTATGGCGCTTCTGACGCTCGCCGATGTGCTGGGCCGGAACCTGATGCGCGCCCCGGTGCCGGGGGCGACAGAACTGACCGAGATCGGCCTCGTTATCGTGACCTTCCTGCTCTACCCGATGATCGCCTTCCGCCAGCGCCATATCACGGTTGATCTCTTCGATCACATTATGGGCACGCTGGTCCGTCGCATTCTTGATACTGCGGCAAACCTCTTGGGGGCGGCCGTCTTTGCCGGGATCGGCTGGCAGCTTTGGAAGCAGGCGGCGCGCGTCGCGCAATACGGTGATGTCACGGCCTATCTGCGCATCCCGCTCGGGCCGGTTGTTACCTTCATGGCTGTGCTCTCGGCGCTGACCGCAATCGGCTTTGTGCTGGCAGCGTTGGGGCATCTGATCGGTCGCAGCACGGCCACCCACGCGGCCCAGGATATAGGTCATGAATAATGTTTGAAGCTTCCGTCGGATTTGCCGTCGTCCTGGGCCTGATCTTCATGCGGGTCCCCATCGCCATCGCGCTCGCGGTGGTTGGTTTCGTGGGCTACTCGATGATCAATGGCACACGGCCCGCCTTCAGCGTCATGGGGCTCACTGCAGTCGGCTCGACCATGTCCTACAATCTGGCGGTGGTGCCGCTCTTTATCCTGATGGGCAACCTTGTTGCCGGGGCAGGGATCTCGCGCGAGCTTTACCGCGCGGCACAGGTGTTCGTCGGCCACCGTCGCGGTGGCCTCGGGATCGCCACGATCCTGTCCTGCGGCGGTTTTGCCGCCGTCTGCGGATCAAGCGTGGCAACCGCCGTCACCATGGGCCGCGTGGCCATCCCGTCGATGCGGTCCTACGGCTATGCCGACAGCCTGTCGACGGCGACAGTCGCGGCGGGGGGTACGCTGGGCATCCTCATTCCGCCCAGCATCATCATGGTGATCTACGGGATCACCACCGAGACACACATCGGCAAGCTATTCGCGGCGGGCATCATTCCCGGCCTGATCGGCGTGGCGGGCTACGGGTTGGCCGTGAACTGGGTGGCGCGTCGCCACCCCGACCGCGCGCCGCGCGCCGAAAGGGCGGACCGTGCCGAAAAGACCGAAGCTCTCTCCAATGTTTGGGCGGTTTGCGTGCTCTTCATCATTGTTCTTGGCGGCATCTACGGCGGGTTCTTCACCGCCACCGAAGCCTCCGGCATCGGGGCCTGCGGTGCCCTTGCCTTTGCCCTGCTGCGCCGCACGCCTTGGCGCGAATTGGTGGAGATCACCCGCATTTCAGCGGAAACGACAGCGGTTCTTTTCGCGCTCATCATTGGCGCCTCGATCTTTGCCGAATTCGTAAACTTGACCGGCGCCCATGAAGGTGTGCTGAGCGTGGTGCGTGACAGCAATCTGTCGCCGGCCATGGTCATGGTCGTGATCTGCCTGATCTACATTCTTCTAGGCTGCGTTCTGGACAGTCTTGCGATGATGCTGCTGACGTTGCCGATGTTCTTTCCCATCGTGGTGGGCCTCGGCTTCGATCCGATCTGGTTCGGCATCCTTGTCGTGATGCTAGTGGAAATCGGCCTGATCACCCCGCCGATCGGAATGAACCTGTTCGTGCTGAAGTCCATTCTGCCCGATGTCCGGCTTGGGACCATCATCAGCGGCATCGTACCCTTTGTCGTGGTCGACCTCATGCGCATCCTACTGATCGCCATGATACCGGCCATCACCCTCTTCCTGCCGGGGCTCTTTTTCGGTCCCGGATGAAGCTTACCCAAACGATCGGGCCTGCCCAGGATCGGGCCCGGTACGGATAATCAAGATCCTGTTTTTATTGGGAGGACACCAAATGTTCATGCATACCAGAAAAGCCCTGAAATCGACGCTGTTGTCGGCGCTTCTTGTGACCGGTGCGAATGTGGCATTCGCTGAGCCAGAGACGGTACTCAAGTATTCGTCATGGTTCCCGGAGAGCCACTCGACCAACACCGTGCTGCGCGACTGGATCAAACAGGTCGAAGAGGCGACCGACGGCCGGGTGACGGTCGAGTATCTGCCCAAAACCGTTCAGGGGCCGCGCGAACAATTCGACGTGGTTGTCGATGGGCTGGCCGATATCGTGATCGTATTGCCGGGCTACACGCCGGGCCGTTTCCCGGTTCTGGAACTCGGCGAATTGCCACTGCTCGTGGCCACGGACGAGGCGACGCTGGCACCGGCATTCTACAAGGTTTACCAGGAAGACATCGCGGCGTCCGAGCCCTTCAAAGGCGCGCATGTCCTGACCACATGGGCTTCCGCGCCCACGCATATCGCGACAAAGCCCGGCCCGATCACGGAGATGTCCCAGATGCAGGGACTGAAAATCCGCGCCCCCAGCGCGACCGCAGGTCTGGTCGTTGACGCGATGGGTGCCGTGACCGTGCAAAAGCCTGTGACCGAAATCTACGAACTCGCCTCGACAGGTATCGTGGACGGCACATTCTTCAGCTACGGCCCGATGATCTCCTGGAAGACCAAGGACATCTTTCAGAACGTCACCATCGTGCCCGGCGGCATGGGCCAGTCGGTCATTGCGGTGCTGATGAATCAGGACAAATTCGACAGCCTGTCCGAGGCGGATCGCGAGGCAATCATGAGCGTGTCCGGCGAGAAGCTGGCGCAAGCCTTTGGCGCGGCATGGCAGAACGACGAGGATGTGGCGCTTGAAGGGCTGGGCAACCTGAATGTCGTCGACGCACCTGAAGCATTTGTCGAAGAATTCACCAAAGCCATTCAGCCGGTCGAGGCCGCTTGGATCGAAAAAGCGAAGGCTGCAGGTCTCGCTGACCCGGAAGCAACCCTTGCCAAACTGCGGTCTGTGCTGGAGCAATCCGCGACGAACTGAGGTCAGTCCACAGACATGACATCACATGCGATTTCGGAATGGCGGCGAGCGACAACTCGTCGCCATTCCTATTTTGACGGGCTGAAATTGGCGCGGTGGCGCTGTGTTTCGCAGCCGACTGATTGACCGCTGCGGACAGCGTATGCAAATTTAGGCGTGCTAGCCTCTGAAGTTCGGTCAATGGGGGAAGACGAACGACTTGCGCGGCGCCAACCCCTGATCGCCCCGGTTCTCCGCTCAGGCAGGACCCAACGATGGGCGTCGTCGCGGCGGAGGAACGTCTCGCTCGCGTAGCGGCCCTTTCGTCTGATCTGGACGCGGGTCAGCACCGGAGGGGAGCTTGGTGATGGAGGCCATTTTCGTGTGCGGCTCATGTGTGCAATGAGTCGTCGTAGAGGGGCAAATTCGGGGATATTGGGGCGTATTCCTGCATAGCAGGGCCCAAAGCCAACAGTTTGAAGATACACAAAAATGCAAATAAATCAA
>CAWCXM010000007.1:0-49817 GCA_963799505.1 uncultured Alphaproteobacteria bacterium
TACCAACGCCGCCGCGACAGATTCCGGGTGAACCTCACCAAGGCCGCAGGATTGTAACCGTCTTTGTGCACTGTCCAATGTCGGCCTGCACTTAGAACGGATTTTCGACCGCTGCCCCCGTTGGCGCGAAATCACTCACGTTACCCGTCACAACAGTCCCACCGTGCCGAAGCGCCGACGCCGCAATCATCAGGTCCGCGCCAGTGTGACCGATCTCGGTCGAAAGGCGGCCCCAGATGCGGGCGTCCTCCGCTTCGAAGGACAGCAGGCGATCCGAAAACAGCATTATCGTCTGGTCCAGCCAGGCCCGAAGATCCTGCGCAAACCCGGGTCTCTGACGTCCTGCTGGCGAATGCCGCGCTCGATCTCACCCAGTGTGATGACGCTCAGAAACAGGTCTTGCTCTGCCTTTCCCCGCAACCAGGCTGCGACCTTCGGGGCGCGGTCCGGGCGGCGAACGGCCGAGATGACGTTCGTATCAAGGATGTACATCAAAAATCGACATCACGCGGGGTTGCGGATGCGCGTGGGACATCCCCGCCCGGAAAGGTCATCAAATGCTCCGCAAAGCTTCCGCGCGCTTTCACGGCCCCGTCGACAAGTCTGTGGTATTCGTCTGCGGACAGGACAACCACGGCTGGCTTACCGCGACGCGACACCTCTTGCGGTGTGCCTGCCAATGCGGCATCGACCACCGCACTGAACTTGTTCTTTGCATCCTGAACGGTCCACATCGCCTATACCTGTCTAGCTACCTGTCTAGGTATATGAGGCGCTCTCCTGTGTCTGTCAAGTCGGGCGCAAGCGAAGTCATCTTGTATCTGGCACCAACGGCGCACCTCACCGCCGGTTGGCTTTCCGCAGGAACGGATGGCATCATGCCTGTAAAGATGACGTTTGACGCTGAAGGCGCGTTCGAAATGCGAGCGTCGGGGCACACACTCTCACCCCTGCACGCGAGGTGCTGGACTTGTGATCAAGGCTGTGATCGTGTCAGGCCATGGAGACATCGCGATGAAAGAACCGCTGCCGCAACGCGTCTCGCGCTGGCTGGCCTGGGTGGCGGGGGCGGTGATCCTGTTCGGCTGCGCCGTGCCGATCACGCTCGACGTGCTCCATGCGCTATTTCTTCAACCAAAGCGCCATCGACAGTTTCGAGATTTCGTCCTACGGGCTTGCCGCCTGCATCGGTCTGGGCATGGCCTATACCGTCACGACCAAGGCGCATATCCGGGTCGATTTCCTGGTGGCGCGCCTGCCCTTTCCGCTCCGCGCGGCCTGCGACCTGCTGGCGGCGCTGGCGCTGGCGCTGGTCGCCGCGGCGCTGGCGTGGTTCGCCTGGGGCACGGTCGCGCAATCCTGGTCGATGGGCGCGCGGTCCATGTCGCAGATGCGCGTGCCGCTGATCCTGCCGCAGGGCCTCTGGTGGATCGGTCTGTTCTGGTTCGCCTGCATGGCGGTGCTGGCCCCGGTGCAGGCCGTCCTGCGCCTGATGCGCGGCGACCGGGCGGGCTTCGAGGCCGCGGTCGGATCGTCCGACATCGACGCCGAGATCGCCGAAGCCGTTCATGCCTCGGACGGCACGCGATGATCCTGACCGCTTTCCTGCTGCTGCTGGTCATGCTGGTCCTGTCGCTGCCCGTGGCGGCGGTGCTGGCGCTGACCGGCTACATCCTGTCCGAAAACTACGCCTTCTTTCCGATGACCGGGGCGGCGGGGGAACTGGCGTGGAACTCCTCCGCCGATTTCATCCTGATCGCGGCACCGATGTTCATCATGATGGGCGAACTCATGCACCGCTCCGGCGTGTCGGGGCGGCTCTTCGATGCGCTGACGCCGTGGTTCTCGCGCCTGCCGGGGCGGCTGAT
The DNA here is from genome assembly GCA_963799505.1 of uncultured Alphaproteobacteria bacterium. Classification (GTDB taxonomy): domain Bacteria; phylum Pseudomonadota; class Alphaproteobacteria; order Rhodobacterales; family Rhodobacteraceae; genus Sulfitobacter. Next base: position 1,869 of record CAWCXM010000007.1, read on the forward strand.
GCATACCAACATCGCCGCCAGCGCGGTCTTTGCCGCCACCTCCGGTTCCTCCATCGCGACGGCGGCCACCATCGGCACGGTCGCCATCCCCAACATGGACGCGGGCGGCTACAACCGGCCGCTGTTTCTGGGCTCCATCGCGGCGGGCGGGACGCTGGGCATCCTGATCCCGCCGTCGATCAACATGATCATCTACGCGGTGCTGACCGACACCTCCGTGGCCGATCTCTATGCCGCCGGGTTCATCCCCGGCTTCGTGCTGGCCTCGCTGTTCTCGGGCATCGTGCTGGTGCTGGTCCTGTGGAGACCGCTCTGGGGCGGTCACCGGATGGACCACGGATCGCTCTGGCCCGCACGGCTGCGGGGCCTGCCGCATCTGGTGCCGCCGCTCGGGCTTTTCGCCATCGTCGTGGGCAGCATCTATGCCGGTGTCGCCACGCCCGACCGAAGCCGCGGCCCTGGGCCTGATCGCCACGGTCGGGCTGGTGGCGCTGAACCGCAAGCTGACCGTGCCTGTGCTGCTCGCCGCCTTCGAGGGCACGGTGCGCACCACCTGCATGATCATGCTGATCGTCATCGCCGCCTTCTTTCTCAACTTCGTCATGGTCAGCATCGGGCTGGTGCAGGCGATCACCGATGCGGTGCTGGGTCTGGGCTGGTCGCCGCTGGGGATGCTGGTGGCGATCATCTGTTTCTACCTGCTGCTCGGCTGTTTCATGGAAACGCTGTCGATGATGATCGCCACCACCCCGATCATCGTGCCGGTCGTCGTCGGCCTGGGCTATTCCCCGGTCTGGTGGGGCGTCGTCTTCGTCATCCTGATCGAGGCGGCGCTGATCACGCCGCCCGTCGGCATGAACCTTTATGTCGTGCAGGCCGTGCGCAAGGCGGGCGGCGATTTCAGCGATCTTTTCAAGGGCTCGGCACCATTTCTGGTCGCCATGCTGCTGATGATCGGCCTTCTGATCCTGTTTCCGCAGCTGGCGCTCTGGCTGCCGACCATCGTCAATCCAAAACCGGGCGGATAACGCCCTCAACCAAGGGAGACCTCACCATGAAGACACTGATTTCGACCGCTCTGGCCGGCCTTCTGGCCCTGCCCGCAGCTGGCGCAGGAGATGCCCGCGACCGAGTTCAACGTCGTCGGCTCCATCGGCGGGCTGTCGATGTACACCGACAAGGAACTGCCGTTCTGGACCGAACAGGTGCCCGCAGACACCGGCGGCAAGATCACCGCGAACGTCAAACCCTTCACCGAACTGGGCTTCAAGGGCGGCGAGATCTTCCGCCTTGTCAGCAACGGCACCCTGCAGATGGCGACGACGGTGCTGGCCTACAACTCCGGCGAAGTGCCGATGAACGAATCCGTCGATCTGGTCGGCGTGATCGGCAGTGTCGAGGAACTGTCTCAGGCGGTCGAAAGCTGGCGGTCGGGCTATGCCGAGTTTCTCGAGACAGAACACAACATCAAGCTTTTGGGCTTTGGCACCTATCAGGCGCAGGTGATCTATTGCCGCGACGAATTCACCTCGCTTGCCGATCTGAAGGGCCGCAAGGTCCGTGCGTCGGGTGCCTCGCAGCAGGCCTTTGTCAGCCATCTGGGCGGCTCGCCCCTGTCCATCGCCTTTGCCGAGGTGCAGCCCGCGCTGGCCAGCGGTGTGGTCGATTGCGCCATCACCGGCGCGCTGTCGGGCTACAAGGCCAAATGGAATGAATCCGCCCGCTACATCTCGCCGATGCCGGTCAACTTCGGCCTTGCGGCACAGCTGGCCAACCTCGACTGGTGGAACGGGCTGGATGCGTCGGTGCAGGAGTATCTGACATCCTCCCTGCGCGATCTGGAAACGTCGATCTTTGAACTGGCGGCGACGGAAACGGAAACCGGTCTGGCCTGCAACACCTCCGGTCCCTGCTCCGAAGGGGATGCGGCGGGCATGACACTGGTGCCGATGACCGAGGCCGACAATGCCCTGCGGGCCGAGGCGGTCAAGGCCGCGATCCTGCCGGAGTTCGCCGACCGCTGCGGTGCGGACTGTGTGGCGGTCTGGAACGAAACGATCGGTCAGACACTGGGCATGACCATCGAATGAAGCGACTGGGGCGGCACCTTGTTGTGCCGCCCCATATCCGCGACCTGGTCAGGCCGTCAGTTCCGGCCGTTCCTCATGGGACTGCAGAAACGCGATTGTCCCATCCGCGAAATAGGCCTGCGCGGTGCGCGGCCCCCGCCGTTCCAGCCGAAAGACGTGGCGCTTGCCCTCCCTGAAGGTCTCGTACCGGGTCCAGTAGGTATCCCCCTCGAACCCGAAGACGCCCTTGTCCCTGTCGCCATTCACGAAAGCGGCACAGGCAGGTGCCATCGGTGCCATAGTCGATACAGGCGACAACCTCGCGCGTGTTCGGGTCCAGCGCATAGACACTGTGGCCTTCCAGAAAATCCCTGACTTCATCTGCTGTCATCTTTGTATCCCCCTTCGGTTACCCTGACCTTAGGGGGTGGCGGACGCGCTGACCAGTCGCAGCGACAACGTCCCCAAGGGCGGAGGGGCACCCTGCCCCTGCAAGACAGTTAAGGCACTTTTCCAGACTGAAGAATAGCCTAACTAACTGTAATATATAGTATAATGTCTTATGCTGGGAGGCAGGTCGGCGGTTACCCATGGGTAACCGCTACCCCTGCAGACGGTTACCCATGGGTAACCAGACCCCCCGTGGTTACCCATGGGTAACCGCATCAGCGTATCCGCGGACCGCCCCGAAGCACCTCGTGAAAGGCCTTTACCGCCTCCTCCAGCGCCCCTTTGGGCAGGGCGGTGAAGTCCACATCGCTCACCAGACGACACTCGCCCGCCCGCGCGGTCACCTTGGTCTGGCCCACGAAGAATTCAAACTTCTGCTTGGGCTTCGGCGCTTCGCGCACCGCCTTGACCTCGGTGGTGACAAACGACTTGAGCACCTTGGTCTGTGCATCAGGGTTGGCACACCGCTCAAGCTCTGCCTTCAGCGCCTCGACCTCTTCCGGGTTGGAGATGGCGCGCGCCACCTCGACACCAAGGTTCCGCGCAACCGCCTTGGGCCATTTCAGGCTGTCACCCAGCACGTTCAGCATGAAGACAAAGCTGCGGATATAGGACCGCTTGGTCTTGTGCAGCGCGGCATAAAGCCGGTTCACCAACTCGCTCGCGTCCACCTCCGCCACGCCCTCGTCCTGTGCGGCGACGATCGCCACCTGCGCCATCTCGGCAAAGGTCAGATCCTCGCGCACGACGTTCTCTTCGACCATATCCACATAGCGGCTGATCCGGTCGGCATCGCCGGTCTCGACACGGGCGATGATCGCGGCAAAGCTTTCCTCCCCCGTCTCGCGGTAAAGCTGGGACAGGGCGGTAAAGCGGCGCCAGCCCTTCTTGAGCTGATAGCGTCCGTCTGGCCCCTTGAAGACCTCTACCGGTTCCTTCTGGCCCCGGTCGCGGATCGAGGCTTTCAGCTCCTCCATCTCGTCCGACACGGCGACGCCTTCCAAATCCAGCCGGTCACGCGGCAGATCGTCCGTCGCGATATCCTCCAGCGGAATGACCACCAGCACCCTGCCCTCCTGCTGCGCGGCGCGGAACGCTTCGGCGTCCTCGGAGTTGCGGCGGCGTTGTTCGACCTTCGCGGCAGTGGATTCCTGCAGGTTGTCGGCGGCATCGCGCACGGCGGCCCCCATCGGGCCCGACGGACCGGCTGCGCTGCGGGCGTTCCGTGGTGGGTTCCAGCGGGGCGAACCCGAACTTGTTCTTGCTGCTCATCTGGTATTCTCCTTGCTCTTCGCATCACTGCGCCATGCGTTCAGCACGGTCTGCAGGAATTCGTCATAGGCCCGGTCGAAACTCTGCCGCGCCCGCTTCCAGGTCTCCCGCGTCATCTGGCGGTAATCCTGTTCGTAGACCGACATCTGAAACCGCCCCGACTGTTCGACCGCGCGGGTCATCTCGATCGGATGGGTGCAGACATCATCGCCAAAGACATTGCGCAGCGCCTCCATCATCGCGATGTGCAGGGGGTTCGTCGCCTCGTATCGGGTCATGAGCAAACGGATATCGGCAAAGCGTTTCGGAAGCGTGATCCCTGCGTCCGCTGCCAGGTCCGCGAACCCTTCGGAGATGTCGGCCATCGCATCGCCAAGCTGGCCCAGATAGCTGGTGGTGCTGTCGTATTCCCAGTACCCCGGACCGGACGGGATATAGAGAATGTCCGCCGCAAAGGCCGCGTTCAGAGACTGATACCCGATGGCGGGCGGGCAGTCGAAGATGATCATGTCGTACTGATCATCCGGCAACTCGCTCAGATACCGGTCGACGCAGCCGAAAAAGGACCAGGCCTTGTGCAGCGACCGGTACTGCGCCGAGGCAAATTCGACAAAGGCCGCATTGGCGCAGGACGGGATGATGTCGATGGTGGGCCAGCAGGTCTTTTGAATGAAGTCCTGAAACCGCTGCGCCCCGATGGACCGCACATCCTCCGGCAACTCGTCCGAGGACGGGTAGGGGCAGTCGTCGGGGTTGTCGTAGCTTTCCATGAAGCGGTCCGCCTCGCGGCACAGATCACGGCACATGATGCCCCAGACCGTGTGCCATTCCTTGACCTCCACCAGCCCCATGGAATGGGTCAGCGTCGCCTGCGGATCAAAGTCCACGCACAGGATGCGGTAGCCGTCCAACGCCGCCGCATGGGCCAGATGCTGCGCCACGACCGTCTTGCCCACACCGCCCTTGAAGTTCGACACGGCGATCCGCATCGCGCGCCCCTTGGGCCGCTCGGGCGACAACGACTTGCCACGAAACCGCAGCCTGCGCCGCAGCTCGCTGATCTCGGCCAGAGTGAACCAACGCTGGCGGCCGTCCTCCTCGGTCAGGCCCTGAGGCAGGGAAGGATCCTCCGCCAGCTTCTTGCGCAGGGTGTCCGCCGGCACGTCGAACATGAACTGGCTGATTTCCCAGATGGAGAAGGGGCGCAGCTCCTTCACCTCTCCGGGGGAGAACGTCGCCCGCCGCACTGCTGCCTGCTGGGCAAGGCTGCGGTCGTTCATGGTCAGCAAATCGTTGTGGTCTCTCATGAGAAATCTCTTGTTGTTCTGCTACGACTTCTCGATAACGGGAATTGGGAAAATATTCAAAGGCAAAGTATCTAACCTTGGGAATATGCAAGTCGCGGATTTCGCAGGTGTCGCGGGAATAGGGCGCATATCAAAGGTTATTTGGTGACACTAATCGGCATTTAGAGACCGAAAAGGTGACAATCGAGCGGTGTTATGGTGACAGCAGAATGTCCCCCTTAACCTATATACCTAAAGATTTCAGAATTTGGAAAGAAGGGGCAAGAAATCCGCTTCTTCGGATGCGATTGACAAAAGACGGGATTTCAGACTTCATTGAGACACGGAGAATCGACAGCCAAGATCGGTCCCCGGAGGCAGATAACAGTCAACGAGCGGGAAACGCAGATGAATATCCAACGAGCCATGGGGCCGGATGCAAGCGTCGTCAAATACGATGTGCTGACGGCTCTTTCCGTGGCGGGGCTGGCGGGCAGCGCCGGGTTCGCCACGTCGCTCATGCGTCTCATCGCGCTGATCACGGCGCGCTACAACTGGCGGGATGATGAATTCTGCGTCGGGCAAAAGGAAATGGCGCGGCTCTGGTCGGTGGATGAGCGCACCGTGAAACGTCAGATCAAACGATTGATCGAGGCCGAGATACTGGTTTGCAAAAGACCCGGTGTCCGGGGCAGGGTCGGGGCTTACCGTTTGAATTACGGCACCATCGCCCGGCTGTCGGCGCCCACATGGGGCCAGGTCGGGCCCGATTTCCAACACCGGATGCAGGCGCGCTACGGCGGTGCCGAAGAAACCAAGGTGGTGCGGCTGGAGAACTATGCCCAGCCCGCGCAACAGACGCCTGACACGCCGTTCAAACGCGCCATGGCCACGCTGCGGGCGGAGGATCCGGCGCTTTTTGATGCCTGGTTCCGACGATTGGGTTTTATCAGGGCCGAGGGGGGCATCGTGCATCTGTCCTGTCCCAGTGCCTTTATCCAGCGCTATATCGAAACCCACCTTTTACAGAGACTGATAAATGCGATCCGGGTAGAATTCGGGCCGGTGTCCGAACTGCGGATCCGAAGCTGAAGGGCTGCGTCACGCATTGGCGGAAACGGGGATCGCCAACTTATTTTGTACTGAGCACAGAAGAGATGGCTGACTTTGATCAAGCGGTCATTTCAGCAGCATAGGCATTCCAGAGGCCGAAAGCGTCGGCTCTGGCGTGGCGGTATGAGATTGAGGAGAGTTGATAGCGGCGGGGGCGAAAGACGGTGTTGATTTGATCATGGACAGCCAAAAATCTCTGTGGCTGCCGGGGCGATTTGAACCGGCCCATGAGCTTCTCTCGCTTCCGGGTCGGTCGGTGCGACCCCTCGATCCGGTTATTGATCCCTTTGTGGGCGCGGTGGTCGGCGTCCGGGGCCAACTGACGGATCGGTTTGATATAGCTGCGTAACTTGTCCGTGATGATAACGCGTGGCTGGCCAAAACGGGCAATAAGCTGCCGCAAGAAGCGCTTGGCCGCTTTGGCGTTTCGCCTTGGCTGCACCAAAATGTCGAGCACATCTCCGCTCCAATACACGGCTCGCCACAACCACATCTTCGTGCCGTTGATCGGCACGACAACCTTATCGAGATGCCACTTATCTGATGCAGGGGGCCGGTCGCGCTTAATGCAATCTGCAAAATGCCGACCAAAACGGTTCACCCATTTGCGAACGGTATCTTGGCTGACGATTACGCCACGCTCGGCGAGCAGATCCTCGACATCCGCCGTGCTCAGCGTGAACCGATGGTAGGCCCACACGGCATAGGCCACGACTTCACGCGGAAAACGATAGCCCTTCAGGCGCGTCATCTCAGCTGGAATTTTCATGACGACCGCCTAAACTTCACCGCAGCCGACGGCAAGTTGGCAATCTCGTTTCTACGTCAGATATGGCGTATCCTACCGCGACCTAGTGGAGATCCTTGCCGAGCGTGGCGTACAGGTTTTCCATGCGATGCTGAGCCGTTGGGTCGTCAAGTATGCCACGGAGATCGCGTCAGCGGGCCAGAAAAGCAAAGCGCCGACGAAACCGTCGTGGCGATTTGACGAATCCTGCGTGAAAGTCCGCGGCGAATGGTGCTTTGTATCCCGGGCGGTCATCAAGGACGGCCAAACGCTTAATTTCCTGTTGGATGAGCAGCGCGAAGAGACGGCAGCGCTGAAGTTCTTGGCCAAGGCGATAACGGCAAACGGTCTGCCGAGAGCGTGCGCGATCCACAAGAGTGGCGCAAACACGGCTGGTCTGCGAAGTATGAACGCCGAGATCAAAGAAGTCGCTTCACCACGCAGGATCAGGGTCTAAAGGTCAAAGTGTGTTAACAATATCGTCGAGCAAGACCCTCGCGACATCAAGCGACGGGTCAGACCGATGACGGGGTTCAAAGCATTCACGACGGCAACGGCAACTTTGAACCGAATTGAAACGGCGCATATGATTAGGAAAGGTCAACTGGGCGAAGGATGGACGTTCGAGATCTTCGCAGTTTTGGCGGCCTGAACAGGGCCATCTTCGGTCACTTCGCAGCCGTCCCGAGTGTATGTGACAGAACGTCCGCACGCGGGCGGCGGCGGATGTGGGGGATCAGCTGCTGAACTTCGGCGCGGTCTATGTCGCGGTGATGGCTGCTGTCGCCTACCACCCGCGAGGGGCTGGAGGGCATCAAGAGAAAAGGCGACATCCGTCAATCGTGGGCCGCGCGTCTGAGTGCGCCGCGCAGGGCGCGGGCTTGCAGGGGTTCGGTGAGGGCCGGAGCGCGGGCGTAACCCATCCGCTCCATCGCATCGCCTTCCTGTGGGTGACGGGGCTGTGTGAAGGACGCCCAGATCAGACCCAGAAGCGCCTTCTTGTCGGCGGCGGCGGCGCGGAGGTGGGAAAGAGCAGGGAGCAGGCGACGTTCGATGCTGTCGAAATCGGTGCCGAAAGGGAAATCCGGCAGCAACTCTTCCTGATAGGGGCGCAGCCAATCGGTCAGCCGTTCAGGGGTATTCTGTCGATGCGCCTTGGGGACTTGCCAGTCGCGCGCGATCTTGCCCGCCTTGCGCGCCTCGTTCAGCAAGCCGGTCTGAAAGCGGCTGTCGGCGATGGCGATCATGCGCTTGATGACTTCTTCGTCGGTCTGCCCGCGCAGGTCCGCGACACCGTATTCGGTCACGACCACATCGCGCATGTGCCGTGGCACGGTGGTCAGCGGCAATTGCCAGACGATGTTCGAGCTGGTCTTGCCGTTGCTGGTGCGGGTGGCGGGCAGGGTCAGGATCGCGCGGCCATCTTCCAGCGCAAAGGCCTGTTCGAAAAAGTTGAACTGGCCGCCGACGCCGCTCACGACACTGCCGGGTTTCGCGCTGTCCGACATGATGTCACCCAGCAGGCTGGCCTGCATTCCGCCATTGACGAAGCGCGCCTGCACACGGGCCGCACGCTTGGCGGGTTCGTCCCCGTAGAGCGCGTTGGTGAAGCTGACCGGCTTCATGGAGATCTTCGCGCGCTGGTCGGGCGGCATGTCGCGCAGGCGCTGGTAGACATCGCGCGCCTCGACGAAGAACCCGGCGTGAATGGCGGCGCCGTCGACCTCCCGCCGGATGATCCCGGCCTCGAACAGCGCGAGCAAGCCGCCGACGAGCATTTCGGTCACGGCATAGAGGCCGTGATGGAAAGGTTCTGTTCCATCGCCCTGAAGGGGAAAGGGGGCGCTTTGCCAGACCGGTTCCAGCGCCCCACGGTCGCGCAGCAGCAAAGCCTGCGCCACGGCGTCGCCAATCGCGCCGATGCCGATCTGCAGGGTGCCGCCGTCAACGATCTGTCGCGACACATGCAGCGCGATGGCATATTGCGCGGCGGATACCGGACGACGCAGGACCGAGAACAGCTCGAACGGGTCGGCTGGCGTCAGCAGCATGGCCAGTGCTTCAGGTGGGATTTCGGCATCCGGGCCGGGCATGAAGGGCAGGGCCGGGTTCACCTCGCCGACGGCTGTGAAATCCATCTCGCCCCGCGCACGCATCGCAAAGAGATCGGCGGTGATGTCGGTGTTGCACGAAAGACTGAAGCTGTCCGTGCCGGGGCTGAGAAGCTGGCAGACGACATTGGGCCGCTGCGCGATCAGGACATCGCGGGCGTGGGTATAATTGGCAGCGATGTAATTGCGTTGGGCGTAGTCCTGGCCCAGCCATGCACCCGCCTGAAAGAAAAATTCCGACACGCGGATGTTGGGTGGCAGGCCGTCACCCTTGATCATTTCCGCATAGTGCAGGTCAGGATAGGCACCGAAAAGCCGGTCCATCGCCGGTTCGAGAAATCGCCGCTCCATATCCGAGGCTGGAGTCGGGCGTTGCAGGGTGAGGGCGGTGAAGATCGACAGTTCCAGCGACGGGTCGGCCACGGCCAGACGGGTCAGCGCGTTGACCAGCGTGACGGGTTTGCCCAGTCCCAGCGGCAGGGCCAGCCGTATTTCACCACCGGCAAGATCGAAGAGTGCGCGCGCCATGGCGTCCGCATCGGTGAATTGACGTGGCGCATCAGCCAAGGCTGGACCAGCCTGCGTCGGGGGCAAAACGCGGGCCATGCGCGGTCTTGCAAGGCCAGCAGACGGTCAGTGACGTCTTTTATCCCGCGACTGCGCGCATAGTGTATCGGCCCGCCCCGAAAGGGTGCAAAACCGGTGGCAAAGATCATCGCACCGTCGATCTGGTCGGCGTCCCTGGCGATGCCAAGGCGCAGTACCTCGACGCAGGCATCCAGCATCGGCAAGATCAACCGGTCGGTCAGATCGTCGGGGCCGTTGTCGTTGCTGTCGGGATGCGGGGTGCCGTCCTTCCAGTCGTAAAAGCCCTTGCCGGTCTTCTTGCCGAGATCGCCTGCGTCGACCTTGCGGCGCAGGGTGTCTGAAATCTCTGCCATGGGCTTTTCGATATTCTTTCGCAGGGAGTCCGCGACGTGCAGGCCGATGTCGAGGCCGACCTGATCGGCCAGCGTCACCGGGCCCATGGGCATGCCGAAGCGGATGGCGGCGGTATCTATGACCTCTTTGGGGACGCCTTCGTCCATCAGCACCATTGCTTCCATCAGATAGGGGGTGAGTGCGCGGTTCACGACAAAACCGGGGTAATCGTCCACCAGCGCGGGCAGTTTCCCGATGGCCCCGCAAAAGGCGGCGAGGCGGGTGGCGGTTTCGCTGCTGGTCTTGGCACCGCGCACGACCTCTACCAGATCAATCCGCGACACGGGATTGAAGAAGTGCAGCCCGGCGAAGCGTGTCTTGTCCGGCGATGGGCCGGCCAGAGTATCGACTGAAAGGCTGGACGTGTTGGAGGCGAGGATCGCATCGGGTTTCATGCGGTCCTTGAGATCACTGTAGATCTTTTCCTTCAGTTCCATCCGCTCGGGTGCCGCCTCGATGATCAGATCGGCGGACGCGATGCCATATCCCCTGGGGTCGGGCATGAGCCGGTCGAGCGCATCGCGGGTTTCCATATCGCTGAGATGCCTGTCCTTGCAGATCTCCGCCGCCTTCTTGAGCGCCTTGCCAAGCGGGTCGGTGTCGACATCGCCCAAGCTCACACGCTTGCCACGGATGGCGGACAGGGCGGCGATTTCCGCCCCCATGGCACCGGCACCGATGACGTGGACATGGGCGATGTCGTCCGTTCCACCGGCGGCATCCTTGAGCTTTTGTCGCAGGAAGAACACCCGGCGCAGGTTCCTTGACGTGTCGCTGCGCAGCAGGTCGGTGAAGCTTTGGATCTCGCCCTGCTGCATCGCGTCGCGGTCATCGCCTTTGGCCTCCCACAGGTCGATCAGCGCATAGGGCGCGGGGTAGTGATCGCTGGGGGCCTTTTTCTGGGTCTGCTTGCGCATCTGGCCCGCGACAAGGCTGCGGGCCTGATCGAATTTCAGCGCGCGGGCCTTGAGCCCCTGATCCTGTCCGTCGATCTTCCCTTCTGCGGCGGCCCGGACGGCGGCGGCGACGTGCCGCTCTTCGACAATTGTGTCGACGATGCCCAACGACTTTGCGCGGTCGGTATGGGCGGTCTTGCCGGTCAGCATCATCGTCATCGCCTCCATCGGGTCGATCAGCGCGGGCAGGCGGAACGTGCCGCCGAGGCCGGGATGGAGACCAAGCTGGACTTCGGGAAAGGCGAAGGACGCACCGGGCGTCGCGATGCGCGTGTCACAGGCGAGGGCGAGTTCGAAACCCGCGCCAAGGGCGTGCCCATGGATCACGCAGATCGTGGGGCAGGGCAGCTTTTCAAGCCGGTCGAGCACGTCATGACCCTGTCGCAGAAGATCGGCGGCACCATCGTCGGACATGCTTTCGAAGCTGGCGATGTCCGCACCGGCGGCAAAGCCCGAAGGTTTGGCAGAGCGGATGACAAGGGCTTTGGGGGTATTCGCCTCGGCCTCGCTGACATGCTCTTGCAGTTCGCGCAGGACATCTTCGGATATGGTGTTGGTGCCGGTCTTGTTCTTGTCCAGTACGAGCCACAGGATGTCATCGTCGTCGCGGCCCGTGCGCCAGTTGCCTTCCGGCTCACCCACCGGCCCCAGTTCAAGCTTGGTTTCCCCCAGGAAATTCAGGACTGTTCCGGTCATCACACGGCCTCCAGCATCATTGCGCCGCCGAGACCGCCACCGATGCATTCCGTGGCGATCCCACGCTTGTCGCCGCGCGCCTTCATGGCATTGGCGAGGTGCAGCACGATCCGGTTGCCACTGGTGCCCACGGGATGACCCAGCGAGATTGCCCCGCCGTCGACGTTGAGACGGTCGCGGTCGATCCGGCCGAAGGCGGCATCGTACCCCAACACATCGCGGCAGAAATCCGCGTCCTCCCAGGCCGCGAGGCAGGAAAGCACCTGCGCGGCGAAGGCCTCGTTCAATTCCCAGACACCGATGTCGTCCCGTGCAAGGCCGTGGCGTTGCAGGATCGGCGTCGAGGCCATGACAGGGCCAAGGCCCATGATGGACGGGTCGAGCGCTGCCCATTCGCTGTCGGTGATTTCGGCCAGCGGCTCAAGCCCGTGCGCGGCGACCGCTTTTTCGGAGGCGAGGATGCACCAACTGGCCCCATCGGTGATCTGGCTCGCGTTGCCCGCCGTGACCTTGCCGTAAGGCGGTTCGAACACCGGCTTGGGCTTGGCCAGCCCTTCAAGATCGCTGTCGGGGCGGACGCCGTCGTCGTGGTCGTAGACGGTGCCGTCGCGGTCGAAGGCGGGCATGATTTCATCCGTCAGCCGCCCTTCCTTCTGCGCCGCCGCCAGACGGTGATGGCTTTGCATCGCATAGGTATCCGCCGCCTTGCGGTCGATGCCGAAGCGGTGGGCCAGCACTTCCGCCGTCTGGCCCATGTTCAGGGTCGTGATCGGGTCCGTCAGGCCGCGTTCGAGCCCGACAACCGGTTTGAAAAATTCGGGGCGGATCCCGGCCATCGCCCTGGCCTGATCCAGCGGTCCCTTGGCGGCATTCATCCTGCCGAACCATTCGACAGCGGACTGGCGCAGGGTCAGGGGCGCATGGCTGAGCGCTTCGGTGCCGCCCGCGAGGATCATCTGGTGGCTGCCGTCGCGGATATAGCGGTAGGCGGTGTCGATGCTCTGCATCCCGGATCCGCAGTTGATCTGCACGGTGAAGGCCACCATCGCCTCCCCCAGACCGAGGCGCAGGGCGGCGACGCGGGCCGGGTTCATCTCGTCCGCGATGACGTTGACGCACCCCAGGATCACGAGATCAAAGGCGGTGCGGTCAAAGGTCTGACGGGCGAGCAGGGGGCGGCCCGCCTGCACCGCGAGATCCACGGGGGTAAAGGGGCCGGGCCCGCCGCGCGCCTTCAGAAACGGTGTGCGGGCCCCATCGACCAGATAGACACGTTGTCGGGCGGGATCGGTCATTCCGCGGCTTTCTTCGGTACCGCCGTGTAGTCATCGGCGGTTTCGGCGGAATGGCCCTTGAAGTAAGCCGACAATTCTTCGGGGGTATAATCGTCCACCGCGATCACCTTGGACACAAGCGCGTTCATCTCTTCGATCTGCGCCAGTTCCGCATCGCTCAGCGTCCCTGCGTCGTGGGCCTGTTGCGGTGTCTGTCTGGCGTCGCGCAGCCGTTTCATCAGCGGTGCCAGTTCGACAACCCTGGCGTAGCAGGCATTCAGCAGATGAATGCCGTCGCCTTCGGTGCCGCCGTGCAGTTGTCCGACGATCCGGTCGCGGGTGTCGGAGGGTTCGTAGATCAGATCGCTGCACGCGGCGGTCAAGCGGTCGTCCGGGGCGCGACGGGCCGCACCGGGCCAGACGAGGAAGCGCAGCACGCGGGCCGCCCAGCGGGCGGGCAGGTTCGCGATGACTTCGTCCAGTGCCGTCTGGATGCGCTTGAACGCCGCATCGGCGGTGTACTGGACCACGGGGAAATCCGCCTTCTGACGTCCTTCGTCCTCCCAGCGTTTCAGGGTGGCGGACAGGATGTACATTTCCGACAGGATGTCGCCCATCCGGGCCGAGATCATCTCCTTGCGCTTGAGTGCGCCGCCCAGTGTCAGAAAGGCGAAATCGGCGGTGAGTGCATAGGCGGCGGACCAGCGCGACAGCTCCTGATAGATCGGCTTGGCCGGGCCGTGGTTCGCGGTCGTGCCACCGCCAAATGCCGCACGGCCCCAGGCCCGGAACAGCGTCTTGGTGGTGTGGCTGACATGCGCCCAGAAGGATTTGTCGAACATCCGCAGGGATTTGTCCGAATCTTCCTCCTGCAGGGCCAGCATGTTGTCGAGCATGTGGGGATGCGCGCGAATCGAACCCTGACCAAAGATGATCAGGCTGCGGGTGACGATGTTCGCCCCTTCCACGGTGATGCCGATCGGCACGGCACGGTAGAGTGGCAAGAGATAGTTCAAGGGACCGTCAATGACCGCCTTGCCGGAATGCACGTCCATCGCATCGTCGATCGCGTGGCGCATCCGGAAGGTGGCGTGGGCTTTCATGATGGCGGAAATCACCGACAGCGCGCGGCCTTCGTCAAGCCCTGCGCAGGTCAGACGGCGTGCGGCGTCCATCGCGTAGGAATCCGACGCCAGCCGTCCCATCCGGTCCTGAATGCCGCCGAACTTGCCGATGGGCAGGTTGAATTGCTGGCGAATGCGGGAATATGCCCCGGTGGTGTGCGCCGCGAGAGATATGGCCGCGCAGCCCATCGACGGCAGCGAAATGCCACGCCCCGCAGCCAGCGCGGACATCAGCATCATCCAGCCCTTACCTGCATAGTCCGGGCCGCCGATGATGTTGGAAAGCGGGATGAACACATCCGTGCCTGTCGTCGGTCCGTTCATGAACATGGTGGAGGACGGCAGGTGCCGCCGCCCGGTTTCCACGCCATCGAGGTCTGTGGGAACAAGCGCGCAGGTGATGCCGATGTCCTCCTCGCCGCCCAGCAACCCGTCCGGATCGCGCATCTGAAATGCGAGACCCAGCACGGTGCAGACCGGCGAGAGGGTGATGTAGCGTTTGGCCCAGTTGAGCCGCAGGCCGAGCACTTCCTCGCCCTCCCACATGCCCTTGCAGACAACGCCGCTGTCCACCATCGCGGAAGCGTCCGATCCCGCCTCTGCACTGGTCAGACCGAAAGCGGGCAGTTCCCGCCCGTCCGCAAGGCGCGGCAGCCAGTAATCCTTTTGGTCGTCCGTGCCGAACTGGTGCAGCAACTCGCCCGGCCCGAGCGAGTTCGGCACCATGACGGTCACCGCAGCCGCGACAGAGCGGGAGGAGATGTAGCGCACGATCTCGGAATGCGCGAAGGCGGAGAATTCGAGACCGCCGTGCGATTTCGGGATGATCATGCCAAAGAATTTATTGTCGCGCAGGAACTGCCAGACCTCGGGCGACAGGTCGCCGTCTTCATGGTTGATCTTCCAGTCGTCGATCATGGAGCAAAGCTGCTGTACCGGACCGTCAAAGAACGCCTGTTCCTCGGCGTTCAGTTTTGGTGCCTTGATGCTGTGCAGCTTCTTCCAGTCCGGATTGCCCGAGAACAATTCCGCCTCCCACCAGACCTCACCGGCGGTCAACGCCTCGCTTTCGGTCTTGGAAAGGGCAGGCAAGACGCCCTTGGCCCATTTGTGGATTGGTTTGGTGATCAGATTTGCGCGCAGATTAGACATTTTCCTGTCCTCCTGCCGGACCAACTCGATTTGGCAAGAGATTGTTCCTGCGCGTTCTGATTGTCTGTGCCCCTCTCGGCCTGCTTGCTTCAAATCGAGGGGGCAAAGCCTCTACAAATATTACGGCGTTTGAAACATCGTCCTGGAAAGAATTCGAAGTCTGATCGTCCAGGCAAGGTTCAATCAGAGCTTTCGCGCGGCCCTGTCGTGCAACGCTGTGTTTCGTTCGCTGTCGTGCGCAAACCGCCGCCGCCAGGGCAAAAAATGCCGGACCACCATACGATTGGCTGTTACACCAGCGCTTCCATTTGGTATCCGCAGGCCATGGATATCGTTCTGATCATCGCGGTCATCGCTTCGCTCTTTGTCGTGATCGGTGCGGCAGAGCCGTTGGCGACCCGGCTGGGCCTGCCGTACAGCGTCATCCTCGCGGTTCTGGGCATCCTGATCGGCGTCGGCGCGATCTTTTTCCTGCGCACGGATCTGACCGACGCGCTCAACCCCGTGGCCGAGGCGATCCTGGGTCTGCCGATCCGGTCCAACGTGTTCCTATATGTCTTTCTGCCCACGCTGCTGTTTCAGGCGACGCTGGGCATGAACCTGCGCCGGATGATCGACGACTGGGTGCCGATCCTTGTTCTGGCGGTCGTGGCGGTTGTCGTCGCCACGCTTGGGGTCGGATACGCGCTGTCCTGGGCAAGTGCGCTGCCACTGGCGGCATGTCTGCTGATCGGTGCCATCGTCTCGACCACCGATCCGTCGGCGGTGGTGTCGATCTTCCGGTCGATTTCGGCACCACGGCGGCTGGCCCGGCTGATCGAGGGCGAAAGCCTGCTCAACGACGCCGCCGCCATCGCCTTGTTCGGCCTGTTCATGGGTTTCGTGATGCTGGGTGTCCCTGACCCAGACCTGACCGAGGCGCTGGCGCGCTTTCCCGTCCTGATCGGCGGTGGTGCCCTGACCGGTTGGATCGCCGCCCGGATTGCCGTCTGGCTGATGGCGATGTTCGGACGGCACGAGCTTGCGTTGATTTCCGTATCCGTGGCGCTGCCCTATCTTGCCTATATCGGGGCCGAACAGAGCGTGGGTGCGTCCGGGGTCATCGCCGTTGTCGCCGCCGGGCTGACGCTCAACCTTGTCGGCCCGGGCCGCCTGCCGCCTCAGGCCTGGCTCAACCTGCGCGAGGTCTGGGATCTGCTGGCGCATTGGGCCGGGGCGCTGATCTTTATCCTTGCCGCGCTGCTGATCCCGCGCCTGCTCGAGGATGTGCGGATCGGGGATTTCGCGTTGATCGGTGTGGTGATCGTCGCGGCCATCGCGGCGCGCGCGGTGATCCTGTTCGGCCTGCTGCCTCTGTTGACGCTGCTGCGCCTGTCGCCCGCCGTCGACCGACCCTACCGGACCGCGATCCTGTGGGGCGGGTTGCGCGGGGCGGTGACACTGGCGCTGGCGCTTGCCGTCACCGAAAGCTTCCGCGTGCCGGTCGAGGTCAAGCGCGTTGTCGGTATCCTTGCCACCGGTTTCACGCTCTTTACGCTGATCGTCCAGGGTACGACCCTGCGCGCGGTCATCCGCTGGCTCGGGCTGGACCGGCTGTCGCCGGTTGACGAGGCGATGTCGCGGCAGGTGGTCGCGGTTGCGCTGCAGACCGTGCGCGAGGACGTGTCGCGCACCACCGATGCCTATGCCCTGACCCACGAGATCGTCCGCTCCGAGGCCAAGTCCTTTGGCGACCGTCTCAACGCTGCCGTGAAGACCGCCGAGGACGGCAGCGATATCCTTGAGCGGGACCGGATCACCCTTGGGCTGATCGCCCTGGCCGGGTTCGAGCGGGACACGATTCTGGCCAAGGTCAAGGAACGGACGATCTCGGCCCGGATGATGGACCAGATCCTGTCAGACGCCGACCGGTTGATCGAAGGCGCACGGGCGGGCGGGCGCAGCGGCTATCAGCGCGCCGCGCGCCGGGCGGTCGCCTATGGCAAGGCGTTCCGCGCGGCGGTGGTGTTGAACAATCGTTTGCGCATATCGACACCGCTGGTCCGAATGACCGCCGACCGGTTCGAGCGTTTGCTGTCCCAGCGGCTGATCCTGCGTGACCTCGATACGTTCATCGACGGGCGCATCCGCCGCATCCATGGGCGCCGGGTCGCGGACCTGCTGCACGAACTGCTGTCGCGGCGGGTCGACACGGTTGAAACGGCGCTGGAGGGGCTGCGCCTGCAATATCCCGGCTACGCCGAAGAACTCGAGCGCCGGTTTATCCGCCGCACGGCGCTGCGGCTGGAAGAGCGCGAATATGCAGCGATGCGAGAAGACGGTCTGATCGGTGCCGAAGTCCATGCCGCGCTGATGCAGGATCTCGATCTGCGCCGCAGCCTGTCCGAGGGGCGCCCGCCGCTGGACATCGCAGTCGAACGGGTCGAACTGGTGCGGCAGTTCCCGCTGTTTGCCGATCTTGATGAGGCGGCCATCAGAAAGCTGAGCCGCGCGCTCAAGACAATCTATGTCAATTCAGGCAGGCTGATCATGCAGAGGAACACCGTGGCGAGGAGTGTCTATTTCATCGCGTCCGGCGCGGTGGAACTGGAAAGCGCGGGCCAGACCTGGCGGCTGGGGCGCGGCGAGATGTTCGGTCAGATGGCCCTGCTGTTCGGCAAATCGAGCAAGGCCGAAGTCCGTGCCATCGCGCCGTCGACAATCCTTTTCCTCGACGAGGCGCGGTTCCGGTCGTTTCTGGCGCGCAGCAAGGCCGCGCGGGACGCTGTTCGCGCCAGCGCCGTGAAACGCGGGATTGATCCCGATACCCTGCCGATGGAACAGCCCGGCACGAAGGCTGGCGCCGAAGGCTGAACGGCGGCATCCGGTGACAGCGATATGGCCCGGATGTTTTCGCCTGCACCTTCTGTCGCCGTGGGTCAGAGCAAGGGGCATGTGGTGTGGCAACGCTCAGCGTGCCATCGGCAGCCATTGACCACAGCCGGGGCTGGCCTTGAGTTCCCCATCGTCGATCAACGTCTTCCCTCTGGACAGAACCTGCACCGGATAGCCCGTGACCGTTGTACCCTCATAAGGGTTGTAGCCCACGTTGTCGTGCAGATCATCGGCGCCGTAGGTATGGCTGTGCGTCGGATCCCAGATCGCGATGTCGGCATCAAATCCCGCAGCGATCTGGCCTTTGGTGGAAAGTCCAAAGGCCTTGGCGGGTGCGGTGGCGGTGGCGTTCACGAAAGCTTCGATACTGGCGCGCCCTCTCGTGACCATCGCATCGAACATCAGGGGCAGGCGGGTTTCAAGCCCGGGCATCCCGTTGGCGATGCGGTTGAAAGGCACGTCTGTGCCATGCGCGAACTTGCCACTATCATCCATCCGGTAGGGCGCGTGGTCCGAGGTGACCAGTTGCAGCGTGTCGTCGGCCAGTGCGCTCCACAGCGCCTCCTGGTCGTCGGTGCGCCGCTGCGGCGGGGAGCAGAGGAAGCGGGCGGGGGCGTCAGTTTCCAGAATGTCGACGGTCATGAAGAGGTAATGCGGGCAGGTCTCCGCCTCTACCGGGACGCCACGGGCGCGGGCGCGGCGCACGATCTCTGCCCCTTCGCGGGTGGAGACGTGAAAGATCATGATGCGGGTGCCGGTGTATTCGGCAAAGCGGCACATGCGATCGATCGCCTCGATCTCTGCCTCGCGGGGGTGCGAGGCGGCGTGATACTTCGGCGCGGTCTTGCCCGCCGCCAGCAGCTTTTCGGTGGCGTTGCGAATGATGCCGTCGTTTTCGGCGTGAAAGCACACGAGCGCGCCCTTGTCCCGCGCCACATCCAGCACGTCGAGGATCGACTTGTCGTCAAGCCGGACCTTGTCATAGGTGGTGAAGATCTTGATCGACCGGTGTCCCTGGTCGATGAGCGCCGGGATATCCTCGGCCAGATTGCCGTTGCCGGTTTCGGCCACGATCATGTGGAAAGCGTAATCCGTGATCGCGCCCTTTTTTGCCAGTGCGGCATAGTCGGACACAACGGTGCCGATCCGCTGGCCGGGGTGCTGTGCGGCGAAGGAAACGACGGTCGTCGTGCCGCCGAAGGCAGCGGAGCGTGTGGCGGTCGCAAACGTATCGGCATTCAGCAGGCCGGCGCCGGAAATCTGTTCGATGTGACAATGCGTGTCGACGCCGCCCGGCAGGACAAGGCGGCCCGTCGCGTCGATTTCATCGCGTCCGGTCCCTGACAGGGTCTGATCCACGTCGACAATTCGTCCGTCGCGGATGCCCACGTCCGCCACGCCGGTGCCGGTCGATGCAACCACGGTGCCGCCGCGAATGATCGTGTCGAACTGAAAATTTGTCATGCCATCCTCGATGCTGTGTTTGGCTAAATAAAATACCGTGTGTATACCATTTGCAAACAACTATGACGCTACGGCACCAAAATCTGCTAGCAGGTTCTGGCAAGAAGAGGACGCGCGATGCCCGAAATGACCAAAACCCTAGGAGATTCGACCTTCCAGCGGTTGAAGGCAATGATTCTTGACGGGACGCTGGAGCCGGGGACGCTGCTGCGTGAAAAGAAGTTCGCGGACAGGCTTGGCGTGTCGCGCACGCCGGTGCGGGAAGCCATCGGACAGCTGATCAGCGAGGGCCTTGCCACACGGGCGAACGGGAGCACACCTGTCGTCAGCCGCGTGTCGCTGAGCGAGATCATGGAAATCCTGCATGCGCGCAGCCTGCTGGAGTGCGAAACGGCTAAAAAAGCAGCACTTTCCATGCAGGCGGTGGAGCGGCTGGCCCCTATTCGTGCGCAAATCCTGTCGTTTCTCGAAGGGCCACGGCCCGATTCACAGGTCCACTCCGAGCTTGATTCGCGCCTGCATCTCGAGATCGCGCGCCTGGCGGGATCGAAGCTTCTTATCGAACTGATTGAAGGGCTTAAGAACAAGACGCGGATGTTCGATCAGGGCGAGATACCGGACCGTCTGCTGCCCGGTTGTGACGAACATCTGGCGATCATCGACGCCATCGTGGGACAGCGCGGGGAGGATGCGGCGACGGCCATGAAACTGCACCTGACCAACGTGCGCGAATCGATCATTTCCCGGATCAACCACCCGTTCTGAGCGACAGATGCCGCGTCTGGCGCGAAAATGTCAGAACGCCTGTTGACAGTGCATGCCGTGTGTATACCATTTTGGAAAGACGAACATCAGGACGAAAAAACCCATGTGCGCAGATACCCCGTCACGTCCCACGGACGGCATGATCAAGGTCATAACTTTCCAATACTACCGTGATCTGCCGCGAGCGATGGCGTTCTACGAAGACATCATCGGCCTGACGCTTGCCATCGATCAGGGGTGGTCGAAAATATATGCAATCGAGGGCGTGGCGCATGTGGGGCTGGTGGACGAAACCCGCGGCATGCAGAAATGGGCGGAGCAGAAGACTGTTCAGCTGTGCCTGCGCGTGCCGGATGTGGACGCCTGGTACGCACTGGGTGAAATTCCAAGGCGTCAGCGGGCTGACCGAGCTTAAGGACAGCGCCGAACTGGGCATCCGGGCCTTCGCCATGTCCGATCCCGAAGGTTACCAGATCGAGGTGCAGACGGCCAAACCGGGGCACTGATCCGGCATCATACCCAACTCACGACATAACAACCGGGGCGGACAACCGACCCACATCATCACCCAACAAGAGGAGCATCCATGAAATTCCTGTCTCAAACCGCGCTTCGGGCCGGTATCGTCGGAACGGCCATCCTTGCCGCCACCGCCGCCGCCGCGCAGGAGAAGTCGATCACCATCGGCCTGACCTCCGATCCCAGCCACCTGTATCCGCTGGCGGGCGAAGAGCTTTCCTCCAACATCATGTATTACCATCTGTACGATCCGCTGGTGAAACGCAGTGCCGATCTGTCCTTTGGTCCGGGTCTGGCCGAAAGCTGGGAAAACATCGATGACACCACATGGCGCTTCAAGCTGCGCGAGGGTGTGACCTTTCACAACGGCAATGCCTTTACCGCCGACGACGTGGTCTTTACCGTCAAGAAGGCGCGTGAATCGATCCGGCCCGACCTTGTGGCCAACATTGCCGAGATCACGAAGATCGACGATCTGACGGTCGAGATCACGACGCCCCAACCCTATGCGGTGCTGCCCAACGATCTGGCCGAGGTGCTGATCCTGGACGAGGAATACACCACCGCCACCGGTGACGAGCAGATGGATCTCAAGCCCATGGGCACCGGGCCTTACATGCTGGAAGAGTGGATCAAGGAAGAGAAACTGGTCCTTAGCGCCTTTGACGACTACTGGGCCGGTGCGCCGACAATCAAGTCGGTGACCTTCCGCCCGATCACCAACCCCGCCACCCGGACAGCCGCGCTGCTGACCGGCGAGGTGGACGTGATCCAGGATCTGGCGGTGCGTGACGTGGAACGGGTACGCAGCGAGGACGGGTTCGAGGTCGTGACCCGGCCCAGCCTCTTGAACGTGGTGCTGGCGATGGACACCCGCGCCAAATCCCCGACGATCGAGGGCGACAACCCGATGACGGACCAGCGCGTGCGCGAAGCGATTGCACGGGCGATAGACGTGGATGCGATCAACAAGATCGTGATGAACGGTCTGGCGACGCCCAGTGACCAGTATGTGCCTGCGTCCCATACCGGCTATGTCGACGGGATGAACTTCCGCGAGATGTATCCGATGGACGTCGAGAAGGCCAAAGCGCTGCTGGCCGATGCGGGATACCCTGACGGGTTCACCATGACGCTCGATGCCACCAACAACCGCTATGTCAACGACGCGCAGATCGCACAGGCGCTGGCGTCGATGCTGGCCAAGGTCGGCATCACGCTGGAACTGAACATCATGCCGAAGTCGAACTTCTGGGGCTACATCCGTGTGCCAACGGAAAACTCCAGCTTCATCATGAGCGGCTGGGACGTGCCGGCGGGCGATGCAGGGTCCATGTACGGATCGCTGTTCTATACCCGCGACAAGCGTGAAGGCTATGGTCAGGTGAACCGTGGGTCCTACTCCAACGCGGACCTCGACGCGCTGATCGACAAGGCGGATTCGACCCCCAGCATCGAAGAGCGTGACGCGATCCTTCAGGATGCGACCAAGATCCTGATGGCCGACATCCCGATGATCCCGCTGCACTACGAGCAGGATATCTATGGTCTGCGCGACGGTGTCACGCTTCAGCCCCGCGTGGACAAGTTCCTCTGGGCCTACGACATGGACGTCGAATAATCCCAAGCAACCACATGACCCCTGCCTGCTTGCGCGGGCAGGGGTTTTCTTTCTCTCCCCCATCTCGTCAAGGGAACAGGCCCGCACATGTTTGGCTATCTGTTGAAACGGCTGATCCAGATGATCCTTGTTCTATGGATCGTCTCTGTGATCGTCTTCCTGATGATGAGCTTTACCGGCGATCCGGTGTTCATGGTCGTGCCCATAGACGCTACCGATGCCGAGATCGCGCAGGCGCGGCGTCTGCTGGGGCTCGATGATTCACTGCTGGTTCAGTACTGGAAATTCATCTCTTCGCTGGTGCAGGGCGATTTCGGCCAGTCCTATGTGTTTCGCCAGCCCGCGATGACACTGATCCTGGAACGGATGCCTGCCACGGTGGAAATGGTTCTGGTGGCGATGGTGCTGGCGGTGATCGTGGCGATCCCGCTGGGTGTCTATGCCGGGGCCAACCCGAACGGACGTCTGAGCCGGACGATCATGGCAGGATCACTTCTGGGCATATCGCTGCCGGGGTTCTGGGTCGGCATGGTGCTGATCTACCTTTTCGCGGTGCATTGGGGCATTTTCCCGTCGTCCGGGCGCGGCGACACCGAGGAACTCTTTGGCCTGCGCATCTCGCTTCTGACGGCGGATGGCTGGCATCATATCGCGCTGCCCGCGATCACCCTGTCGCTGGCCACAATGGCGATCCTGCTGCGCATGACCCGCGCCGGGATGATGGAGGTCGGACGGCAGGATTTCATGAAATTCGCCCGCGCCAAGGGGGTAAGCCGCAAGGATGTGCTCTATAAACACGGGCTCAAGAACGCGCTGATCCCGGTGGTCACGATCTTTGGTCTGCAACTGGGCGATCTGATCGCCTTTGCCACGATCACCGAGACGATCTTTTCCTGGCCGGGCATGGGCAAGCTGCTGATCGATTCGATCTACCGCGCGGACCGGCCTGTCATCGTGGTCTATCTCATGCTGGTCGCGCTGATCTTTGTCGTGATCAATTTCCTTGTCGATCTGGTTTATACGCTGATCGACCCGCGCATCACGTTGAAATGAGAACCCCATGGCCATGACAACGGTGTTCCGCAGCGAATTCTTCCATAACTACAAACGCAGCGCCTCTGCGATCATCGGCAGTGCGCTGATGGCGCTGTTTGCCTTTGCGGTGATCGCGGGGCCGTTTCTGGTGGATCAGAACCCCTATGACATCGCGTCGCTTGACCTGATGGATAGCTACAAGCCACCCGTCTGGCTGGAGGGCGGCGATCCGCGTTTCTGGCTGGGAACGGACGGGCAGGGCAGGGATGTCTGGGCCTCCATCCTTTATGGCGCGCGGATTTCGGTCTTTATCGGGGTGGTCGCGATGGTCTGTTCCTGCGTGATCGGCACGCTTCTGGGGCTGATCGCTGGTTTTTATGGCGGCATCGTGGATTCGATCATCATGCGGATCGCCGATATTCAATTGTCCTTCCCGTCGATCCTGATTGCGCTTTTCCTCATGTCCGCCGTGGGCACGGGTGTGGACAAGGTGCTGATCGCGCTGACGGCGGTGGGCTGGGTGGTCTACGCACGGACGGTGCGCGGATCGACCCTGTCGGAGATCGAGAAGGAATATGTGCAGGCGGCAAAGGTGGCCGGATTGCCCAACCGCAAGATTATCCGCAAGCATGTGCTGCCCAACGTGCTGACCCCGCTGATCGTGATCGCCACGATCCAGGTCGGTACTTTCGTGCTGATCGAGGCGAGCCTGAGCTTTCTGGGCGTGGGTGTGCCGATCACCCAGCCGTCGCTGGGCCTGCTGATCAAGAATGGTTTTGACGTGCTGTTCAGCGGGCTGTGGTGGACCAGCGTTTTCCCCGGCGTGGCGATCATGATGCTGGTTTTCGGGATCAACCTGTTTGGTGATTTCCTGCGCGACGAACTGAACCCGAGGCTGAAATGATGACGCAGGACACGGGTGCACCACTGTTGCAGGTCAGGGATCTGCGGACCTATTTCCACACCTTTTCCGGGGTGGTGAAGGCCGTCAACGGCGTCAGCTTCGAGATCGGCAAGGGCGAGATCATGGGCCTTGTGGGCGAAAGCGGCGGCGGCAAATCCGTCATCGGCTTTTCCGTGCTGGGCCTGATCGACAGCCCCGGCAGGATCGAAGGCGGTGAAATCCTGCTGGATGGCGAGGATCTGGTCAGCGCCGGAGAGGACCGCCTGCGCCAGATCCGGGGGCGCGAGATTTCGATGGTGTTTCAGGACCCGATGACATCGCTCAACCCGTTGCAGACCGTGGGCGCGCAGATGGACGAAGTTTTGCGCCTGCACAGCGACCTGAAGTCGGCAGAGCGGCAGAAGGCCTGTGTCGAGATGCTGGAAAGCGTCGGCATCAGCCGCGCGGCGGAACGGCTCAAGGCCTATCCGCACCAGTTTTCGGGTGGCATGCGGCAGCGGGTGGTGATCGCCATCGCCCTGCTGGCGCGGCCGCGCCTGATCATCGCGGATGAACCGACGACCGCGCTGGATGTCACGATCCAGAGCCAGATCCTCAAGCTGATGCGCCGCCAGATTGCCGAAAAGGGCGCGTCGATGATACTGGTGACGCATGATCTGGCCGTCGTGTCCGAGATGGCCGACCACATCACTGTCCTTTACTGCGGCAAGGTTGTCGAACGCGGGCACACCCGCGATCTGATCGAGGCGCCCGCGCATCCCTATACCCGTGGCCTGATCGACAGCATCCCCGACCCCACCGACCGGCAGGACCGGCTGCGCCA
This sequence comes from uncultured Alphaproteobacteria bacterium, assembly GCA_963799505.1. GTDB lineage: Bacteria > Pseudomonadota > Alphaproteobacteria > Rhodobacterales > Rhodobacteraceae > Sulfitobacter. Next base: position 27,145 of record CAWCXM010000007.1, read on the forward strand.
GATCCCCGGATCGGTGCCGGACATCCGCCATCTGCCCAAGGGCTGCAATTTTCGCGACCGCTGTCCGCGCGCTGAGAAGCTCTGCGCCGAGAAGGAGCCGGACCTGACGAGGCAGCACGCCAGCCTCTGGGCCGCCTGCCACTTTCCGCTTGCCCCGGGAGATACGCAATGACCACCCTCGCGCCCCCCGTGCTGGAGGTTCGTGACCTCAAGATGCATTTTCCCATCGGTGGCGGCATCCTCGACCGGCTGCGGCTGGGCGCGGGCGGCATCAAGCTCGAGAACCGTCATGTCCATGCGGTCAACGGGGTCAGCTTTGCCATCGAGCGCGGACAGATCATGGCGCTGGTGGGCGAAAGCGGCTGTGGCAAGTCCACCGTGGCCAAGACCATCGCGCGGATCTATGCGCCCACGGCGGGCGAGGTGCGGCTGGATGGTCAGGACGTGGCGCAGTACGGCTTTGCCGACATGCTGCCGATGCGGGCAAAGATGCAGATGATCTTTCAGGATCCCTATGCCTCGCTGAACCCGCGCCAACGCGTGCGCGATATCGTGGCCGAACCCCTGCTGGAGCAGAAGAAAGGCACCGTGGACAAGGCCGCCGTGCGCACCGAGATCGAGGCGCTGCTGGCGCGGGTCGGTCTGAACGCGGAACATGCCGGGCGCTATCCGCACCAGTTTTCCGGCGGGCAGCGTCAGCGCATCGGGATCGCCCGCGCCCTGTCGGTGCGGCCCAACCTCATCATCGCGGATGAACCTGTATCGGCGCTGGACGTGTCCATTCAGGCGCAGATCCTGAACCTGATGAAGGATCTGCGCGACGAATTCGGGCTGGCTTATCTCTTCATCAGCCACGATCTGTCCGTGGTGCATCACATCGCCGATACCGTGGGGGTGATGTATCTGGGCTTCATCGTCGAAAAGGCCCCGCGCGACGTGCTGTTCAGCCGCCCGCGCCATCCCTATACCCGCGCGCTGTTGTCCGCCGCGCCCAGCATCAAGCCCAAGCGCGACGTTGAGGAAATCGCGCTGAGCGGGGAGGTGCCGTCAGCACTCGATCTGCCGTCGGGCTGCTGTTTTCGCACGCGCTGTCCCTTTGCATGGGACCGCTGCGCGCGCGAACGGCCCGCGTTGCAGGACTTGGGGGAAGGACAGTCTGTCGCCTGCCATCTGCTGGACGAACCGGAAAGGGATACGGCATGACGATCATCGCGCAGCCGCGTCTGGGGATCCACGATCCGCATGACTGCACCGATGCCAATGACGAGCTGACGATCCTGCATGCGGTCTATGACACGCTGGTGCGGCGGCAGGGGCAGGATTTCGCGCCCCTTCTGGCCCGCAGTTGGGAGGTCGGCGAAGACGGGCGGCGCTGGACCTTCGATCTGGCCGAAGGGGTGACCTTTCACGACGGCACGCCTTGCGATGCGGCGGCGGTGCAGGCCAACCTTGAACGCATGGCGCGGGAGGACAAGGGATACACGCTGGGCGCGCCGGCTGTCTGGCGGCAGTATTTGGGCGATGCAGTCTACGAGGTTGCGGGGGCGCATCGGCTGATCGTGACGCTGGCCCAGCCGATGGCCGATCTGCTGGACGTGCTGGAACAGGGCTTCATCGCGTCACCCGCCGCCTTTGCCGCACTGGATGCGGGCGATCTGACTGCGCAGGTGGGCACCGGCCCCTACCGGATCCAAAGCATCACGCCAGAACGCATCACGGCGCTGCGGTTGGACAGTCATTACGACGCGCTGCCAGCCAATCCGCGCATGGTCTGGCAGCTGGAAAAAGACCCCGCGCAGCGGCAGGCGCTGCTGGCCGGTGGCCGAGTTCAGGTCGCCAATACGCTGAATTTCGAAGCGTCCCGTGCGCTGGGGGCAATGCGGCACGAATTTCTGTCGCCGGTCGCCATCATCTATCTGCTGAACGCGGCCAAGGGGCCACTGGCGGATGCCCGCACCCGTCTGGCGCTGAGCCTTGCGGTGGACCGCGAGGCGTTGATCGAAACGGTGCTGGGCGGTGCCGCGCGGCCCTTGCGCGGTTTTGTCAGCCCAAACCATTTTGGCGCGGGTAGCGGTGCCGGCGCACGGCTGGACCGCGACCTGGCGCGGCAACTTCTGGCCGAGGCTGGGCATGGTGACGGCCTGACGCTGGAGCTTGATTGCCCCACGCGCCTGCCGGACGAGGCGCAGCGGCTGACGGCGGCCCTGGGCGACCAGCTGGCAGAGGTCGGTGTGGCCATGAACGTCCATGTGCACGAGGACCGGGAGGCCTATGCCCATATGGTCCGGCGCAAGGAAATCCGTGATCTCTGCGTCTTTGATTCGAGCCCCATGAGCACCTACCGCGTGCTTTACGAAAAGATCGACAGCCGGATCGCGGGATCCTGGTGGCAAGGCTATGCCAACCCCGCGATCGAGGAACTGATCGACAGGGGCCGGGTGACGGCGGACCGGGAGGCGCGGGCTGCGCTTTGGCGCGAGGCTTACGGGCTTTTGCAGGAAGATCCCGCATGGCTGACGCTGTACAATCCGCTCAAGGTGATCGGGATCGCCGGGGATCATGCGGAGTTCGAGATGCCAGCCGACGGCGTGATCGACGTGCGGGCGCTTCCGCTTTTGAACGAGGACACCGCATGAAGGTCGATACGCTTTTGACGGGCGGCACCGTCGTGACGATGGATGCGGAGCGTCGTGTGTTCGACCAGGGTGCCGTCGCCGTGGCTGGTGGCAAGATCGTTGCTGTGGGCGCTGCCGAGACGCTCGCAGATCAGGTCGATGCGGCGGAAACGGTTGATTGCACGGGCCACATCATCATTCCCGGTCTGGTCGACGTCCACGCCCACGCGGGTCATGCGCTGATCAAGTCGATGGGGATGCATGGTGGTGACCGCTGGGAAGACATCTGTGGCGAGGTCTATACCCAAGCCTCTCCGCCCGATTTCTGGTACGCCGAGGCGCGGCTTGCCGCGCTGGAGCGGTTGCGCTTTGGCGTGACCACGGGCGTGTCCCTGCTGGGCGGGGGCGATACGATCATGCGCACCGACGATCCGGCCCATGCGGATGCGCATTGCAAAGGGGTGGTCGAGGTGGGCACCCGCAGCATCGTGGCCGTCGGCCCGACCCGCGCGCCGCACCCGCGCGACTACGCAAGCTGGAGCGATGGCGGCAAGGAAACCTATCCCGTCAGTTTCGAGCGTCAGCTTGAGACGACCCTCGACGTGGTGAACCGCTGGCACGACACGCACGAAGGGCGCATCCGTATCGCGCTGCTGTATCCGGTTTTGCGCGACGAGCATGAAAGGGACATGGCCGCGGCGGATTACGCCATCGCCTGCGATCAGGTGCAGACCGTGCGGCGACCACGCCCGTGACAGGGGTTTGCTGTTCACGCAGGACGGCCACTGGCGCGGGTCGATCAACCGGGCGGACAAGCTGGGCCTGTTGGGGCCGGATGCGCTTTTGTCCCATTGCATCGACCTTCACCCCGAAGAGATCGACCTTGTCGTGCGCACCCAGACGCGGATTGCGCATAACCCATCGGCCAACGCGTCCATTGCCGGGCGGTGTCCCGCGACAGAGATGATGGACAAGGGCGCCTGCGTGGCGCTTGGGTCGGACGCCACCGCGCCTGATCGCAACGGCGACATGTTCCGCCACATGCAGCAGCTGATGCACTATCACCGCAGGCATTTCCGCGATGCCTCGGTCCTGCCCATCGGCCAGGCGCTGGCCATGTGTACCATCGAAGGCGCGCGGGCGCTCGGGCTGGCGGACAGCATCGGGTCCATCGAGACAGGCAAGCAGGCGGATATGGTCATGGTCGATCTGCGCCGCCCACATCTTTATCCGCCGAACATGGCGATCCACCGGCTGGTCTGTTTTGCCAACGGCAATGACGTGTCGCACGTGATGATCGGGGGCGAAATGGTGCTGCGCAATGGCAGGGCCACGCGGGTGGACGAGGCGGCGATCCTTGCGGGAGCGGCGGAGCAGACCGCGTTGATGCTGGACAGGATTGGTGGCCACGGCGATCTTGCCCTGCCTGATGATTTCTGGGGAACGAAAGGGACGACGGCATGACCATCTACATCGTCAATCCAAACTCCACGCAAGAGGTGACCGACGGCATCGACCGCGCGGTGGATCCCATGCGCCGCTTCAGCCCCGTGCCGATCGAGGCGCGGACGCTGGCCGAAGGCCCGCCGGGCATCGAAACACAGGCCCATGTTGACGGGGTCGTGGGGCCGCTGCTGAGCCATTGCGCGGCACTCGAGGAAAGCGCAAGCGCCTTTGTCATCGCCTGCTATTCCGATCCGGGTCTGGCCGCGCTGCGCGAGCAATCTGCGCGTCCCGTCATCGGCATCGCGGAGGCGTCGATCCTGACGGCGATGACGCTGGGCCAGCGGTTCGGCATCATCTCGATCCTGTCGAAAAGCATCCCGCGTCACATGCGATATGTGGGCGCGATGGGCGTGATGGACCGGCTGGCGGCGGACATGCCGCTGGAACTGGGCGTGCTGGAACTGGCGGATGAGAACCGCACCTTTGACAGGCTGAAAACCGTGGGCAGCCGCCTGCGCGACGAGGCGATGGCCGATGTGCTGATCCTGGGCTGCGCGGGCATGACCCGCTACCGCGCCGCTCTGGAGGATCATCTGGGCGTGCCGGTCGTCGAACCCTGCCGCGCCGCGGCGGCCATGGCCGTTGGACGCGTGGCCCTTGAACAGACAAATTGAGGAGTTGGAATGACTAGACTGACCATTGATGCCCGTGGCGTCTTTGTGATCGCCGTGACCCCCTTCACGCCGGAGGGGGCCATCGACATGGAAAGCTGCGACCGGATGGTGGATTTCTACCTCGAGGTCGGGGCGACCGGTCTGACGGTGCTGGGCATGATGGGCGAGGCGCCCAAGCTGACGGTGGAGGAATCCCGCGACGTGGTCGCGCGCATCCTTGCCCGCGTCGATGGCCGGGTACCTGTGGTCGTTGGCGTATCCGCGCCCGGCTTTGCCCAGATCGACACGCTGACGCGGATGGTCATGGATCTGGGTGCTGCCGGCGTCATGGTGGCCCCGCCCGGATCGCTGCGCACCGACGACCAGATTTACGGCTATTTCATGCAGATTGGTGAGCTTCTGCGGGACGTGCCTTTCGTGTTGCAGGATTTCCCATTGGCCACCGGTGTGCAGATCTCGGCACGTGTGATCGCGCGGATCATGAACGATCTGCCGACCTGCGTTTGCCTCAAGCACGAGGATTGGCCGGGGCTGGAAAAGATCACCGCGCTGCGCAAGGAAGGTGTGCTGAAACAGCGCATCTCGATCCTCTGCGGCAACGGCGGATTGTTTCTGCCCGAGGAGATGGCGCGGGGGGCCGATGGTGCGATGACCGGCTTTGCCTACCCCGAGATGATGGTGAGCGTGGTGCGAGAATTCGACCGCGGCGACATGGAACGCGCGCGTGATCTCTTCGATGCCTATCTGCCGCTCGCGCGGTTTGAACAGCAGCCGGGCATGGGCCTTGCGATCCGCAAGTACACGCTCGCCAAACGGGGCGTGATCGCCCACGACAGCCTGCGCCGCCCCGGTGCGGGACTTTCCGCGCAGAGCCGGGCCGAGGTGGACCGGCTGATCATGCGGCAGGAAAAACGAATGAAGGAACTGAACTGATGGATCTGAGACTGACGGGAAAACGCGCGCTGGTGCTGGGGGCAAGCCGGGGGATCGGAATGGCCATCGCCAAGGCACTGGCCGAAGAGGGCGTGAGCGTCTTTGCCGCCGCGCGCAGCAAGGACAAGATCGAGGACTGGTCGCGGAATGTGTCCGGCGTGACGCCCGTGGCGCTGGATCTGGCGAAGATTGACGAGGTCGATGCGCTGGCCGACCGGCTGCTTGAGGACGGTGGCGTCGACATCATCATCAACAACGGCGGCGGCCCCGCGCCGGGCACCGCCGAAGCGGCCAGCCGTGCCGACTGGATCACACAGTTCGAGGCGATGGCGGCCAATATCTTTCATCTTGATGCGCGGCTTTTGCCGCCGATGAAGGAGCGCGGCTGGGGGCGCATCATCTCGGTCGCGTCATCGGGCGTGGAACAGCCGATCCCCAATCTTGCGCTCTCGAACGGCATCCGATCGGCGCTGATCGGCTGGTCCAAGACGTTGGCGGGCGAAGTGGCCGCCGATGGCATCACCGTCAATGTGGTGCTGCCCGGGCGCATCCATACCCAGCGGGTGGATGAACTGGACGCGGCGGCGGCCAAGCGGACGGGCAAGGACGTGGCCGAAGTGGCTGCCGCCTCGCGTGCCGCGATACCGGCGGGCCGCTATGGCACGCCCGAGGAATTTGCCGATGTGGTGACCTTCATTGCGTCTGATCGGGCGGGTTACGTCACCGGATCGAAGATCCGCATTGACGGCGGGTCGATAAAATCGGTCTGAGGACTTGCGGTGCTTGCGCAGACTTTGGCACCTGCGTCCTTGCGGAAATCGGCGCGGTGGGGCAGGGCGTTGATGACCGGCATTGGCCGGTCCATACGCCTGAACAGGAACGGCTGGAATGATGACAGAAGCAGACAGACCCGCCCCGCAAGTCACCGCCTTTGGCCCTGACTTTACCTTTGCCTATGACGACTGGATCACGCATCGCGACGGTCTAGGCCGGATTCCCGCACAGAACCACGGTCGCAAGATCGCTGTGATCGGCGCGGGAATCGCCGGGATGGTGGCGGCCTATGAGCTGATGAAGATGGGTCTGCATCCTGTGGTCTATGAGGCGGGTCAGCTGGGCGGGCGATTGCGCAGTCAGGCATTCGAGGGCGCGCCTGATACGGTGGCCGAGTTGGGCGGGATGCGGTTTCCGATCTCTTCCACCGCTTTTTATCATTACGTTGACAAGCTGGGCATCGCGTCAAAGCCCTTTCCCAATCCCCTGACGAAAGCGGCAGGGTCGACCGTGATCGACCTTGCGGGAGAGACGCTTTATGCGGAATCCCTCGACGATCTGCCGCCGCTCTACGCTGAGGTGAGTGCCGCCTATGACAAGGCGCTGGAGGATCACGCAGGCTTCTCCGCGCTCAGGACGGCGATCCGCGACCGCGATGCCGCACGGGTCAAGGAGTTGTGGAACCCCATCGTGAAGGATTGGGACGACCGCAGCTTCTACGATTTCATCGCCTCCTCTGACGCCTTCCGCGCCCTGTCGTTCCGCCACCGCGAGATCTTTGGCCAGGTCGGGTTCGGCACCGGTGGCTGGGACAGCGATTTCGGCAACACCATGCTGGAGATCCTGCGCGTCAACCTGCTGGGGTTCGACGATGACCAGCGCTACATGGTGGGGGGCGTGCAGCAGGTGCCCAAGGGTTTGTGGACACGGTCGCCCGCGCGGATGGCGCATTGGCCTGCTGGCACCTCGCTGCGCAAGCTGCACGGCGGATCGACCCTGCCGGGGGTTGTGGCGGTTTACCGCGAGGGCGACGATGGCCCCTTTGTGCTGCGCGACCGCTGGGGGCGCACGGAACGGTACGATGCCGTCGTCAGCACCTGCCAAAGCTGGGTCCTGAGCACCGCGATGAATTTCGACGAACGCCTGCTGAGCCAGTCCATGTGGATGGCCCTGGACAGGACACGCTATATGCAATCGTCCAAGACCTTTGTGATGGTGGACCGCCCGTTCTGGCGCGACCGCCATCCCGACACCGGGCGCGAAACCATGAGCGTGACTTTGACCGACCGGCTGACGCGGGGCACCTATTTCTTCGAAAACGGCCCCGATCAACCCGCGGTGATCTGCCTGACCTATTCGTGGATGTCGGACGCGCTCAAGATGGAGCCCCTGCCAGTGGAGCGCCGCGTCGAGCTTGCGCTGAGCGTGCTGCGCAAGATCTATCCCGATGTGGACATCGCCCGGCACATCGTGGGTAACCCGATTACAGTGAGTTGGGAAAGCGACGAGAATTTTCTCGGCGCCTTCAAGGGGGCGCTGCCGGGGCATTACCGCTACAACCACCGCATGTTCGGCCATTTCGTCCAGAACGATATGCCGCCCCAGGAACGCGGGTTGTTCCTTGCGGGCGACGGGGTCAGCTGGACGCCCGCATGGGTGGAAGGCGCGGTGCAGACAGCGCTGAACGCCGTTTGGGGCGTGATGAACCACATGGGCGGTGTCACACCCACGGCAAACCCCGGCCCGGGTGATCTGTATGCCGAACACGGGCCGATTGATCTGGGGGATTGAAGAGGATCGCCGTGCGCCAAGCGGTGGCTCGAGGTGCACCAAACGCCACTTGATCCGGCCGCAACTCAGGTGGTTGCCCGCCACAGTATTTCATAGCGAAGGTCCGTAGACTCAAGTCCATCATCGTTGCCGTTTTGCCGTGCGAGGAGCTTTTCCCCCGCTGTCACCCCCATGACATTGCTGAAGAAATTCACGGTGGTAAGCGGTTTTTCAAGGATGGACGCCAGCTCCAGATTGTCAAAACCCGTAATCGCAATATCATCCGGCACCGCCAAATTCATCCGGGCGCATTCCAGCTGGATACCCAGACCCAGAATATCATTGGAAACGACCGCATCTATTTCGGGCGCGTTCCCGTACATCTTGGCAAAGGCGCGCGCACCGTTTTCAATGCTGAAATCGGCGTGCATGACATAGCCATCCTTTCTGCTCAATCCGGCATCCCTGAGCGCCGCCTCGTAGCCCAACAATCGCCTTTGCACCCTATCGTTGCCGTCAGGAAAAGCTGATATGAACGCGATGTGGCGTCTTCCGCGTACTATCAGACCTGTCGTCAATTCGTAGGACGCGGCGTAGTTGGACAGGCCGATGGCCATGTCGATCGGCGGAGAGTCGCACTCCAGAAGTTCGATGACGGGCATCCGGGAAACCGCGAGGAGCTGTCTTGTGCGGGCGCTGTGCAATTGTCCCACCAACACGAGTCCTGACACCTTGTAGGCCAGAAACCGTTCGACCAGTTCCTCTTCCTTCTCCAGCGAATAGCCATTCTGGGCGATCAGAAGCGAATAGCCCTCCGCCTCGAGAACCGAGGTCAGGCCTGCCACGACTTCCGAAAAGATCGAGTGATCAATGGTCGGCACAATCACCGCGACAAGCCTTGTTCTGTTCGCTGAAAGGCTGCTCGCTGCGGGGTTCGGGAAATATCCCGTCTCGGCGACCGCCTTGGCGATGCGATCACGATTTTCCGCGCCAATCGATTCCGGTTTCCTGAAATAGCGCGACACCGTCTGGGCCGAGACACCGGCCATGCGTGCGACATCCCGCATCTGGACTGCGGCTTGCCGGGGCTTGCGTCGGCGGTAGCGGATTTCCTGACTGGTCATCTCGAACAAGGCACGGAGCAGCCTGCTTTCATAAATTTTCATCAGGCTATCACGAGTGTTGACACCAGACAAGTTACCGGTAACTTGAACTGAAGAAGGTTGGCCTTGCCGACTTCTCCGTACTGCATTTGCATCGCGGAACGATCCTGAAGGAGTGAGGTTTGCGCGTCGCCATTGCCAGTTTCGAATATGAAGGAAACAGCCTGTCCTTGCGCGTGGATCGCAAGGAAGACTTCGAGCGCAAGGGTCTGGCCAAGGGGAAGGATGTTTTGGCCTTCGCCGAGGGAAAGCAGACAGCGCTGGCCGGTGGCATTGGTGTGCTGACCGACGCGAATTTCGAGGTTTTGCCGATCCTGGCATCCAAAGGGGGTGCCGGCGGTCATGTGGAAGAGGCCTTCTTCCAGGAGACTCTTGCCGAAATTGTGGATGGGATGACTTCCCTGATGCCGCTGGATGGCGTTTTCCTTGCCCTTCATGGCGCGATGATCTGTGAAAAGGAACAAGACCCCGAAGGTGCGGTTCTTTCAGCTGTTCGCGCAGTTGTGGGGCCGGACGTTCCGATTGCGGCCAGCCTTGATCTGCACGCGCATGTGTCAGAACGTATGGTAGCAAACGCCGATATACTCGTCGGATACGAAACCTATCCTCATGTAGATGCATATGAAACAGGTCAAAAAGCCGTCGACCTTTTGGTCAAAGCAATCCGTGGCGAGATCGCGCCGGTCACGCGCATGAGGAAATATAACGCCATCTTCCCGGTTCTTGGTGGCGCAACGCTGGGCGATGCTCCGATGGCGATGGTTGCGGCGAAAGCGCGGCAGCTTGAAAAGGAACAGAAGGCACTGAGCGTCAGCTACTTCCCGGTACAGCCCTGGCTGGATATGGCCGATGTCGGAATAACGGGATTGGCGGTCACAAACGGCGATACAGCGGCGGCCGAAGATGCCGCGCAGATCGTTCTGGATGAAATGTGGTCACGCCGACATGAATTCGAACTCGATGCCATGACGGCTGAAGAAGCTGTTCAGGCTGCAGTCCGCACCGACGCCAAAACAACGCTCATCGTGGATGCGCCCGACAGTATCGGTGGCGGTGCTGCAGGAGATTCTCCGGCGCTGATCGCCGCGATACTGAAACACGCCCCCGACGTTCCTTCTGTTGTGTGCATATATGATCCCCAAGCCTCGAGTCGGGCATTTGATCTGGGTATCGGGGCCACGGACAAATTCCGGATCGGAGCCTGGCTGGACACCCGATGGGGCGACCCGGTCACTGTTACCGCGACAGTCGAAGGTCTGCATGATGGAAAGTTCGTCTACAAGGGCGGGCCTGCCGCCAATCTGGAAACCACGCTTGGCCCTACCGCGGTGCTGCGCGTGGGCGGGATGCATATCCTCTGCGCCAGTCATGCCGTTTATGAGCATACGGACGAACATTATGAAGCCTGCGGTATCAGAATTGATGACTTCCGCCTCGTCAGTTTCAAGAACCTGATGAATTTCCGGAAACTTCTTGCCGAAGACGTGGATTTCATCGCGGTGCATGGGCCCGGCGGCACCCCACTCAGACTGCAGGATGTCGATTGGCAAAACCGAAAGCGCCCGTTCTGGCCCGCAGATGATCTGGAAGAACCTGCATTGATGTAAAAGCGAAGACCCGTGTCGGCAAAAGGCACGGGAAACAGTAAACAATAAAAGGGAAAAGACATGATCACTCGTCGTACACTTCTTGGCGCAGCCGCAGCTTCGCCGCTCTTGTCGCTACCGGCACTCGGCCAATCGGGAAGCACGTCTGTTCTGAAATACGTTCCCGCATCGAACCTGACGGTACTGGACCCGATCTTTACTCCGGCGGCCGTTTCCGTGACGCACGGGTATTGTGTGTTCGACACGCTTTACGGTGTCGATGCAGATCAGACGCCACAGCCACAGATGGCCGAAGGGCACAGTGTTTCTGACGACGGTCTGGAGTGGCGGATTACCTTGCGCGATGGGCTGAAGTTTCATGATGGCGAGCCGGTACGCGCGCAGGACTGCGCCGCAAGTCTGGCCCGTTGGGCGCAGCGCGATCCGTTCGGTCAGGCGCTGAACGATGCCACCGAGTCGTTCGGTCACGCGGATGACAAGACCATCGTCATCAAGCTGACCCGCCCTTTCGGCCCGCTGCTTGATGCGATCGGCAAGCCACATTCGCGGCCTGCGATGATGATGCCAGAGCGCCTTGCCACCACCGATCCGCAGACCCAGATCACGGAAATGGTGGGGTCCGGCCCGTTCCGTTTCATCGCGGACGAATATGTGTCAGGTGACCGCGTCGTGTATGAAAAGTTCGCTGACTATGTCCCACGGGAAGGACAGGCCGAATGGACGGCAGGTGGCAAACAGGTAAACTTTGACCGCCTGGAATGGCAGATCATCCCCGACGATGCCACGGCGATTGCCGCGATCCAGGCCGGTGAGGTCGACTGGTTGGGTGCCGTCCTGACGGACCTTCAGCCGATCCTCGAAGCACATCCCGACGTCAACCTGCACCGCACCGATCCATATGGCATCATGCATGTGATCCGGTTCAATCACCTGGTTCCTCCATTCGACAATGTGGAACTGCGTCGCGCTGTCCTGAAGGCCGTGGATCAGGTTCCTTTCCTGCAGTCCGTGGCCGCGAACCCGGCCGACCGCGAGCAATGCCTGGCGCTCTTCCCATGCGGCACACCCGGTGTTGAACAGGTGGGCGAGGGCATTCTGGGCAGTCTTGACATCGAAGGGGCGAAAAAGGCGGTGATGGATGCCGGTTACAACGGTGAGCCGGTGGTCATTCTGAACCCGACGGATATTGCATCCATTCATCCCCATGGATTGCTCGCTGCTGACCTGCTCGAAAAGATCGGGTTCAACGTCGATCTTGTCGAAACGGATTGGGGGACAGTGGTGCAGCGCCGTGTCTCCAAGGAAACCGTGGAGAACGGCGGCTGGAATCTTGCTGCGACAAACTGGCCCGCGATCTCGATCAACAACCCTGCAACCAATGCAACAACCCGTGGGCTGGGCGATTCCGGCTGGTGGGGCTGGTACGAGGATGCGGAGATGGAAAAACTGGTCGTGGACTGGCTTGCCGCCGAGGACGAAGAGACCGCGGCAAAGCTCTATCTCGATGCCCAGAATCGCGCCATTGACCAGGTTCCGACACTTCCACTTGGCCTGTCCTATCGGTCCGGCGCGGTGCGCGCCGATCTGCAGGGCGCGTTGCAGGGATCTGTCGACATGTTCTGGAATATCCGGCGCGGCTGATCACATCATGGCGTGTATCGGTGCCAACAGGTGTACCGATACACTTTCGCTCAAGACCTGATACCGAAAGACAGGGAATAGGAAGAGAATGGGTAACTACATCCTGCGACGCATTCTTGCGACCATTCCGGTTGTGGCATTCGTCATGCTCTTCGTCTTCTCACTGCTCTACATCACGCCCGGCGATCCGGCCGCGATCCTTGCGGGTGACCAGGCGACCCAGGCAGAGATCGAAGCCATCCGAACCGACCTTGGGCTGGACCGGAGTTTCCCCGTGCGTTTCGTCGAATGGTCGACCGGCGTCATGCGGGGGGATTTCGGCACATCCATTTTTACCCAACTGCCGGTTTCGACAATGATCCTTCAAAGGGTGGAACCGACCTTGTCGCTGATGATCGTCACCATGTTTATCGCCATCTCGGTGGCGGTGCCGCTTGGGGTTCTGGCCGCCTGGAAACACGGCAGCCTTCTTGACAGGGCGATCATGCTTTTTGCGGTGCTGGGGTTCTCGGTGCCTGTTTTCGTCATCGGCTATGTTCTGGCCTGGACACTCGCCTTGCAGTTCGGGCTGCTGCCGGTACAGGGCTACACGCCGTTCTCGGAAGGAATATGGCCCTGGCTGCGCAGCCTGTTGCTGCCTGCATTCACCCTGGCGACCTTCTATATCGCGATCATCGCGCGGATCACCCGGGCGACGATGCTTGAAATCCTCCAACAGGATTACGTCCGAACAGCACGGGGCAAGGGTGCCTCGGAAGGGGCCGTCTTGTTCATCCACGCCCTGCGAAATGCGTCTGTTCCGATCGTGACGGTTATCGGCATCGGGATCACTCTGGTGATCAGTGGCGCAGTTGTGATCGAGAGCGTCTTCGCATTGCCGGGTCTGGGACGTCTTATCGTCGATTCCATTCTGCGCCGGGACTACCCGGTGATCCAGGCGGTGATCCTGATCTTCAGCTTCATCTATGTGTTCATTAACCTTTTGATCGACTTGAGTTATACGATCATCGACCCGAGGATCAGATATTGACCAGCACAAGCAAGGAGCCGGAAGCGTTTTTGTCGGCGCGGCCCATGCCGACAATCATTCCCGTTCCGCGGGCCCGCAGCGGCCTGATGCGTACCCTGCGCCGCCACCCAACGATGTGGCTTGGAGGAGCTTTGCTGACTCTGGTCGTGTTCGTGGCGCTGTTCGCACCATTGATCGCCACGACCGATCCTGCCGCGCTCAATCCCGCAGTTCGCTTGCAATCCCCATCGTCTGAAGCCTTTTTTGGCACCGACATGCTGGGCAGAGACATATTTTCGCGGTGCGTCTACGGGGCACGCGTATCGCTTGTGGTTGGCCTTGGGGTCGCGCTCTTGTCCTCGGTGATCGGAATGGTGATCGGCCTTATTGCGGGTTTCACCCGGTGGGCTGACGGTATCATCATGCGGATCATGGATGGAATGATGTCCATTCCGGCCATCCTTCTTGCGATCGCTCTCATGACTCTCATGCGCGGGGGGTCCATCATGAACGTCATCCTCGCGATCACACTTGCAGAAATACCCCGCGTGGCGCGGCTCACGCGCTCGGCGGTTCTTTCGGTCAGGGAATTGGCCTATGTCGAAGCGGCCGTTGCATGCAGCACCTCGAAATTCGGCATCATTCGTCAACACATTCTGCCGAACACGATCGCGCCAATCACCGTGCAGGCGACCTATATCTGCGCCTCCGCCATGATTACCGAAGCGATCCTGTCCTTCATCGGGGCCGGCCTTCCAACATCCATACCATCCTGGGGGAACATCATGGCAGAGGGGCGGGCGTTATGGCAGGTGAAGCCGAATATCGTATTCTTTCCTGCGATTTTCCTGTCGGTCACGGTCCTTGCCGTGAACCTTCTTGGCGACGGCTTGCGCGATGCAGTGGACCCGCGCCTGGCGAAGCGGGTCTGAGATGAAACTTCTTGAAGTAAGCGATTTGCAGGTGCATTTCCAAACCGACCGGGGCGTGAACCGTGCGGTTGACGGTATCTCTTTCCAGATCGACAAAGGCGAGGCCCTCGCGATTGTCGGGGAGTCTGGCTGTGGCAAGTCAGTGACCTCCATGTCGGTGCTGCGATTGTTGCCGACCCCTCCGGGGCGGATTGCCGGCAATGTCTGGTTTCGGGGCGAGGATCTGACCCGAAAGACAGAGCGCGAGATGCGTCGCCTGCGCGGCGGCGAAATCAGCATGATCTTTCAGGAACCAATGTCGTCTCTCAATCCGGTCTATACCGTGGGCCGACAGATCAGCGAAGCTGTCCGCCTTCATACCAAAACCAATGCAAGCAAGGCACGTCAGCGTGCCATAGAGATGCTGACGCTTGTCGGCATCCCGTCGCCCGAAAAACGGGTGGATGAATACCCCCACCAATTGTCCGGCGGTATGCGGCAAAGGGCAATGATCGCGATGGCCTTGGCCTGCGATCCGGCGCTCTTGATCGCAGACGAACCGACAACGGCGCTCGACGTGACGATCCAGGCACAAATTCTCGATCTGTTGCGTGATCTGCGCGAAAGAACCGGGACAGCAATCCTGTTGATTACGCATGACCTTGGCGTGGTTGCGGAATTTGCTGAACGCGTGCTGGTGATGTACGCAGGGCGAAAGGTTGAGGAAGCGAATGTCGCCGACCTTTTTGCCCGGCCACGCCACCCCTACACGGTCGGGCTGATGAACGCTGTTCCCAAGCTTGGCCGTGCGCGGGAGGGAGCCGCCCGGGAAAAACTCATGGAGATTCCCGGTCGCGTTCCTGATTTGACCAAAGAGTTGAAAGGCTGCGTTTTTGCGCCTCGATGCCCTCGCGCCGAAGATGTCTGTTCCCGGATCGATCCCGGTCTGGAGGAAAAAGCAGGCGGTCATTTTGCTGCCTGTCACTTCGCGCCAAAAGGAACGGAGTACAACAATGCTTGACCAGGGGCAGGACACCGTGCCGCTCATTGAGCTTCGCAATGTCGTAAAGCACTTTCCCATTCATGGCGGGTTGTTCGGTCGTCAGGTCAACGCTGTAAAAGCGGTGGACGGCGTAAGCTTTGCGGTTCAGCGCGGCGAAACGCTTTCGCTGGTCGGTGAATCTGGGTGCGGGAAATCCACTGTCGGTCGTTGCGTCGCCAGATTGCTGGATCTCACGTCCGGGGAGTTGATGCTGGATGGCCAGCGCATCGACGGCTTGCCGGAATCCCGGCTCAAACCCTTCAGGAAGCGCCTGAACATCGTGTTTCAGGATCCCTTCTCGAGCCTGAACCCACGCATGAACGTCGAAGCGCTGGTGTCCGAGCCGCTGCGGAGCCACGGGATCGTGTCCGGTGCAGAGAACCGCAAGATGCGGGTAGCAGAGCTTCTTGAAACCGTCGGGCTTTCCCCTGACATCATGGACCGGATGCCACACCAGTTCTCGGGCGGTCAGCGTCAACGCATCTGTATCGCGCGCGCACTCGCGTCCGAGCCTGACTTCATTGTCTGCGACGAAGCGGTGTCAGCTTTGGATGTCTCTGTTCAGGCGCAGATCATCAATCTCCTGATCCGCCTGCAGGATGAGCTTGGCCTCGCAATCCTGTTCATTTCGCATGATCTGGCGGTCGTCGAACATCTCAGCGATCGAGTCGCGGTCATGTATCTGGGTCGCATCATGGAAATCGCTGATCGCGACAGGCTGTTCTCCGAGCCGGCTCATCCTTACACGAAGGCCTTGCTGTCCGCCGTTCCCCTGCCTGACCCCACGGCGCACCGGGACCGGGTCATTCTGAAGGGCGAAGTCCCAAGCCCGATCAATCCGCCCACCGGCTGTCCGTTCAGAACCCGTTGTCCGATCGCGACCGACCTCTGTGCGCAGGAACGTCCTGAACTCATAGAGCACCGACCGGGACAGAAGGTTGCCTGTCATTTCCCCGCGTCCGATCTCTAGCCTTCACGCAGGGGTCCAGGCGTCAGGGCATCAGGCCCGCGTCACTGCGGAAATATCGGTGGGTCAGACAAGATGGGTCGTTGTGAAGAACTGGCTGTAGATCGGATCGCAGGCCGCGCCGAGCGCGCGCGCCTCGCCTCCGATGACCCCCTCGACGATCTCCGGCACAAGCAATCCGCGGCTGTCTTCGTTCGGCAGTTTTGTGCGCACGGCTTCCACCAGACGATTGCGCACGTCTTCGGGCAACGCACCGTCGATGATCACTGCCTCGAAGTCGATGACCGCGCAGGCGGACATGCAGGCCTGTGCGATCGCATGGGCCGCGCCGTCGATCCAGTCGCCGACCTCTTCATCAAAGTCTGACCAGTCCTGCGGTTGTTTCCACAGGTCGCGGTAATCCTTTCCCGCCTTGACGAGCGAGGTTTCGAGAACATGAACGGAGGCGACGTCGAGCAGTTGTTGGGTTCGGCCGGCGCGGTCTCCGACCCTTAGCGGGGCGAAGGATCCCGCATTGCCCCGGCCACCTTCATAGACCGACTGGTTCAGGACGATCCCGCCTCCGATAAAGGTCGAGACAAAGAAGTAGGCATAATCGTTGAACTCCCGCCCCTTGCCATAGACCTGCTCGGCCCAGCACGCACTTGTCGCGTCGTTCAGCATGAAGACCGGCAGATCGGTAAACCGGGCGATTTCACGCTCGAACGACAGATCTTTCCAGGACATGAATTCGTCCGGCGTGTTGCCGTCCGACGCGCCCCATTTCCAGATCTCGAAGGGGGCCGCGATGCCGAAACCGCAAAGCCGTTCCGCAGCCTTCGCGCCGATTTCCTCGAGTGCGTCTGCATAGCTTGTCTCGAGGAAGGCAAAGACGGTCTGCGGGATGGCGATATCGTAGGTCAGGTTGCGTTTGAACAGGGTCTTGCCGCAAAAATCCATGACGATCAGATCACAGCTGCGACGCCCCAGCTTGCACCCGATGGAAACCGCGCCAAGAGGGTTCAGCGTGATCGGAATGGAAGGTTTGCCGACTTTCCCGCGCACCGGTTTGCCCTGCCGGGTCAGACCATCGCTTTTCAGTTTGCGCAGAATGACCGAAACCGTCTGGGCGGACAGGCCGGTTTGGCGCGCCAGATCGCTGCCGGGCGTGGCACCGTTGCGTTGCAGAAGAGACAGGACAGCGCGTTCGTTCGGATTGCGAAGCCGCGTGTGATCCGCGCGGTTCACGGTGCCTATCGCGTCAATCTGGTTCATCAAATGTGCTCACGCCATTCCGGTTCCACAGGGCAAATCTCCGCTGACCCAATTAATAAGTCAAGATGATTTATTAATTGACAGAATGGGCCTTTCCATGAATTTTGGCTCCATGGCAACGATCCGATTCGTGACGTTGGTCAACACTTTCTGGGAGGAAAATCATGAAGAAACTTATCGCCGGAACTGCATTGGGTCTGATCGCAATGGCTGGCACGGCATCGGCAGATGCGCATTCCGTATCGGCTTGCCTGATCACGAAAACGGACACGAACCCCTTCTTCGTCAAGATGCGCGAAGGCGCGCAGGCCAAGGCGGAAGAGCTTGGGATGCAGCTCAATACCTATGCCGGCAAGATCGACGGTGACCATGAAACCCAGGTTGCGGCGATCGAAACCTGCATCGCCAACGGCGCAAAAGGTATCCTTCTGACGCCCTCTGACACCTCCTCCATCGTGCCAGCCGTGCAGCAGGCCCGCGATGCCGGTATTCTGGTGATCGCGCTGGACACACCGCTCGATCCGATCGACGCCGCCGACATGACCTTCGCGACCGACAACTTTCTGGCAGGCGAGCTGATCGGCAAATGGGCCGCCGCAGCCTTGGGTGATGAGGCGGCGAACGCAAAGATCGCCATGCTTGATCTTGCCGTCAGCCAGCCCACCGTCGGCGTTCTGCGCGACCAGGGCTTTCTGCAGGGCTTTGGCATCGACCTGGGCGATCCCAGCAAATGGGGCGATGAGACCGATCCCCGCATCGTCGGGAACGACGTGACCGCCGGCAACGAAGAAGGCGGCCGCAAGGCGATGGAAAACCTGCTCGCGAAGGATCAGGGCATCAACGTGGTCTACACGATCAACGAACCGGCCGCTGCGGGTGCCTATGAGGCGCTCAAGGACATCGGCCGCGAGAACGACGTCCTGATCGTTTCCGTCGACGGCGGTTGCCCCGGCGTCCAGAACGTCGAGGAAGGCGTCATCGGGGCCACATCGCAGCAGTACCCGCTGCTGATGGCGTCCAAGGGGATCGAGGCAATCGCGGCCTTCGCAAAGGACGGCACAAAGCCACAAGCCACCGAAGGCAAGGACTTCTTTGACACCGGCGTGGCGCTGGTCACCAGTCAGCCGGTCGAAGGCGTCGACAGCATCGACGTTGCCAAAGGCAAGGAACTCTGCTGGGGTTGATCCTCGATACGTCGATCTGAAAACATCTGCCGGGTGAGCGTGGCTTGCCCGGCGGTATCCTCGCACGCGAGGCTCCGTATCACAGTCGAATAAACGGGAGGGGCCAATGTCCACTGGAGATAACTACGAGGCCGTAGCCACGAAAGGCACGACCGACGTCGCGCGTTTCGATGATACATCCGACGGATTTATCAAAAAGCTGCATCACGCCTTGCATGTGACGCCAGCCCTTGTGCCTCTGATCGTGCTTCTGGCGTCCATCCTTGTTTTCGGGGTGTTGCTGGGATCGAAATTCTTCTCCCCCTTCGCGCTGACCCTGATCCTGCAGCAGGTCCAGATCGTCGGGATCGTCGCGGCGGCACAAAGTCTTGTCATCCTGACAGCAGGCATCGACCTGAGTGTCGGGGCAATCGCCGTCATCTCTTCCGTGGTCATGGGGCAGTTCACCTTCCGCTACGGGCTGCCCGCAGAAGTCGCCGTCGCCTGCGGCCTGATATTCGGCACGCTGATCGGGACGGTCAACGGCTGGCTTGTCGCCGTGATGAAGCTGCCCCCCTTCATCGTCACCCTCGGCATGTGGCAAATCGTTCTGGCAGCGAACTTCCTCTATTCCGCGAATGAAACGATCCGCAGTCAGGAAATCGCGGCGCAAGCGCCTCTGCTTCAGCTTCTGGGCACGAAATTCAGCGTCGGTGGTGCGATCTTCACGCTCGGTGTGGTCTTCCTTCTGGTTCTTGTCGTCTTGCTTGCCTATGTGCTCAAGCACACCGCCTGGGGACGGCATGTCTATGCCGTCGGCGATGATCCGGACGCGGCTGAACTCTCCGGCGTCAATGTGAAAATGACCATCATCTCGGTTTACGCCATTGCGGGCCTGATCTGCGCCTTCGCGGGCTGGGCCCTGATCGGCCGGATCGGTTCCGTCTCTCCGACCTCCGGGCAATTGCTCAACATCGAAAGCATCACTGCGGTCGTCATCGGGGGCATCTCGCTCTTTGGCGGCAGGGGCTCGATCCTGGGCGCCTTCTTCGGAGCCCTGATTGTCGGGGTCTTTACGCTTGGCCTGCGGCTGGCGGGGGCGGATGCACAATGGACCTATCTGCTGATCGGCGTGCTGATCATTGCCGCCGTGGCCGTGGACCAGTGGATCAGAAAGGTAGCAGCGTAATGGAACCCATGTTGAAAGCCCGCGGTCTGGTCAAACGCTACGGCAAGGTGACAGCCCTCGATCATTGCGACTTCGATCTGATGCCGGGCGAAATCCTTGCGATCATCGGCGACAACGGCGCGGGCAAAAGCTCTTTGATCAAGGCGATCTCCGGTGCCGTCATCCCCGATGCCGGTACAGTCACGCTCGAGGGCAAGGACATCCACTTCCGTTCTCCGATTGATGCCCGCCATGCCGGTATCGAAACGGTGTACCAGACGCTGGCCATGTCGCCCGCGTTGTCCATCGCGGACAACATGTTCATGGGGCGCGAACTGCGCAAACCCGGGTTCCGGGGTACGGTCCTGCGGCAGCTGGACCGGAAGCGGATGGAGGAAATCGCCCGCGAAAAGCTGTCAGAGCTTGGCCTCATGACGATCCAGAACATCAATCAGGCGGTGGAAACCCTGTCAGGTGGCCAGCGTCAGGGCGTCGCCGTGGCCCGCGCAGCGGCCTTCGGCTCCAAGGTGATCATTCTGGATGAACCGACAGCCGCCCTCGGGGTAAAGGAAAGCCGCAAGGTTCTTGAGCTTATTCTCGAAGTCAAAAGCCGCGGTATTCCGATCATCCTGATCAGCCACAACATGCCGCATGTCTTCGAGGTCGCGGACCGCATCCACGTTCACCGTCTTGGCAAGCGGCTGTGTCTGATCGACCCCAGAGGAGCATTCGATGTCCGACGCCGTGGCATATATGACGGGCGCTGCTGTGCCTGAAGCGGCATAGCACGGGCAGGTCTGACGACCTTCGGCGCGCGTCGGGCACCGCGTGCCGGATTTGCAGAACCGGAAATATGCGCATGGAGCGGGAACTGACATCACCTGATCGTGGTTGATAGCAGAATCCCGGAGCAAGCCATCGTGACCCAACCCCCGACAATCGCCATCATTGGGTCCGGCCCCATGGCGACCTATACGCTCAAGGCGCTGATCAAGAGCGACACCGCGTTGAACATTACAATCCTTGAATCCGAAGCGATGATGGGCTGCGGGATGCCGTACCGCAGTGACATGAACGCCGATTACATGTACTGCAATGCGTTCAGCAAGGAGATCCCGGCCATCACCCGGCGGCTTGCGACTTGGCTCCGGGATCAGGATGCCGCTTTCCTCGGGCAATGGGATCTTGAACCTTCCGACATCGACGCCCGCGACTTTTATCCCCGCGTTCTGCTGGGCGCATACATGACGTCGGAATTTGCGCGCCTGTGCGAGGCAGGGAGGGCAGCGGGCCACAGCATTCGGGCGCTTCCGCGCCATGAAGTCAGGGATGTCCTGCCCTTGGCAGAGGGGTTCAGACTGAAGGTCGCGACGCCGGACGGCCAGGCTGACTTCCTGTCTCGCGACGTGGTGCTGGCAACGGGCCACGTCTGGTCGGCTGCGCCCAGGATAGGAAGTGCACAACTCACGTCCCCTTGGCCCTATACAAATATCACCGCTTTGCCCGCGGGAAAGATCGGCATACTGGGGTCGTCGTTGTCGGCCATCGACGTCATCGTCGCCTTGGCACACGCGCACGGCAGGTTTTCCGAAGACGGGGAGAATGTGGCATGGTTCCCCACGGCGGGGCACGAAGCGATTTCGATCACCATGGTATCTCACATGGGCATCATGCCCGAACCGGACTTCTTTTATCCTTATCCCTACACGCCGCTGTCGCATCTGACCCCCGAAGCCGTCAGCGCTGAAATCGCGAAGGGATCAGACGGCCTTCTGGACCGGGTGTTCCGTCTGTTGCTGGCCGAACTGGACGCCGCCGATCCGCAATACCTGACCAGATTGGGCCCGGAGGCCAGAACGATCGACGGTTTTTCAGACGCCTATTTTGCCGAACGGGAAAAGCTGGGCGGGCTGCGGGCATTGCGGACGACACTCGAGGATGCTGTCCAGTCGGTCAGGGAGAAACGGACGCAGGAGTATCGCTATGCGCTCTTGCGCGGCCATGAGAACTTCGCGCCTGTCCTCGAGTTGCTGGACGACGACGACTGGCAGGATTTCACCGACAAGCTGATGCCGGTGTTCGGCGATTGCTACGCCGCGGTTCCGCATGTTTCCGTCAGGCGGGTCCTGGCACTTTTCGATGCCGGTGTGCTCGACATCATTCCGACCGGAGAGGATGGCGATTTCCAGACCGGCGCAGAGGGGGGCGTCGTCGTCAGCACGATCGACGGCGAGATCCATTTCGATGCACTGATCGACGCGCGAGGCCAGTCCAGCGCACCGCTGTCGGATCTGCCTTTTCCGGGATTGACGGATGAACTGGCTCGGCCTGACAGCGATCTCGCTTCGCCTTTCCGGCTGGACCTGAAGCAGACCGTCAAGGGCAGGGCATATTGTCTTGCCATGCCACAGATCCTGCGCCGGCACCCCTTCTCGCAGGGACTTGCAAACTGCGAGGAACTCGGTCGCACCGTATCGCAAGACATATTGACGGGAGCCTGAGCCTGGTAGTGGGATTTTGGTACGATGACGTCTAC
>CAWCXM010000008.1:0-496530 GCA_963799505.1 uncultured Alphaproteobacteria bacterium
AAAGGGAATACCGCACCACGTCCCATGCACGGTTGCATGAACGTGGCCAAAATGGATGTAGTCGATGCGGTCGCGGTACTGTGCCAAAAGCGCGGCCAGCGCTGCGCTGTCTGTGGGGACGAGGGCGATCTTGTCTTCGGCAGGCAAGCCCAGCGACATGGGATTGTGATGCATGAACAGGCGGGCGCGGGCGCAGTTTTTCAACTCGCCTTCCAGCCAATCGCGCCGTTTTTCGCAGAAATGGCCAGCATGGGTGCGTGGCGCGGTTGTGTCGAGGTAGATCAGGCGGGTGCCGTCGACTGTTTCAGCGTGGTTGATGAACCCGGACGCGTCGGTGGGGTGGTCCGGAAAGGCCGCGAGAAATGCAGCACGGTCATCGTGGTTGCCAATCAGCAGACGCAAAGGGCAAGGCAGATCGGTGAGCGCATCGACAAGGGTCGCATAGGCCGCAGGTTCGCCCCAATGGGTCAAATCGCCCGTTATGATGATCCGCGCGGTATCGCTGTGCTTGGCGCGCACATCATCGAGCGCTTGGGCAAAACGCCGGTGGGGGTTCAAGCCGCCCATGCGTTCGCCGGGAACCGTCAAGTGAATGTCGGAGATATGGACGAGTTTCATGGGCTCGGCCTTTCTTGGATAGGGTCCGGCCGCCCCCGAAAGGGCGACCGGAGTGTGGTTTAGCCGTTCGGCAGAAGATCGGAGATTTCTTCGACCAGCTCTTCTTGCAGCTCTTTCATGTCGGTGGCGTCGCCGGTCACGATGCGCTCGATCCCATCATAGATCACTTGCGTGATTGCGAGGCCATTGTCGCCCGGATAGGCCAGCCAGTCGCGCAGCAGCGGCAGTTGGTCCACGGCAGTCTGCTTGTTTGGGTTCTGCTCGTAGAAGTCGGCGAGGATGATCTCGTTTGCTGCCTTGTTTGGGGGCATGTAGCCGGTCGTCTTGGCCACTTCGGCCGCACCGTCACCGGAGGTGATGTATTTCAGCCACGTCCAGGCCGCTTCGCGCACCTTTGGATCATCCGAAGTGGATGTCAGCATCGCCGCGTTGCCGCCAGCGGGCAGGCCTTTTGGCGTTTCTCCGAGACCCGGGAACGGACCGGTCACCAGTTCGAAGTCACCTTGGCTGCGCTCGACTGCGCCCAAAGCAGAGGTGGACCAGAACATCATTCCGATATCACCTGCGGAAAAGGACGACAGTGCGGCTTTCCACTCGAGGTTCTGCATTTCACACTCGGTAAAAATCTCCTGCATCTGCTCGAGGGCGACCAGCGCCTCGGGGCTGTCCATGGTCACGCGGCCGTCTTGGACGATGGCGCTGTCCTGGCTCCAGAGCAGGGCTTGTACGAACCAGTTGCCGGTGATGTTCCAACCCCAGAAGATCGGGTTGTCGATGCCGTTGGATTTCATGGTCTTGCAGGCCGCGATGACCTCGTCCCATGTTGTGGGCAGCTCTTCGATGCCGCCTGCGCGCAGGATGTCCATGTTGTAATAGCCAACCGGCAGCGAGATCGAGAATGGCAGACCATAAACTTCGTCGCCGAAGGTAGACAGGGACAGCATCGCCTGATGGTAGCCTTCCTTTTCGAAATCCGCTTCTTGCGCGATGAAGGGCTCAAGCGATTGCGCGATGCCTTTGTCAATCAGCGGGGCCTGACGGTTCAGACCCTGCATGGAAACGTCGGGCAGATTGCCTGCAACAGCTTCACGCAGAACGGTGTTGGTGGCATCTTCGTAGGATTCATAGGTGGCGCGGAATTTCACTTCGATATTTGGGTGCGCTTCTTTGAAACCGGGCATCATCGCCTCGTAAGTCACATCAAAGAGGTGGCTGTAGGGATAGGCGAACTCGATTGTCACTTTTTCTTCGGCGAACACGGCGGTGGCAGACAGAGCCAGCGCCATTGCAGTTACAGTGTATTTCATTACATCTACTCCAGTTGTTGGGGCTGACGGTTTGGCGATTGGCAGACCCCCGTGATGAGCCCGTACGGGCTGTGAGTAGGGTGGGAGCAATCCCACCCTATTTCATTCCAGACAGCGTGATCCCTTCGATAAAGCGGCGCTGTGCCAGCAGGAAAGCGACGATGAGCGGTGTGACAATCACAGTGGCCGTGGCCATCATGGGGCCAAAGAACGATCCGTCCCCATCGCCCTTGAACTCGCGCAGACCCAAAGGGGGCGTGAACAGGTCGCGGTTGCCAGTGACCACGATGCGCGGCCAGAAATAGTCGTTCCAATGGGCTACGACAGAAAAGATCGCGAAGGCCAGAAGCGCGGGGATTGCGGTGGGCAACATAACCCGCCAGACAATGGCCAGCTCAGTCATCCCATCCATCCGCGCCGCGTCGATCAGATCATCTGGCACGGTCATAAAGAACTGGCGCATTAAGAAGATTCCAAAGACTGAGATTGTCCACGGCACCACAAGAGCGGCGTATGTGTTGGTCAGCCCAAGCTTTGCCAACCCGATATAAAGCGGCAATGCAATGGCGTGGACGGGTATCAAGAGGCAGAACAGGACCAGCCCAAAGACCGCCTCGCGGCCCCAAAATTTCAGCTTTGCGAGGGCATAGGCAGCGGGCAGTGCGACAACGATCTGGATCAGGAAGATCGAGACGGTGACGATGACGCCATTGAGCAGATAGCGGACAAGTGGCGCCTCGGTGAAGGCTTTGGAATAGTTGAACACCACGGGGCGCATGGAACAATCTGCCTCCGTCTCGGCCAGCAAGGCCGCCTGCACGCCGGCGTCGTCC
This sequence comes from uncultured Alphaproteobacteria bacterium, assembly GCA_963799505.1. Lineage (GTDB taxonomy): Bacteria > Pseudomonadota > Alphaproteobacteria > Rhodobacterales > Rhodobacteraceae > Sulfitobacter. The sequence goes on from CAWCXM010000008.1 coordinate 2,759, forward strand.
TGGCCCGCAAACCGCGCGCGGGCCGCTTCGATATCGGCGCGACCGGGCTGGCGCAGCGCAACACATCGCGGGTCGATCATTAGCTCCTGACGCCCGAAAAAGCCGCCCTCGCCGCGGTCAATTTCGCCCGGGCTTTTGAACGAGTAACTGACCATCATGTAAAACGGGGCCAGCACGATAATCGTGCCAAGGATCAGCACCATATGTTTCCACCAATCCCGCGTCATCAATAATGCACCTTGCGCTCGACCAGCCAGCGCTGGATCAGGGTCAGGAACATGACAAAGACTAGGAACAGCATGGTGATGGCCGAGCCGATCCCAATTAGGTTTTGCTGAATGCCCTTTTCAAAGATCGCGAACATCATCACATAGGCGGATTTGTTCGGGCCACCGCCTTGTGGCCAGAAGGCTTCGATGGTGTCAAAGACCTGAAAGGCGCGGATGCAGGAAATGGTCACGACAAAGACCGTGGTTGGCCCGAGGGCGGGCCATGTGACCAGTCGGAACCGCTCCCAGCCGGAGCGGGCCCCATCCATTTCAGCCGCGTGGTAGAGTTCGCGGTGCACCGACGTCAGACCGGCCAGAAACAGCACCATGTTGAAGCCAAACCCCTGCCAGATGCCGATGAAACAAACCACCCAGATCGCGTAGTCGCGATCCCCGAGCCACAGTGGGAACCCGTCGGCGCAGCCACCCGCAAAGAAGGGCAACGCCTCGAACCAGGTCCCGCAGGCCAATTCCAGCGTGCGGTTCACCATGCCAATGGTTGGGTGCAGCATGAATTCCCAAGCGATGGCCATGGCCAGAAGCGTGGCCATCACCGGCAGGAAATAGATCGTCTTATAGATGTCCCCGATCCGGCCCAACGAATGGACTAGCAAGGCCGCCCCAAGGCCAAGACCTACGGAAATTGGCACGACAGTGACCACATAGGTAAAAGTCGCGATAAACATCTTTTCGTAAGTGGAGCGGGTGAACAGGCGCTCGTAGTTCTGCACTCCGACCCAATCGAAGCCGGGATTGCCCAATGAATAATTGCTGAAAGACAAAACGCCCGCCACGATGATCGGCACCAGCAGGATCAAGGCCATCAGCGTCAAGGCGGGCGTGACCAACCCCCAGCCCGCGCGCGCTTGCCGGTTGTCAGGTTTGGGTTTGGCGATGCGTGCGACGCTCGGCTCCACGACGGCCATGTCAGGCCACCTCAGATGCGCGGTTGGCCGCAGCTTCGACTTGGCGCAATCGCGCGCCTTCGGCATCAAGTATCAAGGCTGCGCTTAGATCAAAGGTCAGGCCGACCCGCGCACCCAGCCCCAAGCTCTGCCGTTGCCCCGGCATGGCCCGCAGGGTCACCCGCGACCCATCGCTGTCGAGGGCAACTTGGGCAAAGACCTCAGACCCTAGGTTTTCGAAATGCACAACCCGTCCAGTTAGACGTGGCGCGGATTGGGTTAATCTCAAGGCTTCGGGGCGCAGGCCCAATTGCATGACTTTTGGGCTGTCGCCGGAGAATTGAGTGCTCAAGACCTGATCAAAAACCGTCAGTTCTGCGCCGTTACGCTCTACTGGCAAGATATTGATCTTGGGCGAGCCGATGAATTCGGCCACGCGAATGTCGTCAGGGTCTTCATAGATCACATCGGGGGCTGCGCATTGCAGAATTTCACCACCCATCATCACGGCAATGCGGTCGGACATGGTCATGGCTTCGACCTGATCATGGGTAACGTAGATAAACGTCGCCTTCAGGCCGCGGTGCAGTTCAGCAATCTCGGCGCGGGTCTGAACGCGCAGCTTGGCATCAAGGTTCGACAACGGCTCATCCAGCAAAAACGCCACCGGGTCGCGCACCAAGGCGCGGCCCAAGGCAACACGCTGGCGCTGCCCACCCGACAATTGCCCCGGCTTGCGATCCAGAAGGGCGCCAATTTCCAGCATCTCGGCGGCATTTCGGACTGCTTGGGCAATATCGTCTTTTTGCGTCCGCGTTCCGGGCATCGCTCCGCCCAGCACCGGCAACCGTTGCAGCGCTGTCATTTGGCGCATCTGCAAAGGCACGGCGATATTCTCCGCCACAGTCAAATGCGGGTAAAGCGCGTAAGACTGAAACACCATTGACAGATTGCGATCCGCAGCTCGGAGCTGTGTCACATCCGTGCCGCCGATTGAGACGGTGCCGCTTGTTGGCGCTTCCAACCCGGCGATGATCCGCAACAGTGTCGATTTTCCGCAGCCAGATGGCCCCACCAGTGAAATGAACTCACCATCCTTCACATCCAGGGTCACACCTTTCAAAACGGACGTCTCACCGAAGTCCTTGGTGACAGATGCGATCTGCAGATCTGACATGTGATTCCCCCTTGGTACCGCCAAGTAATAAGCGGTGAGCACAACAGTTTTGTGTCGTCATATTAGTGAAACCGATGGGTTCTATGTGGGGGGCAAAAGGAACAATTATGCGCCTCAACCACCATCAATTCGAAGCTTTTGCCTATGTTGTCCGTGAGGGAAGCTTCTCTGCCGCCGCAACACGGCTGGGTGTCACCCAATCCACGATCACGCAACATATTGCGAACCTTGAAAAAGGCGTTGGAACGCTTCTTTTGCTGCGCGGCCGCGACGGGGTCGAACTGACCCCAACCGGACAGGATTTTTACGATCTGGCAGACCGAATGGTCGCCCTGAGCGCTGAAGTCAGCGAGCGGCTCGAAGGGTTCAATGCCATGAAAGAGGGCCGCCTCAAAATCATAGGAAATGCGCCGCAACCCGCGCTTAAGATCATCGCACGGTTTCAACGTCGGTTTCCCGATATCCGCGTCGATTTTGGGCTGTACGATTGGACAACGGCCAAATCAATGATCAGCAACCGCCTTGTGGATGTCGGCTTGATTACGGATGCGCCCGAGCATGAGCATTGGGAAAGGATCCACATAGAAAGCGCGCGTTATGTGATCTATTGCCGCCGCGATCACCCATTCGCAAAGCGGGCCAAGATTTCACTGTCTGAGCTCGAACGAGAGACAGTCATTGTTCCGGAAAAAGGATCACTTACGCGCCGTTTGCTTAACCAAGCCTGTGACCGCTACACCATATCGCTTACCCGCGTGGCCACAATGACGACCTTCCCCTTGATGTGCGAAGCGGTGTTGCAGGGAATTGGTGTGGCGTTGTTCTTACAAAACAGCAGCCTCATCAAAGATGATCTCTGCGAAATTGATATCGAAGAAATGCCCGACACCCGAAATACGTCGCTCATCGCCACCAAAGATCGCACGCGGTTGAAGCTCGTTTCAGAATTCATAAACGCCGCCGTTGAATGAGAACCCACTGAGCGTCCGGTTTGGGGCGGATCATCGCAGAAACACAAAGAGCGAATTCAGTTTCCTTTCGCTTCTTGAGGGAACAAGGAATGTTTGAGGTCGAACGGGTTGAAAGGTTTGGTGCGGAGCAGACTATCTTCGCGACCAAATGAAAGCCGCTGTTGGGGCTACTGGCGGCGAAATCACCCTTTTGTCCCCCGACCCGTAGGTTCGCCGCTTGATCCCTGCTGCGGGCTGCACCAATGACCGTTTCTCTCGCTGCGCGACGGCATGGCGGCTTTCGCTTGCGCGGCATTTGTCGCGCTGCGCGCGCACGCAGCAAGAAAATCAAATTCACAGATTGGGCTCGGAGCTGCCATTGGCTTTCACAACCCTGCGCTGATCCCCTGCCCCGTAACAAAGCGCGAACAACCGCTAACGGGTGTTATGTGAACGTCCTTAGGGTTGTATCGGGGGCAAGATTGGTGGTGACTCAAAGGGCAGCTCTGCAGACATAGCGACGTTCAGTTCACATGGAAATACGGGGCTTTAGCGTCGCTCCAAAGCTACGTCGTCCAATGAATTTGATGCAACGAACTGAAAAGTTGCCTCAGGGCCAAACTTAAATTCGATTTTGTCATACGGTTCGTCTAGAAATTGAATTTTTATCGAACTGGTTGCTTTGTTCAGGCTTATGTCATCAATGCCTCTGTCGTGGTAGGAGCTAAAACTATGAACTTCTGCTAAGTCATTTAGGTCGAACCAAAAAACACCGCCAACAATCGGCCTTGGATTGTAGCTCAACTCGTGGCCGAACCAGATCAGGTCAATAAACGCCATTGGCCCTTCGGGAGTGAAACTTGCGCATCCTAGGTTCCCGTCATGGAAGTGCCCCACCGCCTCTAGAATGTCATCAAATTCTTCTGAAATCAGTGAAATCCGACCTGAGGGAAGCTTCATGGGAGAACCTTTGCTGTTCGGTGTCTGGACGTAATCGAAGCCTAATTGCTCAATTCTGGTTTGACAATTTCTGACTCATTGGGCTCAGAGCGGCCATCTGGCGGCTCCGATCAGGATACTCGCGTCATGTTGGACACCCTTGGTCAGCTGCGCGGTACGAACCTGCCGTATCGCACGATGCCGTGTTAAGATCCCCCGATAAGAAGTTCGCGAAGGCTCAAAAATGGCAGCATCACTCGGGCGACTGGTCATCTACACGCGCAATATCGATAAGATGGCAGACTTTTACGTCAGGCACTTCAACTTCTCAGTCTTACGGATTGACGGCGACCGCATCGTCGAACTAAGGGCGCAGAATTCAGGCATAGCATTGCTTTTGCACCCCGCAGCGGCGAAGCAGAAAGAAGGGCAGGTTTTGGTGAAGCTCGTGTTCGACGTTGAGGACGTATCGGCCTTTTGCAAAGCGGCCAAGGCAGACGGACTCGATTTTGGTAAGATTCATAAAGCTGATGGGTATGAGTTTGCCAATGCCAAAGACCCGTCCAAGAACTCGATTCAGGTGTCGAGTCGCGCATTTCGGTAGTGACGGTTTGGACTCACTGCGGCCATCGGACTACTTTGCTCAACTTCATAACGAGCTAGTCATGGTTTGTCCGCAAAGCTGACGTGCCCCACAATGCGGCGAGAATCACTACCGCTGGGCTGCAGAGCTTTCCAAAGCCAATTTTCCATCCTTTGCTGCTACTTTATGATCAGCAAGGATCCGTGGGAACTTACCTTCCCGACGTCCAAAGCGTCCACCTTTGTCCAAATACGTGCGCTCAAATGCAGTTCGCAATGGGGGTACAAATGTGGGCTCAAGCTCACAGCACCCGATTAAGCAATTAATTTTAAACAAAAATTTAAGAGCCCCGCCCAAGCCGAAGTCAGTGCGCAGCGGTGCGCCCTTCTTGTTCCTCTGGCCTTTGACAACGACACGCACAATCCAACGCCGCGCACCGGACGGGTCCACCACCAGATAGAGACCGTTGCCATCCCCATGCCGCCCAGCGCCAAGATTCTCGACCTGCTTCTTAGTAACTTTGCGACATAGGTCCATTGCGAAAGTACAGCGTTCCATACCATTCAAGGAATGAGCACAGGCACCATCGAAAGAAACTCAAGCCAATCGGCAACGCCCACCAAATCTAAGCATACAAACAGAAAAGGCCGCCCAAGGCGACCAGATCAAATCGTTCAAAATGTGAAAGTGGCGGACCGAGGAGGATTCGAACCCCCGACCCCTTGATTCGTAGTCAAGTACTCTATCCAGCTGAGCTATCGGTCCACTGTGGGGCGGTTTAGTGGGGCCTCCGCAGGTTTGCAAGCCCCAGTTTTGTGGAAAACGACGATTGCCGCGCAAGGGTCAGAGCGTGCCGTCGCCTTTCGGCAGGGTGATGCAGAACGTCGTGCCGGTGCTGTCTGTCCTGAGCAGTTCAAGACAACCGCCGTGGCCCTTTACCAGCTCAGCGGCAATCGCCAGCCCCAGGCCGGAGCCCCCCTTGCGCGCGCCGCCCTGAAATGGCGTGAAGAGATGCTCCTTTGCCTTGGCGGGCAACCCCGGCCCGCTGTCCGAAATCTCGATCACCCAGGCCCGCGCGTCCTCCCGCGCCGTCAGCCGGATGTCGCCGCCCCGGTCCGTCGCCATCAGTGCCTGACGCGCGTTGCGCACCAGATTCGAAAGCACGCGGTAAAGCTGTTCGGGATCCGCACGCACCGTCATGCCGTCAGGCACCTCCGTCACATATCGGATCTCGCGATCACCGCTTGCCAGCCGTTCACCCTCGACCGCATCCTCGACCAGATCGGCCAGCCGCACGATGGTCAGCGTCGGGCCCGGCTCTTCCGCCTTCCCGAAAGCCAGCGTGCTTTCGCACAGATGCACCGCGCGGGTGATGGAGCCGACAAGTTTCGGGGCCATTCGTTTGACGATCGGGTCTTCCGACATCTCGATCCGGTCGGTGAACAATTGCGCCGATGTCATGATGTTGCGCAGATCATGGCTGATCTTGCTGACCGCCGATCCAAGCTGCGCCAGACGCTCCTTTTGCTTCAGGGCCTGGGTCAGGTCGGTCTGCAGGGTTTGCAGCGCAACTTCGGCCTCGCGCAATTCCGTCACCCCCGCCGACGGCTTGATGATCCGCCGGGCGTCTTCGGGGGCCTGGGCATAGCGCTGCATGTGGCCGACGACCCGCTTGATCGGTTTCAGCAGCAGGGCGCGCATGGCCAGAAACAGAAGCGTCGCGGTGACCACCGAAATGACCGCCGACAACACAAGGATCCGCAAACCATAGTCGATCATCGCGGCGCGCAAGGGGCCGGTCTCCATCGTGATCTCGATCAGCAATCCGGCCTCGCGCACCGGGGCGCCGATCACACGGATCACTTCGTTGTTCGGGTTCACCATGCGCGCCAGCGCATCACCGATCAGCGTCATCGCCGTGGCATCGCGCAGATCGAAGGTGGCCGAAATCGCCCGCGGCATTTCAGAGGACAGCATCAGCTGGCGCACCTCATCGCGCCGCAGGACCACGTTGAACACCTCCGCGTTCTTCAGCAGTTCTTCCTCGAGTGCCGGATCCAGCATGTCATCGGCCAGCAAGGCCAGGGATGCAATCTGCGCGCGTTCCAGCCGGTTCAGCATGTAATCCTCACGGAACCGGGCGATCGACGGCACGAAAATCATGACTTCGGCGATCATCACGAAGACCGTCGTCAGGATCATCAGCCGCCCGGACAGGGAGTTGAACATGACCGCGTTACTTTCGCGGGACGGCGGGGGGGATGCCGCCAGTGGCGCATGCCCCTCCCGTCACGGGATGAACCGCTGGACAAGGCCGACCACCCGCTTGACCAGATCACTTTCGAACAGGCGCGGGCTGAAATACGCACCCGCCGCGCGTTTGTTGATCTCGCCGATTGTGGGATAGGGGGCAACCATGGCGGCAATCTGGCTCATTTTCAGGCGGTTGGCCAGTGCGAGCGCCCAGAGGTTGATCAGCTCTCCGGCCTGATAGCCGACGATGGAAGCGCCGACGGGCTTGCCGCGTGCGACCATCACCTTGATGAAGCCCTTGGTCTTGCGTTCCGCAACCGCGCGGTCGTTGTGATCATAGTGAAACCGCACGACCTCCAGCGCGGACCCGTGCTTGCGTCTGGCCTCTGCTTCGGTCAGCCCGACCTGCGCCAGTTCGGGGTCCGTGTAGGTTGCCCAGGGGATATGCGCCGTCTTGGCCTTGGACGGGATGGCGAACAGCAGGGACCGGATGATCACACCGGCATGATAGCCTGCCACATGGGTAAACTGCATCCCGCCCGCCACATCCCCGATGGCATAGACTTTCCTGTTGGTGGTGCGCAGGCTGTCATCGGTCTTGATCCCGGTCTTTGACGGTTTCACCCCGGCAGTCTCAAGGTCCAGCCTGTCGGTATTGGCCTTGCGCCCCACAGCGATCAGCAGGTGCGAACCCTTGAACACCCGGCCATCCTTGGCCTCGACCTCGATCGCACCCGCCGTGCCGCGCACCTCTGCGGCCATCGCGTCCTCCTCGATCACGACACCCTCGTCGCGCAGGCTGTCCAGCACCACGGCGGCCAGTTCCGGGTCGTCCTTGCCCAGCGCCTTGTCGCCCTCGATCACCGTGACCTTGCAGCCCATCCGCACATGCGCCTGCGCCATTTCCATTCCGATAGGGCCACCCCCCACGATCAGCAGATGGTCGGGCTTTTCGCGCAGATCGAACAGGGTTTCGTTGGTTTCGAACGGTACTTTGTCCAGTCCGGGGATCGGCGGCACCAATGGCGACGATCCGGTTGCAATCACGATCCGGCGTGCCTTGATCACCGTATCCCCCGCCTGCACCTCGTCTTTCGAGATAAAGCGCCCGTATTCGCGGATCACGTTCACGCCGAAACCCTCGAACCGCTCCTCGCTGTCGACCGGCGCGATCTGAGCGATCACATCGGCCACATGATCCTTGGCGGCGGCATAATCCACGTCGCCCGGCGCATCCGCGACCCCGTAGCGGGCCGAATGGCGTTGGCCGTAAGCCGCCTTGCCCGTCGCGATCAGCGCCTTGGACGGCACACAGCCATAGTTCAGGCAATCGCCGCCCATCTTGTGCCCTTCCAGCAGCACCACATCCGCGCCCATCTGCGAAGCCCCCGCCGCCACCGACAGCCCGCCGGAGCCCGCGCCGATGATCAGAACATCCGTCTTGATCCGCTTCATTTCATCAATTCCTTCTTGCCCGTCAACGCCTTGATCAGCACAGGCAGCAGCGACAGCGCGCACAGCCCCAGGATCGGCAACAGGATATGCGGCTCGAATATGAGGCCCAGATCAGGGCTCTCGCCCCGGGCAAAGACCGCCCCCAGCCCCGATCCGACGGAGGTAAAGACCAAGGCACCCGGCAGGATGCCCAGAAAGGTCGACACCACATATCGGTACAGGGGCACGCCCAGAAACGCGGGGATCAGGTTCGCGACGAAAAACGGCACCGCAGGCACCAGCCGGATGAAGAACAGCATCGACCACTGGTTCTCGTCCAGCCCCTTCTTGATCCGGGCGACCATCCCCTCCGACGCCTCCATCCGCGCCTTCAATGTCTCGCCCAGACCCCACCGGGCGGCAAGGAATATCACCACCGCCCCCAGCGTCGCCCCGGTGACGTTGAACAACACGCCCGGAAACAGATCAAACAGGAATCCCCCCGTCAGCGTCGCAATCGCCGCCCCCGGCAACGAAAACGCGACGATCAGCATGTAGGCCAGCATGAACCCCAGCGCCGTCAGCACATAATTGGCGTCGCGGAACGCAATCAGCGCCTCGCGGTTCTCGCGCAGCGCATCGAAGCTGAGGGTGTCGCGCAGCGTGAAGAAGCCGATCACCGCCACCGCCGCAATGGCGATCAACGGCAGATAGCGCCGTATGCCCCCGTCCGCCTTTTCCGTCTCACCCGTCTGCGCCATATCGGCATCCTTTCACACGTGACCCATCGTCCTTGACTGTCCTCTAGATGACCTGCCACGGATAAGGATGATAGGGCGATCACGGGCGCTTGACACCAGTGGCCTCAAACCGGCTGTTTTGGGCGGCAGCGCGCCTCGATTGAAACAATCCCGCCGGGCTGGTCCACGAAAATGTTGCAAAACCCCGCCTTTTCCGCCCCACAGGGTTTGACTTGCCGCCCCGGCCCCAGTAGACGACGGGCTTGAATTATAGCTGACCTGCCCGATTCCGCAGGACAGCCACGTATCTAGATGGAGCAGGACGCGATGAAACGCACCTTTCAACCTTCGAACCTCGTTCGCAAGCGCCGCCACGGTTTCCGGGCGCGCATGGCCACCAAAGCCGGTCGCAAGATCATCAACGCGCGCCGCGCCCAGGGCCGGGCAAAGCTGAGCGCGTAATCCGCGCCGGATGTCGCAGACATTGAAACCGCCGGAGGATCCCGTGGATGGCAGCAATGCCGCTCACGGGGGCACCCCTCCGGCGGTTTTGTCACGTTTGCAGATGCTGACCCAACGCGCCGATTTCCAACGCGCCACCCGTGCGCCCCATGTGGCCAAACCCGGTTTCGTGTTGCAAATGCGCAAACGCCGCGCCGACGAACCCGTCGCGCCCGAGATCATCCGCACCGGCTTCACCTGTTCCAAGAAGGTCGGCAACGCCGTCGCCCGCAACCGCGCCAAACGCCGCCTGCGCGAGATCGCCCGCCTGGCCCTGCCGCATCTGGGCCTGCCCGGTCACGATTACGTTCTGGTGGGCCGCAAGAATGCCACCGCGGACCTGCCCTTCACCCAGCTCCAATCCGATTTCGCCGCCGCCCTCGCCGTTCTGCACGGCACGAAACGGTGAGCCTTCTCGCCCGCCTCCTGTCCCTGCCCGTCCGCGCCTACCGGCTGATCTTCAGCCCCTGGGTCGGTTTCAACTGCCGCTACCAGCCCACCTGCAGCGCCTATGCCTTGGAAGCATTGGAAAAGCACGGCGCCGTCAAGGGCGGCTGGCTCGCCGCACGGCGCATCGGCCGATGTCACCCTTGGGGCGGCAGCGGCATCGACAACGTGCCGGAGTAGGAAAGGCGGGTGTGCGGGCTACAGCATCATCTGCCATGCCTCTGTCCAAGGGCTGTTGTCGTGCACCAAGCCACCAGCGGCACATCCAAAAGACGCCCAAACGCATGTTATTCGACAGCTATTGCCGTCGTTGGAAACGTCTGTCCTCTACCTGAACTTTGGGCAGCAAATCGTCTTCGAACCCGAAATTGCCTGATCGTTTTGCCCCGCCCGCTCGGGCGGGGCATGTCTTGTCAGGCTATCAGGCAGCCATTGTCATATCGAATGGGTTGTCGACGACACCGACAAGTTCGATCAGGAACCCGCCGTCTGTCGGATCAAGCGCTTCGGTATGCAGCCTGTCGATTTCGCTGACAGCAGCAGTGACGCTTGATTCGGAACCGTCGAATATGTTCATCACCGCAACGGCATCATCGTGATCTGACAAGCCTTTGATCGCCGAGAAATAGACACCGATATCTGTCTTTGCTTCCAGATAGGCGACATCCTGTGCACCGCCCGTCACCGCTCGCGCACCGTTCAGCACGGCGAGAATGAAGATGGCCGGGGTGATATCCGGGTTGTTGTCCAACTCGTTGACCCAGTACTGGCTCGTCGGTTCACGGCCCAGGACGTTCTGAAACACCGCCGTGACAAAGGCCTGGGTGTTGATCAGGCTGCCATCCTCGTTAAGCAGTGACGCGTATTGCGATTGCGTCTCCGGCTGGACGAAGAAGCTTTTGGCGATCTCGGGTATCGACATGCCATTTTCCAGCTCAGTCGCCCAGTAAAGCAGACCTTTGGCCGCAGGTGCCCTGTCGAAATAGGCGATGTAAAGATCGGAAATCAGCTCGTATTCGTCCTGGGTCAGACCAACAGCGCCGGAACGAATGCCGATATCAAAGGATTCATCCGCGAATTGCAGGTTCTCGATGGAAACGAGGGTATCGGTGCCGTCCTCGGATGCGCGCCGATCCGTGATCGTCGTGCCCGTCTTTGAGAACTGCAGCGTATAAGAATTTTGCCCGCCCGAGAACATGGCGGTGTCCATGCTGTTGCCACCGTCCAGCATGTCGTTACCTGCACCGCCGAACAGCATGTCAGCGCCATCGTTGCCCATCAGCATGTTGGCAAGGGCGTTGCCCGTGATCATGTCATCGCCAGACCCGCCTGTTGCGTTTTCTATCGTGACACCGTTGGCAATCGTGTAGCCGCCTGCGATCCCCTCAACAGAAGATACAAAGCCGCCGCCGCCGACTTCATACTCAAGCGTCGCCGGTCTCAAATCTATGGTCGCATTTGAAGAGCCGTCATAGAATATCCTGTCACTGCCAGCGGTGTCCCAAATCGTTGTCCAGCCTGTGCCAACCGCATTGGTCCCGACAATTTCATATGCGTTGTCTGACGACGCCCATGTCGCATTTGCACCATATTTCGCTTGCAAGGCAGCCACGTCCAAAGCCATTGGCCCGGTCGGGAAGCCGTACTCTTTCGAGTCTGGCGCTGGAACGCCCAAGGGAAAACCATCGTTATAGGTCATCACCGTGTAGACGCCTTGGTTCAGATCAAAGTCACCGTAGTCATCGAAGTCCTCCGTCACACCGTTCATGATGTCCGAGCCGCCCCCATCATCATGCGGATGCGCGAGACCTAACCCGTGCAACACCTCATGAATCACAACCGAGTAGTTGTATGCACCTGTTTCGAACAGGGAGTTCGGGGCCGCCTTGAAAATACCCAATCCGGCATTGGTCTCTCCGGGAGGGTTCATGAAACCGTCGGTCTCCTCCTCGAAATCAGTGGACAGCATGATCCGGAAATCGGTGTCATCCGTTGCGGCGGTAAAGGTCAGGCTTGTATACTGTGATATTGTCTCGAACACGGACACTATCTGACCCATGACAAACGGATCAATGCTCGTCGAGGTGAAGGATTCTCCATCGTTCTCAACAGTTACTCCCTCTGTAAAAAAGGAATAGGTGACGTTCAAATCTGCTTGGGACGCGTTCCAAGTGATTGAGGATAGGGGGTTTTCCATCAGCAAGCCTCGATAAGCTGTAAATACATTGCTGACATGCCCATGGCGGACCGCCAACTACCGAAAACATCGTCTGATTGGGGTAGCGGCGCAAGCGAATTCGCTTGGCGAGACGCACTATGACAAGGCCACATGGCGGCTGTCGCAGGGGCGCGTTTCTGGCGCATTTTGTTTTGTGCAGCCTACAGTTCGGTAATCTGCGTCCAAGGCAGGCATCGCGCACCAAACATCTTGGTCGCAGCAGCCCCTACCGCACCTTGTCAAAGGTGATATGCACCTCGCCGATATCGACGCCGTATTTCTTCATATAGGCCCGATTGTAGACCCGCGTGTCGCTGACCAGCCAAAGCCAGTCGTTGAAATCGACACGCAGCGTGCCGTCCGGCACCGGCAGATCAATCCGGTAGACCCAGTTGAACGCATCCCCCGATGCCTCCCCCTTTGCCTGCCCCAGCACGCCATCCGCCGTGCCGGTCCAGCTATCCGGCCCCGTCTTGGTCATCCGCCAGATGCGCTGTTCCTTCGTCCCGTCGGCATAGTCGAAATCCTCGACCAGCGTCAGCATCCTGCCGTCCCAGGTGCCGTTGATCTCCACGTCGAACCGCCGCCGGACCGTGCCGAACGTGTCCTGAAACTGCCCTGTCGCCAGCACGCGCCCGTCAAAGAACTCCTCGATCTTCAGCACCCGATCGGATAATTTCGGATCGTCAATTGCGGGTTTGCCCGTGCAGGCGGTCAGTGCCAGCATCAACACCCAGACCATCGCAAGAAGTCGCATATCGCCAGCCTGCCTTTTTGTCGGCGGCCCCGGTGCCGCTGCGAGGACAGCTAGACCGATCACACCCCGGTTCAACCCGCCGGATCTTGCGTGCGCATGGTTAATGCGCAACGCGCGCCTCGTTAACCCATCCGCCGTATGCACGCCCGGTGTACGCGCGGTGTACAGGGTGTGACACCACAGAGCACCGCCGCACCCGCGCCGTTAACGAAATAAAGTGCCGCGCAACACCCGCCAACGGATGATTGAACGCGGACGGCGGATGTTCTATCTGAGCCTATGCTCGATCACCCCGATGACATCCACGCGCTCTTTCACGGCGCCCCCCAGACAACGGAGTTCAAGAAGCTCCGCAAACGCATCGTGCGCCACACGCGCGAGGCGATCGAGCAGTACGGCATGATCGAACCGGGGGCGAAGTGGCTGGTGTGTCTCTCGGGCGGCAAGGACAGCTATACCCTTCTGGCGGTGCTGCACGAATTGCAATGGCGCGGTCTTTTGCCGGTGGAGCTTCTGGCCTGCAATCTCGATCAGGGCCAGCCCGGATTTCCCGCCACGGTCCTGCCCGAGTTCCTGACGAAAATGGGCGTCCCGCACCGGATCGAGTATCAGGACACCTATTCCATCGTCATGGACAAGATCCCCGCAGGGCGCACGTTCTGTGCGCTTTGCTCGCGTCTTCGGCGCGGGAACCTCTACCGCATCGCCCGCGAGGAAGGCTGTTCCGCGGTCGTGCTGGGCCATCACCGCGACGACATTCTCGAGACGTTTTTCATGAACCTCTTTCACGGCGGCAGGCTGGCCACCATGCCGCCGAAGTTGCTGAACGAAGAGGGCGATCTCTTCGTCTACCGCCCCCTCGCCCATGTGGCCGAGGTGGATTGCGAAAAGTTCGCCAAGGCGTTGAACTATCCGATCATTCCATGTGATCTGTGTGGGTCGCAGGACGGGTTGCAACGCCAGCAGGTCAAGCAGATCCTGGACACCTGGGAGGCCAACAGCCCCGGTCGCCGCCAGATCATGTTTCGGGCCCTGACCAACGCCCGCCCCTCGCATCTGCTGGACCCCGCGCTGTTCGATTTCGCCGCGCTTCAGCGGGATGTGTGATCAATTTTAGGCAGATTCCGCGCGGTCTCTGACCCTGCGTTAACACACCAGTCACCGTTTTCCCCCTAACTCCCCCCAACCAAACCCAATGTCCATCACCCACGGGAGAGTTTGAATGGTGAGATCTTGGCCAACAGCGGTGGGACAAATCCAGCGCAAGCTGGCTCCGGTGCTGACCGGCCCGCCAGCTTTCGCCTTTCTCCCGGCCCTTTGTCTTGCCGTCTACTGGTTCGGCGGCGAAGGGGCGCTGATCGTGTTGGCTGCACTCTTGCCGGTGATGTATCTACTGGGCGGCAGCTTTCATGACAGGCTCATGGTGTCCCGCGACGCGACCGTCGGCGTCTTGCAACGCAGCGCCTTTGAGGAACTGACCGAACAGATCTATCTCCGCGCCGCCGACACCGGGCGGCAGGCAGCGACGTTTTTCCTCGTGATCGAGGAATATGACCAGATCGTCGAACGCTTCGGTCAGGCCGCCGCGGATACGGTCGTCACGCGAACCGGTGAACGGCTGATCGCGACACTGCGCGCCGATGACAACGTCGGCAAGATGGGGGATGCCCGCTTTGCCATCTGCACCGACCCGGTGCGCCGCCTTGATCTGGAACTTTGCATCCAGTTGGCCGGACGGCTGCAGACCGCCCTGGAAGAGCCTGTTTCGATCGACGGCACCTGCGTCTACATTTCCACGTCCATCGGGTTTTGTCAGCATTCGCGGGCTCCGGGTTCAACCGGGCGCGACTGGATCGAGGCGGCGGCGACCGCATTGCGAGAGGCGCAACGCCGCGGCCCCTCTGCCATCCGCGCCTTTTCCGATCAGATGCGGCAGGATACAAAAGCCCGTGCCGAATTGCGCGAAGACGTGGTGCAGGCATTGGAATCGGGGCAGATCCAGCCGTGGTTCCAGCCTCAGATTTCCACCGACACCGGCCAGATCACCGGGTTTGAAGCCTTGGCCCGCTGGTCCCACCCTGACCGCGGCATGATATCGCCGGCCGATTTCCTGCCCGCCGTCGAACAGGCAGGCCAGCTGGAGCGATTGGCGGAAGTGATGATCTACCACTCCTTCGCAGCCCTCAAGGCGTGGGATGGTGCTGGTGTGAACGTGCCCCAGGTCGGGGTGAACTTTGCCGGATCGGAACTGAACAACCCCAAACTGGTGGAGAAGATCCAGTGGGAGCTGGACCGTTTCGATCTGACCCCCGACCGGTTGGCCGTCGAAGTGCTGGAAACCGTCGTCGCAGGCGCACCGGACGATATGATCACCCGCAACATCAATGCCCTGGGCAAACTCGGCTGCCGGATCGATCTGGACGATTTCGGGACCGGCCATGCCTCTATCGCGTCCATCCGCCGCTTTTCCGTGAGCCGGATCAAGATTGATCGCTCCTTCGTCATGAAGGCTGACCGCGATCCCGAACAGCAGCGGATGATCAGCGCCATATTGACGATGGCAGAGCGTCTTCAGGTCGAAACCCTTGCGGAAGGGGTGGAAACCGTCGGCGAACATGTCTTGCTGGCGCAACTGGGCTGCGACCATGTGCAGGGCTTCGGCATCGGCCGCCCCATGCCTTTCGAAAAGACCCTCGACTGGATCGACCGACATATGGCCAAACTGGAAGAAGTCCCTCAAATCATGGACCACAAGAACCGGTGAGGCCGCGCCCGGCAAAGCGATCCCTCAGGCGGAGTGGCAAATCCCGGTCCTTTTGCCTGCCCCGGTTGTCCCCGTCTGCGGTACAGTGTCTGACGCGATGCGCGATCACAAGGCAGAGCAGCGGGCGAAAATGGCCCGATTCCGCTTGACCTTTAGGGCTGCACTCTGTTGAACCACCCTAGTTTTCGGCAGACATTCAGGTGGCGCTCCAAATGGACGAACAGAACAGAAATCTCATCCTCGCAACTGCGCTCAGCTTCGTGGTGATCCTGGTCTGGTTCCTGCTTTTCCCGCCACCGGAGCCTGATGCACCCATCGACGGCACGGTCCAAACCACCGCCACCACACCCGAAGGTGCCACCATCCCGGCCGCCCCAGCGGACGGCACCGCCCCGGCGGCAATCGCCGACGCATCCCAGACACCCGCCGACGTTCTGCAAAACGCGCCTCGGATCACCATTGATACACCGCGCTTGACCGGGTCCATCTCCGTGTTGGGCGGGCGGATCGACGATCTGAAGCTGAAAGACTACCGCACCACCGTCGAAGACGGCGCGCCGATCGTCACCATGCTGTCACCCCAAGGCAGCGTCGATGCGTATTACGCCCTGCAGGGCTGGGCCGCCGGCAGCGGTATCGCGCCCGACGCGGTTCCCGGCCCCGAAACGGAATGGACAGTGACCAGCGGCGACACCTTGACCGTGAATGCGCCGGTGACCCTGACCTGGGACAACGGCGCAGGGCAGATTTTCGGCCGGACCATCGCCGTCGATGACAACTATATGTTTTCATTGACACAGACCGTCACGAATGAAGGTGAAACACCGGTCACGCTCGCGCCTTACGGGATGATCGTCCAGCACACACAGCCGGACGATCTGGAGAATTTCTTCATCCTTCACGAAGGCGCCGTGGCCATCGCAGATGGCGAACTGGTCGAAACGGATTGGGACGATATTTCAGAGGCGGAAGTCGACGCCACATGGGGCCGTCAGGCCATCGTCAACCAGAACGTCACCGAAGGCTGGATCGGCTTTACCGATCACTTCTGGCAGGCCATCCTGATCCCCGGCGCGGGGCAGACCTTCGATCAGGCGCTCACCTATGACGCCCGCTCCGACATCTACCGCGCGGTCACCCGCCTGCCGACACAGACCATCGCCGCAGGCGAAACCAGCGAGGTCAGCACGCAGCTTTTTGCCGGTGCCAAGGAATGGGCGATCCTGCGCGAATACGAAGCCGCAGGCGTGTCCAAATTCATCGACAGCATCGACTGGGGCTGGTTCTTCTTTCTGACCAAGCCGATCTTCTGGCTGCTGCACGAGTTGAACAAGCTGATCGGCAACATGGGATGGGCCATCATCGGTCTGACCCTGATCATCAAGGCGGTGCTCTTCCCGCTGGCCTATAAATCCTACGTCTCCATGGCCAAGATGAAAGAGCTTCAGCCCGAGATGGAAAAGCTCAAGAAGGACTCCGGCGACGACCGGCAGAAGATGCAGCAAGGCATGATGGAGCTCTACAAGAAGAACAAGGTCAACCCCGCCGCGGGCTGTCTGCCGATCCTGTTGCAGATCCCGATCTTCTTTTCGCTCTACAAGGTGATCTTCGTCACGATCGAACTGCGCCACGCCCCCTGGTTCGGCGTGTTCAACGACCTGTCCGCCCCGG
Organism: uncultured Alphaproteobacteria bacterium; assembly: GCA_963799505.1. Classification (GTDB taxonomy): domain Bacteria; phylum Pseudomonadota; class Alphaproteobacteria; order Rhodobacterales; family Rhodobacteraceae; genus Sulfitobacter. Next base: position 20,367 of record CAWCXM010000008.1, read on the forward strand.
ATCCGACCTCGATCTTCAACTTCTACGGACTTGCCCCCTGGGCCGCACCGGAACCCACGTCGCTGATGGCGCTCATCTTTATCGGCATCCTGCCCCTCTTGCTGGGCATTTCCATGTGGTTGCAGCAAAAGCTGAACCCGGCACCCACCGACCCCACGCAGCAGATGATCTTTGCCTGGATGCCTTGGGTGTTCATGTTCATGCTGGGCGGCTTCGCCTCGGGCCTCGTGGTCTACTGGATCGCGAACAACACGATCACCTTCACCCAGCAGTATCTGATCATGCGGTCGCAGGGGTATAAACCCGACCTCTTGGGCAACATCAAAGGCAGCTTCACCCGCAAGCCCAAGACTGCCGCCGCCAACGAGACGAAGGCACCGACCGGCAAGAGCAAGAAGTGATGCAGATCACGGCCCTCTACCGCCACCCGATCAAAAGCCACGGGCGCGAAGCTCTGGACCGGGTGCGGCTTGAGGCCGGGCAGGCAATGCCCTTTGACCGCCGCTGGGCCGTGGCCCACGACGCGGCCAAGGTCGATCCCGGCGCGTGGGGGCCTTGCGCCAATTTCAGCATCGGTGCCAAAGCTCCGTCGCTGATGGCCATCGACGCTGTTCTGGACGAAGACAGCCAGCGCGTGACCCTGACCCACCCGGACCGTGACCCGATCACCCTGCACCCGACCAAAGACGCGGCAGAACTGCTTGACTGGGTCAGACCCCTTGTGGACCAGAACCGTGCCCTGCCCGCCCGCGTGCTGGAACTGGCCGGGCGCGGCTATACCGACACGCCTTTTCCCTCCGTATCCCTGTGCAGCGTGGCCTCTCATCACGCGGTCGAGGCGTTGAGCCAGTCGGCGCTGTCGCCCCTGCGATGGCGGGGCAACATCTGGTTTGACGGCGCGACGGCATGGGAAGAATTCGACTGGATCGACCGTGATCTGCGCCTGGGCGGTGCCACCCTGCGGATCAGGGAGCGGATCAGACGCTGTCTTGCCACCACAGCGAACCCCGAAACGGGCGCGCGGGACGTGGACACCCTGCGCAGCCTCAACATGCTGGACCATCAGGATTTCGGCATCTACGCCGAAGTCATGGAGAGCGGCGACATCGCACTTGGCGACAGACTGGAACTGATCTGATGCAACTGCCCTTTCCCATCGCCGAAGAACCCGACCCGCAGATCGCCGAACAGGGTCGCCTGCTTTTCGCCGGCGAGACGACTTTCGTCAAAGGTGTGGTGGCGATGGATGGGCTGCCCGACCCGGACCGGATGGAGGTCTGCTTTGCCGGACGGTCCAACGTGGGAAAATCCAGTCTGATCAACGCGCTGACGGGGATGAAAGCACTCGCCCGCGCCTCCAACACCCCCGGCCGCACGCAGGAAATCAACTATTTCACCGCCGGAGAGGAGCATTACCTCGTCGATCTGCCGGGCTATGGCTATGCCAATGCGCCGGTCCCGGTGGTCGAAAAGTGGCAGCGCCTGCTCAAGCAATACCTGAGCGGCAGGCAGACCCTGCGCCGTGCCTTCGTGCTGATCGACGCGCGGCACGGGGTAAAGAAAGTCGACGATGAAATTCTGGCCCTGCTCGACAGTTCCGCCGTGACCTTTCAGGCGGTGCTGACCAAGGCCGACAAGGTCAAGGAAAAGGAACGCGAGAAAGTGCTGGATCAGGTGCGCACCGCCCTGTCAAAGCACCCCGCCGCCTATCCCGAAATCGTGGTCACCAGCTCCGAAAAGGGCTGGGGCATCCCAACGCTCCGTGCCATCATCGCCACGCTGGAATGATCATGCGGCGCCCCCCGCTTCATCTTTCCAATACAACTCACTGCGACGCCCGCCGCCCGCGCGCCATTTCTGCTGTGGTCAATCCCGCCCAATTTTCTATGATCCCCTGCACAGAGGTCCAAGGATGAGAAAACAAGATATGAACCGCGACTGGATCGCCACCGCGCAAACGCTGTCACAGGCGCTGCCTTACCTGCAACGCTACGCCGACGCCACGGTCGTGATCAAACTGGGCGGTCACGCCATGGCCAGCGACGAAGGCATGGACATTTTCGCCCGTGACGTGGCCCTGATGCGTCAGGTCGGGGTGAACCCGGTCATCGTCCACGGGGGCGGGCCGATGATCAACGACATGCTCAGGCGTCTGGATATCAAGTCCGAATTCGTCAATGGCAAGCGCGTCACCGATGCCGCCACCATGGAAATCGTCGAAATGGTCCTGAGCGGCTCGGTCAACGCCAATATCGTGCAGGCCATCTCCGAACAGGGCGGCCGCGCCGTCGGCGTCTCGGGCAAGGACAGCAACCTCATCATCTGCGAGGCCGAGGATCCCGCATTGGGCCTTGTCGGGCGTCCAACCAAGGTCAATCCGCGCATCCTGCGCGATCTGGCGGAAAAAGGCATCATCCCGGTCATCGCGCCGCTGGGCATGGGCGAGAACGGCGAGACCTTCAACATCAACGGCGACACCGCCGCAGGGGCCATCGCCGCCGCTCTCAAGGCTGACCGGCTCTTGCTCCTCACCGATGTCGCGGGCGTCAAGAACGCGGAAGGCGACGTGCTGACCGAACTCACGGCGGCGCAGATCAACGCCATGATCGCCGACGGCACCATTGCTGGCGGCATGATCCCCAAGGTGCAAACGGCCCTCGACGCGCTGGAAGGTGGCGTGCGGGCGGCGGTTATCCTGGACGGCCGCGCCCCCAACGCCTGCCTGCTCGAGCTTTTCACCGAACACGGTGCAGGCAGCATCATCCGCCGCGGATGACCTACGCCGCGCTTGAGCGGGCTGCCAGAACCCGTCAGCTGACCATCCTCGGCGGGTTCCATCCCGATGCGCAGGACGATGTGCCGGAAGGGTGTCGAACCCTTCTGATGCTCGGCCCGGACGAACCCGCCTTCTGGCCCGCCTTTACCCAAAGCGCCGAATGGCGGGATGGCGCGCGCGACCCGATGGACCGCTGGTCCACGCGCGTCATCGGCGCTTGGGCCGCCGAATTGGGTGCCGTGCCCCTTTACCCTTTCGGCGGCGCCCCCTTCCGCCCCTTCTACAGCTGGGCACTGCGCACGGGCCGCATCCATGCGTCTCCCGTGGCCTTTCTGGTCCATGATACGGCGGGCCTTTTTGTGTCTTTCCGGGGTGCTCTGGCGCTGCCGGACCACATCACGCTGCCAGAACCCGGACCGAACCCCTGCAAGACGTGCAAGGCGCAGCCCTGCACCACCGCCTGTCTGGGCGATGCCCTGTCGCCCGACGGTTACGATGTGCCCAAGTGCAAGGCTTTCCTCGCGACCGACGCAGGCGCCGAAAATCTGACGCAGGGGTGCAACGTGCGCCGCGCCTGCCCTGTGTCGCAGACCTACGGTCGCCTCCCCGCGCAATCGGCCTACCATATGCGACAGTTCAAGGGGGACTGAGATGAAACGTCTGATCCTGATGCGCCACGCGAAATCCGACTGGTCCGGCGGGCCCAGCAACGATCACGACCGTCCGCTGAACCCCCGTGGCCAAAAATCGGCGGCGGCGCTGGGGGACTGGCTGCGCGATAATGGCCTTCTGCCGGATCAAGTGCTGTGCAGCACCGCCGCACGCACGCGGGAAACACTCGATCTGCTGGCCTTGACCCAGGACACCGAGGTGCAGTTTTGCCGTCCGCTCTACCTCGCCAGCGCCGACGTGATCCTGAAGACGCTGAAAACGGCAACGGGCGACACCGTGTTGATGCTGGGCCATAATCCGGGCATCGCCATGATGGCGCAGGACATCTGCGCCAGCGCCCCCGACCACCGGCAGTTCATGACCTACCCCACCGGCGCGACGCTTGTCGCGGACTTTGACATCGCGGATTGGTCCGGGGCCGATTGGGGAAAAGCAAACGCGCGACACTACGTGGTGCCGCGCGAGCTATCTTGACGGTAGCGCCCCGGACTTGATCCGGGGCCTCGTGGCCGATGCGGTGGCTCGGGCCGGGTTCACCCCGCCAAGGGTCAGTGCCCCAGAATTTGGCTCAGGAACAGCTGCGTGCGCGGGGACTGCGGATTGTTGAAGAACTCTTCGGGCTCGTTCTGCTCCACGATCTGACCTTCGTCCATGAAGATCACGCGGTTCGCCACCTGACGGGCAAATCCCATCTCGTGCGTCACGCAAAGCATTGTCATGCCTTCTTCGGCAAGCTCGATCATCGTGTCGAGCACTTCCTTGATCATCTCGGGGTCCAGCGCCGATGTGGGTTCGTCGAACAGCATGATGCGCGGACGCATGCACAACGAACGGGCAATCGCCACGCGCTGCTGCTGTCCGCCCGACAACTGGCCGGGATACTTGTTCGCCTGATCGGGGATCTTCACCTTTTCAAGGAAATGCATCGCGACGTCTTCGGCTTCCTTCCTGGGCGTCTTGCGCACCCAGATCGGGGCCAGCGTACAGTTTTCAAGGATCGTCAGATGCGGAAACAGGTTGAAGTGCTGAAAGCACATGCCGACCTCTGACCGGATCTTGTCGATGTTCTTGAGGTCCGAGGACAACAGCGTGCCGTCCACCTCGATCGACCCTTTCTGATGTTCCTCAAGCGCGTTGATACAGCGGATCAGCGTCGACTTGCCCGACCCGGACGGGCCGCAAATCACGATCCGCTCGCCTTGGTAAACCGTCAGGTCGATGTCCCGCAGGACGTGAAAAGACCCGTACCATTTGTTCATGTTCTGGATCGAGATCGCGACCTGATCCGATACTTTCATCTGTGCAGTTTCGGCCATGTGTCAGCCCTTTCCTAAATGACGCTTTGTCAGCGGTGATCGGTCGCGAGGCGACGTTCCAGCCACTGCGAATATTGAGAGATGCCATAGCAGACGACAAAGAAGACGGCGCAGGCGAACAGGAAGAGTTCCCAGTACAATCCGTTCCAGTCTGTCGAGGCAAGGATCGGACCCCTGATCATGCCGATGATGTCGAACATGGAAATCACGGAGACAAGCGTCGTGTCCTTGAACAGGCCGACCGCGATGTTCACGATCCCCGGAATGGAAATCTTGAGCGCCTGCGGCAGGATGATCAGCCGCATCGCCTGCGCGTAATCCAGACCCAGCGAATCCGCCGCCTCGTACTGTCCCTTTGGCAGGGCGGCCAGTCCGCCGCGGATCACCTCGGCGATATAGGCCGAAGAGAACATGGTGATCATGATCACCACCCGCAGGAACAGGTCGACGGTTTGATCAGGCGGAAAGAAGTACGCCAGCATCACGCTTGCCACAAAAAGCAAGGTGATCAACGGCACACCCCGGATGAATTCGATGAAGATCACGCAGATCCATTTGATCAGCGGCATCGACGATTGCCGCCCCAACGCCAAGGCAATGCCCAAAGGCAGAGACAGCGACACGCAGGTCAGTCCCAGCATCATGTTCAGCATGTAGCCGCCCAGATCGCGCGAGGGGATCGCCAGCAGGAACGGCTGCTCCGGTGCCAGCGCGGGCACGATGTAGCCAGAGAGAACCCAGACCACACCCGCCGCCGCGATCCCGCCGAAGAACCCCAGGGCAAAGCTGCGCGTGACGAATCTGGAGTAGACCAGATAGCCCACGACAAAGCCCAGCAGGGCAAAGATCGGGATCCAGATCGTGCCGCCCCAGATCAGCCAGTAGGCGACGAAGGGAAACAGCGCCGTCACGATCAGCAGCTTGCGCGGCAAATCGAAGAACAGCACAGGCGCAAGGGCCACAAACATCAGGACGAAGGCCAGCGTCGGGCGCCAGTATTCCTCTGATGGATACTGGAACCCGAACAGCAGTTGCGGCCAGCGTTCGGTCAGGACCGCGAAGCAGGCACCGGTCGTGCCCTGCAATATCTCGCGGCACTCCGACAGGCTGCCGGCGTTCCAGACCCCGTTCAGGATCCATGGCACCGTGGCCGCAAGCACAAGGTAGATGACGATAAGGGAAACGACGGTCAGCAGCGCATTGGCGGGGGTCGCGAATAGGTTGTCCTTGCCCCATTTCATCGGCCCTGCCGCGGTCAGCGGAGGTGCAGACTGCGGGATCGTTTCGGTGCGGACGAAAGCGACGGAATGTGCGTGTGTATCTGACATCTCAGCGCTCCTTCAGCTTCATGGAGTTGTTGTAGACGTTCATGAACGCTGAAATCAGCAGCGAGATCGTGAGATAGAACAGCATCAGAAGCAGCACGCACTCAATCGCGCGGCCCGTCTGGTTCAGGGTGATCCCGCCCAACGTCGCCGTGATGTCGGCATACCCGACCGCAATGGCCAGCGAAGAGTTCTTGGTGATGTTCAGATACTGGGAAATCAGCGGCGGAATGATCACCCGAAGCGCCTGCGGCAGAACCACAAGGCTCATGGTACGGTTCGGGCGCAATCCCAGGGCCGATGCCGCTTCGGTCTGGCCCTTGGAAACCGCCTGAATGCCCGCGCGGACGTTCTCGGCGATGAAAGCGCCGGTATAGACCGACAGCGCCAGCCACAGCGCGATCAGCGGCGCACCGATCTGAAGACCGCCGCGCAGGTTGAACCGGTTGGCCATCGGGTCCGGGTAATCCCAAGACAGGCCAAGGATGAACAGCGCAGCCGCCAGCGGCACGAACCAGATGGCAAGGTTGAGAAGCAGGGTCTTGGGCCGCACACCCGTCTCGGCTTGCTTCTTGTCCGCCGATGCGGTGACGAAGCGTGTCGCAAACAGGGAAGCGATCAGCACACCGATGATCAGCAGCCAGTTCAGGCCGCTGCCCTCTTCGCCGCCAAAGCCGTTGGTGAAGAACGGCGCAGGCACATAGACGCCACGGTTGGTAAAGGCGAACATCCCGGCAAGCATGTTGCGCTCGGGGTCTTCGCCCAGATAGGCCCGCGCGCCCGGAAGAACCGCCGTCACAATCGTGAAGATGATGATGATCCAGATCAGCACGGGGATGTTGCGGAAGATTTCGACGTAAAATGACATCAGCTTGCGCACAAGCCAGTTGTTCGACAGGCGCAACACACCGGCAAACACACCAAGGACCGTCGCCGTCACACAGGCCAGAACCGCAACAAGCAGCGTGTTTATGATCCCGACAAAGGCGGCGCGCGTATTGGTCGATTGGCTGGTATAGTCGATCAACGTCTGGTTAATGTCATACCCCGCCGGAGAGCTGAGAAATTCGAACGAGATGTTCAGATCCTGAGCGGCCAGGTTGGCCAGCAGGTTGGAAATGATATAGCCGATCGAGATTGCCAGCAAAATGGCGGCGATAGCCTGCAACGTCAAAGAGCGATAACGCGAATCGTTCAACAGCATGGATAGCCGGAACGTACCCCCTTGAGGGTCGGTTGTTGTCGACATCAGATTTATCCCCGTGATCCTGGCCGTTGATTTTTATCAGCGCCTTAGAAGCGCCCGTTCCAGGTGTGTATGTTGGCCGTCTGTGGGTGCGCAAAGGGCGCGGAGTGATCCGCGCCCCCTGGCAATGGTGTTTAGCGGAACGGTGGCGTGTAGAGCAGGCCGCCGTCTGTCCACTGTGCGTTCAGGCCACGGGCCAGCCCGATGGGTGTCTCTTCGCCGATGTTCTTGGCAAAGATCTCGCCGTAGTTGCCCTGCGACTCGATCGCGCGCTTGGCCCAATCGGCGTCCAGACCCATCATCGCGCCCAGTTCACCTTCGGTGCCCAGCAGACGCGCAACTTCGGGGTTGTTGGTCGATGTCGCCATCTCGCCGACGTTTGTCGATGTCACACCCAACTCTTCTGCTGCGATCAGTGCGTTCAGTGTCCAGCGGACAATGTCGCCCCACTCGCTGTCACCGTGACGGACCAGCGGGCCAAGCGGCTCCTTGGACACGATCTCGGGCAGCAGCATGTGATCGCCGGGGTTTTCGAACGTGGCGCGTGTCGCGGCAAGACCGGAGGCGTCGGTGGTGTAGGTGTCACAGGCACCGGCAAGGTACTGCTGCGTGCCTTCCGCGTTTGTTTCGATCGGCACGGGCTCGTAGCTGATGTTGTTGGCGCGGAAGAAGTCCGCAAGGTTCAGCTCGGTTGTTGTACCTGTCTGAATGCAGACGGTCGCACCGTCCAGATCCTTGGCGGACGAAACGCCCAAAGCCTTCGGAACCATGAAGCCCTGACCGTCGTAGTAGTTCACGCCGACGAAATCGAACTTCAGGTCGACATCGCGGGAGTACGTCCAGGTCGTGTTGCGTGCCAGCAGGTCGATCTCGCCCGACGCCAGCGCGGTAAAGCGTGTCTTGCCGGTTGTCGGGACGAATTCGACAGCTGTCGCATCGCCAAGAACGGCAGCAGCAACCGCGCGGCACACCGCAACGTCAAAGCCCTGCCATTCGCCATTCGCATCGGGCGCCGCAAAACCAACCAGACCGGTTGTCACACCGCAGTTCAGTGTGCCGCGTGCCTTTACGTCTTCCAACGTGGCGGCAGCGGCAGCACCGGCTGCCAGGCTGGCCACTGTCAGTGCGCCGAAAAGTACAGATTTGTTCATTTTTACCTCTTCCTGATAATCCGCCACATTTTTGGGCGGTTGAACCGACACCCTTCGGGCACCGGGAGTGATACATCGCGGACATACCCGCTCAGTGGGCCAGAGTGTGGTCGGATTCCCGCTCAAAGGTCAAGGGTTGCTCAAGGTAAAGCAAGTATTTCTCATGTCTTTTGCGGGCCCAAGCCCGGCGAATCAGCAGCCCGTGCGGTGTTTTAGCGACAAAGCGTGAACATGCGGCTTGCGTGCAGAAAGCTCTGTTTTTTCACCGCCGCCATCGCTTCGGCCGCATCATCCCGGCCCCACTGCTCGGCCTGCCACTCTTCATCCAGCCGCGAAAGTGCCCAAATTTCGGTCGCCGGACGTGCCTCCAGACTGGCGGCAAAGCCCAGGATCAAGGATCCTGACAGGCTGACAAGATCGTGAAAAGCCGCGAGTTCGAAGGCCGAAAGCGCGTGTGTCCGCTGCCGCAGCACCTCCAGCGCGCGCGGATCCTGCGGCACATGCATCACGCCCGTGCGCGTCTTCAGCCGGGCACCCAGTGTGCGTTCGGCCCAGTCCAGCATCGGATCCCAATGTGCGTTCTGCCGGGCAATCAGGTCGTCCGGTCTGTCCGCACGATAGCACAGCAGGTCGCTGTCGCCGTAATCGGCCAGCATGTCGGCGACTTCGCCGTGCTGCACCGCAACCTTGTCAAGCGCCGCATTCGCGGTCTTGGTCGCGGGCATCAGATCGGGCTTGATCTCGCCTTCCTGCGCATCCCACTCCGCCGCCACAACCTCCGCATAGCCGCGTGTCGGCAGCACCAATGCCCGTTTTGCGGGCGTCTTGATCGGGCGCTCATCCAGCCGAACGGTAAACCCGTCGGGCACCTGCTCGACCCGCGCTTCCTTCCAGAACCGTTTCGCTTTCCATTCGCTGCTCATGCCGCCCCGCGCCATTTCGTTTCAAGGACGTGTGCCAGTTCGGTGAAATCATCCACGATGATCTGCGCCGCGCGCAACCGGTCCCGCCCGTGGTATCCCCAGCTTACACCGATGCCCTGCACACCCGCCGCCGCTGCCATCTCCATGTCGAAACTCGTGTCCCCAATCATGACCGTGTCCGCCTGTCCCACGCCCGCCTCCGCCATCGCCTGCAAGATCATCGACGGATGCGGCTTGGAGGGATGAAAATCCGCAACCTGCTGCGTGACGAACATCCCTTCCAGCCCGTGTCCTTCGATCAGCTTGTCCAGCCCGCGCCGGGATTTCCCCGTGGCAATGCCCAGCAGGATTTCCGGCACCGCGTGCAGCGCCTGCAAGGTCTCGCGCGCCCCCGGATAGAAGGGCGTGCCGTGCTCCACACCGACCTCCGCCCGCTCCGTCATATAGGCGTGCTTGTACGCCGCGATCATCTGCGCATGGGTCGCGGGCGAAGCGCTTGGCGCGAGGATCGGAAAGATCATCTCCAGCGACAACCCGACAACACCCAGAAGCGCCTCACGCGGCGGCAGCGGATGGTCCACCGCCGCAAAAGCCACCGTCATCGCCGACACGATCGTCGCCTGACTGTCCACCAGCGTCCCGTCGACGTCAAAGATCACCAGCCGCAGGTCTGCCCTCATTGCAGGCTCTCGAACGGATCGTCCGCCGCCAGGTCTTCGGTCCAGCCGAAGGTGTCCCAGGAATGGCTCATATGGTCCGGCAATTCCGCCGTCACCGTGATCACCTTGCGCGTCACCGGATGTTCGAACCGCATCATGCGCGCATGCAGATGCAGCTTCTTCGAGATCACGCCGCCCAGTTGCGCACCCCAGCCGTCGCCCATGTTCTCCTGACCCGACCCGCCGTATTTGCCATCGCCGACAATCGGATGACCGATCTCGGCCATATGCGCGCGCAGCTGGTGGGTGCGCCCCGTCACCGGCTCAAGCGCCACCCAGGACGCCCGCGATCCCACCCGGTAAAGCGTCGCGTAAAGCGAATGGGCCCGCTTGGCCCCCGGCGTGTCATCCATGTCGCGTGGATGCACGGCGACCATCTTTTCGCCCTCGCCGCTTTTGCCGTGCCCGCCCGCCTTGACCAGACCAAATCGGATCTCACCCAGATAGGGTGTCGGCACACCCGCAACCAGGGCCCAGTAGATCTTGCGCGTCTCGCGGTGCCGCATCGCCGCCGTCAGCGCCTTGGCCGCCGCCCGCGTCCGCGCCAGCAGCAAGACACCCGAGGTGTCCCGGTCCAGCCGGTGCACCAGCCGCGGCTTTTCCTCCAGATCGAACATCAAGCGCTTCAGACAGCGCATCCACATGCCGGTCGCTTTGCCCCGACCCGCCCTGCACCGCCAGACCCGGCGGCTTGTTCAGCGCAATCACATCGTCGTCGCGGTAGATCACGCAGGACCGGATCATCCTGGCATCCGCATCGGTGACCCGCGTGCGCTTGGGCGGCGGCGGCGCTTCCTGATCGGGCAACGGCGGTATGCGCACCTCCTGCCCCACCTCCAGCCGCGTCGATCCCTTGACGCGCCCGCCGTTGACGCGGATCTCGCCCTTGCGACACATCTTTTCGATCTTGCCCTGGGAAATCAGCGGAAACATCCTCTTGAACCAACGGTCAAGCCGCTGATCCCCGTCGCCCTCGGCAACCGTCAGGGTCTGAACACGGCTCATGCAAACACTCCACGGGCCAGCCAGAGGCCCAACATCAAGGCGGCGATCGACAGGCCAACGGACAGCCCCACATAAAGCGCGGCAGCCGCATGATCGCCGCGCTCCATCAACGTCACGCTTTCCAGCGAAAAGGCTGAAAAGGTCGTGAACCCGCCCAGCAGCCCGGTCATCACGAAGGGGCTCAGATACGTCAGCCCCTTTTGCGCCGCCGCCACCACAAAGACACCCATCACGAAAGACCCCAGAACATTCACCGCAAGGATCGCCAACGGAAACTCCGACGGCCCCGTCAGACGCAGCACCGCGATCCCGGACAAGAACCGAAGCACGGCACCGATGGCACCGCCAAGCGCGACAAGACATACCGATGAAAACATAGGGAGGTCTGTCATCCTTTGCACCGCCTTTGTCAAGCTGACGGTCCCGGCCCCCTGCCCTGCAACTTCATCTTTCCAATACAACTCCGGCACCACAGAAACCACTCGCACCACGGCGCTGGGAGCAAAGCCGCCGCCTATTCCTCCCGCTTCGCCCGCAGCCTGGCGAAATACGCAAGCCGCTTCTTCAACTCCCGCTCGAACCCCCGCTCCACCGGCGCGTAAAGCACGGGCCGCTCCATGCTGTCGGGAAAGTAGTTCTGCCCCGAAAATCCGTCTTCCGCATCGTGATCATAGGCATAGCCCGCGCCATACCCCTGTTCCTTCATCATCCTGGTCGGCGCGTTCAGGATATGTTTCGGCGGCGGCGCCGATCCGGTTTCCTTCGCCGCCCGCCGCGCCCCTTTGTAGGCGACATATCCCGCGTTCGACTTGGGCGCGAGCGCCAGATAGGTCACCGCCTGCGCCAGCGCCAGTTCTCCCTCCGGACTGCCCAGGCGCTCGAAGGTCTCCCAGGACTGCAGACAAACCGCCTGGGCCTGCGGGTCGGCCAGACCGATATCCTCCACCGCCATCCGCGTGATCCGCCGCGCCAGATACCGGGGGTCTTCGCCCCCTTCCAGCATCCGCGCAAACCAGTACAACGCCGCATCCGGGTCCGAGCCGCGCACCGATTTATGCAACGCCGAAATCAGGTTGTAATGCGCGTCCCCGCCCTTGTCATACTGGGCTGCCCGCCGCATCAACCGCGTCGCCAGTGCCGCCTTGTCCAGCTTGCCCTCGACCTTCCAGGCCGCCACCTGTTCGATCAGATTGAGCAAGGCGCGCCCGTCGCCATCCGCCATCTCAAGGAGCGCCTCACGCGCGGCGCCGTCCAGCGGCAAGGCACGCTCCAGTTCCGTCTCGGCCCTTTGTGCCAGCAATTCCAGCTCCGCCAGCGTCAGCCGCTCCAGCACCAGCACCTGCGCCCGGCTCATCACGGCCGCGTTCAACTCGAAACTGGGGTTCTCCGTCGTGGCGCCCACCAGCAGGATCGTGCCGTCCTCCATATGCGGCAGAAACCCGTCCTGCTGGGCCTTGTTGAAGCGGTGTATCTCGTCCACGAACAGCAATGTCCCCTGTCCGTTCTGCCGCCTGATCCGGGCCGCCTCGAACACCCTGCGCAGTTCCGGGACGCCGGAAAAGATCGCGCTGATCTGGACAAAATGCAGATCCGTCTCATCCGCCAGCAGCCGGGCGATGGTGGTCTTGCCCACACCGGGTGGCCCCCAGAAAATCAGCGACGACAGACTGCCCGAAGACAGCATCACCGTCAGCGGCGCCTCCGGCCCCAATACCTTGTCCTGCCCGATCACATCGGCCAGCCGCCTGGGCCGCAAGCGGTCCGCAAGCGGACGATGCCCGCTTTCCACCACCTCCGTCCCGCTGTCAAAAAGATCAGCCATGGCTCAGACCCTGAACCGCAACAGGCTGCGCTGCGCCCCGCGCTGCACGACCATCTCGATCCGCCTGACCTGTCCGCCAAGCAGCGCCGCCACATCGGCAGGATGCGACACCTCGATCCCGTTGATCGCAAGGACCACATCCCCGTCACGCAAGCCGACCCGCAACCCATAGCGGCCCGCCTCCTGCACTGCCACGCCGCGCGTCTCCAGCGGCAGGTTCAGCTCCGACAGGACCGCCGGATTGACCCGCACCAGCCGCAGCCCCGGCAGCAACGCCTCTGCGCCCAGCAGGGTCTCGTCCCGCGACGGCACATCGGGGGCGGCCATCATCGCCACCATCTCCTGTTGCACCGCACCGTCCCGCAGGAACGCCACTTCCGCCGACCGGCCCAGCCCCTCGACACTCATCCGGTAGATCATTTCCGCAGGTGTGTTGACCGCCTGACCGCCCACATGGGTGATGACATCCCCCACGGCCAGCCCCGCCGCCAGAAACGGACTGGCCTCATGCAGCCCCGACACGATGATCCCACCGGGCCGATCCAGACCCAAAGGCCCGGTCATGTCCGCATCCACCGGCTGCCCGCTGATCCCGGCCCAGGGCCTGCCGAACACGGTCTGTCCCGCACGCGCCTGATCGACAAAGGCCGCCACCAGATCGGCCGGAATGGCAAACCCGATGCCGTTCGATCCACCCGACCGCGTCAGGATCGAGGTGTTGATCCCCATCAACCGCCCCGCCATGTCGATCAACGCGCCGCCGGAGTTGCCCGGATTGATCGGCGCATCCGTCTGGATGAAATAACCAAGCCCGCTGTTGCCGCCCCCGGACCGCGACCGGGCAAGACCACTGACGATCCCGCTGCTCACCGTCTGGCCCACTCCGAAAGGGTTCCCGATCGCCAGGGCCAGTTCACCCACCTCGACCGTATCGCTGTCGCGCAGATCAAGATAGGGCAGCCCCTCCGCATCCTCGATCCGAAGGATCGCAAGATCCGCCTCGGCATCGCCCAGCAGAACCTCCGCGGTAAACTCCCGCCGGTCGTTCAGCACCACGCGAATTTCCGTGGCCATGCCCACCACATGATAGTTCGACACCACGATCCCGTCCGCTGACAGGATCACCCCCGACCCCAGCGAATTCTGCACCCGCGGCTTTTCGGAAAACGGATCGCGAAAGAACCGCTCGAAAAACGGATCGCGCTGCAAGGGGGTGCGCGCGGGGGCCGACATGATCTTGGCATAGATGTTCACGACCGCCGGCGCTGCCTGCTTGACCAGCGGCACAAAACTGAGCTGCATCTGCGCAGGTGACGTCGGCACCTGCTGGGCGCTCAGCGGTGCCGAAAGAAGAACAAGCAGGAAAACAAGGTATCGCATCACCCGATCATATGCGCCCTGTCCATGTGACGCGCAACTCCCCCGCTTCATCTTTCCTCTACAACTCACTCCGACCCCAAAACAAAAAGCCCCGCCAATTGGCAGGGCTCTCCATCCGCAACATGCGAAAATCTTTATTCCGCGTTGGCTTCCGCTTCGATGCGCGCCTTGTCGCCCGCACCCTTGGCATCGCGGTCGCGGTCCACGAACTCGATGATCGCCATCGGCGCCATGTCGCCATAGCGGAAACCCGCTTTCAGAACGCGGACGTATCCGCCCTGACGGTCCTTGTAGCGGGGGCCGAGGATGTCGAACAATTTCGCGACATACTTGTCCTGCTTCAGCTTGCTGGCCGCCTGACGGCGCGCGTGCAGATCGCCGCGCTTGGCCAGGGTGATCATCTTTTCGATGACCGGCTTCAGTTCCTTCGCCTTGGGCAAAGTCGTCTTGATCTGCTCATGTTCGATGAGCGAGCCTGCCATGTTCGACCAGAGCGCCTTGCGGTGCTCATGTGTGCGGTTCAGGCGGCGGTATCCACGTGCGTGACGCATTTCTGTTCTCCTAATCGTGCCCTCTACGGGCTGTTTTGCTTTGTCTGGCTGGCGTGCGTAGCGCCAGCTCTCCTTGGGGCATCATCGCCCGGGTCGGGGTGGACGGGACGTCCACCTTACGTGTCCGCCCTGTCCTGTAAGGTGGGCATCCTGCCCACCCTCACATCTCAAAAATTGTCTTCGAACTTCTTGGCCAGATCCTCGATGTTGTCCGGTGGCCAGTCCTCGACGTCCATGCCCAGGTGCAGGCCCATGCCCGACAGCACTTCCTTGATCTCGTTCAGGGACTTGCGGCCGAAGTTCGGCGTGCGCAGCATCTCGGCTTCGGTCTTCTGGATCAGATCGCCGATATAGACGATGTTGTCGTTCTTCAGACAGTTGGCCGAACGGACGGACAGTTCCAGCTCGTCCACCTTCTTGAGCAGCAGCGGGTTGAACTCCAGACCGTCATCCTCGTCAGCACGGTTCGCCGATTCTGGCTCGTCGAAGTTGACGAAGATGCCCAACTGGTCCTGCAGGATACGCGCGGCAAAGGCCACCGCATCGTCCGGCGTGATCGACCCGTCGGTTTCGACCTTCATCGTCAGCTTGTCATAATCCAGCACCTGACCTTCGCGGGTCGGCTGCACGTCATAGGAAACCTTCTTGACCGGCGAATAGATCGCGTCGATCGGGATCAGACCGATGGGGGCATCTTCCGGCTTGTTCTTGTCGGCGGAGACATAGCCCTTGCCCGTGTTCACGGTCAGTTCCATGTAGACATCCGCACCATCGTCGAGGTGACAGATCACGTGATCGCGGTTCAGGATCTCGATGCCCGCGCTCTCGGAAATATCGCCCGCCGTCACGACGCCCGGACCCTTCGCGGAAATCGACAGACGCTTCGGCCCCTCGACTTCCATGCGGATGCTCACACCCTTGAGGTTCAGGATGATGTCGGTCACGTCTTCACGCACACCTGCGACGCTCGAAAACTCGTGCAGCACGTTGTCGATCTGTACGGATGTGATCGCCGCACCCTGCAGCGACGACATCAGAACGCGGCGCAGCGCGTTGCCCATGGTCAGACCGAAACCGCGCTCCAGCGGTTCCGCCATCACGGTGGCCTGACGGGCCGGGTCGTTGCCCGGCTTGACGTCCAGCTGCTGTGGCTTGATCAGTTCAGCCCAATTTTTGTGGATCATGGTATCCCTCCATCCTTGTAACTGCTGCATGTCCGGTCGGCAGCTACGCTCGAGGTTTCAAAAAGCGGTATGGGGCCTGCATGAAACCACGCAGACCCCGGTAGAAATGTGATTGCTTAAACGCGCCGGCGCTTTGGCGGGCGGCAGCCATTGTGCGCCATTGGCGTCACGTCGCGGATGGACGTGATGTTGAAGCCTGCAGCGGCCAGCGCGCGCAACGCGCTCTCGCGGCCAGAGCCGGGGCCCTGCACTTCAACTTCCAATGTCTTTACACCATGCTCCTGCGCCTTGCGGCCCACATCCTCTGCGGCCATCTGCGCCGCGTAGGGTGTGGATTTACGAGAGCCCTTGAAACCCATCGTGCCGGAAGAGGACCATGCGATCGCATTGCCCTGAACGTCCGAAATGAGGATCTTGGTGTTGTTGAAGCTGGAGTTCACGTGTGCGACCCCTGCTGCAATGTTCTTGGAGACCTTACGCTTGGTCTTGCGTGCATCGCGTGCCATGTGCTGAGCCCTCCCTTATTTCTTCTTGCCGGCAATGGCCTTTGCGGGGCCCTTGCGTGTGCGTGCGTTTGTATGAGTGCGCTGACCGCGAACCGGCAGGTTGCGACGGTGACGCAGGCCACGGTAGCAGCCAAGGTCCATCAGGCGCTTGATGTTCATCTGAACGTCACGGCGCAGGTCACCTTCGACGGTATAGTTCTCGTCGATGTGCTCGCGGATCTTCAGGATTTCGGCGTCGCTCAACTCGTTGATGCGACGGCTGTGCTCGATACCGACCGCATCGCAGATCGCTTGAGCGGAGGCGTTACCGATACCGGTGATGTAGGTGAGGGCGATTGGTACCCGCTTTGCAGTCGGGATGTTGACGCCGGCAATACGTGCCACGTGTGCAATTCCTTTTCGTTGCGGGTCCGTAGTTCCAGACCCTTTTTTCACAACATAAGCCCGAGGCGTTGAAGGCCGTCGGGCTAAGGCTGATCAGGTGATCTCGCGCAGCAGGGGCGACCTGCCTTGCGAATTGATTCTCATTCGAGATAGCGCTGACTATGGGTTTTTGGCAGGAGCGTCAACCCATGCGGGGATGAACCCGCCGCCCCTCTTTCGTGACGGAAAAAGGCCCGGACATTCCGAGATGTCCGGCACCCGTTTCAGGCGTCAAGAACCCCGGCAATCTCGCCCTGGACCTCATCCATCGTGCCCAGACCATCGACCGTGCTCAGCATGTCCTTGGCATAGTAATAGCCGATCAGCGGAGAGGTCTGCTTGTAGTAGGCCATCAACCGCGTCTTGAGGCTTTCCTCGTTGTCATCCGACCGGCGGGTAAAGGAATTTTCCTTGCCGCAGTTGGTGCATTTGCCGTCGTCCGGAATGGGCTTGGTCTTGTCGTTGTAGACCTCGCCGCAGGCCGAACAGGTCGACCGGGCCGTGATCCGGTCCACAAGGGCCGCGTCGTCCACGCGCATCTCGATCACGGCGTCCAGCGTCTGACCTTCCTCCGCCATCAACTCGCCCAGGGCATCCGCCTGCTTCAGCGTGCGGGGGAAGCCGTCAAAGATGAAACCGCCCTTGGTATCGCCTTCCAGCTTCTCGCGGATCAGACCGATCACGATCTCGTCCGTCACCAGATCGCCGCGTGCCATGACCTCCGCCACGCGCTTGCCCATCTCGGTGCCGCTCTCCTTGGCGTCGCGCAGCATGTCGCCCGTGGACAGCTGCACCATGTTCCGCGTCTCGACAAGATGACGTGCCTGCGTGCCTTTGCCTGCGCCGGGTGGCCCCAGAAGAATAATGTTCATCGACGTACAGGGCTCCGTTTCTTGCGTGTACCTTTGCCTTTACCGCGCAGGTTGGATTTTTCAAGCAGACCTTCGTACTGATGCGCCAGAAGATGGCTCTGCACCTGCTGGATCGTGTCCATCGTCACCGACACGACGATCAGCACAGACGTACCGCCAAAGTAGAAGGGGATCGCGAACTGGCCGCGCAGGATTTCGGGAAAGACACAGACCAGCGCCAGATACCCGGACCCCAGCACCAGAACACGGTTCACCACGTATTCCAGATACTCCGCCGTTTTCTTGCCCGGACGAATACCCGGGACAAAGCCATTCTGGTTCTTCAGGTTATCGGCCACATCATCCGGCTTGAAGCTGACGTTGAAGGTATAGAAATAGGCAAAGAAGACGATCATCGCGATGAAGAACAACAGATAAAGCGGCTGACCGGGGCCGAAGTTGGCCAGCAGAACCGACATCACCGGCCCGGTGGAATTGCCCGAAAACGTGCTGATCGTGATCGGCAGCAACAACAGCGATGACGCAAAGATCGCCGGGATCACGCCCGCCGGGTTCACCTTGACCGGCAGATGGCTCGACCCGCCGTCATACATCTTCATCCCCACCTGACGGCGCGGATACTGGATATGGATCTTCCGCAGCGCCCTTTCCATGAAGACCACGAACATGATCGTCAGGACCACCATGAGCAGCACACCCACGATCACCGCAGGGCTGATCGCGCCGGACCGGCCCGAGGCGAAGAACTGCGCAATCGCCGCCGGAACCT
Source organism: uncultured Alphaproteobacteria bacterium (assembly GCA_963799505.1). Taxonomy (GTDB): domain Bacteria; phylum Pseudomonadota; class Alphaproteobacteria; order Rhodobacterales; family Rhodobacteraceae; genus Sulfitobacter. The sequence continues at coordinate 39,007 of CAWCXM010000008.1, forward strand.
CGGCGATGATGCCGACAAAGATGATCAAGGAAATGCCGTTGCCGATGCCGCGCGCGGTGATCTGTTCACCCAGCCACATCAGGAACATCGTGCCGCCGACCAGCGTGATCATACAGGCGATGCGGAAATAAAGCCCCGGATCGGCGGCGATATCGCCTGCCTCCAGGGACACAGCCAGGCCGTAGGACTGCAGCGTCGCCAGCAGAACCGTGCCATAGCGCGTGTACTGGTTCAGCTTCTTGCGCCCCTGCTCGCCCTCTTTTTTCAGCTGCTCCCAGGGTTTGTACATCGACCCCATCAACTGCACGATGATCGAGGCAGAGATGTACGGCATGATACCCAGAGCGAAGATACCCATGCGCCCCAGCGCACCGCCGGTAAACATGCTGACCATGCCCCCGATTCCCTGCCCCGCACTGTCCATGAAGTCGCGCAGCGCGCCGCCGTCGATGCCCGGAACGGGAATGAACGTGCCCAGCCGGTAAACGATCAGCAGGCCCAGCGTGAACAGGATGCGGTTGCGCAGGTCCGTGGCCTTGCCCAATGCGGACCAACTGGTGTTGGCGGCCATGTTTTCGACGGCAGATACCATGAGTGTGATCTCTTTTCGTTGTTATGCAAACGCCGCCCAGGCTGTTTTCCAGCGGGCGGCGTTTGGGAAAACTCGATGCCTTATGTAAGCGGGACACTGCCCGCTCACAAGTCTAAACGCGGGTTCAGGCCTCGGCCGCTTCGGCTTTTGCAGGCAAAGTCACGCTGCCGCCGGCCTTCTCGACCGCTTCGATGGCGGATTTGGAGGCACCTGCGACGTGCAGATCGACCTTTGCGCTGAACTCGCCCTTGGCGAGCAAGCGGATCCCGTCCAGCTCGCGACGGACCAGACCGGAAGAGATCAGGGCAGCCGCATCAATCGGCTTTTTCACGTCCAGCTTGCCCGCGTCGACGAACTTCTGGATCAGACCCAGGTTCACGACAGCATAGGATTTGCGGTTCGGCTTGTTGAAGCCACGCTTCGGCAGACGCTGGTAGAGGGGCATCTGGCCGCCTTCATAGCCCTTGATCGCCACACCCGAGCGGGATTTCTGACCCTTGATACCACGGCCACCCATCTTGCCGGTGCCGGAACCGGGACCACGACCAACGCGCTTGCGTTTCTTGGTGGCGCCTGGGTTGTCAGACAGTTCATTCAGTTTCATGTCGCTTCTCCTTTTGCCGGAAATGCCCCCCAGCGACGGGAAGTGAGCAGACGCGGCGTTTCAAATACGGTGGCCGGAATCGGGGCCACTGGGGGCGTATAGAGGGGGTTGGCGGGGGGATCAAGGGGGCAGTGGCTTGCCCCTAATACCAAAAATTGGTATATATGTCCGGGAGGAGACCAGTATGCAGAAAAACACATCCGTTTCCCTTGGTGATCACTTCGCAGGCTTCATCGAAAGCCGCGTTGAATCAGGGCGCTACAATTCTGCCAGCGATGTTGTGCGCGCTGGACTACGACTGCTGGAAGAACAGGAGGCACATCTCGACGCTCTGCGCAAAGCTTTGACCGACGGCGAAAATTCCGGTGAAGCCACCGCATTCGATTTCGACGACTATATCGGACAGAAGCTGTCGCCGTGAAGGCACTCAAACTCCGTCCATTGGCACAAACCGATCTGGATGAGATCTGGCACTACACCGCAGAACGCTGGGGCCCGTCTCAGGCGGAAACCTATGTGCGCAAACTCCAGGCCGCCTGTACCGGCCTGTGTGACGGAACAATGATCAGCCAGTCTGCCACGCATGTTCTGCAGGGGTGCCTGAAGATCGCCGTCGCGTCGCATGTGGTATATTTTCGGGAGGACGACACAGAGGTCGTCGTCATTCGCATTTTGCATCAACGGATGGATGTGGCACGGCACCTGTGAAGACCGTACCTCGTCAAGGGCCAGTTGCCTCGCCACCGTGAAAGCATGAAGCTCCGCAAGCTCATCCGGAATTTCATCAAGCTACAGCACGTCGCGCAGATTGCACGCAGAAGCAGGCTTCACGCGCGATCCTCTGAAATATCCCAGACGATGAGAAACCACATCATCGCTTGAAATAAGAAAACGCCCCGCAGTTTCCCGCGAGGCGCTTCAGTCTCAGGCCCCCGAAGTCTTCAAAGACTTCGGGCCGATTTCTTTGAAGAAATCGTTACCCTTTCTCTTCCACGATCTCCACCATGTGGGGGATCGAGTTGATCATGCCGCGCACGGAAGGTGTGTCTTCCAGCTCGCGCGTGCGGTGCATCTTGTTCAGGCCCAGGCCGATCAGCGTGGCACGCTGTTTCGCGGGGCGGCGGATCGGGGAACCGATCTGCTTGATCACAATCGTCTTTGCCATGATTTAGGCCTCCTCGACCACGGGTGCTTGCTCACCGCTGACATGGGGCGCGTCAGTGGTCTTGGGCAGGATGTCTGCAACCTTCTTGCCGCGACGCTGTGCGACGGAGCGCGGGGAAGATTCCTTGCGCAGCCCGTCCATCGTGGCGCGGATCATGTTGTAAGGGTTCTGCGAACCGATGGACTTGGACACCACGTCCTTCACGCCCAGCATTTCGAACACGGCACGCATCGGACCACCGGCGATGATACCGGTACCTTCTGGCGCTGTGCGCATCACGACCCGACCGGCACCGTGACGGCCTTCCATGTCGTGGTGCAGCGTGCGGCCTTCGCGCAGCTGAACGCGGATCATCTGGCGCTTGGCCTGCTCTGTGGCCTTGCGGATCGCCTCGGGCACCTCTTTGGCTTTACCCTTGCCGAAACCCACGCGACCCTTCTGGTCACCGACTACGACGAGTGCCGCAAAACCAAAGCGCTTACCGCCCTTGACTGTCTTGGACACGCGGTTGATCGCGACAAGGCGATCCTGGAATTCGGGCGTCTCTTCGCGCTGGTTGCGGCGATTGCCCCCTCGGTTGTCGTCTCTGGCCATCGTGGCCTCCTTGATCTGCGGGCCTGTGCCCTGTTTGGTCAATCCAGGTGGGACAAAGCCCCCGGATCATCGAAGGTGCGCAATGAATGCGCACCCTACAGTGGTTTGGATCGTAGGGTGCGCATGCGATGCGCACCGCCACCTTAGATCTTCAGACCGCCTTCGCGGGCCGCGTCTGCAACCGCTTTCACCTTGCCGTGGTACAGAAATCCGCCACGGTCAAAATAAGCTGCCTCAACACCGGCCTTCTTGGCGCGCTCGGCAATGGCCGTGCCCACCTTGGTGGCTGCTTCGATGTTGTTCTTGCCGACAACACCCAGATCCTTTTCGAGCGTCGATGCGGCGGCAACTGTCTTGCCGTTCACGTCGTCGATCAACTGAACCGAGATGTTCTTGTTCGAGCGGTGCACGGACAGGCGCATACGACCTGCATTCGTGCGGCGAAGTTTGTTCCGAACGCGCATGCGGCGTTTGATGAACAGTTGTCTTTTGCTGTTTGCCATCTTGTGCGTTCCTTACTTCTTCTTGCCTTCTTTGCGGAAGACGAACTCACCCTTGTAGCGGATGCCCTTGCCCTTGTAGGGCTCGGGCTTGCGCCACGCGCGGATGTTCGCGGCGACCTGACCAACAAGCTGTTCGTCAATGCCTTCCACAACGATTTCGGTCTGCTTCGGCGCGGTCACGGTGACACCCTCGGGTGGCGTGTAATCCACGTCATGCGACAGGCCCAGGTTCAGCTTCAGCGTGTTGCCGGTCATCGCGGCGCGGTAACCAACACCCTGAATTTCCAGCTCTTTCTTGAAGCCGTCGGTGACACCGGTGACCAGGTTCGCAACCATCGTGCGGCTCATGCCCCACTGCTGGCGTGCGCGCTTGGACTTGCCACGCGGGATCACGGAAACCGCGCCATCCTCGACCTTCAGGTCAACGTCGTCTGTCGCCTTGAAGCTGCGGACACCCTTCGGGCCTTTGACTTCGATCGACTGGCCGGACACCGTGGCAGTAACACCAGAGGGCAGTTCGACCGCTTTTTTACCAATACGAGACATCTTGCACTCCTTAGAATACGGTGCAAAGCACTTCGCCGCCAACATTGGCAGACCGTGCAGCAGCATCCGACATCACACCCTGTGGGGTGGAGACAATCGACACACCCAGACCCTGACGGACCTGCGGGATGTCATTGGCGCCCATGTAAACGCGGCGACCGGGCTTTGAGACCCGCTTCAACTCGCGAATGACAGGTTCACCCTCGTAGTACTTGAGGCTGATCTCGATGGCAGGATGACCGTCGGCCCCTGTCACCTTTTCGTAGCCGCGAATGTAGCCTTCGTCGGCCAGCACATCCAGCACCCATGCACGCAGCTTTGACGCTGGTGTCATGACCGTGGACTTGCCGCGCATCTGGCTGTTGCGGATGCGTGTCAGCATATCTGCGATAGGATCGTTCATCTGATGCGCTCCTTACCAGCTCGACTTGACCATGCCGGGGATCTGGCCGGCAGAGCCAAGATCACGCAGCGCGATACGCGAGATTTTCAGTTTACGGTAATAGGCGTGAGGACGACCCGTCAGCTGGCAGCGGTTGTGCAGACGCACAGCCGAAGAGTTGCGGGGCAGCTTCGCCAGCTTCAGGGAGGCGCGGAAACGCTCTTCCATCGGCTTGCTCTCATCGCTTACGATTGCTTTCAAGTCGGCACGCTTTGCGGCGTACTTCTTGACCAGTGCTTCACGCTTCTTTTCGCGTGCGATCATGGATTTCTTAGCCATATCTAAGTCCTTCCCGCGCTTATTTCGTGAAAGGCATGTTGAAACCAGTCAACAATGCTTTCGCTTCTGCGTCGGTTTTCGCCGTGGTGGCGATGACGATGTCCATACCCCAGTTTTCATCAATCTTGTCGAAATTGATTTCCGGGAACACGAGGTGCTCTTTGAGACCCATTGCATAGTTGCCGCGCCCGTCGAAAGACTTGGGCGAAATCCCGCGGAAGTCGCGGATACGGGGCATTGCGATGGTGATCAGACGGTCCATGAATTCGTACATCCGTGCACCGCGCAGAGTGACTTTCGCACCCAGCGGCATGTCTTCACGGACGCGGAAACCCGCGATGGACTTCTTGGCCATCGTGGTCATCGCCTTCTGACCGGCGATCAGCGTCAGGTCTTCCTGCGCCGATTTGGCCTTCTTGCTGTCCCGCACGGCTTCGGCACCGCACCCGATGTTCAGCACAACCTTGTCCAGACGCGGGATCATCATGTCGTTCTTGTAGCCGAACTCTTCGCGCATCTTGGCGCGAATTTCGTCGCGGTAGACGGTCAGAAGACGGGGTGTGTAGGTTGCAGTATCAAGCATCGATCACGTCCCCCGTGGTTTTTGCGAAACGGACTTTCTTGTCGCCCTCGATTTTGAAACCCACGCGTGTCGCCTTGCCGTTGGCATCGACGATGGCGAGGTTGCTCAGGTCGATCGGCATCGCCTTTGGGATGCGACCGCCCTGGTTTTCCTGGGACTGACGTGTGGCGCGGATCGAGATGTTGATCCCTTCCACGATGGCCTTGTTGGCAGCAGGCATCACGGACGTGATCTTGCCCGTCTTGCCCTTGTCCTTGCCAGCCAGCACGATGACCTTGTCACCTTTGCGAAGTTTAGCAGCCATTACAGCACCTCCGGCGCGAGCGAGATGATCTTCATGAAGTTCTTGGCGCGCAGTTCGCGAACGACCGGGCCAAAGATACGTGTACCTACGGGCTCGTTGTTGTTGTTCAGGATGACGGCGGCGTTGCGGTCGAAACGGATGGCGGTGCCATCGTCGCGACGGACTTCCTTGGCGGTGCGAACGACGACGGCCTTGCGGACGTCGCCCTTTTTCACACGACCGCGAGGGATGGCTTCCTTGACCGACACGACAATGATGTCGCCGACGGACGCGTACTTACGCTTGGAACCACCCAGTACCTTGATGCACTGAACACGGCGTGCGCCGCTGTTGTCAGCAACATCCAGGTTGGTCTGCATCTGGATCATTTGGTTTCTCCCGACCTTTGGGGGGCGATGCGTGCCTTGTCCCCAGGGTTTCGATTAATGTGGGGGCGTTTACGCCTCGGCAGCTTCCGAGGTCAACACTTCCCAGCGTTTGGTTTTGGATCGTGGCGGACATTCGATGATGCGGACGGTGTCCCCAACCTTGAATGTGTTGTTCTCATCGTGGGCCCGGTACTTCTTGGACTTACGAATGGTCTTTTTCAGAACCGGATGCGTAAAGCGGCGCTCTACGGAAACGGTGACTGTCTGCTCGTTGGCATCCGATGTGACGGTGCCGGTCAGAATACGCTTGGGCATGGATCAGGCCTCCGTCGCTGCGGCTGCAGCTTTCTGGTTCAACACGGTGTGCACGCGGGCCACGTCACGCTTGACGCTGCGCAGACGCGCAGGGTTCTCAAGCTGGCCGGTGGCCTGCTGGAAACGCAGGTTGAATGCTTCTTTTTTCAGGTTCACAAGCGCGTCGCGGAGTTGATCCGGCGTCTTGTCGTGCAGTTCCTTGGCGTTCATGCGCCTCTCCTTTCAACATCACCGGCAGGCCGCATGTGCGTCACCCTGATTCCGGTGGAGTCTGTTCCGAAGTGCGCCGTATAGGAGGGTTATGGACAGGGCGCAACCCCCTTGGCACAAAGGTTTCGCTTTATCTGCCGGGTGGTCCGGAAGCCCACCTTACCGACACCGCGTCAGGTGGGCTTCCAGACCACCCCCTGCTTGAGATAGACACCCCACATGACCCAGATCAAATCCCTCTTCGCGACCCGCCTCTACCACGCGCAGCTCTCCGAGCATGGCAAGCCGATCTCACCCGAGGAACTCGAATCCTCCTGCATCGCCATCGCCAACGATGATGAGGCAGGCCAGGACTGGTGCGAGGAAAACGGCTATGCCGGCTACACCTCCTACGCCTCGCTCGACGACCTGCCCTACCGCTTCCCGATCTTCAAGGATCTGGTCAAGGTGCTGGACAAACACGTCGCCACCTTTGCGGGCGACCTCGCCTTTGATCTCGGCACGCGAAAACTCAAACTCGACAGCCTCTGGATCAACATCCTGCCCGAAGGCGGCATTCACACCGCCCACATCCACCCCCATTCCGTGATTTCCGGCACCACCTACGTGACCATGCCCGAAGGCGCGAGTGCCATCAAATTCGAAGACCCCCGCCTGGCGATGATGATGGCCGCACCGGGGCGCACCAAGGACGCCCCCGAAGAGCTGCGCCAGTTCATCTATGTCGAACCCGCCGTCGGTGACGTCCTGCTGTGGGAAAGCTGGCTGCGCCACGAGGTGCCGATGAACATGGTGGAAGAAGACCGCGTTTCCGTCTCCTTCAACTACGCCTGGACCTGACCCACCTCAAAGGAGGCCACCATGCCCCACACCCTCGACCTCATCCTCGACCATGACGGCGAAACGCCCATCACCTTCACGCCCTCCCGCTTCATCGTCGCCGGCTGGACCGGCCGCGACAAGGCCGCGATGGAACACCACATGACCGAGCTTGAAGCGCTCGGCATCAAACGCCCCGCCACCACCCCGGTCTTCTACCGCAATTCGGTCACGCGCCTGACAACCACCGATCTGCTCCAGACCCCCGGTCCCGGTTCCTCGGGCGAGGTGGAATTCGTGATCTTCAACATCGACGGCACGCTCTGGATCGGCACAGGCTCCGACCACACCGACCGCGACGTGGAGGCCTACAACATCACCGTCTCCAAACAGATGTGCGACAAGCCGATCTGCAATCGGCTCTGGCGGCTGGACAGCCTGCGCGACCATTGGGACACGCTGGAAGTGGAAAGCCACGCGGTGATCGACGGCGAAACAGTCACCTACCAGAAAGGCACCGTCGCCAAGATGCTGCACCCCGACGATCTGATCGAGGCGTTTGAGGCCGAAACCGGCACCACCTTCGCCCCCGGTGACGTCATGATGGGCGGCACCCTGCCCGCCATCGGCGGCGTGAGGCCAGCGGAGCGGTTCGAGTTTGCACTGCGCAATCCGAAAACGGGCGCTGAGTTGGCGCATGGGTATGATGTCGACGTGCTGGAGAACGTGGGGTGAAGGCGACCTGCCCCCTGAGAAAGCTTGACGTAAGTGTCTTGACGGTATATTTTGACGGTACAGAAGAAGGTACTTCGTGTGACCGCATCAATAAAGCGTAAAGACATCCCTTTCCCTGAGCGCAGACATGCTTGACGCTGCTCACGAATACGGCGTCAACGTCTCGGCCGTCGCTGACGAAGCCCTTACTCGCGCCGTCGCCGCCGCCCGCCAGCGACAATGGCTCTCTGAAAACGCCGACGCCTTCGCAGCCCAAGCAGAATGGCATGAAAGCAACGACCACCCCCTCGCAGACATCATGATGGGTCCGGCGGGTGAGACGTGGGAACCCTGAAACGCTTCGACATCGCGGCCCACGGCGACGTGCTGATGGTGGTGGTGGAAAGCGACCTTTTGCCGCCTGACCCAGCGGTTGTCGTGATCCCCCTGCTGCGCGACTATCCTGCGGTGACGCGGCTTAATCCAGTGATCCGCGTGGTCGAGGAGGAGTTGATCCTTGCGACACGGTTGATTGCGGCGGTGCGGCGTTCGCGTTTGCGGCGCGTTGGAAGTGCGGTGGACAGCGGAGATGAGATCACGCGGGCGGTGGATGTGTTGATGGGTGGTGTTTGAGTAGTGCTGCAAGGAATTTAGCTAGCGAATAATTCCAGCACCGTTCTCGACAAAGATCTTCGGCAAATCTGAACTGAATTCTTCGACTTATGGTCAAGCGGTGTCCAAACCGCCGAGCCACATTCCGTGCATATACCTCTTGGTACAACGTAGTCACCCGCCGAATAGTCCGGAGCCGGTCGCCCGTCTGAATATTGCATCTTTAGTTCTTTGGTCGGTTCAACTCGGCGAAGTTCTCCCTTGTCTATCGGTACCCTAGCCAACTCGAAGGAGTGAAGTAGTTGTAACAGGCGCTCGTCAAAATCTAATCCATGCGCCCTGCAATATTGCTTGGATGCGCGAAAAAGCTCATAGATCCGAGACACCCATGCTTCTGATAAAACGAAGAAGAGTTGCAAAGCAAAGTCCGGGTGGGAAATCTTTGCCCTGGCCAATGTCAGCAAGTCGTTCATCTTCCAACTGTCGCAAAAGTAGGTCTAAATCGATGTTTGAGGCGAAACCCAGCAGTGTAGCATCGCCAGATATTTTCATGAATTGGTGTTGGACTTTGATCCACTCGTCACGAGTTACAAATTGACATTTAATCGATTTCAATAATGCTGCTTCGAAAAATTTACTTACTTTAATGTTTTCCAACATTGGAACTCCAAATTAGCAAAAACCCCCGCTGATCACTCAGCGGGGGCTCTCTATCTCACCTAAACTGCGCTTTAGCGCAATTTACCAATCTTCGCGTACAACGACCCGTGTCTTGATCGGCAGCTTCATCGCGGCCAGACGCAGCGCTTCGCGCGCCACGTCGTCACCGACGCCGTCGATCTCGAACATCACGCGGCCGGGCTTTACCTTGCAGGCCCAGAAGTCCACGGAACCCTTACCCTTACCCATACGCACTTCGACGGGCTTGGACGTGACAGGCACATCCGGGAAAATACGGATCCAGACACGGCCCTGACGCTTCATGTGGCGCGTCATGGCACGGCGTGCGGCTTCGATCTGGCGCGCTGTGACACGCTCAGGCTCTGTCGCCTTCAGCCCGTAGGTGCCGAAGTTCAGGTCAGACCCGCCCTTCGCCAGACCCTTGATCGAGCCTTTGAACTGTTTGCGGAATTTCGTCCGTTTTGGCTGTAGCATCTATCTACTCCTTACCGACGACCGCCAGCACCACGAGGGGCCGGACCGTCCTGAAGTTCCTGTGCCTTGCGGTCACGCGCGGCGGGATCATGTTCCATGATCTCACCCTTGAAGATCCACGTCTTGATCCCGATGATCCCGTAGGCTGTCTTGGCTTCCACATGCGCGTAATCAATGTCCGCACGCAGGGTGTGCAGCGGCACGCGGCCCTCACGGTACCATTCGGTACGCGCGATCTCTGCACCGCCCAGACGGCCGGCAAGGTTACAGCGGATGCCCAGGGCACCCATACGCATGGCGTTCTGAACCGCACGCTTCATGGCGCGGCGGAAAGACACCCGGCGCTCCAGCTGCTGTGCAATGCTCTCGCCCACCAGTGCGGCGTCCAGCTCGGGCTTGCGCACTTCAACGATGTTGAGGTGCAGCTCCGACTTGGTGAAGTTCGACAGTTTCTTGCGCAGACCTTCGATGTCCGCACCTTTCTTGCCGATGATCACGCCGGGACGTGCGGTGTGGATCGTGACGCGGCACTTCTTGTGCGGACGCTCGATGATCACGCGGGAGATACCGGCCTGCGCACATTCCTTCTTGATGAACGCGCGGATCGCCAGGTCTTCCAGCAGAAGATCACCGTACTCTTTCGTGTCGGCGTACCAGCGGCTGTCCCAGGTGCGGTTGACCTGCAGACGCATGCCGATCGGGTTTACTTTGTTACCCATTATGCTTGCTCCTCAACTTGACGCACGACGATGGTGACTTCGGCAAAAGGCTTCATGATCTTGCCGAACCGGCCACGCGCACGTGGACGTCCACGCTTCATGGTCAGGTTCTTGCCGACATAGGCCTCGGACACGATCAACTCGTCCACGTCCAGGTTGTGGTTGTTCTCGGCGTTCGCAATCGCGGACTGAAGGCATTTCTTCACGTCCTGCGCGATCCGCTTCTTGGAGAACGTGAGATCGGTCAATGCCCGCTCCACCTTCTTGCCACGGATCAGACCGGCGACGAGGTTCAGTTTCTGCGGCGACGTCTTCAGCATGCGCAGCTTGGCACGTGCTTCGTTGTCTGCCACGCGGCGGGGATTCTTATCCTTGCTCATGGCTTATTTCCGCTTCGCTTTTTTGTCCGCTGCGTGACCGTAATAGGTCCGCGTCGGTGAATACTCACCGAACTTCTGACCGATCATGTCTTCAGAGACGTTTACAGGGATATGCTTGCGGCCGTTGTAGACACCGAATGTCAGACCCACAAACTGAGGAAGAATGGTGGACCGGCGCGACCAGATCTTGATCACTTCGTTCCGACCGCTCTCGCGTGTCGCTTCGGCCTTCTTGAGGACATAGCTGTCGACAAAAGGGCCCTTCCATACTGAACGAGACATATATTAACGCCCCTTCTTCTTGGCGTGCCGCGAGCGGACGATCAGCCTGCTGGACGCTTTGTTCTTGTTACGAGTCTTGGCGCCCTTCGTGGGCTTGCCCCATGGGGTCACAGGGTGACGACCACCGGATGTCCGGCCTTCACCACCACCGTGGGGGTGGTCGATCGGGTTCATCACGACACCACGCACAGACGGGCGGATGCCCTTGTGGCGCATACGGCCCGCCTTGCCGTAGTTCTGGTTGGAGTTGTCGGGGTTGGACACGGCACCGACGGTGGCCATGCATTCCTGACGCACCAGACGCAGTTCGCCACTGCTCAGACGGATCTGGGCATAGCCGCCATCCCGGCCCACGAACTGGGCGTAGGTACCGGCGGCGCGGGCGATCTGACCACCCTTGCCGGGCTTCATCTCGATGTTGTGGACGATTGTACCGATGGGCATGCCGCTGAAGGGCATTGCGTTACCGGGCTTGATGTCGACCTTCGCGCCCGCGATCACCTTGTCGCCGATCGCCAGACGCTGAGGGGCCAGGATATAGGCCTGCTCGCCATCTTCGTACTGGATCAGGGCAATGAATGCTGTCCGGTTCGGGTCATATTCGATGCGGGCAACAACCGCGGACATGTCCAGCTTGTTGCGCTTGAAATCTACGATACGGTAAAGGCGCTTTGCCCCACCGCCTGTACGACGCATTGTGATCCGTCCGGTGTTGTTCCGTCCGCCGGATTTGGTCAGACCCTCTGTGAGGGCTTTGACCGGGCGGCCTTTCCAAAGCTCCGAACGGTCGATCAGTACCAGCCCACGCTGGCCCGGCGTCGTCGGTTTATACGACTTGAGTGCCATGTTGTCTGTCTTCCGTTTTGCTTGGCGGCGGGTTGCCCCGCCTATGGTGTAAAGGGCCCCGAAGGTCCCCAAGTGATCTGCCGTAGGGTGGGGCTTGCCCCCACGCACTGCAACAACAGACAAGCCCCGGACGAATCCGGGGCTGTGCCGATGGGGTCGTTTAGGGGAGGTGGGGGGTGGGGTCAAGGGGAGTATGACAAAACCACCTGTAAGTCAGCGCCATAAAGGCGCTTGCTGGATATTCTTCCACATTGCAAAATGCTAAAATCACGACATTTGAGATAGTACAGCGGTTTCTGAAATTTATAGGGAGGAAATTCTGTGACCCAGCAAATAAGTCAGGAATTCAAAAGCGAAGTTAGAAAACAAGCGAATGAACAAGTAGCGAAATGGGCGATCACTGGAGCAGGATTGCTCTTACTCTTTTCTGCTGCTGGCTGGGTTTTAGCCGCAAAACCTTACATTGATAGTTATATTAGAGAAAATTCTGGAGTGCTAGATCTCTCGTTTATACCAGATGACGCTGTCGTAGCATTTGACCGCCCTCCGTCGTCCCGTGTCCAAAAGGCTGGTCAAAATTCATTGAGGCCACTTCTCGAACAATCATTGGTGCGGGGAACACTGACGAATTTATTGAAAGCAAATTCTCCTTTGACGATAGTGGTAGAAACTTGTCTGCTCGTGCATATCGCCAGCACGGTGGGGAAGAAGTCGTACAACTTGAAGAAAAGCACATGCCAGAACACAGTCACACATATAGGTCGTCAGATGGAGAAAATCTTCTAGACAACACAAAAAATGTGAAATCGCAGTATGGAAGGTACGAGATCATCAGAAATCATGTTTCTGGTTTGGCTGGCTTGGATATTCCGCACAACAACATGCCACCATACGTTGCGCTTCATTATTGCAAAAAGGACAAAAGAGTAGCTGAATAGAGGTTCTCCAAAGGAAAACCAATTGCTTACGTTTGTTGCAGTTATTCTATGATAATCAGCAACCCGTAGGGTGCGCATTCACTGCGCACCATCCCCTTCCTGCAACCCAACGGTGCGCAAAAAGCACCGCACCCTACCAAACCCGCTCAACCCCAACCGCCTCGAACACCTCATCCTGCGACACCACCGCCACCCGCTCCTGCAAAGCCACCGCCGCAATGATCCGGTCAAACGGATCGCGATGGCTCCACTCCAACAGCGACGCCCGCAGCGCCTGCCCACTGGTCAGCGGCAACACCTCGATACCCCGCTCCGCCGTCAGGCTGTCCAGCTTCTCGGCAAAGGGTGCCATTTCCGGCCATTTGCCAATCCGCACCGTCTGGCCAATTTCATAGAAAGAAATCGCCGAAACCATCACACGCTCCGCAGACAAAATCGCCTCTCGCGCGATCTCCGTCATTCGGTCACTGCCGATGATCACCATTGCCAGCGGCCCGGTATCAAGCAGCACCGCTCAGGCACCCCAATCTGCAAGTTCCTCTTCGGTCATTGGCTCAAAGAAAGACTCCGGGATTTCACCCACTTCATCTTTCAACGACCCAAACGTGACCTTTGACTTTTTCGCCGGAATCAATTCAACCGCCGGAACCCCGTGCCGTGTGATCACCACACGTTCACCGCGCTCCGCTGCTTCCATCAGTTTTGACAAGTTCGTCTTCGCTTCGTGTACGGACGCCTGCATCGTATCACTCCAGAATATGACTAAGCCTTAGCTAAGTCATTATCGGCCAAAATTCAACGCCCCAACCAAAAAGGGCGCCGGAAGCCGTAGGGTGCGCATTCACTGCGCACCATCCCACTTTTGACGACCCAACGGTGCGCAACAAGTGCGCACCCTAATCCTGCTCACAACCGCCACCCTTGCAGCAGGTCTACTTTGGTGCAATACTACACCAGAAAGGACCATACCCCCATGCCCCGCCAAACCATCACCCTTTCCGAACCCAACCACGCCTGGCTGCAAGACCGCGTGGACAGCGGCGAGTTCAAGACCCAGACCGAGGCCGTCAACGACGCCCTGCGCCGGGTCCGCGAGATTGAAAGCGGTGTGGAGCATATCCGCGCCAGACTGATCCAAGCCGAACAAAGCGGGCTCTCCACGATGACCCGCGAAGACATTCTGACCGCTTCCAAGGAAGACCTTCGCCGCAATGGCGACCTTTGATCTTTCGGACCTCGCCCGCTCCGATCTGATCGACATTCACCAATATGGTGTCCGTCAATGGGGAGAGACGCAGGCCGACATATACTACCACACGCTTTTCGATCACTTACACCACATCGCGGATGATCCCTTGCGCTACCCTACCGTCGATCACATCCGCCCCGGCTACCGCCGCAGCGTCTTCGGGTCACACGCGATCTACTTCCGCATCGTCAATGCCCAAACTCAGATCATGGCAATCATGCGCTCTCAAGATCTCCGACGATTGTAAGACCGACAATTCCACAAATACCAATGGCCCCCGATCACACGAGGGCCAATCCAGCCAGCCGTAGGGTGCGCATTCACTGCGCACCATCCAAACCTCACCGCCCCCCTGGTGCGCAATGCATGCGCACCTACCAAGCAAACAAAAAGGGCGCAGCCTTCCAGCCACGCCCTTCTCAAATCTCGATCAATGGCCCCCCAAGGGGAGCCGTGCCCGGCTTACGCCAGAACGATGTTCGTCGCGCTCTCGCGGCCATCACGGCCTGCTTCGATGTCGAACGTCACTTTCTGATCGTCGTTCAGGCCGGTCAGGCCCGCCTGCTCGACGGCAGAGATGTGGACGAAGACGTCCTTGCTGCCGCCATCGGGAGCGATAAAGCCGAAGCCTTTAGTTGTGTTGAACCATTTGACTGTACCAGTGGCCATGTCAGTATTCCTTAAGTAAGTCTGCCCGCAGGATGCGGCAGGTCGGCTAAGTCAGAGTAAGATCGTATGACTGAGCCGTAAGGAGCAGAAAGCCGATAGTAAGGTAACGTCGCCCCTCCCCCATGCGCCCTTTCTGCGGGCATGGCAAGCGGCAACTGCGGCTTTCTTCCGTCACCCTACGTCGCGACACCCTTTTTGCGCGTCTGCACGCCCGGTGTACGCCCTGTGTACACTGTGTGACATTTTACCGATTGTTAACGAACGCAAAAAGGCCCCCGCTTGCACGAGGGCCTCCTGGCTGTTTCTGACCGGATCAAAGACCGGTGGAGACGTCGATCGTGTTGCCCTCTTCCAGGGTAACATACGCTTTTTTCACGTCTTTCCGCTTGCCCAACTGGCCGCGGAAACGCTTGACCTTGCCTTTGGTGATGGAGGTGTTGACCGCCTTCACCTTGACCCCAAAGAGCGCCTCGACGGCCTCCTTGATCATCGGCTTGTTGCTCTCCATCGACACTTCGAAAACCACGGCATTCGACTCGGAAGCCATCGTCGCTTTCTCGGTGATGATCGGTTTGCGGATCACGTCATAGTGTGTGTGCTTGGCGCTCATTTCAAACGGGCCTCCAATGCTTCGACACCCGCTTTGGTGATCACGAGTGTATCACGCTTGAGGATATCATATACGTTTGCGCCCATTGTCGGCAGGATATCCAGACCTTCAATGTTGCGCGCGGCTTGCAGGAAGTTCTCATTCACGGTGGCCCCGTCAATGATCAATGCGCGCTTCCAACCCAGGTTCTTGACCTGCTTTGCAAGGGCTGCTGTCTTCCCATCGGACGACACGTCGTCGATGATGACCAGCTCGCCGGCCTTCATCTTGGCGCTCAGTGCGTGACGCAGACCCAGCTTACGGAACTTCTTGGTCAACTCGTGACCGTGAGACCGCACAACCGGACCTTTGTAGACACCACCACCGCGGAAGATCGGTGCAGAACGTGCGCCGTGGCGTGCGCCGCCGGTGCCCTTCTGGCGATAGATCTTCTTGGTCGAATAGCTGACCTCGGACCGTGTCTTGACCTTGTGCGTACCGGCCTGCGCGTTGTTACGCTGCCAGCGCACGACGCGGTGCAGGATGTCGGCGCGCGGCTCGAGACCGAACAGAGCCTCGTCCAGGTCTACCGAACCGGCCTTGCCGCCGTCGAGTTTGATGACATCGAGTTTCATGCGTCACCTTCTTTCTTGTCTTCGTCCAAGGACGTGCTCTGATCGCCCGCCTCTTGCTTGTCCGCTTCGATTTCAGCTTCCGCTGCCTTCAGCGCTTCTGCTTCTGCGGCGGCCTGCTCTTCTGCAAGGCGTGCTGCTTCTGCTTCGGCCTCTGCTGCTGCGGCGGCTGCTGCTTCTTCAGCGGCTTTTGCGGCTTCGCGAGCGGCGGATGCCAGGGCTGCCGGAACGATCGCGCTCTCGGGGAACGGCTTCTTCACCGCGTCCTTGACCGTGACCCAACCGCCTTTGGAACCGGGAACGGCACCTTTGACCATGATCAGACCACGACCGCTGTCGGTCTTGACGACCTCGAGGTTCTGCGTGGTGACACGGGCAGCACCCATGTGACCGGCCATCTTCTTGCCTTTGAAAACCTTGCCCGGATCCTGACACTGGCCGGTGGAACCGTGCGAACGGTGTGAAATCGACACACCGTGCGACGCCCGCAGACCACCGAAGTTGTGCCGCTTCATCGCGCCCTGAAAGCCCTTACCGATGGACGTGCCCGCAACGTCGACATACTGACCGGCAAAGTAGTGATCGGCAATGATCTCTTCGCCAACCGGCAGCATCGCTTCCGCATCGACGCGGAATTCAGCGACCTTGCGCTTGGGTTCGACCGACGCCGCGGCGAAGTGGCCGCGCATCGCCTGAGAGGTCCGCTTGGCCTTGGCAGAACCGGCACCGAGCTGAACAGCGATATAGCCGTCCTTTTCGATGGTCCGCTGTGCCACGACCTGAAGTTTATCGAGTTGAAGAACGGTCACAGGGATCTGCTTGCCGTCTTCCATGAACAGCCGGGTCATCCCCAGCTTCTTTGCAATAACGCCTGAGCGCAACATACCGGTGCCCTCCTTACGACTGCAACTTGATCTCGACGTCCACACCAGCGGCGAGGTCGAGCTTCATCAGCGCGTCCACGGTCTGGGGGGTCGGATCGACGATATCCAGCAGACGCTTGTGCGTGCGGATCTCGAACTGGTCGCGGGATTTCTTGTCAACGTGGGGGCCACGCAGAACGGTGAATTTTTCGATCTTGTTCGGCAGCGGAATCGGGCCGCGAACGGAAGCGCCGGTACGCTTGGCAGTGTTGACGATCTCTTGTGTGGACGCATCCAGCACACGGTAGTCAAACGCCTTCAACCGGATGCGGATATTTTGGCTTTGTGCCATGTGTATATCATCCCTTGGTCAGGGCTTAAACGGATTGGAGGATAACGGCTCATCCGGCACCCTCATCGCGTCTTGGTCAACTCAAACGGGGCGCACCATTGGCACACCCCGTTCAGTTAGGGGGCGTATAGAAGGAGTCGGGCGCAGTGGCAAGAGGGACTGTGCCAAATCGCACAGGTGCGGGTTGTTCAAAAGCCACGTTCCGACCTTTTCCGGCTTGGCGGTCCAAATTTCCGTTGATGCGAAAGAGCTTGGGAAGGAATCTTTCAGATATAAGCCCAAATATAATCGGGCATCTGGCAGATGACATACAGGAAATTGAAATGAGCATTCAGAAAATTCGCACCATCGGTTTGACCCGCTGGTCCTATCCGTTTCGAGGAAGAGGGTTCAGGAAAGGTGGCGCAGACCTTGAACGTCTGCGCGCAGAGCTTTACGCGCCACGTCGCCTTGATCACCGCCTTTTCTTGCTGGAACAAGTTGTTCTACCGGGCTTGCGCGATCAAACGGACCCTGATTTCACTCATCTGTTTCTGATGGGTGACCAATTGCCCGACCCTTGGCGCAGCCGGGTTCTGGCCTTGCTGAAAACGGTTCCCCAGATCAAACCGATTTTTGAACCGGAGGGTGGCAAGCACAGGGAAGTCTGCCGAAGGATCATGCGCCAGGAAATCGACGGGGATTGTGACGCTACGGCGCAATATCGTCTGGACGACGATGACGGCGTTGGTGTGCGTTTCATAGAATGCGCCAAAAGCCGGCTCGGAGACGTTCAAAAGGTGTTCGAAAAGGACGGGCGGCTCGCGTTGGATTTCAACCAGGGCTTCATCCTGAAATCCTCTGCCAAAGACATCTCCCTGCGTCCTGTTTCCATGCGGTTCTGGGCACCGGGAATGATTGTCTTTCAACGTCCCGAGAGCAAGAAATGCATCCTTGACTTCAACCATGTCCGAATTTGGCACTATATGACGACACTGACTTCGCAGGATGAACCCATGTTCATTCGCGGCGCACATCATGACAATGACAGCGATCTGGACACTTTCGGCCGTCGCACAAGGTCATTTGATTTCAGTCACCGCAATCCAGAGAGGTTCTTTCAAAGACGTTTCGGTCTGGATGTAAATGCGATCACGGAAGAGTGGGAAAAGCACAAGGACTACTTCCTGAACACTTCGGTGTCGCATGGCAGGAGGAGATCGCAGTTAAGGATCGTCGCCTGAAAGACCCTGGCAGAAGCTGAGCGCGGTCTGCGGCTTTCAGGGCAAGAAGGGCCGCTTTCAACGTCCCCCCACACAGCAAAAGGCCGCCCCGGTGTGGAGCGGCCTTTGGTATTTGAACGACAGGGCGTGCCGACACCTTGCTCTCGTGATCTTTTCCTCAAGGAGGAAAAGACACTGCCACAAGGCGTCGCACCGTCAACAACGCTTTGGCGTTGTTGCTTACTTCGTGATCTTCGACACAACGCCCGCGCCAACGGTCCGGCCGCCTTCGCGGATCGCGAAACGCAGACCCTGCTCCATCGCGATCGGCGCGATCAGCTCCACGTCGAACTTCAGGTTGTCGCCCGGCATCACCATCTCGGTGCCCTCGGGCAGCTGAACCGTGCCGGTCACATCCGTCGTGCGGAAGTAGAACTGCGGACGGTAGTTCGCGAAGAACGGCGTGTGACGGCCACCCTCTTCCTTGGTCAGGATATACGCCTCGGCCTCGAAACCGGTGTGCGGGTTCACCGAACCGGGCTTGCACAGCACCTGGCCGCGCTCGACACCTTCACGGTCGATGCCGCGCAGCAGCGCGCCGATGTTGTCGCCCGCCTCACCACGGTCCAGCAGCTTGCGGAACATCTCGACGCCCGTGCAGGTCGTCTTCTTGGTGTCGCGGATGCCCACGATCTCGATCTCGTCGCCCACGTTGATCACGCCACGCTCCACACGGCCGGTCACAACCGTACCACGACCGGAGATCGAGAACACGTCCTCGACCGGCATCAGGAAAGGCTGGTCCACGGCACGCGCAGGTGTCGGGATGTATTCGTCAACCGCCGCCATCAGCTTCTTGATGGATTCTTCACCAATGGCTGGTTCAGTGCCGTTCATCGCGTGCAGCGCGGAACCGGGGATGATCGGAATGTCGTCGCCGGGGTACTCGTACTTGCTCAGCAACTCGCGGATTTCCATTTCCACCAGTTCCAGCAGTTCCTCGTCGTCCACCTGGTCGACCTTGTTCATGTAGACGACCATGTAGGGGATGCCCACCTGGCGGCCCAGCAGGATGTGCTCGCGTGTCTGGGGCATCGGGCCGTCGGCCGCGTTCACCACCAGGATCGCGCCGTCCATCTGTGCGGCACCGGTGATCATGTTCTTGACGTAGTCGGCGTGGCCGGGGCAGTCGACGTGCGCATAGTGACGCGCTTCGGTCTCGTATTCCACGTGCGCGGTCGAAATCGTGATGCCGCGGGCCTTCTCTTCGGGCGCGCCGTCGATCTGGTCATACGCCTTGAAGTCACCGAAGTACTTCGTGATCGCCGCCGTCAGTGTCGTCTTGCCGTGGTCAACGTGACCGATCGTGCCGATGTTCACGTGCGGTTTGTTGCGTTCAAACTTTGCCTTTGCCATTGTATTGGCTCCTTAAATTTTAGTGACGGTGCGCATGACTGCGCACCCTACGGGTTGGTGTAGGGTGCGCCTTGACGGCGCACCGTGGTTACGCGAACTTGGACTGGATCTCGTCCGAGATGTTCTGTGGCACGGCTTCGTAGTGGTCGAACTGCATGGTGAAGTTCGCACGACCCGAAGACATCGACCGCAGGGTGTTGATGTAGCCGAACATGTTCGCAAGCGGCACAAAAGCGTCGATGGCGATCGCGTTACCACGTGTGTCCTGCCCCTGAACCTGCCCGCGACGGGAGGTCAGATCACCGATGATGCCGCCGGTATATTCTTCCGGCGTCACGACTTCGACCTTCATGATCGGTTCCAGCAGTTTCGCGCCGGCCTTCTTCATGCCTTCGCGCATACCCATGCGGGCCGCGATTTCGAACGCCAGAACGCTGGAGTCCACATCGTGGAACTTGCCGTCGATCAACGCCACCTTGAAGTCGATGACCGGGAAGCCCGCCAGCGGACCGGAGTCCATGACCGAATTGATCCCTTTTTCGACGCCCGGAATGTATTCCTTTGGCACCGAACCACCGACGATGCGGCTCTCGAAGGAATAGCCTTCGCCCGGCTCTGTCGGCATCAGGATCATCTTCACTTCGGCAAACTGACCGGAACCGCCGGACTGCTTCTTGTGGGTGTAGGTGATCTCGGCTTCGCGCGAAATCGTCTCGCGGTAGGCCACCTGAGGCGCACCGATGTTGGCTTCGACCTTGAATTCACGCTTGAGACGATCCACCAGAATGTCGAGGTGAAGTTCGCCCATGCCCTTCATGATGGTCTGACCGGATTCGATGTCGGTCTCCACGCGGAAGGATGGATCCTCGGCAGCCAGACGGGCCAGACCCGCTGACATCTTCTCCTGGTCGGCCTTGGTCTTGGGTTCGACGGCGATCTCGATCACCGGCTCGGGGAACGTCATCGTTTCCAGAACCACCGGATCGGACGGATCGCACAGCGTATCGCCCGTGGTGGTGTCCTTCAGACCGGCCAGAGCGATGATGTCGCCTGCCCATGCCTCGTCGATCTCCTCGCGGTTGATCGAGTGCATCATCATCATCCGGCCGACACGCTCTTTCTTGCCTTTGGTCGAGTTCAACAGCGCATCGCCCTTCTTGAGCTTGCCCGAGTAGACGCGTGTGAAGGTCAGCGAGCCCACGAAGGGGTCGTTCATGATCTTGAACGCCAGACCGGAGAAGGCCATGTCGTCATCCGCGCGGCGCGGGATGTTGCGGGTTTCCGTCTCGTCGCCCGGCTTGAAGCCCATGTAATCGACAACGTCCAGCGGGCTGGGCAGATAGTCGATCACGGCGTTGAGCAGAGGCTGCACACCCTTGTTCTTGAAGGCGGAACCACACAGCACGGGGATGAACTTGATCGCCAGCGTGCCCTTGCGGATGAGCGAGCGCAGGGTATCGACGTCCGGCTCTGCACCGTCCATCAGATAGTTCTCCATCGCGTCATCGTCCATCTCGACCGCTGTTTCGATCAGATGTGCGCGCCATTCGTCGGCTGTCGCCTTGAGGCTGTCGCGGATCGGCTTCTTGACCCAGGACGCGCCCAGATCTTCACCTTCCCAGACCCATTCTTCCATCGTGACCAGATCGACCATGCCCTCAAGCTCGGTCTCGGCCCCGATTGGAATCTGGATCGGGGCGGGTGTCGCACCGGTCCGGTCCTTGATCATCTTGACGCAGTTGAAGAAGTCCGCGCCGATCTTGTCCATCTTGTTGACGAACACGATGCGCGGCACCTTGTACCGGTCGGCCTGGCGCCAGACGGTTTCTGTCTGCGGCTCGACACCCGCGTTGGCGTCCAGAACGCAGATCGCGCCGTCGAGAACGGCCAGCGAACGCTCGACTTCGATGGTGAAGTCGACGTGGCCGGGGGTGTCGATGATGTTCATCCGGTACTTCGTATCGGAGGTGCCGTCATTTGTCGGCTCTTCCTGACGCTGCCAGAAGGTTGTCGTCGCGGCGGATGTGATCGTGATGCCGCGCTCCTGCTCCTGCTCCATCCAGTCCATCGTGGCCGCACCATCGTGCACCTCGCCGATGTTGTGGGATTTGCCCGTGTAGAACAGGATGCGCTCGGAACAGGTGGTCTTGCCGGCGTCGATGTGGGCCATGATGCCGAAGTTGCGGTAGCGTTGAAGCGGATAGTCGCGTGCCATTTGTAAAGCTTCCTCAGAGGTTTTGCTTTGAAAAGGGTCAGGGGCTCAGCGTATCCGAGCCCCGATCTTGATGTCTTGTTACCAGCGGTAGTGGCTGAACGCCTTGTTGGCATCGGCCATCTTGTGCGTGTCTTCCCGCTTTTTCACGGCGGAACCGCGCGACTGAACAGCGTCCAGAAGCTCGCCCGCAAGGCGCTCTTCCATCGTGTTTTCGTTGCGCGAACGTGCCGCTTTGATCAACCAGCGGATGGCCAGCGCCTGACGGCGCTCGGGGCGGACTTCGACGGGCACCTGATAGGTGGCACCACCGACGCGACGCGACCGCACTTCGACGGAAGGCTGGATGTTTTCCAGCGCTTCGTGGAAGACCTCGATCGGGGCGCGTTTGATCTTGTCCTCAACGCGGGTCATGGCGTTGTAGACGATGGTTTCAGCGACGGATTTCTTGCCGTCGATCATGAGGTTGTTCATGAACTTGGTCAGGATCAGATCGCCATACTTGGCATCTGGCAGAACTTCGCGTTTTTCAGCGGCGTGGCGGCGTGACATATCGGTGTCTTCCTTTTGGCGGGGGTGGACCAGAGGTCCACCTTACGAGATGGTCGGTAAGGTGGGCATCCTGCCCACCCTGCGGAAATTACTTCGGACGCTTCGCACCGTACTTGGAACGGCGCTGCTTGCGGTCCTTGACGCCCTGCGTATCCAGAACACCGCGCAGGATGTGGTAACGCACACCGGGAAGGTCTTTTACACGGCCGCCGCGGATCAGGACAACGGAGTGTTCCTGAAGGTTGTGGCTTTCACCGGGGATATAGGAAATCACCTCGAAACCGTTGGTCAGGCGAACCTTGGCCACCTTCCGCATCGCGGAGTTCGGTTTCTTGGGCGTTGTCGTATAGACGCGCGTACATACGCCACGCTTCTGCGGGCATTCCTGCAGGTGCATGGATTTGGAGGTCTTGCGCTTTGGCTGCCGCGGCTTGCGGATCAGCTGTTGGATCGTTGGCATTCCGGATATTCCCCGTTCTGTCTCACATCAGGTGCACGAGGGTCACCCCATGCGGTTTCAAATTCGCTGCCTTGCATTGCGCAAAGCGAAAACACCGCAACGTTCCCGTACCGAGGTGAACGTGGCGGTGGGGCTACAGAGGACCGGGTCAGCATTAGACCGGATCTTGACCACTAGAGCTATGATTTCGGCAGGCAGGCACATTCCCCGCGACCGAGATAGCGGGCGTATAGGGGATGAGTTTGTGGGTGTCAACAGCTGCCCCCGACTTGCGCGGTGCCCTGCCTTGCTGCAATGCTGCGGCAAACGATCAAAGGCTGCCAACCCCCATGCAAACCATCGGCATCTGCCGCTTTTCCTATCCCGGCGACGGCGGTTTCCAGGTCGAACACCGCAGTTTGCAGGAACGGATGGATTATCTTTACGCCCCTGCCCGTATGGCAGAACGCTTTGCCACCTTCGAGACGATGATGCTCCCGCCGCTCAAGGCGCAGACCGACGACGATTTCACCCTGCTGGTCGTTATCGGCGACAGCCTGCCCGCCCCCTACCGCGACCGGCTGCAAGCTGCGGTGGCCGATATGCCGCAGGCTGTCGTTCAGGCGCATCCTCCGGGGCCGCACCGCAAGGTCATGCAGGATGCGATAAATTCGGTCCGCCGGTTCGACGGCGACGCCTGCCTTCAGTTCCGCATGGACGATGACGATGCCGTGGCCTGCACCTATGTCCAGCGGCTGCGCGAGGCTGCACAGGATGTCCTGCCCCTCGCGGCAAAGCATCGCCATATCGCCATCGACTTCAACCAGGGTTTCATCGCCCGCCCCTCAGCCAAGGGGCTGGAGACGGCACCGACCAACGTCGCCTATACCACTGCCGCCCTTGCGCTGATGTTTCAGCCCGATCTGCGCCTGTCGGTGATGAACTTTGCCCATATGAAAGTGGGGCAGAAAATGCCGACCGTCACCTTCACGGGTGAGGACATGCTGATCCGGGGGCACAATGATTACAACGATTCACGTCAGAAGCCGGGCGTGCGGGGCCCCCGACTGACGCCTTTGGACGCGGCAGGCAAGGCGCATTTCAAAGCGACCTACAACATCGACGCGGATGCCGTCACCACAGCCTTCGCCGACATCTCAACCCGCTGAGAGCTGGCGTTCGCGGTAGAAGGTAAAGACCCCCATCAGCACGACGATCGTTGCCCCGATCATGGTCAGCAATCCGGGCCATTCACCGAAAATGAACCAGCCGATCACCAATGCCCAGATCAATCCGGTATAGCGAAAGGGCGCGGTGAAGGAGGCATCGCTGACCCGCATGACCTGAATGGAAAAGAAGTATCCAAACAGCACGAACACCGACGACGCGCCGATCAGCAGCCAGATATCGGTCGAGATCGCAACCCACGGACCGCTGAGCGATGCCAGCCCCATGCACACCATCACCATCCCCGCCGTCACCAGCGTCACGGTCATGGACGGCACCGTCGCCGACAATTGGCGTGTCAGAAGATCACGGAACGTCACTCCGGCGACCGCGATCAGTGCATAGAGAGACCAGACGGTGAACCCTTCCGCCCCCGGCTTCACGATCAGCAGCACACCGCAGAACCCGATCGCAATCGCGGACATCCTGCGCCAGCCCACGGCCTCCCGCAGGATCACGGCAGAGGCCAGCGTGACCGCCAGCGGCACCACCTGCATGATCGCGGTCAGGTTTGCCAGCGGCATGTTGAAAAGCGCCATGAGAAAGAAGTAGGCGATGATCACTTCCGTGAACGCCCGCACAAGGATGATGATCCAGTCGCGCGGGGAAATACTGAAGTGCAGCGCGCCCATCTGCCCCCTTGTGACCAGCACGAGGATACAGGTCAGAACACTGCGCAGGCACAGCAGTTGAAACAGGGGCACCGCCCCGTCCGTCAGTTTGATCATCGTATCATTCAGGGTGAAACAGGCCATCGAGGCCATCATCAGCAACGCGCCGACCAGATTTACCGACACATCAAAGTCCTTCCAGCATTTCGGACGTCAGCCCGAAACCGTCCCACAATACCCGTTTGATCCCCCGCGGGCGCAAGGCCCCGGCGCGGCCCTGCGGCGTCGCCGATGAATCGTTGTCCTCATGCACGGACCTGATCCACATCGGCTTCGCGATCTCGGTATAGCAATCGTAGTATTCCACCAGATTGCGGTGATTGCGCCTGAAGACCGTCGCGTGATCCCCCTTGGCGGTGACCATCGCCAGCCCGATCCCCAGGGGCGCGCGTTCGTACCATTCGCTCAGCGGTTCGGCGGCCTTCGGGTCAAGATATAGCCCCCGGTTGAACGCGATGATAAAAGGTTTGTCATCGGGCCGGACCTGCAAATGCGCGTCGCCCACCGCCCTGATCCGCGCCACGGTTTCCCGGTGCATCCCGTCGTCGTCATCCTGCCGAAAGGTCGCGATATGGGTGGCCGTCGGATCATCCGGCAAGGCGTGATACGCCGCCTTGACCGCCTGAATATGAACCATCGGCGGCAGGGCCACGATCTGCATCGGTTTGAAATCACGAATGATGTCTTCCAACCGGGCCCGCTGCTTGTCGGGAAAGCTGTCGCCGATCAGTACCGCGCAGCTGAAATCCGTATCGTCCTGAAGGGCCATGGTATGAAAGGCAAGCCGCTCGAACAGCTTGAACCGGCGGTCCAGCCGCGCGGGATCATAGAGCATCTCGCGCATCTGTGTCAGGTCATCGGTGGATTTCGCAAAGCCATTCTCCGACAGATACGAGAACCGCATCAGACCTTTGATTTGTGCTTTGGGAGTTTGCGCCACGTTTTGCCCTGCTCGTTCGGCGGCAGACTAGGCGATAAGCCCGCAGGGCTAAAGGGGCGATCGTGCGGGCGCATCCATTGAAAGCGCGGGCACCTTTTGGTGGGTGCCCGCGCAAGCCATTCTTCACTGCATCGAATTCAGACCGAACATATTGCCTTCCGTATCCTGACACAGCGCAACCCAGCCGAACTCACCGATGGAAAACTTGGGCCGGACCACCTGACCGCCCGCCTTTTCGACACGGGCCTGTTCCGTCGCGCAATCCTGCACCGAGAAGTAGACGATTGTGCCGCCCACCCCCGGACCTGCGTGGGGCGACTTGGTCAGCGCACCGGCGGCCCCATAGGCGCTCATGTCAGCCGGAAAGCTCATCATCTGGGATTCCCCGGTCGGATCGCCCATTTGTTCCAGCTCCGTCCCCAATACCGTCTGGTAGAAATCCACCGCCCTGTTCAGATCATCCACATAGATATCGAACCATCCAACTGCGTTCATCTTGGTCATTTTCAGCTCCTTTTGCTTTGCTATGACGCAGATTTAGCGGTCTCTGCCCTCCCGGTATTGTAGATTTCAGACATCGAATTTCTTTGCGTATTTTCCGGGCGTATACCCGGTGGCACGGCGAAACGAGTGGATGAAATGCGACTGGTCCGCGTAGGACCAGGTGTCGCTGCCGTTCAAGGATTGCTGCAATCTCAGTATCTTGAGAAAGTCATGCGGCGCAAATCCGGTGGTGTCCTTCAACCGCCTTTGCAATTGTCGGGGCGACAGATCGCAAACATCCGCCATGTCGGCGACCGAGACGATATCATCAAGATGCTGGAAAATCCGTTCCGTCACCGGATTGGGCGCGACCAATCCTTCCCTGACAAATCGCTCCACCAGCGCAGTCAGAACCGCTTGCTGATCCGAAAAATCTCCCAGCGCAAGATCCCGGCTCGCCTCAAGCAGGGGCAGCCGACCCGCATAGGGCCGATCGACCACGCCCATCGTGACCGGCTCCCGGTCACTTTGCCAGATGCCCGGCAGAAAGCGGACATTCACGAAATGAAAATCGCGCCCCAGATTGAACTCCTGCGACTGGGCACGCAGCCTTGAAACCCCGGTGATCCGCCGGTCAAGCTGATCGAAAACAAGGTAGGTGCAGCCATCCGGCAAGGCGTGAAAACGGTAGTCTTCCGCAAGCCTGCCATCCGTTCTCAGCTCCAGAAACCGATGGACGATGCCGCGCAGGTGGCCGGGCGGTTCCGCCTCGACAAAGTGAACCTCGGCCACGGCCTTGTCCTTGCCGTTTCCCTTCGGATCGTACATTTCCCCCCGCTTTCGGCACAGACACGCATCCGTCTGTGCCGAAAGGATACGTCAGGCCACGCAATCGGCAAAGTACTGGATTTGCCCGTTTTCATCCACTTCCTGCACCAGTCCGTGGATATCCGTCTCGAACCCCGGACATTCCCGCGCGAAACTGCGGTTGAACTTGAGGTAATCGACGATCTTCTTGTTGAACACCTCACCGGGGATCAGCAGCGGAATACCGGGCGGATAGGGGGTGACCAGACTGGTCGTGATCTTGCCTTCCAGATCATCAATCGGCACCCGCTGCGTCTTGCGGGCCGCAATATGCGCGAAGGCGTCCGAGGGCTTCATCGCCGGAACGAGATCGCTCAGGTACATCTCGGTCGACAGGATCGCCACGTCGGATTTGGCATAAAGCGAGTGAACGTGCTGGCATAGGTCGCGCAGACCCATCTTTTCGTAATGCGGCTGTTTCGCGCAAAACTCGGGCATGGAGCGCCACAGCGGTTGATTGCGGTCGTAGTCGTCCTTGAATTGCTGCAATTCGGTCAGCAGCGAATTCCAGCGGCCTTTGGTGATGCCGATGGTGAACATGACGAAAAAGCTGTAAAGCCCGGTTTTTTCAACCACAACGCCGTGTTCGGCCAGATACTTGGTCACAATGGACGCGGGAATACCCGTTTCCTCGAACCGGCCGTTGATGCTCAGGCCCGGGGTGATGATCGTGGCCTTGATCGGGTCCAGCATGTTGAACCCGCGTTCCATGTCGCCAAAGGCGTGCCAGCTGTCTTCACCGTCGGAGCGTTGCACCCCTTCGGCATCCGTCCGCTTGAGCACCCAGTTCTCGGGGCTTTCCACGCCGTCTTCGTCCAGCGAAAGCTCGTCCGGTCCCCAGACCTGGAACCACCAGTCGTCGTCGCCAAATTCAGCGTCGACCTTGCGCATGGCGCGGCGGAAATCGAAGGATTCGAGCAGGCTTTCCTCGACCAGCGCCCGCCCGCCCGGAGGCTCCATCATCGCGGCGGCCACATCGCAACTGGCGATGATGCTGTACTGCGGGCTGGTGGAGGTGTGCATCAGATACGCCTCGTTGAACAGATGCCGGTCCAGCTTGGTATCCTGGCTGTCCTGCACGAGGACGTGGCTTGCCTGACTGATCCCCGCCAGCAGTTTGTGAATGGATTGCGTGGCATAGGTCACGGAGTGGGCGGGACGGTCGCGCTTGCGGCCCATCGAATGGAAATTGCCATAGAAAGGATGGAACGCGGCATGGGGCAGCCAGGCTTCGTCGAAATGCAGGTTGTCGACGTAGCCGTCGAGCATGTCCTTGATCGTTTCGGTATTGTAGAGGACGCCATCGTAGGTCGATTGCGTCAGCGTCATGATGCGCGGCTTGACCGTATCCGCGTCCACATGGGCCAGCAGCGGGTTGGCGCGGATCTTCTCGCGGATCGTCTCGATCTCGAACTCGGATTTCTGGATCGGGCCGATGATGCCGTAGTGGTTGCGCGTCGGTTTCATGAAAACCGGGATCGCGCCGGTCATGATGATGCTGTGCAGGATCGACTTGTGGCAGTTGCGGTCGACCACGACCACGTCACCGGGGGCGACCGTGTGGTGCCAGACCATCTTGTTGCTGGTGCTGGTGCCGTTGGTGACGAAAAAGCAGTGATCGGCGTTGAAGATGCGTGCCGCATTGCGCTCCGACGCGCCGATGGCCCCGTTGTGATCCAACAGCTGGCCCAGTTCCTCGACAGAGTTGCAGACATCGGCCCGCAGCATATTTTCACCGTAGAACTGGTGGTACATCTGGCCGATCGGGCTTTTCAGAAAGGCAACGCCACCCGAATGCCCCGGACAATGCCATGAATAGGATCCGTCTTCGGCGTAATCCAGCAGCGCCTTGAAGAACGGCGGCTGGATGCCTTCAAGATAGGATTTCGCGTCGCGGATGATGTGGCGGGCGACAAACTCCGGCGTGTCCTCGAACATATGGATAAAGCCGTGCAGCTCGCGCAGGATGTCGTTGGGCAGATGGCGGCTCGTCTTGGTCTCGCCGTAGATATAGATCGGTACATCGGCGTTTTTCCACCGCACTTCCTCGATGAAGGTTCGCAGGCTCAGCACCGCAGGATCAAGGTCGGGACCGGGGGTGAATTCCTCGTCGTCGATGGACAGCACAAAGGCGCTGGCCCGCGACTGCTGCTGCGCGAACTGGGACAGGTCGCCGTAGGATGTCGTGCCCAGCACCTCGAATCCCTCTGCCTCGATGGCTTCGGCGACGGCACGAATGCCCAGGCCCGAGGAATTGTCGGAACGGAAGTCCTCGTCGATGATGACGATCGGAAAACGGAATTTCATGAAGTACTCCAAGAACTAGACGGCGAACGATTTCCGGTGCGGAGCAGCCTGTTGATCGGGGCCGGTTACGCGCTCAGGTTCAACGCCAAAAACCTGACCCCGTTGTCTCCCTTGCGGTGCGTGGCGTCAAGCGGACTTGCCGGAACCGGATGGGGCCACCGGCAAAAGCACCTGAAAAAAGAAAGCCCCCGCGGCCTATCGGCTGCGGGGGCTTTTGTTCACAAATTGGTCAGCGCGCTATCAATCGCGGCTTTCCTCGTCGAAGACGGGCGAGTTGAACACGTCGCCACCGACAATGTCGCTGCGCTCTTCCTCGACGGGGGCAGCAAGGGCTGCCGCCGCTTCGGCTTCTTCGCGGCGCGCTTCGATCACGACGTTGTCGCGATCGGAGGCAACCTTGCGCATCTGCATGGTCGCACCGCCCGTACCGGCCGGGATCAGACGGCCCACGATCACGTTCTCCTTGAGGCCCACCAGCTTGTCGCGCTTGCCCTGAACCGACGCTTCGGTCAGAACCCGCGTGGTTTCCTGGAAGGACGCGGCAGAGATGAACGACCGTGTCTGCAAGGACGCCTTGGTGATGCCCAGCAGGATCGGTTCGCCCTTGGCCATGCGGCCACCCTTGGACACGGCCTTTTCGTTGGCCAGATCGAACTCCTGCTTGTCGACGTGTTCGCCTTTCAGCAGCGTGGTGTCTCCGCTCTCCTGGATCTCCCACTTCTGCAGCATCTGGCGCACGATCACCTCGATGTGCTTGTCGTTGATCTTCACGCCCTGCAAACGGTACACGTCCTGCACCTCGTCGATCATGTAGTCGGCCAGAGCCTCGACGCCCATGATCGCAAGAATGTCGTGCGGTGCCGGGTTGCCGTCCATGATGTAGTCGCCCTTCTGGACAAAATCACCTTCCGCAACCGGGATGTGCTTGCCCTTGGGCACCATGTACTCGACCTTGTGATCCGGATCCTCGGAAGACTCGATCGCGATGCGACGCTTGTTCTTGTAGTCCTTGCCGAAGCGGACGTAACCGTCGATTTCCGCGATGATCGCGTGATCCTTGGGGCGACGTGCCTCAAAGAGTTCCGCAACCCGTGGCAGACCACCGGTGATGTCCTTGGTCTTGGCACCTTCACGCGGGATACGCGCGATGATGTCGCCGGCCTTGATCTCGGTCTGGTCCTCGACGGACAGAACGGCATCAACGGACATGGCATAGGTGATCGGGTTGCCCGCGTCGTTGCGCAGCGGCTCCCCGTCTTCACCCACCAGGATCACCTCGGGCTTCAGCTCGTTGCCTTTCGGTGCCGCACGCCAGTCGATCACGATCTTCTGGGTCATGCCTGTCGCATCGTCGGTCTCGTCCTTGACCGCGATCCCGGACACAAGGTCCACGAACTTGGTCATACCGGACTTCTCGGCGATGATCGGCAGTGTATAGGGATCCCATTCGAACAGCTTGTCGCCGCGCTTGACCATATCACCGTCCTTGACGAACAGCGTCGTACCATAGCCGATCTTGTGGCTGGCCCGCTCTGCACCGTCTTCGCCGGTGATCAGCATTTTCATGTTCCGGCCCATGACCATGATCTGCCCTGCGGCATTCTCGAGGGTCATCGCGTTCTCGAACACGATCTTGCCTTCCTGTGACGCCTCAAGGAACGACTGCTGGCCGCCCTGGGCCACGCCGCCGATGTGGAAGGTCCGCATCGTCAGCTGTGTACCGGGTTCACCAATCGACTGCGCCGCGATGATGCCCACCGCTTCGCCCTGGTTCACAAGTGTACCGCGTGCAAGGTCACGACCGTAGCACATGGCACAGACGCCCTCTTCGGCCTCACAGGTCAGAGGTGAACGGATGCGTGTTACCTGCACCGCCGCCTCGTCGATGATGTCCGCAAGACGTTCGTCGATCATCGTGCCGGCGTTGACCAGAACCTCATCGGTGCCGGGGCGCAGAACGTCGTCGGCCACGATCCGGCCCAGCAGACGCTCGGCCAGAGAGGACACGACCTCACCGTCGTTCACAGCCGCTTCGGCGGTGATCGCAAGTTCGGTCCCGCAATCGTGCATACGCACGATGCAGTCCTGTGCCACGTCCACCAGACGCCGTGTGAGGTAGCCGGAGTTCGCCGTCTTCAACGCCGTGTCCGACAGACCCTTGCGGGCACCGTGGGTGGAGTTGAAGTATTCAAGAACGGTCAGACCTTCCTTGAAGTTCGAGATGATCGGCGTTTCGATGATGTCGCCGTTCGGCTTGGCCATCAGACCACGCATACCGCCCAGCTGTTTCATCTGCGTCACCGAACCACGGGCACCGGAGTGGGCCATCATGTAGACCGAGTTCGGCTCCATCACGGCACCGTTCTCGTCCCGCTTTTCGGCCGAGATGGAACCCATCATCGCGTCGGTGACCTTGTCGTTACACTTGGACCAGGCATCGACCACCTTGTTGTACTTTTCGCCCTGGGTGATCAGGCCGTCCATGTACTGCTGCTCGAAATCCTTGACCTGTTCGCGGGTCTCTTCGACCAGCGGCCATTTGGTGTCGGGGATCAGCATGTCGTCCTTGCCGAACGAGATACCGGCCTTGAACGCCTCGCGGAAACCCATCGTCATGATCTGGTCACAGAAAATGACGGATTCCTTCTGGCCGCAATAGCGGTAGACGGTGTCGATCACCTGCTGCACTTCCTTCTTGCGCAGCAGACGGTTGACCAGATCGAAAGGCGCCTTGGCGTTCAGCGGCAGCAAGGCCCCCAGACGCACGCGGCCCGGCGTGGTGTCGAACCGGACATCCACTTCGTTGCCTTCGTTGTCGATCTGCTTGATCCGTGCCTTGATCTTGGAGTGGAGATGCACCGCACCCGCGTCCAGAGCGTGCTGCACCTCGTCCACGGTGCCAAAGACCATGCCTTCGCCCTTCATACCCTCACGCTCGAGCGTGGTGTAGTAAAGACCAAGGATCATGTCCTGCGACGGCACGATGATCGGCGCACCGTTGGCGGGCGACAGAACGTTGTTGGTGGACATCATCAGGACACGCGCTTCAAGCTGCGCTTCCAGAGACAGCGGAACGTGCACGGCCATCTGGTCACCGTCGAAGTCGGCGTTGAAGGCGGAACAGACCAGCGGGTGCAGCTGGATCGCCTTGCCTTCGATCAGCACGGGTTCAAACGCCTGAATGCCAAGACGGTGCAGCGTGGGCGCACGGTTCAGCATGACAGGGTGTTCGCGGATGACTTCATCCAGAATATCCCAAACCTCGGGACGTTCCTTTTCCACCAGCTTCTTCGCCTGCTTCACGGTAGAGGACAGACCTTTCGCCTCAAGCCGCGAATAGATGAACGGCTTGAACAGTTCCAAGGCCATCTTCTTGGGCAGACCACACTGATGCAGTTTCAATTCCGGACCGGTCACGATGACCGAACGACCGGAGAAGTCGACGCGCTTGCCCAGAAGGTTCTGACGGAAGCGGCCCTGCTTGCCCTTGAGCATGTCGGACAGCGATTTCAGCGGACGCTTGTTGGCACCCGTGATCACGCGACCACGACGGCCGTTGTCGAACAGGGCGTCAACGGATTCCTGCAACATCCGCTTTTCGTTGCGGACGATGATGTCAGGCGCGCGCAGTTCAATGAGACGCTTCAGACGGTTGTTCCGGTTGATCACACGACGATAGAGATCGTTCAGGTCGGACGTCGCGAAACGGCCGCCGTCCAGCGGCACCAGCGGGCGCAGTTCCGGCGGGATCACCGGGATCACGGTCAGAACCATCCACTCCGGCCGGTTGCCGGATTCAAGGAAGGATTCCACGACCTTCAGCCGCTTGATGATCTTCTTGGGCTTCAATTCGCCTGTGGCTTCCTTCAGCTCTTCGCGCAGCTGGTCGGCCTCTGCTTCCAGATCAATCGCGGCAAGCATTTCGCGGATCGCTTCGGCACCGATGTTGGCGGTGAAGGCGTCCATGCCATAGGCATCCTGCGCGTCCATGAACTCTTCCTCGGTCATCATCTGACCATAGGTGAGGTCCGTCAGACCGGGTTCGATCACGACGTAGTTTTCGAAGTAGAGCACCCGCTCCAGATCGCGCAGCGTCATGTCCAGCATCAGGCCGATGCGGGACGGCAGCGATTTCAGGAACCAGATGTGTGCGACGGGAGAGGCCAGTTCAATGTGGCCCATCCGCTCGCGGCGGACCTTTTGCAGCGTGACTTCCACACCGCATTTCTCGCAGACGACGCCGCGATACTTCATCCGCTTGTATTTGCCGCACAGGCATTCGTAATCCTTGATCGGACCAAAGATGCGCGCGCAGAACAGGCCGTCCCGCTCTGGCTTGAACGTGCGGTAGTTGATGGTTTCGGGCTTCTTGATCTCACCGAAGGACCACGACAGAATGCGTTCCGGCGAGGCAAGGGAAACCTTGATCTCGTCGAATGTCTTCATCGGGGCGACGGGGTTGAACGGGTTGTTTGTCAGTTCCTGGTTCATTCTTTTTCCTCAAGTTTCAGAGGGTGCGGGGGAAAGTGGGACGGAAGGTGCGCATGAATGCGCACCCTGCGTAGGGTGCGCACTTGCTGCGCACCGCTGGTGTCCTCACTCATCCTCCTCCGCATCCAGGAGTTCCATATTCAGGCCGAGGCCGCGCACTTCCTTGACGAGAACGTTAAAGCTCTCCGGAATGCCCGCTTCAAAGTTGTCCTCGCCCTTGACGATGCTTTCATAGACCTTGGTCCGGCCCGCCACGTCATCCGACTTCACGGTCAGCATTTCCTGCAGGGTGTATGCAGCGCCGTAAGCTTCCAGCGCCCAGACCTCCATCTCACCAAAGCGCTGACCACCGAATTGCGCTTTACCGCCCAACGGCTGCTGGGTGACCAGCGAGTATGGACCGGTAGACCGCGCGTGGATCTTGTCATCCACAAGGTGGTGCAGTTTCAGCAGGTACTTGACGCCAACCGTTACAGGACGCGCGAACTGCTCGCCCGTGCGACCGTCGAACAGCACCGACTGACCGGAGGTGTCGAAACCCGCCCGCTTGAGCGAGTCGTTCACGTCCGCTTCCTTGGCACCGTCGAAAACCGGTGTCGCGATCGGCACGCCGCGTGTGACGTTGCTGGCGGCTTCGACCAGCGTGTCCTCGTCCATGCCCTCGATACCTTCGGCATAGACGTCCTCACCATAGGCAAGGCTCATCGCCTCGCGTACTGGCGTCAGATCGCCGGACCGCTTGTATTCCTGCAGGGCCTCGTCGACGTTGATGCCCAGACCGCGCGCGGCCCAGCCCATATGCGTCTCGAGGATCTGACCGACGTTCATGCGCGATGGCACGCCCAGCGGGTTCAGACAGAAATCGACCGGTGTACCATCCGCGAGGAACGGCATGTCCTCCATCGGAACCACTTTCGAAATCACACCCTTGTTGCCGTGACGCCCGGCCATCTTGTCGCCCGGCTGCAGCTTGCGCTTCACCGCGACGAACACCTTGACCATCTTCATCACGCCCGGAGGCAGATCATCGCCACGGCGCACCTTTTCGACCTTGTCGTCGAACCGGGCATCGAGCGTCCGCTTCTGGATCTCGTACTGTTCGTTCAGGGCTTCGACGATCTTTGCATCGTCCTCGTCCTCAAGCGCCAGCTGCCACCACTGACCGCGGGACAATTGCTCGTCCAGCAGCTCTTCGGTGATCTGGCTGTTCGGCTTGACGCCTTTCGGCCCTTTCACCGCAACCTTGCCCAGGATCATGTCACGCAGACGCGCATAGATGTTGCGGTCAAGGATCGCCAGTTCGTCGTCCCGGTCACGGGCCAGACGCTCGACTTCCTCACGCTCGATCTGCAGCGCACGTTCGTCCTTTTCGACGCCGTGACGGTTGAACACGCGCACTTCGACAACCGTGCCGAAATCGCCCGGCTTCACCCGCAGCGACGTATCCCGTACGTCAGACGCTTTCTCACCAAAGATCGCACGCAGCAGCTTTTCTTCCGGCGTCATCGGGCTTTCGCCCTTTGGTGTGATCTTGCCCACGAGGATATCGCCCGGCTCAACGTCCGCGCCGATGTAGACGATGCCCGCCTCGTCGAGGTTGCGCAGCGCTTCTTCACCGACGTTCGGAATGTCGCGGGTGATCTCCTCTGGCCCCAGCTTCGTATCACGCGCGGCGACCTCGAATTCCTCGATGTGGATCGAGGTAAAGACGTCGTCGCGGGAAATCCGCTCGGAGATCAGGATCGAGTCTTCGTAGTTGTAGCCATTCCACGGCATGAAGGCGACGACGACGTTCTTGCCAAGCGCCAGTTCACCCATGTCGGTGGACGGACCGTCGGCGATCACCTGACCTTTGGTCACCGTCTCGCCCACACGCACCAGCGGACGCTGGTTGATACAGGTGTTCTGGTTGGACCGCTGGAACTTGCGCATGCGGTAGATGTCCACACCCGCATCGCCCAGCTCGAGGTCTTCCGTCGCACGAATAACGATCCGGCTGGCATCGACCTGGTCGATCACGCCCGCGCGTTTCGCCATATAGGCCGCACCGGAATCCCGTGCCACGACTTCTTCGATACCCGTGCCCACAAGCGGTGCTTCCGCTTGCAACAGGGGCACCGCCTGACGCTGCATGTTCGATCCCATCAGGGCGCGGTTCGCGTCGTCGTTCTCGAGGAACGGGATCAGCGAGGCCGCAACCGAAACCAACTGCTTGGGCGACACGTCGATCAGATCGACGCTTTCGGTCGGTGCCAGCGTATAGTCACCGGACTGGCGGGTGTTGACCATCTCGTTGGTGAACCTGCCGTTTTCATCCAGTGACGCGTTCGCCTGCGCCACCGTGTGACGCATTTCCTCGGTCGCGGACATATAGTGGACCTCGTCGGTCACCTTGCTGTCCTTCACGACGCGATAAGGCGTTTCGATGAAGCCGTATTTGTTCACGCGGGCGAATGTGGCCAGCGAGTTGATCAGACCGATGTTCGGGCCTTCCGGCGTCTCGATCGGGCACATCCGGCCATAGTGGGTCGGGTGCACGTCGCGCACCTCGAAGCCCGCACGCTCGCGTGTCAGACCGCCAGGTCCAAGCGCCGACAGGCGACGCTTGTGCGTCACTTCGGACAGCGGGTTGGTCTGGTCCATGAACTGCGACAGCTGGCTTGAGCCGAAGAATTCGCGCACCGCTGCGGCAGCAGGTTTCGCGTTGATCAGATCCTGCGGCATCACCGTGTCGATCTCGACCGATGACATCCGCTCCTTGATCGCCCGCTCCATGCGCAGCAGACCGACGCGGTACTGGTTCTCCATCAGCTCGCCCACGGACCGCACGCGGCGGTTGCCGAGGTGGTCGATGTCGTCGATGTCACCACGCCCGTCGCGCAGATCGACCAGCGCCTTGACGCAGGCGACGATATCCTCGCGGCGCAGCGTGCGCACGGTATCTTCCGCGTCCAGATCAAGACGCATGTTCATTTTCACGCGGCCCACGGCGGACAGGTCATACCGCTCGCTGTCAAAGAACAGCGTGTCAAACAGGTTCGACGCGGCCTCGACGGTGGGCGGCTCGCCCGGACGCATGACGCGGTAGATGTCCATGAGCGCGGTGTCGCGGTTCATGTTCTTGTCGTTCGCCATGGTGTTGCGCATGTAGGGGCCGACATTGACGTTGTCGATGTCCAGCAGCGGAATCTCGGTGATGCCCGCATCGACCAGTTCTTTCGCCGTGCCACCGATCAGATCGCCGTCCTTGTCATACTCCAGCGTCAACTCGTCCCCGGCTTCGACGTAGATCGCACCGGTTTCTTCGTTGATGATGTCCTGGGCGACGAATTTGCCCTGGATATGATCGAACGGGACCAGCAGTTCGGACACTTCGCCAGCGTCGATCAACTGCTTGACCGCACGAGGCGTGACCTTCTTGCCCTGCTCGAACAGGACTTCGCCGGTCTTGGCATCGACGATATCATAGGTCGGCCGGGTGCCGCGCACGCGGTCGGGGAAGAACGGCGCGACCCAACCCTTCTTCTTCTTCAGCTTGTAGGTGATCGTCTTGTAGAAAGCGTTCATGATCGCTTCCTGGTCCAGCCCCAGCGCATAGAGCAGGGTGGTCACAGGCAGCTTGCGGCGGCGGTCGATCCGCGCGAACACGATGTCCTTGGCGTCAAATTCAAAGTCGAGCCAGGAGCCGCGATAGGGGATGATGCGGCAGGCGAACAACAGCTTGCCCGACGAGTGTGTCTTGCCCTTGTCGTGGTCGAAGAACACGCCGGGAGAGCGGTGCATCTGGGAGACGATCACACGTTCGGTGCCGTTCACGATGAACGTGCCGTTGGGCGTCATCAGGGGCATATCGCCCATGAACACGTCCTGTTCCTTGATGTCCTTGACGGACTTGGCACCTGTATCTTCATCGATTTCGAACACGATCAGGCGCAGCGTCACCTTGAGCGGCGCGCTGTATGTCATGTCGCGCTGCTGGCACTCTTCGACGTCGTACTTGGGCTTTTCCAGCTCGTACTTGACGTATTCAAGGATCGAGGTTTCGTTGAAGTCCTTGATCGGGAAAACCGACTGGAACACACCCTGAATGCCGTCACCATCGGTGGGCGTTTCGGCATCGCCGGAGTTCAGGAACAGGTCGTAGGATGATTTCTGAACCTCGATGAGGTTCGGCATTTCCAGCACTTCGCGGATTTTGCCATAATATTTACGGAGACGCTTCTGGCCAAGGAAGGATTGTGCCATGTGTCGTAATACCTTTCGTATCTCTTGCCTGAACGCCGCCACCGGGGCCGTGGCGCGCTCATCAGAGCGGATTGATCCGGTCTATGCTGGCATGCGTCCCACCGCACACCTTCCGACCTTCGGACCTCTCCAGAAGGAGGCTTTGCGCAAAAGCATCCTTCAAGACAGGTTTGGCTGGACAGGGATTTCGCCCCATCCAGCCATTGTTTTGTTCGGGATCATCGGAAATTTCGAACATTTCCGACCGCCTTCTTTCAAAGAAGGCGTTTCCCTCAGCGACCGGCTTAGGCCAGTTCGACTTCCGCGCCAGCTGCTTCCAGCTTCGCCTTGATGTCTTCGGCTTCTGCCTTGTCGATGCCTTCTTTGATCTTGCCGCCAGCTTCGACCAGATCCTTGGCTTCTTTCAGGCCAAGACCGGTGATGCCGCGCACTTCCTTGATCACGTTGATCTTGGATGCGCCCGCGTTCTTCAGAACGACGTCAAATTCGGTTTTCTCCTCGGCTGCTGCGCCACCGGCGTCAGCAGGACCAGCCATCATCACAGCGCCACCAGCGGCGGGCTCGATGCCGTACTCATCCTTGAGGATTGTCTTCAGTTCTTGTGCTTCAAGCAGGGTCAGACCAACGATCTCTTCTGCCAGTTTTTTCAGATCAGCCATGTTCAGCTCTTTCCGTTAACGATATGTGTGTTCCAACGCGTTGTATTTCAACCCGTCGGCTTGACGAATGCTTACGCTGCCGCCTTGTCCTCGATCGTGGACAGGATGGAAGCGATATTGCTTGCAGGTGCGCCAATGGCCCCGGCGATGTTCGAAGCAGGTGCGCCCAACATGCCCGCGATGGTAGCAATAAGCTCATCACGCGAAGGCATTTTGGACACGGCTTCGACACCGGCGACGTCCAGTGCGTTCTCACCCATGGCCCCGCCAAGAATGACGAACTTGTCATTCTCCTTGGCAAAGTCCTGAGCAACCTTGGCCGCAGCCACAGGATCCTCGGAATAGGTCAGAACGGTCATCCCCTCGAGAAGGTTCGCGATGCTTGCGCATGGCTTTCCCTCGAGAGCGATCTTGGCGAGCCTGTTCTTGGCAACACGCACGGCCCCGCCTGCGTTACGAGCACGCGCGCGAAGGTCCTGCATTTCAGCAACTGTCAAACCGACGTAGTGGCTTACCACAACGACGCCAGAGCTTTCAAAGATCTGGCCGAGTTCGTCGACCAGCTGTTCTTTTTGTGCTCTATCCACAGTTTCACTCCAGTAAGGGAGGGTTGCCCCTCCGGCTCAGTTTTGCCGGGACTGTTGGTCCCGACATTTCGGGTCCTTACGGGGTCCTGCGGATGGCTGCGGAAGGCCCAAGGGCTGTCCGAAGAAAATCTGCTGTTTC
Source organism: uncultured Alphaproteobacteria bacterium (assembly GCA_963799505.1). GTDB lineage: Bacteria > Pseudomonadota > Alphaproteobacteria > Rhodobacterales > Rhodobacteraceae > Sulfitobacter. The sequence goes on from CAWCXM010000008.1 coordinate 78,768, forward strand.
CCGTCTCGGGCAGGAATTATGCCGGATTTGACCCCGGCACCCACCGTCTCGGACGAAAAGCACAAAAGCGCGACGAATTGCGCAGTTCTGCTTGAGGTGTCAACTATCGTTTTGCGGAAGGAGTGCCAACCCCTGAAACCGAGGTTCGGGCCAGTTTTGCATCATGCATGTTTTTGCCGCCCGGTCAATTGTCCCGCGCAGCATGATGTCAGGGCGCGCGCTGCGGCGTTTCAGCCGCTCCGTCACGTTTCGGTGAACCGCTCTGCTGCCCCGCAAGACAGAGCAGCCCGCCAGCGATGGCCCAGTTCTTCACGACAATCGACATCTGCCAGGGATCATCCGGCAGGAAATGAAAATAGCTGGTCGCGATGCAATAGACGGCAAGCAGCAGCGCCAGGGGTCGAAGGGCAATCCCAAGGATCAGCATGACGCCCGCAACCAGATTGAACGCCGCCACAGGCCAGACAAACACGCCCGGAATCCCGACACTCTCGATCATCGCCATCACGGCTTGCGGTGCCACGATCTTTTGCACAGCACCCAACAGGAACAGGACAGCCAGAAGGAACCGCCCGATGCGGTTCAGCCACAGAGTGACCTGGTCCTGTCGCACCTCGTTTGCTGGTCCCGTCATGCCATGCCTTTCTGTCAGCCCGCAAAGCAAAAGGGGCAGTGATCACTCACCGCCCCTTCCGAAATCTCAAGTGATCGGATCACTCGGCCGCAGCACTGTCCACTGCAACAGATACACCGGGGCCCATGGTGGAGCTCAGGTTGATCTTTTTCATGTAGGTGCCTTTGGACCCTGTCGGCTTGGCCTTGGCCACGGCGCTCACAAAGGCGCGCACGTTCTCGACCAGCTTGGCTTCGTCAAAGGACAGCTTGCCGATGCCCGCGTGGACAACGCCACCCTTCTCGGCCTTGAACTGGACCTGACCGCCCTTGGCGGCTTCGACGGCTTCCTTGATGTCCATCGTGACCGTGCCGACCTTTGGGTTCGGCATCAGGTTGCGTGGACCCAGCACCTTGCCCAGACGCCCGACGATGGGCATCATGTCGGGTGTGGCGATGCAGCGGTCGAATTCGATCTTGCCGGACTGCACGGTTTCCATCAGGTCTTCGGCTCCGACGATATCCGCACCGGCGGCTGTCGCTTCCTCGGCCTTGGGGCCGCGGGCAAAGACGGCGACGCGCATGGTCTTGCCGGTGCCGTTTGGCAGGCCGACCACACCACGGACCATCTGATCCGCATGACGCGGGTCAACGCCAAGGTTCATGGCGATCTCGATGGTCTCGTCGAACTTGACGTTCGAGTTGGCCTTGATCAGCTTGACCGCTTCTTCAACCGAGATGTCTTCCTTGCCGGCGAATGCTTCGCGGGCCGCTTTTGCACGTTTTCCGAGTTTTGCCATCTTACTTCACCTCAATGCCCATGGACCGGGCAGAGCCCAGAATGATCTTCATGGCCTGTTCCACGTCATTCGCGGACAGATCGACCATCTTCGCTTCCGCGATTTCGCGCAGCTGCTTTGGCGGTCACGGTGCCGACTGTTTCGCGCGATGGCGTCTTGGCCCCGGAATTCACCTTGGCCGCCTTCTTCAGGTAGTAGGACGCAGGAGGCGTCTTGATGTCCATGTTAAAGGACTTGTCCTGATAATAGCTGATCACGGTCGGGCAAGGTGCGCCGGGCTCCATGTCCGCTGTCTTGGCGTTGAACGCCTTGCAGAATTCCATGATGTTGATGCCGCGCTGACCCAGCGCCGGGCCCACGGGTGGGGACGGGTTGGCTTGCCCCGCCTTGATCTGCAACTTCATCGTACCGACGAGTTTCTTGGCCATTGGCCTTCTCCTTTTCAACGCCCCGTGGTCGCGACCTTGGGGCCATGTGTTGCGTGGTCAGGTCTGCGTACCGCGGCACGCGCGCCTCCCACGATGGTGAATCGCCTTTACGGGCGATTGGCGGGGCATAGCGGGGGAGGCGGGACTTTGCAATAGCGTTCGCCTCCCGGATTGTCGCCTTCAAAAAAGCAACTTCGGGACGACCTTGGAAAGTTCGAATGATACCGTTTGGCGGGTTTCACCCCGCCATCATGCTCACGTCTGTTTGATCACCTGCGTGAACTCCAGCTCCACCGGCGTTTCGCGGCCAAAGATCGACACGGACACCTTCAGGCGCTGTGCCTCTTCGTCGACTTCCTCGATCATGCCGTCGAAGTCCTCGAACGGACCATCGCCAACCTTGACCTTCTCGCCCACCTCGAAGTGGATCAGCGTGCGTGGCGCGTCTTCGCCTTCCTGCACGCGGCCCAGGATACCCTGCACTTCGGCATCGCGCATCGGCATCGGGCGACCTTGCGGACCCAGAAAGCCGGTGACCCGGTTGATGGAGTTGATCAGGTGATAGCCCTGATCGGACATTTCCATATGCACCAGAACGTAACCGGGCATGAAGCGGCGTTCGGTGGTGACCTTCTTGCCGCGGCGGATCTCGATCACTTCTTCGGTCGGCACCAGCACTTCGTCGATCTGGTCCTCAAGACCCTGCTCTTCCACATTGGTGCGGATCTGCTCGGCGATCTTTTTCTCGAAATTGGACAGGACACTGACCGAATACCAACGCTTTGCCATGTGAATTTCTTGTCCCTGCTTGCGATGAACGCGGGCCGTCTGCCCTGCCATCTGATCCCGTGATTCCACCTGAATAAAAAAGGGCGCGCGGGCTCGATTCGCCGCACGCCTCATCAGGTCTGGATTGCGCAATACCGGGTGGGCCGAAAGGATTCAAGCCTGTGTGTGGATTTTTGCCCGGATCGCGTTCATCCCGCTGGTTCAGCCGAACATCCCAAGGACACCCTGCAGACCGCTGCGGATCACGATGTCGACGATGGCAAAGAACACCGCCGTCAGCGCGGCGAGTATGAAGACCATGATGGTGGTCAGCATGACTTCGCGCCGTGTGGGCCATACGACCTTGCCAACCTCAGCACGCACCTGCTGTATGAACTGAAGTGGATTGGTCATCGCCATGTCGCTGTCCTTGCTTGAGCCTGTGCAGCGCATCTAACGGCAGTCTGGCCGGGATTCAAGCCTGCATGGTCCGCCGCTTTGTGCCGGATCAGGCGTCACCGCTCTGAAGGTTGGCGAACCGACGGTCGAGGGCTTCATCATGACGTTTGTCAGCGGTGGCCAGATCACCGAAATCGGGCAGGTACAGCCCGTCGACCGAGCCTTCCGGAAAACGGTCGAGAATGGCATCCCACTTCATCGCGAAATCATCAAGTTTGCGGTGCAATTCAGCAGCCCGGTTCGGACGGCGCTGTGCATACCAGCGCGCCAGACCCATCGCGCGCCGCCAGAAGCCATCGTACCCCAGGATAAGGAAAACCCCGACCATGACGAAGAGACCGATCAGCAGCAGGCCGACCACCAGCCAGGGCCGGAACAGAACCAGCAGCGCGAGGCCGGCCAGCATCAGATGTTTTGGCGTGGGTCGATAGGACGTCACCGACGCCTTCAACCCGGCGGCTTTTGCCTTTTTCTGCTTGGGCTCAGCCACGCGCTTCTCTGCATGGTCCGTCTGCGCCGCCATCGCTGGACGCTGGGGCCGCGGTGCCGGATCGTCAGCCCGCATTGCTCTCTGCGTGCGTTCGGCCTGCCGTTCGGCAACCGGTTGCGGAACCACCGGAGCCTCGGTCTCCAGCAACCCACGGATCGCCGCGAGCGATTGCGGATCAAGCTCGGAAGCGGACCGCTTGCTGTGGTTTTCGTTCGAATTGCTCTGCATCTCTGTCGGCATGGTCGTCTCTTTCGCCCCTTTTTCAACTTTGGGTAACAGCGATTTCAGACGGTTCATGGGCGGAAACAAGGCAAAATCTGGGCAAATGCCGCAAACCGGATTGGCAGCGTCGACCGCGTCAATGACGCGGCACATGAGGCTGATGAAGGGCGGATAGGAACGGGCACGAAGATCGTGGCACACGCGCAAGATCGTCGAACGCTCACCGCGTTTTCAAATACAACTGGTCTGGAAGAATGGCAGGGGCTGAGGGACTCGAACCCACGACCCTCGGTTTTGGAGACCGATGCTCTACCAACTGAGCTAAACCCCTATGCCGATGGGTTGCGTAGTCGCAATTGGTCCCGCGATCAAGAGCAGATCGCCCCGGCCGCCGCGTTTTTCAGGAACATTCGCGCTGACTGATCGTTGATACCCCAACGCGAGATGACGCGATGAAAAGGAGATTACCGATGACACTCAACACACTCGAAGACGTCTACAAGGACCAGTTGCAAGACCTCTACAGCGCCTGCAAGCAATCCCTGGATGCCACGACAAAATTGGGCCGCGCCGCCACGGACAAGGAATTGAGCGAAGCGTTGATCGCCGGCTCCAACGGGATCGCCGAAGGGATGGACAAGCTGAAATCTCTCTGCGCGACCCATGACATCGACCCCGAGGGCGAGCACTGCAAAGGCATGGAAGGCCTTGTGAAGGAGGTCGATGCGCATGTCATCAACGCCGATTTCGGCAACGACGCGACGCGCGATGCCATGATCATCACGCAGTACCAGCGCATGGTCCATTATGCCCTTGCAGGCTACGGGTGTCTTGTCGCCTTTGCGAACCGTCTGGATCTGGACGAGGACGCAGCCATTCTGCAGGCGCAGTTGGACAACACCTACGACGGTGACCGGCACATGACCGCCATCGCAACCGGTGGCGTGAACAAGAAAGCCGCCTGAACTCTGTTTTACAGGCATGTTCCTCAGGGCTTCCGCATCGCTGCGGGAGCCCTTTTGTCTGGGGCGTCTTTCAGGCCACGCGCGGGACGGAGTAATCGGGGCTTTGTACGATCCCCGCATCGAACAGCTTTGCGATTTCGGTATCGGTCATGCCGACGACGTCGCCCAGAATTTCTTCGGTATGCGCCCCAAGTACCGGCGCTTTGGCGGCTGGTTTGCGCTCGTGCGCAGAGAAGGTGACCGGCGTGGCAGGAACGGGGAACGTCCCGAGCCCGGGCTGGTGGATCATCTTGAACATCGGATTCTCTGGCGACAGGTCGACGTCTTCGGCCACCGCCTCTTTCACACTGCGGAATTGCGACCAGGTCACCCCCGCGTCATCAAAAAGACCCCCTATGGCGGCGGCTTCCTTGTTGGCGAACCAGGGCTTCAGTATCTCCGTGATCCGGTCTCGAAGCGTCCAGCGCACGCCCTCGTCCTTGAGATCCAAGCCGGTTTCGGATGCCAGTCGCGCCATCGCGTCCTCTGTCCCGGTCACCTTGACCAATCCTGCCCATTGCCGCGCCGTCAGACCGATCACCATCACGCGCTTGCCATCGGCGCAGACAAAATCCTGTCCGTAGGCCCCGTAAAGCGCGTTGCCGGATTTGCCGCGGGCGTCCTCATTCACCACTGCATCAGCGATCATGCCCAGATGCCCCAGGGTCGCGGCCGCGACATCCTTGAGGGACAATTCGACATCCTGGCCAAGACCGCTGCGCAGGCGGTGTCGTTCCGCGGCAAGCAAGGCCGATACAACCATGTTGCCCGCGACCAGATCCCATGCCGGCAAGGCGTTGGCGACAGGCCCGTCGTGACCTTCGGGACCGGTGATGTCGGGAATGCCAAGGGCGGGGTTCACCGTGTAATCCACCTGCGGACGACCGCGACGGTCACCCATGAGTGTCACCATGATCAGATCGCGCCGGTGTTTCACCAGCGTTTCATAGTCCATCCAGCCGCGCACCCGCAAGTTGGTCAGGAACAACCCGGCGTCCTCGCCCGGAGCGGTGATGATGCGGGTGATCAATTCCTGACCTTCGGGTGATTTCATATCGACGGCGATCGACCGTTTGCCCTTGTTCATTCCGGCCCAGAACAGGCTTTGACCCGAAGGCGCAAGCGGCCAGCGGCCCGCGTCCAGCCCGCCGCCGATCCGGTCGAAGCGGATCACGTCCGCGCCCATCTGCGCCAGTGTCATGCCCGCCAACGGGACCGCAACGAAAGCTGATCCCTCGACGACCCGCATACCTTTCAGGACTGTGTTCATGGCTCAGACCTCCCACATGGCGTTGGCCTGCATGGTCTGGTGCGTTCCTTGGGCAACCGCGCAGAGCGCCCATTCCGATTCCGTCTTCTTGCGGGCCTGCAGACGCAGTGCGTCACCCGCAAACAAAGGGTGCACGCCGCGATAGGCGAACATGCGGGGTGCTGCACCGCGCTCGCGGGTTGCCATGTTCATCAGCAGTTGTGCCTGAAGCGGGCCGTGGACCACCAGATCGGGATAGTGCTCGACCTCCTGACAATAGGGGAGGTCATAGTGGATCCGGTGCGCGTTGAACGTGATCGCGGAATATCTGAACAGCATCGGTGTGCTAAGCGGCACGTTCTGGACCGCATCAGGGGTCGCGGGCGCCGGCTTGGCCTCTGGCGGGGCATAGCTGTCGGGGATCTGAAGATAGACGATGTCCTGCCGCTCCAGCACCGCCAGACCGTTCCGTCCGTGAATCTCGTGGTCGAGGTTGACGATGATCATCTCTCCTGCGGCACCGGTCTTTTCGCTGATGTTGGCGATTTTCGTCCGGCGCCTGAGGGGTTCACCCACGTGCAACGGGGCCAGAAACTCGATGTTACCGCCGGCCCACATGCGCCTGTTCAGCCGGATCGGAGGCATGAAATCACCGACACGCGGATGGCCGTCGGTCCCCAATTCTTCCATCGCGGCGGTCGGCGGGAAGGCGTACCAATGCCACAGATGCGGCATCAGATCACCCTGAGCGGGGGCAGTGGTGCCGGACGCGCCCAGAACGGCGTGGATCATCCTGGCGGTCTGCACGGAAACACCACCCTCAAGCGTATCACTGCGGTCAATCCATGCGGTCAAGTTCATCTGGTCCATCTCATCCTCCATCTGCACAGATCAGATTGTGCGCTTGCGCCAGATAAAATCAAATGATTTTAATGGGTTAACAGTAGACCATTGTATACCGACCATGAATGCTGCATCTGCATATCCAGTCCGCGCGTTGAAACGGCTATACCTTTTTGGCGTCTCTTCGCAGGTGCAGCACGGCTGCCGAATCGCAAGTTTTTTCAGCATACCGTCGGGTACTGGCGCTTATCTGGGCGCAACGCGCTCCAACGCCCCAACATCTGCCCCGCAGATCAGCGATTCGTTGGCCAGGATCGTCTCGATCGGCCAGTCCCACCAGGCAAGCGCGTTCAGGCGTAAAACCTCAGCATCGCTGAACCTTTTTCGGATGACGCGCGCCGGGTTTCCGCCGATGATCGCGTAGTCGGGGACAAGCCCGGACACAACGGCACCGGCACCGACGATCACACCGTTGCCCACGACAGCACCGGGCAGGATCCGCGCGCCCTGGCCGATCCAGACATCATGTCCGATCACCGTATCCGGACCCGGTCCCGGCATGGAGGCGCGACCCTCCACCGGGCCCCCGCCGAACACCGCAAAGGGGAACGAAGAGATGCCGTCATAGCGGTGGTTGGCCGAGGCGGTGACGAAGATGGCCCCATCGGCAATCTGGCAGAATTTCCCGATGATCAGCCGTTCGGGGCTGAACGCGAAAATATAGGGGGCCAGCCGCGCCGCCCAATCCTCGGGCGGATCAAAGCTGCTGGCATAGGTATAATCCCCGACGTCAATGCGGGGATGGTCGATTGCTGCAGACAGAAAGACAGTGCCGCTATGGGTCGATCCATCGGGAAGCGGAACAGGCCGCAACACATGCGGCCCGGGAAAGGGGCGGTCGTCAGACATGAGAAATCCTTTGTTGAGTTTTGTCTCGATTTACTCAGGACTTGTTCACGTCACCCTCCATCTTTGCAGAGGGTTTATCCCAAACGGATCATTTTCTCAACGCTCCCCGCACAGCAAAAGGCCGCCCCGGTGTGGAGCGGCCTTTGGTATTTGAACGACAGGGCGTGCCGACACCTTGCTCTCGTGATCTTTTCCTCAAGGAGGAAAAGACACTGCCACAAGGCGTCGCACCGTCAACAACGCTTTGGCGTTGTTGCTTACTTCGTGATCTTCGACACAACGCCCGCGCCAACGGTCCGGCCGCCTTCGCGGATCGCGAAACGCAGACCCTGCTCCATCGCGATCGGCGCGATCAGCTCCACGTCGAACTTCAGGTTGTCGCCCGGCATCACCATCTCGGTGCCCTCGGGAAGCTGAACCGTGCCGGTCACATCCGTCGTGCGGAAGTAGAACTGCGGACGGTAGTTCGCGAAGAACGGCGTGTGACGGCCACCCTCTTCCTTGGTCAGGATATAGGCTTCGGCCTCGAAACCGGTGTGCGGGTTCACCGAACCGGGCTTGCACAGCACCTGGCCGCGCTCGACACCTTCACGGTCGATGCCGCGCAGCAGCGCGCCGATGTTGTCGCCCGCCTCACCACGGTCCAGCAGCTTGCGGAACATCTCGACGCCCGTGCAGGTCGTCTTCTTGGTGTCGCGGATGCCCACGATCTCGATCTCGTCGCCCACGTTGATCACGCCACGCTCCACACGGCCGGTCACAACCGTACCACGACCGGAGATCGAGAACACGTCCTCGACCGGCATCAGGAAAGGCTGGTCCACGGCACGCGCAGGTGTCGGGATGTATTCGTCAACCGCCGCCATCAGCTTCTTGATGGATTCTTCACCAATGGATGGTTCAGTGCCGTTCATCGCGTGCAGCGCGGAACCGGGGATGATCGGAATGTCGTCGCCGGGGTACTCGTACTTGCTCAGCAACTCGCGGATTTCCATTTCCACCAGTTCCAGCAGTTCCTCGTCGTCCACCTGGTCGACCTTGTTCATGTAAACGACCATGTAGGGGATGCCCACCTGGCGGCCCAGCAGGATGTGCTCGCGTGTCTGGGGCATCGGGCCGTCGGCCGCGTTCACCACCAGGATCGCGCCGTCCATCTGTGCGGCACCGGTGATCATGTTCTTGACGTAGTCGGCGTGGCCGGGGCAGTCGACGTGCGCATAGTGACGCGCTTCGGTCTCGTATTCCACGTGCGCGGTCGAAATCGTGATGCCACGGGCCTTCTCTTCGGGCGCGCCGTCGATCTGGTCATACGCCTTGAAGTCACCGAAGTACTTCGTGATCGCCGCCGTCAGTGTCGTCTTGCCGTGGTCAACGTGACCGATCGTGCCGATGTTCACGTGCGGTTTGTTGCGTTCAAACTTTGCCTTTGCCATTGGTGTAGCGCCCTTTTTGAATTTGAGGGGCCACGGGGGCCCGGATCTTTTCAGCGCAGAACAACACGCCCTGCACCGTTATGGCGGGCGATGTATTGGGTCTGCGCGGTAAAATCAAGCGCGTTTAGGCAGGGTTCTCGATCTGCCACCATGCGACTGGAAAGTTGGCTTCTTTCCAGCCTGCCCTGCAGGTCAAGGGGACCATCCCGATCAGGCAGGTTCTTCGGCCGGTACATCCGTTGCAACAGGTGCCGCAGCCGGATCAGCACCGTTGAACCAGCCCTTTTCCTTGTTCTGCTTGACCAGAAAGTTCTCGATCTGCTTCGCGGCGTTCTGGCTGAGGTTCTTGAGCTGCTCTTCGGCGGACTTGGTATAGCCCGACCCGACCACCGGCCCCTGATCAAGCGATTCCAGCACGGTGATCTGATGCGGCTCCGGCGTCAGCTTGATGTTTCTGGCGTCGTCCCAGACGGTCAGGTTGATGATCAGGATCGACTTGGGCGAAAACACCAGCGGGATGCCCGGTTGCGCCAGAACGTAGCCTTCCACACTCATGCCGAAGTGATAGTCCCGGCTCCCGTTGTAGCGGCCAAATCGTTCTTCTGTCGCATCGGTCAACGCCTTGGTCAGGACGTCCTTGCTGACTTCGCGGCTGAGCGGCCCTTTCACGGCTTTCGGGGCCACGGCGATGTTGTGGACCAGATTGAAGTCGCCCAGAGGCACCGGCGCATCCTGCAGATCGCGCGCCCCGTTGCAGGCAGCCAGCAGCGACAGGCAGGTCAGTAGGACAAGGAAACGGGTCATGGCGCAGGTTCTCCGGTGGCAGCCCTTCTGCGATACCTCAGCGCCCCCCGGGGTGCAATCAATTGCCGCGTTGGCCTGCGCCTTTCGACTGCCTATCTAACGGGGGTAGCACAGGAGATTGCAATGTCCGCCCCCGCCCCCCTTCCCGTCCGCGTCCCGCTGGTGACCGAAGAACTGGGCATTCTGCAAAGCCTCGCGATGGCGCGGCGCAATATCCTCAGCATCATTCCCGAGGTGGCGATGCGGTCTCCTATCGTCTCGGGCCGGACCGGCAAGCGGTGGCATATGGTGATGGACCCGCCCACGATCCGCGAGATCCTGCTCGACCGGGTCGAGGATTATCCGAAGTCGGTTGTCACCAAGAACCTGCTCAAACCCGCCATCGGCGATTCCCTTTTCATCGCGGAGGGGGCGCATTGGCGCTGGCAGCGCCGCGCCGCCGCGCCGGTGTTCTCGCACCGCAACGTCATGAACCTGTCCCCCATCATGACCGCCGCCGCCGAGCGGGCCAGTGACCGCGTGACAGCCGCCGGAAAGCGCGCGGTCAACATGCTGGACGAAATGGTGACCACGACATTCGACGTCATCGGTGACGTCACCTTTTCGGGCGGGGACACGTTTGACCGCGACAGCGTACACAAGGCGATCGACGACTATATCGCCGAAGCGGGCAAAATCAGCCTGTTTGACGTCCTGGGGTTTCCCGACTGGGTGCCGCGCCCCGGCCGCGTCATGTCGGCCCCCGCACTGAAAGAGATGAAGACCATGGCCGACGCCGCGATCGAGGCGCGGGCCAGGCGTGGTCCTCAGGAGGTGCCCGACCTGCTGGACCTGCTGCTGGAAGGCGTCGACCCCAAGACCAAACGACAGATGTCCACGTCCGAACTGCGCGACAACCTGCTCACCTTTATCGTGGCAGGGCACGAAACCACCGCGCTGACGCTTGCGTGGTCGATGTACCTTGTCGCTTTCGATCAGGATGTGCAGACCCGTGCGCGCGCAGAGGCGCAGTCGGTTCTGCACGGGCGCGCCTGCACCGGCGCGGACGTGGAAAACCTGCCCTTCATCCGCATGATCATCGACGAGGCGCTGCGGCTTTATCCCGCCGCCGGGATCATTTCGCGCACCGCGCAGAAACGCGATGTGTTGTGCGGACAGGAGGTTCGTCCCGGCGACACGGTCATGATCCCGATCTATGCGCTGGGTCGCAACGAACGGCTGTGGGACGCGCCCGACGCCTTTCGCCCGGATCGTTTCGCGGACCGCAAGGCAATCGACCGCTACGCCTATCTTCCCTTTGGCGACGGGCCGCGCATCTGCATCGGTGCGTCCTTTGCCCTGCAGGAGGCGGTCATCATTCTGGCGACACTGCTGTCACGGTTCAGGTTCACCGCCGTTCCGGGCAAGGTGCCCGATCCGGTGATGATCCTGACGCTGCGCCCTCAGGGAGGTGTCTGGCTGACGGCGGAGCCTGCCTGACAGGGCTATCAGCAATCCTTTGATAAGCGGGAGCTCAACCTGACCAACACGGTCAGCATAAGATGGGCCCCTCTGTGATACGGCACATCGCCCCCAAAGGGGGGAGCACACACATCGTGGCAGGGACCAGGAGATCATGATGGGGTATCACACGGCCTTCGGCTTCCTGCACCTTTGGGCGGAAACCTCAAACGGCGTCGATCACTCAGCCGCAGATCGTCTGAACGGCAGCCCAATCCTCATCGCTCATCGACGGGGTGTAATCTGCGGTCTCGTCCACTTCCGCCTGCGCGGCCTCGATCCGTTCGCCAAGGGACGGATGGCTCAGGAAATGCGCCACCACACCGTCCACGTCCCCGGTTTTTGCACGCATGTTTTCGAACATGTCGCCCAAGGCGCCGGGGTTGATGCCCGCTTGCGCCAGTACCCCGTGGGCAAAGGTATCGGCCCCGACTTCCGCCGCCTGACTGTATTGCGCGGCGATCAGCCGTTCGGTCAGAAACAGGACAACCGCACCCCCTGCAAAGTCGCCGAACAAAAGGCCCAGCACACCTATCGACCCGGCGGAGCGGAGCGCATGTCGCGTGGGGTCGGCACTGATCACGTGGCCGATCTCGTGAGCCAGCACCGCGGCAACCTCGTCGGGACCGTTCGCCGCCTCGATCAAACCCCGAAACACCACAACGAACCCGCCGGGCAGTGCGAAGGCATTGACCATTTCGTGATCCAGCACCGATACGGTGACATCCCGGCTGAAGTCACGATCCCCTCCAAGACGTGCCACCAGCGCATCCAGCGCCGCCGTGCCCTCGACCCCTTCGCAGATGGCCAGCGGGTTCAGCCCGGTGTCATCCAGCGCCTCGCGGATTTGGCCAAAGGTGGCTTCGCCCAGCGCCCGTTCGCCCTCGGGCGGAATGAACCCGGCCAGATTGTCCGCCAGCAGGGGGATCAGCACGAAGATCTGCACGGCCACCGCCGCGACAGCGGCAACGGCCCAGGCGATCAGCCGCCCACGGCCTTTCGGCGGTGCCCGGCGCGACAGGTTGGGCAAATGCTGCAACAAGGATTTGTCCGTGACGTAAAGCCGCGCAAGGGGATCGGACGTGCGCCGCAGGACCGTGCCGGTCTTGCCCGCCAGATCGGGCAGTTGGCGCACCTCTTCCACGGGCCAGCGCAGCGTGTCACCGTCGTCAAGACCGATCTGCAACATGCCGCTGGCAATATGAAGGCTGACTTCCTGTGGTTCGGGGCTGTCCCCGTCGAAAAACGCCGCCCCCATTCCATCGAAACCGATGCTCATATCGCCGCTCCCAGATCCAGCGCCTCGGCAAAGCCTTCGGCTTCGGCAAACTCATCGCGGTCGCGCTGGCTGATCAGTGCCAGACCTGCCGTGACCGGCAGGCTGGTGGTGCGCGCCATATGCCGCATCAGCGGGAAGGTGACGAATGTATTGTACAGGACGCCCCAAAGCAGGAAAAACGTCAGATAGAGCACCGCGAACAGCACAATCGTCAACCAGCGCGGCAGATTGCCCAGCACCTCTGTGCCCAGATAGCCGTCGGTGGACAGCATCTCACCCCCCGCGAACATCGCGATTGCCAGCAGCAAGAGCGCGATCAATCCCAGAACCAGCGCCGAATAGGCAATGAAATTGCCCAGCGCATAGATAAAGCTCACACGGACACCACTGAGCGCGGAGGCGAATTGCACACCGGGACCAAGCTTGTGATTGGCCATGATCCGCTTGCTGACCCAGCGATAGTAGATTGCGCCGAACAACAGCCCCGACAACGCCACCGGTATCAGCAGCAACCGCTCCGGCCCGTTCCAATCGACCGCAGTCCGGCGTCCGGCCACCAGATCGTTGAGGTCACGAAGCCATTCGGCATTCCGGTCCAGGCTGACCTCGAACACCGGATCAAGCACCATGATCCAGAAAATGCTGCCCGCCAGAATGATCAGGCTGATCACGAAGGGCAGCGTGGCGCGGTACAGCATCTGCCACCGCCCCCCCTGATACAGCCGTGCTGAGCCGAAGAACGTCCTGTCGGTCTTGTATTTCTCCAGCAGAAACGTCATGCGCGGCCACAAGATGCCAAGCGTCAGGATCGTGCAGAACCAATACCAGATCGCCCGCCAGGCATAGCCCCAGGCCCCCTTCTCGAGCCCGAAGCGCACGCCGCGCCAGCGGGTGCGGGCCAGCACATAGCGTCTGGCGCGGTATCGCGCGTAGAACCAAAGCGGGATCACCCCGGCAAAGCTGGCGAGATAGCCGATGACCGAAGAATTGAAGACCGAAAAGCTGACGAACATCAGCAGGAGGTTCACCAGCCCGATATAGAAGGTCAGGATCACCACAGCGATGAAAAAGCCCAAAAGCTTTTCGATCGGGTCGCCCACATATTCCATCGGATGCCCGCCGGGGCGCATCGCCGACCAATACCAGCGCCGCAACCGCGTCTTCATCCAGAACCGGTAGAACCCCAGCGTGAGAATGGTGAAAAAACCGGTCTTGAGCGCCAGCCAGAAAAGCGCGCCGCGCCGTCCGGTGAAATCGACCCGCATCGTGCCGTCATCGGCCGGCCCCGCAGGAGCGGCACTGCGCATCCTCGGTTTCGACGCCCAAGGGCCGGTCCGGATCGAGGTATCGGTCATAGCGCCACGGCGTCAGTCGGTGAACTTGTTGTCACGCGGAAAACCGCGAGGGGCCATCCGGCCCGAAGACGCGCGTTTGCCGGTCCATTCGGTCAGCTCCGTCTCTGTCCGGGTCCGGCCAGCGGGGTCAAGCCAGCTGAGCCCTTCCTCGCGGGTAAAGGTCGTGGCGTCCGACAATCCACCATCCTTGTATTTCTGCAGCCGCACCCCTTTGCCACGGCCCATTTCCGGCAGTTCGTCCAGACCGAAGACCAGCACCTTGCGGTTTTCGCCCACGGTCGCAACGGAATCGCCGACGACGGGCTTGCACACCAATGCCGCTGCCGGGGCACGCACGTTCAGCACCTGTTTGCCGCTGCGCGTCTGTGCGACAACTTCGCTTTCGGGCACAACAAAGCCGTCACCGGCAGAAGAGGCCAGCAACAGTTTGCCTTCGGGCCGGTGAATGAACAGCGCCACGATCTGCGCCTCGTTCGGCAGATCGACCATCAGGCGCAACGGCTCGCCCATGCCGCGCCCACCGGGCAGGTTCGCGGCCGAGATCGTGTAGAACCGACCGTTGGAGCCAAAGACCAGAATCCGGTCGGTGGTTTCGGCGTGAAAGATGTGGCGCGGGCCATCGCCGTCCTTGAACTTCAATTCACGCGTCAGATCAATGTGGCCCGTCATCGCCCTGATCCACCCCATCTGGGAACAGACCACGGTGATGGGCTCGCGGTCGATCATGGCCTCCAGCGGCACATCCTCGATCTCTCCGGCTTCGGAGAATGTCGTGCGCCGTGCACCCCCGGGCCAATCCTTGCCGAACTGCTTTTTCGTTGCCTTCAACTGCTCGGTGATGGACTGCCATTGCAGCTCATCGCTTTCCAGCAGGTCTTCCAGCCCGGCGCGTTCCTCCATCAGTTCCGATTGTTCGCGCAAAAGCTCCAGCTCTTCGAGGCGGCGCAAAGACCGCAGGCGCATGTTCAGGATCGCATCGACCTGCACTTCGGACAATTCACCCTCACCGGGTGGGGGCGAAACATAATCGGCCTCGTTCATCGCGCGAACGTGGTCTTTGCTCCAATCCTCGCGCATCAGCGCGGGCTTGGGATCGTCGTCGTAACGGATGATGTCGATCACGCGATCAAGGTTGAGGAAAGCAACGATGAAGCCTTCCAGAACCTCAAGCCTATGGTCGATCTTTTCCATCCGGTGCGTGCTGCGGCGCTGCAAGACCTCGCGGCGGTGGTCAAGGAAAGCGCGCAGCACTTCCTTCATCGAGCAAACACGCGGCGTCACGCCGTCGATCAGCACGTTCATGTTGAGCGAGAACCGCACTTCCAGATCGGAGTTGCGATAGAGCATCCCCATCAGCACCTCGGGGTCTACATTCTTGGACCGCGGTTCGATCACCATGCGGATGTCTTCGGCACTCTCATCCCGAATGTCGGCAAGGATCGGGATCTTCTTGGTCTGGATCAGCTCCGCGATCTTTTCGATCAGCTTGCCCTTTTGCACCTGATAGGGAATTTCCGTGACCACGATCTGCCAGACACCGCGGCCCAGATCCTCGACTTCCCAACGACAGCGCAGGCGGAAGCCCCCCTTGCCGGTGCGGTAGGCCGTGGCGATATTTTCAGGCGGCTCGACGATGATACCGCCCGTCGGAAAATCCGGGCCGGGGACGTAGTTCAACAAGGTCTCGTCCCGGCAGTCTGGCACCCTGATCATATGAATACAGGCGTCGCACAGCTCGGCGATATTGTGCGGCGGGATGTTCGTCGCCATTCCGACGGCGATCCCGCTTGATCCATTGGCCAGAAGATTTGGAAACTGCGCGGGCAGCACCGCAGGTTCGGTCAGCGTCCCGTCGTAATTCTCGCGGAAATCAACGGCGTTTTCGTTGAGCCCTTCCAGCATGGCCTCGGCCACGGCGGTCATCCGCGCCTCGGTATAGCGGCTCGCGGCAGGGTTATCGCCGTCGATGTTGCCGAAATTCCCCTGCCCGTCCACCAGCGGATAGCGCACGTTGAAATCCTGCGCCAGACGCGCCATCGCATCGTAAATCGCAGCATCGCCATGCGGATGATAGTTGCCCATCACGTCGCCGCTGATCTTGGCGGATTTGCGGAACCCCCCGGTCGACGCCAGCCGCAACTCGCGCATCGCATAGAGAATCCGGCGGTGGACCGGCTTCAACCCGTCGCGGGCGTCGGGCAGCGCGCGGTGCATGATCGTGGACAACGCATAGGTCAGATACCGATCCCCCAACGCAAGGCGCAGCGGTTCGGAGACGTTGCGAGGATCAACCTCGGGCGGATCGCTGGTATCTGACATGACGGTTTTTCTATCCCCGAGGCGGTGCCGCAGCAAGCGCTTGGTGTCCACCCATGCACCCAATCTGGCATAGATGCCACGGGGGAGAGGTATTTCCCATTTCCCCGCTACCGTTTACTGAATTAAACGCTATTGGAACCCTGACGCAGATTTTGTGTTAAACTATCGGGAATCACGAACTTGGGGTGTGGTGATGATACGGTTCATGTTGTTGTCTTTCGGCTTTCTGGGCTGGGCTTTCTACGAGATGAGCGGCGGCAGTGATTTTGACGCCGGTGCCATCCGCGAGGCGCGACTTGCGGCGATCGAAGCTGAAAAACCCGCAAAACCCGCGCCCGCCCCTGCGCCTGCTCCCTCGATCATCGCCGACACACCGAAGAACTTCATCGACACAGATCCTCCTGCAAACCGGGACGTGACGCGTGTCGCGCTGAACCTCACGGAACTTGAGAACGCGCTTGGGTCCGGGCAGGAAGAGGAAGGGGCCGTCCCGCAAAATGTCGGGATCGTGACATCCTCCGCCGATACGCCCGCGATCATCCCAAGCCTGATCAATCCCAACGACGGTCTGACAACCTCGCAGTCCATTCCGACCTCAGCCGCCGGTGACATCCGCACCGTATCCGGCAACCGCGTGAACGTGCGTGGCGGTCCCGGGACCGATTTCGGTATCGTGACCCGCCTCGTTCGCGGCGATGCGGTGAAAATCCTTCAGGATGACGGCAACGGCTGGGTCCGGCTTGAGCCGCTGGACGGTGGCCCCGGTGGCTGGATGGCGGATTTCCTGCTCGAAAGCGGCTGACCTGTTGCCTTGAAGGGCAACCCAAGCGATGAAAGGCCTTCCAATGCGGGGGCCTTTTTCATGTCTGACAACGCCACAGGGCGATCCATTCTGATCACCGGATGCTCCAGCGGGATCGGCTATGCCGCTGCCCAAACTCTGCGCAGCCGTGGCTGGCACGTCTTCGCCGCCTGCCGCAAGCCCGAGGATTGCGCCCGGTTGCAGGCAGAGGGGTTCGATGCGCCGCATCTGGATTACGCGGACGAAGCGACCATTCACGCCGCCCTTGCTCATGTTCTTGACGCGACCGGTGGCAGGCTGGACGCCCTTTTCAACAACGGTGCCTACGCGATCCCCGGCGCGGTCGAAGACCTGCCGACAGACGCCTTGCGCGCGATCTTCGATGCCAACTTCTTTGGCTGGCACACGCTGACCCGCGCCGTGATCCCGGTGATGCGCAGGCAAGGATCGGGCCGGATCGTGCAATGCTCTTCCGTCCTGGGGCTGATCACCATGCCGTGGCGCGGGGCCTACAACGCGACAAAATTCGCGCTGGAAGGACTTACCGACACACTACGGCAGGAAATGCAGGACACCGGGATCAAGGTTATCCTGATCGAGCCCGGCCCCATCACATCGGAGTTCCGCAGGAATTCCGCCCTACAGTTCGAGCACTGGATCGACTGGGAAAATTCCCCCCGTGCCCGGCAATACGAGACCGAGTTGCGAAAACGGCTGTACGATTCGGTCAAGAAAGGCCGCTTTGAACGTGGCCCCGACGCCGTGGTGGCCAAGCTGATCCATGCGCTGGAAAGCCCCAGACC
The DNA here is from genome assembly GCA_963799505.1 of uncultured Alphaproteobacteria bacterium. Lineage (GTDB taxonomy): Bacteria > Pseudomonadota > Alphaproteobacteria > Rhodobacterales > Rhodobacteraceae > Sulfitobacter. The sequence goes on from CAWCXM010000008.1 coordinate 96,847, forward strand.
CCGCCCGCGATACTACGTCACACTGCCCACCTATTTTGCCGGATGGATGCGCCGTATCCTGTCCACGCGGCTGCTGGACCGGGTGCTGGGCGGCGGATAAACCTTGCACCGGGCGACAAGGCAGCTACATCTCGGCCCCTGAGAGAAGGATTTGCCATGACCGAAGACCCCCTGTTCACCATCGTCCTGCTGGCCGTGCTGGTTGTGGTCGTGATCCTGATGATCGGTCTTGGCGGTTTCGCCGGAGGCGGTGAGTTCAACAAGAAAAACTCGAACCGGCTGATGCGCTACCGGATCATCGCGCAGTTCGTTGCCGTGGTTCTGATTCTCGGATTTGTCTGGCTGCGGGGGGGCGCGAACTGATGGTTGTTCTGAACAAGATTTATACCAGAACCGGCGACAAGGGCACCACCGCCCTTGGCAACGGCGACCGCGTGGCGAAACACGACCACCGCGTCGAAGCCTATGGCACCGTCGACGAATTGAACTGCTTTGTCGGTGTGGCCCGCCTGGAAGCGGTGAAGGAGACGGACGCGGCCCTGTCCCGCATTCAGAACGACCTCTTCGATCTGGGCGCGGACCTGTGCCGCCCGGATATGGCCGCCGACAAGGACGCCGAATATCCGCCTCTGCGTCTTGCCACGGCACAGGTCGACAGGCTGGAAAGAGAAATCGACGTGATGAACGCGGATCTCGAACCCCTGCGCAGCTTCATCCTGCCCGGTGGCACGGCGCTCGCCGCGCATCTGCACGTCTGCCGCACGGTTGCGCGGCGCGCGGAACGGCTGACCGTTCTGCTGGCGGGACAGGAAGATGTGAACGAAGCGGCGGTGAAATACCTCAACCGTCTGAGCGACTGGTTCTTCGTGGCGGCGCGCATGTCCAACAACGGCGGCAAGGACGACGTGCTTTGGGTGCCGGGCGCAAACCGCTGAAAGGTTACCCCGCGCGCTTCAAGCTGTCGGAACCGTCGCTCGTTCCGCGACGTTGAAGTACGAAACGCGGCGTCCTTAGTGCCGCAGATGCCGATTTTACCCTGTTTCGCAGTGATCTGTTTCGTTAAACCATCTCAAGAGAGATGAACCGCTCCGCCCGATCGGCCGAGCAGCAACCAAGGAGAGTAACGCTCATGAAGGTGCTTGTACCTGTCAAACGCGTGATCGACTACAACGTGAAAGTGCGCGTCAAAGCGGACGGATCGGGTGTTGATCTTGCCAACGTCAAAATGTCCATGAACCCGTTCGACGAAATTTCCGTCGAACAGGCGATCCGCATGAAAGAGGCCGGCCAGGTCGAAGAGGTCGTCGTGGTGTCCATCGGCGTGAAGCAGGCGCAGGAAACCCTGCGCACCGCACTGGCGATGGGCGCGGACCGGGCGATTCTGGTGGTTGCCTCAGACGACGTGCACAACGACATCGAGCCGCTGACGGTCGCCAAGATCCTCAAGGGGATCGTCGACGAGGAACAGCCCGGTCTGGTGCTCTGCGGCAAGCAGGCCATCGACAATGACATGAATGCGACCGGCCAGATGCTGGCGGCACTCATGGGTTGGTCCCAGGCCACCTTCGCCTCGGATGTCGAGATTTCGGGCGACAAGGCCAAGGTCACCCGCGAAGTGGACGGCGGCCTGCAGACCATCGAAGTGACGATGCCCACAGTCATCACCGTGGACCTGCGCCTGAACGAACCACGCTATGCGTCGCTGCCGAACATCATGAAGGCCAAGAAAAAGCCTTTGGATGAAAAGACACCTGCCGATTACGGCGTGGACGTCGCAAACCGTCTGGAGATCGTGAAAACGGTCGAGCCGGCGGAACGTGCTGCGGGCATCAAGGTCGGCTCGGTCGATGAACTGGTCGCGAAACTCAAAGAAGCGGGGGCTGTGTAAATGGCTGTTCTACTCCTTGCAGAAATCACCGATGGCGAACTGTCGATGGACGCAACGGCCAAGGCCGTGACCGCGTGCAAATCGCTGGGCGACATCACCATCCTGGCCGCAGGCGGCACCGCCGCTGCCGCCGGTGAAGCCGCCTCAAAGATCGAAGGCGTATCAAAGGTGCTGGTCGCCGAAGACGCGTCCCTGGGCCACCGGCTGGCGGAAGCCACCGCCGCGCTGATCGTGTCCTTGGCGGGGGATTATGACCACATCGTCGCCCCGGCGACGACAGATGCCAAGAACGTTATGCCACGGGTCGCGGCGCTGTTGGATGTCATGATCATCTCTGACGCCTCCGGCGTGGTCGATGCCGACACCTTCGAGCGTCCGATCTATGCGGGCAATGCGGTGCAGACGGTGAAATCCTCTGACGCCAAGAAGGTCATCACCTTCCGTGGTGCGTCGTTCGACGCTGCGGGCGAAGGCGGCTCTGCCACGGTCGAGACCATCGGTGCCGCAACCGATCCCGGGCTGTCGAGCTGGGTCGAAGACAAGGTCGCCGCCTCCGACCGGCCAGAGTTGACCTCTGCCGGTGTGGTGGTCTCGGGCGGTCGCGGTGTCGGCTCGGAAGAAGATTTCGCGCTGATCGAAAAGCTGGCCGACAAGCTGGGTGCCGCCGTCGGCGCCTCCCGCGCTGCCGTGGACAGCGGCTATGCCCCGAACGACTGGCAAGTTGGCCAGACCGGCAAGGTCGTGGCCCCGGAGCTTTACGTTGCGGTCGGCATTTCCGGTGCGATCCAGCATCTCGCCGGTATGAAGGACAGCAAGATCATCGTCGCGATCAACAAGGACGAGGAAGCACCGATCTTTCAGGTTGCGGATTACGGTCTTGTCGCCGACCTCTTCGAGGCGGTGCCGGAGTTCATCGACAAACTGTAATCGCACAGCGATCCCACAAACAGAACAGGCCCGCCGTCACCGGCGGGCCTTTTTTCATCTCAGCATGGCGATGGCTTCACAAAGTGCGTCAGCCGCTTCCCTGTGGGCGGCGGGACTGAGCATTTCGGACGCCGAAACCACGTCCATTTCATCAAAGATCATCCCTTCCGTGCCAGCAGACAGGGCCCCGGCGGATGCGACAACCTCGATCACCGCCGTGCAATAGGGTGCGATTTCGTTCATCATCCCCCTCGTGACAAAGAGCGGATCACGTCCGATGTCGTCATCGCCACCCCCGCCCTCGTCCTCGGGGGCATGGTCGGAGAACCACAGGATGATCGACTTGCCGGAGATCCGTTTGAGCATCAGCTGCATTCGCGCAGTCCATGCATCCTGCAACTCCTGCCGCACGGTGGCAAAGCGGTCATAGGATGTCTTCTTGAGACATTTCAGCATGTGCTTGTTGAAGTGAAAATCGGCGAAATCCACTTCGCGGTAGATCGTCTTCAACAGCGTCGAGGCCGAGACGAACCGGTCGTTGCGACGCGGATGCACCGCATAGAAACGGTTCGTCATGTTCTGCGCGCCCATCACCTGCAGCACCGTGATCGTGGCGTCGGCAGCGGCGCTCAGCACGAAGGGGTCCGAAGAAAACGCGTCGATTCCCGCGTTGATCTGCCCGAAGTTCGCGCAGGTCAGCCCGGTCGTTTCCTCCACCAGCGCCGGGAACGGCAGTTCAATGAATTTGCCATAGGTCTCCGTCGTGCCGATAAAGGCCAGATAGGGTTCCTTCAGCTCGCGCCGTGGCCCCCGGAACAGCAGTTTCGACGTGCCATACCGGCACGGCAGATAGTCGAGGGGCCCTTGCCCCAATACGTCATAGGTCATCTCACCCACCTTGTTAAACTCACCCGAAGATCACTTTGACGATGCCGGCTTGCGATTCTGTTAAATGCGGCATTTGTCGGGGATTTGATCGAAACCCTGCCCTTGCGGCCCGGCCCTTGCCCGCCCTATTGTTGCCCGGAGACCTTGAAAGGACCTTTGATGGACATCCAGACAATCGGGATTGTGGGGGCAGGCCAAATGGGCAACGGGATTGCCCATGTTATGGCCCTGGCCGGCTATGAGGTGATGATGACCGACGTCAGCGCGGAGGCACTGGAAAAGGCGCTCAGCATCATCGAAGGCAACATGGGTCGCCAGGCAGGACGCGGCAAGATCACCGATGCGGACATGGTCGATGCGATGAAGCGCATCACCACGACGACGACGCTGACCGACCTGGGTCAAAGTGATCTGATCATCGAGGCCGCGACCGAGCGCGAGACCGTGAAGCAGGCGATTTTCGAGGATCTTCTGCCCTCGCTCAAGCCGGAGACGATCCTGACCTCGAACACTTCGTCGATTTCGATCACCCGGCTGGCAAGCCGTACGGACCGTCCCGAGCGGTTCATGGGTTTTCACTTCATGAACCCCGTGCCGGTGATGCAACTGGTCGAGCTGATCCGTGGCATCGCCACGAACGAGGAAACCTATGCGGCCTGCAATGCCGTCGTCGAACGGCTGGGCAAGACTGCCGCAGCCGCCGAGGATTTCCCTGCCTTTATCGTGAACCGCATCCTGATGCCGATGATCAACGAGGCGGTTTATACCCTCTACGAAGGTGTCGGAAGCGTCAAATCCATCGACAGCTCCATGAAACTGGGGGCCAATCATCCGATGGGCCCGCTGGAGTTGGCCGATTTCATCGGATTGGATACCTGTCTGGCCATCATGAACGTGCTGCACGACGGCTTGGCGGATACGAAATACCGCCCCTGTCCATTGCTGACCAAATACGTCGAGGCAGGCTGGCTGGGGCGCAAGACCCAGCGTGGATTCTATGATTATCGGGGCGAGGCGCCAGTGCCGACGCGGTGATCGCGTGACACGCGCGCGGGCGACGCGGGTGGAGAGTGCGGACGGTATATAAGGCCAAAAAGAGAAAGGGGGGTGGTCCCTCCACTTCTTGGTCCGGGACGTGCCGGACCGGGCGTCAGTCCTTCAAGGACAGGGTATGCTCGCGCAGCCAGGCCATGAAGCCCCGCGGATCATCGGCGCGGGCGTCAATCTCGGCCTGCGGGATGGGATGGCCGACGATGGGGCCCTGGGGTTTGTTGCAGGCATGAACGATTTCGTGCAGCAGCAGACCCTGGCGCAGCATCGGGCTGAGCTTGTTCGCGATCTGATAGGCGCGGCTGTTCTGACCGGGAAACTTCATCGGCACCACGGTGGCGCCGGAGCGGCGGATCATCTTGGCGGTGAAGACGTTCCACTCCGCCTCGACCGCCGGGCCCCACCATGTCTCGGATGTGGCGACGACGCCCGAGGGAAAAAGAGCGACAACCCCACCTGCCTTGAGATGGGCCATCGCCTGTGCCCGCATTTCCACCCCCTTGCGCTGTGCGTCGGGGTCGTGCGGGAAAGGTACGGGGATCATGAAACTGCCGGCCACCTCGTCGATCGAGGTCAGGAGCGAGCGTGTGAGAATCCGGTAATCCGGCCGCACACGGCCGATGAGATCGGCAAAGATCATGCCGTCGACCATGCCATGCGGGTGATTGGCCACCACGACCACCGGACCTTCGGCCGGGATGCGGGCCAGCTGCGACTTCGGGGTGGTCAGATCAATCCCCATGGTGTCCAGCGCCCCGCGCCAGAAGGCCTGCCCCGTTGGCGCACCGGCGCGTTCGAATTTGCGCACCAGCCGCAGGATCGTCAGCTTGCCGGTCAGAAGTTCGATCAGGCTGATGATCCGCGATTTCATCGGGTCGCGAAAGGTCGAGGCATAGGAAAGGCTGCGGCGATCATACTTGATCGGCGCATCGTCGTCGCCCGCGACGCTTTTCGGTGCATTTATGGAATGTGCATCATCGACCAAGAAGATCCCCTTTTTCAGGTCCGCTTGCAGGCTCTAGTGGCCTTCGCCAAACTTGTCTGCAACCAGCGCAGTCAATGCGTCGGCCAGTGCCTGCGCGTCCGGGCCGGAAGTAGTCACCTCAATAGTGCTTCCCCGCGCCGCTGCCAACATCAAAAGCCCCATGATGCTGTCGCCCGATGCAGACATGCCATTCTTGGACACTTCGGCACGGGCGTCGAAAGCCTCCACCACCTCGACCAGCTTGGCGGAGGCGCGGGCGTGCAGGCCCTTTTCGTTGACGATCTTGAGGGAGACTTGGGTCATCTATCGGGCCTTCTAGCTGACGCTGACATTTTGGCTGTCGATGTACTTCTTCCCGGCCTCAAGGGCGGCGCGCACCGCGTCGGGCACGTCCATCTGGCGGGATTTGGCCAGTTTGATCAACATGGGCAGGTTCGCCCCATACAGGATACGCCGGTTTTCCGGACGGCAGGCGCGCATCGACAGGTTCGAGGGCGAGCCACCAAAGAGGTCGGTCACGATCACCACACCCTTGCCCTGATCCACGTCGTCGGCGGCCACGCATATTTCTTCCTGTTTGGCGTCGCGATCATGGTCGGCATGGATGGCGATCGCCCGCACCCCGTTCTGGGATCCGACGACATGTTCGATGGCCGCCAGATACTCCCGCGCCAAATCACCGTGTGCGACGATCACTATACCGATCACTGACTACCGTTTCCCTCAAGCTGGCGATCTAGTTCGCGGTGCCTTATTGACACCTGCCAACCCCGTTGCGCAAGGCGGAAAGCGTGGTGTTCCGCCAAGGTCACCGAACGGTGACGGCCCCCGGTGCAGCCGAAGGCGATTGATATGTTGGATTTTCCTTCCTCGCGGAAGGCGGGCAGCAACAGATCGCTGAGCGCAAGCACCTGTTCTGCGAACGCATCAAAGCGGGGATCGGCGCTGACGAAGGCGGCGATTCTGGCCTGGGTACCGTCCCCTTCGCGCAGGCTTGGATCCCAGTAGGGGTTGCGCAGGAATCGACAGTCAAAGACCATGTCAACAGACCTGGGCAGACCGCGTTTGTAGGAAAACGACTGAACAGAAACACTCAGCAGGCGCTGTCCCTGGGGCGCAAACCACCGCTCCACCTCGGCCCGCAATTCGTGGATGTTCAGATGTGTGGTGTCGATCAGCACATCCGCCCTGAGCCGCAGGGGGCGCAAAAGAACCTGCTCGCGTTCGATGCCCGCAACCGGCGGGCCACCATCGGCCAGCGGATGCCGCCGCCGTGTTTCCGAAAAGCGGCGCAGCAAGACGTCGGGCGCGCATTCGAGATAGAGCATTTCAAGGTCTATGTCGTCGCGTGCCGACAATTGACCCAAGAGATCAATCAGGCCGTTGGTGGAAAAATCCCGCGTCCGCGCGTCGATGCCCAAAGCGATGGAACGGTCGCTGCCGCCGTTCTCCAGCAGGCTGGGCAGCAGCCGCAGCGGCAGGTTGTCGATGGTCTCGAACCCTGCGTCCTCCAGCACGTTCAGCGCCGACGACCGCCCGGCACCGGACGCACCTGTCACCAGAACGAGCCGGCGTTTTCGCGCGGGTATCTCGATTTCGGAGGGAGAAGCAGTGTCGCTCATGGTCGGGGAAATATGCCATGCCGCAGACAAAGCAAGACGGCTGCGGCAAAATCGCCACTGTCGGTCCGCCAAAGGCACGGCAATGTGATGCCCAGAAAACTGCGTGCGTGCCGATGCGGCAGACGGTCAGGTTCCGTGCGGTCCAGATCGACGACGAAGGCAAGAGGGGTCGGCCCGGCATGGGGCAGCATCAACAGCCCGACACCGCGTGCTTCGATCTGCCCCTCGATTGTCGGCGGGACCGACGCCACGAGTTTTCCGCCCTCGAGATCAAGGATCGTGCGGTCATCGGCCACCAACGCAGCGCCATACGCGATCAATCGCAGCGCCAGGGTCGATTTGCCGGTGCCGGATGCGCCAAGGATGAGGGCCGCGCGTCCCTCGACAGCGATTGTCGTTGCGTGAAGTGTTTCGCGGGGTGGCGCGCCGTCCATCACGGGTCAGATCGGAAGACCCACCACGAAACGCGCGCCGAGCGGGTCAGAGGTGATATCGGCCTCGGTGGGGCGGATATTCTCTGCCCAGATCACGCCACCATGCGCCTCGACGATCTGCTTGGAGATCGCGAGCCCGAGGCCGGAGTTGTTGCCGAAATGCTCGTCCGGCCGCTGCGAGTAGAACCGTTTGAAAATCTTCGACAGGGCCTGCTCCGGTATGCCCGGACCGGTATCTTCGACCACGACCAGCACGCGGTTCTCACGCTTGCGCGCCCATACGCGGATCGCATCGCCTTCCTCGCAGAAGGAAATCGCGTTTGTGATGAGATTGACAAAGACCTGCGCCAACCGCGCTTCGAGCCCGTGCACATAGATCGGATTTTCGGGCAGATCGGTGATGAAGTCGATGCCCTTGCCCTTGGCGTCCTCGCCCAGGTACTGACCCAGATTGCCGACCATCTTGAGCAGATCGAAACGCTCTTCCTCTTCCTTGACCAGTTCGGAATCGAGGCGGGAGGCGTTGGAAATATCGCTGACAAGGCGGTCCAGACGGCGCACGTCGTGGTCGATCACGTCCAGCAGCTTTTCGCGCTGGTCCTCGCGCTTGATCATGCGCAGCGTGCCAACGGCGGAACGAAGCGAAGCCAACGGGTTCTTGATCTCGTGTGCGACGTCGGCGGCGAATTGTTCGTTGCCGTCGATGCGGTTGTAAAGCGCCGAAACCATCCCGCGCAGGGCACCGGACAGCCGGCCGATTTCGTCAGGTCGTGCGGTCAGGTCGGGGATACGGATGCGGCCGGGATTCATCTTGCGCGCGTCCTTGTCACGACCAAGCTCCGCCGCGGCAGCCAGATCGGCCAGCGGGTTGGCGATGGTGGAGGCAAGCACAAGACTGAGACCGATGGACACAAGTGTTGCAATCACGAACATCCGCAACACGCGCTCGCGTTCGCCGCGCACCAGCCGGTCGATTTCACCGGCAGCAGAGGCGATGGCGACAACGCCGATTCCGGTGCCGTTCTGCTGGATCGGGGTCATGACGGTGAACAGCGTCCCGCCCTCGCTGTCCAGCGTATCCTCGATCCGCGTGCCTTGTTCGAGGCTTCCCGCGACCAACGGCTTGAACTGTTCTTCAAGCGGAAGGAGGGGCGTGGTGCTGGTGCTGCTGAAGGGTGCCGACAGTTTGTCCCATACCCAGCTCAGACCGTCCGTCAGGATCGTCGGACCGCGCAGATCGTCGTCTTCTCCGGTTCTGCGCACCGCCATCGTACCTTCGGACCGGGCGACAAGTTCAGGCAGGGTATCATAAACGTAGACGGTGATCCCGCTGCGCAGGTCGATTGCATCCAGCGTGGCCGACACGTCGATGGCACCGTCGCCGGACAGCGCAGCGACCCCGTCCTCGGGCAGCTTGGCCTCGATCACATTGGCGATCAGCTCCGCTTCGGAAACCAGCCCCGTCGCACGCTGGACCGCCAGCGAATCCCGGGATGAATTGAGGTAGAGAATGCCCGCAACGAGGATGTTCAGGGCGATCAGGTTGAAGGTGATGATCTTGCGCGTCAGCGGCGACCCCCGCAGCGAGAACAACCCACGCCGTTCGCGGTGAACGCGCATCTCGTCCACGCCCGTGCTGTTCGGGGCGACCCAATCGTCGCCCAGAACAACATCGCCGTCCCGCGCAGATGTGCTCAGATCACGCACAAAGTTCCTTTCGGCAATTGCCATCCGGCAACATCACTCTTCGTTATATCTGTACCCGATACCGTAGAGTGTCTCAATCGCGGAGAATTCATCGTCGGCGGTGCGCATCTTCTTGCGCAGACGCTTGATGTGACTGTCGATGGTGCGGTCGTCCACATAAACCTGATCGTCATAGGCGACGTCCATCAGCTGATCGCGCGACTTCACGAAACCGGGGCGTTGGGCCAGGGCCTGCAACAGCAGGAATTCCGTCACCGTCAGCGACACGTCCTTGCCCTTCCAGGACACTGCATGGCGCAGCGGGTCCATCCGCAGATCGCCCCGCTCCATCACCTTGGTTTCTTCGGTGTCGCCGACTTCGCCGGAGTCCACCGCATCCTGACGCCGCAGCAAGGCGCGGATACGTTCGACCAGAAGCCTTTGGCTGAAAGGTTTCTTGACGTAGTCGTCCGCGCCCATGCGCAATCCGAGAACCTCGTCGATCTCATCGTCCTTCGAGGTCAGAAAGATCACCGGCATCGCCGTTTTCTGGCGCAGACGCTGCAACAGGTCCATCCCGTCCATGCGCGGCATCTTGATGTCGAGCACGGCCATATCGGGCAGCCTTTTGTTGAACGCGTCCAACGCGGCCTGACCGTCGTTGTATGTTTCCACCTCGAAACCTTCGGCTTCAAGAGTCATCGACACCGACGTCAGGATGTTCCTGTCGTCGTCCACCAATGCAATTTTTGACATTGCCTGCTTCCTTGTACTGCTCAATTTTCGTTTTTTGTATTTTGAGCCATTGATCACCACTTTTGCCCTACGAATCAATCGCTAACTGCGAATCACCCAAGCCATCAGCCATATTTCCGCCATAATTTGGTTAGGAATGACTAAATTGCCGCAGTTTCCCGTCCGTCGCGATCCTTAGAGTTTGCGCTATTCGGCACTCTGCGGCCAAAGTTCGCTATGGTGGCGCTAACTGCGGCATGGCCGTCTGTTCATTTTGCAAATCATCGTGCTATGAGCCGTTTTACGGCCCGACACAGGCCACGGGCGCATCGGCCCTTTCGTTAGCTCTGCGCCCGAGGACAGGCGCCTACAGGAGAGATTGCATGACATTTGGACGGGTAAACCCGCAGTTCCGCCTTGAAGATCAACAGATCACCGGGCTGGGCGATGTCTATTACAACCTGATGGAGCCGGCCCTGATCGAGACCGCGCTCAAGCGGGGCGAAGGTACGCTGGGCAACGGTGGCGCATTTCTGGTGACAACCGGCAAGTTCACCGGCCGGTCGCCCAAGGACAAGCACGTCGTCAAGACGCCGAGCGTGGCTGACACCATCTGGTGGGACAACAACGCTGCCATGTCGCCGGAAGGCTTTGATGCGCTGTATGACGACATGATCGCGCATATGCAGGGCAAGGAATACTTCGTTCAGGATCTGGTCGGCGGTGCCGATCCGCGCCATTCGATCAACGTGCGCATGATCACGGAAATGGCCTGGCACGGTCTGTTCATCCGCCACATGCTGCGCCGTCCCGACCGGGCGGATCTGGATGACTTCATCGCGGATTTCACCGTCATCAACTGCCCAAGCTTCAAGTCGGACCCGAAAAAGCACGATTGCCGGTCCGACACGGTCATCGCGATGAATTTTGACCGCAAGCTGATCCTGATCGGCGGCACGGAATATGCAGGCGAGAACAAGAAGTCCGTTTTCACCTTGCTGAACTACCTGCTGCCCGAAAAGGGCATCATGCCGATGCACTGCTCTGCCAACCATGCCGTCGGAAATCCTGTGGACACGGCCGTGTTCTTTGGCCTGTCCGGCACGGGCAAGACGACCCTGTCGGCGGACCCGCAGCGCATCCTGATCGGCGATGACGAACACGGCTGGTCGGACAACGGCACCTTCAACTTCGAGGGCGGGTGTTATGCCAAGACGATCAACCTGAGCCGCGAGGCAGAGCCTGAGATCTACGACACGACGTCCAAATTCGGAACCGTGATCGAAAACATGGTCTATGACGAAGAGACCAAGGAACTGGACTTCGAAGACGATTCGCTGACCGCGAACATGCGCTGCGCCTACCCGCTGCATTACATCTCGAACGCATCGAAGAAGGCGGTCGGCGGGCACCCCAAGAACATCATCATGCTGACCTGCGATGCCTTCGGCGTCCTGCCCCCCATCGCGCGGCTGACACCGGCGCAGGCGATGTATCACTTCCTGTCGGGCTTCACCTCCAAGGTCGCCGGCACAGAGCGCGGCGTGACGGAACCGGAACCCACCTTCTCGACCTGTTTTGGCGCGCCTTTCATGCCCCGCCGTCCCGAGGTTTACGGCAACCTGCTGCGCGAAAAGATCGCCCAGCACGGCGCGACCTGCTGGCTTGTGAACACCGGTTGGACCGGCGGCGCTTACGGGACCGGCAGCCGGATGCCCATCAAGGCAACGCGCAACCTGCTGACGGCGGCGCTGGAAGGGGCATTGGCCAACGTGGAATATCGCAAGGACGCGAATTTCGGTTTCGAGGTTCCGGTGTCCGTGCACGGCGTGCCTGACATTCTGCTGGATCCGCGCCGCACCTGGGACAATCCGGACTCATATGACCGTCAGGCGGCCAAGCTTGTTGGCATGTTCTCTGCCAATTTCGAGCAGTATCTGCCGTTCATTGATGATGACGTGAAATCGGCCGCCATCGGGTAGAAAGTTGTCGCAAGAGCCGCCATCCGGCTCTTGCTTCTTTCTTTGCGCGCTCAGCGTGCTTCGGCCACCAGGTCTTCGATCGGGATGTCCAGCATGTAGCGGGCATCCTGGCGGCTGAGATAGATCAGGAACGCCTCGATCATCTTTTCCCGACCGTGGACAGCCCAGTTCAGCGCACCGGGTTCGCTGTGCATGTAACCGACCCGCTCGGAAAACCCCTTGAACACAACCGCCCGCAGCATGAAGGCGAAAATCCAGTCCGGATCCCAACGCCGAATGGCTTCGGTCAGCCCGAAGCGCGTCAACACGGTCGAAAGGCCGTTCCCGCGATACAGGGTGCCTTCCGGTGCCATCCAGACCTCACCGTGATAGACGGCGCTGCCGCTGATGCCATGCGCTCCGGGTGAAGCGCGGTAACGCGACTTGGAAAAATCCACGCCGGGAATCGGGGGCGGGAACTTGCAATAGTTTCGGCGCAAGTATTGGCTCAGCGGCAGTCCGGTCAGGTCGATCGTCTTGAATGACTGGGTGTGAACCAGAACACCATCGGCGTTGCGGCCGATGATCCAGAAGCCATTCTTCTCGCCAAGAGGATGCAGTTCTGGGTTGAACGGATCACCAAGCTTCTGGGCAGGCCTTTCGTTCGCGATGACACGCGCGTACTCATCAAAATCGCTACTGACGGTCACATCGATCCCATGACCGGCAAGAATCCTGCCGCTTGCCGCAACCAACGCGGCGGGATCGTTCGAAAACTGAAACGTCATGGCCTAATGCCTCCTTGTCCATTCTCCCGTTAAAGTAGGACAAAAGGCATCGAATTACCCGCAATTTGAATCGAATGGGCGATAAAATGACTCTTAGGTTGTGTCACCCTTCGCGATTGCCTCGAACACGGCATCGGTCACATCCAGCGGTGGAATGGTCAAATTGGCCAAGGTCGCCAGATCCGAACTCGGCAGGCCGGTGATCTCCACCTCTGTCGTGGGATTGACCAAGGTCATCACCGCAGGGGAGTTGTCCGGAAAAAACCCTGAAATCATAAGGCGTTCGTAGGCCATCGGAGACCATCCTTCGCCGTTGTGGTTGGGCATGCGCGTGAACACATGATCCAACCGCGCCAGTTGTGTCGCTTGCACGTCAAAGAACGCCTGGTTGAGCATATGGCCAAATGCCTCTCCGGCAGGCAGTTCCGCGATCGCCAGGCCGACACTGGATCGGGCGTAGTCCAGACCGAACCAATCGACGTAAGCAGACTTTTCTCCAAACTCCACGCAGATCCACTGATTCCCTGATTCGCGGTACACCATCAGATAGGGCCGGATATGCGAGAAGTGGGGGCTCTCGATATGGCCTCCCGCCATCGACCACGCCCTGAAGGCTTCTCGCAGAATCAGGTGTTCCTGCTGCCAGATAAGCCCCATCGGTTTCTGTTCCTGGTAGAAATCCCAGTCACCCTTGTGCGCCTTGAGAAACTGCAGCGCCCCGACGGACCCGGCACCGCCACTCAGCCAGGTTGCGCCGCGCGCCAGAATATCCTTGGCACCGGGCAACATGCTTTCACCCAGCTCCGTCCGGATGTAACGCCGATCTTCGACCCGGAAAAGCGGCCCGTTCATCTCGGTTTCAAGCTGCAGAATATGCCGCCTTACCGTTTGCCGGGTACTGCCAAGTTCCTTGACCGCGTGGCTCAGGTTCAGCGTTGTCGCAAGCGTGACGAACGAGCGGATCATCTCGAACAACAGCGCAGGCGGCGCGCCGGCTTCAGGCGCGTTCGACTTTCTCTCAAAATTCGGATTCTTATTCATGGTCTCATTTCTATAACTTAAATGGTATGCGTTTAATACATCAACATAATATTTTTCATACACAGACTATCTATCCGTGTATCAAAGATGATCACATCTATACAATTGAACGATGACATGAATCTGGCGAATAACTGTTGAGACGCACAACCAGAGGTTCACCAAATGTCACATCCAGTTGATCTGCACGTCGGTCGCAAGCTCAAACAGATTCGCACCCTCAGACGCCTGTCCCAGACAGATGTCGCACGAAAACTGAACTTGTCGTTCCAACAAATTCAGAAATACGAGATCGGATCGAACCGGGTTGCGGCAAGCCGTCTGTTCGAATTGGCCCAGATACTTGATGTCCCCCCATCGTTCTTTTTCGAAGGTCTGCACGACAACGAAAATACGCCCCCTCTCAAGGATCCGGGGATGGAGATCGTGACGGCGCTGGCCGCGATCAAGGACGACGAAATCAAATCGCGCATTGTCACTTTCATCGAAGACGTTTCGGGCGTGACAGTGGCGCGACGCGGATGACAATCCAGCTTAGCTGAGTGCCCGTCGCATCAGATTGGCACCAGCGATAAGCAACATGATCAGGGTGAACCGTGTGAAGGTGCGTTGATCGACGCGGTCGGAGACCTTTCCGCCGACCCACATGCCGGCAAGGCCCGGCAGGACCAGCATGGCCGAGAATGGCAATGTCTCCATCCGCAGGACGCCGGACCCGGTGTGCGCCAACGTGAGTGCCACCGCACCCATTCCATAGATCACCCCCTGAACCCTCATCTGGTCCGACTTCGGTGTGTCCAGTGCCGTCAGATACATCACGGTCGGCGGCCCCCATACCCCGGCAAGTCCGCCCATGATGCCGGCGATTGCCCCGACGCCACCTTCCACGACCCTGCTGCGCCGTTTCAGCGCGAGCCGCACACCCGACAATTGCAGCGCTGCATAGGCGAAGGTGGGCAGGCCAATCGCGATCAGCATCACCGCTTCGGGCACCACGCGCACCATCTGCGCGGCGATCACCAGTGCGAGCCCGCCCGCGATCAGGAAGTATCGAAACCCCTTGATCGACCCCCAGGCGGCGCGCGGACCCTGCCGAAGGGCCTGTACGCCATTCGTCGCAAGCGTCGGCAGAATCAATCCCGCCAGCGCCAGTTCCGGCGCGAGAAACAGCGTTAACCCGGCAATCAGCACCGACGGCATGGCAAATCCGACCACACCTTTGACGAATCCCGCACAGAACGCGATAATCAAGGCAAGGATCCCTGTAACAGGCCCGAGAAACGGAAAAAGCGTGTCCATGGGTTTTCATATCAGGTCGGTCTCGAACTGCACGACCAAATCGGTTGCGTAATTTTCGAACAAATTGACGCAGCAAAACGTATCTTTGTTGTGCTGCATCTGCGAAGGCGCTATCTGCAGGTCAACCAGAAAAGGATGAAGATTATGGCACATGACGGTCAGGACATGACACTGGTGCAGGCACCGGTCCTGTTGGATGATTTGCTGGGGCTGACAGCTGCAGCCGTTCCCCCGGTGGAAGCTGTTCTGGAAAAAGCCACGACCGCCGTGCGCGCGCTGGTCAGCGACAATGGCCGTGTCTCCGCAGCCCTGGTCGAAACGCATCAAACCGCCGCCCACGGTCTTGCCTGGCTCGCGACCTACGCACAGTCCCTGCAGCAGATGCAGAAGTGGGCCGAGGCACTGAACGCCCAAGGCAAGTTCGGCGAGACGGAGCAGTTGATCCACCAGATCGCCTTTGGTGAATACCTCTGGCAGATCTACGGTGGCATCCAGATGAACCAGGGCGAAATCCTGCGTCTTCAGGACATGGGGCTCAGCCAGGAAGACATGCGCGGTCTGATGGAACCCGCCATTCAGACCCTGACGCAGGGCGGCAACACCCAGGCTGCGCGCACACGTCTGGTCGAGCTGATGCAGGAGCAATCCGCAAACATCACCGTTGGCGCCTCCGGCCTCGATGAAGAACTCGAAATGATTCGCGAGCAGTTCCGCCGCTATGCCGTCGACAAGGTCGAGCCCTTCGCCCACGAATGGCACCTCAAGGACGAGCTGATCCCGATGGAGGTCATCAACGAACTTGCCGAAATGGGCGTGTTCGGCCTGACCATTCCCGAAGAATTCGGCGGTTTCGGCCTGTCCAAGGCATCCATGTGCGTGGTCTCCGAAGAACTCTCGCGGGGGTACATCGGGGTAGGGTCGCTTGGCACCCGTTCCGAGATCGCGGCCGAACTGATCATCGCCGGTGGAACGCAAGAGCAGAAGGAAAAGTGGCTGCCCCGGATCGCCAGCGCCGAAACCCTGCCGACCGCGGTTTTCACGGAGCCGAACACAGGCTCCGATCTGGGATCGCTCCGCACCCGCGCGGTAAAGGACGGCGACGACTACAAGATCACTGGCAACAAGACATGGATCACCCATGCCGCCCGCACCCATGTGATGACGCTGCTGGCGCGCACCGATCCCGAAACGACGGACTACAAAGGTCTGTCCATGTTTCTGGCCGAAAAAACGCCCGGCGACGATGCCAACCCCTTCCCGACCGATGGGATGACCGGTGGAGAGATCGAGGTGCTGGGCTACCGCGGGATGAAGGAATATGAACTCGCCTTCGATGGATTTCATGTCAAAGGCGAAAACCTGCTGGGTGGCGAAGAAGGCAAGGGTTTCAAGCAACTGATGGAAACCTTTGAATCGGCTCGCATCCAGACCGCCGCCCGCGCCATCGGTGTGGCCCAATCGGCGCTCGATATTTCCATGCAATACGCGCAAGACCGCAAGCAGTTTGGCAAGGCCCTGATCAACTTCCCCCGCGTGTCATCGAAACTCGCGATGATGGCGGTCGAGATCATGGTCGCACGACAGCTGACGTATTTCTCCGCGTTCGAGAAGGACGAAGGCCGCCGCTGCGACGTTGAAGCCGGGATGGCCAAATTGCTGGGTGCCCGTGTGGCATGGGCGGCGGCGGACAACGGCCTGCAGATCCACGGCGGCAACGGCTTCGCGCTGGAATACAAGATCAGCCGTGTGCTGTGTGACGCACGCATCCTGAATATCTTTGAAGGAGCGGCTGAAATTCAGGCACAGGTGATCGCGCGGCGCCTGCTCGGCTGAATTGCAACACTTTGCGGAGGAGGCATGGCTTGCCTCCTCTGATTGCCCGTGCGTATGAATGACGCATGTCCCGTCCCCGTCTCTCTCGCGAAAAATGGATTGCTGCCGGTCTTGCCGCACTGGCCGATGACGGCCCGGCAGCGCTTGCCGCTGAACCGCTTTCCCGGGCGATGGGAACGACCAAGGGGTCGTTCTACTGGCATTTCAAGGATGTACCCGCCTTTCAGGAAGCCGTTGTCGCGCATTGGCAGTCCGACGCGCTGAACAGGGTTGTGGAACATCTGGGCCGCGACGATGGCGCAGACCAAAGGCTGCGCGACTTCGGTCACATGATTCTCCAGGACCGGACAGAGCCGCAGCTTCGCATATGGGCGCAGGGTGACGACGCCGTCAAAGCTGTCTTGGCTGAAGTTGACGAAGAGCGGTTCAAATACCTGACCCGGCTTCTGGGCCAACTTGGCCTGCGCAACGCAGATTTTGCCCGCGCGCTTCAGGCGACGCTGATCGGGCTGCCTCTGATCGGCACGCCCAACCAACTCCCGCCTTTCGAAACGCTTGTCGATACCATTCTGGCGCTCGAGTAGGCGTTTTGCTTTTTCATCTGTTCTTTGTCACGGCTCTGATCGCAGTGGGAAGCCAACCGGACGAGACGGTCTGGCGCTACGGAGGTGCGGACCGCGAATGGCATCTCGTCACGCTGAACGGCGCCCCCTTCCGGTCAACGGCGACGCTGACCTTCCCGGCGCGCGGACAGGTCGCGGGCAAAGGGCCCTGCAACAGCTTTCGCAGCACCAACAGCACCCCCTATCCCTGGATCAACCTCAGCCCGATCACGGCCACCCGCCGGTCCTGCCCTGACCTGCAAGACGAGGTCGCCTATTTCGACGCCCTGAGCAAGGCATCGGTTGTCGTGGTCACCGGCGATACCCTGACCCTGTCGGACGAGGAAAAACCCCTGATGGTGTTCACAGCCCGCGACTGAACGCGTCGACAAAGCGGCCCCGCGCTTCTGGCAGGGGCTTGCCTCCCAGGTCCACCGCCAGATGCTGCTTGAGAAAATAGCCGGTCGTCACAAACCCCTGCGCAATTTCGACATCCGGTGCCTCCCCCAGTCCGCGCAGGACATTCGGCAGCGGCAACAGTTTGTCGGCCCATGCGCCGGCACCTGCCGCCGACACCGCCCGCCCGGTTTTGGGCGAGACATAGGTCAACCCGTCGACGGCTCCGGTCACCGCACAGGCGGTCAGGTCAAGGCCATAGCCCATCTCCTCCAACAACGCCAATTCCCAGCGCAAATAGGCCAACGGCCACAGATCCCCCTGATCCAGCAGGTCCAGCAAGGCTTCGGTCCGGGCATAAAGCGGCGGATGCGCCTCGCGTTCAGGAAGACAGAAGGCCAACAGGCTGGTGACCGCATTCAGCCCCGCCAAAGCCATCCGGTCGCCCATCGCAACCGCGGCGCGGCTGCGCACCGGTTCGACAGTGAAACTGCCGATGTGCTCTTCCAGTCGTCCGCGCCAGGACACATCGAGTTGCGCACCGGGTTGCAGAATGGGTGCGATCTTGCGGCTGGTGCCGCCGCGCACAACGCCCGCGTGCCGCCCATGCGAAGGCGTGAACACCTCGATGATCGCCGATGTTTCCGCATGGCGGCGCGTGCTCAGCAATATGCCCTGATCGCGCCATTCCATCAGCGCAGCCCGTCCTGATCCAAGAGATGCCGACCCTGTCGGTCCTCCACCTCTATCACCCACACATCAGGATCGAAGCCGCGTTGCCGGGTCACGGCTTCATCCACGTCACGCTCCGCACCGCTGGTCAGTTCGACCCAGGATCGCTCCCCGCTCATCAGATCGAAAGACCGCTGGAACACCACCGCCTGCCCGTCGAGCGTGGCAAGCTTGACCAGGACCGCGCCGCCCGTGTCATCCCCATGTGCGACGACGAAGGCGGGAATCTCATGCAGGGACAAGCGCCGCAAATAGGCGTCGATCCAGAACCGCGTGGTCAGTCTTGGCACAGTCCAGGCCCTTCATCTTTCCAATACAACTCATATTCCGACGCCGCCACAGATGCAGCACAGCGAGGTTCACTCACCCGTTGCCGTCCTGGAAATCCAGCCCCATCTCGGTATAACGCTCTGCGTCGTCCAGCCAATTCGCCCGGACCTTTACCTGCAGGAACAGATGGATGCGGCGACCCAGGAATTCTTCCAACTCTTCGCGCGCTGCCTTGCTGACCGCCTTGATCGTCTCACCCTTGTTGCCCAGCACGATGCCCTTGTGCCCGTCGCGCACCACATAGATCAACTGGTCGATCCGGGCCGATCCATCGGGGCGCTCTTCCCAATTCTCCGTCTCGACCGTCAGTTGATAGGGCAGTTCCTGATGCAGCCGAAGGGTCAATTTCTCGCGCGTCATTTCGGCGGCGATCATGCGCATCGGCAAATCGGCGATCTGGTCTTCCGGGTACAGCCACGGCCCCTCGGGCAACTCACCCGCCAGCCATTTGCGCAATGCGTCCACACCATGCCCGCGTTCGGCAGAGATCATGAAGGTCTCGGCAAAATCGAAGCGGTCGTTCATCTTTTGCGTCAGACCCAGCAGCACGGGTGCCTCGACCCGGTCGATCTTGTTGATGGCAAGCGCAACCTTGCGGCCTTCGCCGATGTTTGCCAAACCCTCCAGAATGCGCTCGACACCTTCGGTCAGACCCCGGTTCGCCTCGATCAGCAGGACGACGACATCGGCATCCGCCGCCCCGCCCCAGGCAGCAGCGACCATGGCACGGTCCAACCGGCGGCGCGGCTGAAACAGACCCGGCGTGTCGACGAACACAATCTGCGCCTGCCCTTCCATCGCTACACCGCGAATACGCGCCCGCGTGGTCTGCACCTTGTGCGTCACGATGGAAACCTTCGCGCCGACCATGCGGTTCAGCAGCGTCGATTTTCCTGCATTCGGTTCACCGATCAGGGCGACAAATCCGGCCCTCTGCGCGGTCGAGGGGGATTGTGTCATGTGTCGTTCTCCAGTTTCGCCAGAAGCGTGGTTGCCGCGGCTTGTTCGGCCGCGCGTTTCGAGGGGGCTGTGGCCTGGGCTTCCTGCCCGTTTTCCAGCCTGGCCGCTATGGTAAAGACGGGCGCGTGGTCCGGTCCGCTCCGGTCCGTCTGCACGTAGCGGGGTGGCGACAGTTTGCGCGCCTGCGCCCATTCCTGCAATGCGGTCTTGGCGTCGCGGGCGTCGTCGTCGACAGAATCGATCCGACCACCCCAAAGCCTGCGCACCAGCGCCTTGGCGGCATCGAATCCGCCGTCCAGATAGACGGCGGCGATCACCGCCTCGATCGCGTCGCCCAGCAGCGCCTGTTTGCGCCGCCCGCCCGAAATCATCTCGGACCGGCCCAGCTTCAGCACCTTGCCAAGGTCGATCTCCCGCGCCACGTCGGCGCAGGTCTCCTTGCGGACCAGGGCATTGAAGCGCGGGGCAAGCTGACCTTCGCTTGCATCGGTATCGAGTTCCAGAAGCGCCTCGGCCATCACAAGGCCGAGAACGCGGTCGCCCAGAAATTCGAGCCGCTGATTGTCATCCCGGTTGGCAGAGGACATGGAAGCGTGGGTGACAGCGCGGACCAGCAGCGCGGGATCGGAGAATTGATGCCCGATGCGCCCCTCGAAGGCCCGAAGATCACCGCTCAGCTTCATTCAACCCCTTTGAAGAACCGGTCACTGCGCCAGGTCCAGAAATACAGCATGGATGTTCCGGCAGAACTGAACATGATCCGGTCGGCCCGACCAATCAGGTTCTCGTAAGGGACAAAGCCCACCCCCCCGACCTGCTGCGGCAGACGGCTGTCGGCCGAGTTGTCGCGGTTGTCGCCCATGAAGAAATAATGTCCTTCGGGCACGGTGTAGACACCGGTGTTGTCGGACTGCTGGTTGCCGATGTTCAGGATGCTGTGGGACACGCCGTTCGGCAGCGTTTCGATCTGGCGGGACTTGATACAGGTTCCGCCCTCACCCACGGGTCCGTTCTCGCACCGCGGACGCAGGCGCTGTGGCCCTTGCGCGGTCATCACTTCTTCGAAAACGCCGGCATCTTCCAGCTTGACCGGTTCCCCGTTGATGTTCAGCACGCCGGCCTTCACCTGAATCGTATCACCGGGCAGGCCGATCAGGCGCTTGATGTAATCGCGGCCCGACACCGGATGGCGGAACACCACCACGTCGCCGCGCTGAGGTTCGCCGCCCCAAAGGCGGCTGTTGTCGCCGTCGAAAACGCCGCAGACATCCTTCGCGTCCACCTCGATGCCAAAGCGGGGCAGCATCAGGGACGGACAGGAAGCATAGGAATAGCCGTAGGCCATCTTGTTCACGAACAGGAAGTCACCGATCAGCAGCGTCTCTTTCATCGACCCCGACGGGATCCAGAACGGCTGAAAGAAAAGTGTGCGGAAAACGCCCGCGATCACCAGCGCATAGACAATGGTCTTGACCGTTTCGACAAAGGCATTGCCGGATTTTTCCTTGTCGGCCATGCCGTGTCCCTTTCGATCAGATTTGAGGTTACATGCGGGCGGGCGGCGCTACTGTCAAGGTGGGGTTGGTTGATCGGCAGGCAGCGGCAGTGCGCGGTCCCGCCGCTCTGTCCTATTCCGGGGCCGCCATCGGTCTTGCTTCAATCAAAACAAAGGCCTGCGCCCAGGGATGGTCATCGGTCAGCGTGACGTGGATGATCGCCTCGTGCCCGGCGGGTGTCATTTTCGCAAGCCGTTCTGCTGCCCAGCCGGTCACATGCATGACGGGCTGGCCGGTGTGCAGATTGCTGACGGCCATGTCACGCCAGGATATTCCCATGCGCAGCCCTGTGCCCAGTGCCTTTGAACATGCCTCCTTGGCCGCCCAGCGCTTGGCGTAGGTGCCCGCCACATCCTTGCGCCGCTCGGCCTTGCGCTGTTCGGTTTCGGTAAACACGCGATTGCGAAACCGGTCCCCGAACCGGTCGAGCGTCCCCTGGATCCGTTCGATATTCGCCAGATCGGTGCCGATACCAAGGATCATTCCAAGATCGCCCGCTCATTCGCCGGATCGCTTGAGTGGGTGGTGACCTTTCGGACCATGATACCGCTCAAGCCTCGCGCCGCGCCTCGTCCATCAGGCGGCGCATCTCCTTGATCGCGGGGGCCAACCCCAGGAAAATCGCCTCGCCGATCAGGAAATGCCCGATGTTGAGTTCCCGCACTTCGGGAAAGGCCGCGACGGTGGACACGGTATCATATGTCAGACCATGACCCACATGCACCTCAAGCCCGAGGTCATGTCCAAACGTCGCCATCTCGCGCATTTTTTCCAGCTCCACATCCGCCTCGTCAAAGCGACCCTCGCTGAAGGCGTCGCAGTAGGCACCGCTGTGAAGCTCGATCACCTGTGCGCCGATCCGGTTCGCCGCCTCGATCTGGCGTTTGTCGGCGGCAATGAAGATCGACACGCGGCTGCCGGCCTCGCGCAGGGGGGCGATGAAATGCGCCAGCCGGTTTTCCTCGCGGGCCACTTCCAGACCCCCTTCGGTGGTGCGTTCCTCGCGCTTTTCGGGCACGATGCAGACCGCGTGTGGCTTGTGACGCAGGGCGATCTTCTGCATCTCGTCCGTCGCCGCCATCTCGAAGTTCAACGGCACTGTCAGGACATCCATCAGCCCTTCGATATCGGCGTCGGATATGTGGCGGCGGTCTTCGCGCAGATGTGCCGTGATGCCGTCGGCACCGGCTTCCTGAGCGATGCGGGCGGCGCGCAGCGGGTCCGGATATGCGCCGCCGCGGGCATTGCGCACCGTCGCCACGTGATCAATGTTCACGCCCAGTCTGAGTTTGTCGCTGGCTGGCATGTCGCGTCCTTCCTATTTCACTTCGTCCACTTTGCGCTTCGCATCCGCCTTGGCGGCACTCTTCGCCTTGATCGCTTCGAACTTGGCCTTGATCAGACCGCGACGGCGTTTCTGGTAGGCGTGAAGCAGCGGCACTGCCAGATAGTAGGCAATCGTGGAACAGATAATGCCCGGAATGATGCCGCCAATCAGGTAAGGGTAAAAGACCTCACGGGAAAAGATTGCCAGCCCGGACCAGTCCATCTGCGCTTCGGTAAAGGCCGCGATGAAGTTGTGCCACAGATCGCTTCCCGCATCCGCGAACTTGCGGCTGAGCGCGCGCAACTCCCCTTCCTCCAGCCCCGTCCCAAGGATCAGATGCCCCGTCTTGAGAGAGGCAAGCGCGATGAACACAAAGGTCAGCGGGTTGCCGACAAAGGTCGCCATCAGCGCCGCAAGGATATTGCCCTTCATCAGCCGGGCCAGCAGGGCGGCAGCGATGAAATGCATTCCGAACAACGGGGTAAAGGTGACGAACACACCGGCCCAGACACCGCGCGCAATCCGTTCCGGACTGTCGGGCAGACGCCGCATCCTGTGCTTGACGTACATGAACGCACGTGACCAACCCCCGCGCGGCCAGAGAAACTCTGCCATCGCACGCAATGTGGGCTTGGGGTCGCGTCGTTTGAAGATCAAGTCTGCTGTCCTGCGTCAGTCTGTTTCAACGCCCTTGGGCGTAGCTGCTGTAAAAGTCATCTAGGGGGCTTTTGCACGTCAATTTTGCGATACCTCGACACCGCAGCGACGTCACCCTCTGCTTCGAGCGTCAGCATCAGCGAATGCAGATGAGCGACGTCTCTGAGGTCCAGATAGATCAGAATCCGGTAAAAGTCAGGTTTGCGCTCCAAAAATTCCAGATCGGAGATGTTGGCCGAAGCCTCGCCGATCAGGGTACAGATGCGCCCCAACACGCCCGCACCATTGCCGACGGTCAGGTCCAGCACGGTGCCGTTGACGGCGGGGTGGTTGCCTTCCTGCCAGCGCAGATCCGTCCAGCGTTCGGGCTGCTCCTCGTATTTGGCCAGCTTTTCACAGTCTATCGCGTGAACGGTCATCCCCTTCCCCCGGGAGGAAATGCCGACGATCCGTTCACCCGGCAGGGGCGTGCAGCACGGCGCACGCGTAAAGGATTGTCCCGGCTCAAGGCCCACCACGGCGCGTTCGCTGTCGATCTGATCGCCCGACTTGGGCGCGATGTCGGGATAGACCGATTGCACAACCTCGCGCCCGGTCAGATCGGAGCTGCCCAGCCGCGCCAGCAGTTCCTGCGCCCCGTCCAGCCGCATGTTCTTGGCAGCCGTGCGCAGCACCTTGTCCGTCACCTTCTTGCCCACCCGGGCAAAGGCCGACCGCGCCAGTTCCTGTCCCAGTTTGACGAACCGCTGACGGTCCACATCGCGCAAGGATCGGCGGATCGCGGACTTGGCCTTGCCCGTGGTGGCAATATCAAGCCAGGTCGTCTGCGGCGTCTGACCCTGGGCGCGGATAATCTCTATCGACTGGCCGTTCTTCACACGCGTCCACAGCGGCACGCGCATCCCGTCGATCTTGGCACCCACGCAATCGTTGCCGATGCGTGTATGGATGGCATAGGCAAAGTCGATCGGTGTGGCACCGCGGGGCAGCTTGACCACCTCGCCCTTGGGCGTGAAACAGAACACCTGGTCTGCGTACATCTCCAGCTTCACCGCTTCGAGGAAATCCTCGTGATCCTCCTCGGCATCGAATTGTTCGGACAGTTGCGAGATCCATTTTGCCGGATCGACCGCAAAGGGGTTGCGCGAGCGTTTTCCGTCCCGGTAGGACCAATGCGCGGCCACGCCGGTTTCTGCCACGTCGTGCATCTGGCGCGTTCTGATCTGCACCTCGACCCGTTTTCCGTCCCGCCCCGAAACGGTGGTATGAATGGATCGGTAGCCGTTGGATTTCGGTTGGCTGATGTAATCCTTGAACCGGCCCGGCACCGCCCGCCAGCGTCCGTGAATGACGCCCAGCGTGCGATAGCAATCCTCTTCCGTTCCCGTCAGCACCCGAAATCCATAGATGTCCGACAGGCGCGAGAAGCTTTGATCCTTTTCCTGCATCTTGCGCCAGATCGAATAGGGTTTCTTGGCGCGACCGAACACTTCGGCCTTGATGCCCGCCTTTTCCAGTTCTGTGCGCATGTCGCCGGTGATCCGCTGGATCACGTCGCCGGTTTCGCGCTGCAAGGTGATGAAGCGGCGGATGATGCTCGCACGGCCCTCGGGATTGAGCACGCGAAAGGACAGGTCTTCCAGTTCCTCGCGCATCCATTGCATACCCATCCGCCCCGCCAGAGGCGCGTAGATGTCCATCGTCTCGCGGGCCTTTTGCGCCTGCTTGTCGGCGCGCATCGCCTTGATCGTGCGCATGTTGTGCAGACGGTCGGCGAGTTTGACCAGAATCACCCGCAAATCCTTGGACATCGCCATGAACAGCTTGCGGAAATTCTCGGCCTGCTTGGTCTCGGTGGAGTTCAGCTGCAGATTGGTGAGCTTGGTCACCCCATCGACCAGTTCCGCGACCTCGGTGCTGAACATCCGCTCGATATCGGCATAGGAGGCGCGGGTGTCCTCGACCGTGTCATGCAGCAAGGCGGTGATGATGGTGGCATCATCCAGTTGCTGTTCGGTCAGGATGGCCGCGACCGCAACGGGATGCGTGAAATAGGGTTCGCCCGAATGGCGCTTTTGCCCGTCATGCATCACGCGGCCGAATTCATAGGCCGCGCGCAGCTTTTTCTCGTTGGTCTTTGGGTTATAGGCCCGGACAAGCGCGATCAGGTCGTCGGCAGTCGTATTGGCGCTGTCCATTTACTGCCTCATGACCCCTGAGAGGTCCGGTTAGCCCTGTCCCTGTGCCGCCATCAACTGGCGCAGCAACATCTCTTCCGACATGCTGTCTTCCTCGGGCTTGTCCTGCTCGGCCCCCATGAGAAGCGCCATTGCGTCTTCTTCGGGCTCATCAACCTCGATCTGGCTCTGGTTGCTTTCGATCAGCCGCTCACGCAGATCATCGGCAGACTGCGTTTCCTCCGCAATCTCGCGCAGGGACACGACGGGGTTCTTGTCGTTGTCGCGGTCCACGGTGACGGCGGAACCTGCAGAGATTTCCCGCGCCCGGTGTGCGGCCAGCATGACAAGTTCGAAACGGTTGGGAACCTTGTCCACACAATCTTCGACGGTAACGCGTGCCATGTTGCTGCTCCAATATCTCAAAGGTCGATCAGAAGAGGCGTATGTATGTCCCTTTTCCCGGATTTACAAGCCGTTATTCAAGGACTTTGACCGCCGCAAGCTCTGCCGGATCAAGCGCATCGCGCATCTGTGCAACAGTCGTTTTCAACACGGGATGCATCCAGTCGGGCGCCACATCCGCCAGGGGCACCAGCACGAAGGCACGCTCCTGCATTCTGGGATGCGGCAGGATCAGTTCCTGCGGCACCTCCGTCATCTGCGCCTCCAGCGCCAGATTGCGCCAGGCTGCATGGGTCTGCGCGTCAGGCAGCACCAGATCGCCCTGCGCGATCAGATCCAGATCGAGCGTCCGCTGGCCCCAACGCACCGCACGGGTGCGTGCCATTCCGACCTCGACACGGTGCAATTCGGCCAGGGTTTCGACCGGTGACCAGGGCACGTCGATCAGGGCAGCCGCGTTCACGAAATCGGGACCATTGCCCGCCGGGAAGGCAGGCGTCCGGTAATATCGGCTGATCTTGCGAATCACCGCCCCCGCAGTTTCGAGGTCTTCCAGCGCCGCGCGGATCGTTGCCAACGGTGGCCCGATCGGTGACGTCAGGTTAGCACCGAGCGCCAAAAGTGTGCTATTTAGGCGTGTGAGCATTTATTCGCCAATTTCCCCGTGAAGCTGGCCTTGCGGCGTGATCAAAAACCGCTACCTAACCGATCAAGCAGCAATCGACCCGGCTTTGACCAAATTCATTTGATTGACCTGCATGATACGCATTCGGGTCACGAGTACGACGGTACGACGTCAGAAGGAATAGATATGTTTTATAAGGACGAGCGCCTCGCGCTCTTCATTGATGGCGCAAATCTTTACGCGGCGGGCAAGACGCTTGGGTTTGACATCGACTACAAGCTGCTGCGCCATGAATTCATGCGCCGTGGCAAGCTGCTGCGCGCGTTCTACTACACTGCCCTGCTGGAGAACGACGAATATTCTCCGATTCGCCCCTTGGTGGATTGGCTGAACTACAACGGCTTCACGATGGTGACGAAGGCGGCCAAGGAATACACCGACAGCATGGGTCGCCGTAAGGTCAAGGGCAACATGGACATCGAACTGGCCGTGGATGCGATGGAACTGGCGCCGCACGTCGACCACATCGTGATCTTTTCCGGCGACGGTGATTTCCGGCCCCTGGTGGAAAGCCTGCAACGTCAGGGCGTGCGCGTGTCCTGCGTTTCCACGATCCGCAGCCAGCCACCGATGATCTCGGACGATCTGCGACGTCAGGTCGATAATTTCATCGAGCTCGAAGACCTGCGCGACGTGATTGGTCGCCCACCCCGCGACAACGATGCGCCGCGCAGCGATTGATCCGCCGCGTCTGAGCGTTTAGGTCTGGGGCAATCCAAGGAGAGCCCGATGCCCAAACCCCCTCTGACCCTCTATCTTGCAGCGCCACGCGGCTTTTGTGCCGGTGTGGACCGCGCCATCAAGATCGTCGAGATGGCGTTGGAGAAATGGGGGGCCCCGGTCTACGTCCGTCACGAGATCGTCCACAACAAATTCGTCGTGGACGGCCTGCGCGACAAGGGTGCCGTCTTTGTCGAGGAACTGGACGAATGTCCCGACGACAGGCCCGTCATCTTTTCCGCCCACGGCGTGCCGAAATCCGTCCCCAGCGCAGCAGCGGCCCGGCAGATGGTCTATGTGGATGCCACCTGCCCCCTGGTCAGCAAGGTCCATATCGAGGCCCAGCGCCACGCCGATGCAGGCCTTCAGATGATCATGATCGGCCACGAAGGCCATCCCGAAACCATAGGCACGATGGGTCAGTTGCCGGAAGGCGACGTGCTTTTGGTCGAAACCCCGGCAGATGTGGCCAAGGTCACCGTGCGCGACCCGGACAAACTGGCCTATGTCACCCAGACGACCCTCAGCGTCGATGACACCGCAGAGATCGTCGCGGCCCTGAACGCCCGCTTTCCGGCCATTGTCGGCCCGCACAAGGAAGACATCTGCTATGCCACCACGAACCGCCAGGAAGCGGTCAAGGCGATGGCCCCGAAATGCGACGCCATGCTGGTTGTCGGCGCGCCCAATTCCTCCAACTCCAAACGGCTGGTCGAAGTCGGTGCCCGCGCGGGCTGCAAATACGCGCAGCTTGTCCAACGCGCAGATGACATCGACTGGCGCAGTCTCGAAGGCATCCGCAGCATCGGCATCACCGCCGGTGCCTCCGCCCCCGAGGTGCTGATCAACGAGGTCATCGACGCTTTCCGCACACGCTATGATGTGACCCAGGAATTGGTCGAGACCGCACAGGAGAATGTCGAGTTCAAGGTCCCTCGGGTGCTGCGTGAACCGGTCTGAGAAGGATCGCCTGTCCGTCGTCTGGGAATGGCACGACGGCAGCTATGACCGGGCACAGATCACGCGCGAAACCCAAGGGTGGCGCGTCACCGGCAGGCATGGCGACATCCGCTATCTGATCAAGCTCGACGCGGGCTTTCTCTGTCAGTGTCTGGAAGTGACCAGCGATACCGATGCGCTGACCCTGAACCGCACCGGTGCGGGGTGGTTCGAAACCAACAGGGGCCTTGTTCCGAACAGCGCCAATGTATTCGATCTTGATCTGGGCTGGACGGCGGTCACCAACACCTTCCCGATCAAAAGACTGGACAGCGTCGGACAAGCCCAAGGCAGCTTCGACGTGCTGATGATCACGGCACAATCGCTCGAAATGTCGGTGGTCCGGCAAAGCTACACCAGATGGCAGGAAGGCTGGGTCTATACCAACGTGGACAGCGGCTTTACCGCCGATCTCACGGTGGACAAAACCGGCATTGTGACGGATTATCCGGGCCTGTGCACCCGAAAGGACGTAAGCTGATGATCTCATTGCAGTTCCTGCTGACAGCATTTGTCGTGGTCATCGCCCCCGGCACCGGGGTCATCTACACGCTGGCGCTTGGCCTGGGGCAAGGCCGCCGCGCCGCCCTTTGGGCCGCGCTGGGATGTACCTTCGGTATCCTGCCGCATCTTGCCGCCGCGACGCTGGGTCTGGCGGCGGTCCTGCACACCTCGGCCCTGCTGTTCACTGCGGTGAAATGGGCGGGCGTAAGCTATCTTCTCTACCTCGCCTGGCAAAGCCTCAAGACCGGCGGCGCATTGGCCGTCTCCGCCGAAAAGTCAGCCGAGCGCGGCTGGATCATCGCGCGACGCGGCGCGCTCATCAACATCCTGAACCCCAAACTGTCGATCTTCTTCCTGGCGCTCATGCCGCCGTTCCTCAGCGGCAATCCCGCAACGGCCACAGCCGAAATGTCGCTGATGGGCGTGATCTTCATGGCGATGACCTTTGCCGTTTTTGTTCTCTACGGCATTTTCGCCGCCACTGCCCGCCGCTGGCTGCTGGGCTCCGAAAGCGTCATGCGCTGGCTCAACCGTTCCTTCGCGGCGATCTTCGCCGCACTCGCGGGCCGTCTGGCGCTGGAACGCGCCTGACCCTCATGCTGGGCCGCATCCCTCCCGCAGCATTCGTGCTGGGCCTTGCCGGGCTGATCCCTTTTCTCTGGGCAGCTCTGCTCGTCCTCGACATGTTCACCCTGCCCGCCTGGCCGATCCCGCAGGTGCTGCTGGGTGACGGCAAGCTCATCATGATCCGGTACGGCGGGATCATCCTGCCCTTCATGGCGGGCGTCCTCTGGGGGTTCGCCACCAAGGCACGCGGACCACAGGCGCTGGCGGCCTATGCGCTCTCCGTCCTGCCCGCCCTGTGGTGGTTCTTCATGCCGGGCACGGGCGTCACCTCGGCCCTGACAAACCTCGCAACGGGGTTCATCGGCCTCCTGCTGCTGGATTACGCCTTTTCCAGATGGGACTTGGCCCCAGGCTGGTGGATGGCACTGCGCGTGCAACTGACCATCGTCGTGGTGCTGTGCCTGCTTGTGGGCATCTTTCTGTGACCGACGCCGAAACCCTGCGCACCTACGCCTCGAAGGCTGACGCATACGCCGGATTGACCGGCCCGGGTGTCGCCAAAGACCCGGTTTTTGCGTCCTTTCTGGCCGACGTGCCGCCGGGCGGGCACATCCTCGATCTGGGCTGCGGCCCGGGCCATTACGCCGCTGTCATGGCAGCCAAGGGCTTTACCGTCGTCGCAACCGATGCCGTGCCCGAAATGGTCCGGATGGCAGGCCAAGCGGACCGCGTCACCGCCCGCCTCGCCACCTTTGACGAGATTGACGGCACCGATGTCTACGACGCGATCTGGGCAAATTTCAGCCTCCTGCACGCCTCTCGCAATGCCCTGCCCCGGCATTTGGCGGCCCTCCACCGCGCCCTCAAGCCCGGCGGCATCTTTCACATCGCGCTCAAGACCGGCACCGGCGAAAAACGTGACGCCATCGGCAGGCTTTACACCTATTACACCGAGGACAACCTGACCGATCTGCTCAAGCACGCGGGCTTTACGATCACCGATCGCACGGCGGGACGCGATATAGGGCTGGACGGCACCTATGCCGATTGGATAGCCCTGCGCGCATATGGCTAGACTTTACGCATACACAGATGGTGCCTGTTCGGGCAATCCCGGTCCCGGCGGCTGGGGTGCCCTGATGCAGGCCCGCGACGGCGACACCGTGGTCAAGGAACGCGAACTCAAGGGCGGCGAGGCGCAGACCACCAACAACCGCATGGAACTGCTGGCCGCGATCAACGCGCTCGAAGCACTGGAGCGGCCGACCGAAATCACCATCGTGACCGACAGCAACTACGTCAAGAACGGGATCACCGGCTGGATCTTCGGCTGGAAGAAAAACGGCTGGAAGAACGCGGCCAAAAAACCCGTCAAGAACGTGGAACTGTGGCAGCGGCTGGACGCGGCCAATGCCCGCCATCAGGTCACATGGGAATGGGTCAAGGGACATGCGGGCCACCCCGAAAACGAACGCGCAGATGAACTTGCGCGGGCGGGCATGGCGCCGTTCAAACCATGACCATCGTGACGTTTCTGGACTATGCCTCGGTGCTGGTCTTTGCCATCACGGGCGCGCTGGTGGCAAGCCGGGCCCAACTGGACATCATCGGCTTTGCCTTCATCGCCTGCCTGACGGCATTGGGCGGCGGCACGATCCGCGACCTCCTGCTGGACCGCAATCCCATCTTCTGGATCGCCAATCCCGCCTATCTGGGCCTCGCTGCCGGGGCTGCGCTGGTGATCTTCTTCACCGCGCATCTCTTCGAAAGCCGGATGCGCGCGCTCATCTGGCTCGACAGTTTTGCGCTGGCAGTCGCCGTCGCGGCAGGTGCCGGCGTGGCGATCTCGCTCGATCAGTCGCCGACCATCGTGATCCTGATGGGCATGATCACCGGGTGCATGGGCGGGCTGATGCGCGATGTCGTCGTGGGGGACGTACCCGTCGTGCTGAAACAGGGGGAACTCTACGTCACCGCTGCCTTCGCCGGGGCCGCCACCGCCACCGTCGCAAAACACTATCTGATCGAAACGCCACTGGCCTTGCTCGCCTGCGCCGTGGTCACCTGGGTGCTGCGCGCGGGATCCCTCGCTCTGGGCTGGCATCTGCCGGTCTACAAAAGCACCCCGCCCCGCGGTTGAAGACCGCCCCCTGCTTCATCTTTCCCCTACAACTCAATCCATCATCGCCGCCAGTGAAACGGCACGATGATCAGCGCCCCGATCGAGGACAGGATGGCATTCATGCCGGGACTGGAAAAACCGACCCCGAACATGATCCGCACAAAATAGAACAGAAACGCGCCGCCGATGCAGATGATGATGGACTGCAAATAGCCGTTATGCGTCCAGCCTGTCTTCTCGGAGACATAGCCGACGATCCCCGCAATGACGACCGTCCCGAACAGGACCAGAAACATGGGATTATTCTCCGCTCAGGATGGTGCCGGGGGCAATCTGGGCCCCGCTTTGAAACACATCCGCATCCTGCGCCGCCTTGCCCGCCCGTTGCAAGCGCGTCAATTGGACAGCCCCCTCGCCGCAGGCAACCCGCAGACCGGCATCAAGCACTTCGCCCGGTCGCCCTGCGCCCTCCGCAAGGGAGGAGCGCAGCACCTTGATCCGCGTTCCATCCAGATCGAACCAGGCACCGGGGAACGGCGACAGCCCCCGGATCAGCCGGTCCACCTCGACCGCCGGGCGCGTCCAGTCGATCCGCGCCTCGGTCTTGTCGATCTTCCTGGCATAGGTCACGCCGTCCTCCGGTTGCGGCACCGCCGTCAAGGCGTCGATCTG
The DNA here is from genome assembly GCA_963799505.1 of uncultured Alphaproteobacteria bacterium. Taxonomy (GTDB): domain Bacteria; phylum Pseudomonadota; class Alphaproteobacteria; order Rhodobacterales; family Rhodobacteraceae; genus Sulfitobacter. The sequence continues at coordinate 129,395 of CAWCXM010000008.1, forward strand.
GTCCAGCGCTTCGATGATCGCCGCAGCCCCCAACAGGCTGAGCCGGTCGTGCAGTTCTGCGGTGGTTTCCTGCGGCCCGATCGCCACCGCCTTGCGCAACAGCACATCGCCCGTATCCAGCCCCGCATCCATCTGCATGATGCACACCCCTGTTTCCGCATCCCCGGCCATGATGGCACGGTGAATGGGGGCGGCTCCGCGCCAACGCGGCAGAAGGCTGGCATGGATGTTGAGGCATCCTTTCGCCGGCGCATCCAGAATGGCCTGCGGCAGAATCAACCCATAGGCGACGACCACGGCAATATCCGCGCCAAGGTCCGCGAAATCCGCTTGCTCTTTCTCCGATCTGAGCGAAACCGGATGACGCACGTCGAGACCCAGCGCCGCTGCCCGTATATGAACCGGCGCGGGCCGGTCCTTCTTGCCGCGCCCCGCGGGACGGGGCGGCTGGCAATAGACAGCGGCGACCTCATGGCCCGCGTCGACCAGGGCGTCGAGCACCGGCACCGAAAAGTCTGGCGTGCCCATAAAGACGATCCGCATGTCCTGCCCCCTAGCCGTTCAGCTTCCGCGCCTTGCGCAGAAGCATGTCGCGTTTGATCTTGCTGAGCTTGTCGAAATACATCCGACCCGCCAGATGGTCGATCTGATGCTGCACGCTGGTCGCTTCCAGCCCGACAAATTCCCGCCGCGCGATCACGCCGTTTTCGTCGAGGAAGCGCACCGACACGGCACGGGGGCGTGTGATCCTTGCCGATACCCCCGGCAGACAGGGGCTGGCCTCCTCATGCACATTGGGTTTCGCCGATGCCTCGATCACCTGCGGATTGGCAAGCAATATCCGCCTCTTGCGATCCGACGAGGCATCGACCACCGCGAGTTGCAGCATCACGCCGATCTGCGGCGCAGCAAGCCCGACACCCGGCATCGCGTCCATCGTCTCGACCATGTCGGCCCAGATGCGGCGCACGTCATCCGTGATCTGCATCACCTCTTCGGCTTTCGTGCGCAGCCGTTTGTCCGGCCATTGCAGGATCGACCGAACGGTCATTGCGCCCGGTATTCCGCGATCAATGCGTCTCTGTCTTCGGCTTTCAGATGATCGAACGTCACCACGCCGTCCAGATGGTCCAGTTCATGCTGCACACAAGCCGCGGCAAAGCCATCGAAGCTTTGCACAAAGCGTCCGCCGTTCAGCCCGGTCCAGACCATCCGGACCTGTGCCGGGCGGCTGACGTCCGCGCTCACACCGGGAATGCTCAGACATCCTTCGCTGTTGGTCTGGCGCTCTTCGCTCACCTCCTGCAGCATCGGGTTGATGCAGACGACCGGGTCGGACCTGCCTTCTTTCCAGCCTGTGTCCATCACGAAAACCCGCTGCATCACACCGACCTGAGGTGCCGCCAGACCGCGACCGGGGGCGGCATACATCGTGTCGAACATATCCTGCACAAGCTTTTCGATTTCCGGGGTGATCCCTTCCACCGGCGCGCAGATTTCCGCCAGACGCGGGTCGGGCCACAGCACAATCGGCAACACGCTCATGCGCGGGCCAGTTCGCGTTTCAGCTTGACCATCTTGCGGGTCATCATCTGGCGCTTGAGCGGCTTGAGATAGTCGATGAAAAGCTTGCCTTCCAGATGGTCGATCTCGTGCTGCACGCAGGTGGCCCAAAGTCCGTCGAATGTTTCGGACTGCGCCTTCCCGTTCCGGTCGATCCATTCCACCGACACTTCGCGCGGGCGCGTCACATCGGCATAGAGATCGGGCAGTGACAGACAGCCTTCTTCGTAGGTGTTCAGTTCGTCCGATGACGCCGTCACCCGAGGGTTGAACATCACCAGCGGACGCGGCTTTTCGCCCTCTTCCTTGATGCAGTCCAGCACGATCAGCCGGTCCAGCACACCAACCTGGGGAGCCGCAAGGCCGATCCCCGGTGCCGCATACATCGTGCGCAGCATGTCATCGGCCAACTGCCGCAGTTCATCGGTCAGGTCGGCGACGGGTTTGGCAGCCTTTTTCAGGCGCGGATCGGGATGCAGAAGGATTGTACGTGTCATGCGGCTGATTTAGGCGATGCCCCCCTTCTGTGCAAGGCAGGGCTTGCAGCCGTCGTTCAAGCGGGTAGCCTGCGCTCAACAATCAGGAGCGCCCCCATGAGTTTTGACGAGATCATCGACCGCCGCGACACCCATTGTGCCAAGTGGGACAAGATGGAGCCGATCTATGGCGTCCCGCGCGACGAAGGCATCGCGATGTGGGTTGCAGACATGGATTTTCGTCCGCCCCAGGGGGTGCAGGACGCGCTGCGGAAACAGCTGGAGCATGGGGTCTTCGGCTATTTCGGCGATGACAGCAAATATCTGGACGCGATCCAGTGGTGGATGCAAAACCGGCACGGCTGGACCGTCGAACCGGAATGGATATTCACCACCCACGGTCTGGTCAACGGCACCGCCATGTGCGTCGATGCCTTTACCGCGCCCGGCGATGGCGTGGTGCTGTTCACGCCCGTTTATCATGCCTTTGCCAGGGTGATCGAAGCAGCACGCCGCAAGGTCGTCGAATGCGAAATGCCCATCGTCGACGGACGCTACGAGATGGATTTCGATGCCTGGGACGCGCAGATGACCGGCGCGGAGAAGATGCTGATCCTCTGTTCACCGCACAATCCCGGTGGTCGTGTCTGGACCGCCGATGAACTTCGGGGCATCGCCGATTTCGCCAGGCGCCACGATCTGATCCTCGTCTCGGACGAAATTCACCACGACCTTGTGATGCCGGGCCAGACCCATACCGTCATGGCCAACATCGACGGCATCAGCGACCGGCTGGTGATGATGACCGCGACAACCAAGACCTTCAACATCGCGGGCAGCCATTCGGGCAACGTCATCATCGAAAACCCCGATCTGCGGGCAAAATTCGCGGCGCGCATGGCAGCACTGGGCCTGTCGCCCAATTCGTTCGGGTTGTTCATGGCCACCGCAGCCTATTCCCCCGAAGGGGCGGCATGGGTGGACGATCTGGTTGTCTATCTCGACGGCAATCGCAGGCTTTTCGACGACGCCGTGAACGCCATCCCCGGATTGGCCTCGATGAACCTCGAGGCGACCTATCTGGCCTGGGTGGATTTCGACGGCACCGGCATGACCCGCGAGGAATTTACCCGCCGGGTGCAGGAAGACGCGAAGATCGCCGTGAACCACGGGCCGACCTTCGGAAAGGGAGGCGAGAGCTTCTTGCGGTTCAACATCGCGACACCCCGTGCAAGGGTCGAGGAAGCCTGCACGCGACTGGCTGCGGCATTCAAGGACTTGCAGTAGGAAACCTTTCTGAGCGGCCGCTGCGCCGCTCAGCCGTTTTTTCCGATCAGGGCAACGGGCGCATTTGCCGGACGCTCGAAATCAAGCGCTGCGGCGTGTGCAACGGCGGTTGCACGTTTGAAGACATAGTGCATTTCGTCCGCCTCCTGTTCGGAAGCCACGATCAGGCACTGAAACAGATGTGTCGCACCATCGTAAAGATCGACAAGCCCGCGCAGATTGGGGGCCTCGACCGCGGCAACGGCAAATCCTGTCTTCCACATCCGCAGAACCTTGACCTCGCGACCACCCAGATCCAGCCGCAACCGCGACGCACGATGAAGCCGCTGCAACCGCGCCGCATCCAACCCCGCTTGCACGTCCTTTGACAGCATCTCTTCCATCGCAACTCTCCAGCCGACCTGCGCCAAATCTGGCGTGATCCCCGATAAAATCAAACAAAATCTGTTCTGTGCGTTCGTGCAGATGCCCTGCGCACAGTTTCCAGGGGCAACCTAGGCAAAGGACGCTACAGTTTCGTTAAGCAGACAAAGGAGAAAGACATGGGATTGCTGGTTGATGGCGAATGGCAGGACAAATGGTACGACACCGAGTCGTCGGGCGGCAAATTCGAACGCTCAGCCGCCAAATTTCGCAACTGGGTGACGGCGGACGGTGCCCCCGGCCCATCCGGCGACGGGGGCTTCAAGGCCGAAAGTGGCCGCTATCACCTCTATGTCAGCTATGCCTGCCCCTGGGCGCACCGCACCTTGATCTTCCGCAGGCTCAAGGATCTGCAGGACCACATCGACATCAGCGTTGTGCATCCAGAGATGTTGGGCGACGGCTGGACCTTCGACACCGACTTCGACGGGGCCACCGGCGACAGGCAGTTCGGCCTGCCCTTCGCGCGTGACATCTATACCAAGGCAGATCCGAAGTTCAGCGGGCGTGTGACCGTGCCGATCCTTTGGGACAAGAACAATGGCACGATCGTGTCCAACGAAAGCGCCGAAATCATCCGCATGATGAACAGCGCCTTCGACGACATCACCGGCAACACCGATGACTACTGGCCAGAACCCCTGCGCGACGCCATCGCACCGGTGAACGACCGCATCTACGAAACGCTGAACAACGGCGTCTACAAGTGCGGTTTTGCCACTTCCCAGGACGCCTATGACGAGGCAGTCGTGCCCCTGTTCGACACGCTCGACTGGCTGGAAAAGCGGCTGGCCGAAAACCGCTATCTGATGGGCGATACGATCACGGAAGCCGACTGGCGGCTCTTCACCACGCTGATCCGCTTTGACAGCGTCTATCACCAGCATTTCAAATGCAACCGTCGGCGCATCGTCGATTATCCGCACCTGTGGGGCTATACCCGTGAACTCTACCAATGGCCCGGGGTGGCGGACACGGTCCATATGGACCACATCGTCCGACATTATCACTACAGCCACGACAGCATAAACCCGAACCGGATCATCCCGATCAACCCGGTTCTGGACTTCGACGCACCCCACAGCCGGGACGCGGTCTAGCCGATCATGGTGCCGTAGTGTTCGATCATGGCGGCCAGATCTTCGGGTGGCGTGGTGGACGGCAAAAAGGCCCGCGCGTTCGACGAATGGCTGAAGATCGAGCCGTCCGAGAAAAAGCTGGTGTTGGTGACAAAGATCACCCGCGCGGCGGGCTGGCGGTAGTTGGCGTAGTCAGCCACCGCCAGTGCGGAACCGTCAGTGAGAACCAGATCGAGCACGATGATATCGACTGCATTCCGGCTTAGAAACGCGATCGCGCTGTCTTGTGTCATGGCGCGGGTCACCGTCATGCCCTGCCGCGCAAGGTGACATTGCCAGATCGCGCCAAGCGCGTCACGGCTTTGAACGATAAGCACGTTCAGGCCATGCGCCGCAGGGGCCGGATGCGGTTCGGATGAAGCAGACATATGGAGGAGATGTTACCAATACCTTAACAAAGTATTAACACGCTCTGAATTGGGTTAACCGCACAGCGAAGGCTTGAAAAACCGGCGATCTTCCGCTTTCCCTGCCCGGGAACGCGGCGGAGTTTCGCCATGGATGAGGAATCCCGGATGAGGCGTGTGACGACAGAAGATCGCGATCATGGCGGCAATCTCGATGCTGCAACTGCCCGTTTCGGCGGCGCGCGGAAAGACTGGCTCGATTTGTCCACGGGGATCAACCCGGTGTCCTATCCGCTGCCCGAAGTTTCAGCGGACGCCTGGACAGCCTTGCCCGACCGCGCAGCACTCGACCGCCTTGTCGATGCGGCGCGCGCGTTCTGGTCGGTCCCGCAAGGTGCCACGCTTTTGGCCGTGCCCGGTGCCTCCGCCGCGATTGCGCATGTTCCCTTTCTGATGCCACCCGGAAAGGTGTCGATCCCGCTGCCCACCTACAACGAACATGCCGCCAGCTTTGCCGCCGCTGGCTGGCAGATCGACGCAAGCACTGGCCCATGCGATGCCAGCGTCCATGTCCACCCGAACAATCCCGACGGACGGCTTTGGCAGGCCAGCGATTTGACGGGCAAACTTCGCATCATCGACGAAAGCTTTTGCGACGTCATGCCAGAGAACAGCCTTGTCGCCGAAGCGGCCACTCCCGGTACATTGGTCCTGAAAAGCTTTGGCAAGTTCTGGGGACTGGCCGGTGTGCGGCTGGGATTCGTCATCGGCGATCCCGCCTTGACGCAGCGTCTTGCGGCGATGCTGGGGCCCTGGGCTGTCGCCGGTCCCGCGCTCGAAATCGGGGCGCTGGCGCTGGCAGACGTCGATTGGGCGCAGCAGACCCGCGCCCGGCTCAAGGCGGACGCTGCGCGGCTGGACGCCCTGATGACCGGTCGCGGTGCCGTTGGTGTCGGCGGGACGACGCTGTTCCGGCTTTATGACGTGGACGATGCCGCGCAGTGGCAGGCCCGATTGGCGCAGCACCGGATCTGGACGCGGATCTTTCCCTACAACGACCGCTGGCTGCGCATGGGCCTGCCGGACGCGGCAGGCTGGAACCGGCTGACGCAGGCGCTTGCATGAACACCGCCCTGCTTCTTGCTGCTGCAATGCTCCTCGATGCTGCCTTGGGAGAACCGCGCTGGCTGTGGCAAAGGGTGCCGCACCCGGCCGTCCTGATGGGACGTCTGATCGGCTGGTGCGACACCACGTTCAACGCCGGGCACAGCCGCAAGCTCAAGGGGATCGCCGTGGTCATCGGGCTGGTGCTGCTGGCACTCCTGATCGGCACGCTCCTTGCGCAACTCGGGGCTGTGGTTGAAATAATCGCCGTGGCCATCCTGCTGGCCCAACGCTCCCTCGCGCAGCATGTCGCGGCTGTGGCAAGCGGGCTGCGCATGTCGCTGCGCGAAGGACGCCGCGCCGTGGCGATGATCGTCAGCCGGGACACAGCCGGAATGGAGGCCCCGGCCATCGCCCGCTCCGCCATCGAAAGTGCCGCTGAGAACCTCAGCGACGGTGTCATTGCACCCGCGTTCTGGTTTCTGATCGGAGGAGTGCCAGGCATCGTCCTTTACAAGATCATCAACACCGCCGACAGCATGATTGGCTACCGGACGCCCCGGCACGCCGACTTCGGCTGGGCAGCGGCACGGCTGGATGATGTGTTGAACTGGGTGCCTGCCCGGATCACCGCCGTCCTGATCGCCCTGCCCTCCGGTGTCTTGCCCCATTGGTCCGCGATCCGCGCCGACGCGGCCCTGCACCGATCCCCCAACGCAGGCTGGCCCGAGGCGGCGATGGCCCGCGCACTGGGAGTGGCGCTTGCCGGGCCACGGGCTTATGATGGCGTGATGCAAAGCTTTGCTTGGGTAAACGGCACCGGCCTGAAAACCATCGGTGCGGCAGAGATCGACGCCTGCGTCATGCGGTTGTGGCAGGCATGGGCGGTGGCTTTGGGAATGGCTGTGGCCATTGCCCTTATCATAAGTTGAGAGAACATGAGACAACGATCCATCCTGGCAGCCACGGTCCTGCTCCTGTCGTTCGGTCAGACGGCCATGGCGGCCTGTGGCGGTTCCTTCTCGGGCTTCATCGACGGCCTCAAGACCGAGGCAGTCGCGGCAGGCATCGCGCCCGATACCGCCGATGCTTTCTTTGCGTCCGTAAGGCAGGACAGCGCCGTTCTGGCTGCCGACCGCAAGCAGGGCGTCTTTCAACTGCCCTTCATCGAATTTTCGCGCAGGCTGATCTCGAACGACCGGATCAACCGCGGTCGCGCGAACGCTGACCGGTATGACGCGGTGTTCGACCGCGTCGAGCAGGAATACGGTGTGGACAGGGGCGTCCTGCTGGCCTTCTGGGCATTTGAAACGGACTACGGCGCGTTTCAGGGGGACTTCAACACCGCCAATGCGCTGGTGACGCTGGCGCATGATTGCCGCCGGCCTGACCTTTTCCGTCCGCAGGTGCTTGCCGCGATGGAATTGTTCGCCCGCGGCCAGTTCGATCCGCGCACCACCACAGGTGCATGGGCCGGCGAAATCGGCATGGTCCAGATGCTGCCCCGCGATATTCTGGAAAATGGTGTCGACGGTGACGGCGACGGGAAGGTGTCCTTGAAAACCTCCCCTCCCGATGCGCTGCTGTCGGGTGCGGCAATGCTGCAGGCTCTGGGCTGGCGCGCTGGCGAACCCTGGCTGGCAGAGGTCACGCTGCCGCCCGACTTCGATTGGTCCATGACGGGCCTCGAGACGATCAAACCCGTTTCGGACTGGCAGGCCTTGGGCGTCATGCCCCGCAATGGGCCACTGCGCGAAGGTTTGTCTGCCTCCTTACTGGTCCCGCAAGGCCACAAGGGCCCCGCCTTCATCGCATACCCGAATTTCCGCGTCTATTTCGACTGGAACCAAAGCTTCACCTACGTGATGACCGCCGCCTATTTTGCCACAAGGTTGCAGGGCGCCACCGTTTTCGACGCCGGACAGCCGGACACTGGGCTGAATGGGGACCAGATGAAAGCGCTTCAGACCAGACTGCAGGCGCTTGGTCATGATGTGGGCGGCATTGACGGTATTCTCGGATCAGGCACCCGCGCCGCGGTTCGTGCCGAACAGGCCCGTCTCGGGATGGTCGTTGACGGCTGGCCCACGCCCGCGCTTCTATCTCAACTCTAGCCAGAGGACTGTTCATGCCCCTCAAGACATCCGCCGCCGACATGGTCGCCGCCGCCCGCGCCCGTATCGAGGAAATCGAAACCGCCGATGCCATCGGAATGGTCGGTGATCCCAAGGTCCAGATCGTCGACCTGCGCGACCCCCGCGAACGCGAGCGCAGCGGGTTCATTCCCGGCAGTTTTCACTGTCCGCGCGGCATGTTGGAGTTCTGGGTCGATCCAGACAGCCCCTATTTCAAAGAGGTCTTTGCGCAGGACAAGAAGTTCGTCTTTCACTGCGCTTCCGGCTGGCGTTCTGCCCTTTCTGTCGCGACGTTGCAGGACATGGGATTTGATGCCGCACACCTCAAGGACGGCTTCGGCGCATGGGAAAAGGCAGGCGGGCCCGTCGAGCAGGTGAAACCCCGCTAGGTCTCGTCAGGCAACCAGCGTTTCCGCCGCTTTCAGATCGACCGAAACCAGCTGGCTCACGCCCTGTTCGGCCATGGTCACACCGAACAACCGGTCCATGCGCGCCATCGTGACCGCGTGGTGCGTGATGATCAGGAACCGTGTGTCCGTCTGGCGACACATTTCATCCAGAAGATCGCAGAACCGCGTGACGTTGGCGTCGTCCAGCGGCGCGTCCACCTCGTCCAGCACACAGATCGGCGCGGGGTTGGCCAGGAAGACGGCAAAGATCAACGCCATTGCGGTCAATGTCTGCTCGCCCCCGGACAACAGGCTGAGCGTACTCAGTTTCTTGCCCGGCGGCTGACAGAGGATCTCCAGCCCCGCCTCAAGCGGATCGTCGGATTCGACCATCACCAGATTGGCCTCTCCCCCGCCGAACAGATGCCTGAACAGCATCGAGAAGTTGGAATTCACCTGTTCGAACGCGGTCAGCAGACGCTCGCGCCCTTCGCGGTTCAGGCTGGCGATGCCAGAGCGCAGCGTCTTGATCGCTTCCTCCAGATCGGCCTTTTCCGTTGTCAGACTGTCGTGCTCTTCCTGCACTTCCCTGGCGTCCTCCTCGGCCCGCAGGTTCACTGCCCCCAAGGCGTCTCGCTGGCGTTTCAAGCGGTTCACATCCGCTTCGAGAGCATCCGCGCCGGGCATCTGATCGGGGTTCACCTTCAGCGCGGCAAGCAGTTGGTTCGGCGTTTGCTGGCTGTCCTCGGCGATCCGCTCTGCGGCGGCGGCGACCGTTTCCTTTGCCGCTTCCGATCGCGCCTCTGACCGCGCACGCGCTTCGCGGGCTTCCGATGCCGCCCGTTCCGCCTCGCGCTCCTGCGTTGTGGCCTCGCGCAGGGCCGCTTCGGCCTTGGACAGCGCATCGGTCGCGTCGGCCTTGCGGGCCTCTGCGGTGGCGATAGCCTCACTCAACTCGTCGCGCTTTGCCGCAAGCTCCGCCGGTGCGGCGCTTGCATCCTTCAATTCGCCCTCGGCGGCCAGTTTGCGATCCGCCAGTTCCGCGCTGTGCTTCTCCGCCGTCTCAAGCCGGTGCCGCCACCCGCTGAGTTCCTTGGTCACTTCCTGAGCCCGCTTCACCCGTGCCTCGCCCTCGCGGCGCAATTCGTCATGTGCGGAACGGCGCGACATCATGGTGATCCGCGCGGCCTCCACCGTCATGCGCAGATCGTCGATACCGGCGCGCGCCTCGGTCAGATCACCAAGTTCCGCCAGCGCCCGCTCGGCCTCAAGCACCCGGCCCCGTGCCGCCATCGCTTCGTCCTCGTGGCGTTTGACGGCCAGCCCAAGGCTTTCCAGACGGCCTTCGGCCAGCGTCCGGTCGGCCTCCACCCGGCTCAGCGCGCGACCCGCATCGGCCAGGGCGCGGTCCGCATCGCGCCGCGCCGCGCGGGCGGCCTTGTCGGCCTCGGTCTGGGACTGAAGGTTGCGCGTCAGGGTCTCATGCGCCGCGCGGGCGCCTTCCGCCCGCTGGCTTGCCTGTTCCAACGCTTGCTTCAGGATTTCCAGGCGGTTCAACTGCTGCAACCGCAGCGCCGCTGCGGAGGGCGCGTCCTCGGCCCAGGCCCGGAAACCATCCCACCGCCACAGATCGCCTTCTGGAGAAACCAACCGCTGACCGGGCAACAATGCGGCCTGCAAGGCGGCCCCCTCGTCCGGATCAACAAGACCGATCTGGCCCATGCGCCGGGCCAGCACATCGGGGACCGACACATGCTGCGTCAGCGGCGTGACACCATCGGGCAAAGGCTGGTTGCTGGCATAGGCAGGCAGCACAGCCCAGCCCGAGGGGCCGTCATCTTCCACCTGAGGCGCGCGCAGATCGTCCGCAAGCGCGGCCCCCAGCGCCTTCTCGAATCCATGCTCCACCTGCAACCGGTCAAGGATCTGACCACCCTCTGCCGTGTCCCGTTCGACCAGTTTGGCCAAGGCACCCACTTCGGCCCGCAGGGCATTCATCTCGCCCTCGGCCTCCGACCGTTCGGCCCGCGCATCCGCCTCGCGCGCCTGCGTCCGGGCGCGGGCTTCTTCGGCCCTCACGAGGGCGTCATCGGCAGCGGCAGCGGCGGCGACGGCGGCGGCTTCTGCCGTCCTGGCGCTGTCGAAATCAGTCGCAGCCTGGGCCAGCGCCGTGCGGCTTTGCGCGGCGGCCTCCTGTGCCTTGGCGGCGTCGCTTTCGGATTTCGCCTGGGTCTTGCGGCTGTCCTCCAGCAGACGCTCTGCCGAGCCGTACCGGGCCGCCAGCCGCGCGACATCCTCGGTCTTCTGGGACAGATCGTCTTCGCGCGCCTGCAGGACAGATGCCGCTTCGCGGGCCGCTGCGGCTGCGGTCTCGACCGCGTCGGCATGACCTTCACCCGCCCTGGACAGCTCCTTTGCTTCCCACTCCAGCCGGGCAATCGTTTCTCCTGCATCCCGGTTCAGGCCTGCCTCGCGGTCGATGTCGCGGGTCAGCTGTGCAATTCGCCCGGTGAGCGTTTCGATCATCTGCTGGGCGCGCGCTTCCTGATCGGCGAGCGTGTCGCGCTGAACGGCCAGACGCTGCAGAATGGCCGCAGCGATCGCTTCCTCCTCGCGCAGAGGCGGCAGCGCGTCTTCCGCGGTTTGGCGGGCTCTGGCGGTCTGCTGCACATGCGTCTGGGCCTGGGCAGCCGCTGTCACCCGGTTGCGCAGTTCCTCGTCGGTGCGTGCCCGTGCATCGTCGGCTTCGCGCCAGCGCCGGTAAAGCAACATCCCCTCACTGCGCCGCAGCCCATCGCCGATCTCGCGGTAGCGGGCGGCCTGCCGGGCCTGACGCGCAAGCTGCGCCAGTTGCGTGGCAAGCTGTTCGATCACATCGTCGACGCGGGCCAGATTGGCCTCCGCGCCTGTCAGCTTCAGTTCCGCTTCGTGACGGCGCTGGTAGAGGCCCGAGATACCGGCGGCTTCCTCCAGAATGCGGCGCCGGTTCTTGGGTTTGGCGTTGATCAGCTCGGATATCTGGCCCTGACGCACCAGCGCCGGGCTGTGCGCCCCGGTCGAGGCGTCGGCGAAAAGCATCTGCACATCGCGCGCCCGCACGTCCTTGCCCGCGGCCTTGTAGGCGCTGCCGACATCGCGGGTGATCCGGCGCACGATCTCAAGCGCGTCGTTGTCATTGAACCCCGCCGGGGCCAGCCGCTCCGAATTGTCGATGTGCAGGGCGACTTCAGCGAAATTGCGGGCCGGCCGTGTCGCAGCGCCGGCAAAGATCACGTCTTCCATGCCGCCGCCCCGCATGGCGGTCGGTCGATTCTCCCCCATGACCCAGCGCAGCGCTTCCAGCAGGTTCGACTTGCCACAGCCGTTGGGCCCCACGACGCCGGTCAGACCATCGGCGATGATCAGATCGGTGGGGTCCACAAAGCTTTTGAAGCCTGTCAGTCTGAGTTTGGAAAAGCGCACCGGTCCTGCGGCTCCAATGATTCCTGCGTTGCGCGAAAATGCGGGCTGGACCCCCATGCTGTCAAGCAAACCCCACAAGAACCGGCGCCATCGGCGGCTTTATCCACAAGATATTGCGATTACCGAGGTCAGGCCGGATCGCAATCCAACGCGACCCGTATCTGGCCAATTTCGGGAATTTCGCTGCCCCGCTCCGGGACGCAGTCCAGCGCCAGCGGTTGAATGACCCGAGGGGCCGCCACGGCCCCGCATTTCAGGCGACCGAATGCCTGCGCCTGATCCCCTGTGACATCCAGCACCTCACAGCCGCTTGCCTGCTGCATGGCCAGTGCCGCGCGATACCGGATCGGGCCGAAACGGGGCGCGTATTGAGGGTTGATGCGGATCGCCTCTGCCCGCAGACCGCGTTGCCGCACGTCGAAGGTGGAGCCATCGACGGTGACGCGTGTGACCGCAGCGCCGCGAAACCCGGGATTGGGCGTGTTGCAGGCAGCGGTAAAGGCAAACAGGAGCCAGATCAAAGTCAACCTCATGGGGTCAGAATGCGCCGAGATGGTTAACAAGCCGATAACGCAGTCCGGCGCGGCCCCGGCCCCATTGCCGCGCGCATCCTTTGGTCATATGATATTACCAATTCAAGGATATCAGATGCCCTTTCGCCCTGTCACATCGGAAAAGCTGTCCAACGCGGTCGTGCGCCAGATGGAAGAGCTGATCCTGCGCGGCATCCTTCGTCCCGGCGAACGCCTGCCCGCCGAAAGAGAATTGTCCGAACGGCTCGGTGTCTCCCGGCCCTCCCTGCGCGACGCGATTGCCGCGCTTCAGGAAGCCGGATTGCTCACCGCCAGACCGGGGGCCGGGGTCTATGTCGCCGACGTGCTGGGCAGCGCCTTTGCGCCCGCTCTGGTCCAGCTTTTCTCGCGGCATGATGAAGCGGTCTTTGACTACCTGTCGTTCCGGCGCGATCTGGAAGCGCTGGCGGGCGAACGCGCCGCGCAACATGCGTCTGACACCGATCTGGCGGTGGTGCAGACGGTGTTTGACAAGATGGTCAGCGCGCACGGCAAGCGCAACGCCGAGGAAGAGGCGCAACTGGACGCGCAGTTTCACATGGCGATCATCGAGGCGAGCCATAATGTGGTGATGCTGCACATGATGCGGTCGATGTACGATCTCTTGCGCGGCGGTGTATTCTACAACCGGCAGATCATGTTCAAGCAACGCACCAGCCGCTCTGCCTTGCTGGATCAACATGGCGCGATCAATGCGGCACTGCAGGACCGCGATCCGGTGCGGACCCGTGCGGCCATCCAAGCCCATCTGGACTTTGTCGAGAAAGCGCTGGCCGATCAGCGCAAGGCCGAACGCAACGAGGTCATCGCGCAACAACGCCTGCAACACGAGACGGACAGCTGACCGGTCCGCGCCTGAAAGCATGGCACAGAAAAAAGCCCCGGTGCGAAACCGGGGCTTTGTTGATCCAGGTGATGGACAATAAGCCTAGTGCAGCTTGGCGTCGACCTGCGCAATCGCGTCGTCAATAAGCTGATTGCCGTCGGCGGCTGTCATCTGCTTGGCGATCACATCACGGGCTGCGGCGACCGCAATGGTCGCTGCCTGATCACGGACTTCCTTGATCGCAGCGGCCTGAGCCGAGCTGATCTGGTCCTCTGCGCCGGCCAGGCGGCGGGCGACTGATTTCTCCAGATCAATCCGCGCCTGTGCGGCAGCGGCCTGAGCCTCTTCCTTGGCGCTGGCGACAATGCGGTCTGCCTGTTCCTGCACGTCCTTCTGCTTGCGCTCGTAGGATGCCAGCAAGGTCTGCGCCTCTTCACGCAGGCGGCGCGCTTCGTCCAGTTCGGCACGAATGTCATTGGCCCGCTTGTCCAGCATACCGGCCAGAAGACCGGGCACCTTGAAGTAGAACAACACCGCGATGAAAAGCAGGAAGGCCAGCAGAACAACGAAGTCGGTGTTGTTCAGCGTAAAGAACGGACCTGTCGCCGCAAAGGCAGGTGCGGCGGCAAGGGTTGCCGCGGCGGTTGTCAGAGTGAAACGCATGGCAATCATCCTTTCATCCGATCCGTCACGGCAGCGTCGATTGTCTTGGCATCCGCCTTGACGCCCAGTGCTGCGACGATTTCCTTGGCTGTATCCTTGGCCACGATCTTGACGTTCTCCAGCGCAGAGGCGCGGATCTCGGCAATCGCTTTCTCGGATTCAGCGGACTTGGCCGCAATTTCGGCGTCTGCCTTGGAAATGGCCACGTCCAGATCCGCTTTGATCTCGGTCTTGGCTTCGGCCACGATGCGCTGTGCTTCCGCTCTCGCGTCCAGCAGGGCCTTGTCATAGGCCGCTTCTGCCTCGACGGCCTTCGCCTTGAGGTCTTCGGCGGCTGCGATGTCGTTGGTGATTGTCCCGGTTCGTTCGGCCAGAACCGCGCCGATCCGGGGCAGTGCCACGCGCGACAGGATCAGATAGATCGCAATCAGCGCCAGAACGAGCCAGAAGATCTGGTTGCCCCACCAGTCGAAACACAGCTGCGGCATCCCGATGGCAGAGCCATTCGGGCCAACGCAGGTGCCTGCCATTTCGATATCAATTGGTTCAGTTGCCATCTTGGCTTCTCCTTGGAAACGAGACCCTGAAAACTTGGGGCTTACAAGCGGACAGGAGGTTTCCCCTGCCCGCACATAAGAATGTCGTTACCGTGAGGTCTTAGACAGCGAACATCAGCAGCAGAGCGACGAGGAACGCGAAGATCCCCAGGGCTTCCGCGAACGCGATGCCGATGAACAGTGTCGCTGTCTGGCTTGCAGCAGCGGAGGGGTTGCGCAGAGCGCCGGCAAGGTAGTTGCCAGCAACGTTACCAACACCGATCGCGGCTGCGCCGGAACCGATTGCTGCCAGGCCTGCGCCGATGTGTGCGAGTTCGCCTTCCATGTGAATTCTCCTAATTGGTTGGAAGTTGAGATACAGGACGGGGGTCACCCCCGCCATCGTTCAGTGGTGAGGATGCAGCGCGTCCTTGAGGTACACGCATGTCAGGATGGTAAAGACGTAAGCCTGAATGAAGGACACGAGGACCTCCAGACCGTACATCGCCGTGATGCCGAGGATCGCGATGGGCGACACCGCCAGCAGCGCCGCGAAACCCGCGAAAACCTTGATCACCGCATGGCCAGCCATGACGTTACCGGCCAGACGAATGGAGTGGCTGACCGGGCGCACGAAGTACGAGATCAATTCGATCAGGGCCAGAACGGGACGCAGCGCAAGCGGTGCGGAAGACACCCAGAACAGGCCGAGGAACGACGCGCCGTTCTTGACGAAGCCAAGGATCGTAACCGTCAGAAACACCGCCATCGCCAGAACGACCGTCACCGAGAAATGGGACGTGGGCGTGAAGGCTGTTGGGATCAGGCCAAGGAAGTTGGCGCAGACGATGAACATGAAAAGCGTCATGATGTAGGGGAAATACTTCAACCCCTCCTTGCCGCAGATATCCTCGACCATCTTGTAGACGAAACCATAGGCAAGCTCTGCAATGGATTGTGCCCGCGACGGCACAACCGCCCGCTTTGAGCTGCCCAGCACGAGGATCAGAAACACCGCGACCACGGCCAGAAACATCCAGACCGTTGCATTGGTCACGGTGTACCACGCCACTTCGCCTTCACCGAAGAACGGTTTCACGATGAACTGGTCCATCGGGTGAAAGACCAGACCGCCTTCTTCGCTGTGTGCTTCTGTCGCCATCTCAGGCTCCTTCGTTCTTGTCAGCGCCCTTGGGCGCACGCATCTCGGCCTCATCGGCCAGTTTCTTGATCTGGATCTCCTGTGCGGAGCGGAGCATCGTCTTTACCCCCGCCGCCAGGCCCAGCATTGTAAACAGCACCATGAAGATCGGCAGCGTGCCAAACAGCACATCCAATCCGTACCCGATGCCGAAACCGATCCCCAGACCGGCCACAAGTTCAATCACCATCCGCCAGGCAAGCTGCGCCTGAGAGTAGTGTTCTTCCTGATGCGGTTTTACCGGTGCGGACCGCGCTTTGGCGGCGTTGATCTTGGCTTCAAGGTCTTGAAGATCTTGATCGGGCACAGGCAATTCCCCACTGGAATTCTTGACCGCTTGCTACTGGGGTTACAGTGGAGAGTCAACTGGACAAGACCCCCACATAACATATTGAATTACATTATTTATTTTCGCATCCCCACCGACCTGCAGGCCCGATATTCCGGCCCAGCGCCTCGTTCAGGCTGCAGGAGAATATTCAACTGATCGGTTGATCGTCGCTCAACCCGCCTTTGGCCAGACTTCCGTTTCCGCCAGAAGCCAGTCCATGAAAAACCCGCACGGGTGTGCGCCGCAACGCACGTCGCCGTGCAGCAAATGAAGAGCCCCCCCGCAAGTCGCCGCCTTGCCCTCAAGAAGCAAGCCCCTCCGTCCAGACGATTGCAGCCCCTTTCGACCATCCGTGCCGCCGATCTCGACCACCACCGCAAGCCTTCGCTCCACACCCATCATCCACGCGGTTGACGTGCTTTCCCTGTCCGCTCCCGCGCTGTATGGTCCCGCCATGAGCATAGATCAGGTCTTTGCCGCCCTAGCGGACCCCACCCGGCGCGCAATCCTTGCGATGCTGCTGGAGGACGACATGGCCGTGACGGATGTCGCGGAACCGTTCGAGATGTCGCTTGCCGCGATCTCGAAACATCTGGGGGTGCTGACCACTGCCGGTCTGATTTCTCAGGAAAAACGCGGACGGGTCAAATGGTGCAAACTTGAACCCGACGCGATGAGGGATGCATCCATATGGATGCAGGGGTTCGGGCAGTTCGAGCCGATCCATCTGGATGCGTTCGAGAGGTTCCTGGCGTCGGAACTGCCCCACGAATGAAAGGTGGCGCAGACTTTTCAGCCGCGCCACACATCCGTATCAGAGAACAAACTGGACGATCGCCAGAACAATAACAACAAGACCCACAAGATAAATAATGCCGCGCATGGTATTTCCTTCCATTTGATTAATGACAGAACGTCACAGGAAGGTGAATGGTTCCGCCACCGCATATTGACCGAAGGGAAACTGTGCCCGCGAGATATGCGGATAATGCAGAACCTATGGGCGCGGCGCAGCCTCGTCATCGCGCAAAAGCAGCAAAAGTGCCACGATGGTCAGCATCACGCCGCCGAGCACCAGCGCAGGGGGCACCCCATTGCCAAGAGCGATCTCCCAGATGATGACCCATGAAGGCACCAGATAGGTATAGGCCATGACCTTGGCCGACGGCAGGCGCATGGTCGCGAACTGCAGGATCACCACAGTCGCGGCGGTGGCAAAGAACGCGGTATAGAACAGGGCCACCCAGACGCGCGGCGGAAGTGATGCCCAGTCGATCATCCTCAGATCGGACCACGCATAGACGATCAGAAGCAGACCACCAGCAACGACAGTGCCGAACGTGAAGGTCACCGCCGTTTCCCCGCGGTTCAGCCTGCGCACCATCGGCGTGTAAAGCGCGTGGCTGACGCAGCCGATGAAATAGACCGCCTCGCCCCGCCCGATGTCGACCGCCAGCAACGCCCCGATGTCGGCACGGAAGATGACCCAAAGCGCACCCGCCGCCCCGACGGCCAGAGCCAGCGCCATGCGTCGTGTCAGCACCTGACGCAACAGGAGCCATGCAAAACCGGCGGCCATCATCGGCACCAATGTAAAGACTGCCGCCGCGCTCACTGGGGGCGCCGTCTTGAGCCCCTCGAACATCAGCACGAAATAGAGACCGAACAAGCCGCCCAAGACGGCGTAACGCCACGGGGCGTCAAAACTGCCCGCGCCAAAACCACCACGCAAGAAGGCCAGTATCCCCACAAATACCGCTGCCAGACAGAACCGCAGGGCGGTAAAGGCAGCAGGATCAATATCGTTGGCCATCAGACCGCCCAACGAAAACGACCCCGCAACCAGCGCCGAAAAGCCGAGCATCGCCAGATGCCCCTGCGCACCGGGGGTCACAGCGGGTTCTCGGCGACGTGATCCTTGATGAAGCTCAGCAGCGTCTGAACCTTGGTGGTGCGGTGCAGATCGACATGGGTGACCAACCACAGGGGGGCGGCCCATTCGGGGCGCGGCGCGTGGATCTGCACCAGCCCCGGCGTTTGCTGCGCTTCGGCTTCCGACAGAAATCCGATCCCCGCTCCGGCCGCGATCGCTGCCGTGGCCGCCCGCGAATCCGTGCAGCGAAAGGTGATCGCCGCTTCGGGCACAGCCTGCCGCAACCAGACGTCGGTCGGTGCCCGGCTGTCGCGGTCGTCGCTGCCGACAAAACGATGGCTGGCATAGTCCTCCGGTCCCCCCGGCATACCGTGCTCCGCCACATAGCCTTCGCTGGCGTAGGCGGCGGTGCTCAGGTCGGTCAGACGCTGGACCACGTTATCGGGTTGATCCGGCGCGGCGCCTGCCCGGATGGCCACATGCGCTTCGCCGTATTCCAGCCGAAACAACCGCTCGCCCGTCAGGTAACGGACCACGACGTCCCGGTGCCGCTGCTGAAATGCGGTCAGCAAGGGTGCGATCCGGCCGGACAGCACGGCCAGAGAGGTCACGACCAGATCACCGGACACGTCCGCACCCCGCCCCTTGATCCGCCCGGCCAACTGATTGAATTGATCGTTCGTCGCCTGCGCCACGCGCAGCAGGTCCGCCCCCGCTTCGGTCGCGGTATACCCCCGCGCGTGCCGCTGAAAGAGCTTCACGCCGAGGTGCCCCTCAAGCGCGTCGATATGCCGGATCACCGTGGCATGATGCACCCCAAGCACATCCGCCGCACCGCTTACCGTGCCGATCCGCGCCACCTGATAGGCGGTCCTGATCTCGTCCCAACTGTCCATGGATTAGCCCTGTGCGCCAGTGAACATCATCTGTTCCATACTGCCCGTTGCGTTCGTGAACGCAAGGCGTACTTCATCGGCAAGGCTTCAGGAAAGGACCTCCCCATGACCATTCTTCGCATCGACAGTTCCGCCGACCTCGACACCTCCACCACGCGCCGGCTGGCGGACCGGATCGTCGCCAAACTCGGCGAGACAGACGTGATCACCCGCGACCTGGCGCAAAGCGCCTTGCCGCAGATCGACAACACCTGGACCGCCGCTGGCAGCACGCCCAAGGCGGACCGCACGGCGGATCAAAACGCCGCGCTTGCACAGTCCGACGCGCTGATCGACGAATTGCGCCGCGCGGATACGGTCGTGATCGGCGTCCCGATCTACAACTTCTCCGTACCCGCGTCATTGAAGGCCTGGATCGACCTGATCTGCCGCGCGGGCGAGACGTTTCGATACACCGAAACCGGCCCTGTCGGCCTGCTGACCGGCAAACGCGCCATCCTCGCTGTCGCCTCGGGCGGCACCCCGGTCGGATCCGATGTCGACTTCGCCACCGGGTACATGCGCCAGATCCTGAACTTTGTCGGCATCACCGACGTCACCATCGTTGCCGCCGACGCGCTGATGATGGACGCGGACGCCGCCCAGGCACGCGCCGACGCCGGGATCGAAAAACTGGCCGCCTGATCTGCAGGACATGCGGCGCGCCTGCGCGTCGCATGTCTTGACTCCATGGCGCATGACGCCTAAACGACCCCCAATCCCCGGAAGCTCTGCCTTCCGGTCCCATTGCCGTAGTGCAGGGATCGCCCTCCGTCAGCGCGTTGCGCCCACGGGGGCGAACGTCGTTTGTCCCATCCTCCGATGGGGCTGACAATTGCGCATTTTCGCGGGTCTTCCTACATAGGAAGCAGTCCGCAACCGAACCGAGAAAGGGGCCTGCCCCATGTTTGAGAACCTCAGCGAACGCCTGTCAGGCGTCTTTGATCGCCTGACCAAACAAGGTGCCCTGTCCGAAGAGGACGTCAAGACGGCCCTCCGCGAGGTCCGCGTCGCGCTGCTCGAGGCGGATGTCTCGCTTCCTGTGGCGCGCGATTTCGTCAAGGCCGTGCAGGAAAAGGCGACCGGACAAGCCGTTACCAAGTCGATCACGCCGGGCCAGCAGGTCGTCAAGATCGTGCACGACGCGCTGATCGACGTGCTGCGCGGCGAAGGGGAACCGGGTGCGCTCAAGGTCGACAACCCGCCCGCGCCGATCCTGATGGTCGGCCTGCAGGGCGGCGGCAAGACAACCACCACCGCCAAGCTGGCCAAGCGACTGAAAGAACGGGACGGCAAGCGCGTGCTGATGGCCTCTCTCGACGTGAACCGCCCCGCCGCGATGGAACAGCTTGCCATCTTGGGTGTGCAGATCGGCGTCGACACCCTTCCGATCGTCAAGGGTGAAAGCCCCGTGCAGATCGCCAAGCGGGCCAAGACCCAGGCCGGTCTGGGCGGCTATGACGTGTACATGCTGGACACCGCCGGCCGTCTGTCCATCGACGAAGAACTGATGGAGCAGGTCAAGGCCGTCCGTGATGTCGCCAACCCGCGCGAGACGCTGCTGGTGGTCGACGGCCTGACGGGTCAGGATGCGGTGCAGACCGCAGAGAACTTCAACGACCGCATCGGGATCACCGGCGTCGTGCTGACCCGGATGGACGGCGACGGGCGCGGCGGTGCGGCATTGTCGATGCGCGCCGTCACCGGCAAGCCGATCAAGTTCGTCGGCCTCGGCGAAAAGATGGACGCGCTCGAAACCTTCGAGCCGGAACGCATCGCGGGCCGCATCCTCGGCATGGGCGACATCGTGGCGCTGGTCGAGCGCGCGCAGGAAACCATCGAAGCCGAGCAGGCCGAGCGCATGATGAAGCGCATGGCGAAGGGTCAGTTCAACATGAACGACCTCAAGATGCAGCTTGAACAGATGATGAAGATGGGCGGCATGCAGGGCATGATGGGCATGATGCCCGGCATGGGCAAGATGGCCAAACAGGTCGAGGAAGCGGGCCTGGACGACAAGGTGCTGGTGCGCCAGATCGCCCTGATCCAGTCCATGACCAAGAAGGAACGCGCCAACCCCGCGCTGCTGCAGGCCTCCCGCAAGAAGCGGATCGCCAAGGGCGCAGGCATGGAGGTGTCAGACCTCAACAAGCTGATGAAGATGCACCGCCAGATGTCCGACATGATGAAGAAGATGGGCAAGATGGGCAAAGGCGGGATGCTCAAGCAGGCCATGAAAGGCATGATGGGCAAGGGCGGCATGGACCCGGCGGCAATGGCCGGCCAGATGGACCCCAAGGCGATGGAAGCCGCCGCCAAGGCCATGGGCGGCAAACTGCCCGGTATGGGCGGCGGCATGGGCCTGCCGTCGGGGCTTTCGGGCTTTGGCAAGAAGAAATAATGACATCCCATCCGACATATCCTCATGAGGCACCCCCCGAAGGTGCCGCGCAGCCATCGCGGCCAGTTCGCCGGCACAGCTGCCGCAACTGGAAACTCTGCGGCTGATCCTGCGGGCACCGAGCATTGAGGATTTCGAGGTGTACGCGTCAATCCTGATGTCGATCGGGCGCACTACATGGACGGCCCGTTTGACCGCGAAGAAAGCTGGGCCGACAACTTAGCGACTCTGTGGCGAACTGGCTTTTGCGCGGCCATGGTCCCTGGACAATCACTGAAAAGCAAGCGCGCAAGGTGCTGGGTGTGTCGTTTCTGTCCAGATGGAATTGTCCGATCACGAGCCAGAGCTGGCGGTATTTTCTGACTTCGGCTGCGGAAGGCCACGGTTATGCGTGCGAAGCGGCCCGTGCCGCGCGGGCCCATGCGGTTGACAACCCTGTCGCTGGCCCACGGCGGTCAGCTTGTCGATCGCTGCAAACACCCGCTCGCAGGCGCTGGCCGCCCGTCTGGGTGCCACCCAGGAGGATGATTACACAACCACTGACGGCATCGTGCTTCAGGTCTACCGCCACCTGGGACCGGAGGCGTACCGATGAACGCGATGACCGACCATATCCCGGTGCTCGACACCCAGCGCCTGACCCTGCGCGCGCCGGCCAGGAAAGACTTGCCGACGATCACGGCTTTCTTCGAGACCGAACGCAGTCACATGGTTGGCGGGCCGCGCACGGCGTCCGAAAGCTTCACCGGACTGGCCTCGCGCATTGGACACTGGGCCTTCATGGGCTACGGGCTGTGGCACATCGACGACCGCAAAAGCGGTGATTTTCTGGGCTGGGTCGGGTTTCTGAACCCACCGGGCTGGGATGAACCCGAACTCGGCTGGACACTCTTTGCCCATGCAGAAGGCAAAGGCTATGCCTTTGAGGCCGCCCGCGCGGCCCGTGCTTACGGCGCGCAGGAATTCGGCCTTGACGGTGTGATCAGCTACATCCGCGCCGACAACACCCGTTCCCGCGCGCTGGCCGAAAAACTTGGCGCGACATACGAACGCGACGGGACAGTAAGCGGCACACCTTGCCACATCTACCGCCATCCAACGGAGGCCGCATGACCGATCCCGTGACACTCGCCGCCGAGGTTCTCAAGGACCACCGCGCCTCCATCGACAGGCTGGACGCGATCCTTGTCTATACGCTGGGCGAGCGGTTCAAACACACGCAGGCCGTGGGGAAACTCAAGGCCGCACACGACCTTCCCCCGTCCGATCCGAACCGCGAAGCGGATCAGATCGCCCGGCTCGAAGATTTGGCGAAAGAGGCTGACCTCGATCCCGAATTCGCCAAGAAGTTCCTGAACTTCATCATCGCTGAAGTCATTCAGCACCACAAACAACAGCAATCGTAGGGTGGGTTTTCAACCCACCTCTCAACACCAAAAGGACTATACACCATGGCCATGAAAATTCGTCTCGCCCGCGGCGGCTCCAAAAAGCGCCCCTTCTACCGTATCGTTGCAGCCGACAGCCGGATGCCACGCGACGGCCGCTTCATCGAAAAGCTGGGCACCTACAACCCGCTGCTGCCAAAAGACAGCGAAGACCGCGTCCAGATGGATGTCGAGAAGGTCAAGGAATGGATGGCCAAAGGCGCCCAGCCCACAGACCGTGTGCGCCGCATGCTGGAAGCCGCCGATGTTCTGCCCAAGACAGAGCGGAACAACCCCAACAAGGGCACACCCGGCAAGAAGGCCCAGGAGCGTGTGCAGGAGAAGGCCGACAAGGCCGCAGCCGCAGCGGAAGCAGCCGCCGCACCGGCCGAAGAAGCCCCCGCCGATGAGGCACCTGCGGAAGAAGCCGCAACCGAGTAACAGGACAGGCGCGCCCGGCATGGACAGCTTTTCGGAAGAATTCCGTGCCGGGCTGCACGATCTGATGCGCTGGCGGCGCGACGTGCGCCACTTCCGCACCGATCCCGTGGACGAGGCACTGGTCCGCCAGTGTCTCGACACCTTTTCCCTCGCCCCGTCCGTCGGCCTGTCGGAACCCTGGCGCATCCTGCGCGTCACCTCCGATTCCGCCCGCCGGAAGGCCATCGCCAATTTCACGGACAGCAACGCCGAAGCTCTCGCGGGTTTCACCGGCGATCAGGCGAAACTTTATGCCTCGCTGAAGCTGTCGGGGATGCGCGAAGCGCCCGAACATCTTGCGATCTATTGTGACGATGCCACCGCCAAGGGCAGCGGCCTTGGCGCGGCTTCGATGCCCGAGATGCGCCGCTATTCCGTCGTGGGCGCGATCACTCTCATGTGGCTGACCGCACGCAGCCACGGTCTTGGCATCGGCTGGGTTTCCGTCCTTGACCCCGCCCGTCTGAATGTCGATCTTGAGGCACCGGAAGACTGGACGCTGGTGGCCTATCTCTGTCTGGGATGGCCCGCCGAAAACACCACGACCCCGGAACTTGAAACCAAGGGTTGGGAAGTCCGCGCCCCTGCCCTGCAAATCGAAAGTCGCTGATGCTTCGCCTGATCCTGCCCGTGCTTACTCTGGTCATCGGTTTCGCCCTTGGCATCTGGTATGATCGTCATCAGATGTCGGTCGAATGTATCAATGGCGAAGGCGACTGGACCGGCACCATCTGCGTCGACTCGGAACTGCTGCAATGAGCATGGTGCGCGCCGCGACGCGGCAGATCGTGATGTCCACCGTGGTACTGTCGGGCGTCTTTGCGGCGGGTTATTTCGCGGGCACCTCGGCAAGCCTCGCGGAAATGCAGACCGATTGTCTGATGCGGCAAGGCACATGGTCAGACGGCTTGTGCAACCTGACGGAGGTATCCCGATGACCGACCTGATCCCCGTCGGCGCCATCGCCGGTGCCTACGGCGTGCGCGGCGAATTGCGCGTCAAAAGCTATTGCGCGGTGCCCGAAGACATCGAACGCTACAGCCCGCTGTGGACCGAAAACAGAGCAAAACAATATGCCTTGGCGATCCTGCGCCCGATCAAGAACGGCTTTGCCGCGCGCATCCCCGACGTTGCCAACAAGGAAGAAGCAGACGCCCTGCGCGGCACCGTCCTTTACGCCGAACGGGATCAGTTGCCCTCCCTGCCCGACGACGAATTCTACTATGCCGATCTGATCGGGCTGGACGTTTATGACACCGGCGGCGTCTTGCTGGGCCGCGTGAAAACGGTCAACAACCACGGTGCCGACGACCTGCTGGAAATGCAACTTGCAGGGTCATCCGAAACCGTCTTCCTGCCCTTTACCAAGGTCGCGGTGCCGACGGTCGATCTTGCCTCGGGTCGCATCATTGCGGACCCACCGCTGGGCATCCTGCCGCAAAGCGGCGAAAGCTGATGCCACGTCGGGTGATCCTGCACACCGGGTTTCACAAGACCGGCACGACCACCCTGCAGGCAACCCTGCGTGAAAACCGCGTGGCGCTGAAAAAGCACGTGGCATTGCGCCTGCGCTGGCACCTCAAGGACATCGTCGCCGCCGCCCGTGGCTATTCCACCGACCACGACCCCCTGACGCTGATCAAGCTGCAAAGCCGTTTCGGCCAGATGGTGAACGACCTGCCGGGAATGCCGCGCCGCACGCTGATCATCTCGGCCGAGGAACTCTCGGGTCACCTGCCCGGTCGCGACGGGCTGGCCGATTATGCCGCCGCGCCCGTCCTGCTTTATGCCTATTGGGAGATCCTCAAGGCGCGGTTCCCGCAGGCCGAGGTGCTGGTTTATCTGACCACCCGTGCGCCGGAACCCTGGCTGGTCTCGGCCTATGCCGAACACGTCACATCCTCCAACATGACCTTGGATTTTGCGGCATTCCGCGACCAATTTGCCGACGCCGCCAACCTGGATGCCATGGTGAGCGAGATCGCAAGCCGCGTTCCCGTGCAGGTACACACGCAACGGCTGGAAGACTGTCGCGATGTGCCGCTTGGCCCGACAGAGCAATTGCTCGATCTGGCAGAGGTGCCCTTGTCGGTTCGCTCCGACCTCGTGCCGGTCCGGCCTGCCAATCAACGCGCCGGCGACGCGGTTCTGCAAGGTCTGCTGGCCGCGAACCGCACCCATGCCGCAGACCCGGCTGCCCGCAAGGCCGCCAAGGCCGCAATCCTGTCGCAGGCAGGTCTGGCATGAAGACGCCCAGCCGCTCTCATGGTCGCCAGTCGATTACCGCCTCGCTGAAACCGCGCGAATTGATGCAGCCGCAGCCGGATTATTCAGGTGTCTGGCAGGCGCGGATCGTGACCCTCTTTCCCGATCTCTTTCCGGGCGTTCTGGGGGCCAGCCTGACCGGCAAGGCCCTGCAGGAAGGCCGATGGCAGCTGCACACCCATGACCTGCGCCGCTTTGGCATCGGCAAACACCGCAACGTCGATGATACACCTGCCGGTGGCGGTGCCGGGATGGTCCTGCGGGCGGATGTCGTCGGCCCCGCGATCGAAGCCGCGCAGGCCCATGCCAAAGGACGGTGGCCGATCCTCTACATGTCGCCCCGCGGTCGCCGCTTTGATCAGGCGATGGCCCGTGATCTGGCCGCTTGCAACGGTGTGACCATGCTCTGTGGCAGGTTCGAAGGCGTCGATGAAAGGGTGATCGAACATTACGGCATCACCGAAATTTCCCTTGGCGATTTCGTGATGACCGGCGGTGAACTGGCCGCGCAGGCGATGATAGACGCCACCGTGCGCCTGCTGCCCGGCGTGCTGGGCAATGCCGACAGCATGGTCGAGGAAAGCCATTCCGCAGGACTGCTGGAGCACCCCCAGTACACCAAACCTCCTGTCTGGGAAGGCCGCGAGATACCGCCGGTATTGATGTCCGGCAACCACGGCGAAGTGGCGAAGTGGCGGCAGGCGGAAAGTGAGCGGCTGACCCGTGAACGGCGCCCCGACATGTGGACTGCGACGAAAAAATAGGACTCGCAAAACCCGGCTTTGGTTTCTAACCTTGGCAGAGAATGCCCGAAAGCCGAGTGTTTGATGCATCGTTTGCTCATTTCATGTCTTGTCTGCCTGTTCGCTTTCAGCGGTCCCTCTGTTGCGAAATCACTGGGTCTGGTGATCGGGAACGACCGTTATCAGAATGTTCCGGCACTTCAGAAGGCGGGCGAGGATGCGCAGGGCTACGCCGAGTATTTCAGAATGCTGGGCTTTGACGTTACGCTTGCCTTCGATCTGACCGGGCGGGAGATGACGGTGGCGCTGGCGACATTCCTTGACCGGATCGAACCCGGAGACACGGTTGCATTCGTTTTTTCCGGCCACGGCTGGAGCGATGGGCGAGAGAACTTTCTGGTTCCGGTGGATATCGCGCCTTCGGGATCGGAGACGTTGCTCTCCAAGGACAGCATACCGCTGCGCAACGGCTTCAATGGCATCGTGGACGAGATTTCAAAACGCGGCGCGCGGTTCACACTGGCAATCATCGACGCGTGCCGGGACAATCCTTTCGCAGCCGAAGGGAACACCAGATCCATCGGCATTGCCCGTGGCCTCGCGCCCGTGGTCGTCCCAAGGGGGACGTTCCTCGCGTTTTCCGCCGGAGCGGGGCAGATGGCGCTGGACCGCCTGTCCGATGGCGAAAGCACGCGCTATTCGGTATTCACCCGATACTTCCTGCAAGAACTCGCAAAACCACAGTCGGTCCAGGCCGCGTTCAAGCAAACCCAGCAACTGGTCAACACCGAGGCCGAGCGTGTCGGACATGCGCAGCGTCCGGCCTATTATGACGAGGTGGTCGGCATCGCCTGCCTGCATGAAAACTGCAACGGGAGCGCGCCGGCTCAATCCATCGGCCTGCCTGCTGCGGCCCCGGCGCAAACAGCACCGCCGCAGGATCTTCATGCCGAGGCGGCGACCGCCTGGGCCGCATTTCAGAACAGCACTTCCATCACGGCCCTCAACCTCTTTGCGCAGCGCTATGCCGGGACCGCCTATGCAGAGCTTGCAAATGAACGGATCGCACACCTGACAGCCCCGGCTCCAAGGACCAATCCCGATCCGGTACCACAGATGCCCCTGATACAGACCTTTCAACGGCCAAGCTGGTGTCCGAAGGCTGCGGATCCCACAGAGGTGGCGATATGTTCGAGCCCGGACCTTGCCGGATACGATCTGCGTCTCAATGCGGCCTATCAGAACTGGATCACCCGCCTCGACGCAAACGGGCGGCGACAGTTGAACGCTTCGCAAAATCAGTGGCAGTCCTACAGGAACTCCTGCGGTGCCGATTTCGCCTGCATTCAAGCGGCTTATCAAAGCCGACTTGGGCAGTTGGAAAACCGCTGATCCGGCCCTTTTGCGCCGTCGGTTCTTTCACTTGATCCCATACCCGAACCCCCCTATACCCCGCCCAACTGGAATCGCTTTGCCGTGCTTCCAGTGCTTTGCGTTTGTGGCAAGGCAACAAGCAATGACGATGAATCCTCCGGTGGGTCGCCACGGCAGACCCGACAGACAGACCGAAGCTCTGATCGCGCAAAAAACTTCGTGGAAATACCACGAGCATCAAAGGAGAAGCGTCAGATGAACCTGATTGCAGAGATTGAAGCGGAACAGATCGCCGAGCTGGGCAAGGATATCCCCGACTTCCGCGCCGGTGACACCATCCGTGTCGGCTTTAAGGTGACCGAAGGTACCCGTACCCGCGTCCAGAACTACGAAGGCGTGTGCATCGCGCGCAACAACGGTCACGGCATCGCCGGGTCGTTCACCGTGCGCAAGATCAGCTTTGGCGAAGGTGTGGAGCGTGTATTCCCGCTGCATTCCACCAACATCGACAGCATCGAAGTGGTCCGTCGTGGCCGCGTGCGTCGTGCCAAGCTGTATTACCTGCGCTCGCGTCGCGGTAAATCCGCACGTATCGTCGAGAATTCCAACTACAAGTCGAAAAAAGCGTAAGGGGCGGACCGATGAAAGCCGATACACATCCCGAATATCACACGATCAACGTCAAGATGACGGACGGTACGATCGTGGAAATGAAATCGACATGGGGCAAGGAAGGCGACCAGATGTCGCTCGACATCGACCCATCCGTGCACCCGGCGTGGACCGGCGGCACCAGCCGTCTGATGGACACCGGTGGCCGCGTGTCGAAGTTCAAGAACAAATACGCCGGTCTGTCGCTGTAATCAGCGCAACCTTGGCGGACAAGAAAGAGGCGCAGCTTGCGGGCTGCGCCTTTTTCGTTTCCCTTTCTCGGATCAGGCCGCCAGCAACATCCCCTGTTGCCGTTTGAGGCTCAGCCGTGCGGCGGGGCCATAGCCATTGGGATTGCTGCGCAGCTTCGGGAACAAGCGAAACAGCTCATCGCGCGCGCAATCGTCCAGACCGGGCAGGCTGTAGCTGCCGGGCTGATAGCTTTCCGACCATGTCCCGCCGGACAAGACCAACTCGTGCCGGTCAAAAAGCAGATGGAAGTAGGTGACCGAGGCGACCTCGCGCTGCACGATGGTATCGCCGTTGACCAGAAAATCAGCCGCAGTCAGAACCTCTTCCTCACCGAAATACATCGACGCGCGGTAGTCTTCGATCAGCATCCGGTGCTGAGGCGAAACCCGCAGACGTTGCTTGTTCCCGATGCTGCCGGGCGCAAATTCGATGGGCGCGAACCTGCCCGCACCCGCGACCGTACGCGACCCCACCCAGCGCAGCGGCTGTGGACCATGATCGCGGGTCAGAACGATATCACCGGGGGCAAGGGTCTCGACCGGGCGGGCACCATAGGGGGTCTCGACCCCGGTGCCTTCGGTAAAGCAGATGATGCTTTCGATCTCCGAGAAGGTGACCGTGCTGCCATCCAGCAGCGTCGCGGTGCCGGATTTGCCCGGCCCCGCGCCATCGTTGTCCGTGATGACGACCGATCCGGCAAGCAGTTGTCCGTTGAAGTTCAGCACGTCGCCGGTCGTCTCGGCGCCTTCGCCACCGACCACGGTCAATCCCGTGCCGTTCAAAGCTGTGGCGTCGATGAGGAAGGTATCGTCTCCGCCGCCACCGTTTGCCGTATCTCCGCTGCCGACGATAAGGGTATCCGATCCCGCGTTGCCCGACAGGACATCCGCCCCCAAACCACCGCTGATCGTGTCGTTGCCGGTGCCGCCGCTTACCGTATCGTTTCCGTCGCCCGCATCGACAACGTCGTTTCCGCCGCCTGCGTTGATGGAATCGTCGTTGCTGCCAATGGGCACCGCATCGAACTGAATGTCGGAGAAGAAAATCGCCTGCTGCGTGTTCCCGCCGTTGTCGTAGGTGACCTCGATCCGCGAGACCGGGCCCGCGATCTCGATCAGGGCCGAAGCCTGTGCGCTGGTCGGTGTGAAGTTGGTGAGCGCGGCGGTGATCGTGTTGCCGCTTACCGTCAGGTTGCTGCCCCCGGTGATGTTGACTGCGATCTCGTTGCCGTTCGCGTCAAACGCCCGCACCGTGACGATGTCCTGAAAGAAGTTCGTCCCGTCGTTCAGACCGTCGATATCGCTGATCCGGAAGGCGACATTTTCAACACTGTCGCTGAAACCCGATCCCGTTGTCGCCGCGAAATCGAACGTGACCGTTGAATCGTCCGGATTGCCGTTGGAAAACAGATATCCGGCCGAGTTGTTGGCAAAGCTTTCACCCGGCGCCACATAAACGCCGTTGTTGACCCCGCCGCTGCGTTCTGCGGAAAACTCCTCGTTGGTCTGCACGTCGGAATAGCCGACCGTAACCTCGATCCCGCCGGTGTTCTGCGGGGCCGCCAGATTGCGCAGGTCTTGCTCGTCCGCATAGGCGGACCAGTTGAAATCAAGCGGTGTCGGGGGCGCGGCACCCGGCGCATCGTTTCCGTCCACGACATCGTTGCCCGGATCACCGTTGTAGCTGCCGTCGATGGTATCGTCACCGGCGGTGCCCGAAACGATCCCGTCGGACACCGCATAATCCGAATACTGAAACGACGCTTCGCCCGAACTGGCATCTGGCGTGGTGTCATAGCTCAGCGTCGTGTACTCGCGGCCCGCAACCAGCGGGATTTCCGACAGCGTATAATAGCCTGTGTTCGGTCCGGCGTTGACCCGGAAAGTGATCAGCTGAAAGACCTTGCCGGTCGCCTCGTCGCGCAGCGTCCAGGCTTCCTCGGCATAGACCTGACGCGGTGTGTTGTCCGTAACGCCGTTCAGGACGGTCGTGGCGGTGGCCGTCTCGCCCGCGACATCATCGAGGAAAAGCCCGTCGACGCCCGCCTGCGTGTCGTTGATGACGGCTGTACCCGCTGCAGTGGCCGGACCATTGTAGGTTGTCGAGAAATTGACCGCGCTCTGGAAGACATTAAGCGGGTCAAACTGATAGATCCGTACAGTTGTAATTGGCATTTGAACGCCCCAAACCATTGCTTTTGAGGCGGGTTCGGGCCAATATCAGGAACGAACGAACCTCATTGTTTCTGATTTGAGGTTAATTGTTCACTGTGGTGCCGATTGGTGCCAAATGTGATGATAATCGGACCATTTTGGACGTATTTAAGGCAATTGCGTTCGGTTGAGATAACGACATTGCGGGCGGGGACACCTGGCATTTGCCGGTCGCCCGACCGACCGCGCCGCATGTGTCGTGATGAAAAAACCACAGCTTCGACAGTGTGCAAAGACGGCGACAGGACCGCATCGGCATCGGCGTCCCATCCTGCGGTTGGTCCTGCGCCACATCGGCCCGGCCTGTTCGATCGTCGGTGTGTCAGCCGCCCCGGTTCGGCACCATCGGCCCCTGGATATTCTGCCAGGCCTCGATCCCGCCACGATACCAAAGCACGTTGGAATACCCCAGATTGATCGCCCGAAGGGCGGCGTTGTAGGACATCCAGCACTGGACGGACTGGCAGTAGAAGATCAACGGGATCTGCTTGTTGCCTTGAAGGTTCTGCTCAAGGAACTGGCCCATCCTCTGTGACACCTGATCGTCGAAGGTGCCGGGTTGTGCTGCCTCGACCAGAGGTGTCGATCCGGGCAGCATCATCTGCCCCCCCAGCACATCAAAGAGGACATAGGGGCTCTGGCGCTGGACCAACTCCACCAATCCTTTGGTGGTGATGATCTGCCCGCCGGGAATGGAGGCGGGCGTTGGCCCGTGCATCGCCCCGGAATGAAGCTGCTGTGTCGGTTGAACGCCAAAGTCCTGACGCTCGTACTGCGCCATCTGGTCCAGCATCTGTGCAAATTGCGGGTTCATCCCCCCTTGTTGGGGCTGTTGCGTTGGGGGCTGCTGAGCGAAACCGCCCTGCGGCGGCTGGCCAAACCCACCTTGCGGCGGCTGCCCGAACCCACCCTGCGGCGGCTGCCCGAACCCACCTTGCGGCGGCTGCCCGAACCCGCCCTGCGGCGGCTGCCCAAACCCACCCTGCGGCGGCTGCGCCAAACCCACCCTGCGGCGGCTGCCCGAACCCGCCCTGTGGCGGCTGCCCGAACCCGCCCTGTGGCTGCTGCCCAAACCCGCCTTGCGGTTGTTGTCCGAACCCGCCCTGCGGCTGCTGGCCGAACCCGCCTTGCGGTTGTTGTCCGAACCCGCCCTGCGGTTGCTGGCCAAAGGTGTTCTGGGCAGACAACGGCACAGCAAACGTCAGTCCCACAAAGGCGGCTGCCACGCGTAGGGTCGAAAAAGTACCTTGCATCAATTCTACTCCCATCTCTGCAGCTGCGTCCCGAATTGCCCCGTGGATTCCAGCGGATTGAAATTGTGGTCATCGGTCGACACGTAGTTCCCGTTATCGAGCCGCCACAGGTTGTCCCCGCCCACCGGCGCATTCAGCCGACTGCCGTCGGTGTCCCGCCAGTTCTCGCGTTCGTTGATCATGTCAGACCAGGAAGCCGAATTGCGGTCGATTGCGTCCATACGGTTCTTGAACCCTTCCTGGCCCAGACGGGCGACATAGGCGTTCGCATCGCGGTTGATCGCACTGATGTTGGCCTGCGTGCGCCTGTTGTCCCCGTCGATCTTGGCATGATGATTTTGGATGACGCGCTGCCAATCGGGATTGAACTGGATCGAATCCCGCATCTGCGCGGACATTTGCAGATCCAGCTGACCGTCAGGGGCAAAGGCGACCCACGCGGGAAGCGTCTCTCCCTGCACGCTGCGCATGTCGGGCATCACGCCGCCCCCCGGCAAATAGGTCTCATGTGCCACCGCCATCAGGCTGACAGCCACGCGCATCGGGTTGCCCTTGTCGTCCGCAAAGCCGAACAGCGCCTCGCCCGCGTCCACATGCGTCTTGATCCAGGCCCCCCCGCCCAGATCGAACTGCCCCGGCTGTATCCCGGTCCCCTGCGTGAAATCGGGACGCGGACGGTAATCCAGCATCTGCGCCTGAGGCAGAAGCCGTTTGACCATGGCCGCAATGGCATCCTGTGCCGAAGACACCTGCAAGACCGCACAGCCTTGGCTGCTGCCTGCCGCACCGTCCGTCCAGCGGATCGCCGGCAGAAGCGCCACACCATACCGCTGGTCCTGGGACATCGCGGACCAGCTGAACTCGTATCCGTACCGATTGCACGGATCCCGGCTTCCCCAAAGAATACCTCCCTGCGCCTTCCACGCGTGCGGGACAGTGACGGAAAATGCCGGGACGGGTT
Source organism: uncultured Alphaproteobacteria bacterium (assembly GCA_963799505.1). Classification (GTDB taxonomy): domain Bacteria; phylum Pseudomonadota; class Alphaproteobacteria; order Rhodobacterales; family Rhodobacteraceae; genus Sulfitobacter. Next base: position 162,677 of record CAWCXM010000008.1, read on the forward strand.
GCGCACCACCGGTGGCATCGACACCCATGGCGCGCTGCATCTGCGCCAGAGCCATCCCCGGCAGACAAACCGTGGCTGCAAGCGCAACACACAGCGCAAAAGGTCGTAATGCATTTTGAAATAGACAAAAACACGGGAAAAACTCCCTGAAACACCGAAATATGAATAAAGGCTAAAGCGCGCAGGCACCGAAAGCGAGTCATTTTTGCTGCACTCGCGGCACCATCCGCCCGGTTTTCCCTGCCTTTCGTTTTCTTGCGCCGTCCCGCAGAATACAGTAGCTCAGAACAATTATCAGGCATCGTCACTGATCCAGGACTTACAGCAGGGACGCTTACATGGCGCATATCATCGTCGTCGGAAACGAAAAGGGCGGCGCAGGTAAATCGACGGTTTCCATGCACGTGGCAACGGCTCTGGCGCGGATGGGCCATCGGGTCAGCGGGCTTGATCTGGACCTGCGCCAGCGCACCTTCGGACGGTACATCGACAACCGCAAATCCTTTCTGAGCAACGCCAAACTCGACCTGGCCAGCCCGGCGCTGTGCGAGCTTCCCGAAATCGCCGAAGCCAGCCTGAAACCCGGCGAGAATATCTATGACCACCGGCTGAGCGCTGCCGTGGCCTCGATGGAGCCGAACAACGATTTCATCCTGATCGACTGCCCGGGATCCCATACGCGGCTGTCACAGGTGGCACATTCGCTGGCCGATACGCTGATCACGCCGTTGAACGACAGTTTCATCGACTTCGATCTGCTGGCCCATACGGATGCCACGGGCGACAAGATCACCGGGCCATCGGTCTATTCCGAGATGGTCTGGACCGCGCGGCAGTTGCGCGCACAGGCGGGTCTGGCCCCCATCGACTGGGTGGTCGTGCGCAACCGCCTGGGTGCGCAGCGCATGGTCAACAAGGACAAGATGGAGCGGGCGATCAAGAACCTGTCCAAACGGATCGGCTTCCGGATCGCACCCGGCTTCAACGAGAGGGTGATCTTTCGCGAATTGTTCCCACGGGGTCTGACCTTGCTCGACCTCAAGGACATCGGCGTCAAACAACTCAACATCTCGAACGTGGCGGCACGGCAGGAACTGCGCGATCTGATCAAGGCGCTGAACCTGCCGGGCGTGACCGCCGATTTCTGAAGCCAGGGGTGGACCGCAGGTCCACCTTACAGATCGACGCGCTTTTCCAGGGCGGACTTCCGGTCCACCCTGCGCTGCCTGAACAGCAGCACGACATTCGACACGAAAAGCGCCCCGATCACGATACTGCCCCCCAGCAGCGCATAGGCACCGGGGTCTTCCCCGATCACGGCCCAGGCCAGCAGCGGGGCAAGCACGGATTCCAGCAACACCAGCAACCCCACTTCCGCCGAGGTGATATAGCGCGGGCCGATGGCCAGCAGAACGGAACTGAAAAGAATGAAGGTCCCATGCGCCAGAACGATAGGTGCCTGGGTCAACGGCACCGACAGAGGCGCCGTAAAGGGCAGGATCACCAGCGCCGCCGCCAGATACCCCATCGCGACACCCGGCACCATCGACGTGGCGCGGGCATGGCGCGCCGCGGTCAACCCCGCCGCAAACAGCGCCGAGACGCCCAATGCCAGCAGATCACCCGCAAGGCTCGCGTTCCGGGTTTCGCCTGACCCGTAGGCGATGATGGCCAACCCCGGCACAACCGCCGCGATGGTCAGCAGGGTGCGAATGCTGAAGGGTTCTGCCAGAAACAAGCGGCTGAAAATCGCGGCGAACACCGGCAGCGAAGCGATGATGAAGACGACGTTGGCGACAGATGTGAGGCTGACCGCCAGCACGAAAAGCACGCCGCTGCTGCCCACGCCGACCATGTAGATCACGCCATAGCGCCCTGTGCGCAGCACCGCGCGGAACGGGGCCAACCCGCTTCTCTGCGCGACCCACAGCGCCGTCAGCCCCCCCGCAAGAAAGAGCCGCCAGAAGGCGATCGTCAAAGCATCCGCCGAAATCAACCGCACGAAAAGGGAATCCGGCACCACGAAAAGGACACCGAAAAACGTGATCCACAACCCTTTGACCTGATCGCTCATGACCTAGCCGTGACCGCAATCGGCGCTCAAGTAAAGCCCTGTGCGCCGGTCGCCGACAGCTTGGCCAACGCCCGTCGCAGGGCAACGACCTCCTCCGGCGCAAGATGCGCCAGAAGATCGCGCTCGTACCGCTCTGCCACGTCGCGCAGATCGTCGTAGGCCGCCGCGCCCTGCGCCGTCAGCGTCAGATGCGCCACGCGCCGGTCCTGCGTATCGGTCACCCTTTCGATGAAACGCCGCTCCGTCAGGCGGTGAACCGCACGGCTGATCTTGGTCTTGTGCATCCGCGCACGGGCGCAGATGTCACTGGCGGTCATCTGACCGTAGACACCCAGATGAAACAGCACCCGCCACTCCGTCCGCAACATCCCGTACCGCTTCTTGTAGACATCCTGAAACGCCAGTGAACTGGCTTCGGCGGCCTGATTCAACATATAGGGCAGGAAGTTCTGCAACTGAAATTCTGGGTGGTGCATCGGATCATCTGTTGTTAGTTACAAAAACAACTATTACACAGAGTGCCAGAACTGCACAGACCAAAAAGGGGATGCCAGTTATGAACCGTCAGTTGACCCCCAACGACATGACCAGTGCCGCAACACCGATGGGCACGCAGGAGGGCTACATGCCCGGCTTCGGCAACGACTTCGAAACGGAAGCCTTGCCCGGTGCGCTGCCGCAGGGCATGAACTCGCCGCAGAAGTGCAACTACGGGCTTTACGGCGAGCAACTGTCCGGCACCGCCTTCACCGCGCCCAGCCACCAGAACGAACGCACGTGGTGCTACCGCATCCGCCCCTCGGTCAAACACTCGCACCGCTATGAACGCATTGACCTGCCCTACTGGAAATCCGCCCCGCATATTCCCGACAACGTCACCAGCCTGGGCCAGTACCGCTGGGATCCCGTCCCGCATTCCGAAGAGAAACTCACCTGGCTGACCGGGATGCGCACCATGACCAGCGCCGGCGACGTGAATACCCAGGTCGGCATGGCCAGCCACATCTACCTTGTCACCGACAGCATGGTGGACAGCTATTTCTATTCCGCCGACAGCGAACTCCTGATCGTGCCGCAGGAAGGCCGCCTGCGCTTTTGCACCGAACTGGGCGTGATCGACCTTGAGCCAAAGGAAATCGCGATCCTGCCGCGCGGGCTGGTCTACCGCGTCGAGGTTCTCGACGGCCCCGCACGCGGATTCGTCTGCGAAAACTACGGTCAGAAATTCGAACTGCCGGGCCGCGGCCCCATCGGTGCCAACTGCATGGCCAACCGGCGTGATTTCAAGACACCCGTGGCCGCCTTCGAGGACCGCGAAACGCCTTCGACCGTGACGATCAAATGGTGCGGCCAGTTCCACCAGACCAGGATCGGCCACTCGCCCCTCGACGTCGTCGCATGGCACGGCAACTACGCCCCCGTGAAATACGACCTGACCACCTATTGCCCGGTGGGTGCAGTGCTGTTCGACCATCCCGATCCGTCGATCTTTACGGTGCTGACCGCGCCGTCGGGCGTCGAAGGCACCGCGAACATCGACTTCGTGCTGTTCCGCGAACGCTGGATGGTGGCCGAGGATACCTTCCGCCCGCCATGGTACCACAAGAACGTCATGTCCGAACTGATGGGCAATATCTATGGCCAGTACGATGCCAAGCCCAAGGGCTTCATCCCCGGCGGCATGTCGCTGCACAACATGATGCTGCCCCACGGCCCGGACAAGACCGCCTTCGAAGGCGCGTCGAACGCGGACCTTCAGGCGCAGAAACTGGACAATACGATGTCCTTCATGTTCGAAACACGCTTTCCCCAGCACCTGACGGAATTTGCCGCCAAGGAGGCACCGCTGCAGGACGATTACATCGACTGCTGGGAGAGCCTGGAGAAGAAATTCGACGGGACACCCGGAACGAAGTAAGACCCCGAATGTAGAGTTTGCAGGTGGCGCAACGCGCCACCCTGCACAAAGGTGAGGTGCCGGCCCACCCACGATGAAGGAATGACAATGACCCTGATGACCTCATGGGTGGAAAGCGCCAATTCCGCCGATACCGACTTTCCGCTCAACAATCTGCCCTGCGGCGTTTTCTCGACCAACAGCCTCGAGGCGCGCTGCGGTGTGGCCATCGGGGATATGATCCTCGACGTCGCCTCCCTCGAGGAAGAAGGCATCCTTGCCCTGGGCGATGAGCCGGTCTTCGACGTGCCCTACTGGAACGACGTGATGGAGAAGGGACCAAAGACGTGGCGGCTGCTGCGCGAACGCCTGATGGGCATTCTCAGCAGCGAATCCGCCGAGCAGGCGCAGGTCGCCCCACACCTCGTCCCCATGTCCGAGGCGCTGTTGCACATGCCCATGGTCGTCTCCGAATACACCGATTTCTACGCAGGCCGCCATCACGCGACCAACGTCGGCACGATGTTTCGCGGGGCGGAAAACGCGCTGCCGCCCAATTGGCTGCACATCCCGATCGGCTACAACGGCCGCGCCTCGACCGTCGTCGTCTCGGGCACCGACATCACCCGCCCCAACGGCCAACTCAAGGCACCCGACGCCGATACGCCCAGCTTCGGCCCCTGCCAGCGCCTCGATATCGAGCTGGAAATGGGGGCCATCGTCGGCACCTCGACCGACATGGGCGCGCCCGTGACGGCGAAACAGGCCGACAGCATGATCTTCGGCTACGTGATCCTGAACGACTGGTCCGCCCGCGACATTCAGGCCTGGGAATACCAGCCGCTCGGCCCCTTTCAGGCCAAGGCCTTCGCCACGTCGATTTCTCCCTGGATCGTGACCACCGCAGCCCTCGAACCCTTCCGCACCGCCACCCCCGACACGCGCATTCGAACTGCTCCCCTATCTGCAGGAGGACCGCCCCTCCCTCTACGACATCGACCTCAGCGTGATCATCCAGCCCGAGGGCGGCGAACAGGAAGTCCTCGCCCGCACGAATTACCGCGAGATGTATTACTCCGCCGCGCAGCAACTGGCGCATCACGCGTCCTCAGGCTGTGCCATGAACGCCGGCGATCTGCTCGGCTCCGGCACCATCTCCGGCACCGAGAAATCCGAGCGCGGCAGCCTGCTGGAACTCAGCTGGGGCGGCAAGGAGCCGATCACCCTGGCCGACGGATCCACCCGCAGCTTTGTCGAAGACGGAGACACGATGATCCTCACGGGCCACGCACAGGGCGACGGCTACCGCATCGGCTTCGGTGCCTGCGCGGGCAGGATCACCCCGGCAGTCGCCTTTCCCTGACCCCCGCTTCATCTTTCCAATACAACTCAATCCTCACCTCTCCACCCGCAATAAACTCGAAAGAAGTACCAATGGCCAAAGCATTTGCCTCCCAGGGCGACCTCACCGAAAAGAAAATCACCTTCGACGAAGTGGGCCGCGACCTTTGGGCCTTCACCGCCGAGGGCGATCCCAACTCCGGCGTGATCATCGGCGATGACAGCGTGATGATCGTCGAGGCGCAGGCGACCCCGCGACTGGCAGGCAAGGTCATCGAAAAGGTCCGCGAGGTGACGGACAAGCCGATCACCCATCTGGTGCTGACCCATTATCACGCCGTCCGCGTGCTGGGTGCCTCCGCCTACGGTGCCGATCAGATCATCATGTCCGATGTCGCACGCGGCATGGTCGCCGAGCGCGGACAGGAAGACTGGGACAGCGAATTCCAACGCTTCCCGCGCCTGTTCGAAGGCCACGAAAGCATCCCCGGCCTGACCTGGCCCACCACGACCTTCAGTGACAGCATGACCGTCTATCTGGGCAACCGCCGCGTGGACATCAGGCACATCGGACGCGCCCATACGGCGGGCGACGCGATCATCCATGTGCCGGATGAGAACGTGATGTTCACCGGCGACATCGTCGAGGATCACTCGGCCTGCTATTGCGGCGACGGGTATTTCGGCGACTGGGGCGGCACCTTGGACAGGATCAAGGCCTATGACGTCGACGCCATCGCGCCCGGTCGCGGCGGGGCGCTGATCGGCAAGGACGCAGTGGCCCGGGCGCTCGACAGCACCCGTGACTTCGTCAACAGCACCTACGCCCCGGCAGCCAAGGTCGCGGCCCGTGGCGGCAGTCTCAAGGAAGCATGGGATGCCGTCCGCGCCTCCTGCGACCCCAAGTTCAAGGACTATGCGATCTACGAACACTGTCTGCCCTTCAATGTCGCACGCGCCTATGACGAAGCGCGCGGGATTGCCCACCCGCGCATCTGGACCGACAAGCGCGATCTCGAGATGTGGTCCGAGTTGCAGGGCTGACGCCGGTGCAGGTGCTCTCCATCTTCATGGCGGCGGTGGTCTTTGCCATGTGGACCTTTTCGGTGTTCCGCACGATCTTCGCGCTGCGCACACGCGCGGCGGAGCGCACGGGCAAATCGCTGCCCGGCCCTGTCGAGGCGCTGCGCGAATGGGGTCTGTGGCTGCGCGATCCGGCGCGCGCTGCGGAACGTCGGCGGCTCGCTTTCATGACCCTCTGCGTGCTGGGGCTGGCCGCCGCTTTCGCCTTTGCGCGACCTGCGGCGGTCTAGCAGAATCGGACCGCCCCTGCCTCTCCTGCAGGGCTGCGGCCTGACGTGCAGCACAAAAGAACAAGATTTCTCGATTTTTCTTCGGGCGCAATCAATGGCGGCACATCGCCGTTCCAGCGGACAACTGTACGACAGCGGTTGTCCCAAACCGACACCGATCGAGGATTAAACGGCGCGTCCGCATGAATTGCCGTCGCAAGAGGGCGCGCGCTTCGCATCAAATCACATGAACCCGCTGAACGGACACCGGAAACACCGCTTTCCCGCCAGGACCGTTGCTGTGCAACTTCGGGCGACAGGCTTGACCTTTGGTCGCAGTCTGTTTGACTGTGTGCCACGCTCCGGCACGGAGCCTAAAAAAATAGCGGCACACCCGCATCACCTGCCGGCAGTACAGATGCTGCCACCCAACAGAGAGGAAGTATGATGAAATTTCTGACACGCACGGGCAAGCCCCTGCCGCAGTCCATTCTGGATTCAGCCGAAGCCGCGAAAAGAGACCCGGTCAACCGCCGCGAGTTTCTGGCACTGGCCAGCGCCTTTGGCGCGACGACCGCAACCGCCTACGCGATGATCGGCATGACCCCACCCGCGCAGGCCGCAGCGCACAAGGAAGGCGGCACCGTCCGGATGCAGATGGAAGTCCGCGCCCTCAAGGATCCCCGCACCTACGACTGGTCACAGATCGCGAACTTCTCGCGTGGCTGGCTCGAGTATCTGGCGATCTGGGAGAACGACGGCACCTTCACCCCTGCCCTTCTGGAAAGCTGGGAAATCAACGACGACGCGACAGAATACACGCTGAACGTCCGTCAGGGCGTCAAGTGGAACAACGGTGACGACTTCACCGCCGAGGATGTCGCCCGCAACATCGAAGGCTGGTGCGACAAGTCGCTCGAAGGCAACTCCATGGCAGGCCGTTTCGCCACGCTGATCGACGAAGCCAGCGGCAAGGCCATCGAGGGCGCGATCGAGGTTGTGGACAGCCACACGGTCAAGCTGAACCTGCCTGCCTCCGACATCACCTTGATCCCCGGCATGGCGGATTATCCTGCGGCCATCGTCCACAGCTCCTTCAACGCCGACAACATGGTCGAAAACCCGATCGGCACCGGCGCTTACCTGCCTGAATCGCTCGAAGTCGGCGTCAAGGGCGTGTTGGTCAAGAATCCCGATCACACATGGTGGGGCACAGAGGTCTACGGCGGTCCCTACATCGACCGTCTGGAATACATCGACTACGGCACCGACCCCTCCGCCTGGATCGCGGCGGCAGAGGCCGATGAGGTCGATGCCTTCTATTCCATGGAAGGTGAATACATCGACATCATGTCCACGCTGGACGGCTGGGTCGAAAACTCCATCGCGACAGCGGCGACAATCGTCATCCGTCCCAACCAGCTTGCCGAAGTCGATGGCAAGATGCCCTATGCGGACAAGCGCGTCCGTCAGGCCATCAACATGGCGGTGGACAACGAAGTGCTGCTCGAACTCGGTTATGCCGGACGCGGTATCGTCGCCGAAAACCACCATGTCGGCCCGATGCACCCCGAATACGCAGAACTGCCACCCCGCATGGTCGATCCTGCCGCCGCCAAGGCGCTGATGGAAGAAGCGGGCATGGCCGATTACGAGCACGAGCTGTTCTCCATCGACGATGCCTGGCGCAAGGACACCACCGATGCGGTCGCGGCACAGTTGCGCGATGCGGGTATCAAGGTGAAGCGGACGATCCTGCCCGGTTCGACCTTCTGGAACGACTGGACGAAGTATCCCTTCTCCTCGACCAACTGGAACGCCCGTCCGCTTGGCGTGCAGATCTGGGCGCTGGCCTACCGTTCCGGCGAAGCCTGGAACGAATTCGGCTGGTCCAACCCGGAATTCGACGCCCTGCTGACAGAAGCCCTGTCCATCGCCGACGTTGAAAAGCGCCGCGCGGTCATGGCCAAGGGTGAAGCGATGATCCAGGAAGAAGGCGTCACGATCCAGCCCTACTGGCGTTCGCTGTATAACCACACCAAGGAAGGTCTGGTTGGCGCGGCGCACCACATCGGGTTCGAATACCACCCCGCCCGGATGGCCTGGACCTGAACCCGGACGATCAATCCAAACCCCCAAAGGGCCGCGCATGTCGCGGCCCTTTTTTGTGCGCGCAGGGCAACGGGCTGTCTCTCAGCCCTCCAGCAGGTCGTCCAGCCGGTCAGCCGGGAAATCCACGCTGGCCTTCAGAACCCCCGACAATTCGGATGCTGCCATGCCCCCGCGCATCAGCCGGTCACACGCACCGCGAAGCGCCGCGTGCATTGCAGCCACCAGATCGGCGTCCGCTCTCTCGGACCGCGTCACCTTGCCAAACCAGGCTTCTTCCAGAATGAGGTCTTCGATCAGCGGATCAATCACCGCACCGCCCCCGCCGGGATAGCGGTAATATCCGACACCGCCACCCTTGCCCATGCGTCCTTCGGCAACCATGCGTGGCAGGATCGGCACGGGACGCTGCGGCTGGCGGGCAAGCACACGGTCCAGCCCCACCAGATCCTGCGCCTCGCAAGGGCCGATCCCATAACCCCAGGTGCACAGCGCCTCGTCCAGTTCCCAGGGGTTGGTGTGGTGGTACATCAGGTCTTCGCCGCACAGCCAGAACGCATCCTGCAACAGCACCTGCGCCTCAGCGTCGGTCATGTGACGCGGCATCCAGAAAGCGGTGTTTGGCCACCACCGCCATCAGATCGTTGAACGACGACCGCACCGCGCGGTTGGCGGTGTTCACCTGTGCCTCGGCCTGCGCATAAAGCGGTGTCCGCGCCTTCAGCAACTCCTTGAGCTGCGCCATCGCGGCCGGGTTGCCCTGCATCGGGCGATAATCGCCTTGTCCCCGGACGCGCTGCATATGCTCGGCCGGACTGGTCTTGATCCAGACCGTGTGAAACCGTTGCAGCAGATGCGCATAGGTTTTCTGTTCCGTCACGATACCGCCCGCGACCGCCAGAACGACGCGGTCATGCCGTGTCGACACGCGCTCCAGCGCCTCGGCTTCCATCTGGCGATAGCCCGGCTCGCCGTAGAACGCCATCACCTCGGTCAACGGCATCCCTGCGGCATCCTCGATCTCGCGGTTCAGTTCGACGAACGGGATATCAAGCGCCGCACCCGCCATCTGGCCCAGCGTGGATTTGCCCGCCCCGCGCAGGCCGATCAGGCAAATGCGTCCCGACCGCATGACCGCCGGGTTCTGTTGCGCCAGCATCCCGCGCACATCCTGTTGAACCGCAGGCGGTGCCTGACGGAACAGGGCCGCCACCCGCTGCACATCATGGTCCAGGGGAATATCCTCGGCCAGCAGCGCCTCGATCCGCAGATCAAGCGCGTCGGCGATCCGTTGCAGCAAAAGGACAGAGATATTCCCCTCCCCCGCCTCCAACTGCGCCAGATAGCGGGGCGAGACACCGGACATTTCCGACAAGACACGGCGGGGCAGCCCCCGCAACCGCCGCGCCTCGGACACGCGGGCGGCCAGACGTCTGATCAGCCGGGCGCCGGTGTCGTCGCTGGTTGCCTGTGTCTGATCAAGCGTCACGGTCACCTCACTTTTCCCGTTCCTGTCACACCACGCCGCTCAGGTCGCGCGAACAAGCGGTTCGATCACGGCCCGCATCTCTGCCGGGACTTCACGGCTCTTGAACTGGTCCGCGACGGTAAAGACGCAGGTGAACGCGCCGTCGAAACACAGCACATCGTTCTGCCGCCCCTTGACCGCAAAACTGATCGACTTGTTGCCCAGCCGCGTCGGAAAGGTCTCGCACATCAACATATGGCGCGGTGTGACGGGGCTGTGAAACTCCATCTCCAGCTTGACGAAGGGTGTGCCGACGTTGCGGTCGATTTCCATCTGAAACCAACCGTCCCCGTCAAGATGGGCCTCCCACCATGCATTGATCGCTTCAAGCGAAAAGGCAGGCAGTCGCGCGGTATAGGCAATCCGCGCGGGGTCGCAATCGCCCCATGTCACGTTGACAGGATGCACGAAAGGCGCTGCCATTCAGTAGGTTTCCACATGATAGCGGCCATCCTCGCGCATGGCATCGCGCAGGGTCTTCCATTGCTGGCCAAAGCTTTCCGCGATGGAGGTCATGGCCTTTTCCACGCCTTCCTCCATCCCGCGCAGACCGCAGATGTAGATGTGGGTTCTGTCGTCCTGCAACAGCTCCGCGATGCTTTCCTGTTCCGCGATCATCCGGTCCTGCACATATTCCTTTTCCGCATCAGGCATGCGGCTGAACACCAGATGCTGTTTCAGCAGGCTCTCCGGCACCTTCTTGAGCGGTCCGAAGTAGGGCAGGCTTTCAGGCGTGCGGGCACCAAAGAACATGGTCATGCCCCCCGTCGCGCCGCTGCGCTGACGCTGCATGGTGAAGGCCCGCATCGGGGCCGACCCGGTGCCCGTGCAGATGAGCAGCAAATGCGCATCCTGTGTGGACGGCATCAGGAACGTCGCGCCGAAGGGGCCGGTTACATCGACCGTTGCACCCTGCTTGAGATCGCACAGGAAATTCGACGCCAGCCCCTTGTCCTCGCGTTTCACGGTCAGCGAAATGTTGTGATAGCCCGCGCGCTCCCCGTCACGGGGGCTGGAGATGGAATAAAGCCGGGGCAGATGCGGGTTTCCGTCAGCATCGGTGCCGGGTGGGATGATCCCCACGGATTGCCCCTCCAGCACCGGAAACGGCAACGCGCCGGGGTCGAGGATGATGTGGCGCACGTCATGGTCGGGGTCTTTGGTCAGCGGATAGTTCCCCTGCACCGTCATCCTGGCCGGTTTGCCGAGGTTGTACATATTCACGGTCGGCTTGCCGGCCGACAGCGGTGCCTTGGCCTTGCCTCCCGCGCCCTTGTGCGCCTCTGCCAGCAAGGCCGCCACCGGATCGACCGCTTCTTCGTCGTCGCTGGCCGGGGCTGCTTCGATGTCTTCCTGCTCGGGCAGTTCGTCCATCTCGTACTGCTGTTCCAGCGTATAGGGTGTCTGCACCACGCGCCATTCGTCGATGGATCCCGTAGGACACACTGGAATGCAATCCATGCAGAAGTTGCAGATGTCCGCGTTCACCACGACATTGTTGTCGTCATGCTCGATCGCGCCGATCGGACAGGTCATCTCGCAGGTATAGCAGCGGATGCAGATTTCGGGGTCGATCAGATGTTGCTTGACGGGTTTGTTCATGGGTGGCGGTCTCTCAGGATCAGGTCCGGGAGGAGTATGGCATCAAAAAGGGCCTGACAGATACCCTGACATCCGGCGCATCCCACACAGGGGCCTTGCAAATGGTCCAGATCGGCGGCCAGCGCCTGTGTGCGCGGTGCGTATCCGACGGTGCGTTTCGAGTACATGGGAAGGCTCCTGTAGATCGGTGGACAATGCCCCCGCCCGTGGCGAGGCGGGCAGGGGCGGTTTGGCTCAGGCCATGTGCAGTTTGACGTATTCGAAATCGCCCGGCTTGTTGTCGATCCCGACCTTGGGCGCCGCAATCCACGAGGCATACTTGCCCGGCTCATAGCACGGCACCATCAGCGACTGGATATAGTCGCCATCGGCCTTTGTCGGCAGCCATTCGTCCCGGCGCTTGTGCCATTCATCCGCGCTGATGATGTTGCCATCGGGGTCTACGGCGACGGTGCTGAACACACCGATCTGACGGTGGAACCCTTCATGCGGCAGCTTCAGCTCGAACTCGATACCGGACTTCTGGATCTGCTTGTTCCAGCGGCCCACGCCACCGGCGGCATCGCGGACATAATCATCGCGCAGGCGCATGTTGATCGCGGTCAGGGCAGGCACGTCTTCGGTGACGATCTTGCCATCCTTGATCGAGGTCACGGCATAGGTGTCGTTCTTCAGCTGGTGATCATCGTCGATCCGCTGCTCCATGTAGCGGCCCTTGATCCCGTAGTTGAAGGCATTGGCCGCGTTGGTCGACACCTCCTGTCCGAACAGATCAAGCGACAGCGTGTAATGCAGGTTCAGCTTTTTCTGGATTGTCGGCAGGTCGATCACACCCAGATCGCGGATCTTGTTGATGTCGTAGGGGTCGGTGATGCCGTGCTTGTTCATCGCCTCAAGCGTCGCCTGAATGGTGCGTCCCACGCCGGTTTCACCCACGAACATATGGTGCGCTTCTTCGGTCAGCATGAAGCGGCAGGTCCGCGACAGCGGATCGAAGCCGGACTGCGCCAGGCTTTCCAGCTGCATCTTGCCGTCGCGGTCGGTGAAATAGGTGAACATGAAGAACGACAGCCAATCTGGCGTTTCCTCGTTGAAGGCACCCAGCATCCGCGGCGCGTCTTCGTCACCCGAGGACCGGACCAGCAGGTCGTTCGCCTCTTCGCGACCATCCCGGCCAAAGTACTTTTGCAGCAGATAGACCATCGCCCAAAGGTGGCGGCCTTCCTCGACGTTGACCTGAAACAGGTTGCGCATGTCATAAAGCGACGGCGCCGTCAGACCCAGGAACCGCTGCTGCTCGACCGAACCCGGCTCCGTATCGCCCTGAATGACGATCAGCCGCTTGAGCATGTTGCGGTATTCCCCCGGCACTTCCTGCCATGCAGGCTCGCCATAATGCTCGCCCATCGGGATCTTGCGGTCCTCGACTGCCGGTGCCAGCAGAACGCCCCAGCGGTATTCGGGCATCTTGACGTAGTCGAACTTGGCCCAGCCCTTGGGGTCCACGCTGACGGCGGTGCGCAGATAGACCATCGAGTCCTGAAAGTTCTGCGGGATCAGGTCGTTCCACCAGTTGATGTAACCGGGGTGCCATTTTTCCAGCGCTTTCAGAACCTTCTTGTCCTCGGAAAGCCCCACGTTGTTGGGGATTTGCGTGTCGTAGCTTACGTTGATCAGATCGAGCATCTTCTTCCTCCAAATCGGTGCGCATGAATGCACACCCTACGGTTGGTCACAATTGTTGTCGCCCTGTCAGGCGCAGGGTGCGCGTTTCATGCGCACCACGCCTCGTCACACACGTTCCATGTTGTATTTGCCGCGCACGCCCGTGCCGTAGCGTTGCAGCGCACCTTCTTCTCCCACCGCATTTGGACGCTGGAAGATCCAGTTTTGCCATGCGGTCAAACGTCCGAATATGCGGGTTTCCATCGTTTCCGGTCCGGCAAAGCGCAGGTTCGCCTCCATCCCGGTCATCGCATCCGGGCTGAAGCTGGCGCGTTCTTCCATGAACAGGCGCACTTCGTCTTCCCAGTCGATGTCGTCATAGGCATAGGTGATCAGGCCCAGCTCTTCCGCCGCATCCGCCTCCAACGGCTCTCCGATGGATGACTTCAGCTTCTCAACCTGTTCCGGCGTGCCAAGGAACCGCGTTTCCAACCGCGTCAGGTCATTGCTCATCGGGTAGTGGCCGAAGTTGCCATCGCTCAACGTGACCGTGGCCAGATGGCGGTTGTCGCCGTCGAATTCTTCCAACATCATGTAGCTCCGGTCGACCGACCACAGCAATTCCGCCAGCGGTCCGGCAAAACACGATCCGTGCTCCACGATCGCCACAAGGCTGCGCGATGTCATGTCGATCCGCTTGAGCAGGCGCTTCCAGTATTGCACCACCTCGTTGGCGAGCCAGTGATCCTTGTTCTGCAAAAGCAGCGCCTCATGCGCGATGACCAATTCGGGATCACCCTGCGTCTGAAACTCGATCAGGCCCATTTCCTTTTCGTTGTTGCGCAGGTGCAGGATCGCGTCGTCCAACTCGCGCGCACAGCGCAGGATCCAGGCCTCCGCCCCCTCGGCGGTCAGCGCGTCCATGTCTGCCGGGGCATCCCCCTCCGGCCCCTTGATCGTGACGGTCGCCCGCATCTCCTTGCGGTGAAACGCCACTTCGACAGTGGAATAGCTGACGCCGTCGTCCGCAAAGCTGCGGGTGATCGGGGTCAGCTGGATGCCCTTGGCGACGTCCGCCTTGGCTGAGCTTTCCGCCAGTTCCTTTGCCCGTTCCGCCACCTTCTCGTCAAAGCTGGAATTCGGGAAAACCTCGTCGACCAGCCGCCATTCGACCGCGCGCTTGCCCTTCACCCCTTCCTCGATGGAACAGAAAACATCCGCCAGGTCGCGGCGCACCTTGCGCTTGTCGGTCACGCGGGTCAGGCCACCCGTACCCGGCAGCACCGCCAGCAAAGGCACTTCGGGAAGCGCCACGGATGATGTCGAATCATCCGTCAGCATCAGATGGTTGCAGGCCAGCGCCAGTTCATACCCGCCGCCCGCACAGGCCCCCTTGATCGCGCAGATGTAGTTCTGGCCGCTGTCGGCCAACGCCGCCTCGTAGGTATTGCGCGTCTCGTTGGTGAACTTGCAGAAGTTGACCTTGTGACTGTGCGCAGCGCCGCCCAGCATCCGGATGTTGGCCCCGGCGCAGAACACCTTGTCCTTGGCCGACCGCATGACAACGACCTTCACCTCGGGGTGTTCAAAGCGCATCCGCTGAACCACGTCTGCAAGTTCGATATCGACGCCCAGGTCATAGCTGTTCAGCTTCAACTCGTAGCCGTCGAACAATCCGCCCTTCTCGTCCACATCCATCGAAAGCCAGGCGATAGGGCCGTCGTAGTCGACCTTCCAATGACGGTATTTCGATGGATCGGTCTGAAAGTCGATCACTTTGGTCATTGCAGGGTCCTCCGATGCGATGCGTTGTTGGGTACTATAGTTCCTATCGCGGCACCTTAATGCAAGCGAAGCGTCGAATGAGGTCAGATTTATGCATCATAATGCAATAAACGGCATCAGAAGGACGCGTCGAAGGCATCCAGCCAGCCTGCCACCTCGTCGACAGTCAGGCCGAGAATCACCCGGTCCTTCGGGCACCGCTCCAGATGCCCCCGCACCATGCCGCACAGGCGGCGGGCGGCCTTGGGGCGCTGCATACGCAGTTTCAGCCGACCGTTCGCAAGCTGGATGATCGCCTGCACCATTTCGCGTTCCGGCGATCCTGCCGGGGTCTGCATCCAGACCGCTTCCAGAACCTCGTGACACTCCCAGAAGAACCCAGCCTGAAGGTACCCCATCCCGGCCTGAAAAGCGGCAGTATTGTGCATCTTCGCCAAAGGGGTGTCGGGACCGACGCTGGCCTTGATGGGATCGAACCAATTCTCCGGATGGCGGGCGGTCCGGCCGGGGATATAGGCGTGGGGCGGCATCGGAATGTCGCCCGGAAGATCAGGCAATCGAGACCTCTTCCCGCTCCAGCCGCAGCAGGCGGGCGCAGAATTCCGCGACGGCGGCCAAGGTCTCTTCCCGCTTTTCCAGATGCGGCGCGTGGCCCGTGCCGTCCAGGATCAATGTCTCGACCGGCGCATACATGCGCTCCTCGACTTCCGCGATCTGTGCCAGCGTGCCGTAGGGGTCGTCCCGGCCCTGTATCGCCAGCACCGGGATGCGCAGATGGTCGATGGCATCCGCCACGTTCCACGCGGCAAAGCCCGGATCGGTCCAGGCGTCGTGCCAGCCCTTGAACGCCACATCCACGTTTGCGTGGTATCTGCCCAACCGGTCGCGCAGATCCCCGGTCTCGAAAGCCGTCGCCTGCCGCACGGATCGCGGCAAGGCCCTGCGGTTCGGTAAAGAAATGCGGGGCCAGCAACACCAGCCCGCGCACCCGCATGTCGGACACCGATCCGCCATAGATCGTGGCGATGGTCGCCCCGTCGGAATGTCCCATCAGCACCGCCTGTTCGATGCCCGCCGCATCCAGAACCGCGCCCAAAGTGTCCTCCGCCTCGCGGGTCATATAGTCGAGCGGACGTGGCAAAGCGCACCGGATCGGACGCGCCGTACCCCGCGCGGGAATAGGCAAAGACGCCCATGCCCGTCTGATTGGCCAACGCCTCCGGCACCGTTTTCCACTGCGCGACAGACCCAAGGCCCTCGTGCAGCAGCACCAGTGTCGGCGCATCGCCGGGCGGCGGTCCCCAACATGCGTATTCCAGCGCAGCACCGTTCACGGTCATCCGGCTTTCCGGTTCGGCGGTCCAGGACACCCCCATCACCCGACCTCGCGCAGCTTGAAGCGTTGGATCTTGCCGGTTGCCGTCTTGGGCAATTCATCGACCACCTCGATCCACCGGGGATATTTCCACAGCCCGATCTTGGCCTTTACATGCTCCTTCAACGCATCGCGCAGCGCCTGATCGCCCTCTCCCGATTGCAGCACGACAAAGGCCTTGGGCTTTTCCAACCCATCCTCGTCGCGGTGTGCGACCACTGCGGCCTCCAGCACCTGCGGATGATCCACCAACGCGCCCTCCACCTCGAACGGAGACAGCCAGATGCCCGAGACCTTGAACATATCGTCAGTGCGCCCGCAGTAGACCAGCCTGCCATCCGGGCGGCGCTCGTATTTGTCACCCGTCCGGGTCCATACCCCTTCAAAGGTGGAGCGTGACTTGTCGCGCTGGTTCCAGTAGCAATTCGCGGCCGAGGCCCCGTTGACCAGCAACTCGCCCACTTCTCCGGCACCCACCTCCTGCCCGTTTTCGTCCACCAGTCGCAGCGCATACCCCGGCACCGCAACGCCGGAAGTGCCGTAGGCCACTTCCCCCACCCGGTTGCTGAGGAAGATGTGCAGCATTTCGGTCGAACCGACCCCGTCCAGAATCTCCACCCCGGTGTGCTTTTCCCAGCGTTTGCCCACATCCTCCGGCAATGCCTCTCCGGCAGAGATGCACAACCGCAGCGGTGCTTCGGGCGCAGCGGACTTGTCCATCTCGGCAACCATGGCCGCGTACAGCGTCGGCACACCGCAGAAGATCGTCGGTTTGTGCTCGGCGATGGTGGCGATCATTCCGGCAGGCGTCGGTCTGCCGGTAAAAAGCACGGCGGTCGCGCCGACCGAGAGCGGGAAAGTCATCTCGTTGCCCAGACCATATGCGAAAAAGAACTTGGCGGCGGAAAGCACCACGTCGTCCTCGCGGATGCCCAGCACCTGCGCGCCATAGGTGTCCGATGTCGCCTGCAAGGCGGAATGGATATGCGCGACGCCCTTCGGCTGCCCGGTGGAGCCGGAGGAGTAAAGCCAGAACGCCACCTCGTCGCAGCTGACCTCGGCCGCTTCTTTCAGGGGTGCATCAGCGATGAAATCCGCAAAAGGCGTTGTGCCCTCCGCCGCTTCGCCGATCATCACCACCTGCCGGATATAGGGGTTATCGGCGACCGCCGGGGCCACCACGGGCCACAACGGAGCGGAAACAAAAAGGATCGCGGCCCTGCTGTCGCGCAGGATC
This sequence comes from uncultured Alphaproteobacteria bacterium, assembly GCA_963799505.1. GTDB lineage: Bacteria > Pseudomonadota > Alphaproteobacteria > Rhodobacterales > Rhodobacteraceae > Sulfitobacter. The sequence continues at coordinate 180,582 of CAWCXM010000008.1, forward strand.
ACGTCATAGACCGGCGTGGCCAAGAGCGTGTTCAGCGGCACCGGCACCACCGCGGCCTTCAGCGCGCCAAAGAAGATCTGCGGGAATTCGATCTGGTCCAGCACCAGCACTGCGGCGCGTTCTTCTGGTCTGATCCCCGCACGGGCCAGCGCCCCGGCAACCTGTGCCGCCCCCCTGGACAGCCCCTCATAGCTCAGCGTCCGCCCCGTCTCGACCTCGATGTAGGCAGTCTTGCCGCCGCGCCCCTCATCCAGATGCCGATCCACAAAATAAGTCGCCGCATTGGCAGTCTTTGACAACATTCGCCCCTCCTCCGTTAAGCAACATTGTGCATCTGCGGCGCATTGACGCAACAAAATCGGAGGCTTTGTGCAGTTTACTGCTCAATCGCGGGTGCCACTTGGCGAAACTGACTGTCCGCGTCAGTCCGGCAGCAGGAACAATGTGATCGCGGGAAAGGCGACAAGGATGATCACCCGCACGATGTCGGAGCCCACGAAATACATCACTGCCCGGTAGGTCTGGGTCATCGGGGTTTCGCGGTCCATCGAGTTGATGATGAACAGGTTCATCCCCACCGGCGGTGTGATCAGTCCCACCTCGACCACGATCAGCACCAGAATACCGAACCAGATCGCCAGATGTTCCGGTGTCATCCCGAAATCCATCGCCATGATGACCGGGAAGAAGATCGGGACCGTCAGCAGGATCATCGACAGGCTGTCCATCAGACAGCCGAAGATCACGTAGAACACCAGAATGACCGTCAGCACGAACAATGGGCTGTAGCCCTGCTCGACCACCCAGCCCGCCATGAATTGCGGTACGCCCGACAGCGCGAGGAACCCGTTGTAAAATCCCGCCCCCAGAACGATGAAAAAGATCATCGCCGTCGTCCGCGCCGTGCCCAGCAGGCTTTCGCCCAGCACTTTCCAGTTCAGGCTGCCTGACAGAAGGGCCGCCAACCCGGTGCCCGCCGCACCAATGGCCGAACCTTCGGTCGGGGTGAACCATCCCGCATAGATGCCGCCGACCACGATCAGGAAGATCGTCAGCACAGGCCAGCATTCGGCCAGCGCGCGGAACCGCTCGCCCATGGGCACCGCGTCACGGGTGCCCGCCGCATCGGGATGCAGGCGAACGTAGATCGAGATGGTGATGATGTAGCCGACCGCCGCAAGGATACCGGGGATGAAGGCGGCAAGGAACAGCTTGGCGATGTTCTGCTCCGTCAGGATCGCGTAGATCACAAGGATCACGGACGGCGGAATGAGGATGCCCAAAGTGCCGCCCGCCGCCAGTGTCGCGGTGGAGAAACCACCGGAATAGCCGTAGCGTTTCAACTCCGGCAGGGCGACCTTGGACATCGTTGCCGCCGTCGCCAGTGACGACCCGCAGATCGCCCCGAAACCCGCGCAGGCGCCCACAGCCGCCATCGCGACGCCACCGCGCCGGTGGCCCAGAAATCCTTCGGCGGCCTTGAAAAGCGACTGGCTCATCCCCGAAAGGGTCGCGAACTGCCCCATCAACAGAAACAGCGGAATGATCGTCAGCGAATAGCTGGAAAAGGTCGTGTAGGTCTCTGACCGCATCTTGGCGAGCAGCGGCGTGGGGTTGCCGCCCATTGCAAAATACCAGCCGGCGAACCCGCAAAGCAGCATCGCAAGGCCGATGGGCGCGCGCAGAAACACCATCAGCAAAAGGACGGGAAAGGACCAAAAGCCCAGTTCGAGGGTGCTCATCTCAATGCCCCCCGGCTTCGGACGGCAGAATGTTGTCGTCCTTCACCGCCTCGGTGATGCGAATGAATGCACAATAGACAGCCGTGATACAGGCCACGACACCGGCGGCAAAGCTGGCCGCATAGGACCACCAGACCGGGAATTGCAGGAACAGCGTCGTCTGCCCGTTGCGGATATAGCGTTCCATCCCGCCGTACAGTTGCGCCACGATCAGAATGATTGCAGCGGCCAGAATGACCTCCCAGAAGGCGACGATCCAGCGGTTGCTGCGCCGCGACAGGAAGGACGTGAAGACGTCCACCGTCGCATGGCTTCCATACAGCTGACAGATCGGCAGGAACGAGAATATCGCAAATGCGACACCGGCTTCGAGCAGTTCGTAGCTGCCGTTGATCTCTCCGACCCCGATGTCGATCACCCACTGGGACAGACCCGTCAGCGTCTGGTCGAAGAAATCCGTGTGGAAAAATTTGTTCACGGATCGCCCGATGATCGACAGGGTCGTCAGGACGATCAATCCGATCAGAACAATGCCCCCGGCCAAAGCGGTTACACGGGCGAGGGACTGGATCATGCGGTGCATGGGATACTCTCGTTGGTCAAAAGCCGATCCGTGGCAACGGGTGTTGCCACGGATCTATGCGAGGTCCGAACGGCTTACTTGTCGTAAGCCTCCATCAGTGCTTTCGCCTCGTCGATCAGCGCCTGACCGTCGATGCCCTTGGTCTGCATATCCGCGACCCATTCGTCATAGATCGGCTGCGCCACGTCCTGCCATGCCTGCAGGTCGTCACCGGACACGGTCACGATGTTGTTGCCACGGTCCACGGCGATCTGCCGTGCGGGACCATCGCTGTCGGCCTGTGTGCCGCCCGCAAAGATCGAAAACTCAAGGCCCGAATTGTCGTCGATGACCTTCTTGAGATCGTCAGGCAGGCTTTCGTAGCGGTCCTTGTTCATCGCCAGAACAAAGGTCAGCACATAAAGGGCGCTGCCCTCAAACTCGGTGTGGTTGCTGACAAGCTCCGGCACCTTGAGCGATGTCGTCACTTCCCACGGGATTGTCGTGCCGTCGATCACACCCTTGGACAGACCTTCGGGGATCGCCGGAACCGGCATACCAACCGGCGTCGCACCGGTCTTTTCCAAAAGCTGGTTCACAAGGCGCGAACCACCGCGAATTTTCAGACCTTCCATATCCGCCGGGGTCGTCACCACCTTGTTGGTGTGGATCATGCCGGGGCCGTGCACCCATGTGCCCAGGATATGCACGTCCTGAAACTCGGTATCTTTCATGTGCTTTTCGAACATCTGCCAATAGGCCGAAGATGCCGCACGGGCGTTCGTCATGATGAACGGCAGCTCGAACACTTCCGTCGACGGATAGCGACCGGGCGTATAGCCGACCACGGTCCAGACGATATCGGCAACGCCGTCAATCGCCTGGTCCATCAGCTCGGGTGGGGTGCCGCCCAACTGCATGGAGGGATAGCGTTCCACCTTGATGCGGCCTTCGCTGTCCTTTTCGACGTTGTCGGCCCAGACATCCAGCACCAGCTTTGGCACGTTGGCCTGCGGTGGCAGGAACTGGTGCATCCGAAGCGTGACGTCCTGCGCCATTGCGGACGTCGCCATCAGGGCGGCCATCGCGGCACCGGCCATGCCCATCATCGTTCTGCGTAAAATCATCGTCTTCTCCCTTGTTTATCGTAATGGCCACCCTTGTATCGGGCAGTCCGGAATGTCATCGGATATGCATCGCCAGCGGGCGTTCGTTTCGCCACCTGCATCATGCGGGTGTCGATCTGTCCAGAGCACAGCCCGGCCCGGCGGTGATGCCAGGCGGTCCGGCTGACGGTTCAGATTCTCCTCCCGAACATCGCAGTACCTGCATATCGTGCCATACGCTATGCGATGCTCCGGCCCTTGTCACTTATCATTTGGCAATTGTGCGGCACCCTAAATCACAGGTTGAAAAATCTGCATATTCAGTCGGTTGACCCGCCATATCCGCTCTTCTGCAAGAACGCTGCGCGAAATGAATCGGGGCGCGACATGCACTATCGTGCAAAGCCTTCCCCAGCGATCGAAAATCAGGCCGAAATGGTGGCGTTACCTGGATTTGAACCAGGGACCTAACGATTATGAGTCGTTCGCTCTAACCAACTGAGCTATAACGCCATCGGCGCGTGAAGTATGCCAGCACCCCGGTGCCGTCAAGCACAAAACCGGATGCCGCACACCGCGTCCGTGTCATCACCCAGCCCGCCGTTCTCTCAATTGCCCTTCCTGCGCCCAAATATGGCCTGAAACACACGGCATCTGTCCACTGCGCGCACCCAAGCGGACCGTTGAGAGACATCTTATGCCGACAGATACCACACCGCAGTTTATCGCCGCTCCCGCAACGCTGGCCGGGTCTCGGGGCATGCTCCAAGGGCTCTACCCCGCCGAGCAGTTGATGATCCTGCTGACCGGATGCATCGGCATCCTGGCCTATGTGCTGTCGCATCTGTTCAACCAACGTGTGGCCTGGGACGCCTTTCTGATCTCCTTTGCGCCGGCCATCGGGCTGATCCTGCTGGGTATCTATGTCCGCCAGCGCAAGAACATGCCCCGCGCGGCCATGGCCGCCATCGGGGCCGGTGTCTATATCGGCTTTTCCGGTGTGATCACGATCCTGATCTATCTGAGGTTCCCGTTTCAGACACCGATGATCGACCCCCAACTGATGCAGTTGGATGCACTGCTCTTCGGCTACGACTGGGCCGCTTTCACGGGGGCTCTGGCGGCCTATCCCGTCTTGGGCAAGGCGCTGGGTTGGGTCTATGGCACGTCCTTGATGCAGCTCTTTGCGGTGCTTTTCCTGCTGGGCTTTCTGGGCCGCATCACCGACCTGCACCGCGTGCTGATCACCGGGATCCTGTCGCTGCTGATCGCCGTGGCCCTCTGGTGGGCCTGGCCCAGCATTGGCCCTTCGGCCTACATCACCCTGCCCGATCATGTCGAAGCGGCGCTGGGGCTCGTTCACGGTGAGGTCGCAGGCAACCGCCTGATGCAGATGGCAGAAACAGGCAACCCGATCATCACGCCCCAGATCATCATGGGGACAATCGCCTTCCCCTCCTACCATACCGTCATGGTCTGCCTTGCGGTGGCCTTTGTCCGGGGGACCTGGGCCTTCTGGCCGCTGATGGTGCTGAATGGTGCCATGCTGCCCGCAATCCTGTCGCACGGCGGGCACCATGTCAGCGACATGATCGGCGGTGTGGCGGTCTTTGCACTGGCCTGCTGGCTGGCAACAAGGCTCGTGCCGCGCAGCGCGGCCGACGGCGCGTGATCAATGCGCCGGCGCGCGCACCGCATCAAGCAGGCTGCGCCCACCGTCCAGAACCATCACCTCACCGGTCATGAAACCGGAGCTTTCGGCGGCCAGAAACTGAACCGCCTCGCACAGCTCTGTCGGCGCCGCGATGCGGCCCAAGGGCGTATGGTCACGGATGTCATCGCGCCACTCGCGGTTTTCGGCCACCGATGCCCGGAGCGAACCGCTCATCACGGACCCGAAAGAAATCGCGTTCACCCTGATCCGGTGCGGCGCCAGCACCAGCGCCATCGACCGCGTCATCTGCTGCACGGCGGCGGCGGCGATGGAATAGCCCATGATTTCCGGCCGCGTCTGTGACGCCGCAATGGAACTGAGGTTGATGATCGAACCGACCTGACCCTCTTCCTGTTCTTCGGCCTGCTTGATCATGCGCTTGGCAACGTACTGCGACAGCTGAAGCGCCGTCATCAGGTTCTGGTCCAGCAGATCCTGCACCGTGGTGTCTTCGACATCCAACGCCTCGGTCAGCATCATCTGGCGCGAGGCGTTCACCAGGATATCGACCTGATCGAAGGCGTCGATGGTCGCGGAGACAAGGTTGGCGATGGTCAGCCGCTGGCGCAGATCGCCCGCAAAGATGTTCAGGTTGCCGTCTTCGGGCGCATCGCCCAATTCCTCGACCAGCTTCTTCTCGTTCGAATCGGCGCACATGACGTTGGCACCCCGGTCGGCCAGATGCCGTGCGATGGCCAGTCCGATGCCGTTGGCCGCGCCCGTCACGATGGCTGTCTTGCCTTTTACCGAAAATGACATTGCGGTTGATCCTTCTTGTCTGGCAGCGCGTCAGGGTCGGCGACGGGTGCGCGACGGGACGTGTTGCATGGAACAGCTTGAACCGCGCATCCCCGCCGATCTCCGACACCTGCGCAAAGCGCTTTTTCAGTTCCGCCTCATAGGGCAGATGGCGGTTGGCCACCATCCACAAGTCCCCCTGACCTGACAGCAACTGCGCCGCTGCGGCAACAAAGGCCTGCCCGATCTGCGGCTCAGCCGCGCGGCCCGTGTGAAAAGGCGGGTTCATCACGATACAGTCCAGTCTGCCCGGTGGCACCCACTGCGACGCATCTTCCCAATGAAACCGCGCGCGGGGGTCGGTGACGTTGCGTTTGGCGCATTCCAGCGCCAGATGCCCCGCTTCGACCAGATGCACCTTGGTCACGTCGGGCCGCGTCAGCACATGGGCCGCCAGAAACCCCCAGCCCGCGCCCATGTCCGCCACTTCACCGCTCATGTGATCCGGCAGCGCGTCCACCAGCAGCGCCGAGGCCAGATCGACCCCGTCGGCCGAAAACACACCGGGGGCCGTCCAGAACCCCCCGTCGGTCTGCGAGGGCGGCTGGTTCCAGTCGGCAAAGCAGTCCGCCGCCTGTTCCGAGACCCAGAACATCTTGCCATGCGCCTTGGACACCGGCCCCTGGACAGTCACCCGTCCACGCATCGCCTTGAGAATGGAATCCACACCGTCGGTCTTTTGCCCGTCGATCACAACCAACCCGTTCGTGACCGCAGAGGCCCGCGCGATCATGTGCCGCGCTTCGGCCTTGGCGCGCGGCAGGCAGACGACCGCAGCGGCATAGGGGCCGGACGGCTCTACCAGCGCATCATACCCGCGCCCGGCCCAGGCCTCGTGGAAGGGCTTGAAATCATGGATGATATCGCAACGGTCCGGGACGATGCCGCGCAGATCGGCGTCGATGGGCGGCTGGAACACCGCGATGCGGCCTTCTTCCGGCAACTCGAGTCCGCCACCGTTCAGGGCAACCTGCAGGCGGGCGTCAATCACGCACTATTCTTCTTTTTCCATGGTGCATTGCAGCGGGTGCTGGTGCCTGCGGGCAAAGTCCATCACCTGTGCCACCTTTGTTTCGGCGATCTCGTGGCTGAACACGCCCACCACGGCCAGACCCTTCTTGTGAACGGTCAGCATGATCTCGAACGCCTGTGCATGGTTCAGGCCAAAGAACCGCTCCAGCACATGCACGACAAATTCCATGGGGGTAAAATCATCGTTCAGCAACATCACCTTGTACAAAGGCGGCCGTTTGGTCTTGGGCTTTGTTTTTGTCAGCAGGCCGGTGTCGCTGTCGTCGTCGGACCGGTCTGCCATCATGATGGGGTCAAAGCGCATGACGGCTCCGATGGGTTGGTGTGAAGGATTGTGAGTCGTGAGACGCGTTATATAACCTCCAAGGCGATTTAGAAAAGAGGGATGCCGAAAATGAGCTTAACACTCACGGCCATCGGCCTCGATGCCGACGACACGCTCTGGCAGAACGAACGCTTCTTCGCGCTGACCCAGGACCACTTTGCCGACCTGCTGCGCGACCATACCGACAAGGACCATCTGATGGCCCGCCTGCTGGCCGCAGAACGGCGCAACCTGCCGCATTACGGCTTTGGAATCAAGGGCTTCACCCTGTCCATGATCGAAACCGCGATCGAGGTGACGGACGGTCGTCGTCCCCGCAGAGGTGATCTCCGAAATCCTCGGGGCCGGCCGCGATATGCTGTCCCACCCGATCGAGCTTTTGCCAAGGGTGGAAGAGACGCTCGAAACGCTGAAGGATATGTTCAGATTGATCCTGATCACCAAGGGCGATCTGCTGGATCAAGAGCGCAAACTGGCCCAATCCGGGCTGCGCGATCACTTCGACGCCATCGAGATCGTGTCGGACAAGACCCCCGCCACCTACGCCGCCATCTTTGCCCGTCATGGCACCGGCGCGGACCAGGGGCTGATGGCGGGAAACTCGCTCGCCTCTGACGTGATCCCGATGATCGACGCGGGCGGCTGGGGCGTCCACCTGCCCCATGCGCTGACCTGGCAGCTGGAGCACGCCAGACCGCCCACCGGCTCCCCGCGCTTTGCAGAGCTTTCCGCGCTGTCCGACCTGCCGGACCTCATCGAAAGGCTCTGCGGCCGCTAGACGACCTTTCCTCCCCCCGGAATCCCGCAAAAGGAATCTGGGCAAACCCGCCCTTATGCTGCCACAAAGCTGCCACATTCCCTGGTGTAGTGGCACGGTGCAGTCCATCCCCCAAATCTAGAACAGAACCGCCTGATAATTTCTCTAATTCCCTCGATTCAAAGGGTTTATCGAAAATCACACCTATGCTAGCCTGAAGGCATAAAAATATGACCAGTCGAACAATCGGCGGTCCTGAGGCAGAAAAAAGGCAGGTTATCATGAAGGCGCGACGCGTTCCGTCGGCCCGTTTCGGGTTGTTTTTCATAGCGGCAATTTGGCTTTTGGTAATCGTGCCGATCAGCGCGATGTCAGCCCCATATGCGGCCTATGTGATCGACGCGCGGACCGGCAAGGTGCTGCACGAGCAGAACGCCAACACCCGGCTGCATCCGGCCTCCCTGACCAAGATGATGACCCTCTACATCGCGTTCGATGCGATCCGTCGGGGCGAAATATCGCTCGACAGCAAGGTCACGATTTCCAAGAAAGCCGCCGCCGAACCGCCCAGCAAACTGGGGCTGCGGGCAGGACAAAGCATTGCCCTGCGATACCTGATCCGCGGCGCGGCGGTCAAATCCGCCAACGACGCCGCCACCGCCATCGGCGAGGCGATCTCGGGCGATGAGGCGCGGTTCGCACGGCGCATGAACAGCACGGCCAAGGCGCTTGGCATGACCAACACGACCTTCAAGAACATGCACGGCCTGACCGAAGCGGGCCACCTGTCCACCGCCCGCGACATGACCATCATGGGCCGGCATCTCCTTTACGACTTCCCTGAATACTACAATCTCTTCTCCCGCGTCACCGCCGATGCGGGCGTCGGACAGGTCAGCCACACAAACCGGCGGTTTCTCAGCTCCTACAAAGGGGCCGACGGGATCAAGACAGGCTACACCCGCGCTGCGGGTTTCAACCTGACGGCCTCGGCCCAACGGGGCAACGAACGCATCATCGTGACGGTCTTCGGCGGCAAGTCCACCACCTCGCGCAACGCAAAGGTCGCCGAACTGATGGACCTGGGCTTTCGCCGGGCCCCGTCGAACGCGCCCTTGCGCAAACCCGACACACCTGTCTTTGCAGATGTGGAAACCGCACCCGCAGAATCCGGCGCGAACCCCGGCTCCGTCGCAGGGGGCGCTGGCAAGACGATCCGCCTTGTCGGCGCTGTGAAGACATCGAAGCGCCCGCAGCTGCGTCCGACGTCGGAAGCCCCCGTCCTGGTCGCCGAAGCGCCGCCGCCCGATCAACCCGTGACCAACGCAGACATCACCGCCGCATTGAAAGAAGCCGTCAAGACGCCGGCGCCTGTCGCGAAACCGGCAGCGCAGCCCAATGTCACCCTCGCCGCCGCCGGTACCTCCGTCCGGCCCACAACACGCCCCAAGACCACCGTGAAACGCAAGAAAACCGTGGTCGAGCAAGAGATCGTCACCCGCGTCTCGACCTCCGGCGGACGTCATTGGGGGGTGAACGTGGGCCGCTATCCCTCCCAATATGCCGCCGAGAAAGTCTTGCTGAAGACCGCGCTGGCAGAGATGGAAACGCTGGACGGCACGCTGCGCAAGGTTGTCCGCCGCCCGCAGGGGTTTGATGCAAACTTTCTCGGGATGAGCCGCGAAACCGCCGATCTGGCCTGTCGCAGGCTCGCGGCACGCAACGTCAGTTGCTTCATGATTGGTCCCGGCTAAGCCCCGCTCGCGCCTCGCGCCGCATCCAGCTTACGAAAGCCTTGACCCATGTGCGCGGCACCACCCCGCGCCGCGTGACGATGTGGTAACCCGCATCCCCTGTCTCCTCCACGTACAGCTCGCGCAGCCGCCCTGCATCAATGTCGCGCGCCACGAACTCCCTCACCGTCACGGCGACACCGTGCCCGTCCCGCGCCCCGTCCAGCATCAGGTTGCCCGGCACCTGCACCATCCCCAGCTTGGCCCGCGGCACCCCGAACCGGCGCAGCCAGTTTGTCGATTCCGACGTGCCGAACTCCTCCAGCCAGGGGAAGGCCGAAAGCTGGTTCAGTGAGTCAAACGGGTCGTGGCCCACCAGCGACGGTGCCGCCACCACCACCAAAGGCGACCGCAACAGCATTTCGGAATCGACGCCGGGCCAGGGCCCGGTGCCATAGCGCACCGCAAGGTCGATGCCGCCAGTCTCAAGCGAGACGACAGCCGGGGAAGGGTCGATCATCAGACCAACCTCCGGGTGGGCCGCACGAAAGGTCGGCAGGCGCGGCATCAGCCAGGACGCGGCAAAACTCGGCGTGACAGAGATGTGCAGCGGGCGGGATTCCTGCTGGCCGGTGATCTCCTCCACCGTCTCGATCATCTGTGAAAAACTCTGCTCCAAAGTCTGGGCCAGCCGTTCTCCCGCGCCGGTCAACGCCAGCGCGCGTCCCCTGCGGTCCAGCAAGGCCACCTCCATCTGCTGCTCAAGCGCGCGCAACTGCTGGCTGATTGCCGCGTGACTGACACCCAGCGCCTCTCCCGCCGCCACGACATTGCGGGTCTGGGCGAAGGCGGCAAAAGCCCTCAGCGCGGAAAGAGGCGGCAGGCTGCGCCAGTTCATGTTAAACCCCGGCTTACATAAGTTGAAATTCGATGACTCGGCTTTTTCTGACATTCGTCCATATTGATATGCACGAAGTCAACGCGAAAAAGGAAGCGATATGTTAAGTATCTATGCACAATCCATGATGGTGGCCACCCGCAGTGGCTGCGTTACATTACGCGACATGCCTGCGGCGATCCCCGCCCGACGCAAGCGGTGGTTCTCTCGACCCAAGACCCGCTGCATTGATCCAACCACATTGTGAGCAGCCCGGAACCAGATCAATCAGAACAGCGAGGTACAAGTGCCATGTCGACGTGCCCCAGCACCGGCATGGCCACAAACAACCGCCGAGAAACGCAGGCAACATCGCCACCAGGGCGGGATGGTTGCCAACGAGGATCCCCCACAAAATGTAGACGACTGGCGCACGTCCTGCACTGCTGCAATGGAGCGCAGCATCGCTGTCATGAAATCCACATCCCGATCAAGCAGCATAGGCATCCCCATCACGGACTGATTGAACCGACGAAAAGCGCAAATATCGCTCCAACCAGCGTGCCAACAACCCAACATCAACAAACCTTCTGACAGTGCGAAAAACGGCCAATGACGTGGATACATTGGTCATCGGGGAATGACCCAAAAAAAGCGCAACGATCATGTGCCCCAGAAAAAACCAGAACAGGAAGGCCATGATGATAATAACTGCGAGCCAAGGCAATTGCCCGCGGCGCTGCGCCCACACATTCGAAACGACTTGGGACCACATCCGGCCAGGTGTTCCTGCGCTGCTTCTGCGGCTCACCTCGCATGAACCCGATAGCACCCAGTGTACCGATCGAGGGAAAGCCCATCGCCGCGAGAATCAGCGAGAAGGTTTGCCCGTGACAAAGGTGATCCACACCATCAACAGACCCGTCAACCACAAACAAACTCGCAAAGATAAGGTCCGTGCCAACATTGGCGCGGAAATCACGCCAGCCTGCTGCAAGGGCTGTTGTAAGATCACCGAGTCTGTTGGCGGAGCGCAACGCAGGCGCCGCTTAGGTCGGTCGGACAAGGTGGATCATGTGTCACTCGTAGCGCTCCGCCCGACAATGATCGTCGGACTGACCACAAGGAAACCTGACCTCAGGTCGTCGCCTGCAGCAAGGTTCGGGTGTAGTCGGATTGCGGCCGGTCATAAAGATCGGCGGCGGTCCCGTATTCCACAACGTCGCCGCGCTTCATCACCATCACCTTGTGCGACATGGCCCGCACAACCTTCAGATCGTGACTGATGAACAGATAGGCCAGCCCGTATTTCTGCTGAAGATTGCGCAGCAGATCGACGATCTGGACCTGTACCGTCATGTCCAGCGCGCTTGTCGGTTCGTCCAGCACCAGAAGGCGTGGCCGCAGCACCATCGCGCGGGCGATGGCGATCCGCTGGCGCTGACCGCCGGAAAATTCGTGCGGATAGCGATCCATCGTGGCTGGGTCGAGACCGACCTCCACCATCACATCATGGACAAGCTCGCGCTGGTCACGGGTCGGGTCCACCTTGTGAATGGTCAACCCTTCGGAAATGATCTGAAAACAGGTCATGCGCGGCGACAGCGAGCCAAAAGGATCCTGAAACACGATCTGCATGTCCTTGCGCAACCGGCGCAGTTCACGCGTCGACCATTGCCGCACGTCCTGATCCATGAAGGTGATCTTCCCCTCCGACGCGATCAGACCGCATGATGGCCAGCGCCATCGTCGTCTTGCCCGACCCGCTTTCGCCAACGATGCCCAGCGTTTCGCCCGCCCGCACCGACAGCGTCGCGTCGTTGACCGCTTTCACATGGCCCACCGTGCGGCGCAACAGCCCTTTCTGGATCGGAAACCAGACCTTGAGGTGCTCTGTGCTGACGATCTCCTCCGCCCCCTCCGGAACGGGATCCGGCTGGCCCGTCGGCTCCGCACTCAGCAGCTTGATCGTATAGGGATGCTGCGGATTGTCGAAAATCTCCCGTGTCGGCCCCTGCTCCACGATCTCGCCCTGCTGCATCACACAGACACGGTCCGCGATGCGGCGCACGATGCCCAGATCGTGGGTGATGAACAGCAGGCCCATGCCCTCGCTGTCCTTCAATTCCTTGAGCAGATCGAGGATCTGCGCCTGAATGGTCACGTCCAGCGCCGTTGTCGGTTCATCCGCGATCAACACGTCCGGCTTGTTCGCCAGTGCCATCGCGATCATCACCCGCTGGCGTTGCCCGCCCGACAGCTGATGTGGATAGGCACCCAAGCGGCTTTCCGCGTCGTTGATGCCCACCTTGTCGAGCAGTTCCAGAATACGCGCCCGCGCCGCAGCACCCGCCAGCCCCTGATGCAGGGCAAGGCTCTCGCCCAACTGCTTTTCAATCGTGTGCAGCGGGTTGAGCGAGGTCATCGGCTCCTGAAAGATGAAGCTGATGTCGTTGCCGCGCACCTTCCGCAGCAGCGCGTCATCCGCGCCGATCATCTGCTGGCCGTCATAGGTGACAGAGCCTGAAACCTCCGCGCTGTCGCCCAGCAAGGACACCGTGGACAGCGCCGACACGGATTTGCCCGATCCGCTTTCACCCACCAGCGCAACAGTCTCGCCCCGCTCGACGTGAAACGACACCCCCTTGACCGCATGGCTCAGCTGCCCGTCCTGCCGGAAGGATACGCGCAGGTCTTTGACGTCCAGAAGCGCCATCAGGAGAATGTCTTTCGCGGATCAAAGGCGTCGCGGATGCCCTCGAAGATGAAGACAAGCAGCGACAGCATGATCGCAAAGGTGAAAAAGGCGGTAAAGGCCAGCCAGGGCGCCTGCAGGTTCTGCTTGGCCTGAAGCGTCAGTTCACCCAACGACGGGGCCGAGGACGGCAGACCGAACCCCAGAAAGTCGAGGATCGCCAGCGTTGAAATCGTGCCGGTGATGATGAAAGGCAGCATCGTGACGGTCGCGACCATCGCATTGGGCAGCATATGGCGGAACATGATCGTCATGTTGCCCACGCCCAGCGCCCGGGCGGCCCGGACATATTCCAGATTGCGCGCGCGCAGGAATTCCGCGCGCACCACGCCCACCAGCGCCGTCCAACTGAACAGCACCAGCAGGAACACCAGCAGCCAGAAACTGCGCCCCAATATCGCGAACATGATGATGATGACATAAAGGGACGGGGTGGAGGACCAGATCTCGATGATCCGCTGGAATATCAGATCCGTCCAGCCGCCAAAGAACCCCTGCACCGCACCCGCGATCACCCCGATGATCGACGCAAGGCCGGTCACGATGATCGTGAACAGGATGGACAGCCTGAAGCCGTGGATCACCCGCGCCATCACATCGCGTTTGGTGCCGTCGGTGCCCAGCCAGTTCTGGCTGTTGGGCGGCAGCGGGGCGGCACCGGGACGGTCCACCGCGGTGTTGAAGCTGTAGGGGATGATCGGCCAGACCGACCAGCCTTTCTCGATCTGTTCGCCCTCGATCACGCCATCCTGCGCATCTTCGATGTATCCTTCGGGATCGTCGAAACACAGGTCCAGTCCACCCGTTGCGATCAGGCATTGCACCTCCGGATCGCGGTAGACGGCCTCGGTCTGGAAATCGCCGCCAAAGGCTGTCTCGGGATAGAAATTGAAGATCGGCATGTAGTATTCGCCGCGATAGTTCACCACGATCGGCTTGTCGTTGGCGACGAATTCCGCAAACAGCGAGATGCCGAACAGGATCGCGAAAATCCAAAGCGACCAGTAGGCGCGCCTGTTCTTCTTGAAGTTCCGCCAGCGGCGGGCGTTCAGCGGCGACAGGGCCATCAGCCTTCCCTCCGCTCGAAATCAATGCGCGGATCGACCAGCACATACATCAGGTCCGACAGGATGCCGACCAGCAGGCCGATCAGACCAAAGATGAAAAGCGTGCCAAAGACGATGGGGTAATCCCGCGCCACCGCCGCCTCGAACCCCAGACGCCCCAGACCGTCCAGCGAAAATATCGTCTCGATGATCAGCGACCCGCCAAAGAAGACGCCGATGAACACCGCCGGGAAACCCGCGATCACGATCAGCATCGCGTTGCGAAAGACATGCCCGTACAGCACCTTGCTTTCGGACAACCCCTTGGCGCGGGCGGTCATGACATAATGCTTCTTGATCTCGTCCAGAAAGCTGTTCTTGGTCAGCAGGGTCAGCGTGGCAAAAGCACTGATGGTCGATGCCAGCACCGGCAGGGTAATGTGCCAGAAATAATCCCCGATCTTGCCCAGAAGGCTCAACTCTTCGAAATTGTCCGAGGTCAGGCCGCGCAGCGGGAAGATCTGATAATATGATCCGCCGGCAAACAACACCAGCAGAAGGATCGCGAACAGAAATCCGGGGATCGCATAGGCCGCGATGATCGCACCCGATGTCCAGGTGTCGAACCGCGAACCGTCGCGCACCGCCTTGCGGATGCCCAACGGGATCGACACCAGATAGGCGATCAGCGTCGACCACAGGCCCAGCGTGATCGACACCGGCAGCTTTTCCTTGATCAGGTCGATCACGCCGATCGACCGGAAATAGCTCTCTCCGAAATCAAAGCGCATGTAGTTCCACATCATGTTGAAGAACCGCTCGACCGGTGGCTTGTCGAAGCCGAACTCCCGCTCCAGTTCGGCGATGAATTCCGGCGGCAGGCCCCGGGCGCCGATGTAGTTCTCGTTCCCGCCCACATCGGTCGCCCCGGCGTCATTCCCGCTGCCTGAGAAGCCTTCGAACACGTCGCCCCCGCCCTGAATGCGGGCGATGGCCTGTTCCACCGGCCCACCCGGCACGAACTGCACCAGGGCAAAGTTGATCAGCATGATACCGATCAGCGTCGGGATGATCAGCAAGAGCCGTCGAAGGATGTAGGCGCCCATCGGGTATGTTTACCGCAGCGCGCCGGCGGCCCGCAGGGCCTCGCCCTTGTCCGCATTGTACCACCAGAAATCGAGATAGCCCAAGGCAAAGGGCGGGATGACCTCCGGGTGTTCATACTGATCGTAATAGGCCGCCCAATGGGTCGCCTTGTACCAGACCGGGATCATGATGAACTCGTAGCGCAGCGCGCGGTCCAGCGCTTTCAGCGTCGCGGTTTCCTGCTCGGACGTTTCAGCCCGCAAGGACGCCTCGATGATCGCATCGACCAGCGGGCTGGCCAGACCGGCGGGGTTGAACAGGGAATAGGCCGCGTCTTCGGAACCGAACCGCTGCATCAGGCCGGTGCCTGTGCCAAGGAAAGCGGCGTATTGGTCGAACACCAGATCATAATCCCGGTCGCGCTCGCGCAGCGTGTACTGACTGGAATCGACCTTCTCCAGCACCGCATCAATGCCCATGGCCGTGAGGTTGGACATGAAATTCTCTACCGTCGCCGCCAGCGTCGCGGAACCGGAGGAGTTGAGCAGGAAGGTCAGCCGCAGCGGCTCTCCGGCGGCGTTGCGGCGCATCCCGTCATCCCCGACGGTCCAGCCAGCCTCGTCCAGCAGTTTCATCGCCTGACGTGCATTGCGCCGGTCCAGCAGACGGTCCGCGCTGGACGTATGCGGCATCACCACCTCCTGGCTCAGCATTTCAGGCGGCACCAGATCGCCCAAAGACTGCAGGAACGCCAGCTCATCGCCTTCGGGCAGCCCGGTCGCCATCAACTCGGTGTCCTGGGTATAGGATGCCCGCTGCTTGAACAGACCGTACTGCAATGACTCGTTTGTCCATTCAAAGTTGAACCCCAGCGCCACGGCCTCGCGGACACGCTTGTCCTGCAGGATGTCGCGGCCCAGATTGAACACGATCCCCGTGGGCGTGGGGGGCGATCCATCGGGCAATTCGCTTTGCACCACATAGCCTTCGCGCACCTTGGGAAAGTCATAGGCCGTGGCCCATTGCTTGGAATTGCCTTCGTCGCGGAACGTGTATTCGCCCGCCTTGAACGCCTCGAAGGCGGAATTTTCGTCGCCGAAATACTCGATGCGGATGCGGTCAAAGTTGTTGCGGCCCTTGTTGAACGGCAGGTCCTTGCCCCAGTAATCGGGGTTCCGCTGGTAAACGATGCGTCGGTTCACATCGACATCTTCGATCACATAGGGCCCCGATCCGGGCGAGGTTTCCAACCGGCTCTCGTCCAGCCGCGCGCCGCTTTCCTCGTACCATTTCTTCGACCACGCAGGCACGCCGCCCACCTGTTCGATCAGGCTGCGCCGCGACACGCCTTCGGCAAAGTAGAACTTGATGGTGTGATCGTCGATCACTTCGACGCGCGGGATCAACTTGCGCACCGCATCGGCATAGGACTTCAACCCCTGATCCAGCAGCAGGTTGTGCGAAAATTCGATGTCGTAGGCCGTCACCGGATCACCGGTGGAAAACCGCGCCTCCGGCCGCATGTAGAAGATCACCCAATCCTTGCTGGGCGGATATTCAACGGTATGGGCCAGCAGACCGTAGTATTCGCGAATAGACATCCGCAGGCGCAGGCGCATTCACGCCCTCGCCCAGCAGGCTTTCGTACATCACCGTCGACAGCGCCCCGCCCCGGCCCTTGCGGCTGTAGGGGTTCATGGAATCGAAGGTGCCCAACGTGGACAGCGAAATCTCGCCGCCCTTGGGCGCATCCGGGTTCACATAGTCGAAATGCGTGTAATCCGGTCCGTATTTCAGATCGCCAAAGAACGAATAGCCATGGCTCTTTATCGTTTCTTCCTGCGCGCGGGCCGCGCCACCCAGGATCAGGGCCAAGGCGAAAACCACCAGCGCGAACCAGTGCATCCGGCCCGTCCGGGCCTGTGGAACGAGATAAAGTGCGTGTTGCCGCTTTGGTCATCGGGCGTATCCTTTGCATCGCAAATCAGCTTGGCGTTTGATGTAAGCTAATGGGCGCACCCGCCAAGTTACAAGTTGCGAATATGTTATCTGCTGAAACACCCACGAAAAAGGCCGCCCCAAGGGACGGCCCGTAAATGTGGTGCCGGAAATGCCCGATTACTGGGTGCTTTGAAGATAGGCGATGACGTTCGCCTTGTCTTCGGGCTTGGCCAGACCGGCGAAACCCATCGTGGTGCCGGGCGCATAGGTCTTCGGGTTCTTCAGGAACCCGAACAGTTGATCGGGCGTCCAATCGCCCTCAAGACCGGTAAGCGCGCCGGAATAGCCGAAACCACCCACCGATGCGATATCACGCCCGACCACGCCGTTCAGATGCGGGCCGACGCCATCCGTTCCGTCCAGTTTGTGACAGGCAGAGCATTTGCGGAACACCGCCTCGCCCTTGCCGGCATCGGCACTTTCCATCAATGCGGCAACGTCCACCTGCTCTTCCGGTGCATCAGGTTCGGCGCTGGCAACCTCGATCACATAGGATGGTTCGCCATGCAGTTCCGCATGATACAGCTCTTCCGCGCCCCATTTCCCAAGGAGCAGGATCAGCCAGGCCCCGAAGAGGCCACCGGCGATTTTCGTAATGGTCATTGTATCGAACATAGATGCGTTCCGTATCTGTCTACTGCGGCTTTTCAAGCGGGTATCTATTGCTTTCCCTTATTGCAAGCAAGGTGTAGTTACCGCGACCAAACGCCCGATGCGGGTCAAATTGCCAAGGATTGTGCCGATGTCCGACAAAAAAGCTCCGCGCATCGCTTTTCAGGGCGCCTTGGGTGCCTACAGCCACGAAGCCTGCCTGCAGGCCCGCCCGGACATGGAGCCCGTCCCCTGCACCACATTCGAAGGGGTGATCCGCGCCGTCCGCGAGGGCCGCGCCGATCTGGCCATGCTGCCCGTTGAAAACACCACCTACGGCCGTGTCGCCGACATCCACCGCCTGCTTGCCCGAAAGCGGGTTGCACATCATTGCCGAGGCGTTCGTGCGGGTCCGCATCGCCCTGATGGCGCGTCCCGGTGTGAAGCTGGCCGAGGTGAAACACATCCGCGCGCACATGGTGCTGCTGCCGCAGGCCCGCACCTTTCTGGATCAGCACGGCATCACGTTCGAAGCCGCCGCCGACAGTGCCGGGGCCGCCGAAGATCTCGCTCTGCGCGAGGGATCGACCGAAGGTGTGCTCGCCAGCGAGGTCGCAGCGGACATTCACGGTCTCGAAGTCCTCGCCCGCGACATCGAGGATCTGGACCACAACACCACCCGCTTCCTGCTGATGGCGCCCGACATCGACCTGACCCGCCGGTCCGAAAAGATGCTGACCACCTTCGTTTTCGAGGTCCGCAACATCCCTGCCGCGCTTTACAAGGCGATGGGCGGGTTTGCGACGAACGGCGTGAACATGACCAAACTGGAAAGCTACATGGTCGGTGGTTCCTTCACCGCGACGCAGTTCTACGCGGACATCGAAGGTCACCCCGACGATCCGGGCGTCGCCCGTGCGCTGGAGGAATTGGGATATTTCACCAACATGCTCGACATTCTGGGCGTTTATCCCGCGCATCCGGGGCGGGGATAGGCCGACGTATCAATGCTGCGGGCCGATTTGCCGAAGATGACCGCCTCAACCTGACCCCGGAACCGCAAAGGTGCGATTGCCAGCGCACGCCAGTGAGAAAGGAAACAGCCATGTCCTGCGTTCAACTAGGTGCCAAGAAACCGATGCAAGCGCCGAAACTGGTGCACCGGATGTCCATTCGCGCCGACATCGGCCCCGAAATCCATTTTGCCACCACACACGGCACCAAAAGGGCGGTTTTTCCGATCACCGGCGGGCAGGTGATCTGCGACGGGGCAACCGGAACGATCCCGCCCGGCGGGGCCGACTTTGCCCGCGAACTGCCCGATGGATCCTATGACATCGAAGCCCGCTATTGCATCACTTTCGACGATGGAACGACCGTGATGATCACCAATGCAGGCCGGATGTATCCCGCCAAGAACGGTGGCTTTGCCGGGCGGACACGCGCCTTTTTCGAAGCACCCGAGGGCAAATACGCGTGGCTGGCGGAGGGCGTGTTCTTTGGCACTGCCATGTCCGAGACCGAGGGCAGCAAGAGTGTCTACATCGACCTCTGGCAGGCCGAGTTGTAACTTGTTCTGACCGGTCAGGCCCGTCGGGCGTAGCGTTCTTCCATCGTCTTGGCGTATTCCGCCACCCGTTGCTTGAACTTCTTCGTCAGGGAATTCTTGGCCAGTTTCAGCGACTGCACCAGCAACCGCGCCGACAGGTTCAGGGGTTTGACCTCAAGCTCCACCAGAACGCGGGTGCGGCTGCGCGACAGGGCGATCAGATCGAAACTGGTGGTGCCCAGCATCCCCGGTGACGTGCTTTCAAGCACCATTTCGTTGGGTCGGTCGAAAGTAACCATCTCAAGCTCCATCTCGCGGCGTTTGCCGCGCAGCTCGAAACTGGCCTGCCACTGCATTCCGACACCCGGCTCCGCCCGCTGATCGCGGCGCTGCACTTCGGCCCCGCGCCGCATCGCGGATCGCTCGAACCCTTCAAAGTCACACAGCATGTCAAAGACCGCGTCGATCGGTGCTTCAATGTCTTCCGTGGTCGAAAATTTCATCTCACTCACCTGCCCCTTTAGTCAACTTCGAGCCGCCAGCCGCAGCTTGTTAACCTTTTGTTAACTAATTCTCGCGCTATTCCAGCATATCCGCAAGCCAATTTTCTAGCAGAAAGTGTGCAATCGCGCCCTTTCTTGCAGGAAGGATATGTGGATGCTCTCCGGCGAAAACCTGCATCATGTCCTCTCGCGTCACCCAAACCGCATCCTCGATCTCGACGGGGTCGATGGTGATCTCGTCGCTCAGGGCTTCACCTTGACAGCCAAACATTAACGAAGCCGGAAAAGGCCAGGGCTGGCTGGCAAGATAGCTGACCGCGCCCACCTGCACGCCTGCCTCCTCGAATACCTCCCGCCTCACGGCAGCCTCCAACGTCTCGCCCGGCTCCACGAAACCGGCCAGCAGTGAATACATCCCCCGCGGCCACCCCGGAGAGCGGCCCATCAACACCGAATTGCCCCGGGTGATCAGCATGATCACAACCGGATCGGTGCGGGGAAAATGGCTGGCCTTGCACGCCGGACATTTGCGGGTCCAGCCCGCCTGTCCGATCTCTGTCGCTGCGCCGCAGGCGGCACAGAACCCATGGCTGGCATGCCAGCTCAGGATCGCCTTGCCGGTTGCCGCAAGCTCCGCATCACGGGGGGTCAGCCACGTCATCGTCCGGCGCAATTCGGCAAACACCATATCGCTGTCCAGTGCCGGGTGCCACTGTTCGCTCGGGTCCAGAAAGGCACCCAGTTGCGTCGGATCCAGATCATCGGGTGCCCAGGTCGAGATATCGACAGCGAATCGCGCCGCGCCGTCTTCCCGGCCCAGCAGGATCGGCTCTTCCACGGCCAGGTCCAACACCGGATGATCCATCGGCAAACGGACGAGGCCGGCAGGCCTTTCTGGCCGGATCAGCGGCTTGCCCCGCCAGAAAACCACCGCACGGCTGTCCGACGCCCCCCGCGCAAACCGCACGACTGCTGCGTTGCCGCGGATCTCACCCGCCCGGTCCAGCGCGGACCCTCCGAATGTCACTGTCTCAGCATGCCGCATCGGTTTTCCTTCCCCCTCGATCTCAGATCCGTATCCGGCCCTTTGTGTGGCATCCGTGACAGGGGCACAATCCGCCGAAATCCGTCGGGGTTGTGAATTTCGGTTGTTTTGATATAGATCAACACAATCAATGGTTGATCAGGTCTAGAAGTCTCCACATGAAAGATGACCTCACAACGCCTCCCGACACGCGGAGCCAGACCGTGCGGCACCCTGTGCAAGGGATGCGGCAGGTCACTGTGGGCCTGCGTCTGCTGGCAACCACCGATGTTCACATGCAGCTTCTGGGATATGACTACATCCGCGACAAGCCGCTGGCGCACCACGGTCTGGCGGGTTTGTCCACGCTGGTTTCAGACGCCCGCGCCGAAGCGACGGCGCAGCAGCGGCTCTGCATTCTCTGCGACAACGGAGATTTCCTGCAGGGTTCCGTCCTGGGTGAAAGGCTGGCCACGCAGACGGTGACGCCGTCCCATCCCGTGGTTCAATGTCTGGATCACATGGCCTATGACGCCGTGGGCGTGGGCAATCACGATCTGGACCATGGCCTGAGATATCTGCGTGACGTCGCGCAGCACAGCACGCCGCACTGGATCAGCAGCAACCTGATCATCGACAGGGACGACGCTTTGGCGCGGTCGGTGATCCTGCGCCGGGACTGCACATCCGCATCCGGGTCCGAAAAGGTGTCCTTGCGGATCGGTCTGGTGTCCGCCCTGCCTGAACTGACATCGCTCTGGACGCGCGACACCCTGCGGGACGCCGCCGAAGTGCGCTGCGCCCGCGCCAGCGTCAGCGAAACGGTCAGAGACCTGCGGGCACAGGGCGCGGATATCGTCGTGCTGCTTGCCCATTTCGGCGTCGAAGACCGCAACACGCAGGAACAAGATGCGCGCAGCCTTGCGGGGCTGCCGGGAATAGACGCGGTCGTGGCAGGCCATACGCATCTGCGCCTGCCCGGTGCGGATCACCGCGGAGTCGCCGGGGTCGACACGATGCGCAGCACGCTGGCCGAACGCCCCGCGACCATGCCGGGGTTCGACGGCTCCGATCTGGCGGTGATGGACCTCGATCTGACCCGCAACGCAGACGGAATCTGGCGCGTCGATCATCATCGCGCGCAGCTCCGGCCCAATTCGGCGCGGATCGTGCCGGACCCGCGCATCGTCGAAATCTGCGCGCCCGCTCACCTCAGGACGTGCCTTGAGATGGCGCAACCCGTGGGGCGGATCGACCGGACGATGCACAATTTCTTTTCGCTGGCCGCACCGACCGCGACCTGCGCGCTGGTGGCGCGGGCCAAGCACATGGTCGTCGAACAGGCGTTGAGGGATCATCCTGACGGTCACTTGCCGATCCTCGCGGCGGTTTCCGCCCATACCGCAGGCGGACGTGGCGGGGCGGCGCATTACCTCAACGTTCCGGCGGGAAAGGTGCTGCGCCGTCATCTGGCGGGGCTGAGCCCCTACGCGAACGAAATCTGCGCCCTGCGCGTCACCGGCGCAGACTTGCGCGACTGGCTTGAGAATGCCGCGCGCATCTACTGCCATCTGTCTTTGGACAGCGCCGATCAGAACCTCGTCGAAGCCTGCCGCCCCTCGTTCGATTTCGACACCATCTTCGGCGTGACCTATACCATCGACCCGACACGCCGCGCAGGCGAGCGAATCGTCTCCTTGCAGCACGGCGGCAGGGACATCGGGCCCGATCACTGCTTTGTTCTGGCAACCAACCAGTTTCGTCTGGCAGGCGGCGGCGGGGGTACGGTCTTTGCTTCCGACCGGATCCTGTTCCGAAGCAGGACACCGCTGGCCAATGCCCTGGCCCGCACGTTGCAAAACCCCGCTGCCCTGTCGGACCTGAACGAAACGCCCTGGCGGTTCACGGTGCCGCAGCCGGTGCGGGTGCGGTTTCAAACGTCACCGGACGCGCTGGCCCATCTGGACGAGATCGCGCATCTGAAGCCCGAAGCCGACGGCATCAGCGCCGGAGGCTTTGCCCGGCTGACCCTTACCTTGCAAGACTTGCACCCGCATTGATCCCCACCTATATGGGGCTTGAGAGGTTGGTGCGGGCAGGCGCCTCGCCAACCTGGTCAGATCCGGAAGGAAGCAGCCACAACGAGTCCCGCTTGGGTCGTTATCAATCTCTCACCCCAGCGCTTTTGCACAGCAAAAGCGCGTCGCCCGACAGGGGCATCCGCAGGATGTCTCCGAAAGGGCCGCACCCCCAACCAAACCAGAAAACCCCAGATGACAGGGCGAAATGCCTCGTCTCGCGCCGGTCAAGTTACCCATGGGTAACTTAACTATCTGTTAAATAAAGATAATATTCCGTTAACGCACCTAAAGCTGCTGTGCCGCGAAGGTGTCGCACTGGCCCACCGATCCCGTCTCGAACCCCCGCGCGAACCAGCGTTCCCGCTGCTCGGACGTGCCGTGCGTAAAGGTGTGCGGCTGCGGCACCTGCCCTGCCTGACGCTGCAGATAATCGTCGCCGATCTTGCGCGCCGCATTCAGCGCTTCCTGCAGGTCGCCTTTCTCCATCAGACCGCGCACATTGCTTGCCCAGATGCCGGACAGACAATCGGCCATCAGTTCAAGCCGGACGGTCAGCGCGTTCGCCTCCACCGTGCTGGATTGCTGCCGCGCCGCGTTCACCTTGGGCAGGATGTCCAGCTGGTTCTGCACATGATGCGCGACCTCATGGGCGATCACATAGGCAGCGGCGAAATCGCCGCCCGCCCCCATACGCTGGCTCAGCATGGTGAAGAACTGCGTGTCCAGATAGGCTTTGCTGTCGGCGGGACAGTAGAAGGGGCCGGACGCACCGGACGCGCCGCCACAGGGGCTTTGCGTGACACCGGAAAACACCACCAGTTTCGGCGGCACGTAGTCGCGCCCCAATTGTTCCTGAAAGACGCGCGTCCAGACATCTTCGGTCGTGGCAAGAACCTGCGCCGAGAATTGTGTCGCCGCACTGTCCTGCTCGCTGACCGGGGCGGATTGCTGGGTGGTCTGGGGGCTCCCGCTGCCCTGCAAGAGCGGGCTGACGTCGATCCCGGTGAAATACCCGATGGCCAGCACCGCCAACACACCGACAAGCCCCAACCCACCGGCCTTGCCCGCGCGCCCGCCGCGGCGCACCTCGACATTCCTGCTCCGTCTGATGCCTTTCAGCCGCATAAATCCCACTCCCTACATCTTAGCTTATTGTCAGCCGAACGCTTCGGACACACAATAGGTTCATGAGCGATAGCAACGAACTGGCCGAAGATCGTACCGATTGGGCCGAAGACAGAACCATCCTGGCCAACGAGCGCACCTTTGCAGGCTGGATGCGTACCGGGATGGCGTCCCTTGCCGTGGCCATCGGCCTGCGGGCGGTGTTCGGGGAGTTCGAGCCGACCTGGGCCGCCAAGGCTGTGGCCTCCATCTTTGTGTTGGCGGCCGTCTACATCTTCTGGGCCGCGCATGATGCGGCGACCAAAACGCTCGACCGGTTGAACGATCATCATGCCAACGCGCAGCCCAACGGCCGCATGAAGATGCTTGCCATCATCTTCAGTTTCGCATCCGTGGCGGTCGGCGCGATCCTCTGGGCCCTGTAAGACCGGTTTACGGCACCTGCATTGGTCCCTAGTTTGAGCCCCTGAACCGAATCCTCCCTGCCCTTTCGGAGACCGCATGTCCGATACGCCCGCCTACCGCGTCCTTGCCCGCAAATACCGCCCCGAAACCTTTGCCGATCTGGTGGGGCAGGACGCGATGGTGCGCACGCTGAAAAACGCGTTCGAGGCGGACCGGATCGCGCAGGCTTTCATCATGACGGGGATTCGCGGCACCGGCAAAACCACCACGGCCCGAATCATCGCCAAGGGCATGAACTGCATCGGGCCGGACGGCACCGGCACCCCGACAACGGAACCCTGCGGCGTCTGCGAACATTGCGTGGCGATCATGGAAGGCCGCCATGTGGATGTGATGGAGATGGACGCGGCGTCGAACACCGGCGTCGCCAATATCCGTGAAATCATCGATTCAGTGCACTATCGCGCGGCGTCCGCCCGCTACAAGGTCTATATCATCGACGAAGTGCACATGCTGTCCACCGGCGCCTTCAACGCCCTGCTGAAAACGCTGGAAGAGCCGCCCGAACACGTCAAGTTCATCTTTGCCACGACCGAAATCCGCAAGGTGCCGGTCACGGTGCTGTCGCGCTGCCAGCGGTTCGATCTGCGCCGGATCGAGCCCGAGGTGATGATCGCCCTGCTGCAGAAGATCGCGGCGTCCGAAGGGGCAGAGATCGCCGATGACGCGCTGGCGCTGATCACCCGCGCCGCCGAAGGGTCGGCGCGCGATGCGACCTCTCTTCTGGATCAGGCGATCAGCCACGGCGCAGGCGAAACCACCGCCGATCAGGTCCGCGCCATGCTGGGTCTGGCCGACCGGGGCCGGGTGCTCGATCTCTTTGACATGATCCTGCGCGGGGATGCGGCGGGGGCGTTGACCGAACGTCAGCGGACAATACGCCGACGGGGCCGATCCCATGGCGGTGCTGCGCGATCTGGCCGAGATCACCCACTGGGTGTCTGTGGTCAAGATCACGCCCGATGCCGCCGAAGACCCCACCATCTCGCCCGAGGAACGCCGCCGCGGGATGGAGATGGCCGGCACCCTGCCCATGCGCGTGCTGACGCGGCTGTGGCAGATGCTGCTCAAGGCGCTGGAGGAAGTCGCCGCTGCCCCCAATGCCATGATGGCCGCGGAAATGGCGATCATCCGGCTGACCCATGTGGCCGACCTGCCCAGTCCCGAAGAACTGGTGCGCAAGCTCAACAACACCACACCGCCGCCCGCCGCCGCTTCCCCCTCCGGCGGAGGGTCGTCGGCGGGACGATCAGGCGGCGCGCAAGCCGTGCACCAGGCCCAGACCCGCAGGGCCAGCGCACCACAGCAAAACGGGCAGGCCACCGCCCTTGCGCAAGACCCCGACGCGGCGCTCGCCCGCTTTCCGACCTTCGAGCATGTGGTCGAGCTGATCCGCGCCAACCGCGACGTGAAACTGCTGGTCGAGGTCGAAACCACCCTGCGCCTTGCGGCCTACCAGCCGGGGCGCATCGAATTTCAACCGACAGAGGCCGCCCCCCGCGATCTGGCCCAGCGCCTGGGCCACCGCCTGCAAGGCTGGACCGGCAACCGCTGGGCCGTGACGGTCGTGAACGAAGGCGGCGGCAAGACGATCGCCGAAGTCACCGACGCCAGGGACATCGCCCTGCGGGCCGACGCCCACGCCCACCCGCTGATGCAGGCGGTCCTCGCGCAGTTCCCCAAAGCGCGGATCACGGCGATCCGAACCCCCGAAGACATGGCCGCACAGGCGGTGGAAGAGGCATTGCCGGAGGTAGAGGACGAATGGGATCCCTTCGAAGAGGAGTGATCCTCGCCACCGCCCTGCCCGGCACCGCCATGGCCGGGGTCTGCGACAAGGTCCGCCCGCTCTGGGACGGCAGCGCACCGGCCACCCTCTGGGACGAATTCATCGGGCTGGCAGGCACGCCCGTATCCCTCGCCCTGATCCTCGGCTCCGCCCTTGCGTTTCGGTTCCGCAGCCAATGGGGCGGCTTGGCCGTCGTGGTCGGCTGGACCATCTGGGTCTCGGTGATCGCCTTCTACGGCGGCGATGACGCCATCACCGCCCAGGCCGTCGCCGAGGGCTGCATCGGTTCTCCCGCCTTGTTCATCGGCGCGGTGGCTGCAATATGTGTTGCAATGATCATCTACACCACACCCCGGCAGGACCGGGCGACGTAACCAGACAAGGAGAGAACGATGCTCAAAGGACTAGGTGCGCTTGGCGACATGGCCGGCATGATGAAGAAAGCCCAGGAGATGCAGGGCAAGATGGCCCAGATGCAGGACGACATGGCCAATATCATCGTGATGGGCGAAAGCGGCGCGGGATTGGTCAAGGCGACCTGCACCGCCAAGGGCGAGCTGAAAGGCCTCGACATCGACCCGTCGATCTTCAACGGCGACGACAAGGAAGTCGTCGAGGACCTGATCCTTGCCGCGATCAAGGATGCGCAGGCCAAGGCCAGCGAACGCGCACAGGAAGAGATGAAGAAGCTGACCGAAGGCATGGGACTGCCCGCGGACATGAAACTGCCGTTCTGAAGACGGCACAGCGGCGGAGGGGCCGGACCGCCCCCCGCTTCATCTTTCCAATACAACTCAATTCCGCCCTTTCCCCTGGAACCACGCCTTGAGTTCAACCCGCGAAATCGACGCCCTCATCGAGATGATGGCAAAGCTGCCGGGGCTTGGCCCCCGGTCGGCCCGTCGCGCGGTGCTGCACCTCATTCGCAAACGGGCGCTGCTGCTGACACCGCTGGCCGACCTGATGCAGACCGTCGCCGCCACCGCGCGGGAATGTCTGAATTGCGGCAACGTGGGCACCTCCGACATCTGCGACATCTGCACATCCGAAAAACGCGCCAACGGCGAGCTTTGCGTGGTCGAGGATGTCGCGGACCTGTGGGCGATGGAACGCGCCTCGGTCTTCAAGGGGCGCTACCACGTGCTGGGCGGCACGCTGTCCGCGCTCGACGCCGTGGGCCCGCAGGAGCTGCGCATCCCCCGGTTGATCGACCGCCTGCAGACGGAAAACATCACCGAGGTGATCCTGGCCCTGAACGCCACCATCGACGGCCAGACCACCGCGCATTACATCGCCGACCAGCTGGACGGACAGGTGCGGCTGACCTCGCTCGCCCAGGGTGTGCCCATCGGAGGAGAACTGGATTATCTCGACGACGGCACCATCACCGCCGCCATGCGCGCCCGCAAGACGCTCTGAAACCAGCGGATTGTCGATAAAGATAGATGGCCGCCTGCCCCTCCCAAAGCAGACGGCCTGATCCCCCGCGACGCAGACCGTTCGAGAACGGTCACATCAAGCGGCGGAAAACCGTGAACGCCAAAATATCTGCTGGATCATGAAAGGGTGCCGCGCCGCGCGGACGGTCCCCTGTTGTCGTCCCTCAGATCAATTGGCAGTTGAACTGACTTCCCGTCTTACAGGATTCCCGGCGTATCGCAAGAGATCTCTGCAACCCTGCACCCTCTTCAAGATGAACGGCCTGCCCGACGAGCCGATCATCAGGAACGGGATAGGCGGCCTGTCCTGAATGCGGCAAGACAGGCCCGTTTTTCATTCGTCTTCCCAATCGCTGCCGATGGCCTCGCGGTCGCGTTTGCGCTCCTCGACGATCATCCGCTTTGTCTCCATCAACTCTTCCGCATCGGATTCCTCCGGTGGGCTCGACTGCCCGTCCTCCACATCGAGCGCCAGCACAAACCACATGGGAAAATGGTCCGACCCGATCTTGCCAAGACGGGCCATCTTGACCAGCCGGAAGGCAGGATCGTGAAACAGATGGTCCAGCGGCCAGCGCATCCAGGGCATCGTGGCGCTGAAGGTGTTGTAAAAGCCGCGACCGACCCGAGGGTCCAGCAGCCCCGACAATCTCTGGAACCGCCGGGTGGTCGTCGACCAGGCGACATCGTTCAGATCGCCCGTGACGATCGCGGGCAACGGATCCTTGGCCGCCTCCAGCCCGATCATCGCGATTTCGCTGTCGCGCCCCTTGGTGTCGTGGTCGATGGTCGGCGGTTCGGGATGCACCACATAGAGACGGAACGCCCGACCGGACCTGAGCCGCACTTCCGTGCGCACCGACGGGACGCCTTCGACGATCAGCTCACGCACCTCCGGCGCGATCAGGCGCAGCCTGGACATGACGCAGATGCCGTAGCCATTGTCCTTCGGCACGTCGATCCAATGATCGTAGTCCCCGCCCAGACCGGATTTCAGCGCTTCAATCCAGTCGTCGTCCACCTCGATCGCCATCACGATGTCCGGCCCGTTGCGGCGCACCATCTCGATGAGCTTGGCGTAGTCGCGATTCGATTTCTTCACATTCGCCGCAAGAAGGCTGACGTGCCTGTCGCGGTCCCCGGCCAGATCATCCTTGGCCCGGACCGATTGTCGCCGCCAAAGCGGCGTGAATTTCAGGATGTAGATCAGCTGCACCGCCGCCAGCGCCGCAAAAAGCAGACTGCCAAAGCCCCAGAACCAGTCGGGATAAACGAAAAACGCAAGACAGGCCAAACCGGCGGAGATCACGAAAAACTGCTCTTTGGGAAAATCCAGGCCCCGGATGAAACCGATCGGCAGCTTGGTGATCGGCAACACGGATCCCAGAGTCAGCAGGACAGCCATGATCCACAGCAGCACATCAACCGTAACGCTCATAGGGGAGGCTTTCCATTGTTACCTTCATCAACGCGAAAAGGGGGCGCAGGGTTCATACCCTGCACCCCCTTTTTCCACCGCACCGCAGCGCCCGTGCCGCACGGCACGGCTGGACCGTCAGGATTTGCTGTCATCCTCGTCGTCATCCTTGTCGTCCGGCAGGGAAAAGAAGCTGTCAGCATTGGAATAGTCGCTGGTGTCCTTCTCGTCGTCGTCTGACGGATCATCACCCGACAGCGTGAAGGTTTGCAAGCCTTCGATGGCCGTCGGGATCTTTGGCTCAGCCTCCATGCCGAGGCTTTGCTCGGTGCTGACCAGCTTGCGCCGTTCGTCGTCGCTCATCAATTCGCCGGCGGCGGCCTTCTTGGCGGCGGCCTTCTGGACGATGGCGTCGAGTTCGGACTGTTTGCACAGGCCGAGGGCGACAGGGTCGATCGGCTGGATGTTGGCGATGTTCCAATGCGTCCGCTCGCGGATGGCCTGGATGGTCGGCTTGGTGGTGCCCACCAACTTGCCGATCTGCCCGTCGGTCAGTTCGGGATGGAACTTGACCAGCCACAGGATCGACGCAGGCCGGTCCTGACGCTTGCTGAGCGGGGTGTACCGCGGCCCGCGCCGCTTTTCCTCGCCCTGGGCTGCGGCGTTGAATTTCAGCGCGAGCTTGTGCTGAACGTCCTTCTGGGCCGCGTCGATGTCTTCTTGCGTCAGCTGGTTGTTGGCAATCGGGTCAAAGCCCTTGACCCCCTGCGCCACATCGCCATCCGCGATGCCCTGCACTTCCAGCTCGTGCATGCCGACAAAATCCGCAATCTGCTTGAAACTGATGGTGGTGTTGTCGACCAGCCAGACGGCTGTCGCTTTGGCCATGATCGGTTTTGCCATGATGATCTCTCCTTCAAAACACAACTTTCCCGTCGCCTGAAAGGGCTGTCTCGGCGGACCGAAACGCTTTCCATTGTCGGGGAACTTATCCGCCTTATAGTGAGGCGCACATGATAAGGAAAGACCCAATGCGCAGGCGCTTCGGCGGCCTACTGGCCACATTCATCACCCTGTCCGGCGCCCTTCACGCCGACGGCGAACGCGCCGGCACGTTCGACTATTACGTGCTCGCGCTCAGCTGGTCACCGAACTGGTGCCTGCGCGAAGGCGATGCCCGCGGGTCGCCGCAATGCGATGCGGGGACCGGCCACGGCTGGATCCTGCACGGCCTCTGGCCGCAATTCCATCGCGGCTACCCGTCGTATTGCCAGACCGCCCAACGCCCGCCGTCGCGCGGGATGACGGCCGGTATGGCCGATGTGATGGGGACCAGCGGGCTGGCCTGGCATCAGTGGAAAAAGCACGGGACCTGCACGGGGCTGTCCGCCACGGACTATTACGCGGTGTCGCGGGAAGCCTACGGGCGTGTCAACCGGCCCGGGATTTTCCGGCAGCTCAAACGCCAGGTAAATCTGCCTGCCGCCGTGATCGAGGAAGCGTTTCTCGAGGCGAACCCGCAGATGGAACGCTGACGGCGTGACCATCACCTGCACCGCAGGGCAGATTCAGGAGGCCCGGATCTGCCTGTCGAAAGATCTGCAACCCGTTCCCTGCGGCCGGGATGTGGTGCGCGACTGTACCCTGAAAGATGCGGTGTTCAGCCCCCTTCGCTGAACGCCGGTGCCGCGCGTGGGGAGAGTGCGGACGGTATATAAGGCCAAAAAGAGAAAGGATTTGTTAACCGGAATCGGCTCTATTGGCCCGGCGGAGCAGGCTGCGGAGCCTATGTTCCGTGCCAAGGAGAGAGAGCCGTTGCTGTCTCGAGAGAAGAGAGGTGATACAGTGTATCTCCTCTCTTTTTGGCCTTATATACCGCCCGCACTCTCGACCGGCGCAGGGATGAAGGATCAGGCGCCATGGTGAAGGCGATCAAACCGGACATCGTGTCGCAGGCTTGCCTGCGTCCTTTGGATCAGCCGCCGACCCGCAGAACGATCTTGCCGATATGGCCGCTGCTTTCCATCCGCGTGTGGGCACCCGCCGCGTCGTCCAGGGGATATTCGCTGTCCATGACCGGGGCGATGCGGCCCGATTCAAGCAGGGGCCAGACGGCCTCGCGCAGTTCCTGGGCAATCCGCGCCTTGGCCAGATCGCTTTGCGGGCGCAGGGTCGACCCTGTCATGGTCAGCCGGCGGGTCATCAGCGTGGCAAAGTTCACCTCCACCTTGGGGCCCTGAAGGAAGGCGATCTGCACCAGCCGTCCGTCTTCGGCCAGTGTCTGGATGTTGCGCGGGATATAGGAACCGCCCACCATGTCGAGGATCAGGTCGGCGCCACCCTCGGCCTGCAGAACATCCACGAAATCCGAATCGCGGTAGTTGATCGCGGCTTCCGCACCCAGATCCACGCAGGCGGCGCATTTCGCGTCGGTGCCTGCGGTCACGAAGACCCGCGCGCCAAAGGCATGGCCCAGCTGGATCGCCGTCGTCCCGATCCCGGAAGAGCCACCGTGCACAAGGAAACGTTCGCCCGCTTTCAGGCCACCGCGCATGAAGACGTTGGACCAGACCGTGAAGAAGGTTTCGGGCAGGCAGGCGGCTTCCTTCATGCCCATGCCCTGCGGCACCGGCAGGCAATGCGCAGCGGGTGTCGCGACATATTCGGCGTATCCGCCGCCCGGAAGAAGCGCGCATACAAGGTCACCGACCGACAGCTCGGACACGCCATCGCCAAGGGCCACCACCTCGCCCGAGGCTTCCAGCCCCGGCAGGTCGCTGGCCGTGGGGGGCGGCGCATACATCCCCGCCCGCTGCAGCGCGTCGGGCCGGTTCACCCCGGCATAGGCGACCTTGATCACCACCTGCCCGTGCTTGGGCCGGGGCATTGGCCGGTCTGTCAGCTGCAGGACATCCGGACCGCCCGCCTTGGTGATTTCGACAGCTTTCATTGTATCGCTCATGTTCGTTCTCCCGTTCCTGTGTTTCTGCCAGCCTAGGGGGTTACCGCCCCGGATGCATCACGCCAATCAGCCCTGCCGGGACAGCACACTGCCCGGACGCGCGCGGATCAGGCCGGCGGTGATGAAGCCGGTCAGGGCCACCTTGATCAGGTCACCGGGGATATAGACCCCCAGGATGGCCATCGTTTCGACCAGACCCTTTTGCAGCACCATCATGAAACCGGCGATCCCGAAGGCATAGAGCACCACGATGCCGCCGATCGCCGCCGCCAGCGCAGCCGCGAGACCTACCGGCACACGGCGCGTCTGTTCCATGATGAAGCCGGTGGTGAAGGCGGCGATGGGAAAACCCACGATGAACCCGACCGTGGGTGAAGCGAAGGCGCCCAGCCCGCCGCGCCCGCCTGCCAGAAGCGGCAGGCCCAGCGCCACCAGCACCACAAAGAGCAGCGCCGCGAGACCGCCGCGCACCGCGCCGAGCACGGTGCCACAGAGCATCACCCCAAGGCTTTGCGCCGAAATCGGGACGCCGGAGGCGAGCATCAGGTTGGGCATCAGGCCGAGTGCCGCGATCAAGGCGGCAAAGACAGCGACAAGGGCGATCTGGCGTTCCATGGGTCTTCCTTCAGATTACGTTGGACGCAGGACTAGGCCATGGCTGGCGGGGCTTCAATGTCTAACCTGCCGGAACGCCGGTCAGATGCCGCCACGGGCCCGCAGCGCCTCGGCCACATGCTCCGCGTCGTCGATGGCGATCACGGCAAAGGGGATCAGCACGCGCCAGCCGGGCCGCCGCACGGACCGCGCCCGCCACGCCAGGGTCAGCGCGCGTCCCTTGTCCGCCAGCACCGGCGTGAACCGGATCATCAAGGCCGCGGCCAGCTCTGCGCGGCGCACCGGAAAACCCAAACGGCCAAGGGGGGTCAGCAACCATCCCGTGACACGCATCATATCGCTGAGCGCGGTGGTCATCGTGACGAGGTTCGCCAGCGCCACCGCCGACAGCATCCGCAGAACGATCCGCAGTCCCCCCGGCGGATCACCGACAACCAGATGCCACAACAGGATCAGCGCAACGAAGGGCCACAAGACCCGCAACCGTCTGAACCCGGCCCTGGCAAAGCGCGCCCCCGGCAGAGCATAAAGCAGCGCCACGCCGCAGAACAGAACGGCCTGAAGCGCAACCGACTGCACCGCGAAGAGGACAAGCGTCGCGCCACAGAGCAGCGCCAGCTTCAGCCCCGCGGGCCAGCGATGGGCCGCCGTTTCAACCGGCGAGGTCAGAGAGATCATCACCTTCCCCGATCTGCGCCATCCGCGCTTCGAACGCCTGCAGCACCGGCGTTGCGGCACCGTCCTGCACCACCTTGCCCTGATCGAGCCAGATCACCCGGTCATAGCCGCGCAATACCGCAGGATCATGTGTGATCAGCACCAGTGTCACGTCCAGACCGTCCAGCACCCGCTGCAACTGCCGCGTCGTCGGAATGTCGAGCCCGGCAAAAGGTTCATCCAGCACGATCACCGCCGGGGCCATGGCCAGCACCGACATCAGGCAGACCAGTTGACGCTGGCCCTGTGACAATTCGTGGATGGCAGCCTTGGCCCAATGGCCCTTGCCGAACCTTTCCAGAATGGCCCGCACCCCTGCGGCGGCCTCTGCCCTGGGCTGGCCCATCTGGCTCAGGCCAAAGGCGATTTCCTCTTCGACGGTGGGAAAGATGATCTGGTGATCCGGGTTCTGGAACAGGATGCCGACGCAGCCGAGCGCCTTCTTGCGGTCCTTCACCACGTCCACACCGGCGATGCGGACCGTCCCGCTGTGGGGCGCGATCAGCCCCGACAGCAGGCGCGCCAGCGTGGTCTTGCCCGACCCGTTGCGCCCGACGATCCCGATCCGCCGGTCGTCCGCCTGCAGGGTCATGGGCGCAAGCGCCTGCGTGCCATCCGGCACGAAACTGACGTCGTTCAGCGCAATGAGGGGGGGACGACGGGGCGGCATGAGGATCATCACTGAGAAAGGTCGCACGCTGCCTAGCAGGTCGTCGCAAGATGTAAACCCGCCGGGCTGGACGGCCCCGCCGCGCAGCCTATCTCAGCCGCATGATATTCTTTGCCCTCTCCTTCATCGCCAACATCGCCATCACCTTTGCGGTGGCCTTTGCCATTTCACGCAATCATCCCGGCATGACGGAGGTGTATGGCCCCGATACGCCCGCGCGGCGGATACTGGCCTGTGTCTATACCGCCATCGGTCTGGTCAGCCTTTATGCGCTGGTGCAGATGGGGCTGGGACATGCGGACATCGCCCGGGATATCGCGTTCACGCTGTTCCCGCTGCAAATCCTCTACAAACTGGCCACGGCCCGCGCGCTTTGGGTCATGCATCCGGTGGTGCTGGCGAATCTGGGTGTGTCCGCCCTGCTGGCGGTGACCCTGATCCTTGCGGCCTAATCCCGCGGTGCGGTCCAGGATCCCGGGAAATCCGTCTTGGGGAACCGCGTCGGTGCCTTGATCTGGCTGGCCAGCCAGTTGGGCCCGGCCATCAGCTTGCTCAGCACCGGGTTGCCCTTGACCTGCGCCTTGAGTTTCTCGATCTGCATGACGTTGTCGATGCGCCGGTCCAGAAACGCCCATGTCGCCTTGTGATCCTCGCTGGTGTCGCCCAGCCAATAGAGCACCGTGGCCGAATAGACCGCGCTGAGCGTCGCGCGTTTGGTGTACCAGTTGATGTCGTCCGAACTGTCGCCCAGGGCCGTCCAGATGTCATCCGCCGTGCCCCAGATCAGCTTGGCCCCGTCAGGCGCATAGTGCGGCAGCGCGAACAATGTCGTGCCGCGCCGCACCGCTTCCTTGTCGCCCGTCACCTCCAGCCGCAGGCGCACCGCCCGCGCGATCCGGTCGCGAAAGCGCAATTCCTTGAGGTTTTCCGCCTTGAGCGCCGCGACCATCTGCGCATCCCCGCGCTTGTGATAGGCCACCGCCAGATCGACGGCGCCGCGCGGACAGATGGCACGGGCCACCGTCGCGTCCACCTCGCTGTCGCGGACGGCGGCATCGAACGTCGCCTCGGACCAGCCGTCGAAGGGGACGTGCATGAGGGCTGCATCCAGCAATTGCGCTTTGAGATCGGACATATTTTGCTCCTGTCGCTGCGGTCGAGAGACTCGACAATCCATTCTAACCTTGATATAGGCCGGTTTCCTGCAAATCATTGCAACTTTATCCAGAAAGGTGGTGACAACCACATGCAGGTAAGTGTTCGCGACAACAACGTCGATCAGGCCCTCCGGGCTCTGAAGAAAAAGCTCCAGCGCGAAGGCGTTTTCCGTGAAATGAAGCTCAAGCAGCATTTCGAGAAACCCTCCGAGAAAAAAGCGCGCGAGAAAGCAGAAGCGATCCGTCGTTCCCGCAAGCTGGCTCGTAAGAAATTGCAGCGCGAAGGCATGATGTAAATCATCCCGAGCGAGGCCGAGACCAAGACCCCCGTCGCCGCGAGGCTGCGGGGGTTTTTAGTTGGCCGCAGGCCGCTTGCCCCCTGCGATGGATTGCCTCAGTCTGCAGTGCCGCGCGGACAGGCCCTGCAAAACGGGCTAGACCCTGACGCTGATCAAGGCAGACCAACCCCGATGACACAGACCTCAGATGCCACCGACACCAGCCCGATCGACGCCGTCATCACCTGGGTGGACGGCAATGCACCGCGCCACCGGGCGCAGCGGCGGGCTTTCATGGCCCAAACCCCTGCGCCCCTGCTTGAGAACGCGGTGAACCCACACCGCTGGAACGGCAGCGATGAAATCCTCTATTGCCTGCGGTCCATCGAAAACCACGCGTCCTGGGTGCGGACCATCTGGATCGTCGTGGACGAAGGCGCACCCGATCTGAGCGGTCTGTCCGCCGCGTTGCGGTCAAAGGTGCGCATGGCCTATCACCGCGACATTTTCGCCGGGTTCACCGATGCGCTGCCCACGTTCAACTCTCTGGCCATCGAAAGCCTGTTGTGGCGGATCGACGGATTGGCCGAACGCTTTCTCTATTTCAACGATGATGTCTTTGTGACCGCGCCGCTGGCGCCGCAGGACATGTTTCACGGCAGATCGCCGGTTCTGCGCGGCAGATGGACCGACCAAAGCCGCTTGCCCGCCATCCGGGACGCGCTCGGCGATCCTGCGTTATTCAATCATTTCATGCAGATCAACGCAGCACAGCTTGCGGGTTTCGACGCGTCCCGCCTGTTCTTTGCCGCACATGTGGTACATCCGATGCTGCGCAGCCGGATGCAGGCGCTGTTTCAGGATCACCCCGACGCCTTTGCCAACAACGCGGCCCACCGTTTCCGCGACCTCAGCCAGTTTTTGCCCCAGGGGCTGCACAACCATGCCTGCCTGCGCGATGATGCGGCGGTGATCCAGACGGCGCGGGACCACATCCATATCGCCAGCGGTCGCGGTCTGGGCCGTCCGCCCGCCGAAACGCTTGCCCTGCTGGAAAAGGCCGCCACGGCGGAGATCAGGTTCCTGTGCATCAACGATCTGCCGCAGCTTGAGGTGCTGATCCCCAACACCCGCAACTGGATCGAACATGCCATCGGCGCGGGCCCGCGCCCTGTCTAGACCGTCACGCGGTTCAGGATCATGTCGCTCGCCTTTTCCGCCATCATGATGGTCGGCGCATTGGTGTTGCCGCTGGGGATCGCGGGCATCGCGCTGGCGTCCACCACGCGCAGACCGCCCACACCCCGCACCCGCATCGACGCATCGAGCGGCGCGTCCTCGCCGCCCATCCGCACCGTGCAGGTGGGGTGAAAGATCGTCGTGCCGATCGCCCCCGCCGCGCGGTCGAGGGCGGCGTCGTCCACTTCATCCGCGCCCGGTTTCATCTCTTCGGGTGCATAGCGCGCCATCGGGGCCTGTGCCATGATCGCCCGCGCCTGCCGGATCGCATCCCGTGCCACCCGCCGGTCGCCCGGCGTGCTCAGGTAATTGGGCGCGATCAGCGGTGCCTGCATCGGATCGCGCGATGCGATGCGCACCGTGCCACGGCTTTCGGGCCGCAGGTTGCAGACGCTGGCCGTCAGCGCCGGAAAGTCGTGCAGCGGCTGGCCGAACGCCTCCAGCGACAGGGGCTGCACATGATACTCCAGATCCGCCGTCGCCAGATCGGGCCGTGATTTTGCAAAGGCGCCCAACTGGCTGGGTGCCATCGACATCGGGCCGCTGCGTTTCAGCGCGTATTCCAGCCCGATCATCGCCTTGCCCCAGAGCGTGCTTGCCATCGTGTTCAGCGTCCTGGCCCCGGTCAGCCGCCATGCGCAGCGCAATTGCAGATGGTCCTGCAAATGCGCGCCCACCTGCGGCGCATCGCGGATCACCTCGATCCCGTGTTCGTGCAACACATCCCCCGGCCCGATCCCCGACAGTTGCAGGATCTGCGGCGAATTCACCGCGCCCGCGCAAAGGATCACCTCTGCCGCCGCCCGTGCCTGATGCACCGCACCGTATTGCTGATACTCCACGCCCACGGCGCGGCCGCCTTCGATCAGCAGGCGCCGGGTATGCGCCTGAGTCTCGACCTTCATCCGGTCGCCGGTGGCGGTCCGCAGGAACGCCTTGGCGGTGTTCATCCGCCAGCCGTTGCGCTGGTTCACCCGAAAGTATCCGACACCTTCGTTGTCGCCGGTGTTGAAATCGGTGACCTTCGGCAGCCCCCAGGCATGTGCCGCCTCCATCCAGTGATCCAGCACGTCCCAGTGCAGGCGCTGGTTCTCGACCCGCCATTCGCCCCCCGTGCCGTGCATGTCGGACGGGCCGTCCACGTAATCTTCGGACTTCAGAAAATAGGGCAGCACGTCGTCCCAGCCCCAGCCGGTCAGCCCCATCTGCCGCCAGCCGTCATAATCCGCCGCCTGTCCGCGCAGATAGAGCATCCCGTTGATCGACGAACAGCCGCCCAGCAGCTTGCCGCGCGGATAGAGCAACTGCCGCCCGTTCAGCCCCGCCTCGGGTTGGGTCTTGTACATCCAGTCGGTGCGCGGATTGCCGATGCAGTAGAGATACCCCATCGGGATATGCACCCAATGGTAATTGTCCTTGCCGCCCGCCTCCAGCACCAGAACCTTGTGCCCGGCGCTGGACAGCCGGTTCGCCACCACGCAACCGGCACTGCCCGCGCCGACGACGATGTAATCCCATTCCGTGTCCACCCCCGCACTCATACCGGCAGGGCGGTGGTCTTGCATACCGTGCGCAGGGCAAAGCTCGACTGCATCCCCTGCACCCCCGGCAAGCGCGCCAGATGTTGCCGGTGAATGCGCGCGAAATCCTCGGTATCCTCGGCCACGACCTTGAGCAGATAATCCGCCGATCCCGCCATCAGATGACATTCCAGCACATCCGGTATCCGCGCCGCCGCCTTTTCGAATGCATCCAGCACCTCGTCGGCCTGACCGCTGAGGGTGATTTCGACAAAGACCGTCGTCGGCACGCCCAGCTTGCGCGGATCGACCAGCGCCACATACCCCTGAATGTAGCCGTCCTTTTCCATCCGCTGCACCCGGCGGTGACAGGCCGATGGCGACAGATGCACATCCTCTGACAGCTCCGCATTCGACAGCCGCCCGTTGCGCTGCAGGGCCCGCAGAATGCGCCGATCAATCTCATCCAAGCTCAACTGCGCACTCCAATCGCGTAAATCCCCACAATGACGCAATAGTATCGCGCATTGCGCCCGAATGGCCAATGGAATTCGTGTCCCTTTGCAGCGCAAAAGCGCTAGGTATCTGGCCAGTTACAGACCCAAGGATCACACCATGAAAATCGGCTGCCCGAAAGAGATCAAACCACAGGAATTCCGCGTCGGCATGACGCCCAGCGCCGCGTTGGAAGCCGTCAATGCGGGCCATCAGGTCATCGTCGAGAAAAACGCCGGGATCGGTGCAGGTTTCGACGATGCGCAGTATATCGCAGCGGGGGCCACGATCATCGACACGGCGGAGGAAATCTTTGCCACCGCCGACATGATCGTCAAGGTCAAGGAACCCCAGCCCGCAGAGCGCAAGATGCTGCGCGAGGGGCAGGTTCTGTTCACCTATCTGCACCTGGCCCCCGATCCCGACCAGACCCGCGACCTGATGGAAAGCGGCTGTACCGCCATCGCCTATGAAACCGTGACCGACCGCATGGGCGGCCTGCCGCTGCTGGCGCCCATGTCCGAAGTCGCGGGGCGTCTGGCGCCGCAGGTCGGCGCATGGACCCTGCAGAAAGCCAACGGCGGGCGCGGTGTGCTGATGGGCGGCGTGCCCGGTGTCGGCCCCGCGAACGTCATGGTGATCGGTGGCGGTGTTGTCGGCACCCATGCCGCCCGCATCGCCGCGGGCATGGGCGCGGATGTGACCGTTCTGGACCGTTCGCTGCCCCGGATGCGGTATCTTGATGACATCTACGGCGGTGTGTTCAAGACCCGCTATGCCTCTGCCGCCAACACGATGGAACTGGCCCGTCAGGCGGACATGATCATCGGCGCGGTGCTGATCCCCGGTGCCGCCGCGCCCAAGCTGATCAGCCGCGCACAGCTCAGCGAACTCAGACCCGGTGCGGCCCTTGTGGACGTGGCCATTGACCAGGGCGGCTGTTTCGAGACGTCGAGGGCCACCACACACCAGGACCCCATCTATGACGTGGACGGGATCATGCACTACTGCGTGGCCAACATGCCCGGTGCCGTCGCCCGCACCTCGACCATCGCGCTGGGCAACGCCACGATGCCCTTCATGCTGGATCTGGCGAACAAGGGCTGGCGGCAGGCCTGCGCCGACGACGAACACCTGCTGAACGGTCTGAACGTCCACGCAGGCAAACTGACCTATCATGCGGTGGGCAAGGCGCTGGGGATCGACGTGCTGTCGCCTAAACTGGCGCTCAAGGCCTGATTCCAGCTTCGGGTGCCGCGCAACCGTGCGGCATCCGCTCAGATCACCAGCGCGGCCGACGGCTTCGCCTTGTGCTCCGGCTCCACGTGGATCGTGACGGTGCAATGGTCGATCCCGTTGCGCAGCGCGGCCTCCACCCGGTCACAGATCACATGGGCGTCGAACACGGTCATGTCTTCGGGCACCACCAGATGAAATTCGATGAAGGTCGCCGCCCCGGCGTGACGCGCCCGCAGGTCATGCGCCTCGATCGCGCCCTGCGCGCTTTCCAGAACCAGCGCCCGCATCTTTTCCAGATCGGCCTCCGGCACCGATTCGTCCATCAACCCGCCGACCGATCCGCGAATGACGATCCACCCGGACCACAGCACATTGACCGCCACCATGGCCGCCAGCACCGGGTCCAGCCACAGCCAGCCCGTCAGCACCGCCGCCGCGACACCGACGGTGACCCCGACAGAGGACACCACATCCGACATCAGATGCCGCCCGTCCGCCGCCAAGGCTGGCGATGAATACTGCCGTCCTGCCCGCAGCAGAACGAAGGCCCAGGCACCGTTGATGATCCCCGCGCTCAGGTTGATCGCCAGACCGGCAAAAGGTGCGTCGAGCGGTTGCGGGTTCAGCAGCCCCAGAACCGATGACCGCATGATCAGCACCGCCGCAAGGACGATCAGCACACCCTCCAGCACCGCGCTCACATATTCCGCCTTGTGGTGCCCGAAGGGATGTTTGTCGTCCGCCGGCCGTTTCGCCACACTCAGCGCAACCAATGCGGCCGTTGCCGTCGCCACGTTCACGATGCTTTCCAGCGCATCGGAAAACAGCGCGATGGACCCCGTGACCCACCAGGCC
The DNA here is from genome assembly GCA_963799505.1 of uncultured Alphaproteobacteria bacterium. Lineage (GTDB taxonomy): Bacteria > Pseudomonadota > Alphaproteobacteria > Rhodobacterales > Rhodobacteraceae > Sulfitobacter. The sequence goes on from CAWCXM010000008.1 coordinate 221,846, forward strand.
AGCGTCTTGATCGCCAGAACCGTGAGGCCGACACCGATACTGGCTTTTGCAATGCGCAATGCGCTGGTCATGCGGGTCATCCTCGCGTTGGGCGCGGGTCTAGAACGAAAAAAGGCGGGGATAAACCCCGCCTTTCCGCTGATGGTCCCGTCGCTTATCTTTTCAGCGAATCGCGGATTTCGATCAGCACGTCCAACTCGGAAGGGCCTGTATCGACTTCGGGGGCCACATCCTGTGGCTTTTCCGCAGCGGCCTTCAGGCGGTTGACCATCTTGACCAGCATGAACACCACGAAAGCGATGATCAGGAAGTTGATGCAGGCGGTGATGAACGCCCCATAGGCAAAGATCGCCGCACCGCTTTCGCGCGCAGGCTCAAGGCCGACACCCGCAGGCACGTCACCCGACAGCACCAGATACATCGAGGTGAAATCGACGCCACCCAGGATCAAACCGATGATCGGGTTGATCAGATCGCCCACAAGCGAGGTCACGATGGCGGTAAAGGCCGCACCGATGATGATACCCACAGCCAGGTCCATCACATTGCCCTTGGCAATGAAGTCTTTGAATTCTTGAATCATTTCTTGTCCCTTTTGTTGAAAACGCACGCCCGCTTGTCCCACCCGAGTCGCCGTCGCGGGTGTCTTAACACATCGTGAACGGTCAGAAAGACTGTATCTGCGGGGAAAAAACGCTATTTCTTTGCACAAGCCAAACAGGAGCGCCCCATGTCTGATCTTTCCGCTTTTCCGATTGCAAAAAAATGGCCACCGCAGAACCCCGATGTGCTGCAGCTTTATTCCTTTCCGACCCCGAACGGCGTCAAGGCGTCGATCGCGCTGGAGGAGATGGGCATTCCCTATGAGGCGCACAAAGTCACCCTGTCGGATGCCGACGTGAAAAGCCCCGAATTCCTGTCGCTGAACCCCAACAACAAGATCCCCGCGATCATCGACCCGAACGGCCCGGACGGCACCCCTGTCGGGCTGTTCGAATCCGGCGCGATCCTGATCTATCTGGCCGAGAAATCCGGCAAGTTCATCGGCACGACAGCGACGGAAAAGGCCCATATCATCCAATGGGTGATGTTCCAGATGGGCGGTCTGGGTCCGATGCTGGGGCAGCTTGGGTTCTTTATCAAATTCGCCGGGTCCGAATGGGAAGACAAGCGCCCGCAGGAACGCTATATCGCCGAGGCCAAGCGTCTGCTGGCGGTTCTCAACCTCGAACTGGCCGGCAAGGACTGGATCGCGGGCAGCTATTCCATCGCCGACATGGCGATTGCCCCCTGGCTGCGGGCGCTGGATTTCTACGGCGCGAAAGAAGCGGTGGGCTGGGAAGACAACGGCAATCTTGTGGACTACCTTGACCGGTTTACCGCGCGGCCTGCGGTGCAGGTCGGTCTGGTCACCCCGCCGCGCGACTAGGCACCGGCCTGGCCCGGCAGGCTGCCCGTCAGCACATAGCGCAGAATCTGCACCACCTGTGCAGGCTCTGACGCCACCGCAAGCGCCGCTGCGTCCACCTCTTTCAGCGCATGTGCATGATCGGGGCCGTGCAGTATGATCAGCGACTTGCCGAGCGCCGCAGCATAGCCCGCGTCAAAGGCCGCATTCCACTGCTTGTACTGGTCGCCAAAGCGGACCACGACCACATCCGCCTCCGCAATCCCCTTGCGGGTGCGGATGGCGTTGATCTGGGCGCCCTTGCGGTCATGCCAGACCTTGTCCGGCTCCGCGCCCAGAATGGCCACACCGCAATCGTCACTTGCCGCGTGATCCGTGACGGGACCGTTGAACGACACATCCAGCCCTTCCGATCCCGCGACGATCTGCTCGCGCCAATCGGTGTGGATTTCACCGGACAGATACACTTTCAGCATTCTCATTCTCCTTCCAGGGGTGGGCCAGAGGCACCACCTTACGTCAGGTGCACGCCCCGTGCACCCTCACCGCGCCTTTGTCAGCCCGGTTTGCGTGCCACCAGATAGCGGCTCATCGCGGGAAAGGTACCCTCTTCGATGATCTCGAAGCCTGCATCCCGCACCATCCCCTCGATCTGCGCGAAGGTCAGGCGGTGCACGAAGGGGGCCATGCCGATCAGCCGCATCACCGGGACCAGCACCGCAAAGGCAAAGCGGCGCAGCCCGATGGAGGGCTCGGCGATGCAGGCGGTCTTGGAGATGAACAGCCCGCCGGGCTCCAGCCGCGCATATGTCGAACGCACCACCTCTGCCGCATCCGGCAGCAGATGCAGCAGGTTGAACGCCAGCACCACGTCCGGGCGCGGGCCTTGCGACAGGGCTTCATCAGCACCGGCGACGCCGAAAGACAGCGTGTTCATACCCTCCGACTTGGCGGTTGCGATCCGGATCATCTCGGACGACACATCCGTGCCGAGGTACGGACCCGCTGACGGCGCAAGCTGCACCGCCGTTGTGCCAGTGCCGCAGCCCAGCTCAAGGACGCGCATGTCCCCGCTCAGATGCGTGCGGGTCCGTTCCAGCGTATGCGCATAGGCGGCCTCGTCGCCGATGGCGGAGGCGGCGTATTTCTCGGCACGTTTGTCCCAGAACTCTTTTGCACGGACCATGTGCTGCCTCCCTTGACGGTGGGGCAAAGCCACCACCTGACGCCCTGTGCGCCCTAGCCGCGCAAGACGCCGCCCGTGGCCTTCGTCACCTTTTCGATCACCTTGGCCCCGACCGCCTCGATGTCCGCGTCCTTCAGGGTCTGCCCGTCGGGCTGCAACCGCACCGTGATGGCGAGCGATTTCTTGCCCTCGCCCAGGGAGCCGCCGATGAACTCATCGAACACGCGCACATCCTCGATCAGCGCCTTGTCCGCCCCGATCGCCGCGTTGACCAGCGTCAGCGCCTCCACATCCGCATCCACGACAAAGGCAAAGTCCCGTTCGACCGCCTGCAAGTCGCTGATCTTCAGCGCAGGACGTGTGGCCCCGGCCTTGCGCGGCAACGGCACCTCGTCCGGCCACAGGGTAAAGGCCATCGCGGGCCCCTTCACATCCATCGCGGCAAGGATCTTGGGATGCACTTCGCCGAAAATGCCCAGCACCTTTTTCGGCCCCAGACAGATTTTGCCATGCCGCCCCGGATGCCATCCCTCATCCGCATCGCGCAGGATCTGCACCTTCGCAGGCGCGCCCATCGCGGCCAGCACCGCCTCGGCATCGGCTTTCACATCGTAGACGTCGATCGCGCGTGATGCGCCATGCACATCCTTCGGTCCGGTGCGCCCGATCAACAGACCGCTGACCAGTGTCTGCTGTTCCCCCGGCTCGCCGCCATGAAAGGCCGGACCAACCTCGAACAGCGCCATGTCCGCAAAGCCCCGCGCCTGATTGCGCGCCGCTGCCTGCAACAGGCCCGGCAGCAACGCAGGCCGCATGTGGCTCATGTCCGCGCTGATCGGGTTTTCCAGCCGCGTCGCTTCCGTGCCGCCGCCGAACAACGCGGCAGAGGTCTGGTCGATGAAGCTGTAGGTCACGCATTCGTTGTAGCCAAGCGCCGCCATCGCCCTGCGTGCCGCACCGATGCGGCGTTGCGCGGGCGACAGGACGGGCCGTGGCACCCCCGTCGTCAGACGCGGCAGGGGCACCCCTTCCAGCTTGGTCAGCGAGGCAATCCGCGCCACTTCCTCCACCAGATCGGCAGAACCCTGCACGTCGGGCCGCCAGCTTGGCACATGGGCCATGTCGCCCTCGATGGTGAAGCCCAGCGCCGTCAGCGTCTCGCGCTGCGTCTGTGCCGGGATGGTCATGCCGACCAGGGACTGCACACGGTCCGTATCCAGCTTGTAGGCGCGGGACGTATCGGGAATGGCCCCTGCGACGACAACCTCAGACGCTTCACCGCCCGCGTGATCCAGGATCATCCGCGTGGCATGTTCGATCCCATGTGGCGTCCACGCAGGGTCGATCCCCCGCTCGAACCGGTAGCGCGCATCCGAATTGATCCTGAGCGCGCGGCCCGTATAGGCGGTGCGCACCGGATCGAAATAGGCGGCCTCCAGAAACACATTCGTCGTCTCTTCGGTACAGCCCGAGGCCAGACCGCCCATCACACCCGCGATGCTTTCGACACCATCGGCGTCGGAAATCAGCGTCATGCCTTCCTGAAACGTATATTCCTTGTCATCCAGCGCCATCAGCGTCTCGCCACCCTTCGCGCGGTGGATGCGCAGCGCATTGCCCGCGACCTTGTCCGCGTCAAAGACGTGCAGGGGGCGGTTGCGGTCATAGGTGAAGAAGTTCGTCACATCGACCAGAAAGGAAATCGGCCGCAAGCCAATCGCCCGCAAGGCATCCTGCAACCACTGCGGCGAGGGGCCGTTTTTCACGCCCCTGATCACGCGACCGTAGAACACCGGACATTGCTCCAGCGTGTCCTCGTCGATCGTCACCGAAATCGGGCAGGGAAAGGTGCCTTTGACCGGGGCGACATCCCGCGCTTTCAACGTGCCCAGTCCCCGCGCCGCCAAGTCCCGCGCAATGCCGCGCACGCCCAGCGCATCGGGACGGTTCGGCGTGATGGCGATCTCGATCACCGGATCGACCTTGGCCGGATCGTTTTCGGCCAGCCAGTCCACGAAAGACTGCCCCACTTCGCCCGACGGCAATTCGATGATGCCGTCGTGTTCTTCGGACAGCTCCATCTCGCGCTCCGACGCCATCATGCCGAAACTCTCGACACCGCGAATCTTGCCGACCCCGATGGTGGTGTCGATCCCCGGCACATAGACGCCGGGCTTGGCCACAACCACGGTGATCCCGGCCCGCGCATTGGGCGCGCCGCAGATGATCTGCATCACGCCCTCATCCGTCTCGACCTGACAGACGTTCAGCCGGTCCGCATCGGGATGTTTCTCCGCCGACTTCACATATCCGATGGTAAAATCGCGCAGCTTGGCGCCCCGATCCTCCACGCCCTCGACCTCAAGGCCAAGGTCGGTCAGCGTCTCGCAGATTTCCTCGACAGAGGCCTGCGTGTCCAGATGGTCTTTGAGCCAGGAAAGGGTGAATTTCATCGGTTTATCCTTGCAGATCGTGTTGGCTGCGTCGGTATCCCCAAATGCATGGGGTTTCAATCAGGCAGGCCGCTCCAGCTTCATCTTTCCAATACAACTCATTGCGCCGTTGCAGCAAACGCAACGGGGCGCAGGATACGCAGTGCTACCTACTCAAACCACCATGCAAATTCGGCTGATCCAAACTCGCAAATCCGTAGTGCCGCAACCAGCGCAGATCTGAATCAAAGAACGCCCGCAAATCGGGTATCCCGTATTTCAGCATCGCGATCCGGTCGATCCCCATGCCGAAGGCAAAGCCCTGCCAGACGTCAGGGTCGATCCCGCCCGCCGCCAGCACCTTGGGGTGCACCATGCCGGACCCCAGCACTTCCATCCAGCCGTCGCCCTCACCGATGCGCAATTGCCCGTCGACCCATGAACACTGGATATCGACCTCTGCCGACGGCTCCGTGAAGGGGAAGTGGGACGCGCGGAAGCGGGTCTTGATCCCGTCGATCTCGAAGAACGCGCTGAAAAACTCTTCCAGCGTCCATTTCAGGTTCGCCATCGAGATGTCCTTGTCGATGGCCAGCCCCTCGACCTGATGGAACATCGGCGTATGCGTCTGGTCATAATCCGCACGGTACACGCCACCCGGACAGATGATGCGCAGCGGTGCGCCCTCTTTCTCCATCGTGCGGATCTGCACCGGCGAGGTATGCGTGCGCAGCACATGCGGCGGACGGTTGTCGCCTTCCGCGCGGGCCATATAGAACGTGTCCATCTCCGCCCGTGCCGGGTGGTGACCGGGAATGTTCAGCGCGTCGAAGTTATACCAGTCGGTGTCGATGCGCGGCCCTTCGGCGACGGAAAACCCCATCTCGGCAAAGATCGCCGTCAATTCCTCGGTCACCTGGGATACCGGATGGATCGAGCCCGCCCGCTGTGGCCGCACGGGCAAGGTCACGTCCAGCCATTCGGACCGCAACCGTTCGTTCAGCGCGGCATCGCCCAGGGCCGCCTTCTTGGCCGCCAAGGCCGCGTTGATCTCGTCTTTCAGCGCGTTCAGCGCGGGCCCGGCGGTCTGCCGTTCCTCGGGCGTCATCTTGCCCAATTCGCGCATTTTCAGCGCGACTTCGCCCTTTTTGCCAACAGCAGCCAACCGGATGTCCTCCAGCGCCGATTCGTCACCGGCATCTGCAATCTGGCTGAGGTATTTTTGCTTGAGATCGTCCATCGGGCACCTTCGAAATACGTCTGACCTCTGCTACTTGGCACCCCTTTGAAATGCAACCCACCCCCACACGGCCTGTTGCTTGTATCGACCCCCGTGAAATTGCGAAAAAAGGTGTCTTGCACGCGCCGGAAGGGTTGGCCTCCTACCATATTGAGTAGTACTCTGCCTCTCATCCGCAAGATTTCGCGGACCCATCAAGGAGTAGTCATGCCGCCCGTGATGTATTCACATCGCCTCAAGACCGTTTTGCAGCACACCGTGCGCGAACTCGGCCTGACCGTGTCCTTTACGGACGAAAGCAGCGACCTGTCGCTTGGCGACAACGAGGCGATGATCCGCGAGACCGCAACCCTGATGGGCATCAACGTGCAGATCGAAAAGACCGACACCGGCACGTTCGTCACCTTTTATTCCTAGGCATTGAATCCGGAGAGCGATCATGGGCTGGTTTGGCAGAACAAAAGACACCGAGATGCAGCGGCTGCGCGGGGCGGGCCTGTCCCTGGCACAGGCCAGCCGGATCGCGCAGGACGGTCGTGGCGGTGGTGCCCTCGTGATCATCGGCGGCTGCGTCGGCATGGCGCTGATCGGCGCGATTGCGGTGATCGGGCTTGGCCTCACCTCGACGCCCCCTGCGCCGTCCCAAACCGCCATGGTCGCACCCGAACCGGTGCAACCCCTTGCCGGTCCGGCACCCGCGCCACTGTCTCAGGCGCTTGCCGTGCCCCCGTCCCCCGGCGCCTTCGCCGTGGCAGAGACCGCGCCGGAAGCGCCCCCGCAGCCGAACCCGGTGCGCGACGCGATCCTTGCGGCGCGCGGTCAGGCCGCACCGGAACTGGCCGGGAACGATGTGACCCGCACGGCGTCCGGGCCTTTGGACCCCGCGCCCGCCGCAACGGACTGCATTTCCGAACTGGATGCGTTTCTCGACCCGCTTTTCGTGCAATTCGATCTGGGCCGCACCGTCATTTCCCCAAGCGATGAAGTCCTGCTGGAGCGGATCAGCGAACGGATCCTGGCCTGCGATGACGCCTACATCATGGTCGCGGGTCACTCCGACAGCGTCGGGGACGACCTGACCAATCTGGCGCTCAGCTGGGAACGTGCCGACCGGACGCTGGCCCGGCTGGTCGACCTGGGTGTCGATCCCGCCGCCGTCGAAGCCATCGGATACGGTGCCCGCGCACCTGTGTCCCAGGGATCGGACGAAAATCTTGGCACCGACCGACGCGTCGATTTCCGCGTGCTGCCCCGCCGGGACGTGCAACCATGACCGGCGCGCTGATCCTGCAGGTGTTGATCGTTGCGCTGGCGATGCTGGGGGCGGCCGCTTTCGGCTATGGTTTCGGCCGGATGCGGATGCGGCAGGAAACCGAAATGCAACTGTCGATGATGGCCGGAGAGATCAGCAAGATGCGCCGCCGCGCCAGCACCGCAAAGGCCGCCGAAGACGCGGCACAGAACCGTCTGTCGACCGAACGGCGCAGACAGCGCCGCCGCGCCTGACCCTCAGGTCTGGTTGATCGTGACCCTGGGTGTGATTTCGACCGACAGGTCCTGCAGCACGTCCAGCAGGCTTTCCACATTGATGGTTTCGGGGTTCACATCATCGGTCGCGAAATAGCGCAGGTAAATCTGGCGCGTCCGGTCGTCCATCCCCTGATGCAGCCCCATCGACCAGGTCGGGAACATCCGCTCGCGCGCGTCGGTGGCCGACAGCAGAATGATGTTGCTGTGTCGGCTGTCCCGCGCGATCCGGTGATAAAGCGCCGAAACCTCGACGCGCCCCCCTTCCAGAACCTGCAGGAAATGGTCGCCGTTGTAGTGCAGAAGTCCCGAAACATTCAGCCGTGCATTGTTCCGCTGGCAGGTCTGGATCAGATCCTGAACGTCCAGTGCCTCGGACGGGTTGCGTTGGCTGTAATAGACGAGACGGGTCAAGTTCATGTGTTCTACCGGTATTTGGCTACAATATATAGGTTTTGAGGCAGAATCGGTGCCAAGGCAAGCCGTAATCCGGCCCGGGCGCCGCCCGGAATGGCCCCTGCCCGGCGGCACCGGGACAGACATCGAAAAAGACAAAAGCCGCCCCGAAAGGAGCGGCTTTTGCAATCCTGCGAACGATGGTCGCTTAGGCGGCCAGCGCGTCCTGCGCGGTCTTGACGATCGCACCGAAGGCTTCGGGCTCGTGAACGGCCAGATCGGCCAGAACCTTGCGGTCCACCTCGATGCCGGCCAGCGTCAGACCGTTGATGAAGCGGCTGTATGTCAGCGCTTCGTCATGCGACCGCACGGCGGCGTTGATCCGCTGGATCCACAGTGCGCGGAAATTGCGCTTGCGGTTCTTGCGGTCACGGGTTGCGTACTGGTTGGCCTTGTCGACCGCCTGTGTGGCGACCTTGAAGACGTTCTTGCGACGACCGTAATAACCTTTGGCGGCTTTGACGATTTTCTTGTGACGGGCGTGGGTGACTGTCCCACCTTTTACTCGGGCCATGCTAGGTCTCCTTCAATCAGCGGTCGTAGGGCATGTAGCCCTTGACGATCTTTGCATCGGGTGCAGACAATGCCTGCGTGCCGCGTGCGTTACGGATGAATTTCTTGGTCCGTTTGATCATGCCATGCTGTTTACCAGCCTGACCCGCGATGACCTTGCCGGTCGCCGAGATCTTGAAGCGCTTCTTGGCGCTCGATTTCGTCTTCATCTTGGGCATTTCCATCTCCGTATACTTGAGTGCGGTTTACGTGCAACTCGGCATGCCACTTTGGCCGGCCGCACGGGGTTGAAGTTGGGCGTATAGGGGGATGATCCGGCTTTGGCAAGGGCGGAAAGGGCGCGGGACGCTGCCCCGATCAGCCGCCGCGCGCGCAGGTCGGCACCATCACAGGTTCAGGGCAGATACCGGCCCACGACGCTTACAAAAACGTCCGGAATCTGTGCCATGGCATAGCCGCCGGGCTTCCCCTGGATCGCATACAATATCAGCCCCCCACCGATAAGCACCGTCAGCGCAGAAGCCCGTGGGGCGCGCCGGTCCGACAAGGCGGACAGGATCGACGGGACCGAAAACGCGGCGATCACAAGTCCAAGGGTCAGGGCCAGATCAGGGTCCATATATATTCTCCCGGAAAAATCTGTCCGACGTTACTCCGGATCGGCGGCATAAATCAAACGTTCGTCGCAGGGGGCCACCCGCAGAATGTTGGTGCTGCCCGGCACGTTGAACGGCACACCTGCGGTGACGACCACATGATCCGTCTCGTCTGCAAAGCCTTCCTCGCGTGCGGCCCGCACCGCTGATACCACCGCCTGTTTGAACCGGTTCACCACACCCGTGATCACGCAATTCGTCCCCCAGCTGAGCGCGAGCCTGCGCGCCGTGCCGACCAGAGGCGTCAGGGCGATCACCGGCACGCGGGGCCGTTCGCGGGCGGTCAGAAGCGCCGTCGTGCCGCTTTGCGTGAAACAGCAGATCGCCTTGATGTCCGTCGTCTCGGCAATCTCGCGGGCGGCGGCGACGATGCCATCGGCGACGGTCATCCGGTCGGCATTGCGCGAGGCTTCGATGATCTCGGTATAGGTCGGGTCCAGTTCGACCTCCTGGGCCACGTTGTCCATCGTGGTGACCGCCTCGATCGGGTACGCCCCGGCGGCGGATTCCGCGCTCAGCATCACCGCGTCGGCACCCTCGTAGATCGCCGTCGCCACGTCCGACACTTCGGCGCGGGTGGGCATCGGGCTTTCGATCATCGATTCCAGCATCTGCGTGGCCACGATCACCGGCTTGGCCGCCGACCGGCATTTGCGCACCAGACGCTTCTGGATGGGCGGCACGTTCTGTACCGGCAGTTCCACACCCAGATCGCCCCGCGCCACCATGATCCCGTCGCTTACCGCCAGAATATCGTCGAACCGGTCCACCGCCGACGGCTTTTCGATCTTCGACAGGATCGCCGCACGCCCCTTGCACAGTTCACGCGCCTCGGTCACGTCCTCGGGCCGCTGCACGAAACTGAGCGCGAGCCAGTCGACGCCCAATTCGCAGACAAATTCCAGATCGGCGCGGTCCTTTTCGGACAGGGCCGCCAGCGGCAGCACCACATCGGGCACGTTCACGCCCTTGCGGTTCGAAATGACCCCGCCCGTGACAACCTCGCAATCGGCGAAATCCGGGCCGCAGTCGAGCACCCGCAGCCTGATCTTGCCATCGTTCACCAGAAGCGTCGCCTGCGGCTTCAGGGCCGCGAAAATCTCGGGATGCGGCAGGCAGACCCGGCCCGAATCGCCTTCCGCCTCGTCCAGATCGAGCCGGAACTTCGCCCCTTCGACCAGCAATTCACTGTCGCCCGAAAACACGCCCACGCGCAGCTTCGGCCCCTGCAGATCCGCCAGAATACCGATGGTGCTGCCCAGGTTTTCTTCCACCTCGCGGATGATGCGGTGCTTGTCGCGGATCTCGTCATGGCTGCCGTGGCTCATGTTCAGCCGGAACACGTCGGCACCCGCCTTGTGCAGCGCCTCGATCATCTCGTAGCTGTCAGAGGCCGGACCCAGTGTTGCCACGATCTTTACGTTGCGCAGGCGTCTCATCTTTCGTCTTCCTTCAGTGGCTCTGGTTCGCAATGGCGCACCCGCATCGACGGGTCGGTCAGGCGCGACATGCACGGTAAAGGTTTCATATTTATGATCCGGCTGCCAGCGTCCATTGGCCTGCACGCCTTGACATGCCCCCATAGCGGACCCAGCTTGCCCCCAAAGGAGACACAAATGCCCGATCAACAGGAAATCGAACTTCAGGCCGCCGCCTTCCGCCGTCTGCAAAAGCATCTGATGGAGGACCGGACCGATGTGCAGAACATCGACCTGATGAACCTTGCGGGCTTCTGCCGCAACTGTCTGTCGCGCTGGTATCAGGAAGCAGCACATGAACGCGGGATCGAGATGGGCAAGGAAGAAGCCCGCGAGCTGTTCTACGGCATGACGATGGACGCGTGGAAGGCCAACCACCAGACCGAGGCCGGACCGGACAAGCAGGACGCGTTCAAGACCGCCTTTGCCGAAAACGTCGGCAAGGAGTAACGCCGCGACCATCGGGGGCGAAAATCCAACAATCGCCCCATTCCCCCACCGCTGCTGCCACAATCGCAGCGCAAGTCTTGCGCGTTAACCCATTCACGAAGGTGGTGACGTGCTCGAGCTTGTTCTGCTTCCCGCCCTTCTGGGCCTCGGATTTGCCATCGACTTCATCTCGTCCAAGGACGACGAGGATGAAACCGATGATCCGGTGCTGGTGACGCTGGCAGATGACGTCGCACAATTCGACGGCACCGAGGTCAAGGATCATGTGACCGGCAATGCGCTCGACAACCTGCTGTTCGGGGGCGGCAACGACGATCTGCTGGGCGGTCTGGACGGCAATGACACGCTGGTCGGCGGGGAAGGCGACGACCGCCTGTTCGGCGGCGCGGGCGATGATCTGGCGCAGGGCGGCACCGGCGATGACAAGATATTCCTGGGCGACGGTGAAGACACCCTGGCCTACGCGGACGGCAGTGACGCGGGCGACGACTTCATCCGCGGCGGCGACCATGGCGACACCTTGATCGACACCCGTGGCAGCAACGAAATCTACGGCGATCTGGGGGCTGATCTGATCTCCACCGTCGATGGCATCCGCCCTGACGGCACCATGGGCACCCCCGAAGAGACCGGAACCACCGATACGGTCCACGCCGGATTTGGCAACGATACGCTGATCGGGGACAGCGGCGATGTGATGACCGGCGGCGAGGGCGAGGATTACTTTGTCGTCGCCACCGCGCTCCAGAACGGCGATGCGCCCACGGTGCTGGCCGACTTCGATCTGCGCGACGATCTCTTTTCGGTGGTGTTCCTGGGCACCCCACCCGAAGACCCCACCGTGTCCTTCACCTTCGACGATGCGACGGGTCTGGTCCTTGCCTCGGTCGAGGGGCAGGCCGTGGCGACCCTGAGCGGGCTGGAGCCGGGCGACATCCCCTTCATCACGACCTTCACAACGACGCTGCCGGAACTCCTTGAAGGCACAGCCTGACCTGTCCCCAAGGGGACGCAAGTCAATTCGCAAGCGATTTCAGCGCCCTACAGCACTGTTTACAAAGCATTAATCATTGGGGAGGTGGCGTTACACGGCCACCTTGCGCATTTCGTCAAGATAGATCTCGCGCAGGCGCGGGGCCACGCGGCCCGGCGTGCCATCGCCCAGCGCCACGCCGTCGATCTCCACCACCGGCATGACAAAGGCACTGGCCGAGGTGGTGAATGCCTCATCCGCTTCCTTCGCCTCGTCGATGGTGAAATTGCGCTCCTCGACCTCCATCTGCGCCTCCCGGGCGAAACGCAGGACGGCGGCGCGGGTGATCCCGTGCAGGATGTCGTTGCTGAGCGCCCGCGTGATGATCTTGTTGCCCTTCACGATATAGGCGTTGTTCGACGTGCCTTCGGTCACGAACCCGTCCTCGACCATCCAGGCATCGTCGCACCCGGCCTTCTTGGCCATCATCTTGCCCATGCTGGGATACAAGCAGCTGCACCGTCTTGATGTCGCGCCGACCCCAGCGGATGTCCTCGATGGAAATGATCCTGGCGCCCTTCTTGGCCGCCGGACTGTCGGCCATGCCGGGCTTGTTCTGGGTGAACAGAACGATTGTCGGCTCTGTCGTCTCGGGATCGGGAAAGGCAAAATCGCGGTCACCGTCGGACCCGCGGGTGATCTGCAGATAAATCAGCCCCTCGTTGATCTCGTTCACCCGCACCAGTTCGCGGTGCACCTCCAGCAGGTCTTCCTTGCTGATCGGGTTCTTCATGTCCAGCTCGCCCAGCGACCGCGCAAGGCGCACCGCATGGCCGTCGAAATCAATCAGCTTGCCATCCAGAACCGACGTGACCTCATAGACGCCATCGGCCATCAGGAAACCCCGGTCAAAGATCGACACGCGGGCCTCGGTCTCGGGCAGGTATTCGCCGTTCACATACACGGTGCGGGTCATGGAGCAGTCCTTTCAGATCGGGCAAGCCTGTGGAAATCAGCAGCGCTGAGACGGTTCTGGGACAAAAGATGGCGCAGAACAAGGGCCACGGATGCCGCATCGGCGCGGGCATCATGGGCGGCCCCCGGCGCATCGAGGCCGAAGTGGTCGCAGATCGTGTTGCTGCGCAGTTTCAGCACATCCTCAAGCGCCTCACCCGCTGTCAGGAGCAGAGGGACGGCATTGCGGAACCGGGCGGCGGGGATCGGGCTGAGCAGCCCCTGCACAAAGAGCGAGGTGGAAAAGGTCAGCACATCATCGGTGCCCCAACTGAGCAGCGGCCCGCCTTGAGAAAACGCGTCGAGCGCCGCAAGGGCATCGACAATCGGAATCCCCTCCTCCGACAGAATCGCATCGTCGATCCCGGTCAGCCGCGTCAGCAACGGATCGACAGGCACCACATCGCCGTCGCGGTCCTGCGGGATGACATACCAGCCTGCGGGGTCCGACACAGCGAAAGGCGCGTCCAGCGACAGGCGCACCGCACCGATCTGCACACAAAGCGGATCGGGATCATGCGGGCCGCACCAGAACCGCATCGGCGCACCGGGGGCCGTGAGGAATTCGCAATCATAGATCGTGACCGATGCCATGTTCAGCCCCACAAGGCCGCGACGGGCGGATGCACGCCCGCCTCATCAAAGACCAGCGGCGGCTCCCGGTCCTCGCCCAGCAGCAGCGGTCCGTCCAGATCGACAACCGATGCGCCCTGCGCCACCAGTGTCGCGGGGGCCATCGCCAGCGACGACCCGACCATGCAGCCCACCATCACGTCATAGCCCTCGGCCCGCGCCGCATCGCGCAGGCGCAGCGCCTCGGTCAGGCCCGCCGGTCTTGTCGAGCTTGATGTTCACCACGTCGTACTTGCCCTTGAGCTTCGGCAAGCTGCTGCAGTCATGGGCGGATTCGTCCGCGCAAACCGGGACCGGGCGCGCCATGCCGATCAGCGCCTCATCCTCCCCCGCTGGCAGCGGCTGTTCCACCAGCGCGACGCCCAGACGCAGCAGATGTGGGGCAAGATCGGCGTAGACCGCCGCCGACCAGCCTTCGTTCGCATCGACGATGATGGTGGATTTGGGCGCACCGGCGCGGACCGCCTCCAGCCGCGGCATGTCATCCGGCGTGCCGAGCTTGATCTTGAGCAAGGGCCGGAACGCATGTTTCGCCGCCTGCGCCTGCATCTTTTCAGGGGTATCCAGCGACAGGGTATAGGCGGTGATCCGGGGCTTGGGCGCGGCCAGACCGGCGAGTTCCCAGACCCGCTTGCCCGATTGCTTGGCCTGCAAATCCCAAAGTGCGCAATCCACTGCGTTGCGCGCGGCCCCGGCGGGCAGCAGGTCATGGAGCGCTTCGCGGTCGAGCCTCCCGCCCAATCCTTCGATCTGCGCCGTGACAGACTCCAGCGTTTCGCCGTAACGCGCATAAGGCACACATTCGCCCCGGCCGGTGACGCCGCCGTCGCTCACGCGTACCGTCAATACCTTCGCCTCGGTCCGCGAGCCACGCGAAATGGTGAACACCTCCGCAAGGCGAAACGTATCCGGTGTGATCTCAATCTTCATCCATCGCTCCACCGCAGGGGCCCCCTTCGCGGCAGGGTGCCGTCTCCCGCTTCATCTTTCCAATACAACTCAATCCCGGCCCCGCCACAGGTGCCACATCAGAGGGCCGCAAGCGCCTCTGCCAGCTTGTCGGCACCCTGACGGTAAGGATCGCAGGCGGGCAGGCCCATCTCCTTTTCGACCTTGTCGAGATAGGCCTCGGCCTCTGCCTCGCTCAGATGCTGGGTGTTGACCGAAACGCCGACAACCTTGCAGCCGGGGTTCGGCACCTTGGCCAGCGCCAGCGCCATGTCGCTGACCGCCTGAATGGTCGGCAAGCTGTATTCAGGCAGGCCGCGCATATGGGTCCGCGTGGGTTCGTGGCAGATGATCAGCGCGTCGGGCTGGCCGCCATGAATGAGCGCGAGGGTCACGCCGGAATAGCTGACGTGAAACAGGCTGCCCTGCCCCTCGATGATGTCCCAGTGATCCGCGTCGTTGTCGGGCGTCAGGTATTCCACCGCCCCTGCCATGAAATCCGCGATCACCGCGTCGAGCGGCACGCCGTTGCCGGTGATCAGGATCCCGGTCTGCCCGGTGGCGCGGAAGGTGCTCTTCAGCCCCTTGCGCTTCATCGCCTCGTCCAGCGCAAGCGCGGTGTACATCTTGCCGATGGAGCAATCGGTGCCCACCGCCAGCACGCGTTTGCCGCTGCGCTTCTTGCCGTCGGCGATGGGGTACTGGACGTTGGGCACCCGCACATCGTGGAGCGTGCCACCGCTGACCTGAGACGCCGCGACCAGATCGCCTTCGTTGGCCAGAAGGTTGTGCAACCCCGACGCCAGATCGTAGCCCATGTTCAGCGCCTCGATCAGCACTTCCTTCCAGGCCTGGCTGATCACGCCGCCCCGGTTTGCCACGCCGATCACCAGCGTTTTGGCCCCGGCCTCCCTGGCTTCGGCCAGCGTCAGGTCTTTCAGGCCGACGTCGGCCTTGCATCCCTCCATCCGGAACTGACCGACAGCGTTTTCGGGACGCCAGTCCTTGATGCCCTGCGCGACCTTGGCGGACAACTGGTCGGGCGCGTCGCCCAGAAAAAGCAGGTAGGGTGTTTCGATCATCACGGGACTCTCCGGCAGCTGGTTTCAGCGTATCATCGCCAAGGACGGGCGCAAGAGCATTGCGATATTGCCGCCCGTCGGGCGAAGAACGCACGGAAACTGCGCCGTTTGCCAGAAACGCACGAAATTATTGCAGGGCCGCCCGGCGATGCTGCACCTGCAAAATCCGCCTTGCGACAGGTCGCGCAATTTAATACCAGCAACCCTGCATATTCTCGCAACAATCTGTCGCCACAAAGGACCGCCCATGTCATTCCGCATCCAGCCCGCCGCTCCCGCCCGCCCCAACCGCTGCCAGCTTTTCGGGCCCGGATCGCGCCCCGCGATCTTTGAAAAGATGGCCGCGTCGGACGCGGATGTGATCAACCTCGATCTGGAAGATTCGGTCGCCCCGTCGGACAAGGACAGCGCCCGCGCCAATGTGATCGAAGCCATCGGCAGCGTGGATTGGGGCAAGAAGACCCTGTCGGTGCGGATCAACGGGCTGGACAGCCCCTATTGGTACAAGGACGTGGTGGACCTGCTGGAGCAGGCCAGCGAACGGCTGGACCAGATCATGATCCCCAAGGTCGGCAATGCGGCGGATGTCTATGCGGTGGACGCGCTGGTCACGTCGATCGAGGCCGCGAAGGGACGCAAGAAGAAGATCGCCTTCGAGGTGATCATCGAGAGCGCTGCGGGCATCGCCCATGTGGAAGAGATCGCCGCTTCCTCCCCGCGGCTCGAGGCGATGAGCCTCGGGGCGGCGGATTTCGCGGCCTCCATGGGCATGCAGACCACCGGCATCGGCGGCACGCAGGCGGGCTATTACATGCACCACGAGGGCGCGAATTACTGGTCCGATCCCTGGCACTGGGCGCAATCGGCCATCGTGGCCGCCTGCCGGACCCATGGGGTGATGCCGGTGGACGGACCTTTTGGCGATTTTTCGGACGACGAGGGGTTTCGCGCGCAGGCGCGCCGGTCCGCCACGCTGGGCATGGTCGGCAAATGGGCGATCCACCCCAAGCAGATCGCCCTGTCGAACGAAGTGTTCACCCCGTCGGAGGAAGCGGTGACGGAAGCCCGCGAGATCCTGGCCGCGATGGAAGAGGCCAAGGCCAAGGGGGAGGGTGCCACTGTCTACAAGGGACGTCTGGTGGATATCGCCAGCATCAAGCAGGCCGAGGTGATCGTCCGGCAGTCGGAGATGATCGCGAAATAGGGTCGGATCGCATGTGCGATCCGACCGGCCGGGGGCTTTGCCCCCGGACCCCCACGGTATTTCAGGCCAAAAAGAGAAAACGGGGTGCGGGCGTGATCGGCGGTTCCGCAGGACAAGGTGCCATCCCTATTTGTGGTCGGGGCTGCATTTCAGAGATGTGCGCGACGCGAAGCACGTCTAAAGAGGCAGGCATGAACCTCGATGTCCTTCCCGCGCTTGCGCTTTTCGCCTTTGTCAGTTCCGCCACGCCGGGGCCGAACAACCTGATGCTCATGGCCTCGGGCGCGAATTATGGGTTCCGGCGCACGGTGCCGCATATGCTGGGAATTTCGGTGGGGTTCATGGTGATGCTGATCCTGACCGGTCTGGGGCTGGCACAGGTGTTCGACGCCTATCCTCTCAGCTATTCCGTGCTGAAGATCGTCAGCGTCGCCTATCTGCTGTTTCTGGCCTGGAAGATCGCCAATGCGGCACCGATCCGCGAAAAGGACGCCAGCAGCAGGCCGATGACTTTTCTGCAGGCCGCCGGGTTCCAGTGGGTCAACCCCAAGGCCTGGGCCATGGCGCTGACCGCGATCACCGTCTATGTGGCGGACAACGGCATCTGGATGCTTGTCGCCGGCGGGCTGACCTTTGCCATCGTCAACCTGCCGTCGGTCACGATTTGGACCGTGCTGGGGCAGCAGATGGCGCGTTTCCTGACCAACCCCGCGCGGCTGCGGGCCTTCAACTGGACGATGGCGGCGCTGTTGATCGCCTCGCTCTACCCGCTTTTGCAGATGGGTTAGGCTTTGTTGCAAAGTGCCGGCCTTGGGGCCATATAAGGGCCAAAGGCGGAGTTGATTTATGTCCCAGTACCTCGATTTTGAAAAACCCCTGGCCGAGATCGAAGGCAAGGCGGAAGAGCTGCGCGCCATGGCGCGGGCCAATGAGGAGATGGACATCACCGAAGAGGCGGCAGCACTGGATGCAAAGGCCGCCAAGCTGCTGGACGATCTTTACGGATCGCTGTCGCCCTGGCGCAAGTGTCAGGTCGCACGGCACCCGAACCGGCCCCATTGTCAGGATTACATCAAGGCGCTGTTCACCGAATATACCCCGCTGGCGGGCGACCGGAACTTTGCCGACGATCTGGCCGTGATGGGCGGCCTTGCCCGGTTCAACGATCAACCGGTCGTGGTGATCGGGCAGGAAAAGGGCAACGACACCAAGTCGCGGATCGAACACAACTTTGGCATGGCGCGGCCAGAGGGCTACCGCAAGGCGGTGCGTCTGATGGAGCTTGCGGCCAAGTTCGACCTGCCGGTGATCACGCTTGTCGATACCCCCGGCGCCTATCCCGGCAAGGGTGCCGAGGAACGCGGCCAGTCCGAAGCGATCGCCCGCTCGACCGAGAAGTGCCTGCAGATCGGTGTGCCGCTGGTCAGCGTGATCATCGGCGAAGGCGGATCGGGCGGGGCCGTCGCCTTTGCCACCGCCAACCGCGTCGCGATGATGGAGCATTCGGTCTATTCCGTGATCACGCCCGAAGGCTGCGCGTCGATCCTGTGGAAAGACAGCGAGAAGATGCGCGAAGCGGCGGAGGCCATGCGCCTGACGGCGGATGATCTGCGCAAGCTGGGCGTGACCGACCGGATCATCCCCGAACCCAAAGGCGGCGCGCACCGCGACCCGGCCAAGGCGATTGCCGCCGTGGGATCGGCGCTGAGCGAGATGCTCAAGGAGCTGGCCGGCAAGGACGCAAAGGCGCTGATTGCCGACCGCCGTGCCAAATATCTGGACATGGGCGGCAAGGGGCTCGCGGCTTAGGCCGGGAATTTCATCCGGAAACGCGGGCCGGGCGGCGGCAGGGTGTCGAACCCCAACCCCGCGTAGAGCGCTGCCGCCGCATGATTGTCGGGATGCGTTCCAACCGTCATGTAGCGGCATTCCTGCGCCCGCGTGGCCGCGAGGCTGGCGGCGACCAAAGCCTTGCCAATGCCCGTCCCGCGCTGATCCTCCTCGACGTAGAGGTGATGCAGGTCCATGCCCCGGACACCGAATTGCATCTGCGCCAAGGGGCAGAGCGCGGCATAGCCCGTTGCCCTGCCCTCTACGTCGGCGATCAGCACTGTCAGCCAGGGATGCGGGCCAAGGCAGTCGCGGGTTAGGCTTTCGCGGGTTACGCCTGGCGTATCGCCGTGATGGACCGCAAGCGCCCGTGTCATCGACAGGAGCGCAGGCAGATCGGAGGGGTGCAAAGGGCGGATGGTGAAAGCGGTCATGTGGTCTCTCCGGCAGGGCGCACCACAAACGACAAAACCGCGCATGTGGCGGCTTTTCGATCTTCGATGAAAGGGAAAAGGACCGCGCGTATCAGGCGCGGCGATAGGACGGGGTATTTTGGGTCTGTCTCATGATTGACAGGAAAACAGCACCCGTGCCGACAGGTCAAGCGGCGCATGTCGGAGCGGGCATCAAAAATCAGGTTGCGAGGACGGCCAGACCTGCGGCGAGAACCGTCAGCCCCGATGCGGCGGCCCACCAAGCCACCGGTTTCTTGCCGAAATCATGCTCTCCGATCAGCAGGCAAAGCCAGGCGATAAACCAGAACAGAACCAGCCATTCCGGCAAGAGCGAGAACGGCACGACACCCGATAGACCGAAGAGCGTTGCCAACGCCCCGCCAAAGACCAGCGTGCGCAGCGCGCCGCGCCAGACCACGGAGCGCGGGGCCTTTTCGGTGCCGTAAATCGCCCGGACGACACGTGTCAACAGCCCTTGCAGCACCTCCTGAAGCAGGTACTGGATCAGGTCTTTGACAAGCTCCGCCACGTCAGCCTGCCAGCATCCGCAAGCCTTGTGTGACGTCGGAGCGTACCGCAAGCCGCAGGCCGGGTTCGTCGCCGGCCTTGAGGGCCGCAATGATCAGGCGGTGAAACTGCGGCGGTTCGGTCCGGCGCAGGCGGCCATAAAGCGCGCGCATGCTTGGCCCCATCTGCAACCAGACGGTTTCGGCCATCGCCAGCATCGCGGGGGCCTGCGCGCGCAGATAGAGTGTGCGGTGAAATTCCAGATTGGTGCGCAGGTAGGCCACCGCATCGCGTTGCTGCACCGCTTCCGAGATGGCCCCGTTGATCGTCTGCATCCGCTCGATCAGCGCCATATGCGCCCGCGGCAGGGCACGGCTGGCCAACTCCACTTCGATCAGCGCCCTGAGCGCGGCCAGTTCCTCGATCCGCTCGGCGCTGAGTTCGGGGGTGGTGATCCGGCCCGAGGCGGACATGGTCAGCGCCCCTTCGGCGGCCAGACGGCGCACCGCTTCGCGTGCGGGGGTCATCGACACCTCGTATTCCGCGCCGATGCCCCGCAGGGTCAGCGCGTGACCGGGGGGCAGATCGCCGTACATGATGCGGCTCCGCAGGTGGCGGTAGACACGGTCGTGGGCCAGCGTCGTGGCCTCTGTCGGGCGGGCGGTGAGGGTCATGCGCTCTTGTGATCACATCCGAGGGACGGGTCAAGACCGCGCAGTCAGCATGATCTATTTCAAGGGATCATGGCCCCAGTTCATCAGGGAATACCGCCAGTCGGAGCTTTTGACGCCGCTGTCCGGCCCGCCCTGCGACAGATGCCGCTTGATGTAGCCGACGACGGTGGCCATGTGGTCCCATTGATCGTCGGTCAGATCGTCCTTCGCGGTGCGCTTGATCGTGACGATGCGGCGGCCCGACTTGTGACCGGTCGATTCGCCGGTGTCGGTGTCACCGACGGAGCGCGACTCTTCGGTCTCCAGCCAGTCTTCCAATTCCTGCGGGGCCATGTTCACCAGATCGCGCCATTCGTCCCAGATTTCTGCTTGTGATTTCGATGATGACATGTGACGGCGCTCCTGAATGCGTGTTGAGTGAGCAAACGCGACAGGCTTTCGAATGGTTCACGCCCGGTTGACCTTCGCCGGGATGAATGCACCCTTGGCGCGAAGGCAACGACAGGAAAGATCATGCTGAATCCCTGGGTACTTCTCACGCTGGCCGGCCTGTTCGAGATTGTCTGGGCCACGTCGATGAAAGCGTCTGACGGGTTTACCCGGATCGGGCCAAGCATCCTGACGGGGGTGACGGCCCTCATCAGCTTCTGGCTGCTTGCCGTCGCCATGAAAGACCTGCCGCTTGGCACTGCCTATGCGGTCTGGGTCGGCGTCGGCGCGGTGGGCACGGCTCTGCTGGGCATCACGCTGTTCGGCGACGCGGCAACACCGCTGCGCATCGGCGGCATTCTTCTGATCATGGCGGGCATCGTTGCGCTGAAACTTGCCTAGAACTTGTAGCGGTGCAGGGCATTGCCATGGGTGCGCAACCAGCCGCGCGGTTCCTTGTAGGGCCCATAGATCCGCTCCACCCCGGACCAGAAGGCGGGCGAATGGTTCATCTCGGCCAGATGCGCGACCTCATGGGCGGCGACGTAATCCAGCACCGCGGGCGGGGCCATGATCAGCCGCCAGGAAAACATCAGCCCGCCGTCGCTGGTGCATGACCCCCAGCGCGAGCGGGTGTCGCGCATGGTGATCCTTGTATAGGACCGGCCCAGCCGTGCGGCGTAATCGTCGCAGGCACCGGCAAGCCTGTCGCGGGCGACCTCTTTCAGGTAGGCACCCAACCGGGCACCGATGCGGCCTTCCGGCCCCGGCACGGCAATCTCGTCCTGCCCGATCCGGACGGACCTTCCCTTGCCCGGCACCACCTGCAACAGCCTGCCCCCCACCGGCACTTCACTGCCCAGCCGCACGGTCTGATCATCGCCACGGGCCTCGAGATGTTCCCTGATCCATGGTTCCTTGGACCTGGCAAAGGCCACCGCCTCGCGTTCGGCCAGCCGGGTCGGCATGGTCAGCGTCACACGTCCGTCCAGCTGCGAAATCCGCAGGGTGATGCGTTTGGCCCGCGCCGAGCGGCGCAGCAGCAATGCGATGGGAGGAGAGCCGGGCAGAACGGTTTCGCGCACGGGGAGAATGCTCGCTTGGATCGGGGCGGCTAAAGCCTTTGACTATCCCCCCTTCATATGGCAGTTGCCCTGAATCATCTACACTCAAACGCAATTTACCAAAGAGGGGTTTTTCATGCCCAAAGAAGAATGGGGAACCAAGCGCCTGTGCCCCACAACGGGCAAGCGCTTCTACGACCTGAACAAAGATCCCATCGTCAGCCCCTATACCGGCGAAGTTCTGGAAGTGGACGCGTCCAAGTCCCGCATGATCGCGGCAGATGCCGAAGACGCGGCGACAGCCAAGGCCAAGAAGGACGAGGTCGAGGATGATGTGATCCTTGACGATGACGACGATGATATCGATGTGGATCTCGACGACGATATTCTGGACGATGACGACGACGATGACGATACGGTCCCGCTGGACGACATCGCCGACGTCGCCTCGGGCGACGACGACACCTGATTGACGCTGCGGGCGGGGCGTGCGGATTTTCCGCTTGATCCCGCCCGCACATGGCACTAATCACGCGCCACGACCCAAGGCCACGGCCTGTTTGGGGCATTAGCTCAGCTGGGAGAGCGCCTGCATGGCATGCAGGAGGTCAGCGGTTCGATCCCGCTATGCTCCACCATTTTCCTTCCGTTTGAATTTGGTGAGACGTCGCGCCCTGTCGAGGGGCTGACTGACGCGCAGCCGCTGCGCGGCTACTCTGAGACAGCGGTTCGATCCCGCTATGCTCCACCATTATTCTTCGCGCAGATTTTGGTGAGACGTTGTGCCCTGTCGAGGGGCCGACGGACGCGCAATCGCTGCGAGGCTACAAATAGATGGGGCGCGGGTAGACGGCCTTTTCTCCCCGCGAATGTGGACCGTTCAGAATCGGTTCGCTTGGGAAGGCTGTGAATTGGCAGCTTTGCGGACGAAGCTGTCGATCGGTGCGGCTGCGCCAATGGCTGCTTTGCTAAAAATCGAGAACGGTCCATAGTTCTCGAATGCAAATTCCGATGCCCAAATCGGCAGTTCGTGGATTCTGCTCGGTCTTGTTAGTTCAGCCAGTGACATGAAGACTGACACGCTCTTTCAGTCGCTGTGCGGAGTTTGGATCATGGCTCGGCAGATAGACGGTGGAATGTTCAGATGCATAGGCCAAGATTTTTCGGTGCGTCTCGATCTCTGCGGCAATGTCGGTTCCAACTCCATCGGCAATCATCTTTACCAGGTGATGATCGGAGTAAGAGGTGTCTCCGGCCAACATGATGGTCGTGTCACCCTCTTCCAGTAAAACAGATAGGTGTCCGGGCGAGTGACCCGGCGTTGAAACAATTTTAACGTCACCCGCGCTGGTGAGCTTCGTGTGGCCAGAAAAAAGCCCGATAGGCTCTTCACGAAAATCCACCAGTGTTGGAGCAAGGTCGTGTGGCCAACGTTGATTGAGATACCCGTTCATGCGACCCCGTAGTCCGGACGCAAAGGCCCATTCATCTTCCGACACAACAATCTCTGAGTTGGGGAAGTGATACAGCCCACCGTCATGATCTTGATGCAAATGAGTCAGAACGACCCAACGCACGTCTTTCGGCTCCAGACCGAGTGCCCGCATTTTTGGACCGATCTCTTCGTCGGGCGAGATATCAAAAACCGCCGCCCGCTGAATGAGCGGCATAAACGGCGGGAAATATCGCAGCTTATTCGCGTCTGATGGAATGCCGGTGTCAACGACAATCAGACCTTCAGGATGCTCGATGGCCCAGGCATAGATTGGCAGCCAACCCGTCATATTTTTGTCAAACAGAGCATTCATGAGGCGCCGAATCCCTTGCCCTTCGCCGGCCCTCCAACGTTCCGTGATGCGGACCCGCCCTGTTTCAATTGCGTGGATTTTCATTGTCATTCTCCCGGTCAGTTTGCTTGCGGACGGTCTGATACCCCCACATCTGAATTGCGTTGCGAAAAATTGCTGCAATATCCGCCCTTCGACGTGAGGCCTAAAGATCAGAAGTTAGCATTTGCTAACTTCATGTCCAAATTTTTTACTCGAGAGCCCTGCGAAGAAGATTCTCGACTTCATCCAGTTGGTTCAAAGCGGGACCGGGCAACGTTCCGAGGAATATCTGACGGGTGATGTTTTCGAGCATACCTACGACTAACGCCATCTGAATATTAAGTTGAGGGCCAGTCGCGACAGCACCTTCTGATCGTCCGAGCTGAACGATATCCCGTAACACAGATATGATTGTCCGGCTTTGCATATCCGTTGGCATATGCGGCCAAAGTGCCATTAGATTGTCTGTCGCAAAAATTGCCCCATCTGGTTGTTCATCAAAGGCAATCAATCGAATCTTCAAAAAAGCCGAGAACTTTCCACGGAAACAGGGCTCCCGCGCGACAGCCTTTTGTAAGTCGAAAAAATGGCTTCGATAAAGCCTTTCGAACAGGACAGTGGCGAGATCGTCTTTCGTCCGAAAGTGCCTGTAGAGAGCGGGATTACTGAGTCCAGTGGCTTTCGCAATGTCCCTTATGGTGGTGGCGGACAGGCCCTTTTGTGCAAAAAGACGCAACCCTTCGCAAAGGATTAACACCTTACCCGGCGCATCACTGTCACAAATAAATGGCGGACTGTTACCCATGAAATATAGTTAGCGTTTGCTAACCTTGCTGTCAATTCCGGAGGCAGAACTGCCTGTTTCAATGCCCAACAATCAGTATGGAACAGTCATTCGTTCACTTTGCAGCATCGGTCAGATTGGGCTCGAAGCAGCCATTCACACCACCTGCAAAGCTGTCCCCGCGACAACCACGCCTCAACATCCCCCTATCCCCCAGTAAAAAACCCGCTAGATAAGGCGCATGACGCCCTTCACCCTTTCCAGCCTCGCTGATCTGACCGACCTGCCGGTCGATACGATCATCGACGTCCGCTCCCCGGCGGAATTCGCGGAGGATCATGTGCCCGGTGCGATCAACCTGCCCGTGCTGGACAACGCCGAACGCGCGGAGGTGGGCACGATCTATACCCGCGACAGCCCGTTCAAGGCGCGCAAGATCGGCGGTGCCCTGGTGGCCACCAACACCGCGCGGCATCTGCAGACCGCGCTTGCGGACAAGGACGGCGGATGGCAGCCGCTGGTCTATTGCTGGCGCGGCGGCCAGCGCTCCGGTGCCTTTGCCACGATCCTCGATCAGGTCGGCTGGCGGGTGCAGCTTCTCAAGGGCGGCTACCAAAGCTATCGCCGCGCCGTGGTCGACATGCTCTACGATACGCCGCTGCCGCATCGGATCATGCTGATCGAAGGCGGCACCGGCACGGCGAAAACAGCGCTTTTGCATCAGCTTGCGGCGCAGGGCGCACAGGTGCTGGACCTCGAAGGGCTGGCCGATCACCGCGGATCGCTTTTTGGCGCGACCGGCACGGCGCAGCCCGCGCAGAAGATGTTCGAAAGCCGTATTGCAAACCATCTGACGCGGCTCGATCCCACGCAGATTACCTTCGTCGAGGCCGAAAGCAGCAAGATCGGCGAACGCATGATCCCGCCCGCGCTCTGGTCTGCGATGGACATTGCCCCGCGTCTGACGGTCGAGGCGCCGGTCGAGGCCCGCGCCCGGTTCCTGTGCAGCGCCTATGCCGATCTGACCGAAGACAAAGACCTGCTGATGAAACAGATCGACCGTCTGCGCCCCTATCACGCCACGGCCCGCATCGCCGACTGGCAGGCGCAGGCCCGCGCCGGGGATTGGCACGGGCTCGCCACTGGCCTGATCACCGCGCATTACGACCCGCGTTATGCCAAATCCGTCGGTGCCAGAACGCAAACGGCGCATGAGCGCCTCGCGCTCGGCTCGCTGGACGAGGCCGCACTTGCCCAGGCGGCGCAGGATATCCGCGCAAGGTTCAGCTGAGCCGAAGCCGCCCCTTGCCCGGTGCCAGCCGCCCGATCACATGGCCCCTGCAGCCCTGCGCCAGAAGCTTGTCCAGCACCGCCTCACAGACGCTGTCGGGCACCGCGGCCAGCAATCCCCCGGCGGTCTGCGGGTCATAAAGCAACGGATCGTCCCCGCCCTCGACCGGCGTATCCGCGCGGTTGGACGGCATCAGGCTTGACGACACACCGCTGTCTGCCAGCGCGCGCGCCCCCTGATAGATCGGGATCTTGTCCTGCCACAGCAGCGCATCGAGCCCGGATGCCGCGCAGATCGCCTGCACATGCCCCGCCAGCCCAAATCCTGTCACATCCGTCATCGCATGGGCCACCGCCCCCAAAACCTGCGCCTCCCGGGCCTGCGGCTGTCCCATGACCGCCAGCGCTGCGGCCACGTCGCGCCCGTCCGCAGCGCCCCCCATATCCGCCGCCAGGATCACGCCTGATCCGATGGGCCGCGTCAGGATCAACCGGTCCCCCGGCTGCGCCCCGCCCACGGTCAGCGGCATCTTGTCCCGCGTACCGGTTACCGTGAACCCGATGGTCAGCTCCGCCCCCATCGTCGTATGCCCGCCGACCAGCTGCGCCCCCGCGGCCGTGATCACCTCCTGCGCCACCTGCGTGATCTCGGCCAATGTCCGCGCCTGCAACAGGGCCGACATCTGCGGCACGACGATGGAGGCCAGCGCCACCTGCGGGGTCGCCCCCATCGCCCAGACATCGCCCAGCGCATGAACCGCGGCGATCCGCGTCATCTGTGCCGGATCGTCTATCACCGCCCGCAGATGATCGGTGCTGATCACCTGAAACCCGCCACCGGGTTGGCGCAGCACCGCCGCATCGTCGCCGGCACCCGTCACCACGTCACCGCGCGCGGCGGCCAACCCGCCCAGCGCCCCCGACAGCACACCGCGCCCGACCTTGGCACCACATCCGCCACACAGCGGCCTGGCCGCCAGCATCTCGGCCAGACCGCTGGCCACCTCGCCAGCAGGCACCGGGGTCTTCATCTGCGGCAGATCGCTCAGCCGGTCCATGAACGCCCGGTCGATCCGGTCCTTCCAGCGCCACATCAGCGGCCCCGAAAACGTCAGGCCGAACTTCTCGCCCAGCGCGGATTTTCCGCCCAGCGAGATCAGCTTGAGGTAATTCTTCTGCGGCTGCCAGGTCTTGCGGCTGCCCCCGCTCAGGGCGGCCCGCAGATTGTGCTTCAGGATCGGTGCCGCCCTGACCGCAAAGACACCGGCCTTGGGCCGCGGCGCATGGGGCATATACGCACAATCGCCCACAGCAAACAGCGCGTCATCGCCCGGCACTCCCAGATCAGGCCCCACTTCGATGAAGCCGTCGTTGAGCGGCAGGTCCGTATCCCCAAGCCAGGCATGAGGATAGGCACCCGCCGCCCCCACCGTCAGCGCCGCCGCCACGGCGTCTTGTCCCTCCAGCACCACATGATCCGCACGGATCTCGACCACCCGCGCCTCTGTGCGCACCTCCACCCCCAGATCCGCCATCGCCGCCAGCATCCGCCGCCGCGCCCGCGGCCCGACGCCCGAAATCTCCGGCCCGGCCTCGATCACCGTCACCTGCGGTGCGACACCCGCCTGCCGCAAGGCAAAGGCCATCGCCATGGCCAACTCGCAGCCCGCCACACCGCCACCGATCACCGCCACCTGCGGTGCCACCTCTCCCTTTGCCGCCCGATCGCGAAAATCCCGCCACCGCGCGGCATAGTTGTCCAGAGGCTTGGCCCCGATGGCATGATCGGCGAACCCCGGCAGGTCCATCTGCGCCGTGATGCCCACATCGATCGACGCCACGTCATAGGCCACGGGCCCGCGGCCCTCCATCATCACCTCGCGCCGCGCCCGGTCAAACCCAACCGCCTTGTCGAGGATCAACCGCGCCCCCGCATGGCGGCACAGCTTCACCAGATCGATCTCCAGCGTATCGCGCCCGTAATGCCCTGCCACATGGCCGGGCAACATGCCGGTATAGGGGGCGGTCGGCCCCGGATTGATCACCGTCAACCGCGCACCCGGCAAAGGGTTCATGCCCCAGGCCCGCAACACCAGCGCATGCGCATGGCCGCCCCCCACAAGCACCAGATCCCGCGTCAGGGGCACAGCATTCAACATGATCACTTTCTCTTTTTGGCCTGATATACCGCAGAGCGCGAGACAGCGTCTCGCCCATTTTTCCTGCGGAAAAATAATAAAATCGCGTGCGGGCCTGCCCGCGCAATCCCGCCAACAGCTACCCCAGGCCTGAGCCTAGTGAAAGTCCCGCGACTTCGGGATCACCCGCACATCACGCGGATGTTTGCGCCCGCCCACCTGCGACGGGATCGGATGCGTCACCTCGTCCCCGCGTGCATAGGTCGGAGGCACCTTTTCCTCCGCCAGCCTATCCAGCCGCTCGGTCCGGTTCTCCAGTTTATCAGCCACCACATGAATGACCCGCCCGTCGCTCTGCACCCGTCCGTGTACCACCAGCAACCGCGCCGTCATGATGATCGCCCGCCAGGTCTCGAACAGCTTGGGCCAGATCACAAGGTTGGCCACGCCGCCCTCGTCCTCCAGCGTGATAAAGCACACACCCTTGGCCGATCCCGGTTTCTGACGCACCAGCACCAGACCCGCCAGCGACACCCTTTGCCCATGCCGCATCCCCGGCAGGGCGTCCGTGCAGGCAAACCCCTGTTTGCGCAGGCTGTCGCGGAAAAACCGCATCGGATGCGCCTTCAACGACAGCCGCAGGGTCTGGTAATCGGCCACCACATGCTCCGCCTGCGGCATCGCGGGCAAGGCGACGACGGGCTCCGCGCCCTCGTCACCCGCCTCTGCGTGCTCGAAAATCGGCAGGCTCGGCGCATCCTTCAGCCCCTGCGCCTGCCAGAGCGCCTGCCGCCGGTCCACGCCCATGTTCCGCATCGCATCCGCCGCCGCCAGCCTGCGCACCGTGCCGCGATCCAGCTTTGCCCGCGCTTTCAGATCGGCCACATCCGCAAAGGGCTCGTCCCGTGCGGCGACAATGCGATGCGCCGCCTCGGCTCGCGCATCCCGTCCACCTGCCGCATCCCGAGGCGCAGCGCGAAACCTTTCCCGCAAGGCTCCAGCGTAGAATCCCAGCCCGAGAAATCCACATCCACCCCGCGCACCTCTACCCCGTGTTCGCGGGCGTCCCGCACGATCTGCGCAGGCGCATAGAACCCCATCGGCTGGCTGTTCAGCAAGGCACAGGCAAAGGCCGCCGGATAATGGCACTTCAGCCAGCTCGAGACATAGACCAGCTTGGCGAAACTCGCCGCGTGGCTCTCGGGAAAGCCGTATTCCCCGAAGCCCTTGATCTGGTCGAAACACCGCTGCGCAAATGCCGCGTCATAGCCGCGCCCGGTCATCCGCCCGACCATCTTTTGCTGCAGCAACTCGATCGTCCCGCGCGACCGGAAGGTCGCCATCGCCTTGCGCAACTCGTTGGCCTCCTTGGGTGAAAACCGTGCCGCATCAATGGCGATCTTCATCGCCTGTTCCTGAAAGATCGGCACCCCCAGTGTCCGGCCCAGAATGCGCAGCAATTCGTCCTGCGGATGTTCCGGCCCCGGCGCGGGGTAGGACACGCCCTCGATCCCCTGCCGCCGCCGCAGGAAGGGATGCACCATATCGCCCTGAATGGGACCGGGCCGCACGATCGCCACCTCGATCACCAGATCATAGAAGGTGCGCGGCCGCAGCTTGGGCAGCATCGCCATCTGCGCGCGGCTTTCCACCTGAAACACCCCCAGTGAATCCCCCGCACAGAGCATGTCATAGGTATCGGGGTCTTCGCTGGGCACAGAGGCCAGATCGTAATCCACCCCCTCATGCGCCCGCAGCAGATCGAAACACTTCGCAATGCAGGTCAGCATCCCCAGCGCCAGAATATCCACCTTGAAGATGCCCAGCGCGTCGATGTCGTCCTTGTCCCACTCGATGAAGGACCGCTCCGGCATGGCCCCATTGCCGATCGGCACCATCTCGGTCAGCGGCCTTTCGGTCAGGATGAACCCGCCCACATGCTGGCTCAGATGTCGTGGCATCCCCGTCATCTCCCGCGCCAGCGCGATCACGCGGCGCAGATAGGGGTCGCTCAGGTCCATGCCTGCGTCCTTCACGCGGGCATCGCCGTATTGCCCTTCGAAACTGCCCCAGACGGTGCCCGCCAGCTTGCTTGTCACATCCTCCGACAGCCCCATCGCCTTGCCCACCTCGCGGATGGCAGACCGGGGCCGGTAATGAATGACCGTCGCGCAAAGTCCTGCCCGCTCCCGCCCGTATTTGGCATACATGTACTGGATCACTTCCTCGCGCCGTTCATGTTCGAAATCCACGTCGATGTCGGGTGGCTCGTCGCGTTCCTCGCTCAGGAACCGCTCGAACAGCACGTCGTGCTCCTCGGGGTCCACCGCCGTGATGCCCAGACAGAAACACACCGCCGAATTGGCCGCCGACCCGCGCCCCTGACACAGGATCGGCGGTGTCGCCTCCTCCCGCGCAAAGCGCACGATGTCGTTGATCGTCAGGAAATACCGCGCGATCTTCTTCAGGCGAATGAGCGCGAATTCCTTTTCGATGATCGCCCTGATCCGGTCCGACACGCCCTCCGGATACCGCCGCGCCGCCCCTTCCCAGGTCAGCCGTTCCAATTCCTCCTGCGCCGTGCGCCCCTCTGCCTCGATCTCGTGCGGGTACTCGTACTGCAGATCATCGAGCGAAAACGCACAGGCATCCGCCACCTGACGCGTCGCCCGGATCGCGTGGGGCCAGGCACTGAACAACCGGCACATCTCGGACGCTGACTTCAGATGCCGCTCCGCATTGGGTTCCAGCAGATATCCCGCAGTCTCGATGGTCTTGCCCTCGCGGATACAGGTCATCACATCCTGCAACGGCCTGCGCTGCGGCGCGTGGTACAGCACATCGTTCGTCGCGAGGATCCCCAGCCCATGTTGCCGCGCGGTCTGATCCAGCCGCCCGATCCGCGCCACATCGTCCCCGCGATAGAGATACGCCGCCCCGATATGCCGCATCCCCGGCAAGGCGCGCACCAGCCTCGGCAACCCCGCCTCGAACACCTCCAGCCGCTCGGGCGGCATCACGATCAACTGCACGCCTTCCGCATGGGCGCTCAGCATCTCCAGCGTCAGATGGGTCTCGCCCTTCTCCTGCCAGCCGCCGTCCACATCCGCCATCTTGCCCTTGCTCAGCAAGGTGCTCAGCCGCGCATAGGCGTCGCGGTCCACCGGATAGGCCAGCAGCTCGGTCCCGCACATCAACACCAGCCGCGCTCCGATCAGCGGCCGCACCTTCGCCTTCTTGGCCTCGGTATGCACCCGCACCACCCCGGCCAGCGTGTTGTGATCCGCAATGCCGATGGCGTCATAACCCAGCGCATTGGCCGTCGCCGTCAGATCCACCGCATCGGAGGACGCGCGCAGAAACGAAAAACAACTGGCCAGTCCCAGTTCCACAAAGGGACCGGGCGCGTGCCACCTGAAGGGATCTTCCTCGTCCAGCGTGCGGCGTTTATGTCCTTCCTGCTGTGGCATGGATCATGTCGGGTTCGAAGTGCAGGCCAGCACCTTGGTGCCCATAGGGGAGGGCGGGCGGGACGTCGTCGCAGACGCGTGCCGTACCGCGCTCATGCGAAAACCCCCTGCACGAACCAGCTTGGATCGCCCCCGCGCCCGTCGCCCAGAACCCCTTCGCGGAACAGCCAGAACCGCCGCCCGTCCCGCACCTCGACCTTGTAGTAATCCCGCAGCCGCGTGCCCGGTCTGTCGCGCCACCATTCAGGCGCGATCCGTTCCGGCCCCTCGTGACGCGTTGTCAGATAGGACACCCGCCGCCAGCGGAACCGCGCGGGCGGGCCTTCGGGCACCGCATAAAGCACCGCGATTTCCTCGGGCGGCTCCAGCAGCCGCAAGGGCCGCTCCCGCAACAGCACCGGCGCATCCTGTCCGTCCGTCGTCAGCGCAGGCAGCCGCCGCTCCACCCGCTCGGGCACATGGCTTTGCACCCAGGCGGACCATGTCACCTTCTCCGGTCCCAGCTTGGCCGTCAGCCGGTCCAGCAGCGCCGCCACATCCTTGCCTGCATCGCGCCGTCCGTCCAGATGGTCCTGATGCAGCGCCAGCGGCTCCACCCGCAGCGCCTCCAGCGTCAGCAGATCAAAGCCGAAGCCCGGATCAATCCCCTCCAGCTTGCCGCCCATCAGCCGCACCAGATGCGCCACCTCGCGGCTGGCAGAAGCCAGCGTCACATCCCGCGACCGCCATTCACCGTCCACCCGGTAGATGGTCAGCCGCAGCCGCCGCGCCCCCAGTTCGGCCTTTGCCATCTGGCGGCACAGGTCGGCGGCCAACCCTTCCAGATGCGGCACCGGGTCGATCACCGGTTCGGCCAGCCGCACCCGCGCCATCCAGCGCCGGGCGTCTTCGGGCGCGTTCAGCGGATCGCCCATCCGCCCCAGCGCCCGGTCCAGCAGCACCAGCGGGTTCACCTCTGCCGCCATCCGGTCGAACCGCCGCATCAGCGCCACGCGCGGCACCTCCATCAGCCGTCCGATGGTCTTGAGCCCCAGCCGTTGCAACAGCCGCGCGGTATCCTCCTCGATCCGCAGCGCCGCCACCGGCAGCGGCGCCAGCGCGACCTCCACATCCTGCGGTCCGCAGATCACGCCACCACCGCCGAACCGCGCCAGCATCTGCGCCGCACCCCGTGTGGGCGCAACGGCCAGCCGCGTGGACAGCCCCTGCATCCTGAACCGCGTGCCGATGTCGCGCAGCATCCGCGCCTCGCCGCCAAAAAGATGCGCCGCGCCCGAAACATCCAGCACGATCCCGTCCAACCCGTCGCGCACCGTCCAGGGACACCAGCGCCGCGCCCACAGCGCCAGACGGTCCAGGAGCGCGGTATCGCCCTCGGTATCGGCCTGTTCCACATGCAGATCGGGATGGATCGCCTGCACATCGACCACCCGCGCCCCCGCCCGCACATCGCGCCGTGCGGCTTCGGCGCTCATGGCATGGACCACCGGACCATGCGTGCCCTGCACCGCCAGCACCACCGGCACGTCATCGCCCGGCAGCGTCCGCTGCTGGCTGACGATTCTGCGCCAGCGGTCCATCGCCAGATCGGGAAAGCAGACGGAGACGATCCTTGCCCCCTCCGGTTGCGGGCTCATGGCGGGCTTCCCATGTGCCGGGCGCACGGCCCCGCGCACGAAAGAGTTCCGCCTCCCACACCGGCGCTCCGGGGGCGGCGGTGTTCCAGCGGTGCGTGTCCGAGGGCAGCGAGGAAATGCGCCAGCGTTCCCGCGCCGCTGACAACGCGCCATGATCGCCCGACCGGATCAGCCAGACCGGCACGCCCGCCTGTTCCGACCGCAGCGCCAGCCGCTTCGTGGCGGTGAAACTCAGCACTTCGGGTGCGCCATGTATCTCGCCCACGACCGCCGACAGCCCGGCACAGGCAGCCCCTTCCTCCATCGCCCACAGCACGTCGCGCGGGTTGCTCACCTCCACCCGCAGCACATGACCCCGAAACCCGAACTGCCGCAGCGCAGGCCCGTACAAACGCCCGTTCTCGCGCCGCGACATCCTGTCGGAGACCCAGAGCACGGGTGCCGCGCTGTCGGGCAGACAGGACAGCACGAACCCCGTCACCCCCGCATCGAAGGGCGCACCCGACAGCACGTCGCGCAGCACCGCATCGCCCGCATCGGGGGCGGGCACGTCCTGCACCAGACGTTTGGCCGACAGGGAAATGACTTTTCCAAGCGGAAGATCCGGGCCAAGAGGAGAATCGGGTAACATGCATCCCTCCATTGTTCATGTTTTGTTCTGTTTGTGAAGATAGCGCAGCGCTCCTCTCAGTTCCAGATGTTTGTGCCGCTTTCGGACAGGATGCGGGCCGTCGCCGGACCTTGAAACCTATCGCACGGTCTCGCGGCCCAAGCGCTTGTCCAGAAGGTCGCGGTTGTGATCAATCAGCTTGTCCAGCACCCTGTCCAGCACCCCTACCTCTTCGGGGGTCAGCGGCGCCAGCACCCGCTCGTTGCTCCTGAGCACCTCGTCAAAGACCCGCGTGTACAGGGTCTCGCCCTCCGGGGTCACCTCCAGCACGACGGCGCGACCGTCCGCAGGATCGGGCGTATCCCGGATCAGACCTTTGGCCAGCAGCGATTTGACCAACCGGCTGGTCTGGCTCTTGTCCATGACCAGCAGATCCGCGATGTCCCCTGCCCGCACAGGGGCACGCGCCTTGACCAGCGCCAACATGCGCCATTCGTTCAGGCTCAGATCGAACAGGCGTTCAGACCACTGTTGGCCCGCACGTTCCCCGATCGCCACCACCAGCTTGAGCCGGAACGTGATCACATCTTCGATGGTCTTAGCGAAAGGGTGCTTGCGGTTCTGATCCCCCGCCACAACCGTGCCGTCCAGAGCGTCACTCATACCACACCTCCAGAACCCGAACGATTTGGCAGACAAAATCCACAAATATCGTCTTTGACTATCACGGACCAGAAATCCAGGCAAACGAAGCCCACAGAAAAAAGATGTACATTCCGCTCCGAACCGCTTACCGACGGGCCAAATGCACGCCGCGCCGCGCCCGGCACCCTTGTCCGACCGTGACAAGACTTCCCAGAACAGGACACCACCCGTGATCAAGACAATCGCAGATGCGCTTGAAGAGCAAGGCTATGAAACACTGACCGCCGTCCAGGAGGCCGTGACAGACGCAGCGTTGAACGACGCCGATCTTCTGGTCTCGGCCCAGACCGGATCGGGCAAGACCGTCGCCTTCGGCCTGGCCATCGCGCCCACGCTGCTGGGCGAGGACACCCACTTCGGCCCTGCCGGGTCGCCGCTGGCGCTGGTCATCGCCCCCACCCGCGAACTGGCCATGCAGGTCAGCCGCGAGCTGAGCTGGCTTTACGGCAAGGCCGGTGCCGTGGTCACGACCTGCGTCGGCGGCATGGATCAGCGCACCGAACGCCGCGCCCTGGACCGGGGCGCGCATGTGGTCGTCGCCACGCCGGGGCGCCTGTGTGACCATATCAAGCGCAGCAACATCGACCTGAGCGCCTTGCAGGCCGTGGTGCTGGACGAAGCCGACGAGATGCTCGACCTCGGTTTCCGGGACGAGTTGGAATTCATCCTCTCGGAAGCGCCCGAAGACCGCCGCACGCTGCTGTTTTCCGCCACCGTTCCGGCGGCCATCGCCAAGCTCGCGAAATCCTACCAGCGCGATGCCCAGCGGATCGAGACCATCGGCGAGGCGAAACAGCATGCCGACATCGAATACCGCGCGCTGAACGTCCATCCGCGCGACACCGAAAACGCGATCATCAACGTGCTGCGGTTCTACGAGGCCAAGAACGCCATCGTGTTCTGCAATACCCGCGCCGCCGTCGCCCGTCTGACCACCAAATTCACCAACCGGGGCTTTTCCGTCGTCGCCCTGTCCGGCGAACTCAGCCAGCAGGAACGCACCAACGCGCTGCAGGCCCTGCGCGATGGCCGTGCGCGGGTCTGTATCGCCACGGATGTGGCCGCACGGGGCATCGACCTGCCCAACCTCGAACTGGTGATCCACGCCGATCTGCCCTCGAACTCCGACACGCTGCTGCACCGCTCCGGCCGCACGGGCCGTGCGGGTCGCAAGGGTGTCTCCGCCCTGATCGTGCCGCCCAAGATGCGCACCAAGGCCAACCGCCTGCTGGGCGGCGCAAAGCTCAAGGTCGAATGGGCCGGTGCGCCTTCTGCCGAAGAGGTCAACGCCGCCGACGAGGCGCGTCTGCTTGCCGATCCGGCATGGAGCAATGAAGTCCCCGGCGACGCCGCCGCCTTCGTCACCTCGCTGACCGAGAAATTCACCGCTGAACAGCTGGCGACGGCCTTCGTGAACCTCTACCGCGCCCGCGCCTCTGCCCCCGAAGACCTGACCGATCCCGGCAACAAGGACGAACGCCCGCGGTCGTCTTTCGGGCCGTCGGTCTGGTTCTCCGTCTCGACAGGCCGCGCACAGGGGGCCGAACCGCGCACCCTGTTGCCGATGCTCTGCCGTCTGGGCGACATCACCAAGGACGACATCGGCGCGATCCGCATCCAGCAGGACCACAGCTTTGTCGAAATCCTCGAAGCCTCCGCGCCGAAGTTCACCGCCGCCATCGGCCCCGACATGAAGGTCGAGGACGGTGCGATTGTCACGAAACTCGACAAGGCGCCCGATCTGCCGCGTACCAACCCCAACCGGGGGCCAAAGCCGGATCGTGGACCCAGACCCGAACGGCGCCCGGACCGGGGCCCCAAACCCGATTACACCCCGCGCACATCCGACTACGATCCCGACGCAGCGCCCGCACCCCGCAATCCGCGCCCTGCCCCTGCATCCGGCGGCGAAGTCCGCACAGAAAAGCCAAGGTTCGAAAAACCCGCCTACAAGAAGTCCGAAAAGCCCAAGGGCGAGCGCCCGCCGAAGTCGCACAAGACCGAGCGTTCGCCGATGAAACCGGGGGCGACGCCGAAACCGAAGTCAAACGGGGAAGCGCCCGCCAGACCCAAGGCCAAGGCGGTCTGGAAAAAGGACGGTCCCAGGACGGACGGCCCACGCGGCGCGAAGCCGGGCAAACCCAAGGGCGGCAAACCGCATGGCGATGCGCCTGCCGGTGCCTCGACCTACAAACGTGCGGCTGATCCGTCCAAGCGGTTCACGCCGCCCAACAAGATCGGCAAGCCCAAGCCCAACAAGGGCGGCGCCACCACCCCGCGCCGCGACAAGTAAAGAGCAGCGTCGGAACCTTCAAAAGTTTCCGACCGTTTTCCTGTAAAGAAAACACCCTTGCGCAGGGTAGCTGATCCCGGGACTTCACCTCAGCGCCCGCTCGCGGGCGTGTCAACCGACAGAATGCAGTCTTGCTGCATGGGAATAGCGCAAAGGGTACAAAGGCTCCGCTGGAGCCTTTGCCTGAGCAAAGCTCAGGACTACCCTTTGCCCTTCCACGGCACCAGAAACTTCTCTGCTGCCCGCATCAGCATGTCGATGCCAAAGCCGATGACCCCGATCAGGATGATCCCCATGATCACGATGTCGGTGTTCTGGAACTTGGACGCCGTCATGATCATCATGCCTGCCCCCTGTTCCGCCGCGACCAGCTCTGCGGCCACAACCGTGCCCCAACAGACGCCCATCGCCACCCGCGCGCCCGGTGAAAATCTCGGGCAGGGAGTTGGGGATGATCACATAGCGCATGATCTGCCACTTGCTGGCCCCCAGCGAATAGGCCGCATGCACCTTGGAAATCTTGACGCCGGACACACCCGACCGCGCCGCAATCGCCATGATCCAGAGCGCGGCAAGGAACAGCAGGATGATCTTGCCCGCCTCGCCAATCCCCGCCCAGATGATCACCAGCGGGATCAATGCCAGCGGCGGCACCGGGCGCATGAATTCCACGATCGGGTCGAACCATCCCCGGAACCAGTTGCTCAGCCCCATGGCATAGCCAAGCGGGATGCCCACCAGCGCGCCCAGCAGGAAACCGACGATAACCCGGAACAGCGAATAGCCCAGATGCTCCCACAGGGTGAAGTTGCGAAACCCTTCCGAGGCGATCTGTAACGTCCGGGTCCAGACCTCTTCGGGGGCGGGCAGATACAAGGGCTCCATCTGCCAGCCCTTTGCAGGCTCGAAGTTCGGCGTGCCCTTGTCCGACAGCGTGACCGATCCATTCGCCGTCCTGACCGTCTCGCCGGGGGCGATCTTCTTGCCGTCGATGGCGATCACCCGCGCTCCGTCGGACTTGGAAATCTCGTCGTTGCCCGACACGTTCACCAGTCCCGTGCGCCACTGTGCAATGGCAACGGAATCGTTCTTGGCAAATCCGTCGCCGGGGGCGACCTCTGGGGCTTCTGCGGGTGTCTCACGCGGGTGAACCAGTACCGTCACCGTCGCGTCGTCGGGGGCCTGCCCATCCGCCTGCGCGGTATAGGTGAACTCTGTCGTTCCCAGAAACGGCCCCGGCGCGTGCAGGAACTCCGGCAAGAGCTTTGACCCGGTAAAGACCCCCCACATCACGAACACCGTCAGGATCGAAATGATGCCCGCCGCGCGGTTCGGCCGTACCGCACTTTCGTCGCCAAAGGTCACTGTCTTGAGCGAGGTATAATCCTTCACCCCGACACCGCGCACCACCTTGGTAAAAAAGACAAAGGCGACAACAAAGATCGCAATATAGAGCAGAAGGGGGATCATGCCGCGTTCTCCTTGGTGCCCATGATCTCTTCTTCCATGTCCCAGATCATGTTGAGGATTTCCTCGCGGCGCGGCCCGAAGTCAGGGTGTTTCTTGACCTCGCGCAGATCGGCGTTCACGCCCAATTCGGCAAACGGCAGGCGGTATTCC
The DNA here is from genome assembly GCA_963799505.1 of uncultured Alphaproteobacteria bacterium. GTDB lineage: Bacteria > Pseudomonadota > Alphaproteobacteria > Rhodobacterales > Rhodobacteraceae > Sulfitobacter. Next base: position 260,381 of record CAWCXM010000008.1, read on the forward strand.
TTGTGAATGCGCCCCGGACGCGGGGCCATCACGATCAACCGCTCGCCCAGCAACAGCGCCTCCTCGACCGAATGGGTGATCAGGATGATCGTCTTGCCGGTCTCTTTCCACAGCTTCAGCACAAGGCTTTGCATCTTTTCGCGGGTCAGCGCATCGAGCGCGCCCAGCGGTTCGTCCATCAGGATCACGTCCGGGATCATTGGCCAGACAGCGGGCCAGTGCCACGCGCTGCTGCATCCCGCCCGACAATTCATAGACGGCCTTTTCCTTGAAATCCTGCAAGCCCACGACATCGAGCAGATGGTTCACGATCTCGCGCTTGTCGTTCTTGGGCATCCCCTTCATCGACGGGCCGAAACCCACGTTCTCGCGCACGCTCATCCATTCGAACAACGCCCCTTGCTGAAACACCATGCCGCGTTCGGCATCCGGGCCGGAAATCCGGTGGCCGTTCAACTCCATCTTGCCGCTGGTCGGGGCCAGAAACCCCGCGACGATGTTCAGCAATGTCGTCTTGCCACATCCCGACGGCCCCAGAACGCTCAGCAGTTCGCCCGCCTTGAGGTCAAGCGACACGTCCTTCAGCGCCTGCACATGCCCGCCATCGGGCAGATCGAACCGCATGGAAAGGTTTTCGATGGAAAGTCCGCTCATACTGTCATGTCCCACCCCTGTCAGGGTCAAAAGGGCAGGGTTTTCCCCACCTCTATGTCATTTCAGGTCGAAAGGGGTGCGGCCCTGGATCAAGGCCGCACCAGAGCGTTTACATGCCCTTTGCAGCTTCCAGCGGGCCGGTGTTCACGGTCGCCTCATAGCTTTCCAGCGCGGAATCGATCGACCCCGCCTCGACGAACACATCCGCCACGCCCTTCATGAAGGTCGCCGCGTTGCCGCCCAGCCAGGCCTGCGACAGCTGATCGTCCACGCTTGGGAACTTCATGGTGCCGATGGACGCCTTCGCGGCCTCCAGATCCATGCCGGATTCCTCGGCGATGGTCGCCATCATCTCGTCGCTGGCACCGGCGTTCCATTCCGCGTTGGCCTTGGCCGTCACCGCCAGAAACTTGGCCAGCTCCTCGCCGTTCTCGGCGGCATAGGCTGCGGGCACGGATGTGACGTCAAACACCAGAATGCCCAGCTCTTCCTTCTCGGCACCGGTCAGCAGCACATTGCCGTACTCCTTCATCCGGCCCAGACCGCCGCCGTAGCCGCAGGCAAAGTCAACCGCGCCCTGCGACAGGGCGGCAGCACCTTCCGGTGGGGCCATGTCCACGATCTGCAGGCTGTCCAGCGCAATGCCGAAATGATCCATCTGGCGCAGGAAACCGTAGTGCGCGGCAGTGCCCAGCGGCACGGCGACCTTCTTGCCCGCCAGTTCAGACGCAGAGTCCTTGTCGATCTCCAGATCGGCGCGCACCACGCAGTTGTCGTTGTCCGAATAGCTGACCGCGACATCGACCACCTGAATGTCCTGACCACCGGATGCGGCCACAACGAAGGGCGGCACGCCCTGGCTTACGGAAATCTGCACGTCACCCGACGCCATCGCGGCGGACATCGCCGTGCCGGTCTCGAAGGACACCCAGTTGACCTTCTTGCCCAGCGCCTCGTCGTAGTCACCGGCCGCCTTGGCCGCCAGGAACGGCATCGGCCATTCCAGAAAGTATCCGACGGTGATCTCACCGTGGCCATCCGCAAAGGCAGCCTGGCCCGTCATCGCCATCACGGCGGCTGCCGCAAATCCTGTTGTTGTCTTCTTGATCATTTTGTTCTCCCTGTTGATCAAACCCACCGCGGTTTTGCGGGGGCTCTTACGCCGCCGGCATCATGGCCGGTCTTGGTTGGTTCGTCCGAAACCCTCGGCGCGCAATGAAACGGGATGTCTCAAAAATCGCCCAGCGTCGCGGTCATCCGGCAACACCATGTCGATTCTTTGGAAATAAGGCAAACAAATCCACTCCGATACCGCCCCCATCCCACGCAAGACATGAATTTCATGCGCAAATCCTGCGCAAGCTGCCTGAAGTCGCAGTTGAAGGGGTTTCCGTTCCGGTTTGATACGTCCAATTTCGAATTTGCTTTGAGTCCACCTGCGCATCAAACCCACAGTTGGCCACAGACGTGCAAATGACATCCAAGACCCAATCGGGACAGAGCGCTTTGACGCGTGGAGAGGTCAAGGCAGACATGTCGGAAGCGACGGTTCGCGTTACCAGATCCAGCGATGCGACACAGGCACCCCTTGGCGACAAAGCCGCCAGATAATCACACCCGTCCATCCCGCCCGGACAAAACCTGAGGATTAGACACACCAAATTTCTGGCGCTACAGTCGGGAGGCTTCTGGCCCTACTTGATTCTCTCGTTTTTCCGCACTGATCTACCATCGCGGAGCGTCGAGCACCGCGATTTCGCGCATTCATGCTTTTGTGAAAGGTCTGACAATGGACGGCAATTTCAACGAAAACGATCTCTCCCGCGTTGTCGAGGCCGACCGCGCCCACATCTGGCACCACCTGAGCCAGCACAAACCCTATGAAACCACCGACCCCCGCATCATTGTCGAAGGCAAGGGGATGCGCGTCTGGGATCAGAAGGGCAAGGAACACCTCGATGCGGTCTCGGGCGGTGTCTGGACCGTCAACGTGGGCTATGGCCGCGAGCGGATCGCCAATGCCGTGCGCGACCAGCTGATCAAGCTGAACTATTTTGCAGGTTCCGCCGGGTCCATCCCCGGCTCCAACTTCGCCGAGATGCTGATCGACAAGATGCCCGGCATGTCCCGCGTCTACTATTGCAACTCCGGGTCCGAGGCGAACGAGAAGGGCTTCAAGATGGTCCGCCAGATCGCGCACAAGCGCTATGGCGGCAAGAAGCACAAGATCCTTTACCGCGACCGCGACTACCACGGCACCACGATCTCCTGCCTCTCCGCCGGTGGTCAGGATGAACGCAATGCGCAATACGGCCCCTTCACCGACGGCTTCGTGCGCGTGCCCCACTGCCTTGAATACCGCGCCTTCGAACAGGACGGCGCGCCGCAGGAAAACTACGGCGTCTGGGCCGCCGACCAGATCGAAAAGGTCATCCTCGCCGAAGGCCCCGACACCGTGGGTGGTCTCTGCCTTGAACCCGTCACGGCAGGTGGCGGCGTCATCACGCCCCCCGACGGCTACTGGGACCGCGTGCAGGAGATCTGCAAGAAATACGACATCCTGCTGCACATCGACGAGGTCGTCTGCGGCGTGGGCCGTACAGGGACATGGTTCGGCTACCAGCACTACGGCATCAAACCCGACATGGTGACCATGGCCAAGGGCGTCGCCTCGGGTTACGCCGCCATCGCCTGCCTCGTGACCACCGAAGAGGTGTTCAACATGTTCAAGGACGACGCCGCCGATCCGATGAACTACTTCCGCGACATCTCGACCTTTGGCGGCTGCACCGCGGGCCCCACAGCGGGGATCGAGAACATGGGAATCATCGAAGACGAAAACCTGCTCGAGAACACCACCAAGATGGGCCACTACATGCTGGACGAGCTGCATGCGCTGGCCGACAAGCACGCCTGCATCGGTCAGGTGCGCGGCAAGGGTCTGTTCCTGGGTGCCGAACTGGTCGAGGACCGCGACAGCCGCGCGCCGGTGGCCGAAAAGCTGGTGCAGGCCGTCGTCGGCGACTGCATGCAGCAGGGCGTGATCATCGGGGCGACCAACCGCTCCCTGCCGGGCAAGAACAACACACTGTGCTTCTCGCCCGCGCTGATCGCCAGGAAAGACGACATTGACCAGATCGTCGCTGCAGTGGATGGCGCACTGGGCCGCGTCTTCGGTTAAGTCGCCCTCTGAAATCTGACCTTCATCCAATCGCCGGGCTTTGTCCCGGCGATCTGCGTTCACGGGCAACGATCATCTTCGGCCGGTTTCCGCGCAGTCGCACCCGCAGCGGAATTTTCTTGGAACATCCCGCCCTGCGACACGTTAACGCTCCAATGACATTATGGAGATCGACATGAAAAAACTTATCCTTGCCCTGCCGCTTCTGGCCGCCATCGCTGCCTGCGCCCCCGCTGATCAGCAGACCAACACGCTGGCCGGTGCCGCATTGGGTGCCGCTGCCGGTGCCGCCGTATCCGGTGACGACGACAAGGTCGCGGGCGCGCTGATCGGTGGTGCCGCCGGTGCCGCTGCGGGCAGCTACCTCGGCCGCACACAAAGCGGTTCCTGCGTCTACCAGAACGCAAATGGCACACGCTACACGGCGGCTTGCCCATAAATCCGTTTCAGCCGACACACAAGGCTGTCGCAAAATTCAGGGCGTTTCCTTCGGGAGCGCCCTTTTTTGCGTTTCCGCGCCAAGCCTATGCACGCGCGGTGTACGTCCGGTGTACAGCGGTATGACATTTAACCCATTCTTCATGGTTTGAGCAGAAGACGGGAGAAACTGATTTAAACCATTGAAGTATGGAGATATTTTCCCTCAAAGAGCCGTGGCGGCAATTCATCCGCCTGCTCAAGTAAATTCCAAAAATACGCCTTTTTTGAAACCTTCAGTCTCATTATTGCTGTACTTTTGAGGAAACTGCTGGTAAGATGAAGGCTACTCCGACCATATTCATAGGCACATAATACCAGATTGAAGTAAATTTCAGTCCAGTATAGCCTGCATCTCATGGCGCTTCCCGTCGAAACATTCTTTCTTCAACCCGACGCACAGGGCACCCTGCAGCAGCAGATCCAGCAGATGATCGCGCAGGGCATTCTCTCGGGGCGTTTCCAGCAGGGCGAAAAGCTTCCCTCGACCCGCAAGCTGGCGCTCCACCTCGGCGTCAGCCGGATCACGGTGACCATCGCCTATACCGAACTTCTGGCCAATGACTACCTGTCGTCCAAGGGCCGGTCCGGCTATTTCGTCTCCGAAAATGCGCCCGCACCACCGGCCTTTGCTGCCGCGCCTGCGGGGCCGGATGCCGTCGACTGGACCCGCGCCATCGGGCAAAGATTCAGTGGCGGCGTAGCCTTCACCAAGCCGCAGGACTGGGCCAGATACCGCTATCCCTTCATCTACGGACAGGCCGACCAGACCCTCTTTGACCACACCAACTGGCGGCTTTGCGCCCTGCAGGCCTTGGGGCAGCGCGACTTCACCTCGCTGACCACGGACTACTTCGATCAGGACGATCCACAGCTGATCGAATTTATCGCCCGCCACACCCTGCCCCGGCGCGGCATCACCGCCCGACCGGAACAGATCCTCATTACCCTCGGCGCACAGAACGCGCTTTGGCTGACCACACAGGTCCTGCTGACACAGCGCCGGCACGCGGCTCTCGAAGACCCCTGCTATCCCGCGCTCCGCGATATTCTGTCACAGTCGCGCTGCCATGTGACACCCGTCCGCGTGGACCATGACGGCCTCCCGCCCGAAGCGGTGCCGCCCGATACGGATGTGATCTTTACCACCCCCAGCCACCAATGCCCGACCAACGCAACCATGCCGATGGACCGCCGCCGCGCCCTTCTGGACCGGGCCCGCGACCTTGATGCGCTGATCGTCGAGGATGATTACGAATTCGAGATGTCGTTCCTCAAACCCCCCTCACCCGCGCTCAAATCGCTCGATACAGATGGGCGGGTGATCTATGTCGGCAGCTTTTCGAAATCGCTGTTTCCGGGGTTGCGCCTTGGCTATCTGGTGGGCTCGGAACCCTTCATCCGCGAGGCCCGCGCGCTGCGGGCCAGCGTGCTGCGCCATCCACCGGGGCATATCCAGCGCACCGCGGCCTATTTCCTGTCGCTGGGCCACTATGATGCGTTGATCCGGCGCATGGGCACCGCCCTGCATGAACGCCGCCGCGTGATGGAAACGGCGCTGGCCGACCGCGATCTGACCATCTCGGGGCGCGGATATTTCGGCGGATCGTCCTTCTGGATGCGCGCGCCCACCGGGGTCGACACCAAGGTCCTGGCCCGCCGCCTGCAAGCCAAGGGCGTGCTGATCGAACCCGGCCATGTGTTCTTTGCCCCCGACCAACACGCGTCGAACCATTACCGGCTGGCCTATTCCTCGATCCCCAGCGCCCGCATCGCCGCAGGCGTCGATCTGATCGCGGACGAGATTGCCGGATTTACATCCTCTGGCCCTATTTGCTAGGTTTCACTGGCCCTAACCCGGCGTTGCCCAACCGCCTAGCCTACGCCAAACAAAGAATCGCACCCCAACGAAATCTTAAGGAATCGCTGCTATGAAAATGACCACCGAAGAAGCCTTCGTCAAAGTCCTGCAAATGCACGGTATCGACAATGCCTTCGGGATCATCGGCTCCGCCATGATGCCGATTTCCGATCTGTTTCCGGCAGCGGGCATCAAATTCTGGGACTGCGCCCATGAAACCTCCGGCGGCATGATCGCCGATGGCTACACCCGCGCCTCGGGCAAGATGTCCATGGCCATCGCCCAGAACGGCCCCGGCATCACCAACTTCGTGACTCCGATCAAGACCGCATACTGGAACCACACACCCATGCTGCTGGTCACACCGCAGGCCGCGAACAAGACAATCGGTCAGGGTGGTTTTCAGGAAATCGAACAGATGAAACTGTTCGAGGACATGGTCTGCTATCAGGAAGAGGTCCGGGATCCGTCGCGGATGGCCGAAGTGCTGAACCGCGTGATCGAAAAGGCATGGCGCGGGTCCGCCCCTGCGCAGATCAACGTACCCCGCGATTTCTGGACGCAAGTGATCGACATCGAACTGCCCCAGATCATCCGGCTGGAACGCCCGCAGGGTGGCGAGCAGGCGGTCAAGGACGCGGCCAAGCTGTTGTCCGAGGCGGAATTTCCCGTGATCCTGAACGGCGCGGGCGTCATCCTGTCCGGCGCCATCGACGCCTCTGCCAAGCTGGCCGAAGCCCTCGACGCACCGGTCGCCTGCAACTATCAGCACAACGACGCTTTCCCCGGTTCGCACCCGCTGGCCGTTGGCCCGCTTGGATACAACGGGTCCAAAGCCGCGATGGAGATCATCCAGAAGGCTGACGTGGTCTTGGCGCTGGGCAACCGTCTGAACCCCTTCTCCACCCTGCCCGGCTATGGCATCAACTACTGGCCCACGAACGCCAAGGTCATTCAGGTGGACATCAACTCCGACCGGATCGGCCTGACCAAGAAGGTCGATGTCGCCATCCAGGGCGATGCCAAGCGTGTGGCCGAACAACTGCTTGAGAACCTCGCCCCCGGTGCCGGTGACAAGGGCCGTCAGGAGCGCAAGGATCTGATCGGTCTCACGAAATCCCGCTGGGCACAGGAACTGTCCTCGATGGATCACGAGGACGATACCGACGAAGGCATCGACTGGAACGAGCGCGCGCGCAACCGCCAGCCCGACCGCATGTCGCCCCGCATGGCATGGCGTGCGATCATGTCCGCGATGCCAAAGGATGCGATCATCAGCTCCGACATCGGCAACAACTGCGCCATCGGCAACGCCTATCCATCGTTCGAAAAAGGCCGCAAGTATCTGGCACCGGGCCTGTTTGGTCCCTGCGGTTACGGCCTGCCCGCCATTCTGGGGGCCAAGATCGGCTGCCCCGATGTGCCGGTGATCGGCTTTGCAGGTGACGGTGCCTTTGGCATCTCGATGAACGAGATGACAGCCTGCGGGCGCGGCGACTGGCCTGCGATCACGATGGTGATCTTCCGCAACTACCAGTGGGGCGCGGAAAAGCGGAACACCACGCTCTGGTTCCAGGACAACTTTGTCGGCACGGAACTGAACGAAGGTGTGAACTATGCCGAAATCGCCAAGGGATGCGGCCTGAAAGGTGTGCAGGTCATGAACATGGAAGACCTGACAGAGGCGCTGAACACCGCCGTCAAGGAGCAGATGAAGGACGGCATCACCACGTTCATCGAGGTCGTCCTGAACCAGGAGCTGGGCGAGCCCTTCCGCCGCGACGCGATGAAGAAGCCGGTCAAGGTTGCGGGCATCAGCAAGGACGACATGCGCCAGCAGCAGGTCGTCTGATCGGTGCCAGCGTTGCGCAAGCACCCAAAGGACAGGCCATGAGTGTGCTTGACGCGCTGCGCGCGCGGGCGGCCGCCCGGCCTGCCCATATCGTTCTGAGCGAAGGCCACGATCCCCGGATCGTGGCCGGTGCCGTTGCGGCGGCCCGGCAGGGCATCGCGCAAATCACCCTGATCGGGCCGCAAGCGGAAGTGATGGCACGGCTGGCCGACGCGGGTGCCACCGACGACGACCGGATCGCGGTGCAGGATCCGGCAACGTCCGACCTGACCGCCGTGGTCGCACGGAATTACTACGACCTGCGCAAGCACAAGAACGTCCGCGAAGATTACGCGCAGGAACAGGCACGCGACCCGCTGATCTTTGCCGCGATGATGGTGCGGCTGGGCCGGGCGGACGGCACCGTGGGTGGTGCGGTTGCCACGACATCCGACACGGTCCGCGCGGCGCTTCAGGTCATCGGCAAGGCACAGGATGCGCCGCTGGTCTCCAGCTTTTTCCTGATGGTCCTGCCCGAGGATCACCCCTCGGGCAGGCCCGCCATGACCTTCGGCGATTGCGGTCTGGTGATTGATCCCGACGCGGAAGAGCTTGCCGCCATTGCCGCCGCCTCTGCCGCGTCGCACCGGCAATTGCTGGGCGACACGCCAAGGGTGGCGCTTTTGTCCTTCTCCACCATGGGCAGCGCCCGACACCCTTCCGTGACCAAGGTGACCGACGCGCTGGCAATCCTGCACGACAGACATCCGACGCTTGACGCGGACGGCGAATTGCAGTTCGACGCGGCCTTTGTGCCGTCGATCGGCGCATCCAAGGCACCGGGATCGGCGGTGGCCGGTCATGCGAACGTCATGATCTTTCCCAACCTCGACGCAGGCAACATCGGCTACAAGATCGCCCAGCGCCTTGGTGGCTGTCAGGCGATCGGCCCCGTGTTGCAGGGGCTTGCCAGGCCCGCCAACGATCTGTCGCGCGGCTGCACCGCGGACGACGTGACCAACATGATCGCGGTGACCGTTCTTCAGGCCGCCAGGGATGTCTGAGATATGGTCCGCCCTGCCCACGAACCCCACGCAGACCATCCTGCTGTTCGTGATCGTTTTCGCGGCAGGGCTTGTGCGCGGCTTTTCCGGCTTTGCCCTGTCGGCGCTTGTCATGGCATCGGCGGCCAGTTTCATCGCGCCCATCCTGCTGATCCCGATCCTGTGGTTTCAGGAAATGGCAGCGAGCCTGCTCATGGCAAGCGGGGGCTGGCGCGACGCGGACCGGCGGCGCGCGGCGCTTCTGGTCATCGGCAACTGGATCGGCTGGCCCCTTGGGCTGTGGATGACGGTCAGCCTGCCGGTCGAAGCATCCCGGCGCACCGCACTTGCCATCATCCTGATCCTTGCCGCCCTGCAACTGCTTCGGGTGAACGTTCCCGCCCTCGCCAGCCGCAGCGGGACGCTGGTGACCGGATTCATCGCCGGGATCGCCTCGGGTATCGCCCATGTCGGCGGGATGGTCGTGGCGCTCTATGTGCTCAGCCAGAATGCGACCGCACGGTCGATGCGCGGCACACTTGTGCTCTATCTGTTCTTCGGCTCCCTCGGCTCGCTTGTCTATCTGATCTTTTTTGGCGTGATGACCTATACCGCGATGCTCTCAGCACTTACGCTGATCCCCGTCACCCTGCTGGGTGTCTGGCTGGGCAGCAAGTTCTTCAACCCCCGGTGGGAGCCCTGGTACAAACCCTTCTGCCTGTGCCTGTTGATCGGGCTGGCGGCATTCTCTCTGCTCCGCAGCCTGATCTGATCTGAAAAAGGACCGTTCCGATGAACCAACCCAAGCTGGACCTGAGCCCCAAGGTATCGGACGAGATCCGCAAGACGACCTGCTACATGTGCGCCTGCCGCTGTGGCATCAACGTGCACATGAAAAAGGACGCCGAGGGCGAATTGCGCGTCGCCTACATTGAAGGGAACCGGGATCATCCGGTCAATCAGGGTGTGCTGTGCGCCAAGGGGTCTGCGGGGATCATGCAGCACAACGCACCATCGCGCCTGCGCGCACCTCTGAAACGTGTCGGCCCGCGCGGGTCTGGCGAGTTCGAGGAGATCAGCTGGGACGAAGCCTACGACATCGCCGCAGGCTGGTTGAAACCCATCCGCGACAGCAACCCCGAGAAGCTGGCGTTCTTCACCGGCCGCGACCAGTCGCAGTCCTTCACCTCCTTCTGGGCGCAGAACTTCGGCACGCCGAACTATGCAGCCCACGGCGGGTTCTGTTCGGTGAACATGGCGGCGGCAGGCATCTATACGATGGGCGGCGCCTTCTGGGAATTCGGTCAGCCCGATTGGGACCACACCAAGCTGTTCATGCTCTTCGGCGTGGCCGAGGACCACGACAGCAACCCCATCAAGATGGGCATCGGCAAGATCAAGGGGCGCGGCGCGCGCGTGATCGGCGTGAACCCGATCCGCAGCGGATACAACGCGGTGGCAGACGATTGGGTCGGCATCACACCGGGCACCGACGGGCTGTTCATCCTGTCGATGATCCACTGTCTGATGAAGGCGGGCAAGATCGACCTGACCTATCTGGCGCAATACACCGACGCGCCCGTGCTGCTGAACATGGACGAGAAATCGCCCGACTTCGGTCTCTATCTGCGTGACGAGAACGGCAAGCAACTGGTGATCGACCGGGCGACGGGCAAGCTGGCCCCTTACGACCAACCCGGTGTCAGGCCCGATCTGTCCGCCACGCACCGCGCCAAGGGCATCACCCACATCCCCGTCTTTCACAAGATGGCCGAGATGTATCTGAGCGAGGACTACGCCCCCGAAGCCGTCGCCGACCGCTGCGGCATTCCCGCGAAACGCATCCGTGCCATTGCGGCGGAACTGGCCCGCGTCGCCTTTGACGAAGCGTTCGAGCTGGACCACGAATGGACTGACTTCCGGGGCGAGACGCACAAGACGATGACGGGCCGCCCGGTCTCCTTTCACGCGATGCGCGGTATTTCGGCCCATGCCAACGGGTTCCAGACCTGCCGCGCCCTGCACACGCTCCAGATCATCCTGGGCACCGTCGAAGTGCCCGGCGGTTTCCGCTTCAAACCGCCCTACCCCAAACCCGCGACGGCGCATCCCAAGCCGCATGTCGGCCTCACGCCCGGCGGCCCGCTGAACGGCCCCCATCTGGGCTTCGTCCACGGCCCCGACGATCTGGCGCTGAAAGAAGACGGCACGCCTGCCCGCATCGACAAGGCCTTCACCTGGGAAAACCCCATGTCGGCGCACGGGCTGATGCATATGGTCATCAGCAATGCCCACGCGGGCGATCCCTACAAGATCGACACGCTGTTCATGTATATGGCGAACATGTCGTGGAACTCCTCGATGAACACCGGCGGCGTGATGGAGATGCTGACCGACAAGGATGAAAACGGCGACTACGTGATCCCGCATATCATCTACTCCGATGCCTATTCCTCCGAGATGGTCGCCTATTCCGACCTCATCCTGCCCGACACGACCTACCTCGAGCGGCACGATTGCATCTCCCTGCTCGACCGCCCGATCTGCGAGGCGGACGCCGCGGCGGATGCGATCCGCTGGCCGGTGGTGCAGCCGGACCGCAACGTGAAAGGCTTCCAGTCCGCGCTCTGTGATCTCGGGGCCAGACTGGGCCTGCCCGGATTCGTGAACGATGACGGCAGCCAGAAATACGCCGATTACGCGGATTACATCACCAACCACGAACGCCGTCCCGGCATTGGCCCGCTGGCCGGTTGGCGCATGGGCGAAAAGGGCCTGCAGTCGGGCCGCGGCGGCGTGAACGCCAGCCAGATCGACAATTACATCGAAAACGGCGGCTTTTTCGTCGAACACATTCCCGAAGGCGCAAACTACTACAAACCCTGGAACATGGCCTATCAATCATGGGCGGTCAAAATGGGCCTCTTCGACAGCCCGCAACCCTATCTCTTCTCGCTCTACGTGGAGCCCTTGCGCAAGTTCCAGCTGGCCGCCGAAGGTCATGGCGATCGACAGCCGCCCGACCACCTGCGCCAGCGGATCAAGGACACCATGTCACCCCTGCCGATCTGGTACGAGACCGACCAACAGGGCAACGACGGCTTCACGGTCACGGCACTCACCCAGCGGCCCATGGCGATGTATCACTCCTGGGGCAGCCAGAACGCCTGGTTGCGCCAGTTGCACGGCCACAATCCGCTCTACCTGCCGACACGGCTGATGCGCGCGCATGACCTGAGCGACGGCGACTGGGCCCGCGTCACCTCGCCCCACGGCGAAATCACCGTCCCCGTGATGGAGATGGCGGCGCTGAACGAAAATACCGTCTGGACGTGGAATGCCATCGGCAAGCGCAAGGGTGCCTGGGCGCTGGACAAGGACGCGCCGGAGGCCACGAAGGGCTTCCTGCTCAACCACCTGATCCACGAACTGCTGCCGCCCAAGGGCGACGGTCTGCGCTGGGCGAACTCCGACCCGATCACCGGACAGGCCGCGTGGTTCGACCTGAAGGTCCGCATCGAAAAGGCCGACCCACCCAAGGAATCGCGCCCCGAATATCCGCCCATCACGTCACCCGTAGGACAGGGCCCCGACACATTGGCATGGAAGATCGGCAAATGACCCCAGCTTCATCTTTCCCCTACACCTCCGGGGGTCCGGGGGCTGGCCCCCGGTCCATCGTTCGAAAGGAGCGCCACCCATGACGACCCTTCCCCAATCCACCGACAGGAAACTCGGCCTCGTCATCGACCTCGATACCTGTGTCGGCTGTCACGCCTGCGTGATCTCCTGCAAGGGCTGGAACACGGAGAACTACGGCGCGCCCCTGTCGGATCAGGACCCCTACGGTGCCGAACCCTCCGGCACCTTCCTCAACCGCGTGCATTCCTACGAGGTGCAACCGCCGGAAGGCGCAGCCCAACTGATCCATTTCCCCAAATCCTGCCTGCATTGCGAGGATGCGCCCTGCGTCACGGTCTGCCCGACGGGGGCCAGCTACAAGCGGGTCGAGGACGGCATCGTCCTGGTGAACGAAAGCGATTGCATCGGCTGCGGCCTCTGCGCCTGGGCCTGCCCCTACGGTGCGCGGGAAATGGACGCCGAAGAGAAGGTCATGAAGAAATGCACCCTCTGCGTGGACCGTATCTACAACGAAAACATCCCCGAGGTGGACCGCGTGCCCGCCTGCGTCCGCACCTGCCCCGCAGGCGCGCGGCACTTCGGTGATCTGGGTGATCCAACCTCAGCGGTCAGCCAACTCGTGGCCGAGCGCGGCGGCGTGGACCTGATGCCGGAACAGGGCACCAGACCGGTGAACAAATATCTGCCCCCCCGGCCAAAGGATGCCTTGCCCGAATTCGACGTGCTGGCCCCCTTCCTCGATCCGGTTGTCGATCAGGAACCCAAGGGCTTTCTGGGCTGGCTCGACAAAGCGCTGGAGAAACTCTGATGCATCCGGCACCATCCGTCATCTTCTTCTCGACCTTCTCGGGTCTTGGCTTTGGCCTGCTGTTCTTTCTGGGTCTGGGCTTTCCGGCCGTCACCGGCACGACGGCATTCGCGTTTTTCACCATCGCCTATCTGCTGGCGGTGGGCGGGCTGATTTCTTCGACCTTCCACCTCGGTCATCCGGAACGGGCGCTCAAGGCCTTTACGCAATGGCGCACAAGCTGGCTCAGCCGTGAAGGCTGGTGCGCGGTGGCGGCCCTCCTGGTGATGGCGGTCTATGGCGCGGGACTGGTGTTTCTGGACCAGCGCTGGACGCCGCTCGGCATCCTCGGGGCCTTGCTGTCCATCGGCACGGTCTTCACCACGGCGATGATCTATGGTCAGCTCAAGACGATCCCACGCTGGAACATTCCCCTGACACCGGCCTACTTCCTGTCGATCAGCCTTGCGGGCGGCGCCCTGATGGCGGGGCAGATCATCTGGGCCATCGTCTTGCTGGTGCTTGCGGGGGTGGTTCAGGTGGTGACCTGGATCATGGGCGACAAGGCCTTCGGCGCCTCCGGCACCGATATGGCCAGCGCCACGCGGCTGGGGACCATCGGCACCGTCCGCGCGTTCGAGCCGCCACATACCGGCACCAACTACCTGCTGCGCGAATTCGTGCATGTGATCGGACGCAAACACGCGCAGAAACTGCGGGTGATCGCGCTGGGCCTGATGGTGGTGCTGCCGGTGCTGGTGCTGCTTTTACCGTTCAATCACTGGCTGGCCGTGATCGCGGTGCTGGCGCATGTGGCGGGCGTGCTCGCCTCGCGCTGGCTGTTCTTTGCCGAGGCCGAGCATGTCGTCGGCCTCTATTACGGCAAGCGCTGAAAGTCGAAGGATTGCGTAGGGTGGGGCTTGCCCCACCCCTGCCTTCAGGTCAAAAGCCCCGCGTGACGCAGCCCGTCTTCGACCAGACCCTTGGTCTCGTCCGACAGCCCCGTCAGCGGCAGGCGCACCTCGTCCGAACACAGATCCAGCTTTGACATGGCATATTTTACGCCCACAAGTCCCGGTTCGGTAAAGATCGCCTTGTGCAGCGGCATCAGACGGTCCTGAATCTGCAGCGCCGCTGCATAATCACCCGCAGCACAGGCCGCCTGCAACTGGCTGCACAGCTTCGGTGCCACGTTCGCCGTGACCGAGATACAGCCAACGCCGCCCTGAGCATTGAAACCATGCGCGGTGGGGTCTTCACCCGACAACTGGCAGAAATCCGGTCCACAGGTGATCCGCTGCATCGACACGCGCGCCAGATCGCCGGTGGCATCCTTGACGCCCACGATGCGCGGCAGCCGGGCCAGTTCGCCCATCGTCGCCGGGGTCATGTCGATCACCGACCGCGGCGGGATGTTGTAAATGATGATCGGCAAGGCGCAGGCGTCGTGGATCGCGGTGAAATGCGCGATCAGCCCGCGCTGCGTGGGCTTGTTGTAATAGGGCGTGACCACCAGAATGGCATCCGCGCCGACATTTTCGGCGTGCCGCGCCAGACGGATCGCCTCGACGGTGTTGTTGGACCCCGCACCGGCAATCACCGGAATGCGACCTGCGGCGGCTTTGACGACCTCCTCGACCACGATCTCGTGCTCGCGGTGGGTCAAGGTGGGCGATTCGCCGGTGGTGCCGACGGGAACCAACCCGTTCGATCCTTCACCGATGTGCCATTCCACCAGTTTCTTCAGCGTCTCCAGATCCAGTTCGCCGCCCTGAAACGGCGTGACGAGTGCAGGCAGTGAGCCTTTGAACATATGCACGCTCCTTTGATGTGCTGGCCGGCGCAAACCGGACTGGGGACAAGTCAGGGACGGCTTCGTGATTTGATTGCGCCGCCCCTTGGGATATGTTGCAAGGCTCTAGCCCCTAGATCACAGGAAATGCAAGCGATGACACGGATTCTGACCGCACTGCTGCTGGTATTTGTGACCACGCTGCCTGCCTTTGCCGAACGTCCTCGCCCCCTGGGCTGGGCGATCGAGGCGATGCGCGCGGGCAACTGGGACAGCGCGCGCCAACTGGCGGCCCGCGATGGGCAGGTCGCCGCCGACGTGATCGAATGGCACCGCCTGCGGGCCGGGCGCGGCACCTATGAACAGGTCATGGCCTTTCTGGACCGTCGCCCCGACTGGCCGGGCGAAGACTATCTGCGCAGGCAGTCTGAGGACGAGGTGATCGGGCAGGACGACACGGCCATCCTGTCCTTTTTTGCAGAACATGCCCCCCAGACCCCACGCGCCATTCTGGCCCATGCCGCCGCGTTGATCCGCGCCGATCTGCCCGCCAGAGCACAGGAAAACGTGGTCGCTGCGTGGCGCACCCTGCCGATGAACGCCACATCGCAGGCGCTGTTCCTGGCGGAACACGAGGAACTGCTGAAACCGCATCACAAGGCCCGGCTGGACGCGATGTTGTGGGCCAAGGAGCATGACGCGGCGCGCCAGATGTTCGATCTGGTGGACAAGGCCGACATCGCGCTGGCCGAAACCCGGATCGCCCTGCAGCGCCTCTCGGGCGATGTGAATGCCATGATAAGCGCCCTGCCCGCACCACAGTCGTCCGACCCCGGCCTGCAGGCGGACCGCTTTGAATGGCGCATCCGCAAGGGGCTGGTGGACGACGCCAAGGCACTTCTGATCGAACAATCCACCAGCGCCGAGGCGCTGGGTCAGCCCGAGGCATGGGCGAACCGCCGCCGCGCCCTGGCGCGGGGCGAGATGCGTTCGGGCGATCCGGCACGGGCCTATCAGATGGCGTCACAACACTTCCTGACGGACGGATCGCATTATGCTGATCTGGAGTGGCTGTCGGGCTATATCGCCCTGCGGTTTCTCAAGGATCCTGAGGCCGCCTATGCCCATTTCCTGAACCACGACAATGCCGTGCAATCCCCGATCTCGCAGGGGCGGGCCGGGTATTGGCAGGGTCGGGCGCTGGAGGCTTTGGGCAAGACCGAAGAGGCCGCCAAGGCCTATGCCAAGGGCGCGGAGTATCAGACATCTTTCTACGGGTTGCTGGCCGCTGAACGGGGCGGGCTGCCATTTGACCGTTCCCTTGTGGGCCAGCCGCCCGAAACCGACTGGCGCGGCTCACCGCTTGCCCGTGCGCCCCTCTTCGAAGCGGGATTGCTCTTGCAGGCCTCGGGCGAGATTTCTCTGGCCGAGCGGTTCTGGGGCCATCTGGCCGATCAGCTGGTCGCCGATGACCTCGCCCTTCTGGGTCAGGCCGCCATCGACGCCGATCAGCCGCATCTGGCGGTGATGATCGGCAAACGCGCCGCAAGCCGCGGCCTGACCATCGCCGCGCCCTACTACCCGCTGCATTCGCTGACCGAGATGGACCTGCCGATGGCCCCTGAAATGACCCTGGCCATCGCACGGCGCGAAAGCGAGTTCGACCCGGTCGTGCAAAGCGGGGCGGGGGCGCGCGGTTTGATGCAGGTGATGCCCGCCACGGCCCGCGACGTGGCGCGTGATCTGGGCGTTTCCGCGCTGCACACCACCGACCGGCTGACCGCCGATCCTGACTACAACGCGCGGTTGGGGGCTGAATATCTGCGGCAGATGGCAGAGCGTTTTGACGGCAATGTCGTCATGGTATCCGCCGCCTACAACGCCGGTCCGGCCCGTCCGCCGCGCTGGATGGCGGACTATGGCGATCCGCGCAAGGGCGAGATCGACATCGTCGACTGGATCGAAATGGTCCCCTTCCGCGAAACCCAGAACTACATCATGCGGGTCACCGAAAGCCTGCCGGTCTACCGCGCCCGTCTGGGGATGGAGCCGCTGCCGATGCCCTTCACCGAAGAGCTAGTCGGCAGCACGCTGAAGGCGTTCGCGCCAGAAGGTGAATAGCCCCGCCGCCACAATAAGCGCCGCACCGATGGCCACATTGGTGCGGACGGTTTCGCCAAAGACCGTGATCCCGATGATCGCAGCAAAGACCAGTTGCAGATAGGCAAAGGGCTGCACCGCACTGGCTTCGGCCACCTCGTAGCATTTGATCAGCAGCCAATGCCCGGTGACGCCGGTGATGCACAGACACCCCATGTAGATCCAGTCGGTCGGGATCATCGGTTCCCAGAACCAGATGCCTGCAAGCGTCATCGCCACGGACCCCATGACACCTGTCCAGAAAAAGCTGGTCGCCGTCGTGTCCGCTTTGGCGACATAGCGCGTCAGCAGCCCGTAGACCGCGAACATCGCTGCCGCCAGCAGCGGGATCGCCGCCGCGGGGTCGAACACGCTCATCCCCGGTTGCAGGATGATCAGCACCCCGATGAACCCCACGCCGATCGCCGCCCAGCGTTTCCAGCCGACACGTTCGCCCAGCACCGGCCCGGACAGCGCAGCCACCAGCAAGGGATAGCAGGTAAAGACCGCATGGCTTTCCACCAGACCCAGAATGGTGAAGGCCACAACCATCACGCAGATCTCGGCCGCCAGCAGCAGCCCCCGCGTGGCCTGCAACAGCGGTTGCGAAGTCTGCGCCGCCGCCCGCAAGCTGCCCGCGTTGCGCTTGGCGATGGCCATGACGAAGGCGGCAAAGAACCAGTAGCGGATCATCACCACCATCATCACGTTGTATTCCGATGCCAGATGGCGAGAGAGGCCGTCCTGCACCGCAAAGACGAAGGTGGTGGCGACCATCAGCCCGATGCCCAGGGGGATGTTGTTGCTCTGGCTCATGTGGGCATCCTTGCGCGGGTCATATGACGTTTGCGGCCAAAGCCTGCGATCCGTTCGACCGCAAATCCTGCATCGGCCAGTCCGCGCCGCACGAAGCCCGCTGCGGTATAGGTCGCTGCCGTACCGTCCGGCTTGGTGTGCCGGGCCACTTCCTTCATCAGATCGGCAGACCAGAGTTCAGGGTTCTTGGCGGGCGAAAAGCCGTCCAGAAACCATGCGTCGGCCCTGCCGTTCCACTCCGGCAGCGTCTCCCGCGCGTCTCCTGCGATCACCTCCAGCCGCAGACGGGGAAGCTCGATCACACCGCCCTTGCCGTTCCACGCGGCAGCCAGCATATCCCGCCGCCCGTCGAAGTCCGGGAAGGCGCGATGCGCGCGGGCCATGTCGGCAGGGGCCATCGGAAACGCCTCGAAACTGGTGAAATGCAGTGTGCCGTCTTGCCCGGATGCCAGCCACGCATCCCAGGCGATCAGCAGGTTCAACCCCGTACCGAACCCCAGTTCGGCAATCTGAAACCCCGGCGCGAACCGCGCAGGCAAGCCGTTTCCGTCCAGAAAAACATGCTGTGTCTCGGCCACGCCGTCGTCCAGACTGAAGAACGGATCGTCGAACAGCGTGGAGACCGGGATGTCTCCGTCGCGCCAGGCGATCTGATCTGACTGGTTCTGCATGGCGACACCGCGTAAGGAAAGACAGCGCCACAAATGCGGCAAGGAGAAACGCTTGGCAAGCTGCGATATCACCGTCCGGGGTGCCGGGATTTTCGGGCTGTCCATCGCCTGGGCGGCCTGTCTGCGTGGCGCGAAAGTGCAGGTGGTGGACCCGAACGGACCCGCCAGCGGCAGCAGCGGCGGGATCGTCGGCGCGCTTGCCCCGCATGTGCCGGAAAACTGGAACGCCAAGAAGGCGTTTCAGCTCGACAGCCTTCTGATGGCTGAAGGTTTCTGGTCCGGGGTCGAGGGTGTTGGAGGCATCAGCAGCGGCTACGCGCGGCAGGGGCGCCTGCAACCGATTGCGGATGAACACGCCTTTGCGCTCGCCCGACAGCGGGCGGGCACGGCGCGAGACCTGTGGCAAGACCATGCGACCTGGGAGGTGATCCCGTCACACGGCGCGCCGTGGGAGCCGCAAAGCCCATCGGGATACCTGATCCGCGATACGCTCACCGCCCTGATCCACCCGCGTCGCGCCTGCGCGGCATTGGTGCAGGCGCTGGCCGTCAAGGGGATAACCGTCCAGACGGACGCGCCTGACAGCGGTCAGACAGTCTGGGCAACGGGGGTGGCGGGGCTGGACGCCCTGACGGCGCAACACAGCCGCAGCATGGGCGGCGGCGTGAAAGGTCAGGCGGCGCTTTTGCAGCACGACGCAAGAGGGATGCCGCAGCTATTTGCCGAAGGACTGCACATCATCCCGCACAATGACGGGACGGTCGCCATCGGATCAACCTCGGAACGGGACTATACATCCGCCACCGACACCGACGCGCAGCTGGACGAGATCGTCGCGCGGGCAAAGGCAGCGGTGCCCGTTCTGCAAGACGCCCCGGTGATCGCCCGCTGGGCCGGTGTGCGCCCCCGCGCCCGCAGCCGTGCGCCGATGCTGGGGGCATGGCCCGGCAAGCCCGGTCACTTCATCGCCAATGGCGGCTTCAAGATCGGGTTTGGCATGGCACCCAAGGTGGCGCAGGTGATGGTCGATCTGCTGCTTGACGGGTGTGACGGTATCCCCGACGGGTTCCGCGTCGAGGACAATCTTTAATCCGCGACATCGGCCTGAGCGGCCATGCATTGACGTCCGTCCGGCCCCCGGACCCAGAGGTCGCGGTCATTGAGACACAGCTCCGCCCTCTCGAAATGCATCAGCGGCGCGGTGGCGCGAAACCGAAATCCGCGCAGCGGGCCGAGGTGCCGTTCGGCCATCAGCATGAGAAGCTGCGCCAGCAAGGGACCATGGACCACCAGCCCGCCGTAGCCTTCGACATCGCGGGCATAGTCCAGATCGTAGTGAATGCGGTGTCCGTTGAACGTAAGCGCCGAATATCGAAAGAGCAGCGTCGATGAAAAATCCGCTGTCTCCCTGGTGATCTCGTCCTGCCGCGCGATCGGGGGCGCGGGCGGTGCAGCATCCGGATCGGGGTCTTCGCGGTACACCAGTTCCTGCCATTCGCTCAAGACCAACGCACCGTCCTGATGCACATCGTGGCGCAGGGTGACAAAGGCCAGCGGCCCGCTGCGTCCCGTCTTGCGCTCTGCCTTCTCGCAGGTCGTGGTGCGTGTGGCGGGCAGCCCCGCCCGCAAAGGCGCGTGAAAGATCAGCCGTCCCGCCGCCCACATCCTGCGCGGCAGCCCCATGTCGGGGATCAATCCGCCCACGCGCGGATGCCCGTCCCGGCCCAGCGCATCGGGTGGTTGAGGCTCCCAGAAATAGAGTTGGTGAAAGAACGGCGGCAGGGCGTCCCCTGTGGTGATGTCCGCGGGTTGGCCCAGCGCGATCCGCAAGGCATTGGCCCGCGCCGGGTCCATCACATCGCTTTGACTTGTGTGTTGAATATGCTCAGGTTCCATCAATCTTGATTAAGGGAAGTCCCGCCCATGCCGCAAGCCCAACCCTGTGTCAGATCGCTGGATCATCTGGTGCTGACCGTCGCTGATATTCCCGCGAGTGTGGCGTTCTATCGCGACGCTCTGGGCATGACGCCGCAGGAGTTTGTGGTGGCCGATGGCAGCACACGGCAGGCGCTGCGCTTTGGGGCTTCCAAGATCAACCTGCACCAGCAGGGGGCGACATTCGAGCCGAAGGCGGACCGCGCCACGCCGGGAAGCGCGGATCTGTGTTTTCTGACGGACAGACCGCTGGAGGACTGGATCGACCATCTGGCGACCCTGACCATCCTGATCGAGGAAGGCCCGGTGCCGCGCAGCGGGGCCACCGGGCCCTTGACCTCGATCTACATCCGCGACCCCGATCGCAACCTGATCGAAATCGCCGTTCCCGGCTAGATCATGTTGCGCAAGGACTGCATCAGTTCGGTCAGTTCCTTGACGTACATCTCGCCCGTCAGATGGCCATTGTCGTCGAACTGTTCGCTGCTGTTGGCCAGATGAATTTCCGGCCCTTGCAGGATGCGCGGCCGGAACGGCACCATGAAACCGCGCAGGATCATCTGCGCCCGCTCGCCCCCCGCGCGGCCCGCAGCGGCGGACATGACGGCGACGGGTTTGCCGTTCCACGGCGCACCTTCGACACGACTGATCCAGTCCAGACCGTTCTTCAGCACACCGGACGGCCCCTTGTTGTATTCCGTGGTCGAGATGATCACCGCATCGGCCTCCGCGATCTGGGCGGCGGCTTTCTTCACCATCTCCGGCACGCCGTTCGCGGCCTCGTCATCGCCGTCGTACAGGGGAAAGCGGATGTCGATCAGCGTGAAGTCGTTTTCTCCGAACAGGCGCGATGCCTCTTTCAGAAGTTTCGTGTTGGTCGATGCGTCCCGCAACGATCCCGAAATACCGACGAGTTTGGGCGTGGCCATTCTGTATGCTCCAATCAGAATAAGATTTCCCTATACCTTGGGCGCATCGGCCAAAAAGCAAGAAGCCCCTGCGTGATGCAGAGGCTTCTGTGCGTTTTTGCAAAAAGTTCGGATCAGGCCGGGTTCGGCAGGATCACGATTTCGACGCGCCGGTTCTGGGCCTTGCCGTCGGGTGTCAGATTGCTGGCCACCGGCTGGCTTTCGCCGCGACCAAAGGTCCGGATCCGGCCCTGAGGCACGCCGTTGCCGATCAGGGCATTCGCCACTGCCCGCGCGCGGCTTTCGGAAAGCGTCTGGTTATAGGCGGCGTCGCCGTCGCTGTCGGTGTGACCGACGATTTGCAGGGTCGAATTCGCGTAGACCTGCACGTTCTGTGCAAGCGCGCGCAGATCGCCTTGCAAGGTCGGCGTCAGGGTGCTGCTGTCCGTGGCGAACAGCAGGCCGCTGGGCAAGGTCACGATCAGACGGTCACCGGTGTTGGTGATCACCACGTTGCTGCCCATCTGCTGGCGCAGTTCGGCTTCCTGACGGTCGAGCGAATACCCGATCCCGGCACCCAGCGCACCGCCAAGGACGGCACCGGCCAGCGCGCCATCCGCGCGGTTGCCGTCACCCTTTGACAGCGCGCCGATCAGCGCGCCGGTGCCTGCACCGATCAGGGCACCGTTCTTTGTTTTCTGGTTCGGATCGCCCGGCTGCGCAAGAATGTTGCCGCCACCCGGCTGCGTACACGCACCCAGCGCCATTGCACCTGCAACCACCGCGACGAGGGAAAGTCTTGAAGAAATCATAGCTACTGCCTTCATGTGTTGGCCCCGTTCGGGCAGGGCGCTTGATACCGCCTCTATATATGGTCTGACCGGCGGGATAATCACAGGGGAAATTTATCGGCAGTAACCCGCCTATCCTTCGGCCCGCGCGGCCTCGAACGCCAGCATCACCCGTTTGACAGGCAGCCCCCAGTGATAGCCGCCCAGGGCACCCGATTTGCGCAAGGCCCGGTGGCATGGGATCAACCAGGACACAGGGTTGCGCCCCACCGCCGTGCCGACGGCACGCACCGCTTTCGGGGTGCCGATGGAGGTCGCGATGTCGGAGTAGGTCGTCACATGGCCCGACGGCACCCGCAATAACGCCTCCCAGACCTTGATCTGGAACGGTGCGCCAATGAGGTAGAGCGGTGCCTTGTCCAACGCGCCATGCTCCGCGCCGAAGGCTGTCAGCACCCAGGGGCGCAGCATTGTCGGGTCTTCGATGAACTCGGCCTTGGGCCAGCGCGCGGTCAGATCCTGCATTGCGGCCTCCGCGCCCATCTCGGCGGCGAGGGCCAGACCGCATATGCCGCGATCGGTCCCCATGACCAGAGCGAGCCCGAACGGGCTGTCGAACCATCCCCAGTATATCCGCAGGCCGGCACCCTGCCGGGCAAACTCACCGGGGCTCATCGCCTCCCATCGCAGAAACAGATCGTGCAGGCGGCCCGTCCCGGACAGCCCGACCTCGTGGGCGGCTTCCAATGTGGTGGACCGGGTGCGCAGCATCTCCTTGGCCTGTCCCAGCATCAGATATTGCTGATAGCGCTTCGGCGACACGCCGACCCAACGCGAGAACAGACGCTGAAAATGCGCAGGCGACATGCCCATCCGTGCCGCGACTTCATCAAGGCTGAGGCTTTCCTCGGCCTGATCAAGCAGGTCGATGGCGCGTCGCATGACCTTGTAGTGATAGCCATCGTCGAAAGCGGGGATATGCAGGTTCTGGTTCATGCTGCCAATCTAGGCAGATTGCCCTGGCCAGGCGACCCGAAACATGCGCAAGCGCTTGCCCCTGCGGTCCCTTTCGCGCATAGGAGTATCATGGCAAAACAGCTCGACTATCATACGATCCGCGAGATTTTCACGCGCTTTCAGGCGGCCGATCCGGAACCCAAGGGAGAACTGGATCACGTCAACGCCTACACCTTGGTCGTGGCCGTCGCGCTTTCGGCGCAGGCGACGGATGCGGGGGTGAACAAGGCGACAGCGGCGCTGTTCAAGGTGGCCGATACACCGCAGAAGATGCTCGATCTGGGCGTTGACGGGCTGATCGAGCATATCAAGTCCATCGGCCTGTTCCGCCAGAAGGCCAAGAACGTCATAAAGCTGAGCCAGATCCTGGTCGATGAGTATGATGGCGTTGTCCCCAATTCACGCGCCGCCCTGCAGTCGTTGCCCGGTGTGGGCCGCAAAACCGCCAACGTGGTGCTGAACATGTGGTGGCAATACCCCGCGCAGGCGGTCGATACGCATATCTTCCGGCTGGGCAACCGCACCGGGATCGCGCCGGGCAAGACCGTCGAAGCGGTGGAAAGCGCCATCGAGGACAACATCCCGGCGGATTTTCAGCTGCACGCGCATCACTGGATGATCCTGCATGGCCGCTATCACTGCAAGGCGCGCAAGCCGCAGTGTCCGACCTGCATCATCGAAGACCTCTGTCCTTTCGAGGACAAGACCAAGTTTTTCTGAAGGACAACCAATGAAAACCTATGACCTTGTGGGCATCGGCAACGCCGTTGTGGATGTGATCGCCCAGACCGACGACAGCTTTCTCGATCATATGGGCATCGAGAAGGGCATCATGCAGCTGATCGAACGGGACCGGGGTGAAGTGCTTTATGCCGCGATGAACGACCGCGTCCAGACCCCCGGCGGATCGGTCGCCAACACAATTGCAGGTGCGGGGGCGCTGGGACTGCAGACTGCCTTCATCGGTCGGGTGCGCGACGATGCGCTGGGCAAGTTCTATGCCAGGGCGATGGCCGATCACGGCATCGACTTCGTGAACCCGCCCGTGGCCAATGGCGATACGCCCACGTCGCGCAGCATGATCTTTGTCACGCCCGATGGCGAGCGTTCCATGAACACCTATCTGGGCATTTCGACCGGCCTGTCTTCTGAGGATGTTGCCCCCGAGGTGGCGGGCAATGCCCGGATGATGTTCCTCGAAGGGTATCTGTTTGATCAGGACGCCGGCAAAACCGCCTTTCGCGAAGCCGCGCGCGCAACGACGGCGGGCGGCGGCATGGCGGGCATCGCGATCTCGGATCCTTTCTGCGTCGAAAGGCACCGCGCCGATTTTCTGACGCTGATCAAGAACGATCTGGGCTATGTCATCGGCAACGAGGCTGAATTGAAGTCGCTTTTCGAAACCGACGATTTCGAGGCAGCCCTTTCGAAGACCGCCGACATCTGCCCCATCGTCGTCGCCACACGCTCGGGCGACGGCGTGAGCCTGATACGGGAGGGCACGCGCGTGGACGTTCCCGTCAAGAAGATCACGCCCGTCGATGCCACCGGTGCGGGCGATCAGTTTGCCGCGGGCTTCCTCTACGGTCTGGCCAAAGGCCTTGATCTGGAGGTCTGCGGCCGCATGGGCAACCTCTGCGCCGGAGAAGTCATCAGCCACATCGGCCCCCGCCCGCAAACGGACATGCTGGCGGTATTCAAGGCCGAAGGTCTGGTCTGAGCGATGATCGGGGACGGTCTGCACGATCTGCCAGCGGGCAAGGTGGCGATGGTGGTGACCCATCTGCAGATGACGGCACCGCCCCCCGTGCGGCCCGCGACCCTGCCGGAAGGCGTCACGTTCCGACAGGTTGCGCCGGATTTGGACTGGTACCGCGACATCTTCGACCGCGTCGGCACCCCATGGCTTTGGTTCGGGCGCCGGCAACTGGACGACGATACCCTGATGACGGTGCTGAACGATCCGAAGGTGTCGCTTTTTACCCTGTCGAAGGATGGCCGGGACGAGGCGCTCCTTGAACTCGACTTTCGTCAGGACGGGGACTGCGAGCTGGCCTATTTCGGTCTGACCGATGCGCTGATCGGGACAGGGGCCGGGCGGTATCTGATGAACGAGGCGATCGCGCGGGCCTGGGCCGCGCCGATCCGGCGCTTTCATGTCCATACCTGCACCCTCGACAGCCCGCAGGCGATGGCGTTTTACCAACGCAGCGGTTTCGTCCCCTACAGGATGCAGGTGGAAATCGACGACGATCCGCGTCTGACCGGGCTCTTGCCCGAAGACGCGGCACCGCATGTGCCGATCATCCGCTGAGCTCTAGTCAGCCGTGCAAGTCCCGCCTGTCAGGCACTGACGCGCCTGTTTCAGCATCGCAGGTTTCGGTGTGCCAAAGACGGCACCACCACAGGGACTTACCGCAAGCGCGTATCCGTTCTCGCCCTTGCGCAGAAACGCCAGAACATCCTCACCTGTCCTCGCACCACCGCACCAGGGACCGGTGCAGGTCACTTCAAGCGTCACCGTCTGATCGAACGGCAGCGTGAACCCTGATTTCGTCAGCGATGATCCCTTGAGCCGTGCGGTCACGTCTGTCCGCTGCGGCGGCTGCACGTTCTGTGTCATTCTCTTGGGCAGTGCCTTCATGTTGAAGGTCAGCCTGCCGTGAACGACGATATAGGCATCGTCCTCAGCCTCGAACCGGGCAAAGCTGCGTTCGACCGACGGCGCCATGCAGGACAGCGCAAATGCAGGCAGGGGGGCCAGCAAGGCGAGGGCGAGGACCAAGGCACGCATCAGTATTTCCCTTCGAATTCGGCCAGCACGGCCTCGTAAACGCCGCGCTTGAAGGGCACGATGCTGTCCAGCAGATCGTCGACGGCCATCCATTTCCAGGCGGAAAACTCCTGATGTTCCGTGGCGATGTTGACGTCGGCATCGCTGCCGTGAAAGCGCAGCAGGAACCATTTCTGTTCCTGCCCCCGGTATTTGCCCTTCCAGAGCTGCGGCACAAGATCATGCGGCAGCTCGTATGGCACCCAGCCCGAGGTTTCGGCCACGACTGTCACCAAGGACGACGGCACGCCGGTTTCCTCTTCCAACTCGCGCAATGCGGCGCTGCGGGGGTCTTCGCCGGGGTCGATCCCGCCCTGGGGCATTTGCCACGCTTCGGAGAAACGGTCCTTGCGCTGGCCTGCGAAAACCTTTCCCTCTGCATTCAGCAACATCACACCGGCGCAGGGCCGGTATGGCAGCTTTTCAATCTGTTCTGGGGTCACGGGTCCAAGGCTCCTTGTAGGGACGTCTGCCAAAGCTATCACGAGGCGGACGGGAGCGTCCACGCCTGCCGTTGTGCTGCGTGCCGCGTTGCTATCCAATAGCAGACAGATGACGCCGCGTTCGGCGTGACACATTCCGCCTTTGCGACGATGCTGTCACGCAAGCCACAGCCAGAAAGGTCCGCCCGATGTCCAGCTATCCGCACATGCTTGCCCCCCTCGATCTGGGGTTCACGACGCTGAAGAACCGCGTGCTGATGGGGTCGATGCACACCGGCCTTGAAGAAACCAAGGACTGGAACCGCGTGGCCGAATTCTATGCCACCCGGGCGCGGGGCGAAGTGGGGCTGATGGTAACAGGCGGGATCGGCCCCAACATGGAAGGATCGGTCCTGCCCGGGGCCGCCATGATGGTATCGGACGAGGATGTGGCGAATCATTCGGTCGTGACCAGTCGCGTTCACGAGGCAGGCGGCAAGATCGCGATGCAGATCCTGCATGCGGGCCGATATGCCTACGGGCCTGCCTGCGTGGCACCCTCCGCGATCAAGTCCCCCATCTCGCCCTTCCCGCCCAAGGAACTGGACGAGGAAGGCATCGAGAAGCAGATAAGCGACATCGCCGCCTGCGCGGGCCGTGCCAAGGAAGCGGGGTACGACGGGGTCGAGGTGATGGGATCGGAGGGGTATTTCCTGAACCAGTTCCTTGTCACACACACGAACAAGCGCGAGGACCGCTGGGGCGGCTCTTACGAGAACCGGATGCGCCTGCCCATCGAGGTGGTGAAACGCGTGCGCGAAACGGTCGGCGACGACTTCATCATCATCTACCGCCTGTCGATGATTGATCTGGTGCCAAACGGATCGACCTACGAAGAAGTCGTGCAACTGGCGCAGGAGATTGAAAAAGCCGGTGCGACGATCATCAACACCGGCATCGGCTGGCACGAGGCACGCATCCCGACAATCGCCACCTCCGTCCCCCGCGCCGCTTTCGCCTGGGTCACGAAAAAGCTGATGGGCAAGGTCGGCATCCCCCTGATCGCGTCGAACCGGATCAACACGCCGGATGTGGCCGAAGAGGTGCTGGCCGACGGCTGCGCCGATATGGTGTCCCTGGCGCGGCCCATGCTGGCCGACCCCGACTTCGTGCTGAAAGCGATGCAGGGCAACGCCGCCCAGATCGCGCCCTGCATCGCCTGCAATCAGGCCTGTCTCGACCATACTTTCGGCGGCAAGATCTCAAGCTGCCTGGTCAATCCCCGCGCCTGTTACGAGACGGAGCTGTTGGTGGAGACGGCAGACACGCCAAAGTCCATCGCCGTGGTCGGGGCTGGCCCGGCGGGGCTTTCCTCGGCCCTGACGGCGGCGGAACGCGGGCATCGGGTGACGGTGTTCGACCGCGCATCCGAAATTGGCGGGCAGCTCAATCTGGCCAAACAGGTCGCGGGCAAGGAAGAATTCTGGGGGTTCGTCGACTGGTATCGCGCCCGGATCGAGGCATTGGGCATCACCGTGAAACTGAACACCGAAGTCAGCGCCAACGATCTGGATGGTTTCGACGAGGTGATCATCGCCACCGGCGTTGTGCCACGCGATCCGCAGATTCCCGGCCAGAACAACGGCAATGTGGTCAGCTACATCGACGTGCTGAACGGCACGGCCGACGTGGGCCAGCGCGTTGCCGTGATCGGCGCGGGTGGCATCGGCTTTGATGTGTCCGAACATCTGGTCCATGACGGCGAAAGCACCACGCTCAACCTGCCCGAATGGATGCGCGAATGGGGCGTTGCCGACACGGCAGAGCACCGCGCCGGGCTGGCCCCCGAAGGGCCGCAACCCGACAAACCGGCACGGGAGGTCACGATGTTGCAGCGCAAGACCTCCAAGGTGGGCAAGGGTCTGGGCAAGACGACCGGCTGGATTCACCGCGCATCCCTGACCATGAAAGAGGTCAGGATGATCGGCGGCGTGAATTATGAAAAGATCGACGCGGATGGCCTGCACATTTCCTTTGGTGAGGCCCGCGAAAAGCCGACAGTGATCGAGGCCGATACGATCGTGCTGTGCGCCGGACAATTGTCGGACCGGTCGCTGGCGGATGCGCTGGAGGCGAAGGGCAAGACCTGCCATGTCATCGGCGGCGCGGATGTGGCGGCGGAACTGGACGCCAAACGCGCGATTGATCAGGGCACACGGCTGGCTGCCACGCTCTAGAAACATCGCCCGCAGGTGATTGCACCCCGGCGCGGGCCGGGGCAATCTGGTGTCTGTGTGTTATCAGAAGGGTCGCCAATGCCCATATGTGTTTTCGACGTCGCCGCCGACGGAACGACTTCTGTTCCGACAGATACCGCGCTGACCGGGCCGGGCCGCTACCGCTGGTGGCATTACGACATGACCGACCCAGCCTTTGCAGAGTGGGTTCACCGGCACCTGCCCGCCATCCCCGCCGGTGCGCTGTTGCAGACCGAAACACGACCCCGTTGCGATCCTTTCAATGACGGTCTGATCCTGAACCTGCGCGGCATCAACATGAACGAAGGAGAAGACGCCGACGAGATGATCTCGCTTCGGATGTGGGTCGCAGATGACGTGGTGATCACGGTGCGCCGCCGCAAGGTCTTTGCCATCGACCTCATCCGCGAACGCTGCGGGATGAACCGGGCACCGGACACCACCGCCGGTTTCCTTGAAACACTGATTGCCGCACTGACCGACCGGGTCGAAACCCATATCGACACCATCGAAAAGCTGACCGACTTCTATGAAGCCGATCTCGAAGACTCCTCGACGAAACCGCCGCGCGACCTGCCAGAGACCCGGCGCAGCATCATAAGGCTGCGCCGCTATCTTGAACCGCAGCGCACGGCGCTGGCCAAACTGGCCGAGATTGATCTGCCGATCCTGCCGGAACCCAGCGCCCTGCAACTGCGCGAACTTGCAAACCGCTCCACCATCGCGGTGGAGGAACTCGATGAACTGCGCGACAGGCTGACAACGGTTCAGGACGAACATGACACCAATGTCGCCCAGCGGCAGGCGCGGCATTCCTATGTGCTGTCCGTCGCCGCCGCGATATTCCTTCCGCTCAGCTTCATCACCGGTCTCTTCGGGGTGAACGTCAACGGCATGATCGGGGCCGAAGACCCCCGAAGCTTTGCCATCCTGTGTCTGTCCATGGTTGGTCTGGCCATCGCGATGGTGGCAATCCTGCGATGGGTGCGCTGGATATGACCGCGGCTGTGGAAACACAGCGTTCCCCTGTTTCCCCGCCCTGAACGATCCCCCCAAATACCTTGCTACTGTCCCACCCCTGCCCCGTTCCTGCCTGAATTGATCCGCATAAAACCCTTCAGATGAAGTGATGTGAAGGAGCGGGTATGGACCGCCTGACAGAAATGGAAGCTTTCGCCACCGTGGTGGATCAGGGAGGCTTTACCGATGCCGCAAAGAAAATGGGGATTTCGAAATCCGCCGTGTCCAAACACGTCTCCTCTCTCGAGGCACGCCTTGGCGCGCGTCTGCTGAACCGGACGACCCGGCGCGTCAGCCCGACAGAGATCGGCCTTGCCTATTACGACCGCGCCCGGCGCGTTCTGAACGATGCTGGTGAAGCAGATGCGCTGGTCACGTCCATGCAATCGGCACCGTCCGGTCTGCTGCGCATCTCGGTCGCGACCGATTTTGGCGTCA
Organism: uncultured Alphaproteobacteria bacterium; assembly: GCA_963799505.1. GTDB lineage: Bacteria > Pseudomonadota > Alphaproteobacteria > Rhodobacterales > Rhodobacteraceae > Sulfitobacter. The sequence goes on from CAWCXM010000008.1 coordinate 290,897, forward strand.
ACCACCTGTCGCCTGCCCTGTCGGAATTCCTGAACGATTTCCCCGACATCACGGTGAACATGGTCCTGAACAACCGCTACGTCGAATTGATCTCGGAAGGTTTCGACATGGCCGTCCGCATCGGCGAGCTGGAAGACAGCACCCTGCGGGCCCGCAAGCTGACGGAAACCACCAAGCGCATGATCGCATCGCCAAAGTATTTCCAGCAATACGGACGCCCCGAAAAGATCGACGATCTGAACGATCACAAGCTTCTGCACTATTCCAACCAGTCCAGCGGCAACGTGTGGAAACTCACCGCCCCTTCGGGCGAGAAACGACAGGTCCGTACCGCAGGCTGGCTTTCCGTCAACGATGGACAATCCTTGCTGAACGCCGCGATCTCCGGGCTTGGCATCGCCTATCTGCCCAGTTTTCTCTACTCCGATGCGATGGAAAAAGGACTGGTCGAAGACGCCATTCCCGATCTCCCGCTGGAAACCCAAGGCATCTATGCCGTCTATCCGCCGGGCCGTTTCACGCAGCCCAAGGTCCGCGCCTTCATCGACTTTCTCGTCCACGAGTTCGCCGACAAGGGCCCCAGCGACTGGTAATCCAACACCGCTTCCCTCGGTGAAACTGACCCCCCGGTGCCCTGGTGGCATCGGGGGCTTTTTTGCGCTCGGTCGATAATTTCTCCGGATTGCCCAAAATTTGCCAGAAACACTCTGTATCTTTTTGCGAAACAGCAACCCAGCACACAGGTGCGACATGAACAAGACCCGAGCAATTTCCCTTGCGCTTGCAACGCTCACGCTTACAGCCTGCGGTCAAAGAGGCATGGAGAACAGTGTGGCGACCCGTCAGGCCGCTGATCCTCTCGAGGTGTACAGCGCGGTCTCGACCTTTGGGGGATGGACGGAAGACACCGATGCGTTCGATCCCGACGAGATGGTGTCGGCCCGCGCCAGCATCAGCTTGCTTTGACGCCTAGTCCGACCCAAGAAGAACCACTTCGACGCGCCGGTTGCTTTCACGGCCATCGGTATCGAGGTTGCTGGCAACAGGGGCAAGATACCCCATGCCTTCGGCGTCCAGACGCGCCGCACTGATCCCATAGCTTTCGATCAATCTTTGCCGCACCGCACGCGCCCGCGCGCGCGAAATGCCGATGTTGGTCTGCAGCCCTCCCACCGTATCCGTATGACCGACCAGCGCGATCCGCATCTCCGGTTGCGCCTCAAGAAAGGCGGCAAGCGCGATCAGCGACTGAAACGGCCCCGGCCCCAGCGCTGTCGTGCCGGTGCCGAAATCAAGATCCGTCAGCACCGCGTGACCCTGCGACAGCAGCCGCGCCGTAACGCCATCGGCAGCAGGGCTGCCCGCGACCACAGGCAAGGGGGCATTCGCGACGACCGTCGCGGCATCGGACGACAGCGCGCCGGCCTGGATGATCTGCACATAGGCCGAAGTCGCCGAGGTGCTGGCGAGCAGCGTGACGGCTTCGACCACCTCTGCGTTCTCGCGGCGCAGGCCGGTGACGAACTGGAAGGCACGGATGTTCACATAAAGGTTGGGACCGGGCAGTGTTTCGGTGGCAAAGCGGAAATCGAAACCGCCACAGGTCTCGGCCCGGCAATCCAGCGCCACCTCGAAACCGGCCTCCACCAGTTGTTCGCGCAGGGGCCGCATCACCTGAAACGGGGTCAGCCCCGGCGAATCCAGCCGCCATGCGCTGCGCCGCACGGAACCTTCGATGGTCACGACCGGCACCTTGCCATCCTCGAAGACACCCACAGGCGCATCGTAGATGTCAGGCGACGTATCCCGTGCGACAGTCTTGCGGGCCGTGGCCGGCAGGCTGAAGTCCAGCGCCACAGCCGGCCCTGCAAGCAGAAGACACAAGACTGCGGCCGCGCGGATCATCTGGCCTGAGCGTGATATTCGGCATTGGGCCGCATGTCCGTACCGCTGGCCACCCGGTTGGTCATGTTGAAAAAGGCGGCGACCGACGCGATGTCCCAGATGTCGCGGTCACTGAACCCCGCATCGCGCAGCTTCTGGCGGTCCGCCTCGACCACACTTGCGCTTTCGCGGGTCAGTTGCACGGCGAAATCCAGCATCGCCATCTGCTTGTCGGTCACATCCGCGACCTTGTAGTTCATCACCAGCGCCTCGCCCAACATCGGATCACCCGACAATTGGCGCACCGCCGCGCCATGGGCGACAAGGCAATAGAAGCATTTGTTGACCGAGGACACAGCGACCGCGATCATCTCGCGCTCCAGCTTGGTCAGCGTGCTGTCGCCCAGCATAAGGTCATTGTACATCGCCGTAAAACTGTTGAGCTTTTCGGCATCGAACGCATAGGCCCGAAGGACATTCGGAACCATGCCCAGCTTGTCCTGACAGATGTCGAAATACTTCTTCGTGGCCTCCGGCAGCGGGTCCATCATCGGCAGATCGAGGGCGGTGGGCATGTCTTTGGCCATGGAATTTTCCTTCAGTCCGGGTACTTTCGGTAATGGTATCCGCCCACGGCCGCAAAGCCCAGAGCACGATAAAGCGCATTTGCGCCCGCGTTTTCATCCACGCACAGCACGGCGATATGCGTGGCCCCCTGCGCCTGCCCCCAGAACGCCGCACGGCGCATCATCCACTGTGCGACACCCTGGCGGCGCTGGTGGGCCAGCACGACGACCGCGTGAACCATGCAGATGGTCCTGTGCACGGCAGCAAAGGCCACGCCACCGGGTTTTTCGTTCCACCGCGACAGCACCGCCGTCTTGCAGGCCGCCCGCGCCATCACATCGCGCCGCGCCTGCCCGACACCGTCGGTTTCCCAGACCTCGTTCATGATCGCCAAGGGCTCCCAGATCGAGAACGCCGTCACCGGCGGAATCGCCCTGTCCGTCAGCCGGTCGATCGGAAGCACATAGACGGTCGTCGGGTCCTTGGCCCGGTATCCCCGCGCCTCGAGCGCTGCATCCAGATCGGGTGCATCACCCTGCAGACGAAAAAGCGGGGTCTGACCCATCTCGCGCATCGCCGCCTCTGCAGCGTCGATCTGGGCGGATGTCACAGGCCCTGTCGCCGTCGCCGCAGACACACGTTGTCCGCCCCCTTGCCCCTCGCGCAGGACGAACCCGTCCTGCGTCCATTGCCGTGCCGCGGGCCATGTCGCTTCGGCCGCGGCAAAGAGATCGGACAAGGAAGGGTTCACGAAAACGCCACCGCAAGCTTGTCCAGCGCCGCGTCGATCTGGTCGGCATCATTGCCGCGGATCACGATATGCGCGCCGTACCTGCCATCCTTCTGAAACGGATATGACCCCATCGACAGCAGTGGGAACTCTGCGGCCAGAGCCCCCAAAGGCCCGGCGATGTCACCCTCTCCGCGTTCGATCCGGATCGTCTTGCTGATCAGTGGCGCGCCCCCGGTCAGGGTCGGCAGGACAGACGCCACCATCGCCTGAAAGACCGCAGGGACACCCGCCATCACATGCACGTTCCGCAGCCGGAACCCCGGTGCGGCAGAGACCGGATTGTCGATCAGCGTAGCGCCTTCGGGGATACGCGCCATCCGCAGGCGGGCCTCGTTCAGTTCTGTGGCCGACTTCGCATAGTGTTCCGCCAGAACGGCGCGGGCATCCTCCCGCACGTCGATCGGCGCGTCGAAAGCCGCCGCGATGCAATCGGCGGTGATGTCATCATGGGTCGGCCCGATCCCACCGCTGGTAAAGACGTAGTCATAGACCTGAGCCGTCGCCTGCACCGCCGCGATGATCGTCCCGCGCTCGTCGCCCACAACGCGGACTTCCTTGAGGTCGATACCCGCCTCCGTCAGCTGCCCCGCCAGATGATGCATGTTGCTGTCGCGTGTGCGCCCCGACAGAATCTCGTCTCCGATCACGATCATCGCGGCGGTGGGGTTCGTCATGGTGCTACTCCTTGAGCGGGCTTTGCCATCGGTATAGGGCTAGCCCCATGCGCTTTCAAACCGAACTTGTCCCCGCCCGCCTGATCCGCCGATACAAACGGTTTCTGGCCGATTGCACGCTGGAGGATGGCCGCGAGGTTGTCGCCCATTGCGCCAATCCCGGCTCAATGATGGGGCTGGCGGACCCCGGTACGAAGATCTGGCTCGAACCCAACGACGATCCGAAGAAAAAGCTCAAATACGGCTGGCGGCTGGTTGATCACGAGAACGGTCATTTCACCGGGGTCGATACGTCACTGCCGAACAAGGCCGTGCGCGCCGCGCTTGAGGCGCGTCAGATCGCGCCTTTGGCCGGCTACACCACTGTCAGACCTGAAGTGAAATACGGCGAAAACTCCCGCATCGACTTCATGCTGGGCGCGAATGGCTTGCCCGATGCTTATGTCGAAGTGAAATCCGTCACGCTTTGCCGCGCGCCGGGATTGGCCGAATTTCCCGATTCCGTCACCACCCGCGGTGCCAGACATCTGGGCGAATTGGCCAAGGTCGCGCGCGAAGGGCACCGCGCCGTCTTGCTCTATCTTGTTCAACGCACCGATTGTACCCAGGTGGCCATGGCGCAGGACATCGACCCCGCCTATGCCGAGGCGCACCATGCCGCCACACAAGCCGGGGTGGAAACTCTCTGCATCGGCACCCATATCACGCCTCAGGAGGTGCGCCTTTCCGTCCCTCTGGTCCTTGCGGCGCCTACGCGCTAAGAAGACGGCAACACAATCCGATAGGAGAAACCGGTGAACGACCTGCACCGAAGCCGCCAGACCAAAGACGGCATCCGCATTTACGACCCTTCCGACTTTGCCGGCATGCACGCCGCAGGGCGGCTGGCCGCGACCATTCTGGACGAGATCGCAGAGCATGTGACCGTCGGACAGACCACCGGAGAGCTGGACCGCATCATAGAGGAAAAGGTGAACGCGGCGGGCGCGAAATCGGCCACCATCGGCTACAAGGGATATCAACACGCCAGCTGCATCAGCGTGAACCATGTGGTCTGTCACGGTATCCCCGGCGACAAGAAGCTGAAAGACGGCGATATCCTGAATATCGACGTCACGGTGATCGTCGATGGCTGGTTCGGTGACACGTCGCGGATGTATGTGGCGGGCAAGCTGCCGCGCAAGGCCGAACGGCTGATCGAGATCACCCACGACAGCCTGATGCGCGGGATCGAGGTGGTAAAGCCCGGCAATACCTTCGGTGACATCGGCCACGCGATTCAGACCTTTGTCGAAAGCCACCGCATGTCCGTGGTCACGGATTTCTGCGGTCACGGTCTGGGCCGGGTGTTTCATTCGCCGCCGAATGTGCTGCACTATGGCAAGCCCGGCACCGGCGCGGTTCTGGAACCCGGCATGTTCTTTACGATCGAGCCGATGGTGAACCTGGGCCGACCCGAGACCAAAACCCTTGCCGATGACTGGACTGCGGTAACGCGCGACAAATCATTGTCGGCGCAGTTCGAACATTCCGTCGGCGTGACCGAAGACGGGGTGGAGATCTTTACCCTTTCACCCGGCGGCATGTTTCCATCCGACCTACGGCTGATCGTCTTTCATCATCCGCTTCATCAGCAGCGACAAGAGTGTTTCCCCTGCCAGCGGGGTGATACAGTCGTGGATGAACACCGGCGCACCAAAAGGCTGCGGCTTGGGCAGCGGCAGGCTTGCGGATTTTGTCGTCGGTGCAGGGATCACACCTTTGATGTATGTCGCATCTGTCATAGAGGCAGCATACACACGCACCGCCCATCCCCAAAGTGCGAAAAGCCGCACCCCCGATCGCAGCCGTAATTTTCTTGCGCTGGTAGGTAATAACTATTGCCATAATTTCGCAGGTGTGATCCTTTCCGGAAAAATAGGGAAGCGAGTCTGACATGAATTGGGAAAACATCTTTGCCACCCGCATGGGCCGCATGAAGGCGAGCGAGATTCGCGAACTGCTGAAGTTGCTGGACCAACCCGATATCATCTCCTTTGCCGGTGGTATCCCCGACCCGGCGCTTTTCCCGACACAGGCGTTTCAGGAGGCGATGACAGACGCGCTGTCGCCCGCCAACAGCAGCGCGGCATTGCAGTATTCCGTCTCCGAAGGTTACGGCCCGCTGCGCGACTGGATCGTCGATCAGATGGCAGAGCTTGGCGTGCCCTGCACCCGTGACAACGTGCTGATCACCTCGGGCTCGCAACAGGCGCTGGATTATCTGGGCAAGATGATGCTGTCGCCCGGCGATACGGCGCTGGTGACATGGCCCACCTATATGGGAGCCTTGGGCGCGTTCAACGCCTACGAACCGAACTACGACCGGCTGATCCCCGGCGGCAACCGCGACGCGGCGGACTACGCCGACACCGCAAAGGCCGCAGGCGGGCGCGTGAAATTCGCCTATGCTTCCGTCGATTTCGCCAATCCGACGGGCGAAACGCTGGACCTCAAGGCCCGCGAAAACATCCTCGATCTGGCGGATGAACTGGACATTGCCGTGGTCGAGGACAGCGCCTACCAGTCCCTGCGCTATGACGGCGATCCGATCCCGCCCATGCTGGCACTGGAGATCGAGCGGAAAGGCAGCATCGACGCCTGCCGCACGCTTTATTGTGGCAGTTTCTCCAAATCGCTGGCCCCCGGTCTGCGGGTCGGCTGGGTCTGTGGGGCCGCGTCTGTGATCAGCCAGCTGGTGCTGATGAAACAGGCCGCCGATCTGCATTCCTCGACCCTCAACCAGATGGCGATCAACACCGTCGCCCGGTCCGTGTTCAGCGCGCATACGGCCAAGCTGCGACGCACCTACGCGGCCCGGCGGGACACGATGCTTGACGCGCTGGCCGAACACATGCCCGAAGGCGTGACATGGACAAAACCGCAAGGCGGGATGTTTGTCTGGCTGACACTGCCCAAGCAGATCAATGGTGGTGACCTGCTGAAATCCGCGCTGGCAGAGCAGCGGCTTGCCTTCGTGCCGGGTCAGGCGTTTTTTGCCGACCGGTCCGGTGCCAACACCCTGCGGCTCAGCTTTTCGCTCGCCGATGATGCCAAGATCGCCGAAGGCATGAAAAGACTGGGTGCCGCGATCAGGGCTGCGCTTTGACCTGCATCAGCGTGATGTGCGTATCGCCGTACTTGCGGGTGTCGATCCGCTCGAACCCTGCGGGCGGCAGCATCGGCGCGGCTTCTTCCCAGACGATCATCGCCTGTGGGGCCAGCCAGCCGCCACCCAGCGCGGAAGACAGCGCTTTTTGCCCCATACCCTTGCCGTAGGGCGGATCAAGAAACACCAGATCGAACGGGGCCATCGGCCAGGCCCCCAGCGCCGTCGCATCGCCGCGCACAAGCGTTGCGGTCTCCTTCACGCGCAGCTTGGCGATATTGTCTGTGATCAGTTTCTGCGCAACGCGCCCGTTCTCGACGAAACAGACGCGCCCAGCCCCCCGCGACAGTGCCTCCAGCCCCAAGGCTCCGGTCCCCGCAAAGAGGTCCAGAACGCTGGCGCCGATCAGCACATCATGATGTGTCAGCATCGAAAACAGGCTTTCGCGCACCCGGTCCGAGGTGGGCCGCAGATGCGCCGCGGCGTCTCCCTGGCCCACATCCGCCAACACCGTGCCGCGATGGCGGCCTGCGATGATCCTCACGCTTTCAGCAAGGACTTGAGGTCCGTGCCCGCATCCGCGACCGCCGCCGGGTCAGCTGTCTTGCCCGCCTCGATCAACCTTTTGCCCACCATGTAGCCGCGCGGATCGTTCATGGCGTCAACCGCCAGCAGATGGTCCCCAGCGTAGTACCAGAAGCTGACCGACATCCGCATCGGCCCGCCGTGTCACCACATGGTCATAGCCCGTGTTCAGGCCCGCAATCTGCAATTTCACATCGTATTGATCCGACCAGAACCACGGCTTTGCCACATAGTCCCTGCCCGCACCCATCAGGTTGTCGGCAACACATTCCGCCTGATCAATGGCGTTGGGCACCGATTCCAGGCGGATGCGCCCATCGCGATAGGGAAAGGACGTACAATCGCCTGCCGCCCAGATGCCGGGGATGGAAGTGCGGCCCTGCGCGTCGACCGCAATGCCGTTCTCAACCACGAGACCCGCCGCCTCGGCCAGGCGGTGGCAGGCCGGATGCCCACACCAACGATCACGAAATCCAGATCAAGCTCGGTACCGTCGCTCAGCACCGCACCGCTGACCGCGCTGTCACCCGTCAGCCGTTCCAACCCAACCCCTTCGCGAATGTCCACACCATGCGCGCGGTGCAGACTGCGAAAGAAGTCGCTTGTTTCGGGTGCGGCGACCCGTTGCAGAATGCGGTCTGACATCTCAACCAAGGTCACCTGCAACCCCAGTTTGGCCGCGACCGAGGCCGCCTCGAGCCCGATGTAGCCGCCGCCGACGATCAACACCCGCGCGCCCTTGACGAACCGGTGTGCCATGCCGTCCACGTCTGCCAGATCGCGCACCACATGCACACCGGCCAGATCACCGCCGATCGCCGCAGGCAAACGGTTCGGCACCGATCCGGTCGCCAGTACAAGATCGTCGTAGGGCAATGTTTCACCGCCCAACGATACCGTGCGCGCCCCTGCATCGACCGCATCGACCCGCGCGCCCATGCGCAAGTCGATGTCCTGCTCCGCATAGAAACTCTCGGGCCGCAGAAACAACCGCTCCAGCGTCATGTCGCCCATCAGATACGCCTTGCTGAGCGGCGGGCGCTGGTAAGGCGGCACAGGCTCTTCGCCGATCAATGTGACCCGGCCGTCAAACCCGCCATTGCGCAGTTTCGCCACGCAGGACGATCCCGCCTGCCCCGCACCGATCACAATGACATGGCCCATGAAGTTTACTCCGAATGACTGTTCGCACCTGCGCACAAAGCCTATATGCTGGCTTGGAACAAACGCAATGACATGAAAGGCATTAGCAATGACAATTTCCCAAGGCGATACCCTGCCCGACGCCACACTGGTGCAGATGGGCGCCGAAGGCCCCGCACCGGTTCAGATGGCGGACAAGCTCAAAGGCCGCAAGGTCGTGGTGTTCGCCGTGCCGGGCGCCTTCACCCCCACATGCCACTCTGCCCATGTGCCCAGCTTTGTGCGCACCAAAGGCGATTTCGACGCCAAGGGCGTGGACGAGATCATCTGCATTTCCTGCAACGATCCCTTCGTGATGAAGGCATGGGGCGAGGCGACAGGCGCGACCGAGGCCGGGATCACCATGCTGGCCGATGCATCGTCCGAATTCACCAAGGCCATCGGCATGGATTTCGACGCGCCTCCCGCCGGTCTGGTGGCGCGGTCAAAGCGCTACGCGATGCTGGTCGATGACGGCAAGGTCACGCTGTTCCAGCCGGAAGAAAACCCCGGCGTCTGCGACGTGTCGGGCGGTGAGGCGTTGCTCGCCAGCATGTAATTCCACGCTGGTCTGAAAGAAAAGCGGGGCGTCCCTCAGGACGCCCCGTTTGTTTGTCGGTCCTGCAAAAACCCGATCAATCGTCGCGATGATCCTGACGTGCCGCGCGGTTCCCGGAAGGTGTGACGTCTGCGGATGCTGTCTCCGTCTTTGCTTCCGCGTCCTCGTTGCTTTTGGCATAGAAGATTGTTCTGGACGGAAACGGAATGTCGATGCCTCCGTCGTCCAGTGCTTCCTTGACCTTTCGGGTCATATCCGCACGAAAGGCGAAGTAATCGCCCGCATTGCACCAGATCCGCACCAGAAAATCGACCGAGCTGTCGCCCAGATTTGTGACCTGAATGAAGGGAGCCGGATCGCTGTGCGCGCGTTCGTCGGCCATGATCGTGTCACGAATGATCGTTTCCGCCTCTTTCAGGTTCGCACCATAGCCAACGCCAAAGGTCCATTCCGCCCGACGGGTGGGATTGCTGGAATAGTTGGTGATCACATTGCCCCAAACTTCGGAATTGGGCACGATCACCTGCACGTTGCTCAGATCGGCGAGTTCGGTAAAGTTCAGGTTGATGACCTTTACCGTGCCCATCTGCCCTGCCACCTCGACGAAGTCGCCAATCTTGATCGGCCGGAACAGGATCAGCATCACCCCCGCCGCAACGTTCGACAGCGTGCCTTGCAAGGCAAGACCGATGGCCAGACCGGCGGCACCGATGACGGCCACAACCGATGTCGTCTGAACCCCGAAGGTGTTGAGCACGAACAACAGCGTGAAACCCAGCACCACATAGCGGACAATGGACGCAAGGAAGTCGAACAGCATCTCGTCCAGATGCCTGTTCTTGCGGCCCAGACTGGACACCCGCCGTTGCAGCCAGGCGGAAACGATCCAGCCCAGCAGGATGATGGTGATCGCGCCAAGGATTGATCCCGCAGCACTTGCCAGAAATTCGAGCGTCAGCAGATCGGCCAGGCTTTTGCCGTTCCAGATCTCTGAAGTCATCAGGTTGTCGAATGTATTCGTGACTTCATCCATCAGTCTGCCGCGCTCCCTGCGAGGCCATCCATCTTCCGCGCCAGCTTGGCGTCGAGGGCGCTGAGCCCGTCGACATCATGGGTCGTCAGCGTCACATTCACGGTCTTGTAGACATTGCTCCATTCCGGGTGATGGTCCCATTTCTCGGCCCAGATCGCCACCTGCGTCATCCAGCCGAAGGCATCGACGAAATCGTCGAAAACGAATTTCTTGTGGATCGCATCGCGCCCCTCGGTCAATTCCCAGCCCGTTGCAAACAACGGCTGCAAAACGGTCTTGCGGGTCTCTTCACTTAACTTCTCGGTCATTCCTGCTCCTCGATCCGGGCCTGTTTGAAAGGCCCGTATTCCGTCAAAATTTCAATCTCGTGGTCCACCGCATCACGCTCGGCCTCCAGATATTCTCCTACGGCGCGGCCAAATCCCGCATCCCGCATCCAGTGCAGCGACCACGTGGCCGTCGGCAGGTAGCCGCGTGCCAGCTTGTGCTCACCCTGTGCGCCTGCTTCGACGGTGGATAGCCCGTGCGCAATCGCATAGTCGATCGCCTGATAATAGCACAACTCGAAATGCAGGCAGGGGTGATGCTCGGTACAGCCCCAATATCGGCCGAACAACGCATCGGCACCGATAAAGTTCAACGCACCGGCGACCCACCTGCCGTCCCGCTCTGCCAGCACCAGGGCGATGTCGTTGCGCAGCGTTTCCTGTGCCCGGTCAAAGAATTGGCGGGTCAGATAGGGCGTGCCCCATTTGCGTGATCCCGTGTCCTGATAAAACCGCCAGAACGCATCCCAATGGCCCGGTTCGATCTGATCACCCGTGAAGGTTTGGATCGTACCGCCGAAACCCTGTGCCTGAAGACGCTCCTTGCGGATGTTCTTGCGCTTGCGGGCGTTCAGGTTCGCCAGAAAGGCATCAAAGTCAGGGTAGCCGTCGTTGCGCCAGTGAAACTGCTGGTTCTTGCGGATCATCATGCCAAGTTCCGCGGCGAACTTCGCCTCGTCCTCGGTGCAGAAGGTGATGTGGACGGATGACAGATCGTTGGTCTTCGTCACCTGCATCGCCCCCTGGATCAGCGCCTGTCGGCCCAGATCCTCGAACCCCGGTCTGGTCAGAAACCGCCGTCCCGTAGCGGGCGTATGCGGCACGGCGATCTGAAGTTTGGGGTAATACTGCCCGCCTGCCCGCTCGAAGGCATGGGCCCAGTTGTGATCGAAGATGTATTCGCCCTGGGAATGGACCTTGGCATAAAGCGGCGCGACGGCGATCAATTCATCGTCAACGAACGCGGCAAGATGCTGCTGCTGCCAGCCGGTGCCCGGCCCGACACTGCGGCTGTCCTCGAGCGCGGCCAGAAAACGGTAGGTCGTGAACGGATCGTTGGGCCGCCCGCCGTCGGCGGCTTCTGGACAGGCGCAGGCGTCCCAGGCGGTCTGGCCGATTGCGGCGATGTCGCCCATCAGCCTGATCTCGATGCTCTGCCCGCTCATTTCCTGTCCCCGGATGCCTTCCCCCCTTATCTGTGCCGGATGGTGCAGGCTTCAAGCACCCAGCGCCGCGGCGTAGCCTTCGAAGGTGATATTATCCACGATCTCGCGGGCCTGCGCTTCCTGTTGCGCATCGCGCACGGTCCAACAGCAGACCATCGCGCCCTGCGCTTTCAATTCCGCGACACGGGGCGACGGAAGGTCGGTGACTTCATGGCTGATAAAGCAGGCCCCGACACGGTCGTAATCGGGAATCTCGCGCAGATGATCGCACTTGGCCCGGGGAAGTGGCCAGTCCTCGTAGCGGTAGGCGCTGGTGGTTATGCCCCGTGGCACATCCGGCAGCAGTTTCGCCAATGCCGCAACGGAATGCGGATTGAACGACATCACCGCCAAGGGGCCGTCATAGCCACGGACCGCTGCCGCCGTCGCTTCTTCCAACGGGCCCACGTCCGGGCCCATGCCGCCGTCCTGATCCTTGATCTCGATCAGAAGCGGCACACGGCCCGCCACCAGCCGCAGCACTTCTGGCAGGTCCGGTATCCCTTCGTCGCCACCCAGAAGCGTGACTGCGCCAAGATCCGCCGCATTGCGCAGCCGCACGGCACCCTTTGCGCCCGTCAGCCTCTCAAGCGCGTAGTCGTGAAACACCATCGCCGCATTGTCCGCGCTCAACTGCACGTCGATCTCTATGCCATATCCCGCCGCAATCGCCGCCCGGATCGCCGCACGGCTGTTTTCGGGGCGGCCATCGTTCACGTCGTGCAACGCACGGTGCGCCAGGGGCACATCATAAAAGGCGCGTGGCAGCGTCATTTGATTTCAAAGATGCCTTCGATCTCGACCGCGACGCCAAAAGGCAGGGATGCGGCAGAGACAGCGGATCGTGCGTGACGGCCGCGATCATCCAATGCTTCGACCAGAAAATCGGAGCAGCCGTTGATGACCTTGGCCTGATCGGTGAAGTCGGGCGTGGAGTTCACGAAACCCGTCAGTTTCACCACCCTGACGAGCCGTTCGATATCGCCGCCACAGGCCGCCTTGACCTGCGCCAGCAAGCTGATCGCGCAGGCCTTGGCAGCGGCGGCACCACCAGCCACATCCATATCCGCGCCCAGTTTGCCGGTGATCATGCCATCCGGCCCGTTCGAGATCTGGCCCGAGACATAGACCGTGTTGCCCACCTGCACGAAGGGCACGTAATTCGCCGCCGGTGCAGGTGCGTCGGGCAGCGTCACGCCCAGTTCTGCCAATCGGTTTGTAATGCTCATCTCACGATCCTTGATTGCTGCGTTTGGTCGGGAAACTAGCGGGCCTCAGACGAAACGGAAAGGGGCGTGAGGCACCGCGTTTCAGCTTTCCCGGAACGCCCGGGCAAAGTAGTCGGCCACAGGCTTCACCAGATAGCGCAGGGGTGACCACGTTCCGGTCTGGAAATACACCTCCACCGGCATACCCGGCAGCAGAACCGCCCCTTGGGGGAGCGTGTCGAGTTCACCATCCAGAAGCGCGATCTTGACCTGATAGAACGCGGCACCCGTCGTCTCGTTCAATCATTACATCCGCCGATATATTGGAAACCTTGCCGACAATCTCAGGCGTCATGCGCTGATCCAGCGCCGAAAGCCGCAGCTTGACGGATTGCCCCGTCTTCACCTGATCAATATGGCGCGGCGGAACATGGGCCACGACAAGGCGCGGCCGATCCTGCGGCACAAGATACAACAAGGGCTCTGCCGGTCGCAGCACCGCTTGCTCCGTCTCCACCTGCAGGCCGTAGACAATGCCGGAAGCGGGCGCCCGGACTTCGGCCTGCGCGATCTCCGCCTCAAGGGTCTGCATTTCGGTCCTGTACTGGCGCATCGGCTGTTCGAGCGCCGACGCCAGCGAAAGCGCCTTCTCGCGATGCTCGGCAAGAAGCTGCAGTCGCTCCACCTCGATCCCTGCAAGCCGTTCATCGGCCTGCGCACGCTGCCCCGCCAGATGCGCAATCTCACCCTCGATCCGGGATGTCTCCCGTTCGAACTCCAACACCGTCGCGGCGGGAACCAGACCACGCGACAGCAGCGATTTCTGGTTGTCGAGCGCGGTTTCCGTCAGCTTCAACTGTACGGAAAACGCCGCATGTTGGCCGTCGATCCCCGCGATCTGCGCCTTGATCTGGGCGATCTGCCGTTGCAACTGGTGCATCTGTTCCCTCAACGTCGCACGGGTCGCATCGAACAGCGCTGTTTGCCCGTCCAACAGGGCAGCAAGCGCGGGATCGGTCTTGCTTTGCCTCAACAAGTCCGACCCGAAGACAAGCTGATCGCTGTCCGAATAGATCGCCCGCAGTCTGTCCCGCTGAGCGGCAAGATCAAGGAAATGATCCCGCGCGGCGGCCAGCGCGGTTTGCGCGGCGCTTGTATCGAGGCGCAACAGAATGTCGCCCGCCACAACCGCGTCTCCCTCCCGCACCAAGACCTCGCTCACGACACCTCCTGTGGGGTGCTGCACGATCTGCCGGTTGATGTCGGCCTGCACCTCACCGGGCGTGATGATCGCCCCGGCAAGCGTGGTCTGGGTGGCCCAAAGACCGAAGCCCGCCACCAGCACACACAGGGCGATCATCCCCGCGCAGATGTAGGGCAGCACCCTTGGCGTGGACAGCGCCTCGTCCGACAGTCCCGCCGCCGTCATCGCATCCCCGCCGCTGTCGCCGGAACGGCTTGAATTGACCTGGCGTTCTTCACCATCCCGCGCAGGACTTCCTCCTTGGGTCCGAAGGCCACGCGCATACCGCCGTCCAGAACCAGCAACATATCGCATTCGTGAATTGCGGCAGGGCGATGCGCCATGATCAACACGGAACGCCCCGCTTCCTTCACCTGCCGGATCGCGTGGTTCAACGCTGCGGAACCGGCATTGTCGAGGTTGGAATTCGGCTCGTCCAGGATCACGATCACCGGATTGCCGTAAAGCGCCCGCGCCAGTCCGATGCGTTGCAGTTGTCCGCCCGAAAGGCGCAGTCGACCTGCAGTTACCCGCGTGTCATAGCCTTTAGGGAGGGCCAGTATCATCTCGTGTGCGCCTGCCATCTGTGCCGCCGCGATCACGGCCGCATCATCAGGATCAGGATCCAGCCGCGCAATGTTTTCGGCGATCGTACCGTCGAAAAGCTGAACCCGCTGCGGCAGGTAGCCGATATGCCGGCCCAGCGCCTCAGGGTCGTATTGGTCAAGCGCCGCATGATCCAGGCGGATATGACCGCCCGCCACCGGCCACGCCCCGACAAGCGCGCGCGCCAATGTCGATTTGCCCGTCCCCGACGGCCCGATCACCCCAACGGCCTGCCCCGGCACCACCGAAAAGCTCACTGATTTCAACGCCGCGATGCGCTCACCCGGCGGCACGACGGTGATCCCTTGCACCGCCAGCCGTGCCGCGGGTTCGGGCAAGGCCGTGCGCGTTGCCTCACCGGGGACTTCGCCCAGCAGCAACGCAAGGTTTCTCCAGCTTTGGCGCGCCTGCTGGACCATCGACCATTGGTTCAACAGCACCTCCACCGGTGCCAGCGCCCGCCCCAGCAGGATGGACCCGGCGATCATGCCACCCGGTGTCATCTCCTGGCGCAGCACCAGCCAGGCCCCCAGACCCAGCATTGCCGACTGCAGCAAAAGGCGCAGCACCCTGCCGAAAACCGAAAACCCGGCACCGGTGTGACCCGCCGCCATTTCAGCGCCCAGCGCCTGATCCTGCGCGCGCTGCCAGCGGACAAATGCGGCACCCGTCATGCCCATCGCCCGCACCGATTCCGCTTCGCTGCGCAGCTGTTCGGCAAAGGTCGCGGCGGCCTGAGCGTGGTGTGCGGACGCCGCCTGATTGCGGACTGACAGCATCTGGTTGGCGAGCGTCAGGGCGATCAGCACACCGGCCCCGCCCAATGCCAGAAGACCCAGCAGCGGATGAAATATGAAAATCACGCCGAAGAATACCGGTGTCCACGGCAGGTCGAACCCCGCCGAAGCGACCGGAGAAGCGATCACCCGGCGCAGGGTATCCAGATCGGCGCACCCGCTTGTCGTGAGCTGGTCGGGCAGCACGGCGGCCTTGCGCATCACCGCGCGAAAACACCCGCGCCTGCAACGCTTGCCAGAACCGCAGCCCCACCTGCGCCATGATCCGGCCGCGCACAAAATCGAGCGTGGCCATGACCGCATACAAGAACAGCACCAACAACGACAGCGCAACGAGCGTTTCAACGGAACCGGACGACAAGACCCTGTCGTAGACCTGCAGCATGTACATCGGTCCGGTCAGCATCAGCAGATTGGCGAACAGGCTGAACAGACCCACCATCCAGAACAGCGCACCGTTCTGGCGGCGGACCTGACGCAACTCCTGCGCTCCAAGCCTGATGTGATCGCTGCGCATCGCTGTCTTCCCGCTGAACACTCGACACCGGAAGAGCCTCTGCCGGTGGTTTGCCAGCGCAGTAACAACAGGACTTGTTTAAGATAGGATTGCCTTGGAAAGACTGGTTAACGCGGCATTTTCAGTCCGCTGTCATCCAGCGCACCGCCCCGCTGACCCGCACGGAAGTGCCGGGTACGCCGGTCACATCCACCGTGAGAGCTGACGGCATCCCCATGTCTTCGCCCTGCCGCACCTCGAAAGAGCCGCCGCTGCGCAGACCGTCCCAATCCAGATCGACCAGCATACCGCCCAGCGCCGCCGCCGCCGCACCTGTCGCGGGATCTTCGACCACGCCGCCGCTGGCGAAGGCATTGCGCGAAACGATCCTGCGCGGCGCGTCGATGTAAAGAAGGCTGACCGTGACCAGATCATGCATCGCCATCAAATCGCGCATCGCGTCAAAGGGATAGGCCATCTGTGCCAGTCGTGCCCGGTCCTTCAAGGTCAGCACCGCGTGCTGAACCCCGGCAAAGGCAAGACGCGGCGGCAGCGCGGGATCAAGGTCGTCGTCGGACAGCGCAAAGGCATCCAGCAAGGCATACCGCAGATCGTCGCCCATGGGCCGCGACCATGTCCCCGGAGACTGCAACGCCGCGTGCCATTGGCCGTCCCGCTGTTCCGCCTCGACAGAGATCATGCCGCCCTGCAGGGACAGATCGTACCGTCCCGCGCCATATTCCGCACCCAGCACCGCGCCCAGGGCGATCGTGGCGTGGCCACAAAAAGCGACCTCGCCGACCGGGGCGAAGTAGCGCACATGCCAGCCCTCCTTGATCGGTGCCGCGAAAGCAGTTTCGGAGAACCCCAGATCGGCGGCGATGCGCTGCATCTCTGTGGCGTCCGGCAAGGTGTCGGCGATCACCACTCCCGCAGGGTTGCCGCCTTGGTCACCTTCGGAAAAAGATGCAATTCTGATCGGTTCCATGTCGGTCCTCTGCTTGTCCACACGACCCTTGCATATCCGTGAACGGACCATCGTTCAAACATGCTGCGTGCGGCGATCACGGGACGGGGTATGCGCCGCGATCAGCGGTCACCCCGAGGTGGTTCCGGTGCCCGGCTGCCCGATCCGCCGCCCCCGAAGATGTCGCGCAGAACCTGATCAATTATGGTGCCGCCGGTTTCACGCGGTGCGGTCTGTTGCACCGGGGCCGGTGCCTGAACGGCTGGCTCGCCAAAGCCCGATGCAGGGCCGGGTGCCAGCATCGGCAGCGGCGTCAGCGGCAGTCCTTCGTGGGTCCGGCTCATCACCTCGCGCCAGATGTCGGTGGGCAGGCCGCCGCCCGTCACCCCCTTGAGCGGCGTGTTGTCGTCGTAGCCCATCCAGACACCCGCCACATAATCCGCCGAAAAGCCGATGAACCACGCGTCCTTGGCCGCAGAGGTGGTGCCGGTCTTGCCCGCAAGTTGACGGCCGCCAAACTGCCCTCGGGTGCCTGTCCCTTCGGAAATCACCTTTTCCATCATATAGATCAACTGGCGCGCGGCATCTTCCTGCACCACGCGCTCTCCGATACCGCCACCGGTGCCCATCAGCGGGCTGTCATCGCCCAGCAGCGTCAGTTCGATCAGCCCATAAGGCGTGACCGACGATCCGCCGTTCAGGATACCCGCATAGGCACCTGTCATTTCAAGCAGCGTGCTCTCCGAGGCACCCAGTGCCAGTGCCGGACCTGCCGCCAGATCGTTCTTGATGCCGAATTGTGTCGCCACCTGACTGACCAACTCGCGCCCGACACTTTCCGAGATCTTGACCGCCGGAATGTTGAGGGAGTCCTCCAGCGCCTCGGTCAGCGTCACCCGTCCCTTGAAGCTGTTGGTATAGTTCTTGGGGCACCATTCGCCCGAACCGGGGATGTTCTGACAATAGGGCGAATCGTCGATGATGTCGTTGGGCGAATAGCCCAGATCGAGCGCTGCGGCATAGACGAAGGGTTTGAAAGCCGATCCGGTCTGACGCAGCGCCTGTGTGGCCCGGTTGAAGGCACCCGCCACCTTGGTCTTGCGGCCGCCGACCATCGCGCGGACGGCACCGTCCGCCGACATGATCACGATTGCCGCCTGCGCTTCCGACCCTTCGCGCACCTTGTTCTCGAACACCCACTTCAGCCCATCCTCTGCGGCCTTCTGAATGCGCTGGTCCAGCGTTGTCTTGATCCGCACGTCTTCGGTGGTGTTGCGGGTAAAGAATTCCGGCCCGGTCGACATGACCCAATCGGCGAAATACCCGCCAGCCCGCGCCTCTGCCGCCTCGGAAAGCTCAGCCGGATTGGCCCGCGCCGCCGCCGCCTCCTTGGCGCTCAGATAGCCCTGTTCTTCCATCAGGCGGATCACCGTCGCCGCACGGTCCTGCGACCGATCCAGATTGTTGGTGGGCGACAGGGTGGTGGGGGCGGTCAGCAGGCCCGCCAGCATTGCCCCTTCCGCAACCGAAACCGTGGCTGCAGGCTTACTGAAAAACCGCTGCGCTGCCGCTTCTGCGCCGAAGGCACCGCCGCCCATGTAGGCGCGATTGAGGTAGATCGACAGAATATCGTCCTTGGAATACTTCGCCTCCATCGCCATGGAGAACAGCGCCTCCTTGGCCTTGCGCTGGATCGAGGTGCGACGGCAGTTCGCCTCGTATTCCTTTTCGGTGATGCCGGCAGACGGGTCGAAGGGTTCACCCAGACAGATCAGCTTGGCCACCTGCTGCGTGATGGTCGAACCGCCGTGGCCCTGAAGCGGCCCGCGCCCTTCGCTGAGGTTGATGCGCACCGCAGACGCGATGCCGCGCGGGCTGATCCCGAAATGACGGTAGAACCGTTTGTCTTCCGTGGCGATCACTGCGTTCTTCAGGTGCGGCGACACCGAATCCGCAGTCACCACGCCGCCGAACTGGTCACCGCGCCAGGCGAAAACCTCGCCGTTGCGGTCCAGCAAGGTCACCGATCCCTTTGCACGGCCGTCCAGCAAGGCCTCCAGCGGCGGCAGCGTCGTGTAAAGATAGCCGACAGCGCAGACCAGGACGAGCACCGCCACCGCGGTGATCCGCCAGGTGATCTTCCAGATCAACCCCAGAACCCAGCGCACGACCGCACTGAGAAACCCCAGGACACCCCCGCGCCGCACGGGTTTGCGCGCCGGGGCCTTGCGTGCCGACTTGGACGCCTTCTTCACAGGCTTCTTGGCGGCCTTTCCGGCTGCCGCGCCGGATTTGGGCGCATAGCGCTTGTCCGCGACAAGCGGGCGGTTGCGCTTGGATGAATCACTCATGCTTGGGCCTGCTCGGCTGCTCTTTTTCAGGACCATAGCCCGCTTTGCCGGGATTGTTTAGCACCTGCTTTGCCTATCCCGCATCAAAGGTGTGATTAATTTCAGTGCGATCTGAAATTTCTGCACATTTTTTAATCATTTGAACCCTCCGCGGACGTCTGAATCGTCCGCCAGACCTTCCAAGTCAGGCGAAAATGCAGGTTTCTGCAGACGCACAATGCAGGTCTGACCTGCCAATCGGAAGAGGGATCAAAGGTGAAACTCATCATTGCAACAATCAAACCATTCAAGCTTGAGGAGGTGCGCGAAGCACTGACCGAGGCGGGTGTCCGCGGGCTGATGGTCACTGAGATCAAGGGCTTCGGCGCGCAGTCAGGTCATACGGAAATCTACCGCGGCGCGGAATATGTCGTGAACTTCGTGCCAAAGGTCAAACTGGAACTGGTGGTGCCCGATGCGGTCGCCGACCAGATGGTCGAGGTCATCTCGCGCACGGCCCAGACCGGCAAGATCGGCGACGGCAAGATTTTCGTGCTCGATGTGGAACAGGCGGTACGCGTGCGCACCGGCGAAACCGGCGATGACGCCATCTAACCCTCCCCCTGATTTTAAGGAAAAAACCATGAACAAGCTGAAGTATGTTCCCCTGGCCACCGCGATTGCGCTGGTGCCGACAATGGGGGCCGCCCAGGACGCCGAATTTGCGTCCCTGGCGCAGACAACTTTCATTTTCAACACCCTGCTGTTCCTGATCGGCGGCTTTCTCGTGTTCTGGATGGCGGCCGGATTTGCGATGCTGGAAGCGGGTCTTGTCCGCTCCAAGAACGTCACGACCCAGCTGACCAAGAACATCGGGCTCTTTTCAATCGCGGCCATCATGTATTGGCTGATCGGCTACAACATCATGTATCCGGGCGATGGCAACTGGATCATCGAAAACGTCTTTGGCACCATCGGGACCAAGGACATCAAGACCGAAATCGACGCTGGCGGCTACTCGAACGCCTCCGACTTCTTCTTCCAGCTGATGTTCTGTGCCACCACGGCATCCATCGTGTCCGGTACACTTGCAGAGCGGATCAAGCTGTGGCCCTTCCTGATCTTCGTTGTCGTACTGACCGGCATCATCTACCCGGTCGAGGCATCCTGGCAGTGGGGCGGCGGCTTCCTGAGCCAGATGGGCTTCTCTGACTTCGCGGGGTCCACACTGGTGCACGCCGCAGGCGGTTTCGCAGCGCTTGCAGGTGCCATCGTGCTGGGTCCACGGATCGGCAAGTTCGGCAAGGACGGTCGTGTCGTGCCAATGCCCGGCTCCAATCTTGCGCTTGCCACCTTGGGTACGTTCATCCTGTGGATGGGCTGGTTCGGCTTTAACGGTGCGTCACAGCTTGCCATGGGCACGCTTGAGGATGCCGACGCGGTCGCGCAGATCTTTGCCAACACCAACATGGCTGCTGCTGCCGGTGCCGTTGCCGCATTGATCCTGACCCAGATCATGTACAAGAAGGTCGACCTTACCATGGTGCTGAACGGCGCGCTTGCCGGTCTCGTTTCCATCACGGCCGGTCCGCTTGACCCAACGCTCTTTGGCGCACTCTGGATTGGTGCCGTGGGCGGTGTGATCGTGGTCTTCACCGTCCCGATGCTGGACAAGATGAAGATCGACGACGTGGTCGGTGCCATCCCGGTCCACCTGATCGCCGGCTTCTGGGGCACACTGGTTGTACCCTTCTACACCGAAGGCACGTCCTTCGTGACCCAGATCATCGGCTTTGCGGCCATCGGTGCCTTCGTCTTTGTCGTCAGCCTCGTGGTTTGGCTGATCCTCAAGGCCATCGTGGGCATCCGTGTCAGCGAAGAAGCCGAAATCAACGGCCTCGATGTATCGGAACTCGGCATGGAAGCCTATCCCGAGTTCTCAAAAGGCTGATTGCCCTCAGATCAATGCGGGAAAACCCGGGCCATCTGGTCCGGGTTTTTTTGTGCACGTCGTCCATCGGCTGGATTCAGCGCAACCCGCCATGTCCCCTGCGATGTCGCAGGAACCTAAACAAGCGGTCCGCGTTTCTCAGATGTGCAGATCGACGCGGCGATTGTCGCCCCAGCGCAACGCACACAACCCAAAAGGAACGCATCATGGGTGAAATGAAAGACAAGGCAAAAGGCGCGGCAAACAAGGCCGCCGGTGCTGTCAAGGACGCGGTCGGCAAAGCCACCGACAACAAGAAATGCAGCGAAGGCAGGACAAAGCCACCGACAACAAGAAATTGCAGTCCGAAGGCAAGGCGCAGAAGGCCAAGGGCGCGGCGCAGAACGCCAAAGGCGAGATCAAAGGTGCCTTGGGCAACAAGGTCTGAGGCCGTTTACGGGTCGCGGCCAACTGGTTGGCAGACCAGTGCCCTGATCCCGCATTCGTAACCCGGACAGTCCCGCGCCTCTCTCACGAGGCGCGGGCTTTGTCATTCGGACAACCGAAATTGCGTGTCAGATACCGACATCAATGATGGCTGCCGCGAGGATCGGCACCGTGTCGCGGTTCAGCCCGGCAATGTTCATCCGGCTGTCGCCGACCATATAGATCCCATGTTTCACACGCAGTGCCTCGACCAGATCAGGTGTCGTGCCAAGGCGTGAAAACATGCCCCTGTGCTGCGCAATGAAACCGAAACGGTCAGAGCCCGACAACCGCTGCAATTCGCCCGCGAGTTGCGTCCGAAGGCCCAGCATCGTGTTGCGCACCTCTTCCAGTTCCGCCATCCAGTCCGACCGCAGATCGGCATCGTTCAGGATCGTCGTGACGATCCGCGCCCCGTGATCGGGCGGAAAGCTGTAGTTCTGACGATTCAGGAAGGCCAGCGTCTGCTGGTTCAGCGCATGGGCAGATGCATCGGCGGCGACCGCCATCAGAAGTCCCGTCCGCTCGCGGTAGATGCCGAAGTTCTTTGAACAACTCGCCGCGATCAGACATTCCGGCACCGCAGCGGCGATCTTGCGTGTCGCGGCGGCATCGGCCTCCAGCCCGTCACCAAAACCCTGATAGGCAATGTCGATCATCGGCGTGGCCCCGGTTTCCTGCAGAAGCGCGATCACCGCGTCCCACTCGGTGCTCTTCAGGTTCGCGCCGGTGGGGTTGTGACAGCAACCGTGCAACAGGATCACATCGCCGGCCTGTGCCTGTTTCAGATCGGCCATCATGCCGTCGAAGTCCACGCCGCGCGACTCGTCGTCGAAATAGCGGTAGGGGACGACCTCGATCCCGAGATACTTCAGGATCGACAGATGATTGGGCCATGTGGGGTCAGAGACGAAAACCCGCGCATCGGGCTTGGCCATCTGGATCATCTCGAACGCCTGACGCACCGCACCCGTCCCGCCGGGGGTGGCCGCGGCAGCAACGGTGGCGCGCGGAACGCAATCGCCCAGCACCAGATCAATCAGCGCATCCGCAAAGGCCGGATCACCGGCAAGCCCGGTATAGACCTTGCTGTCCTGCGACTGCCAGATCTGCTGCTCCGCCGCCTTGACGGCGCGCATCACGGGGGTAAGCCCGGTGGCATCCTTGTAGACACCGACACCCAGATCGACTTTCGCGTCGCGAGGATCGTCGCGGTACATCTGCATCAGGGCAAGGATCTTGTCGGCGGGCTGTGCCTCTAGTGTCTCGAACATCATGCGTCTCCGGTTGCGACGGGAACGGTGGGGAACATGCCCCATTCCGCCCAGGAACCATCGTAAAGCGACCAGTCGTTGTGGCCCATGCGCTCGAGCGCCAGCGCGAGGATGGCGGCTGTCACGCCCGAACCGCAGGTGGTGATCACCGGCTTGTCCAGATCGACGCCCGCCGCCTCGAACGCCGCGCGGGTCTCCTCGACCGGTTTCATGGTCTTGTCGTCGTTCAGCAGCGCCGCGTAGTAGACATTGCGCGACCCCGGAATGTGTCCGGCGCGCAGCCCCTCACGCGGTTCGGGCGCTTCGCCCTTGAAACGGGCAGGTGCGCGTGCATCGACAATCTGCGGACTGCCCAGCTTGGAGGCATGGGCCACCTGCGTCACATCGCGCACCAGTTGATTTTGCAGCCGGACGGTCATGTGCCGGTCACGCGGGATGGGTGGCATATCTTCGGTGGGATGCCCTTCGGCCACCCACTTGGGCAAGCCGCCGTCCAGTACGGCAACATTGTCCTGACCCATCAGCTTGAACAGCCACCAGACCCGCGCCGCCGACAGCAATCCGGCTCCGTCATAGACAACCACCTGATGCCCGTCGCCCACGCCCATCGCCCGCAGCCGCGACATGAATTTCTCGACCGGGGGGGCCATATGCGGCAGGTCGGACCGCGCGTCCGAAATGTCGTCGATGTCGAAAAAACGCGCGCCGGGGATGTGCGCAGCCTCGTATTCCGCCTTGGGATCACGCCCCGCATCGGGCAGATACCACGACGCATCGAGCAAACGCAGATCGGGGTCTTTCAGGTGCTTCGCCAGCCAGTCCGTCGAGACAAGCGTTTTGGGATCATCAGACATGGGCCATCCTTTGCAAACAGGGTCCACCTTGCCTACCGTTGCGGCTGCTTACTGGCAAGAGGATGCTGGCCGTCCGACCCGTCGGGTATCAGGGTGCCACCGGCTTCAGCCGCGCTTCGCCCAGCCGGGGATGCAGCCGCCCGGCGATGCGCCAGGCGATCAGACAGGCCGCGCCCGTCGCCGCGAAAACACCCGTGATCGGGGCCACCGACAGGATCAGCCAGGCCGCACCCGGTGTGGCGATTCCCGACACGTCGCGGTAGGACGAATAGATCGCCGACATCTCCGTCCTCTCGGACGGCTTTACCGCCATCAGGAACGGCAAGCCCCCGCAGACATCCAGCAGGATCAGAAAGAAGCTGCTGAAAAACAGGAACGCGACAGCAAGCGGCGGCGGGATCAGCCCCGTCCCGGCCGCAGCAAACAGGAACGCCGCGCAGAAAAATCCGGTCTGTACGGAATGGCGGATCGACCCCGCCTGCATCCAGCGCAGCATGAAGGGCGCAAGGAACAGCGATGCATTGGTGATCGACAACAGCAGGCCGCCCAATTGGTCGCCCAATCCGTTCTCGACCGCGTAGATCGGCAGATAGACCACATAGGCCCACCAGCCGCAGGACCGGATCACCGCAAAAAGCCACCCCGCGACAAGCCGGGGCTGCTGCATGAACCGTCCGACATAGCGCAGCGGGTTGGGTGGTGGCCTTTGCGCGCGGGTGATCAGCTTGCCGTTGCCCATGCGCATGTACATGAACACGCAGAGCATGATGGCGGCCGACACGCCCGAGATCACGAAGGGTGCAGGTGCCCACCAGCCCCAGAGCAGAACACCCAGAAGCGGCCCTGCCGTCCAGCCGACACCGGAGTAGAACAGACGCAAGGTCTCGCATTTGCCCAGTTCGATCCGGGCGATGTAATCCAGCACATAGGTGTTGAAACAGACGAAGGTCACAACCGTCGCGACGGAATTCAGCGCCAGGGAAAGAACCACGAGTTCGGCAGTCCCGATGGACGCACAGACCGCCCCCGCGACATAGCCGCTTGCCCCCAGGGCATAGACCCAGCGCCGCGCCACGAAACGGTTGAGGTAGGGCACCAGAAGCCCCGCGATCAACGACAATACCCCGACCGCGAAGTAGACCGAGCTGATCAACGCAGCGTCCTGCAGCGCGTTGTACATCGCAATCGGAAAGACCGAAATCAGGATGCCGCGCGTCACCGCCTCGAACCCTGCAAGCACCGCAAAACCGCGCACGGAAGGGGCAGGCGCATGGCGCAGCCATTCAGGAATGCGGCGTTCAAACATCTCAAGAGTCCAGCAAGGGTCGACCCCTTGGAAGCCTCATTTTCAGGCAGTTTCGCGCTTGTGTGCGACAGGCTTGCCAGAATGCGACAGACCCGGCGGGATATGGCCTAGCCGTTGTCCTTCAACAGCCGGGATTTCTGCCGCGCCCAGTCGCGCTTGGCCGAGGTTTCGCGCTTGTCGTGGTTCTGCTTGCCCTTGGCGACGCCGATCTTGACCTTCGCCATGCCGCGATGGTTGAAATACATCACCAGCGGCACCAGCGTCATGCCCTTGCGCTGCGTCGCTGACCAAAGATCGGACAATTGCTTGCGGCTGACCAGCAGCTTGCGCCGGCGGCGTTCCTCGTGGCCAAAGGTCTTGGCCTGTTTGTAGGGGGCCACGTAGGAGTTGACGAGCCACAACTCCCCGTCCTCGACCGCCGCATAGCTTTCGGCGATGTTCGCCCCGCCATTGCGCAGCGATTTCACCTCGGAGCCTTCGAGCATGATGCCACACTCTATATCTTCCTCGATCGCGTAATCGTACCGCGCCCGCCGGTTCTCGGCGATGACCTTGTAATTCGGGTCGGACTTTGAGGATGTTTTGACCTGTGACATGAAGTGTCATGTAGAGCGGGCGGGTGCTTGGCGCAAGATGACCGACCTTATTCGTGGCGATCCGGATGTCAGAGCGGATCCCCTGCCACGTCGCGAAAGGACCACACCACCGCCGCACTCCTGTCAGACATCACCCACAGGTTGTCTTCAACCAAGGGAGACTGATGATGCGATTTCTTTCCGTTTTGCTAGGCCTGATGCTGGCCACAGGCACTGCCGTGGCATCCCCCTTCGACGTGAGTGATCTGCGCACTGCCATCGCCGCACGGGATTTCGACGCGGTCGATGCCGGTCTCGATGCAGCACAGGCCGAGTTTCTTGCGGGCAAACGGACCGCGGAAGACATGCGAACGCTGTATATCGCCTTGTCGCGCAGCGATGCAAAGACGGTCAGGTTCGGAGAAGACTGGCTGGCGCGGGATCAGGACAATCCGAAGGCACAGATTTCACGGGCATGGACGCTTTTTAATGCATCGAATGCAGTGATGCGCGGGCAAAACGACTTTGCCTATGAAGTGGCCCAGTCGATGCGAAGACAGTCGAACGAGCTTGCCTTTGCCGCCTACGAACAACAGCCCGATCTGATCCCCGCTGCCGATGCGCTGACGCGCGGTCTGGGGCAGGTGCTGCCAACGTCTCCTCATCCGCTTGACGCACTCGACAAGATCATGACCGCACATCCGAATTTCGGCAGCGTTCAGCGGTCTCTTCAATCCGGTCAACTCAATGAACGCTCGGGCGTTCTGTTGCAGAAGTTCTGCCAGAGCGTCTCGAATTCTTTCGATGCCCCGCAACGCCCGGTCATGCTTCACCGCTGTCTGATGGAAGCCGGGTTTCTGTTCGACCGGACCGACCTTCAGGCCTATGTCGAGGAGCATCTATGGTCCGACGACGATCCCGAAACCGCGATCGTCCGCCTCGCTTATTTCCTGTCAAAGTTCAAATTCCACGATGCGACGATGGAACAGATGGATTGGGCCCGCGACGTGTTGCTGAACCACCCTGTCGATCAGTATCAACTTGTCTTTCTGACCCACTACGCCCGATCCTTCGAAGAGAAAATCCGCTCCCGCCACGGCATGGTCGAGATGTTCATGCACCAGTTCAAGAAAGACCGCTTGGCACTGGCGGAAAGTTTTCTCGAACATGATCCGCTGAATATCGACCTGCTGAACCTGGTGGAAGGGGTTGAATTTGATGGCGATTTTGAAGTCATCTCGAAAGCCGACGGAAACGTCAGCTTTCGCCAGATCAAAGTCGATCGTACCCCGGACGAACAGCGCGCCTTCCTTGCCGCCAGATTCGCACAATCTGCGGACTTCAGTCTGCGCCGCCTTCAAGCATCCCCCTACAACGCCGAATACTGGAGCGCGTATTCCTTTGCCGCCAGTTCCAAAAACCTGCCGGAATCCCACTTCGACGGGGATGCAGCGATGCAGAATGCAGTCGTTTTTTCCAATGATCCGGCACAGATGCTGTTGGATTACATGGACCTGAAACACCGCCAGTTCAGATCAATCGAACAGGCAGCCGCGCTTTCGGAGGAAGAACTGGCCCAGGTGCCGGATTGGAAGCGGTTCCTTACACAGACGAATGTGCCGAAACAAATCCTGTGCCCGTTTCTGCGCGCCGAGATACTGCAGGGTGAGATCTGCAAATATTACCCCGCCGGCTACCCACAGTGTCGCCCATCTGCCGGGCAGACAGACGAAGTACGAAACCGGCTTGCGGAAATGTCCCGAAATTCACCCGAATGCGCGGGCCTGCTGTCGGCGTTGCCCGAAGACCTTTGGTACGATGCGGTCGACTTTGATGCAGCGACGGCGCGCGTGGTGCCGACCAGCGACTGATCCCTAATCGCCCAGCTTCTTGTGGACCTCTTCAAGGTCAATCTCGCCCACCGGCATCTTGTTGCCGGGGTTCTCGAAATCGTACTTGAACAGATCGAAGTCACGTTTGTAGATTTCGCGGATCAGATGCATCGACAGGTCGTCGAAGTAATCCTCGACCGGATGCGCGCGCTTCGGGCCGTGCCCTTCGCTTTCGTTGAAGCGGGGGATGTCCTCCAGCTTGACGGCATTGGGCGTCTTGATCGCGTCCAGAACGTCCTGCATTCCCTCGTTGAACTTCTCGGTCCAGACGATCTTGTCGTAGGTGCCACCGTTGGCGATGAAGGTGCTGACATGCCCTGACATCGCGGACCAGTGGATATCCGGGTCCATCGGCCGCCGCCAGCGGATGGTGTCGCGGGCGAACAGAAGAAAGCGCCGGAAGCTCTGGATCTGGTCGAATTCCTGTTTGCCGTCAGGCCCACCCACGTCGATCCCGTATTTCTGGATCAGCAGCGGCACAAGGTTGCCCCGATAGCGTTTGCCGTTGCGCTGGATGCCGCAGATCTTGTCAAAGAACGACGACAGGATGCGCGTGTAGGGGTTGCGCACGCAGGTGAAGGCGTAAGAGGCATGGTTCGTCACATTGGCCGAGATCGGCACCTGAGACGCCTCGAGCGCCCACTTGTGCATGCCGGACTGGGCATCGTGGATGTCACCGTCAAAGAACGTGCCGTGGTCGGAGTAGAACATGATCTGCCCGATGGTCGAGCAAGCGCATTTGGGCACCACACGGTACACAACGCTTTCACTTTCCGTCATCCAGGTGCCCGGAAACCCCATACTGCTTGCCCTCTGCTCACATGACTGTTTTGCGCAACAGTTCACTCTTGCCTCAAAAAAGCAAATTAATGGTGTTTATTCAATCTGTCTTCACCTTTATCAACGAAACAATCGAAGGCAACAGGGCGCATCGTCTCCAATATGGCTAAAATCGCCTATATCCTCCTTTGTCACAAGGATCCGGTGGCTGTCATTCGGCAGGCGGAACGTCTGACGGCGGTCGGCGACTACATGGCGATCCACTTCGATGCCTCCGCCAATCCCGCGCATTTCAAACAGATCAAGAACGCGCTGGCGAACAACCCCAACGTGACCTTCGCCAAGAAACGCATCAGATGCGGCTGGGGCGAATGGTCCTTGGTGCAGGCAACGTTGAACGCGGTGCAATCTGCGATAGATGCCTTCCCGCGTGCCACGCATTTCTACATGCTGTCAGGCGATTGCATGGCGATCAAATCAGCCGAATACACACATAAGTTCCTTGATGAGAACGACGCCGACTTCATCGAAAGCTTCGATTACTTCGAAAGCGACTGGATCAAGACCGGCTGGAAGGAAGAGCGGCTGATTTACCGCCACTTCGTCAATGAACGCGAACACAAGAAGCTGTTCTACTTCCTGTTCGAAGTGCAAAAGCGCCTGGGCCTGCAACGCGCCATTCCTGACGACCTGCAAATCATGATCGGCAGCCAGTGGTGGTGCCTGCGTCGGCAGACGATCGAATGGGTGATGAAATTTGTCCGCAAGCGCCGCGATGTCGTCCGCTTTTTCCGCACCACCTGGATCCCGGACGAGACGTTCTTCCAGACACTCGTGCGCCATCTTGTGCCGGAGGTCGAGATCCGCTCGCGGACCCTGACCTTCCTGATGTTCACCGATTACGGGATGCCGGTGACCTTCTACAACGATCACTACGAATTGCTGCTGAGCCAGGATTACCTTTTTGCCCGCAAGATCAGCCCCGAAGCGCAGGACCTCAAGCGGCGGCTTGGACTGCTCTACATCGCGCAGGGCGTGCAGTTTCAGATCAGCAACGAAGGCCGCAGCCTGTTTCAGTTCCTGTCGGGCCGGGGCCGGATCGGGCGGCGCTTTGCCACCCGGTTCTGGGAAACGGAATCCACCCTTGGCCGCGAACGCGAACTGCTGATCGTCGTCTGCAAGAAGTGGCACGTGGCCAAGCGTGTGCTGGACCGCATCCGCCAGGTCACCAACGTCCCCGCGATCGAGTATCTGTTCAACGAAGAGGACACGCCCCTGCCCAATCTGGGCGGTATCGAGAACACGCTCGAGAAACGCCACCGCCACAGGCGCGCCCTGATGCGGATGCTGTTCGACTACTTCGAGACGGACAAGCTGATCATCTGCATGGATCCGGCCAACCTCGATCTGCTGAACGACTTTGCCGCCGACCGGTCCGTCACCCGTATTCTGGAAATCGAATGTCAGTTCACCGATGATTACCTGACGGGCCACGCCATGCGCGTGGGGCTGGCCGGCGATCAGACATCATCGGAAACGCTTGCGCGGCTCTTGCCGACAATCCGCAACGACATGGTGTTTGAATCCGACCGCATCCGAGATGCGCAATTCGAACATCTGACCCGGATGCGCGAAGGCTGGGATACCGAAGTGAACGCGGATGCCCTGACCAGGTTTCTGGCCGTGCCCCGTGACAAGGCAGAAGAAATCGCGCGGACGGATTACCTGTTCGCGGACTGATCCTTCAGGTCTTCTTTTTCCACGTCCCGAACCAGCGCCGCACCGCGCCGGACCGTTCGGCCATATCATCCTCGATCGCTTCCAGCGTGGGGTCGATCCGTGCCATGCGGAACCGCCGCCAGCGCACCCAGATGGCCCAGCTGATTGCGGCGAACAGGGTGATGATGAAGATGTTCAGGAACGGGATGCCCTTGGACGCATCCGGCCCTTCGACCGGGCGCAGGGAGATCGCATTGGGAAAGATGGTGAAGAACTCGTTCCGCCAGCCATAATGCTTGAGCGCGAAATACTGCGCGTTGCCCGACGTGGATCGCGCATCCGCCGCTTCGGCCTGCAGGTTCGACGTGTCGAACTTGAAATAGGGCGGCCAGCCCCAACCGGTATCCTCGTTGCGGTACACCATGACGTCGCCCTTGGCCCGCCGCGTCTGGATGAAAAACACGTCGCGGTTGGCCAGCGTGCCGTCCGTTCCCACATCCGCCTGCGCCCAGAACAGCGAATTTTCACCCAGATCAATCCGCTTTTCGTAGGTGTCCGTCACCCGCACGATATCGGTCTGCGGCAGCGTGTAGTGAAAGAACGCAATCACCAGCGTCCAGAACGTGGCCCAGAACACCCATTTGATAACCGTAACCATAGCGACCCTCTCAGGTAAAATTCGTCAGGTAGATGATCACGGCGATCACCACAACCGGCACCACATAGACGCCCATGATCAGCTTGCGCCGGATCGACCCGTCATACCGTTCCAGCCCGCGTTGTACAAAGGTGTCGCGGTCCACCAGTTGCTTGCCCTCGTACCACTTCTTGCGCAACTTCGATTTGCGCACCGACCGGCTGTAGAACGACAGGCTGACATAGATCACGGTCAGCACGACGAACAACATGATCACCAGCCGGATAAATCCAAACATCTATCTTCCTCTCACCGCGCCCCAGGGGCCGACCCGCGCAATCATGTCGGGCACCGGCGCCGGTCTGTCCGGCTCCTCCATCGGCGCGTCATGGCCGAACAGCGCCTCGCGCGCCCCCGCCTTGTCCACCTGATACTCCGCCACAAGGAAATCCACAACGTAGGCCTTCTTGGCCTCGGGCCAGCCCGCATAGGTGCGATAGAACAGCTCCTTGTGACAGATGAACATCTGCCGCGCGTCCTTGGGTGCCAGTTCGGCCAGCAGCATGTTCACCAGCGCCGCATCGGGCGTGTCACTGGCCCGGAACATATAGAAATACGCCGGATGATCGGAATCTATCCTTGGCCACGTCCCGCCACTCTCCGCCCAGTTCACCAGCGCGTTCAGCGCGTGAAACTCCTCGGGCAGCAGCGCGTGATGCTGCCGCGCGAGCCTGCGCATGTCGGCGCGTGTGGCCCCTGTCAGGTCACCACCCTGATCGGCCACCGCATCGACCAGAATGAAATCCATCTTCTGCCGCAGGATCGCCGCCGCCCGCGACCTGCGCCCTTCCACAATCGGCTCCACCAGCCCGTTCAGCTTGAAAAACTGCGCGATCTGGTTCCGGTCGTCCCTGTCGAACACATAGTCGACAGGCAGCCCCCCCAGATGGTCCTTGCCCGCGGGCGCAATAACCGCCGGATGCGGCACATCCTGGAACAGGTAGAGCCCGCCAAAATGCGCCGTCCAGAAATTGCGCTGGTCGAAACTCATCTGCTTGAGGCGCACGGGGTTGCGCACCACATCCCCGGTCTTGCCCGCCAGCTCGATCATCTGCGCGATCAGCACATCGTCGAACCAGCCGTCCGGTTCCGTCTTGAACCGGTCCACCATCTGCCCCAGCCTTTCCGCGTCCCGCACGGTCCCCGCCGTCGTATCCGCCTCGATCTCCACCTTGCGAATGTCGAACAGCCGCGCGGGGGTGGAGACATCGTAGACCGAATTGACCAACTCCCCCGCCACCGCATCCCGCGCCGTCAGCGCAAACAACTGCGCCTCGTTCTCCGCGATGAACTGTTGCAGGATGCCCCGCGAGGTCGAGAATTTCATGTTGAGCAAAGGTGCCGTCCGCTGCTCCATGCTCAGCAGAATGAACTGCCGGTTCACCCCCTGGTGGTTGAGGTAGAGGTGGTCTTGCAGCTCGTCCCCGACCTCGGGCGAATAGCCCGAGA
This sequence comes from uncultured Alphaproteobacteria bacterium, assembly GCA_963799505.1. GTDB lineage: Bacteria > Pseudomonadota > Alphaproteobacteria > Rhodobacterales > Rhodobacteraceae > Sulfitobacter. Next base: position 323,462 of record CAWCXM010000008.1, read on the forward strand.
TGTCGATATGGAAATCGGTGAGGGTGGTGCGTCTTGCCCGTCAGATGCTCGAGCGCACGGTTGTAGCGGTCCACCAGCGCGGGCGAGGCCACGTGGAAGAGGTTGCCGAACATGAGGCCGTGGCGGATGAGGCGGTTCATGTGTTCATAACGCAAGCGCACGCCCCCATTTCATCGCCACAGCACCGGCAGACATCCTGCACAGTGCGCGGATCGCAGGAAGGAATTGCGACCGCCTTAAGCATGTCTAGTTCCCTCGATGAGACCGGAAAGCAGCAAGACCAGCGCATAGAAAAAGATGTAGGCAGGCACCCAGCCAACTGCTGACACGCCCCAGAATCCCAAGGTCCATAGCGACGCGCCACCTCCCATGAAAATCGCGACAAGGATCATCGCGACAAACGCCTGTATCAATCCACCAAGCAGAAATGAACCGCCTTCGGATTGGTTGCGAAACTCCTGTCGTCCAAAGATCAGCCCCGTCACCGCACTCAGGACAAGCAACGCGTATCCCGTCGCGGTCCAGATCTCAGCCGCATTCTGTTTCAACTCCCAAAGCTTATTTGCACCAACCACGGCGATGGCGATCAGAAGCGCAAGTAATATGATCCGAACTGATTGGGACACTTACCCCTCACCCCCCGACAAATACCGCTTCTTCGCCGCCTCCATCCGCCGCATATCCCGCACGGCCTCGTCAATCGCCACCTCATCCGACTTGTCCGCATAGCGGAACTCGCTATCCGCGTAGCGGTTGATCTCCTGCATCACCATCTCCACCGTGATCTTCTGGCGCATCTCCTCGATCATCGCCTTCTTCTCGTCATACCCCTTGAACAGGAACAGATCGGGCTGCTCCATCCATTCATCCGGCAGTTCGAAATCCATCGCCCGCACCTTCACCGCGTCCGTGATGTTCTTGATCGCGCGTCCGGTGAAGCGTGGATCGGCCTCCTGAATGGCCTTCAGATAGGTGCCCAGCTTGTTGATCGTGTCCAACTCCCCGATCTCGCCGCGCACGGCCTCATAGACCTTCAACAACCCGTCCTCATGCGGTTTCGAATGTCCCTCGAACGACGCCGCGACCGCCTTCTTGATCGCCTGCGCCTCGAACACCTTGTGATCGCCCAGCGGGATGTCGTGGTTCTTGCCCATCAGCAGATAAAGGATATCGACATAATCCTCCCGCGTCTGCGGCCCGTCCACCAGGAACCGCGCCCCCGCCCGCTGCCGCAAGGCGTCGTCCACATTCTCCGGGTAGTTCGAAAACATGCCAAAGGTGCAGTTCCCCCGCACCACCGTATTGGCCCCCGCGAAACTCTCCATCAGCACGGCGGTGATCTCCAATTGCCCCGCCGACGACTGCCGGTCGCCGCGTTTCCCCGCCAGCTGGTCAATATCGTCAATCGTCCCGAACCCGATCACCGACGGGTCGATTATGTTGTTGATGAACGCCTTGGCGTTCTGCCCCGACTTGCCCTGATAGCTGTCGATGTTGTCGGTCGAAAGGTTCTGATAACGAAACGGGTAATCCGCATTGCCGCAATATTCCGAAATCAACCCCGCCATCATCTGGATCAGCGTCGTCTTCCCCGTCCCCGGCGCGCCATCGCCCATGAAGGTAAAGATGAACCCGCCCAGTTCCGCAAAGGGGTTCAGCCGCCGGTCGAAATCATAGGCCATCAGCATCTTGGCCAGCTTCATCGCCTGATATTTGGCGATATGGTTGCCCACCACCTCGTTTGGCTTCTTGAACGTCATGGTCAGCTTGGTGGATTTCGCCTTCGACGCCGGGCTGAACCCCGCAACGGTGAAATCATCCGCCTCCACCCGCCAGGACGCGCCCTTGAACCCCTCCAGCCGCGGTGCCGTCTGCGCCCGCAACGCCACCTTCTCCATCAACTGTTCGGCAAAGGCGGCTACCGTCGCCACCACATGCGCGTCATCCGCCCCATGTGCCGCGATGTCCTGATCCAGCTCCCACAGCGCGCCGTGCAAGGCGGTCTGTCCATTGTCGAGCAAGACCTCCTCGACCTCGCCCACCTCGACGGAAACCTCCGGCAGATGCGACGACAGCAGATAGGCAACCGCATTGCCGAACACATGAAGCGTGACCAAAGCCTCCGCCGCCAGCAACTCGCCAAACTCTGCCTTCCGCGCGGCGGGCAAGGATCCTTCCAGATTGGCCCGTTTGAGATCACCCAGCCCCGACTGCTCCGCCACATTCTCGGCCACCGCGAGGGCAATCGCGATCCCCCGCCGCACCCCATGCAGCACCGTTGCCTGCAGCGGCGTCATCAGCGCATCGTCGTCCGCCCCTTCGACCCGCTCCATCAACGATACCGCACCCGACGCCGTGCGCCGCTGCGTCACAAGGCCCGGTGTGGTGGACCGAAACCGCCGTCTTGTCCCGATCCCCGAAGACCGCTCCACCGGCGCATCGCCACGCGCCGTCCCGATCCGCGGCGCATGGTCGAACCCTTCCAGCAGGGACTGCGCCACGGCCAGATGCGCCGCAATGTCCTCTTCCCGCAACTCCATCGCATCCGCTGTCTGGCTCATCCCGCACCCTTTCTCTTTTTGGCCTTATATACCGTCCGCACCCTCGGCCTCGCACCGGCGTCTAATATTGCAGCACCCGGCCCTGCGCGCTGACCACGAATTTCCGCACCGTTCCAAAGCCCGTCGGCTGTTTCTCATCCAACACCTGAAACACCCTCTGCGGCAGGATGATGCTCCGCTCCTGCCGCGTCGCCCCAAGGTCCGGTCCCTGCGCCGCAAACGGGTCCAGCGCAAAGACCTCGCGCTCCACCGTCGAAAACCAGCCGGACTTCTGTTCGATCACCCGGTCGCTGATCAGCTCTTCCTCGGTCCAGACCAGGGCCCAATCCTGTCCTTCCGGGGCCTTCGCCTCGGCCAGCACCTCGCGCAGGGGTCCGGCCTGCTGTGTGTATTCATGGCTGTACATCGGCCCCAGATGAAACCGGCGCAGCCGCTTGGGGTGAAGATCGTCGAAATCCGCGTCGAACCCCGTGGCGATGGTCAGCAACTTCAGGCCGCCCAGCGCCTGCGCACTCAGATGCGCCTGCACTTCGGGCCAGCGGCGCGGATCCTTGGGCAAGGCGATGCGCCCGGTGTCTTCGACCTCCATCAGGTAGATCACCGGCAGATTGACCTGACTGTCATAGCGCGCCCAATGCAGCCGGAATTGACGGCGGCCTTCTCCGACAGTGCCGGTCCATTGCGCATGGACATCGTTTTGCACCCAGAACAGATCGCCCCGGGCCAATTCTTCGTAATACAGGCGCTGGGACAGGGCGAACTGCAGCTTGGTGGGGATCACACGGTCGCCCAGAATGGCCTGCACCATCTGGTCTTTCAAAGACCCGACAGATGCCATTCCGGCAAGATGGCCCACCGCCTGCTGCGCATCGTTTGCCATTTTCATGATCTCTTCGGTCACCGGAAAACCGCTGTCGCGGTTGTCGATGGTCAGGGATCCAAAAAACCGCCCCGTTTCCCGCCCGACCAACAGGTACTTCAGGCCCAGCGCCTTGAACGTATGGGTCAGCTTGGCCGCATAGCGTGTCAGGATCTCCACCTCTTCCGCGTCCAGCCGACCTTCGGCCCGCAAGACCCCGGCCACATGCAGCATATGTTGCATGATGCCTTCGAACTTGCGGAAATACCGGCGCGATGCATGGGTGTCGGACAAACCGACATGATCACGTGTCAGATCAGACATGCGCCAGCATCACCGGGGCGACGTCGTCTCGCCAGAGACGGGATGAGCGGCCCTCATCCATTCATTTCATTCGATTGACCGCGCCAGACGGACCACAAGACCCAGCCCAGCAGCAGCACGCCCAAAATCAGGCTCGCCCCACCGTAAATCGCCCAAAGCGTGCCGGCAAATGTGGCGATCGGGTCGAACACCGTGCCGGCCCCCGCACCCGCAAAGAACGCAAGGACCAGAGGAACCGCGATCATCCAGACCGACGTGATCAACGGCACGCGATGCTTTTCAGGAATCTTCATTTACGCCCCATATTGGTTACTGTCGTGTTTCTCTACGATGGACTGGAACCGCCGCGCGAAACGCTCGTCCGCCTTGGCCTTCGCCTCCAGAACTTCACGGGCGTACACCATGTGATCCTCGTGTTTCTCCATCATCTCGGCCATCCGCGCATTGGTCGCCGCACCGATCCCCGCCATGGCTGACTGCGCCTCCTGATCCGTCTTCACCCCGATCTCGTTGATGCGGTGCGCCACGTCCTGCTGCTGTGCGGTCTTGAGAGATTTTGTCAGCGCGTCATACAGAACAACCCGCTGCTTGGTGTCCGTTTGCAGCTTGTTGATCAGAACCATCTGCGTCGCCGCCTGATTCTGCAGTGAATCGATCCAGGTCTTGCCCTTCTCGATATAGCGTTCCAGCGTCTGGGATTTGGCCAGCTTGACCTGCTCCTCCTGCACCAGCGCGTTGTACCTGGCATTGGCTTCGGCCAGTTCCGTCTCAAGCTTGGTCCGCTTGGCCGCGTCGGTTTCCGACGCAATCGCGTTTTCCAGTTTGATGATCGCCGGATCCATGCCCTGAATGTCACGGCGCACTGTTTCCAGTTCGGCAACAGTCATCTCGCGCTCATCCAGTGTTTCGGTCAGGTTGTCGCCCACCTTGATCTTCTGCTCTTCCAGCATCTGCAACTGGCCTTCCAGCAGTTTCACGATGGTATCGGACTTGGAAATCAGATCCTGCAACTTGTCGTCGATCGACGCGCTGCGCACGCGTTCCTGACGCATGGCATCGGATTTGGCGCTGGCGAAAATCCCGACAAAGCTTTCCCATCCGGTCTTGTTGCGCATCTCGTCGAAATCGCGGCTGAACCCGGCGGTCACATCATCCAGCCCCATGATCAGTTCGGCGATGTTGGCGTTCATCACCTCGGTATGGGCGTGGACGTCTTCAAGCGTTGCGTTCTCGATGTCGATCATCGCGTCGTCACCGGCCTTCAGCTTGGCCCGTGCGGTCTCGATCCGGCTTGTCAGTTCGGCGATCTTGTTTTGGGCCTCCGCCACCTGGCTTTGCGATTCCCTGACCTGTGCGTCCAAATTTGCCATCCGGCACTCCCGCTTTTCAATAGGTTAAGCTCAATATAGGCGATGTAACATCCGTTTACATCCCCCTTCGGACAAGTGTCGCAAAACCCACGGGCGTTGGAAAGGGTTACTGCGGTTCCACATGCGCGCGCCGCACGGTGACGGCCAGCAGAACAAGGAACAGCGCCCCTGCAACCGCATAGCTGCCCAAGGTCATCTGAATGCCGCCATAGGCCATTTCCGCCCCCTGCCCCACCTGCGACGATGCGAAATAGAGGCTGCCCGCAAAGGCCAACCGCCCGGCAAAGCTTTGCAGCGACAGATAGGTCGCGCGCCCGTCGTCGGTCAGCAAAGGCTGCATCCGCGCCACGATGAAGGGACGCGCGAAGGAATCGGGCACCATCCGCAGGAACAACACCGCAATGGCAACGGCACTGCTGGTCAGCGCCAAGACGGCGATGATCCCGATCTGGATCGTGAAGGCCAGCAGCAGGATCGCGCTCAACCCGATGCGCTGGCGCAGCCGGTAGGCCAGCACCGATGCGCCGACGGACACGATCATCATGACCGTCGTGACCGCTCCACTGACCACAGGCGCGGACCAGCCGACCCCGGCCAGCGCCAACGCGATAAACGGCTGCCCAAAGACAAAGGGCACATGGCTGAACCCGTACATCAGCACCGACAGCACGAACAGCCAGACCAGCACGGGCTTGCGCAACGCGACGAAAATAAGCCGTACCTGTGCGCCCAGCCCCGCACCCCGAACCGCGCGTTGATGTGGCGGTTCGACAAAACGCCAGGCAATGACCAGGGCGGCGACCTGTGCCAGCGCCCCGGCAAAGAACGCCGCTTCGAAGGAATAGCTCGCCAGGATGCCCCCCGTCAGAGCGGACAGCCCAAGCCCGGTCAGCGCCGCCTGCCAGCTGCGTGTTTCCTGCCGCTCGACCTCCTCCGCCCGCCCCTCCGCTGCCAGCGATTCATACAGCAAAGCCGAATCCGTGCCCGAAGCAAACGCCGCCCCCGCCCCCAGCAAGGCCTGCGCCAGCGCGAAGACCTCGAAGCCGGAGCCGAACCCGATCAACCCCGCCCCAAGCCCACTGGCCAGGGCCGCCGCGATCAGCGTAAGCCGTCGGCCCAGTCGGTCAGACATGTAGCCCGACGGCACCTCCATCACCGTGGTGGCCACATCATAGACCGCATAAAGCAGGATCGCTTCCGCGCCGGTCAGTTCCGTCTGAAAGAACAGGAACCAGACCGCCTGCCAGAACAGCAGGTTCTGGGCAAAACGGAACCACGGATAAAGCCGCACATTCCGCGTCATCATGGCCAGAAAACGGCGACGGACGGGCAAGCGAAACCGAAGTCTCTTTCATTTGCCTCAATTGTTACAAAATTTGAACGCAACGGGCAGGCATACCCGCCTTTGGCCAGTTCCGTGCGGCCGCTGAATGAGTTTCCGGAGTATCCCATGCCTACCACATTCAACGTGATCAGCCTTGGCGTCCAGTCGCTTATTGACCCGACCGAAGGAAACACGACTGCCGAAAACGCATCCGATCTTGTCGGTCTGACGTTCGGCGATGTGGCCAATCCGCTGTGGGAGCAAACCCAGTCATTTGCACCCGGTCCCTCCGGTTTTGCGGGCGGGACCGCTACCGCCTACGACATGAACAACACGCTGGCGAACGAGACATTCACTCTGGACGGCGGCGCACCCCAGACCTTTGACGGAACCGCGATCTACAACGCCACGATCACCTATACCAACGGAACGACGGCCACGATCACCGCCGTCATCTTTCAGGACACCGCAGGCAGAACCTACCTCGCTCCGGAGTTTTCCGCCAACGCGGACCAGGTCGCGCTCGAAGCGGGCGCAATCCGTTCACTCAGCCTCGACAGCCTTTCGGGCGATGTCTTTTCCGGGCTGACCGGCAACCGCCAGACGTCGAACTTTGCCGTCTGCTTTGCGCAAGGCACCCGCATCCGCACGCCAAATGGCGAGCGCGCGGTCGAAACCCTGCAGGCCGGCGATCTGGTTGAAACGCTCGATCACGGTGCCCAGCCGATCCGCTGGATCAATGGCCGCTCCATGCCCGCGATCGACGCGATGGCACCGGTTCATTTCGCCACCAACAGTCTTGGTGCCGGACGGCCAGCCCGTTCCCTGATGCTGTCGCGGCAGCACCGCGTGATGCTGGACAATGCCGTTGCCCGGCGCATGACCGGCGCGCAGCAGGTGCTTGTCGCCGCGCACAAGCTGACGGGATTTCCGGGGGTCACGCCGGTGACCACACTGGGGTTTGTGACCTACTGGCACTTCATGTGCGACAGGCACGAAATTGTCTTTGCCGAAGGCGTCCCCGCCGAGACCCTGCATCTTGGCCCCGAAGCGCGCAAGTCGATGCACCCCGAAGCGCTGCAAGAGATCGAAACCCTGTTTCCCGCCCTCAGGAACGGCACTTCTGTCGGTGCCTTGGCACGCCATCTGATCAACGGAACACAGGCAAAACGAATGGTCGCGCGCCTGCTGCAAAACGGCAAGCCAGCACTCGCCTGAACCGCCGTTGATGCCCGCAGCGATCCGCGGCTGCACTGGACAATCCCCGCTATTGTTGCAATGCACGCAGCAAATCAAAGCGGAGAGACTCACATGACCGACGCCACAAATCTCAAATCCATGCTCAAGGATCCCAGCCTTCTGGAAACCCGCGCCTATATCGGCGGCAAATGGGTCGACGGCGAGGACGGCACATTCGACGTCAAGAACCCCGCGCGCGGCGACGTGATCGCCAAGGTCGCGAACCTGTCCCGCGCGCAGGTCGCCGGGGCCATTGCCCAGGCCGAAAAAGCGCAAAAGGAATGGGCCAAGTGGACCGGGAAGGAGCGCGCAGGCGTGCTGCGCAAATGGTTCGACCTGATGATGGCCAATCAGGATGATCTGGGTGCCATCCTGACCGCCGAACAGGGCAAGCCGCTGGCAGAAGCCAAGGGCGAGATTGCCTATGGTGCCGGTTTCATCGAATTTTTCGGTGAGGAAGCCAAGCGTATCTACGGCGAGATGATCCCGGGCCACCAGCGCGACAAGCGCATCATGGTGCTGAAACAGCCCATCGGTGTTGCCGCGTCGATCACGCCGTGGAACTTCCCCAACGCGATGATCACCCGCAAGGCCGCCCCCGCGCTGGCCGCCGGTTGTTCCTTCGTCGCCCGCCCCGCTGCCGAAACACCGCTGTCCGCCATCGTGATGGGCGTGCTGGCCGAACGCGCGGGCATTCCCGCAGGTGTCTTCAACGTGCTGCCGTCTTCGTCTTCCTCTGCCGTGGGCAAGGAATTCTGCGAAAACCCCGCCGTGCGCAAGCTGACCTTCACGGGGTCCACGGAAGTGGGTCGCATCCTGCTGAAACAGGCCGCCGATCAGGTGATGAAGTGTTCCATGGAACTGGGCGGCAACGCACCCTTCATCGTCTTTGACGACGCCGATCTGGACGCCGCTGTCGAAGGCGCGATCCTGTGCAAGTTCCGCAACAACGGCCAGACCTGCGTCTGCGCGAACCGCATCTATGTGCAGGCCGGTGTCTATGACGCCTTCGCCGAAAAACTCAAGGCCCGCGTCGAAAAGATGAAGGTCGGCGACGGCTTTGAAGACGGCGTGGACCTCGGCCCGCTGATCAACGGCGACGCCTCCGAGAAGGTCAAGGAACACATCGAAGACGCGCTGTCCAAGGGTGCCGAATTGATCCTCGGCTCCAAGGAAGAAAAGATGGACGGCAACTTCCTGGCCCCCACCATCCTGACCGGCGTTACCCAGGACATGATCGTGTCCAAGGAAGAAACCTTCGGCCCCCTCGCACCGCTCTTCAAGTTCGACACCGAAGACGACGTGATCGAAATGGCCAATGACACCATCTTTGGCCTTGCGTCCTATTTCTACGCCAAGGACCTCAGCCGCGTCTACAAGGTCGCAGAGGCGCTGGAATACGGCATCGTCGGTGTGAACACCGGCATCATCTCGACCGAAGTCGCGCCTTTCGGCGGGGTCAAGCAATCCGGTCTCGGCCGCGAAGGCTCCCACCACGGGATCGAGGATTACCTCGAAATGAAATACGTCTGCATGAGCGTGTGAGACTGAAGGCGGGGGCAACCCCGCCTTTGCACGACACCCCCAATTGGTCTTGACCTCAAGTATGGTTCAGCGCCTAGAAAAAGGGCAAGCGTGGACGCAACACCGCGCCTGACAAACCCGTAGGTTCTGCCAATGCACGTCTTGACCGTCCTCGATCATCCCAACCCGGCCTCGTTCAGCGCCGCTGTCGCGCAGGAATTCATGCGTGGTTGCGTGTCCGCAGGCCATACCGTCGAATGTGCCGACCTTCACGCCGAAGGGTTCGACCCGCGCTGGTCCATGCCCGACATCGAGAGCGATCGCAGCGGCACCGCCGTCCCGGACATCCTTCAAGAGCAGCACCGCATCGGACGGGCAGATGCGATCTGTCTCGTGTTTCCGCTTTTCTGGTGGGGTATGCCCGCGATGACAAAAGGCTGGGTTGATCGTGTCTGGAGTTGGGGCTGGGCATATGACCAACTGGACGATCCCGAGAAATCCCTGCAACGCCCCCGCGCTGGCGTGCTTCTGATCCCGGCTGGCGCGCGGTCCGATGAAATGGAACAAGCCGGTTATCTCAAGGCACTTGAAACGTCCTGGATCGACGGCACGTTTGGATATTTTGGCTTCTCACCGCGCCGTCTGGAGGTTCTGAACGGCGCATCCGGGTCACCGTCGCGGCGTGAAGCCCTGCTGAAACGCAGTTTTGACGTCGGTAGAACGATCCCTGATCCAACGCCGTCCACCTGATACCGGCTACGAGTCCGAAGGCGGCGCAACTTGCCGCATCACTGCATCGAACCGGTCCCATGTGACCGCCGCCTTGTTCCCCGCATATCCGTCATAATGCGACTTGCCGGTTGAATTTGGCAGTCCCGCCCAGATCTTTGCCAGATTGTTCATGAACGCGGTCCGGCCGAGCGCGCCAGAACGGAACCGGTTGAATCCGGCTTCGGCCAGAAGCACATCGGCCAACTGGTCCTGCACCGCCGGGCTGAACCGTTGCCCCGCCTGCACGCCCGCTTTCTCCGCCACCCGGCGCAGGGTCGCCGGAATGAACTGATAGCGCCCGATCGCGTGCGGCTGGCCCGGTGTCGCGTCGATCCAGGCGAAAATCTCGGCCAATGTCATCTGCGTGGGCCTTTTGCCGGGCTTCACCCGTGCGCCATGTTGCACCGCGTCATAGCCGTCGCGCCGCGACTCCGCTTCCTGTATCAGCGCGCGGATCACCTGCACGTCCGACCCGCGCAGGCCCGTGACAACCGCATCGGCAAAAGCGGGCTGATGCGCGGGGCGGTCCGAAAACATCCCCTTGTGATCCCGCCCGATGAACAGCGCGGCGGAATTGCGATGATCGGGCAACCGCGCCGCCACAAAAAGGCTCCCGCGCCCGGCATTCAGCGCGCCACCGCCCAGAATCGACACCGCATCGGCGGATGCCGCTCCGGCACCGGCGGCACCGACAAACAACACAACGCGGAAAAAAGACATCCAAACTCCAACTCGCCTCGCTCCCACCCCCTATCGCAGCAAGAGATTGCCAATCCGTTCAGAAATATTTCCAAGCCTGCCAAGGATTGACGAGTGGCGCGCGTCCTACCTAGTGATGTTGATGGAAACCGACGATGATACGCTGGCGCTTGCCGCCGCCGGGGGCGACGCTGGCGCCTTCGCAACGCTGATGAAGCGTCAGTATGACCGCCTGTTCCGCCTGTGCTTTCGCCTCACCGGGTCGCGGGCAGAGGCCGAAGACCTGTGCCAAGACATCTGCGCGGCACTGCCGGCCAAACTGCAGGGTTTCCGCGGCGAGGCCGGTTTCACCACATGGGTTTACCGCATATGCGTGAACGCAGCCCACGACCGCCGACGCCGCGCCGCAACCCACGCCCGTGCGGCAGAGGGCTGGGGCGATTGGGAAGTGAACCGCCGTGCCGCCGACGAACAGAACGAAGAGGCGCTGGATTGGCTGACCACCGCCATGCGCCGCCTGCCTGCCGATCTGCGCGATACACTCGCGCTCGTGCTTGACGACATGACCCATGCACAGGCAGGTGACATCCTCGGCGTTTCCGAAGGCACCGTCAGCTGGCGCATCAGCCAGGCCAAGAAACACCTCGCATCCTTTCGCAAGGAGGACACGGCATGACCGACGACCTCGATGATCTGAAATCCCTGATGAACAGCGCCACGCCCCGGCCCGATGCGACCCGCAAGGCCGACAACATCGCATTGGCGCAAAAAAACTTCGCGGACCTCCAAGGATCGCGGGATGGCACACGTCCTACTTCTGATCGCCCGAAAACGGGCCTTGTCACAGGAGTACGAACCATGCTGAACGCCCTCACGTCCCGCGGTGGCCTCACCGCCTCCACCGCCCTTGTCGCCGTTGGGGTCATCGCCCTTCTGCCGCAGACACAAGACCTGATGCGCGGCCCTCAGTCGCCGCTGCCGCCGACCGTCGTTCTGCAAAGGGACGCACCGCAGGAACAGAACGGGGTCTCCTCCTATCCCGCCCCCGCCATTGCGCAGGAAGCGGCACCCGCGCCACAACTGGAAATCATGCCACAGGATTATGCCGCGACGGCGCCTGCGGCCGCGCCCAAGATGCGTGCGCGGGGCGAAATGGCGTCCGGCAGGATCATCTCCGAGCCACCGATGCTGATGCCGGAAACCGACACCGAAAGCTTTGCAAACGAAGACGCGAACCCGGTCAGGATCACCCGTGAGGAACCTGTCTCGACCTTCTCCATCGACGTCGACACCGCATCCTACGCCGTGATCCGCAATGCGCTGACCTCGGGCCAACTGCCGCCGCCGGACGCCGTGCGGATCGAGGAAATGATCAACTATTTCCCCTATGACTATGCCGCACCCGACGCTGACGCGGCCTTCCGGCCCACCATCAGCCTCAGCCAGACACCCTGGAACCCCGACACGCAGCTCTTGCAGATCGGGATCGAAGGGGCCGCGCTCGAAGTCGAAAACCGCCCGCCGCTGAACCTTGTGTTTCTCATCGACACCTCCGGTTCGATGGAAGCCGCCAACAAACTGCCCCTGCTCAAGCAATCCTTCCGTCTGATGCTGGGCCAACTGCGCCCCGAGGACCAGATCGCCATCGTGGCCTATGCTGGCTCCGCAGGTCAGGTGCTGGCCCCCACGGCAGCCTCCGAACGCACCACGATCCTGAACGCGCTCGACAATCTCGGCGCGGGCGGATCCACGGCAGGACAGGCAGGTCTGCAGCAGGCCTATGCCACCGCCGCCGCGATGGCCGGGGACGGCGAGGTGAACCGCGTGATCCTCGCCACCGACGGCGATTTCAACGTGGGCCTGAACGACCCGCAGGCGCTGAAGGACTTTCATCGCCGACAAACGCGACAGCGGCACCTACCTCAGCGTGTTGGGCTTCGGGCGCGGCAATCTGGATGACGCCACCCTGCAGGCGCTGGCCCAGAACGGCAACGGCACCGCCGCCTATATCGACACCCTGTCAGAGGCCCAGAAGGTGCTGGTGGATCAACTGTCCGGCGCGCTGTTCCCCATCGCCGACGACGTGAAGATACAGGTCGAGTTCAACCCCGCCACGGTCGCCGAATACCGGCTGATCGGATACGAGACCCGCGCCCTGCGCCGCGAGGATTTCAACAACGACAAGGTCGATGCAGGCGACATCGGCGCGGGCCATCAGGTCACCGCGATCTACGAGGTCACGCCCGTGGGCTCGCCCGCGATCCTGAACGATGATCTGCGGTATGCGCCGGACCCCGCAGGAACCACCAGCGACGAGCTTGCCTTCCTGCGTCTGCGCTACAAGGCTCCGGGTGAAAGCGAAAGCCGCCTGATCGAAACACCGATCACGACGACCAATGCAACCGATCCGTCCTTCGCCACCGCCATCGCGGGCTTCGGACAGCTTCTGCGCAATGGCACCTACACGGGCGACTGGTCCTATGCCGATGCCATTGCACTGGCCACCCGCACCAAAGGCGATGACCCCTTCGGCTACCGCGCCGAGGCGATCCAGCTGATGCGTCTGGCAGAGAGCCTGTCGGCCCGGTAACACGCCCAAACAAATCGCGCGGTCAATGGACCGCGCGACCCATCACCCACCGGTAGATGACCAATGCGGAGCATCCCCGACCAATTTGTGCACGCCATAACTTGCGCCAACCGGATGCAGGTCAGTATTTGTCCCGTTCTTGGGCGACGACACAATCACGACTTCCTCACCGGCCTTGTTCTTGATCTTCAATTCCCCGCTCCATTCCAGCGTCCAGTCGATCGCCAGACCGCTTTCATGCAACGAAGTCAGGCTGGGTTTGAAGGCAAGCCGAAAACACTTTTTCATCTCCTCTGCCTTGGCAATGGAAACCGCATCATCCCCATGATCAAAATCAACGTCGATCCCGGCGATCACGGGCACGGCGTGGGGCGCAACTGCACCTTTCGCTACCTGCCATGAATAATGCATGACTGCCGACCGTGTGGGGTCTCTGCGTGTGCAGTCAATGTCGATATCGACTCCCGCAGCCTCCAATGCCGTCTCGAACGCCTCGACATTCCCTTTGAAGGCTCCCGCCAGATCACCCGTGCTGCGATACGTCGGCATTTTGGCACTGTTTGCGTCGAACCACACCTCACCCGACAGGTTTGCCGGTGGTGGTACATTCAGCAGTGCCTCAACCGCGTTCATCGCCATCTTGGCGCTTGTCATTTCACTCAAGGCCTTGACGTAGTCGGGCGTTGCCACCGCCGAATTGATCTCGGCGATTTCACGCGCGACTTGATCCATCGCCGCTTTCAAATCCTCCGACGTCCGGTCGAGCGCTTGAGCCGCCCCCCACCGCCCCTTCAAGGTGGCAAACCGTGGCTCGAAGGTCTTTTTGGCATCTGCCTGAAGCTCGTAATCCTTCCAATACGGCGCAATCTCGGTCTCGGCGACACCCAAGAGCATCGTGGCATCCGCCCAATGCTCGCTCACAACAGCTTCCTTAATATCAACCTCAAGCCGCACCGCCTTTTCGGCACCGGGGTGGTTGAATTCCAGCAACTTTCCGGCCTTGTCCTGATAGGCCACCCAAGTCTTGGCCTTCTTGTCCCAGATCGCCTTGTTCTTTTCCATCTCCTTGCGAAGCTTGGCGATTGCGGCTTCCAGCTGCGCGATCTTGCGCTTTACCGCATCAAGCTGGACTTTCTCCTCCTTGCTCAAACCATCCACCATGAAAGCCTCACGCATCTCCGCTTCGCTCCGGATGAATTCCTGAAGCGCGGCTTCGGCATCTCTGATCTGCTGGATTTTTGGTAAACCTGACATTCTTTATCGCTCCTTAAAATACCGGGCATACGGGATGAAGTGCAAAAACCGACCTGCATCCGTTTCCCGAACACGGCCCAAGGCCGCAAAAAAAAATTTAGAAAACCAATGCGGATTTATCGGATGAAGCTGATTGTTTTGTCAAACCTTACGAACGATCCGGTCCGCTAACGAAAAAAGCCCGGCGCATCGCGCCGGGCTTTCCGAGGTCTGTCTTGGGGAAGGTTCAGACCGTCTTACCGTCAAGAAGCCGGGGGGGCCTCAATTGACGGATTTCGCGTCCACGACATCCTTTTCGATCGCCTTCACGTCGGATGCGATCTGGATCTGGCGGGGTTTCAACGCCTCGGGCACCTGACGCTCCAGCTCGATGTGCAGCATCCCGTCGACATGGGCCGCACCGGTCACCTGCACGTGGTCGGCAAGGTGGAAGCGCCGCTCGAACGCGCGTGTCGCGATGCCGCGGTGCAGATAGGTCTTGCCTTCGTCCTCGTCTGCCTTGCGGGCCGAAACGATCAGCGCCTTGTCACGCACCTCGACCGACAGGTCGGAGTCAGAGAAACCGGCAACCGCGATCGAAATGCGATACGCGTCGTCTTCCAGCTTTTCGATGTTGTAGGGCGGATAGCTTGGGGTTGCACCATCGGTGCTGAGCACGCGGTCCATCAGGTTGGCGATCTGGTCGAAGCCGACGCTGGAACGGTAAAGCGGTGCAAAATCAAAAGTACGCATGTGTTCATCCTCATCATTGAGCGATTATGTGACAGGCCTTCCATGATCGGACAGACCCGGTTTTCATCACCGGAACCCTGTTCAGGCGTCCCGGTATCACTCATGTGGTAAGAATGGTTTCGGGTTTCAAGACCCGTTGGCCCTCACAAATTTCGCACCCGACGACGTTTTTTCACCGCCAACCGTCAGCCGCCTGACGGTGGCACCGGGCTGCGGCTTGTTCGCGCGCATCTGGCGCTTCAGGTCCGACACCAAGTCGGGCAATGCCATGCCGTAGGCCACCTGTTTGCCGCGAAAGCTGCCCCCGCCGGAAATGACCGACGCGATGCGCCCGCGCCCGTTCAGATGGGTGAACACCGGTGCGCCGCTCGACCCGAACGTCACATCACAATCCACCGCGATGATCCGGTCGTGTTGACCCAACACCTGACACTGGTTCTGCCGCGACAACTGGTCCAGCCGTCCCTGTCCATAAGACACCACGCTGACCGGGCCGTCCGGCACATTGCCCTGATGCACCGCAAAAGGGTTCAGCACATGGGTCGGGATCGGGTCTTCCAGCCGCACAAGGGCCACATCATACCGCACGTTGTTCATGTCGTGCACGCCTTTGGGCACATAGCCCACATGCGCCTCGACCTGCGCCACCTTGCGTTTGGCCGCCGCCTCGCCATGGGTCAGCCCCGCCTGAAACGTGATGCTGCCGGGTTCCGCCAGTTTGCCCCCGGCACCATAGACACAATGCGCCGCCGTCAGTACCAGATCGGGCGCGATCAGCGTCCCGGTGCAATGGCCCTGTCGCGCAATGTCCAGCCGCCCGACCGCTTCCCAGGCCAGCGCGTCGTTGCGCGTATCAAGCGAACGCAGCTTGGTCGACTGCGCCGCCGCAGGACCGATGTTCAGACAGAGGGCCACGGACAGCCCGGCGATGATGTTCAATACTCTCATGGTTTTACGAATTTCGCTCCGGTGTTTGCGTTGCCCTGCCCCACCAGCACCCTCTTGCGACGGGGTGCATCGTCCTGAAAGACGCCCTTGCCGGCGACCAGTTCCGCCTGCAGGACCGCCAGAGTGGCACCAAGCGCGGTGCCAAGCGACACCCGCTGCCCGTCCACTTCCGCCTTGGCCGAAACGACCGAGACGATATGCGGATCACCCCCTTCGAAACTGAAAATCGGTGCACCGCTTGATCCGAAATCGACCGAACAGGAGGTCACAAGCACCCCTTCCTGCTGCGCCAGCACCTTGCAGACTTCCTGCAGCGACGGGGCCTCGGATCGGTCCTTTGCATAGCTGACGACGCCCACGGAATCGCCCGGGCGTGGACGCGACGCGGTGCCGAAAGGTTTGATGGTCGTGTTGCGGATGGGCCGTTGCAGTTCAAGCAATGCCAGATCGTTGCGCACCCGGTCCGAAGACACATCACCGTCATAGATGAAATCGGGGTGAACCACCGCACGCCGGATGTCGCGATACGCGCCAGCGCGGCCATTGCGGAACCCGGCCAGAAACTGAACCTTGCCGTGATCGATCCGCTGCTTCGTCTCGCGGTCATAAAGACAATGCGCCGCCGTCAGCACCAGCCTTTCCGCAATCAGTGCTCCGGTGCAAAACCCGGTGCCGCCGATGTCCAGCCGTCCGACGGCCTCCCAGGCGCTTGCATCCACACCCGAATCCAACCGCTTGAGCCGCGCATCCTGTGCAAGACCCGCAGACGCGATGACCATCGCCACCAAAGAAACAGACATCCAACGTCGCACAGACTTCCCCCGCAATACTCTACGTCTCGGCAGGTATCGAAGACTTGCGGCAAAATTAGGGCAATTGTGTCAGCAAAGGCGGTGGATGTCCCTGTCCGGCGAATTTTCGCCACGTAACGCCGGGGGTGTCGGACCACCCGACGCCCAGTCGAGCAGTTCGACCGTATGCACGATCGGCACGGTCGAGGCTGAACCGATCTGCATCATGCAGCCGATGTTGCCTGCCGCGATCACGTCGGGGTTTCTGGCCTCGAGCGTGCGCACCTTGCGCATCTTCAGCTGGCCGGAAATCTCGGGTTGCATCAGATTGTAGGTGCCCGCCGAGCCGCAACACAGATGCGGGTCCGCGGGTTCGACCACGGTGAAACCCGCCTGTTTCAGCAGATCCTTCGGGTAGGTCTTGATCTGCTGGCCATGCTGCAGCGAACAGGCCGCGTGATAGGCCACCACCATGCCCTCCGGCACCGGCACATGCCGGACATGCCGGTCCGTTCCGGCGATCATGTCCCGTGCCGGGCGCGGGGCCTGTCCCTGCGCTGTCTCGTCGCTCAGGTCCATCAACACCTCGGACACGTCCCGCGCGATGGCCGACACCCGCGCCGCATCCGCCGCCAGCGGGTCATTGCGGAACATATGCCCGTAGTCCTTGACCGTCGTGCCGCACCCGCTGGTGTTGATGACGATGGCATCCAGCCCGTCGCGGTCCATCTCCGCACACCACGCCTTGATGTTTCTGGCCGCCGTCGCGTGGCTTTCTGCGGTCTTGCCCATATGGTGGGTCAGCGCGCCGCAACATCCCGCCCCTTCGGCCACCACCACGTCGCAGCCCAACCGCGTCAGCAGGCGGATCGTCGCATCGTTGATGTCCGTATTCAGCGCCTTTTGCGCACAACCGGTCATCAGCGCCACGCGCTTTCTGCGGGGTCCGGTCGCCCGAAACGTCTGCGGATCGTCGTTGCGGCTGACCGGCGGGATCACCCTGGGCGCCATCTCAAGCATCGCCCGCAGCCGCGCATCCGGCATCAGCCGCGCAAAGGGCCGCCCTATCTTGGCTCCCAGAAGCGCCACCCGGAACCGCATCGGATAGGGCAGGATCCGCGCCAGCACCCAGCGCAGGGCACGGTCCGCCAGGGGCCGCTTGTAGCGCTGGTCGATGTATTCCCGCGCATGATCGACAAGATGCATGTAATGCACGCCCGACGGACAGGTCGTCATGCAGGCCAGACAGGACAGGCAGCGGTCGATGTGCTTGACCGTCTTTTCATCCGGCTCCCGCTCATTTTCCAGCATGTCCTTGATCAGATAGATGCGGCCCCGCGGGCTGTCCAACTCGTCGCCGAGGATCTGATAGGTCGGGCAGGTCGCCGTGCAGAACCCGCAATGCACGCAAGAGCGCAGGATCTCGTTGCTGCGTTTTATCGCAGGGTCGCGCAGCTGCGCCTCGGTGAATGTGGTCTGCATCTTAAATCCTACCCGTAAAACATATCGGCCGAGGCAAGCCCGAACCATGGCATCGTCGTGCCCGCCGCCCCGATCACGGCGGTCCAGCGGCGCATGGCAAGGCTCCTGTCCGCCTGCCTCAGGGCGCGCGCGCCATAGGCAAGCACCCCGATCCAGGCAAACCAGATGAGCGCGATGCTGACCACCGTGAGCGCCACATGCCGCCCCCAAAGATCGGCAAAGCCATAGCGCAGCAGCAGTCCTCCCGCCGCAAGGACCGCAATGGCCACCCCAAGCACTCGTTGCCCGACAAGGGCACCACCGGGACGGGTCAGCGCCCGAAAGGCCAGCGGCCCGCCAAGGAAGAACACCGCAAAGATCAGCGGCAGGCTCACGCTGCCACATCCATCAGACCGGGATTGAACAGACCCCTTGGATCAAACCGCGCCCGCAACCCTGCCGTCAACCGGGCAACACCCGCCGTTTCCGGCTGGAACACGCCCAGCCGCGTCCTGGTCTGCGCCGTCCCCCGCACCAGGGTCGCATGTCCGTCAAACCGCCCCAGCCGCGCTCTGAGATCGTCACCCGGCGCCGTCCGCATCCAGATCAACCCGCCCGCCCAATCGAACAGATGTGCCTGAGCGCCCGCCCCGGACACCAGCCCCGGCGCATCCGACGGCTTGCATGACAGCCGCCAGAGATCGCCGTCGCTCCCCTGAAACGGCGCCACGTCCCTCTGCCCGCGCCAGAACGCGGCCGAAGCTTCCGCCTCCATCACGCTCATCTCCGCCGCCTTACCGGCAAGGGTCTCCCGCAACCGACCGATGCGGTAGGCGACGCTCGCCTCGAATCCCTCGACACGCAGAACGGTCTGCCCCGACTTCGGATCGTGACAGGCCCCGCTCACTTCGAACGGACTGCCCATCGCCCGGCTCATCGCACCAACCGCACCTGCGTCATCCAATCCATGCAAGACCAGGGACGCCTGCGTCTCCGGACAGGGCAGCACCTTGAACGACACCTCGCTCAGCACACCCAATGTCCCGAAAGACCCCGCCATCATCTTGACCAGATCATAGCCCGTGACGTTCTTCATCACCCGGCCCCCGTTCTTGACGATGGTGCCCTGCCCGTCCACGAACCGCACCCCCAACAGGAAATCCCGTGCCGCGCCGACCGCGATCCGGCGCGGCCCGCTGACATTCGCCGCAAACACACCGCCAATCGTCGGCTCCCCCTCCGACCCCAGCAAACCGCGATGATCCATCGGCTCGAACGCCAGCCGCTGGTTCTCCTTCGCCAGCGCCGCCTCGATCTCCGCCACCGGCGTTCCCGCCTGCGCCACCATCGTCAGCGCACCGGGTTCATACAGGGTGATCCCGCTCAACCCCGCCACAGACAGAACCTCGCCCGCCCCGGCAACCCCGCGCGTACCACCACCGCATATGCTCAGGGGGCCGTCCGCTTCCGCGATGCGGGCCGCAAGGTCGTCTTCCGTTCTCACCATCGCTTCATCTTTCCCATACAACTCCGGAGGTTTGGAGGCAGCGCCTCCAAAGGCCCCCTCGGGGCCTTCGCGACCGCCTATTCCGCCGCCAGCGCCAGATCGCGCCGCCCCTGCGACGCATCCAGCGGAAACACCTTGGCCGGGTTCAAGAGCCAGCCCGGATCGAAGACATCCTTCACCGCCATCTGCGCCTCCAGATCCGCAGGCGCATACTGCACATGCATCAGATCGCGCTTTTCGATCCCCACACCGTGTTCGCCCGTCAGACAACCACCCACCTCGACACACAGCTTCAATATCTCCGCCCCGAAGGCCTCGCACAGCTCCAGATCGCCGGGCTTGTTGGCATCGAACAGGATCAGCGGATGCATGTTGCCGTCGCCCGCGTGAAACACGTTGCCGACCTTCAGCCCGTATTCCTTCGACATCTCCCCGATCCGGCGCAACACCATCGGCAGCGCGCTCACGGGAATGGTCCCGTCCAGACACATGTAATCGTTGATCTGCCCCATCGCGCCAAAGGCGGACTTGCGCCCCAGCCAGATCTTGGCGCTTTCCTCCGCCGACTTGCTTTCGCGCAATTCCACCGGATTGTGCCGCCGCGCAATCTCCATGATCAGACCCAGCTGGTGGTCGATCTCCGCGTCCGACCCCTCGACCTCGACGATCAGCAAGGCCTCGCACATCGGGTATCCCGCCTTGGCGAAAGCCTCCGTCGCCTCGATGCAGGGCCGGTCCATGAATTCGATCGCCACCGGCAAGACGCCCGCCTTGATGATGTCACTCACACAGGCCCCCGCCACCTCGTTGTCGTCAAACCCCATCAGCACGGGGCGCGCGCCCTCGGGCTTGGGCAGGATGCGCAATGTCGCCTCCGTCACCACACCCAACTGCCCTTCGGAACCACAAATCAGCCCCAGCAGGTCCAGCCCGCCCGCATCCAGATGCCCGCCGCCGATCTCGACCACCTCGCCGTCCATCATCACCATGGTGACACCCATCAGGTTGTTCGTCGTCACCCCGTATTTCAGACAATGCGCCCCGCCCGAATTCATCGCGATATTCCCGGCAATCGCACAGGCCAGCTGTGACGACGGATCCGGCGCATAGAAGAAATCCATCCGCCTCCACCGCCCCCGTCACGCTCAGGTTGGTCCGCCCCGTCTGCACCCGGATCAGCCTGTTGTCGTAATCCGTCTCGATCACGTCATTCATCCGCGCCACGCCCAGGATCACGCAATCCGCCGTCGGCAAGGCGCCCCCGGCCAGCGATGTCCCCGATCCGCGCGGCACCACCGGCACGCCTTCCTGATGGCAGATGCGCAGCACGTCAGACACTTCCCGCGTGCTCGACGGCAGCACCGCCACCATCGGCGGACAGCGATAGGCGGTCAGTGCATCGCACTCATAGGCGCGGGTCTCGCGCGCATCGTGGATAACGGCGTCTGCAGGCAAAACCTCCAGCAACCGCGCCACAACCCGCGCCTTGCGGGCGATGACGGACGCGTCGGGAACAGGCATTTGCATCGGCAAGACCTCCAATAGATGAATTTGGTAAAATAATATGACCAATTATAGCGATTGGCAACAATCATCTCATCGCTCTATGAGCATATCATGAACTGGACAGAACGCTTTGCCCTCTTTGGTCCGCTCGATCTTGCCGCCATTGCGGTGCTGTTCGGCTGTTGGCTGCTGATCGGCTGGCTGGTGGAGCATCCCACCGCCAAAAGGCCCTCCGTCTCGCGGATCATGGCGGACTTTCGCCGTGACTGGATGCGCGAGATGGTCACCCGGCAACCACGCATCTTTGATGCACAGACCATCGCGACCCTTCGCCAAAGCACGTCTTTCTTTGCCTCCACCGCCATGATCGCCATTGGCGGGACGCTGGCGTTGATCGGCAACTCGGATCGGCTGTCGGGCGTGGCGCAGGACATCACGCAGATTTCACATCCCACCATCGTCTGGGAAATCAAGCTCATTGTCGTGGTCTTTTTCCTGACCAATGCCTTCTTGAAATTCGTCTGGTCCAACCGGCTCTTCGGCTACTGCTCGGTGCTGATGGGGGCGGTGCCCAATGATGCCAATCATCCAGACGCCACCAGAATCGCCAACAAGGCGGCAGAGGTGAACATCGTCGCCGCCCGCAGCTTCAACCGCGGTCTGCGCGCGGTTTACTTCGCGATGGCCGGGTTATGCTGGCTGGCCGGGCCTGAACTGTTGCTATTTGGTGCAATTTTGACACTGATCATCATCTGGCGACGAGAATTCGCATCGGAGTCGCGCCGAATCCTATTGGAATAGGCGTACAGTGGATTATATACCTTTTTTAACGAAATGGTGTCTCAATGTTCAAGCGCAGCATATTAGCCTTTCTTCTGACAGCCCTTCCCGCTTTGGCAGACGCACCCGTCGTAAAGGCGGCCACAGCCCAGCGGGTCGGCAATCTGTGGACCTTTGAAGTGACGGTGATGCACGGTGATACCGGCTGGGATCACTACGCCGACGCCTGGCGTGTCGTCGACATGCAGGGGAATGAACTCGGTCTGCGCAACCTCGCGCACCCGCATGTGAACGAACAACCCTTCACCCGCACGCTGTCCGGCGTATCCATTCCCGAGGACGTGACCGAAGTCGGCATTCAGACCCGCGACACCACGACAGGGTGGAGCACGCAGATCACGAAAGTCAAAATTCGCTAGGCTCAGACCCGGTGATACGGTCCGCCTGACAGGATGGATGCCGCACGGTACAATTGTTCCGCCAGCATCACGCGGACCAGCATGTGCGGCCAGACCATCTTGCCAAAAGACAGCGCGTGGTCGGCGCGGGCGCGCAGAGCGGCCTCAATGCCATCCGCACCGCCGATGACAAAGGCCAAGTCGCTGCATCCGCCGTCGCGCCAGTGGCCCAGTCGCTTGGCGAAGGCGGGCGATGTCTCCACCGTGCCGCGTTCGTCCAGCACACAGATCAGCGCACCGGCCGGAATGGCCTTCTCCAGCAACACAGCTTCCGCCGCCATGCCACCGCCCTTCTTGTCCTCGACCTCGACGATCTGCGCCGGGCCCAGCGCCATGCTGCGCCCGGTCCGGTCAAACCGTGTCAGATAATCGTCGATAAGGTCTTTTTCGGGGCCGGCCCGCAGGCGGCCCACCGCACAGATGTGGACACGCATCCGAGATCACACCCGGTGCTTCCGGATCAATTTTGCGGTGCCGCGACTTCGCCGCCGTCCATCCACATCTTTTCCAGCTGGTAGAACTCGCGCACTTCCGGACGGAAAACATGGACGATCACATCGCCTGTGTCGATCAGAACCCAGTCGCCTGTGTCCTTGCCCTCGACCTTCGGTGTGCGGCCGAACTCGTCCTTCACCATCTGCGCCAGCTTTTCCGAAATGGCGGACACCTGACGGGTCGACCGGCCGGAACAGATGACCATGTAGTCGCCGATCTCCGTCTTGCCGCGCAGCGTGATCTGCACCACATCTTCGGCTTTGTCTTCGTCAAGGGTTGTAAGAATACGTGCCAGAAGCGCATCGCTTGAGGCCATGTCAGAAACGACCGCCATCAGCGGTGCTTCCCTTGTCGCAGATTGATCTGCGTTCGCTTGGATTGCCAGGACATTGTCCTCCTTACCTCGCGCCACCATGCCCCGGGCGCTGGGGTGGTATCAGAATAACAACCCCAGCACGACAATTCAATGACAGCCGCCGATATCGGCGGTTCTATGTGACTTCACCAACCTTCTTCGGTGATGATGTCCGATTTTTGCGCACCCAGCTCCAGCAGCGCATCGCGCATGTCGTCGACAAACCCGCCCGGCCCGCACAGGTAAAACTTCTGGTCGAAGTCTTTCACATGGTTGGCCAGAAACGCCTTGTCGATCTTTCCGGTCTCCAGCATCTCGCTGTCCTGATCGGTCAGTACAAAGATATGCCGCAGCCCCAGCATCGCTTCCCACTCACCGCGCATGATGATGTCCTCTTCGGTCTTGTTGGAGAAGATCAGACTGCACCCGTCGATGTCATCCGCCCGCGCACGCGCGCGCAGGATCGGAATGAACGGCGTGATCCCGGCACCGGCGGCCAGAAAGACGCCCTTGCCCTGATCGCTGATCGCCCCGAATGGTTCCTCCATCGTGACCGTGGCTCCGGGGCTCAGCTTGGGCAGCTGCTCCGTCACGCCGTCGTGGTCTGGATAGCTCTTGATGGTGAACTCCAGGTCGATGTCGTCCGGCTGCGAGGTGAAGGTAAAGGGCCGCCCCTCGTCGCGCCATTCATCGGCGTTGATCGCCAGCTCCGTCGCCTGCCCCGGCTCAAAACTGAGGCCCTGCGGTTTGCTGAAAATATAGCGATGGGTGTCGGGCGTCAGCTCCTCGATCTTCTTCAGCACAATCGTATTGGTCATGAATATCTCCTTTGGCCACCAACGCCCACTGCGGGACGGCGGTTCCGCCCCGCCGCGAGACGCATTGCCGCAGACATGCGTGGCCAAGACCCGGCATCGTGGTCGGCAAGACCGGAGTGCGGGTTAACTTTCCGGCGTGCGTTTGTTGCGCGACAGCGACAGCTTGCTGTCTTCCAGCATCAGCACCTCGCGCTGCGGGAACGGAATGGAGATCTCGTTTTCCTTGAACGCATCCCACAGCGCCAGATAGACATTGCCGCGAATGTTGGTCAGACCGCCGGTCGGATCCTTGATCCAGAACCGCAGGATGTAATCCACCGAACTGTCCCCGAACCCCACGATATGACACACCGGCGGCTTGAAGCTGAGCACCCGGTCAACGCTCCCTGCCGCCGCGACGGCCAGTTTGCGCACCTTGTGCGGATCATCGGCGTAGGCGGTGCCGAAATAGATGTCCAGCCGCACGAAATCGTTGGAATGAGACCAGTTGACCACCTGACCGGTAATCAGGTCTTCGTTCGGGATCAGGTATTCCTTGCCGTCCCGCGTGACCACGGACGCATAGCGCGCACCCAGCGTCTGGATCCACCCGAAGGTATCCCCCAGCGAGATCACGTCGCCCGGCTTGATCGACTTGTCGAGCAGGATGATCACCCCCGACACAAGGTTCGACACGACCTTTTGCAGACCGAAACCAAGACCCACACCGATGGCACCGGACAACACCGCCAGCCCCGTCAGGTCGATCCCGACCGCCTTGACGCCAAAGTAGAAGGCAACGCCGTACATCGCCAGCTGAACGCCCTTGACGGCCAGCACCTTCATCGACGGGCTGATATCATCGTTCTTGCGGATCGTGCTTGCCGTGGCCTGGCTTGCCACGCGCGCCAGCGTCAGCAACACGCCGATCACCACCAGCGCAGTGATCAATGTCAGAACCGACAGCCGGAAATCACCGACCTGCAACGCCACCTTGTCCAGAAACGCCGCCACATCGTCCGATACGTTCAGCAGGTAAAGCGTCGCGTAGATCCAGAGCCCCCAGGTCACGATCCGCCGCATCGGACGGTTGCGCACCAGTTGCGTGGCAAAGGCGATGCCCACCAGAACCGCCGCCAGCGTCGCCGCCAGCCCGATCAGATAGGACCGCGAGGGCCAGGTGAGACTTTGCATCACCTCGTAGACGACAAAGGCGATGATCGCGAACCACAGCAGCCCCAGACGGCGCTTGAACTGCACGACAAAGCGCAATTGCCACTTGGCCCAGCCTTCGTGCGACCGCACCCAGCGTTCAACCAGACGTCCAGACGCGCCGTGAAGCAACCACGCCACAACCGCAATCGCCAGCACGATCAGAACCTGATTTTGCCGCCAGCCCGGCTGGATCACCCCTTGCAGGAATGCCGACGCGCTCAGCCAGAACGCCTCGAGCGTTGCCAGAAACTCGGCAAAGGGGTCGGTCAGATCGTCCATATCGGCTCCTGTTTGACGGAATCGTCGCATGAGGGGGGTCGGCCTGCAACCCTTCAACGCTTGCAGGAAAGGCGGTTGAGAGGTATCTGATCTTCCATGAAACAGTTTTTCGACTCAAGTGACCGCATCCGCCTGCGTGAACGCTTTTTCGGCGCGACGCATACCGTGCTGGCGCGGCTATAAGCCGCCTGCCGACCGCTCGGCGATCCGTTTCTGCCTGACCAACATAACCACACATACGGGAGTGGACCCATGTCCCCCAAAACGCTCTATGACAAGATCTGGGATGCCCATCTGGCCCACGAGGCCGAGGATGGCACCTGCCTGCTTTATATCGACCGCCACCTTGTGCACGAAGTAACCAGCCCGCAGGCCTTCGAAGGTCTTCGGATGACCGGCCGCACCGTGCGCGCGCCCGACAAGACCATCGCGGTGCCGGATCACAACGTACCCACGACGCTCGACCGCGCCAATGCCGCCACCATGACCGAAGACAGCCGTATTCAGGTCGAGGCACTGGACAAGAACGCCAAGGATTTCGGCATCCACTATTACCCCGTCTCCGACGTCCGTCAGGGCATCGTGCACATCGTCGGGCCAGAGCAGGGCTGGACCCTTCCGGGCATGACCGTTGTCTGCGGCGACAGCCACACCGCGACCCATGGGGCCTTCGGCGCGCTGGCCCATGGCATCGGCACCTCCGAGGTTGAGCATGTTCTGGCCACGCAAACGCTGATCCAGAAGAAATCCAAGAACATGAAGGTCGAGATCACCGGCAAACTGCGACCCGGTGTCACGGCCAAGGACATCACACTCTCCGTCATCGGTGTCACCGGAACGGCGGGTGGTACGGGCTATGTGATCGAATACATGGGCGAGGCCATTCGCGACCTCAGCATGGAAGGCCGCATGACCGTCTGCAACATGGCGATCGAAGGCGGCGCGCGCGCCGGGCTGATTGCACCCGATGAAAAGACCTTTGAATATTGCAAGGGTCGGCCCCACGCGCCGAAAGGCGCACAGTGGGAAGCGGCGATGGACTGGTGGAAAACCCTCTACTCCGACGACGACGCCCATTGGGACAAGGTGATCACCCTCAAGGGCGAAGACATCGCACCGGTCGTGACATGGGGCACCTCTCCCGAAGACGTGCTGCCGATCACCGCCAACGTCCCCTCGCCCAACGACTTCAAGGGCGGCAAGGTCGGCGCGGCGCAGCGCTCGCTCGACTACATGGGCCTGACTGCGGGTACCCCTCTCTCCGAAGTCGAAATCGACACCGTGTTTATCGGGTCCTGCACCAACGGCCGCATCGAAGACCTGCGCGCCGCTGCCGCGATCCTGAAGGGCAAGAAGAAAAAGGACGGCATCCGCGCCATGGTCGTGCCGGGGTCGGGCCTCGTGCGCGCCCAGGCCGAGGAAGAGGGTCTGGCCGACATCTTCAAGGACGCCGGTTTCGAATGGCGCCTTGCGGGCTGTTCCATGTGTCTGGCCATGAACCCCGATCAGCTGGCCCCCGGCGAACGCTGCGCCGCGACCTCCAACCGCAACTTCGAGGGCCGTCAGGGCCGGGGCGGTCGCACCCACCTGATGTCTCCAGCAATGGCAGCAGCAGCAGCGATCACCGGCAGGCTCACGGACGTGCGGGAGATGATGTGATTGGACGGTGAGCTACTCTGATTACATAATCTATGCTGATGAGAGTGGCTCTCCGATCCTAGGTTCCGACATCCAGGATTTTCCGATATTCGTACTGGTCTTTCTGATCGTAGGAAAAGCACACTACTGTGATAGTATAGTGCCCGCGCTTCAAAGACTTAAGTTTGATTTTGTCGGCCATGATCAACTTGTGTTGCATGAACGAGATATCAGACGTCAGAATGGAAATTTCGCGTTTCTTCAAGTCTCCGCGACCGAACGCGAAAAATTTCTGAACCAGATATCCGAGATTGTTGCAGTCGCGGAATTTTCGCTGGCTTGCACAATCATTGATAAGAAGCGATTGGCACTACGCTACTCGCGGCCCTGGAGCCCATACGATCTCGCTTTGACTTTCTGCATGGAGAAGGCGGCAAAACATCTTTGCGAGCTTGGTGAAAGTGGCAAGACTGTCGACGTTATTTTTGAAGCGCGTGGTTCAAACGAAGATAGACATCTTGAGCTTGAGTTCCGTCGGATTGCAGATGGTACTCCTCGGGTCGGTTCGCCGTCGTTTCAAGTTTCACAATTTGAATGGAGGCCGCACTTTGCGGACAAAAGAACTAATTCGTCCGGTCTACAGCTTGCAGACCTCTCTGCTCGACCTCTCGGTTTGCGATATCTTCGACCCGATCAACCCAACCGGAGTGCAGAAATTCTGAAGCACAAATGCATCTTCCCGCATCCAAAAGTCTTCCCCTAAAAAGCAGGAAGGCCACCGAGGATACCCAGCAGCCTAACGCCGACCGAAAAACTCCAGCCCACTTGAGAGGAATATGAGCATAGTCTACCTAAACGTCAAGTTAACGTTGAGAAATCAAACCCGCCCCGCGTGTGCACGCGCGGTGTACGCTCAGTGTACATCGTGTGACATTTAACCAAATTTTAGCACCACAACATCTGGTGCTCCGACGTCAGGAGTAATTCCATGAACAAGTTCGACAAACTCACCGGGATCGCAGCCCCCTTGCCGCTGATCAACATCGACACCGATATGATCATTCCCAAGCAATTCCTCAAGACGATCAAGCGGTCAGGCCTTGGCGTGAACCTCTTCGACGAGATGCGCTATGACGACGACCGCAACGAAATCCCCGATTTCGTGCTGAACAAACCGCAGTACCGCGACGCGCAGATCCTTGTCGCGGGCGACAACTTCGGCTGCGGGTCAAGCCGCGAGCATGCCCCATGGGCCATTGCGGATTTCGGCATCACCTGCGTGATCGCGCCCAGCTACGCGGACATTTTCTACAATAACTGCTTCAAAAACGGCATCTTGCCGATCGCCCTGCCCCAGGAACAGATCGACGTGCTGATGAAGGATGCGGAAAAAGGCGCCAATGCCCGCATGACCATCGACCTCGAGGCGCAGACCGTCACCACATCCGACGGCGAGGTGTTTTCGTTCGAGATCGATTCCTTCAAGAAGCATTGCCTGATGAACGGTCTCGACGACATCGGTCTGACCATGGAAAAGGCCGCGTCCATCGACGCCTTCGAGACGCAGGCCGCGCAAAGCCGTCCGTGGGTCTGAAACCCGTCGAACGAACACTCAGACCATTACCACACGGTTAACAAGAATCTTGTGGGCGCATCGCCAGCGCCCACAAGATATTGGGTTTCGCCTCTTTTCTGCCCTGAAATAGATGCAAGAACGCACCACACATTCCCTCAAATCGCCCCACTATTTACGGATCGTTAACCAGTGACTTGAGCAGTATGGCGAAAGAAGGCACAAATTGGGCAGAAATGAGGCAGGCTCCCACATTCCCGGGAGCGACAAGTTGGGACAAGCACGCGGCACGCATCGCGTCTGGCCAGTTTGGAAGGGTAGTGTAGTGATTGGACGGATGACAGGCGCGGCAGCGCGTGGCCTGCTTGTGGCTTTGCTGATTGTGATACCTGCACTTCTGGTGCCGGGCGTCGCCAGCGATGCAACGCAGATTACTGTGCTCGTGGCCTTGCTGGCCGCGTTCATGACCTTCGTCGAGTATAATTCCAATTTCCCCAGCATCGTCGAATTCCGCGAAGCACCACCTTTCAACAGGCTGCGGTTCATCGCCCTGTTCACGACGGTTCTGGTGCTCAGCCTGATTCTGCGCGGGCAGACCGAACCGACCTTGCTGACGAACGCGCTGACCTCGATCGGGACGATCCTGGGCAACGCCATCGACTTTCCCTATTCGCCCGTGCGCCTTGTGGTGCTGATGCTGCCGGAGAATGCCGATCCGGCGCTGGTGTCTTCCGTGCGCACCGCCGCCGGGATCTCCTATCTGGTTTCGCTTGTCGCCATGACCGCATTCCTTGTGCTGGTGCGCGTGCTGGGCTGGCCCGCCCGTCAGGGCGCCTTCAACGTCTGGATCAACCTGCCGCTTTTCGATCCCACCGCCGGGGGCGATGTGCTGACCCGCCTGCAGCGCGATGCGCGGATCAACGTCACCTTGGGTTTCCTGCTGCCCTTCATCATTCCCGCGGTGGTCAAACTGGCCGCCGATCTGATAGACCCGATCTCACTCGACAACGCTCAAACCCTTATCTGGACACTCAGCGCATGGGCCTTCCTTCCCGCCAGCATGATCATGCGCGGCATCGCGATGGGCCGGGTGGCAGAGATGATCGAGGACAAGCGCCGCCGGGCCTACGCCAGTGCCGCCGCAGAGGATGGTTACCAGGCCGCCTGATCGCTGCCAGTCTGATCTGGCTGCTCGCCACAGTCGCCACCGCTGACACGCTGCGGGTGGCGACCTTCAACACCGAAGCCGCGCGCAAGGGCCCCGGCCTCCTGCTCCGCGATATTCTGAGCGGTGATGATCCGCAGATCACCGCATTGATCGCGGAAATCGCCAGCGTCGATCCGGATATCCTTGTCCTGCAAGGCATCGACTATGACCTGCAGAACACCGCACTCGCGGCCCTGGCCGATGCCCTTGAAAAGTCCGGTGCCCCCTACCCTTACAGATTCGCGGCACCCCCCAACGGCGGGCTGATGACCGACCTCGATCTGGATGGAGACGGCCGGACCGGCGGACCGGGGGACGCGCAGGGGTTTGCACGGTTCTACGGACAAGGGCATATCGCGATCCTGTCGCGCCATCCGATCCTTGCCCGCGAGGTTCAGGATTACTCTGCCCTGCTGTGGCGCGATCTGCCGGGTGCGCTCTTGCCTTCGCAAGCCGGGGCCCCTTTTCCGTCCGAAGATGCGCAGGCGATCCAGCGTCTCTCGTCCCACGGCCATTGGGTCGTCCCCATCGAACATCCCGCATTGGGACGCCTGTCCATTCTGACCTATCACGCGACGCCTCCCGTCTTTGACGGCCCCGAAGACCGCAACGGCAGGCGCAACCATGACGAGACAGTGTTTTGGTCCCATTATCCTGGACGGCCGGTTCGACCCGCCGCCCGAGCGCCGGTTCATCCTCGTCGGTGACGCAAACCTCGACCCGACCCGGGGCGACGGCATGGGCCGCGCCATGCAAAGCCTGCTGGCCGATCCGCGGTTGCAGGATCCGCTGCCGGATCAGCCCACCGTCACATGGGATCAGACCGGACCGCTGCGTGTGGACTATGTGCTGCCCTCAGCCGACTGGACCGTAACGGACGCGGCGGTCAGGCCGCGAAACCCCGCCATCAGCCGTCACTCCCTGATATGGGTGGACCTCACGCGCTAGGTCTTCTTGACCCTTCGCGGCCATCACGCTACGCCGCCTGAAACAGTTTTCTCAAGGAGCGTCCCATGGCCAACCCAACTTTGCTTATCCTCGCCGGTGACGGCATCGGTCCCGAAGTGATGGGACAGGTCACACGGATCATCGACTGGTTCGGAGCCAAGCGCGACCTGCCCTTCGATGTGGAGCATGACCTTGTCGGTGGCGCGGCCTATGACAAACACGGCACGCCCCTGCATGACGACACGATGGCCCGTGCGCTTGAGGTGGACGCGGTTCTGCTGGGCGCCGTGGGTGGCCCGAAATACGACAACCTTGATTTCAGCGTGAAGCCCGAGCGCGGATTGCTGCGCCTGCGCAAGGAGATGGACCTGTTCTCCAACCTGCGCCCGGCGCAGTGTTTCGACGCGCTGGCCGACTTCTCGTCGCTCAAGAAAGAGATCGTCTCGGGGCTCGACATCATGATCGTCCGCGAACTGACCTCGGGCGTCTACTTTGGCGAACCGCGCGGCATCTTCGAGGAGGGCAACGAGCGCGTCGGCATCAACACCCAGCGCTACACCGAAAGCGAGATCGACCGCGTCGCACGATCCGCTTTCGAACTGGCCCGCAAGCGCAGCAACAAGGTCTGCTCGATGGAGAAGGCCAATGTGATGGAATCGGGCATCCTGTGGCGCGAGGTCGTCCAGAAGGTCCACGATGAGGATTACCCCGACGTCGAACTGAGCCACATGTACGCCGACAACGGCGCGATGCAGCTGGTTCGTGCGCCCAAGCAATTCGACGTCATCCTGACCGACAACCTGTTCGGCGACATCCTTTCTGACTGCGCCGCGATGCTGACCGGCTCGCTGGGCATGTTGCCCTCCGCTTCCTTGGGTGCGCCCAATGCCGATGGCCGTCCCAAGGCGCTGTACGAGCCCGTTCACGGCTCCGCCCCCGACATCGCGGGTCAGGGCAAGGCGAACCCGATTGCCTGCACGCTCAGCTTTGCGATGGCGCTGCGCTATTCCTTCGATCAGGGTGAAGAGGCGACGCGTCTGGAAAAGGCCGTGGAAAAGGTTCTGGCCGATGGTGCCCGCACCGCCGACCTGATGGGCCCGGATGGCGGCACACCGATCAGCACGACCGAGATGGGCGATGCGATCCTCGCTGCCCTGGATGCGAGCCTGTAATCAAAAACGTCGAGAACAAATCGGAAAGGGCGCTCCGCCCGACTGCCCTTTCCGTCAGACCAGATAGGCCGCCCAGACCCAGACCATCCCGACATAGGTCAGCTGGTGCAGCAATTGATCCACCCCGAAAGCGTACCAATACCCGGCCTCGTCCGGGCGATACTGCTTGATCTCGGCATGATACCCCTTGAGCCAGTCGATGTGGAAATGCAGCAAGAACTCCGCGACACACAGGCCCACGACAAAGCCAAGCGGCGCGCCGAGCAGCAGAAAGATGATCAGGGACAGGATGGCATGAAGCCCGGCGTGTTCCACCCTGCCCAAGTGCAGATAGACGGCACGCCCCGTCAACATGCGCGGGGTCTGCAGAAAGAAATCCGCAATCAGGTGCTTAATCTGTAGCAGGACCAGCAGTAAAAGCGCCGTCTGCAAAGCCGTATCCAAGATCGTCTCTCCTTTCATGCAATCCTAATGAATTACGCTCTGGTCGCAAATCATTTGATTTCGCAGCGGCCCTGTTGCTAAGCCTGTTGCATTGTCCACTTCCGTTTTGACGTCTGGATTGATTTCATCGAACCCTCACTTTTTGCCTTTATCTGGAAATACTCACGGCGCGATCAGCTTGTTCTGCTGATTGTCACGCTGACGTTGTTTCCCCTGCTTTATCTGACACTGGAACTGCCCAAGCGGATCATCAACGATGCCATCGGCGCGTCATCGGACGTGATCGACGTCTACGGTTATCAGGTGGATCAGATCACCTTTCTGATGATTCTCTGTGGCATCTTTCTGCTGTCGGTCTTTGCGCATGGCCTCATGAAGATGCGCATCAACACCATGAAAGGCGTGTTGGCCGAGCGGCTTTTGCGGCGTCTGCGCTATACGCTGATCGCGCGCATCCTGCGCTTTCCGGCCCCCTATTTCGAACGCACCAGCCAGGGCGAGCTGGTCAGCATGGTGACGTCGGAATCCGAACCGATGGGCGGGCTGATGGGCGACGCCGTCGCACAGCCTGTGCTGCAAGCGGGGCAGATGCTGACGATCCTGGTGTTTCTCTTTCTGCAAAGCATTGCATTCGGGATTGCGGCCTGTGCGTTGATCCCGCTGCAGGCATGGCTGATCCCCAAGTTGCAGCGTCAGATCAACCTGCTGAACAAGAAACGTGTCATCCAGTTGCGGGCACTGGCGGCAGAGATCGGCGAAGGCGCGGCGGGTGCCAGCACCCTGCGCACGAACGGCGGCTGGCGCTACCGGCTGGCGCTGATCTCGGAACGGCTGGGTCGGCTCTATGCGATCCGGTTCGAGATTTTCCAGAAGAAGTTCTTCATGAAGTTTCTCAACAACTTCATCGGACAGCTGACGCCGTTTTTCTTCTATGCCATCGGCGGCTATCTGGCGATCAAGGGTGAGATCACCGTCGGCGCGCTGGTCGCGGCGCTGGCAGCCTACAAGGATCTGTCCAGCCCGTGGAAGGAACTGCTGGCCTACTACAACCAGTCACAGGATATGTCCCTGCGCTGGGAAATCATCACGGAACGCTTTGCCCCCAATGGGATGGTGAACGAGGCGATGTTCGCCGAAAACCCCGGCACGGTGCCCCGTCTGAACGGCGATCTGGTTCTGACCGACATCAGCGTTCAGGACGAAGACGGCAACCCGGTGCTGGACGAGATCAACGTCACCTTTGCCCAGGGCAGCACTGTCGCCATCACTGCACCTGACGACGAAGACCGCCGCGCCCTGGCTGAAGTGATCCTGCGCGAGGTTGTCCCCGCTGCGGGGAAAATTCATGTGGGTGACCACGATCTGGCGACCGTGCATCAAGCCACGATCGCCAAACGTATGGGATACGCCACCTCGCGTCCGGTGATGTTTCTGGGCAGCTACGGCGACAACATCGTTCTGCCGCTCCGCATGAACCTTGTCTCTGATCCGCCCGACACCCCCGACGCCCGCGAAAGCCTGCGCGCCGGCAACAGCACCGAGGCATCCGAGGGCAACTGGTTCGATTTCAAGGAACTGGATCTTCAGGACGAAGCCGACCTGCGCAGTTGGTGGCTCGACCTGATCAAGGGAATGCAGATCGACCGCCTGCTGTTCATTCGCGGCATGGACCAGCGGTTCGACCCGGCTGTTCACACGAGGCTGGCCAAAGCGCTTGTCGACGTGCGCGACGAGGTCAGGCGCAACATCACCGGTGCAGGACTGGGCAAACAGGTCCATTTCTTTGATCCGGAGCGGTTCAACACCGCCTTGCCCGTCGCAGAAAACCTGATCTTTGCGACGCCGCGCCAGCGCATCACGCCCGAAATTCTGGTTCAACAGACCGATTTCATGGAACTGCTGGTAGACGCTTGATCTGGAAACGGACCTGCTGCAGTTGGCCGTCGATATGGTCAACCTGCTGCGCCAGACCTTCGGCGTCGACGGCACCGATCATCCCCTCTTCCGCAAGCTTGGCCTCGATCCTGCGGTTTTCGAGGCCGCGGTTGGTCTGCGTCAGAAACAGGCCAGCGGCGAGACATTGAGCACGGCGGACAAGGCGGCCCTGCTTGCCGTGACCTTCGCGATCCCGGCGGAAAAGCTCGGCTCTGCCTTCCCGGCGCACATCATCGAACGTGTGCTGGCGCTGCGCAAGCAACACAGCGCCGCCCTTCAGGACAGCCTTGCGGAAGTCATGAACCCGATCCGCGCCGATGCGCCGGTCGCGGGCATGACCGTTCTGGAAAACGCGCTTTTTGGCAAGATCGTCGAAACCGCCGGCGGCAAGGCCGACGATCTGCGCCGGATCGTTGTGGAGGCGCTGTATGACGCCAAGCTCGAAGGTCTGGTGCTGAACCTGATCTTCGACGTGCCGCTGTCGCTGGGGGGCACCAACCTGCCCGTGCTGTTGACAGAAACGCTGGCCATCAGCCGCGCGACCATCAAACGGCCCGATATCCTGATCCTCGATAACGTGCTGTCGAGCTTTGACGCGCCGACCCGCGCGGGCCTGCACGACAGGCTGCGCGGTCTGCTGCCCAACGCCACGATCCTCCGTCTGGAACGCAGCATTGACGAAAACGCCACCTTCGACGCAAAGTTCGTGTTGCAACAGGGGCGGATTTCGAATGTCGCCCCGGAGGTAGCCGCCGATGAGGACAATACAGTGAGCGCCGATCTGGCCCGCAAACTCAGGGCGATCGAGCAGACGGACCTGTTCTCAGGTCTCGCCCGCAAGCAGCTGCGGCTGCTGGCGTTTGGTGCGCGGTGGTACAACGCCAAAGCGGGCGAATATGTGTTCCACAAGGACGACGATCCGTCCAGTGGTGCCTATCTGGTGGTTGAAGGCACCGCTGATCTGCTGCTGCCGGTGGAGGGAGAAGACGACATCCTGATCACCACCTCCGGCCCCGGCAAGCTGGTGGGAGAATTGGGTCTGATCCGCAACGAACCGCGCGCGCTCGACATGCGGGCGGCAACCGACCTGACATGCCTGCGGATCGGTGCGCAGGAGTTTCTGGACGTGGTCGGCACCGATGCCCGCACCGCCTACAAGCTGCTGCAGGTCGTCGCGGGCTACGTCAAGAACTAACGCCGCGCGCCGAACTGGGCCAAGGATATGCCTGCCGCCTCGAGCTGGCTGCGCACCGCGCCGGCGATCTGCACCGCCTCTGCGGTATCGCCGTGCAGGCAGATCGTGTCGATGCGGGTTTCGATATGCTTGCCGCTTTCGGTGATGATGGCACCTGCCTTCACCATCTCGACCATCCGCTTGCCCGCCAATTCCGCGTCGTGGATCACCGCACCGGGCAACGACCGGTCCACCAGCGTCGCATCGTCGTTATAGGCCCGGTCGGCAAAGATCTCGCCCGCCCAGGCACAGCCCAGCGCCTCTGCCGCACTTTGCTGGGCGGTCGCCGCCAGTACCATGATGATGAGGTCCGGATCCACGCTGAGCGCTGCTTCGTACAGATCCCGCGCCATTCCCTCGTCTTCCGAACTCATGTTGGCCATCGCGCCGTGCAGCTTCAGATGCCGCACCTTCGCCCCGACCGCCCGCGCCATGCCAAGCGCGGCACCTACCTGATACCGCACCTGATTTTGCAGGGTCTTCCTGGGCACCGACATCCGGTTGCGGCCAAAGCCCGCGATGTCCATGAACCCCGGATGCGCCCCGATGCCGACACCGTTTTCATGGGCAAGCCGCAGGGTGGCCGCCATCACATCCGCATCGCCCGCGTGACCGCCACAGGCAATGTTGGCCGAGGTCACGATGCGCAGCAAAGCGGCGTCATCCCCCATCTTCCAGGCACCGAAACTCTCGCCCATGTCGGCGTTCAGATCGACAGTCGCCATCTATTTTTCCTCCGTCTCAAAGGGATTGGCGCGGGCCGAGACCGCGCCGCTGATCAGCTGATACCCCAGCAGATCGCGGATCATCGCCGGATCGCGCACCAGGGGCACGACCTTTGACGCCAACGCCTTCGCTTCCGCCAGATACCGGAGCTGCAACGCAACCGCTTCGTCCATTTCCACAAACTCAAAGCACAGCGCCGCCCCTGTCTGTGCCTGCGCCACCCGCGGCAGATCGCAGGGCAGAACCGTGCCGATCCGGGGATAACCGCCTGTGGTCTGGCATTCATACATCAACACATAAGGTGCACCGTCACCGGCTATCTGGATATCACCGGGCACGACCACCTCGGACACGATGCTCAACTGATCGGCGGTCGCGAACCCTTGTCCGTCGAAGTCCATGCGCACGCCCATCCGGTTGGCGCGGGCATCGCGGCGGAACGTGGTTTGCGTGAAACGTTTGATCGTGTCGGCGCTGAAATTGTCCGTCTGCATGGATTTGACCAGCCGCACCTTGCCGCCGCCGAACCGGTCCGAAGCTGGCAAGGTCATTGCCACATCGCGGCCCTTGTCCGGCCCGATGGGAAGACACTCGCCGCTTTGCAAAAGCGCGCCGATCCCGCCCGCCAGATGGCTGCTGCGCGCCCCCATCACCTTTGGTGTGTCGATCCCGCCGCCGACGTGCAGATAGCCGTAACTGCCATTTCGCGCGCCACCGATCACCAGCTTGGCACCGGCGGGCAGCAGGTGGCTGGCATTCCAGACCACCGGTTCCGCGTCGATCTTGGCGGTCATCTGCGCCCCTGTCAGGGCGATGCGCATATCGGTGTCGGGTGTGAATGTTCCACCGGAGCCTGCCATTTCGATCACGGCGCAGGCAGGGTCCTGGCCCAAGAGCGCCGCCCCTTCGTAAAGCGCCATGCGGTCCGCAGCACCGCCGACCGTCAGACCCTGCGCACGGTAGCCGCTTCGGCCCATGTCTTGCAGGCTCAACGCGGGTCCGGCTTCGGTGATCGTCAGATGCGCGCTCATGTCAGCGTCTCCCGCGTGGCACCGCCCAGACCGGAGGTGTCTTTCGCCTTGATCCGCTCGTATTCCGCCTTGGATATGGCCGGGAAGGTCAGCTCGTCTCCGGGGGCCAATGTGAAAGGCCGATCACTGTCTGGCAGGAAGGTGCCAAAGGCGGTTTGACCGATGTGCCGCCACCCCGTCGGCGCGGCATTGGTAAACACGATCAATTGCCGGATCGCGATCACAAGCGCACCGGGCGGCACCGACTTTGTCAGCCCCTGCTGGCGCGGAATGTCCCATGTCCGTGACAGCTCCCCCATGTAGGGCTGACCGGGCGCAAAGCCGATGGTCAGCACCCGCACGCGGGAGCCGGAAATCTCGGCAATCGCTGCATCCGGATCGACCCCTGCGACCTTCGCGGCTTCTTCGAGTTGCGGTGCCAGATCGGTGCCGTAGACCGTGGGCACGCGCCACAAGGTGCGGCCCTCGGGCAGATCGGCGGACAGCCAGTCGCGGCTGCCCAGCAGATCATCCAGCCTTTCGGTCATGTCCTCCGGCCGGGTCGTGGCCAGATCGACCTCCAGATAGGTGGAGACCAGAGAGGTGCTCGTCTCCCGCACCTCCGGCCAGTCCTGCGCCTCCACTGCGGCGCGAAAGGCCAGAGCGGCGCGGTTCGCTGGTTCCGACATGGCCCCGGCAAAGGTGACAAGCACGCCGGAAACGCCGACGCTTCGGATTTTCGGCCAGTCAGTCATCGGTCAGGGCCCATCTGTAGAGCCGTGGCAAGAGCATCGGCGTGAGGTACATCGGCAGCTGCCAGCAGCCGATGAAGATCATCAGTGGCGCCAGAACATCGGCAGGCAAAGCCACCAGAAAGATCGCGATATTGCGGTTGCCCGCGCCGATGGCCAGCGGCCCCGCGACAAGGCGCAGGGCGCTGCGGCGCAGGGCAATGAGCGTCAGCAGTTGCAAAAGGTAACTGATGGCGAAAGCCAGAAGCGCCCAGCGCGCCACCAGCCATGGATCGCGCAGCAGGGCGGGGGTGAGCGCGGCCATCAGCCCGACGACGATGGCAGAGAATGCCAGCACCGACAGCCCATCGAGGGCCTTGATCTGGCTGACGGTCGGTGCGGGAAACAGCCGGTCGCGCAGGGCAAAGCCAAGTCCGGTGGCCAGCACGATGATCAACAGCAGATTGAGCGCCGCCCAGACCACCTGCGGGGCAGGTCCGACCTGCGGTAGAAACGCCAGAACCGGCAGAACGGTCAGCGGAAAGGCCGCCGTGCCCAGCACCAGTATCTGCATCATCCGACCCGCGTCGAGCCGGAGCAGAAGCGCCAGATTGACGCTTCCGGTAATCGCCGGAGCGGCGGAGGTCAGCACGATCGCCAGTGCCGCAGGTGTGTCGCCGACGCCACCCAGTGACAGCAGGCCCAGCAGGATGAGCGGCACCGCCAGTTGCAGCGCAAGAACCGAGCCCAGCCCCCAGCGCAGATCGCTCACCGCGCCCAGCGCCGCCCGGTGCCCGATGCGCAACGCCGTCACCGTCAACAGAACCGCCACCATGTGCGGCAGCCACGGCACCAGCAGTGCCGCCAGACCCGGCAGCAGCAAGCCAGCCGCCAGCCCGATCATCAGACAGGCCCGCGCGTGGGTCGAGGCGAGCCAGAGGATTTTGTGCATCCGACACGCCTTTAACCGGGACCGCTGCGCATGTTTTCCGGCAGCCAGGTCGCGATTTCGGGGAACCAGATCAGCACGAAGACCATCAGCACCATGATCCCGAACATCGGCAGTGCGGCCTTGGTGATGTATCCCATCTCGTGATCCGTCATGCCCTGAAGAACGAACAGATTGAAACCGATGGGCGGTGTGATCTGGGCCATCTCGATCACCACGACGACAAAGATGCCGAACCAGATCAGATCAATACCCGCGCCGCGCACCATCGGTTCGACCACGGCCATGGTCAGCACGATGGCGGAAATACCATCAAGGAACATCCCCAGAATGATGTAGAAGACCAGCAAGGCCATCAGCAGCTGAAAGCGCGTCAGCTCCATCGCGGCGATGCCATCGGCCAGTGACCGGGGCAGGCCGGTAAAACCCATCGACAGTTTCAGAAACGCCGCCCCCGCAAGGATCAGCGCGATCATCGCCGAGGTGCGGGTGGCCCCCATCAGGCTGGCAACAAAACTCGACCAGTTCAGCGAGCCTTGCAGAAGCGCCAGCACCAGCGAGCCGATCACACCAATCGCGGCCGCTTCGGTTGCCGTGGCAAGGCCTGCGTACATCGAACCGATCACAACGGTGATCAGGCCGAATACCGGCAACAGAAAGCGTGAATTGGCCAGCTTGTCCGAAAAGCTCATGCCGCGTTCGACCGTCGGGTTCCAGTCCTTGGACGTCACGCTGACGAAAGCGACATAGGCCATGAACATGCCCGCCAGCACGAGGCCCGGAAAAACACCCGCAAAGAACAGTTTCGTGATGCTTTCGTTGACCGTCACGCCGTAGACGATCAACGCCAGCGACGGCGGGATCATCAGACCCAGGGTGGCGGCCCCGGCCAGCGTTCCGATCACCATCTTTTCGGGGTAGTTCCGCGCGCGCAATTCCGGGATCGCCATCTTGCCCACGGTCGTCAGCGTGGCGGCGGACGAGCCCGAGACGGCGGCAAAGACCGTGCAGGACACGATATTGGTGTGCACCAGCCCGCCGGGCAGACGGGCCAGCCACGGGGACAGACCCTTGAACATATCCTCGGACAGCCGCGTACGGTACAGGATTTCGCCCATCCAGATGAACAGCGGCAAGGCGGTCAGCGTCCAAGACGACGACGAGGCCCAGATGGTGGTGATCATCACGTCCCCGACGGGCCGCGTGGTGAACAGTTCCATGCCCACCCATGCGACACCCATCAGCGCAAGGCCGACCCAGACGCCGGTGCCCAAGAGCAGGAACAGCACAAAGAGGAACAGGACGATGGCGTAGATTTCGGTCATGGTGCTATTCCCCGTGGCTTTCCAACGTATCGCGGACGATGCGGTGATCGCCTTTGAAAATGACGTGCAGCAGGTTGTCGAGCAGCGCGATGGTCAGGATGCAGCCGCCGACGAACATGATGGACTGCGGAATCCACAGCTGGGTCGCATCCTGATCCTGGCTGACTTCCTTGAACTTCCACGACCAGAAGACGAACCAATAGGCGTAGTAGCTGAAGTAGGCGGCGATGGCGGTGCCAAGGCCAAAGCACCACAGCTCGAGCAGCCATTTGGCGCGGGGCGGTACGGCGTTCAGCAGGATGGACACACGGATATGCGCGCCCCGGTTCAGCGCATTGGCAAAGGCCAGAAAGCTGGCCGCGGCCATCGCATATCCGGCATAACTTGCAGCACCCGGAAAGACGAGGCCGGTCCAGCGGGCGACCATCTGCGCCACGATCAGCAGAAGTATCGCGATCAGGCAAAGCGCCGCGAGGGCGCCCGCGCCCTGGTACAGCAGATTGAGTGTCTTGCGCAGCAGTGACATGCGAACAGCCCCCCGGTTGCTCATGTTGCCGTCAGATGTCGCGGCCCCGGACGGGCCGCGACGTTGTTTCAACCGACGTGGGTCAGTTGCTCGCCTTGTATGTATCGACGAGGGCCTTGCCTTCGTCGCCGGCGGCCTCGAGCCATTCATCCGTCATGGTCACACCGATTTCACGCAGACCGTTCATCAGCTCTTCACTTGCAGGCTGAACCGTCATGCCGCCTTCTTTCAGGCCGTCATATGTGAACTGCGTATAATCCTTGGACGCCTGCAAACCGCGTGCCTCTGCTTCGGATGCGCAGGTGTTGATCGCGGTCTTGTTGGCATCGGAAACGGAGTCCCAGACGCCTGCGTTGACCATCACGTAGTTGCGCGGCAGCCAGGCGTCGACTTCGTAGAAATGCGTCAGGCTTTCCCAGACCTTCTGATCATACCCTGTCGCACCCGAAGAAATCATCAACTCGGCCACACCGGTGGCGAACGCCTGGCTGACTTCTGCGGCCTCGACTGTGACCGGCGCCATGCCTGTCAGTTCCGCCAGACGTGCAGTGGTGTTGTTGTAGGACCGGAATTTCACACCGGCCATGTCTTCGACCGAATTCACTTCCTTCTTGAAATACAGCCCCTGTGGCGGCCATGGCACGTTGTAGAGCAGATGGAGATCCTGCTCTTCCAGCACCTTTTCGATGGAAGGCTTGGCCGCTTGCCAAAGCCGTTCGCTGTCCTCGAAGGATGGCGCGAGGAACGGGATGCTGTCGAACCCGAAGATCGCGCTTTCGTTCTGGTGACCGGACAGCAGACGTTCGCCGATCTGCACCTGGCCGGTCTGGATCGCGCGCTTGATGTCCGCGCCCGCGAACAAGGAACCGCCCGCGTGGACGGTGATGTCGATGTCCCCATTGGTGGCGGTGCGCACGCAATCGGCAAAGGCCACACCGTTTTCGGAATGGAAATTGGTCGCGGAATAGGCCATCGGCATATCCCACTTCTCTGCCGCCAGCGCAGGCAGCGCGCCGGTTACGGCGATGGCGATGCTTGCCGCACCTGTCATCAGTTTGTCGGTCAGTTTCATGGTCGTCTCCCAGGTTGGTTATTATTGCGCAGTTCAGGCAAAGCGCTGTGGATGGTAGGGTGCGAGGTCCGTATTGACCTGCGCCCCGGTGATCAATCCGGCGACCAGTCGGCCCGTTTTTGGCCCGCCCGTCAACCCGATGTGATGGTGTCCGAAGGCGGTAAAGACTTTCGTGTCCCCGACCTGCCCGATCAGAGGCAGGCTGTCGGATGGTGCGGGACGATGGCCCAGCCATTCGATCTCATTCGTGGCCTTCAGATGTGGAAAGGCCACCGCCGCCTGCCGCCGCAACAACGCCAGCGGCGCTTTGGAAGGACCGGCCGCGAGCCCGCCGAATTCGACGATCCCGGCACAGCGCAGCCCCTGTTCCATCGGCGTCGCCACGAATTTGCCGCTGGCGATCATGAAGGGGTTCGACGGTCCGCCGGTCGCTCCTTCGAAGACAATGTGATAGCCCCGCTCGGATTCCAGCGGCACATTCAGACCAAGCTTGGCCATCATCGGTTTGGACCAGACACCCGTGGCCAGTACCACCTCGGTGCAATTCACTGTGCCTTGGGTGGTTTGCACGGCGCTGACAGACCCGCCGCTCAGGTCGAAATCCTTGACCTCGGCCTGCATGACCGTGCCACCCATCTTTTGAAACGCGCGTGCCAACGCCTGCACATAGCCGCCGGGACTGCGGATGTACCCGTGGTTCTTCATCCGCGCCACACAGGTGATCTCTGGCCCAAGCGCGGGTTCGAAATCGCGCACGTCCTGTCCTTCGATCACCTCCGGCACGAATCCCGCCTCGCGGCGCAATTCCCACACATAATTTTCGGCCTCGAACTTCGACCGGTCGGCATAGGCAAAGCTGTAATCGCTTTCCGTCACCCAATCGCCCAGACCCAGATCGTTGCACAGGCTCTTGTGCTGCTCGACGGAGTCGCCGACGATCGAGGTCAGCCCAAGCGCGATGCGCCGGGTGTCGGCATCATTGGCGTTTGAGAGGTACTTGCGCAGCCAGGGCAGCAGTTTCGGCAGATAGCCCCAGCGCATGAAAAGTGGAAATTCCGAATCGAGCAGCATACCCGGTGCCTTGCCCAGCAGCCCCGGTCCGGTCACAGGCACCATCGCGCAAGACGCCAGAATGCCGCCGTTGCCGTGCGATGTTCCTGTTCCCGGCGCGCCACGGTCAATGACCGTCACGTCGACCCCGGCCCGGCGCAACCAGATGGCGGTAGAGACACCGACGATCCCCGCGCCGATCACAACGACATGGCGGTTCATTCAAGGCATCCTGACAGGGCAACGCATGACAATAGACGATTCTCCTGATGGCACTTTGGCAGAGAAATTCAAAACATCAACAAAATGTTTACAAATTGTCATCGTCAGTCTTTCCACTTGTCCGATCCTCGGCAAACCCTCAATGATCCTCGGATGACCGACACGACGAAACCACTTCTGGGCATCCTGATGCTGGACACGCGCTTTCCACGCATCATGGGGGATGTCGGCAATGCGGGGACATGGCCCTTTGCGGTGCAATACGGCGTGGTCGCAGGGGCGACGCCGCAGGCGATCGTTTGCGAGGATATGGAGCCGTTCGTCGAGGCGTTCATCGAAAAGGGCCATGCGCTGGTGCGCGATGGCTGTACCGGCATCGCGACGACCTGCGGGTTTCTCTCCCTCATCCGGCCCCGGCTGGCGGCGGCACTCGGGGTGCCTGTCGCGGCCTCCGCTCTTGAGCAGGCAGGCCAGATCATGCCGATGCTTGCACCGGGCAAACGGCTCGGCGTGCTGACCATTTCAGCAGCGACATTGAGCGACGCGCATCTGGCAGCG
Organism: uncultured Alphaproteobacteria bacterium; assembly: GCA_963799505.1. Classification (GTDB taxonomy): domain Bacteria; phylum Pseudomonadota; class Alphaproteobacteria; order Rhodobacterales; family Rhodobacteraceae; genus Sulfitobacter. Next base: position 367,621 of record CAWCXM010000008.1, read on the forward strand.
GCGGGAGTGCCGCACGGAACACCCATCAAGGGCATGGACGGCAGCAGCTTTGCCGCCGCCATCCTCCGCAATCAGACGACCCTGAACGTGGATGCCGCACGGGCCGAGATGGTCGCCGCCGCGCGTGACCTGATTGCGCAGGACGCAGACATCGGTGCCTTGATCCTTGAATGCACCAACATGGTTCCATACGCAGCAGACATCGCCGCGGCCATCGGGCGACCCGTCTTTTCGATCTACACCTATCTCCGCTGGTTTCATGCGGGCCTTGCCCCGCGCCAATTCTGATCAGACGCGGGCGTCTTCCAGAATGAGGTCACTGGCCTTTTCCCCGATCATGATCGCCGGGGCATTGGTGTTGCCCGAAACGATTTCGGGCATGATCGAACAATCCGCCACGCGAAGGCCCGCGATCCCATGCACCCGCAGCCTTGCATCCACCACCGCTGCACCATCGCTGCCCATCTTGCAGGTGCCCGTCGGGTGATAGATCGAGGCCGTATTGTTGCGCGCCCAGTCCAGCGTGGCATCGTAATCGTCCATGTCGAGACTGGCGTGAGGGCGAAACTCCTCCGATATCTTGGAGGTCAGGGGGGCATTCCGGGCAATGCGCCTTGCGATGTTCACACCGGCGACCACGGTGTCGCAATCCGTCTTGGTGGACAGATAGTTGGGAATGATGCGGGGATAGTCGCGCGGTTTCGCGCTGGCCAGCCGGATCTCGCCCTTGCTTTCAGGGCGCAGTTGGCAGACCGACATGGTGAAGGCCGAAAACTTGTCGGCCCCCTTGCCGGGATTCTCCGCCGACAGGGGCTGCACGTGAAACTGGATGTCCGGGGTTTCCAGATCATCCCGCGTCTTGATGAACCCGGTGGCAAGGCTGGCGGCCATCGTCATGGGGCCGGAGCGGAACATCAGGTATTTCAGCCCGATCCGCGCCTGGCCATAAAGCGTCGAAACCTCGTCGTTCAACGTTGGCTCATTGCATTTATAAACCAGCCGCGCCTGCAGATGGTCCTGCATGTTCTTGCCGACACCGTGCAGATCCTTTTGCACGGCAATGCCGTGTTCGGACAGCTGATCGGCTTCTCCGATACCCGACAGCATCAAAAGCTGGGGAGAGTTGATCGCCCCGCCCGACAGGATCACTTCGCGCCGCGCCGCCACACGATGCTGTTTGCCGCTGCGGTCGGTATAGAGAACGCCGGTCGCCCGCTTGCCTTCTATCGTCACCTTGTCCACCTGCGCATGCGTGATGATTTGCAGGTTGGGCCGTTTCTTGACCGGGTTCAGATAGGCCACCGCCGCGCTGCACCTGCGCCCGTTGCGTGATGTCAGCTGGAAGAAACCGACGCCCTCCTGCTCCGCCCCGTTGTAGTCGGGGTTGAACTTGTATCCCTCCGCCTGCGCGGCCGCGACCCAGGCATCGGTGATCGGGCGCTGGATGCGCATGTTGGAGACGGACAGCGGCCCTTCGTTGCCGTGAAACTCGTCCGCACCACGCTCGTTGTTCTCGGCCCTCTTGAACAGCGGCAGCACGTCGTCCCAGCCCCAACCGGGATTGCCCATCTGTCGCCAGCGGTCGTAATCCTGTGGCTGTCCGCGCACGTAAAGCAATCCATTCAGCGAGGATGAGCCGCCCAGAACCTTGCCGCGCGGCCATTCGATCGACCGCCCGTTAAGGCCCGGATCGGGTTCGGTCTTGTAACACCAGTCTACGGACGGATTGTGGATCGTCTTGAAATACCCGACCGGAATGTGAATCCACGGATTGATGTCGCGGCCCCCTGCTTCCAGCAGGATGACCTTGGTCTTCGGGTCCGCGCTGAGCCGATTGGCCAATACGCACCCCGCCGAACCAGCCCCGACAACGATAAAGTCAGCGTCCATGCAATTTCCTCTCCCCTTGAAGAAAATTCTATACAGGTGACCTGAATCAAGCTAGTCTTTTTTGAAACAAAAAGTCTCATTAATTGACTGACCACTTCAACCGGGAGGAAACACAATGAAGGTAACTGATAAACTCAAAGGCATTTCGCGCCGCGATCTGTTCAAAGTGGCGGGCCAATATGGCCTGTCCTCAACGCTGCTGGCCGCCGGCAGCTTCGGTGGCGCGATGAGCCTTGCCAATCTGGCGACGGCGGCTGAATCGAGCTATGAAAAGCGCTTTGCGAAAGAGCCGAAGTTCACCTTCAAGTTCGGTGCCTCGGGCTTCAACGAGCGTAACCTTCTGATCGAACGCGCCGGTTGCCTTGAATTTGCCCGCGATCTGGAAAGCCGCACAGACGGTGAAATCCGCGTTGAATTCATCGGCGACAACCAGATCTGCGGTCAGACCTCCTGCGTCGAGAAGACCCAGCAGGGCATCGTCGAAATCTATGCCGCGTCCACCCAGAACTCCGCCGGTGGCGCGCCGTATCTGAACGTGCTCGACTATGCCTACATGTTCCCGTCCCGCGCCGCGCAGTACCATTTCCTCTATCACCCTGATTCGCAGAAGCTGCTGCGGGACCCCTACGAGAAACGCCACGGCCTGAAGTTCCTGTTCAGCCACTGCGAATTGCGCGGCATCCAGATGGGTCTGAAATGGGCCGACGCGCCGACCATCACCACGCTGGAAGAAATGTTCGGCACCAAGAACCGCGTGACCGGCACCCAACTGGGCCGCATCGCAATGGAAGCGCTGAACCTGAACCCGGTGCCTGTGGCCTGGGAAGAAACGCTTGACGGTCTCAAGCAGGGGCTGATCGACGGCGCGGAGACATGGGCCTCTGCCGTGGCCTATGCAAACATGTCGCCCGTCGTGTCACAGTCTGTCGATCTCAAGTTCTTCTGCGGCACGGAACACACGGCAATGTCCGCGTCTGCCTTCGACAGTCTTGGCGGAGAGTTGCAGGACGCGGTGATGGAATCGGCCTATCTGGCGCAGGTCCACGTCCAGGCCGCGAACGAAGCGGCGCTGGTCAACACCGTCGGTGCGTCGAACCCACAGGGGCCGAACACGATCTTTGCGCAGAACAACGTCCGCGTGGCGACATTGCCCGACGATCAGATCAAGATGGCCGAGGAAATGTGTTCGCCCGAATTCCAGCCCCAGCTTTGGGAAGACTGGCGCGCGCGCCTGAACGGCTGGTCCGGGGGTCACGACACCTATCAGGAAATCTACAATATCGCGCGCGAGATCCCCAAGGATATGCTGGCCGAGAATGTGGAGCCCCGCCGCTGGTGGAAAGCCTGATCCATCCGGGATTAAACTGACGAAGGGGTCGGCTTTTCAACGAAAGCCGACCCCTTTCGAACGCGCCATCGGGGAGGATGGTGCAAGACAAGGGTATAGGGGGATACTTTGATGTCGATCTGGGCCGAATTTGCTGCCATATTTCCTGCGCTTTTCGCTGGCAGCGCCTGGGAAATGAGGGAAGCGTTCTACACCGACGGGATGTGGGTTTTCTGTTTCTTCGTCACCCTTCTGGGCGGGATACTGGCGAACCTGTTTTTCAGGTTTCTTCCTTTCATGGACCAGCATCTGGAACGCGGGATCGCGGTGATCACCTATCTGATGATCGCGGCCATCATCTTTTGGGGTGTGATCGACAGGTTCGTCTTTTCGCATCAGTGGTCCGGGTCCACGACCGTACCCCCCTTCCTGTTCATGATCATGGCCTGGTTCGGATGTTCCTATAATGTGCGTCTGCGCACCCACCTCAGCTTCAGCGAATTCCGCACCAAGATGAGCCCGGCAGGCCAGATGGCCGCCCTGACCCTCGACACTGTCCTCTGGTTCGGTTTCTGCTGGATCGCGATCACGACCTCGCTGCGCTTCACGGTTTATTCCGCCGACAACTTCCAACTGGTCGACGGTGTGGATGACACGATGAAATGGTGGTTCTACATCACGGTGCCCATCGCGTTCACCCTCATGTCCGGCAGGGTTGTCGGCAACTGGCTGGAGGACTGGAACAGCTACAGATCCGGCCAGCCGATCCTCAAGCAAGCAGTTATTGGCGGAGACGTATGATGTCGGACGGAACCTGGGTCACGCTGATCTCTATCGGGGTCACGATCTTCTTCATGCTGGGCACGCCCGTGCTGCTGGTCATCTTCTACTGGGTCATCGGCTGCAGCTTTGTCATTGGCCTGCCGCTCGACAACACCGGGAACGAACTGCTGAACGTCTTCAACAAGGGCTTTGCCCTGCTGGCCATGCCTCTGTTCATCCTGACCGGGGATCTGATCAACCAATCGGGCATCGCGCGGCGGCTGTCGGATTTCGCCTATTCCTGTCTGGGCTGGATGCGCGGCGGTCTGGCGATGGCTTCCATCGCGGCCTGCGGATTGTTCGCGGCCATCTCGGGCTCCAACTCCGCCACAACGGCGACCATCGGGTCGATGCTGCACCCTGAAATGGTCAAGGGCGGCTATGACGAACGCTTTTCTGCCGCAACGGCGGCGGCGGGCGGAACGGTCGGCATCATCATTCCACCCTCGATCATCTTCATCGTCTACGGCTTTCTGATGAACCTGCCCATTTCGGAACTCTTCATCGCGGGCATCGTGCCGGGCAGCCTGATGGTGCTGGGCATGATGATCGCCGCTTTCATCATCTGCTACGTCAACAAATGGGGTTTCCTGATCACCCTCAGCCCCTGGCGGGTGTTCAAGACCGCCGTGGGCGCCTGGCTGGGCTTCTTCGCCATCGGTCTGGTCCTGTGGGGCATCTACACCGGCAAGTTTTCCCCGACCGAAGCGGCGGGCGTCACCGTCGGCTTCTGTATCATCGTGGGTCTCATCAGCTATCCGCTCAACAAGATCATGGGCAGTGCGGCGGACCAGCCGGTGAACGAAAGAAGCCTGTTGTCGATGATCGTGGTCGAAGGATTCACCCTGCCGCAACTGCCATCTGTCGTGTCACGTTCTGCCCAGATCACCGGCATTCTGGTGCCGCTGATCGCGGTTTCCGTGGCGATGCAGCAGGTTCTGTCCTCCCTCGGGGCCAAGGAAACCATCGGTGATTTCGTGACGGGGATGGGCGGCTACTACGCGGTGCTCTTCACCTCGATGGCCATCGTCTTTGTCACCGGGATGATCCTCGAATCCCTGCCGGTCACGATCATCCTGGCGCCTATCCTGGCACCGATTGCCGTTTCCGTGGGCATCGACCCGATCCATTTCGCGGTGATCTTTCTTGTGGGTGCGTCTATCGGCTTCATTACCCCGCCCTATGGGCTTAACCTGTATGTGGCGTCGGGCGTGACAGGGGTGCCATACTTCCGGTTGTTGCGTTATGCGACGATGTATCTGGTGGCGCTGTTGATCGTATGGTTCGGTGTCGCGCTGATGCCGTCCCTGTCCAGCACATTGTTGCCAGGAGGGGGGATGTTTGAAATCCTCTCGGGTCTGGGAGGGGGCGGTTGACCCGCCTGACTGAGTACTGGAAAGACGCATAACATGCCCGACGCGAGCACCTCTGACAAAGCAATCCCCACCAACCTGCGGTTGCTGCTGCTGCTGGAAGAGATCGCCCGCGCCGGGGTTCCCATGACACCCACCGCCGTCAACGAGGTGCTGGGCCTGCCGAAACCCACCATCCACCGGCTGTTTCACCGGCTGGAGGAAGAAGGGTTCCTGCAACGCGACATCGACGGGCGGTCCTATTCCGCCGGAACACGACTGCGCAAGCTGTCTGTGAATGTCATGTCCTCGACCCGGCTGCGCACCGTGCGCCTGACCGTGCTGAAGGCATTGACAGAAGATGTGGGGGAAACCTGCAATCTGGCCACTCCGGAACGGGACGGCATGTATTACATCGACCGGATCGAAACGAAATGGCCGTTGCGCATCCAGCTGCCCATCGGCACCACGGTGCCGTTCCACTGCACCGCGAGCGGCAAGATGTATCTGTCATCGCTGCCGCCTCGGCACCTTCAGAAGTTCCTTGAGAACGGCATCCTGGATGCACAGACGCCCGACACGCTGACCGACCCCGATCTGCTGGCAGAAGAAATCGAACGTGTCCGCCAGAACGACTATTCAACCGACAACGGCGAGTTCATGCAGGAGATGGTCGCGATTGCCGTGCCCATCCGCGACGATATGGGGCGGCTCATGTCCACCCTGTCGGTCCACGCGCCGACCCAGCGCATCAGCCTCGAAGAGCTTACCGGCCACCTTGATCGCCTCCGCCGCGCGGCCACCGATCTGTCAGAGATGATGCTGCGCTGAGTTGCGCAGCCAACCATCCTCAAATTCAACCTGCGCCACCCCGGCCAGCTTCTTGACGCGCTCCAGCTCCGCCTCGAAAGCAGCCTGTCGCGCCTTGCCCCAGCGTGTGCCGCCTTCGGGCCACAACGCCTTGATGCGCAAGACGTCCTGATCGCGAAAGGCCTTCATATCGACACGGCCCACCAATTGATCCCCTTGCAGGATCGGGAACACGTAATAGCCGAAACGTCTTTGCGCCTCTGGCACGAAGACCTCGATCCGGTAGTCGAATCCGAACAGGCGTTCAGCCCGTTTTCGGTCGCGCAATGCCGGATCAAAAGGGCTGAGAATGCGCAACCGGTTGGTCGGCTGAATGCCGAGCGCAGGATCGTCCTGCACGCCGGGCCGACACAAGGCGGGTTTCAGGCTGCCGTCGGCACCGGTGATCATCACCTGTTCAAGCCGCCCGGCGGACAGTTCGGTCTGGCACCACTCCCGCGCTTCCGCCGGGGTGATATGCGCCCAGAACGCGGCGAGTTCCGTATGGGTCGCAAAACCCAGCCGCGCCAATGCCTGATCGCAGCACCAGTCTATCGTTGCCGCCACATCGGGTGGATCGGCAGGGTCACACAAGTGCTGTTCCAGCACCCGTTCCGTCAGGTCATAGCGCTTCTTGAACCCGTCGCGGCCCACCACACACAGTGCCCCGCTGCGCCAGAGGTATTCCAGCGCTGTCTTGGACGGATGCCAGTCCCACCAGCCGCCCGATCCGCGCGCCTCGTCCTTGCCCACATCCCCGGAACAGACCGGCCCTTCGGCCTTGATCTGGTCCAGCACCACCTGAAACTGCCGCTCGAACCCCTTGCGCCGGTCGGTTTTCCAACGGCTGCGCAACCGTTCAGCATCGCGTTGGCGGCGCAGATGCCACTGAGGATAAAACGCCAGCGGAATGACCGCCGCATCATGGGTCCAATGTTCAAAAAGCTGGCGCTGCGTTTCGTAGAGAGACTTGAGCGCGGCCGGACGGTAACGCGGTCGTCGTGAAAACAGGATCAGATCATGGGCGCGCGCAACCGTGTTGATGCTGTCGAGTTGCACGAACCCAAGACTATGGATCATCGCCAGAAGATCGTCACCCTGCGCCGGCCCCTGCGGCACTTCGGACAGCCGGTGCCGGTCCAGAAAGATCCGCCGCGCTTCGGTGTTCGTCAGCGTCCGCATCGCCCCGGCTAGCGGCGGCGGCGGCGCAGGGTATCGCCCAAGGAAAGCGTGGGTGTCAGGGTGACGTGCTGATCGGTATCGGAGTCCGGTGTGTCGGACGTGCGGTCCAGAATGATCCGTGCCGCCGCCTGTCCGATCTCGATCCGGCAGGCATCCATCGTGGCAAGTTGCCGGGGCAGACCCTGCAAAAGCTCAACGTTGTTGAACCCCGCCAGCCCGATCTGGCCGGGAATATCAATCCCCTGATCCAGCAGGTACAGCAACCCGCCCGCCCCGATCATATCGTTGGAATAGTACAGAAAATCGAGGTCAGGAGAGCGTTCGAGCATCTCCTGCGTCATTTCGCGGCCCTTGGCCAGCGCCGACCCGCCAGAGTAGAATGCACGGTCCTCGATCTCCACGCCGGCTTTCGCCAAAGCTTCCGTGAACCCTTCGAACCGTTTGCGGGCCCGGTGATCCAGCGGCATCTTTGTGCCCATGAAACCGATGTGCTCGTACCCTTCCTTGAGGATCGCATTGGCCATCTCGCGCCCTGCGCGGCGGTGCGAAATACCGACCATCGCATCGACAGGATTGCCGTCCGTATCCATGATCTCGACCACGGGAATACCGGCGGCGGCCAGCATGGCGCGGGTCGGATCGGAATGTTCCAACCCCGCGATGATCACCCCCGACGGACGCCACGACAGCATCTCATAGAGCACACGTTCCTCTTTTTCGGGCAGATAGTCCGTCACGCCGACAACCGGCTGCAACGGCGTGTCTTCCAGCACCTGATTGATGCCGTTCAACACCTCGGGAAAGACCATGTTGCTGAGGGACGGGATGATGACCGCTACCAGATTGACCCGTTGAGAGGCCAGCGATCCCGCGATCTGATTGGGCACGTATCCAAGCTCCTTGGCTGCGGCCAATACCTTGTCCCGCGTCGCTGCCGACACATCGCCGCGGTTGCGCAGCACCCTGCTGACCGTCATTTCGGACACCCCGCACGCTTCGGATACATCGCGCAGCGTAAGAGGACGTTTGGCAGCTTGGGACAATCTTTTTCCTGACCGGTTTTTCCTGTCACGCTATCGCAACAGAAGTTTGCGGCGCAAGGCCCGATCTGCGCACCTAGTCGGTGGATTGCCCTTCGGCCGGGGCCTTCTCGATCGGTTCGAACTTGCCGACCGATACATCCAGCAAGACCCAGCGCGCCTTTTCATTGACGAACACAAGATCAAAGCTGATGTGTTCCGGCATGACGGGGAAATAGCCGGTCAGGCGGATCTGCGTGTCCCCGGCGGCGATCTGCGTGTTCAGGATCTCAGGTTCCGTGGCAAGGACGGGCAGCATGTCCAGACCTGCCTCGCGGACGGGCGCGAACAGACCGGCCAGTCGGGTTGGGTCATTCGCCTCCGCAAAATCGCGCGAGGCATAGTCGCGCAGCACGGTGTAATTGCCTGTCCAGTTGCCATGATTGACCGCCGTCAGAACGTCCCGGATCAGCGCCACGGCAAAGCTGCGCTCCACCTGATCGACCTGCTGGGCGTATCCCGGTGCCCCGAACGTCATTGCACAAAAAAGCACCGCGCAAAGAATGCGCGGTGCCTTCGTCAACAATTGGCGGGTCAGCCTTACCACGCGTATGTCACGCCGATGCGGCCACCGACCTGGTTCTGGTCGAACCCGTAGGTGATACCGGCATCGAACTGCGTGTTCGGATTGATCCGGTAACCCATCGACACGGCCATCGCCTCGGTGCCTTCAAAGCTGCCGATGCCGCCTGAAATGGCGAACTGCTTGTCCTGTGGCACATAGGGCGCATCAAGGGCCATCGCCATGGCGATACCTTCCTTGTTTGCCGCGATTGCGGCGGTGTTGTTGTTCACCGCTGTCCCCAGGTTCAGCACCTGGTTCAGGTTTACCCCAGCCGTCGCAAGGTTGCCTGCGCTGTCAGATGTAACCAATGCGAGCGACCCGCTTTGTGCCGCCTTGCTGGCGTCGGATGTGATACCGGGGGCAGAATAGGTGTTGTTCGCATTACCCAAGGTGAACTGGTTGTCGCGTGTCGCCGTGGCACCGTTACCGATTGCGGCGGAATTTTCACCCGTGGCAGAGGCAAGGTTACCGAAAGAGAGCGACTGTGCACCCGAAGCCACTGCGCCTTCACCAACGGCTGTCGACCGAACACCGCTTGCCTGTGCCAGATGACCAAAGGCCTGCGCCCGCTCTGCCGTCGCCATTGCACGCCAGCCGACTGCTGTCGCTCCGGGGCCCTGCGCCACGGATTCGCCACCAAGCGCGGAAGTTGACGGACCGGTCGCAACTGCCGTGTCACCCAGCGAGAGGGCGTCGATGCCGTTTGCAATGGCCTCGTTACCGATTGCCGTCGCATTGTCAGATTGCGCATCGGCGTTTTCGCCGATCGCGAGGGAACGCACACCCTGCGCTGTCGCGAGGTGACCAAAGGCCTGTGCCCGCTCTGCCGTCGCTTCCGCGCGCCAACCGATCGCTGTGGTGCCGGGGCCCGTTGCGATTGTCTCCCCGCCGACAGCTGTTGTGGACGGACCGGTCGCAACTGCCGTGTCGCCAAAGGCAATCGCATCGACGCCGTTCGCGATGGCTTCGTTACCGACCGCAGTCGCGTTGTCAGATTGCGCATCGGCGTTTTCACCAATGGCCATGGAGCGGATGCCCTGCGCGGTCGCAAGGTGGCCGAACGCCTGTGCCCGCTCTGCTGTCGCCTGCGACTGCCAGCCGATCGCTGTCGTGCCGGGACCGGTCGCTACGGTCTCGCCGCCGACGGCTGTGGTGGATGGACCTGACGTGGTGGCCACTGCGCCGATGGCAACACCGTCCACGGAAGTCGCCGCCGTGTTTGCGCCGTCACCGACCGCGACCGAGAAATCGCCCGCTGCGGTGCTGTTCACGCCACACTCCGCCGAATTGGCACCGGCACCGGTGTTACAGGGTGCTGTCGCGTCGGCATAGGCAAAGCCGGCCACGCCTGACAACAAGACGGCGGTCGCTGTCGACCGCATCAGAATGGCGGGGGGTGTTTTCGTGAACATTCAAAAATCTCCAAAGGGTTACTGCAGCTCGTCACTGTAAGGTTGAAATCGACTTACGTCAGGGAAGCAACGCGAAAGGGTTCCCGAAAGTTTCAGAAAAGTGAAATATTTCTTTGCTTTGTTTTCCAGAATTTCCGCTATCCGCATTTTTCCGTTATCCGCATTATGGCAATCCCCCGACAGCGGCGCTAACATGGCCCGGTGGTCCCGTGGCTCAACTGGATAGAGCAGCCCCCTCCTAAGGGGCAGGTTGCTGGTTCGAACCCAGCCGGGATCACCAGTTTAACCTGAAACCGTCGGATAATCTGGATGGGTTGGTGCAGATGCCTGCAGCATCTCCCGTTCAGTTCTCCGCGCAAGCAGATCATCGTGTTTCTGGCGGACAGGTCCGCAAACGTCAGGCACCACTTTCTGAAATCTTGCATCTGGGCTATGTGCGACGGGCTGACATATTCCGGCCTTTTTCGCGGACCATAGTCGGCGGATCGTAAATTGGGATTCATCGGCAATGCGGCGGCCAGATACAGTTAACCATCCCCGGTCAGGGGCCTGACGTGATCCGGGGCGTTATCGGCGGAACCGGCATCGGCGCGCGTCTGATCCGAAGCTCGGGTTGGGTGAGCCTGGGCTATGTCGCGTCGCAGGTCATTCGGCTGGGGTCGAACCTGATCCTGACCCGGATGCTGTTCCCCGAAGCCTTTGGTCTGATGGCGCTCATCACTGTCTTTCTGGTGGGTCTGACGATGCTCTCGGACATCGGCGTGTCCCCGTCGATCCAGCAAAGCGCCAGAGGGGATGATCCCGATTTCGTCAATACCGCCTGGACCATTCAGGTTGTCAGGGGGGTGATCCTGTCGATCATTTGCGCCCTGCTCGGTGTGGTGGCCGCGTGGTTCTACGGGGATGATCAACTCAGGACGATGCTGCCTGTTGCGGGGTTGTCGCTGCTGATTGCAGGCTTCAACCCGACCCGGATCGACACCGCCAGCCGCCATCTGGCGCTCAGCCGCGTAACACTTCTCGATCTTCTGTCGCAGATCATCGGCCTGGCCGGAATGCTGGTGCTGGTCTGGGCGCTGGAATCCGTCTGGGCGCTGGTGATCGGTGGTGTCTTTCTGACCTTCGTGCGGTTGATCCTCATGGACCTCTATCTGCCCGGCCCGCGCAACCGGCTGAACTGGACCCCGGATGCGGCCTCCGAACTCATTCACTTCGGGAAGTGGATTTTCCTCAGTACCCTGTGCGGCTTCTTTCTGACGCAGGGGGACAAGGCGATCCTTGGAAAATACCTCAGCCTGAGCACATTGGGCATCTACAACATCGGCTACTTTCTTGCGGGCTTCCCGCAGGCGCTGGTCTCACGCGTCATGGGACAGGTCATGATCCCCCTGCACCGCGAGCATCCCCCTGGAGAGTCCCCCGAAAACTACGCAAAGGTACGCCGCACCCGTTTCGTCATGACCGGCGGCATCTTTGCCATGCAGTTCGCCCTGGCCTTTTCCGGGGTGTGGATCGTCGCCCTGCTGTATGACGCGCGCTTTTTCGCGGCGGGCAGCATCGTCGTGGCGGTCGCCTGTATGAATGTGCCCTATCTGATCGGGATGACCTACGACTACGCCGCGCTCAGCCGCGGCGATTCACGCGGGGTCTTTCAACTGCTGCTGGCGAAGGTCATCGCACAGACGAGCCTGTTCATCCTGGGCATGGAGTTTTACGGCCTTGCCGGGGCGTTCATTGGACTGTGGCTGTCGCAGATACTGGTGCATCCTCTTGTGATCAGGCTTGCCCGGAAACACGGGGCTTGGGATCCGTGGCATGACCTGATCTATGCAGCTGTTGGTATCATGCTCACCTCTGCCGCACTGTGGTTTCACTGGGCGGATTTGGCGGTATTGGGTCTGTTTGGCTCTGACCAATAGATCCGCCATTGTCTGCGCAGATCGGGCTTCATCCAGACCTGCGCTTCAATCTGTTCGGGTGCGAACAGCCTGAAATCCTCGACCGTGGATGGAGGGCGGGGATGCTCCAACCCCCAGCGCAGCATATTCAGGGCGGTGACGGCCCAGACATGCGCCAGTTCACGGTCCGCGTCCCGCACCGAAAGGGCGCTGCGATAGGCCAGGTAGGCATAGGCATAGCCGGGTTCCGCAGCACGCCGCATTCGCTTGATACGTGCGGCGATCCTGTTGCTCAACGTGGCGGGTATATCGTTTTTGAGCGGCGCAAGTGGCAGGTCAGGCTGCGCAATGCCACCACCGTCCAGAACGCCGGGAAACATTCGGTTCATCTGATAATGGTAATAGGCTCTGGGTCCGTCCCAGTAATGATCAACAAGATCGTCGCAGACGGACAGATCGGTCTTCGCGCCCAACACAAGCGATGCAGCCAGTTGAACGGCGGTGAATACGTCACTGTAGTTGCGAATATCGTGCATCACGGCTTTGACGTCGTCCATCAAGGGCGCATCCTTTGGATCAATGCCCAGCACCCCTGCGTTGTACATCACGGTTTCGCGGCCGAGTGGCAGACCGCCGACTGCACCGCCCGATTTTGCGATCAGATCCTGCCACTGCGGCCATTCCGGAGTTTCGGATATTTCGCGCTCCCGCTTGTTCATGAGCGCTTTGCCAGGTGCGATCCGGTCGAACATCCGTGCGGGGTGTTCACGGACGACCGTATCACTGTCGATCAGGATGACCGGCGCGTCGAAGTGCGTGACGGCATGGTGAAGCGCATAGGCCTGAATGGCGTGATTATAGGTGCCGCCCATCTGCCAGTCATGCAGCATTTCGGGTGTCAACAGAAGGTGGTCGACAGGCAGGTCAGGCCGCTGATTGTCGGCATCGGCGGCAAGGACGATACGCACGCCTTCCGCGTCGTCTTTCAGGAACCGTGCGGCAGACAGAATGCTGTAGGTCAGTTCAAGGTGATAGATGCGATTCTGGCCGTAGATCTGGAAAAGTAGGATTTTCACGGTCGGTCCTTGAGGCTGCCTGCGTTCACGGAGTGATCCTTAGCGCAAAATTTGGCTTTTCTGAGCCGGTCGGCAAGGATATTGCCCTGACCCGGCTCGCCTGTTGCTTCATCGCCGCGCCCGGACAGACATAAAGGGGGCCAGCACCGCCAGTTTCGGCGAGGCGTGAAATGTCAGCCTCTCGCGATGTGCCGATCTCGTTTCCGGGGAACGACGGGATGGTCAGTTTCTGTCTGATGCCGTGCTACCCCTATCTGTCAAAGGAAATGTCAGACATCATCCTGTCGGGGTTTTCCCGGTCGCTTGACCGTAAACGCAACCCGTTGTCGGACACCCGCCATTCCACGTTCTGCGCCACTGTCTGGCCGGTGCCGGGATCAATTGCGTTGAAATTGAACGCGACGATGCCGTCCCGCTGCACCCCGACGATCCGGGCAGAGCCGAACCCGTCGGGGTTGGACCACCGTCCCGTGATCCTTTCGGCCCCTTCGGTGCCAGCCAGGGTTCCCGACAGGCTCAGCTTGCGGCCCGGCACAATGCATTGCCCCGTGATCGTCAGCGTCAGCGTCGCCTGTTCATAGCTGTTGTCGATCCGGCAGCGCAAAGTCTCCTGCGGGCCGTCCACAGTCTGCTTCGCCCATCCCGACCCGCGCCAGGAACCGGCCATATCGGCCAACGGATCGGCAAGGGCGGCTTCGGAGGTCAGAACGAGGAACATGACGAACTTACGCAGCATCGGCGTTTCCTTTCCATGTCAGCAAGGCGGGCAACAGCAGCAGGTCGATCAACAGCGCGGTGCACAGCGTCACGATCATCATGCCACCGAAAAGGCGGATGGGCGTAAAATCACTCAGCAGTGTCACGCAAAGCCCCGCGACCAGCAATAGCGTCGTCAGCACCATGACCTGTCCGGCGGAATGGGCGGCAGATTGCACCGCCTTGCGGGGTGGGATCCCCTCCGCCCGCGCGGCGGCAAAGCGGCTGAGAAAGTGCACGGTGTCGTCGATGGCGATACCGAAGGCGATGGTCAGCGCAAGCACCGCCGTCGGGCTAAGCTCTCCGGCCGCCCAGATGTGCAGGGACGCACCGGTCAACATCAGAGGCAGGAGGTTTGGGATGATCAGCACCGGCACCAGACGCAGCGACCGGAACGCCAGCGCCACCAGCAAGGTCGCGCCTATCGCCGCCGCGATCAAACCGACCGACAATTGGTCGATCAGGCGCACCGCCTCGTGCCGCATGATGGTTGGCAGGCCGATGATGTTCTCCGCCCCCGCCGCCTGTGCGGTGGCGTAAAGCGCGTCGAACGCCACCAGCGTCGCGTCGCTCCGCATCGGTTCGGGAACCGAGACGAAAATGCGCGATCTGCCCTCCGCATCGTAGAGTTGGCTGGCCAGGGCTTGCGGCAGAATATCCCGCTCCGCCGGGGTTGGTGGTTTGTCCGGGTGGCCCAGCCAGCGGGCGAGGTTGACCTCGGACAGCACCTGATGAGGTCCGGGCGCGCCCTCCATCGCCTCTGCGACAGCGACGGTTCCTGGCCAATCGCCGTCCGTTTCGACGATCATCTGAAACACACCGCCGAAGTCATTTGCGATGGCGTCGTTGACGTCGAGGGTCGCGCTTTGATCCGGCAGGTTCTGATAGAGCGGAAACCACGCTTTTGTCTGGCTGAACCCGAAGGTCGCGAGGGCCAGCATCACCAGCGAAATGGCAACCGTCAGCCGGGGCGACGCACCACCCGCCCGCGTGAGCATGCCCGCGAACTTCCGCGAACCCTCGGGCACCGCCCGATCCGAGACCGGCAAGACCCGACCGAGCAGCGCAAATGCGACCATGACGATCACGAAACACAGCATCGTGCCCAACGCGCCCAGCACCGCAAATTCGAACAACTGATCATTGCCGGTCAGCATGATGCTGGCAAAAGCGAGAGCGGTCGTCAGCGCCGTCAGCGCACAGGCCGGGCCAACCCCCTTGATTGCGCCGCGCAGATCGCCCTTGTCCTTGATATGTCCGGCCAGATGCACGCCATCCGCCACACCCAGCACAAGCAACAGAATGGGGATCACGTTGCTGAGCACCGTGACGGGATAACCCAACCACACCGACAAGGCCAACACGCCCGCAGCGCCCAGCAACGCGGGGACAACCGCCAGAAGCGCCATGCGCAGATCGCGCAGCAGCACAAAAGCGGCAAGCGTGATCACCAGTGCGCCCCAGAGATTGAGCGCGATCAGGTCGTCTTTCAGCCCGGTCACGATCTCGGCGCTGATCACATCCTCGCCGGTGATCCGGGCCGTCAGGCCGGACGGCAGGGCGCGGTCCAGTTCTGCGGTCATCGCGGCCACCGTGTCTTTCACGGCGCTTTGGTCGGTCGCCACGGAAACGCTGAAAAGCATTGCCGTCAGGTCGGCGTTCATGAAATCCGGCAAACCGGTATCCAGATCGTTGAACAGGGCCAGATCCTGCGCGTAGTCACCGCCGATGTCCTGCGCGAAAACCGGCACGCCCGATGGCGCGTTTTGCGTCGGTGGCCAGCGCAGAACGAAAGGCGAAGCGACCGCCGTGACCCCGTCGAGAAACTCCAGATCGAGAGACAAATCGCGCAGCGCGGACATCTCTGCCGCGCTGAAAGCCTGCGGCGACGCGATGTGGATCAACACGGTGCTGAGGGGTGGCACCTGTGCCGCCTCAAAATTCCGTTGTGCCTGCGACAGGGGGCTGTCGGACAGGAAGACCCGGTGAATATCCTCATCGAAAGACAGCCGGGGCAGGCTGAACCCGATCAGAACCAGAAGAGACAGAAGGCACAGCGCCGCGACTCTTAGGAAAGCGCAGCGCCGCCAGCCCGATCCTTTCAGCTCCGAACCCGATGCCCGAAAACACCTTCAGAGGTTCCGCAGGGGCGCGAGCGCCTTGTGCTCGACGCCGATACGGACCCACAGCATTGCGGCATTCAGCACAGTGAACACAACGGCGACCCAGACCAGCCCCAGCACCATCGGGGCCACGATGATCTCTGCCACCACCAATGCATAGTTCGGATGCGAGAGGTACTTGAACGGTCCCCGCACGACGAGCGGTTCCTCCAGCACGATGATCCGTGTGGTCCAGCGGTGACCAAGGCTGACCAGTATCCAGACCCGGAGGACCTGCAATCCGGCAAAGGCCAGAAGCCAGACCGGCGACACCGGTTGATCATAGCCGAATATCACCAGACAGACGATCCAGCCGCTGTGCATCAGCACCATCACCGGATAATGCGATGCGCCGACCTCATAGGCACCCCGCGCCAGCAATCGGGCGGTGTTGCGCTTGGCGATGACCAGTTCGCTCAGGCGTTGAACGATGATGAACCCCAGAAACAGGGCGGCACCCATCATCATCAGGCTGCTGCCTTGGCCACATGGAAGGGCAGGAACGACGCGGTGAACCCCGGCCCCAGGGCACAGGACATCATCTGCCCGGTCTTGCCCCCGTCCAAGACCGATTTCATGACGAACATGACCGTTGGCGCGGACATGTTGCCAGCCGCGCGCAATATGTCCCGTTCAGCCTGCAGCGACCCCTGTTCAAGATGCAGCGCGCCTTCGATGGCATCGACCACCTTTGCCCCGCCGGGATGGCAGACGTATCTGTCGATCTGCTCATGGCTCAGGTTCGCCGCCCGCAAGGCGCCCTCTGTCGCGGTGGCAAATTCTTCCTTCACGAAGGCCGGGATGGACCGGTCGAATACAACGCCAAATCCGGTCTCGTCCACATCCCACCCCATGATATCCAAGGTCTTGGGCCAGATTTTCTGGTGACCCTGCCCCAGCGATACCACGGTTCGGTTCGCAGATGGCAATGTACTGATACAGGCCGCCGCCGCACCATCGCCGAACAAGACCGCCGCGATGATATCGGCTTTCTGCAAACGATCCGCGCGAAACGCGAGCGAGCAGGTCTCCACCACCACCAAAAGCACCCTGGCCCCGGGACGCCCCGCCGCAATCGCCTGCGCGGTCGACAGCCCCGACACGCCGCCGGCACACCCCAGCCCAAAAACCGGCAGGCGCATGATGTCGTCCCGAAATCCCATGTCCTCGAATGCCAGCGCCTCGAGCGACGGGGTCGCGATCCCCGTGGAGCAGACGGTCACCACGCAATCGACCTCATCGCTGGCCCAGCCCGCATCCGTCAGCGCCCGTTGCGCAGCGGCGATGAAAAGCGCCTTGGCCCCCACCATGAAGGCCGCGTTCCGGTCGGCCCAGCCGTGGTCCTCGGAAAACCAGTCGATCGGCACGACAGAATGCCGCTGGTCGATGCCTGCGGTATCGAAGGTCCGGGCCAGCCGGTCGAACTGCGGGTACTTTCCGCCAAAGATCAACGCAGCCCGTTCCCGAACGTCGCGTTGAGACAGGCAATAGGGCGGCAGCGCGGTGGACAGACCGTGAAGAAAAACCGACATCAGACAGACCCTTTTACAAAAGCGAAGGTCTGATCAAGAGGTGTTCAGTCCTTGTACTAGATACATATACTTATCTCAGAACTTTCCACCGGCCCTTCCGTTCCCTCCCCCTCCGCCCGACACCACGCCGCACAGACCGTGGCAGGGGCAAAAGGCAAGAGGCGGCCTTTGCGGTGCCGGACAATATCACTATGGTCCCGAACATCAGCAGCGACGTTCGGAAGAACCGCGGTTCTGCGCGGGCGCGGGCGCTGCACGCTTCGGATGTAACTCTCGACCGGCCAACACCGGACACTCTGCTTCAATACCCGAAAGGACAATCACGATGACAAAAATCACTTTCCTCGGTCTCGGTGTCATGGGCTACCCGATGGCCGGGCATCTTCAGGCTGCGGGCCACGAGGTTACCGTTTACAACCGCACCGCCGCGAAGGCGCAGAAATGGGTCGATCAGCATGGCGGCACCAGCGCCGCGACCCCGGCAGAGGCCGCAAAGGGAGCGGACATGGTCATGGCCTGCGTCGGCAACGACGACGATCTGCGGTCCGTTTGCCTTGGCGATGACGGTGCCTTTGCCAGCATGTCCGAAGGCGCGCTTTTCGTCGATCATACGACGGTGTCGGCCAAGGTGACGGCAGAGCTCTACGACGCGGCCAAGTCCAAGGGGATCGGTTTTGTCGACGCACCTGTGTCGGGCGGTCAGGCGGGCGCGGAGAACGGCCAGCTTTCCATCATGTGCGGCGGCGACGCTGCCGACTACGACCGGGCAGAGCCGGTGATGAACATCTACGCCAAGCTGGTCAAACGCATCGGCGACAGCGGCGCGGGCCAGTTGACCAAGATGTGCAACCAGATCGCCATTGCCGGATTGGTGCAGGGTCTGTCAGAGGCACTGCATTTCGCGACCAAAGCCGGCCTTGATGGCCGCGACGTGGTCGAGGTGATCAGCCAGGGAGCCGCCGGAAGCTGGCAGATGTCCAACCGGTTCGAGACCATGCTGGACGATCATTTCGAGCATGGTTTCGCCGTGGACTGGATGCGCAAGGATCTGGGCATCTGCCTTGAAACGGCCGATGAAAACGGGGCCAGCCTGCCTGTCACGGCACTTGTCGATCAGTTCTACAAGGACGTGCAGAAGATGGGCGGCGGCCGCTGGGACACCTCATCGCTGTTCAAGCGGCTGCAACGGGACTGACACCCGAACCGTTCAGACGAAGCGGTTGACGATGTTTTCCAGGATCTCCTGCCGCCCCGACCGGGGCTGCGGGCCTTCACCCTCGACCAGTGACGCGACCTCGGCCAGATCCATCTTCAGCATCGCCTGCGCATCCGCACTCTGCCACCCGGCATAGCGGTCCTTGCGCGCAGTCTCCAGCGCACCGTCCTCCAGCATGGCTGCCGCCGCCTTGAAACCGCGCGCGCAAACGTCCATCGCCCCGGCGTGTGCCGCGATCAGATCCTGTGGATCAAGCGATTGCCGCCGCAGCTTGGCATCGAAGTTGGTCCCGCCCGTGGTGAAGCCGCCACCTTTCAGGATCTCGTAGTAGGCGAGAGCGACCTCGGGCACATTGTTCGGAAACTGGTCCGTGTCCCACCCCGACTGATAGTCGTTGCGGTTCATGTCGATGGACCCGAAGATGCCCAGCGCATTCGCCATGGCGATTTCATGCTCGAAGCTGTGGCCCGCCAGAATCGCATGGCCCTGTTCGATGTTCACCCGCACATCGTTTTCCAGCCCGTACCGTTTCAGGAAACCATAGACCGTCGCCACGTCGTAGTCATACTGATGCTTCGTGGGTTCCTGCGGCTTCGGCTCCAGCAGGATCGCGCCCTTGAAACCGATCTTGTGCTTGTACTCCACCACCATCGACAGGAAACGGCCCATGTGGTCCATCTCCTGTTTCAGATCGGTATTCAGCAGCGTCTCATACCCCTCGCGGCCCCCCCACAGGACATAGTTCTCGCCGTTCAGCGCATGGGTCGCATCCATGCACAGCTTTACGGTCGCCGCCGACCATGCATAAACATCCGGGTCCGGGTTCGATGCGGCACCGGCCATGAAGCGGCGGTTGGAAAACAGGTTCGCCGTACCCCACAGCAGCCGCGTCTTGCTGGTCTCCATCTTCGTGGCGAAGATATC
This sequence comes from uncultured Alphaproteobacteria bacterium, assembly GCA_963799505.1. Classification (GTDB taxonomy): domain Bacteria; phylum Pseudomonadota; class Alphaproteobacteria; order Rhodobacterales; family Rhodobacteraceae; genus Sulfitobacter. The sequence continues at coordinate 387,663 of CAWCXM010000008.1, forward strand.
TGTGATCTCGCGAAAGTTCCGCTCGCTTTCGGCAAAGGTCGCGCCTTCGGGGCGCACGTCCGCGTCGTGAAAACAAAAGAACGGCGCGTTCAGGATATCGAACATCTCGAAGGCCACATCGGCCTTGAGCCGTGCATCTTCCATCGTTTCGCCGAACCATGGACGCTCGAAAGTCTGACCGCCAAAGGGATCGCCGCCGGGCCAGGCAAAGCTGTGCCAATAGGCCACGGCGAACCGCAGGTGGTCTTCCATCCGTTTGCCCATCAGCTCTTCGTCAGGATTGTAATGGCGAAAGGCCAGCCCGTCGGCGTCAGGGGCATAGGCAAGAGGGGTCATATCGGCGAAAAACTGGCTCATCATCACATTCCTTGCATTGAATTAAAGGTCTTTGAGAAGCGTATAGGCAGCGCGATACCGGCTGTGGCTCTCGGCGAAGGCATCCGTCAGGGTGACATCCGGCTCAACGGTTCTGGCGATTGGTGGCTGTGTCGCAATGCCGACATCCGCCCCGGTTGCCGCCATCATGCCAAGACGCGCCGCCCCCAGCGCCGCCCCGAAATCACCGGCGGCTGGCACATGCAGCGGAAAGCCCAGCGTGGTCGCCAATACCTGCAACCAGTAGTCTGACCTCGCCCCGCCCCCGATCGCAAGCGCACTTTGGATCGTCGTGCCGGTGCCGGCCAACGCATCGCGGCAATCGGCAAAGGCGAAGGCGACCCCTTCCAGCACGGCGCGCGTCGCCTGCCGCGCGTCTGTCGCGTGGTCGAGGTGCAGGAATTGCCCGCGCACCTGCGCATCATTATGGGGCGTGCGCTCTCCCCCCAGATAGGGCAGAAACAGCGTCCGAGTTGGCGCTTTCAAAGGCCCCAGATCGCCCGTCAGCGCACCGGCGGACTGGCCGGTCAGCCGCGCCAGCCATTCCAGCGCATCGGTCGCGGCAAGGATCACGCCCATCTGGTGCCAGGTGCCCGGCACCGCATGGCAAAAGCTGTGAACGGCGCTGGCCGGATCGGGACGATAGGCGTCATTCGCGGCGAATAGAACGCCGGAAGTGCCCAGCGACAGAAACGCCGTGCCGTCGCGGATCACGCCCGCACCGATGGCAGCGGCGGCATTGTCGCCCGCACCCCCTGCAACAATTACCCTGTCTGCCCCCAGCAGTGCCGCAAGCGCCGGGCGCAGCGTGGCAGATGGCGCTGATCCTTCGACGAGGCGGGGCATCTGGCTGCGGTTCAGATGACAGGCCGACAGCAGATCGTCGGACCAGTCGCGCCGCGCAGTATCAAGCCAGGCGGTTCCGGCGGCGTCCGACATTTCCGAAACGTGTTCTCCGGTCAGGAACAGCCGCAGCGCATCCTTGGGCAGCAACACCTTGGCGATCCGGTCAAATACCGCAGGTTCATGTCGCCGGACCCATTCGACCTTGGGGGCCGTGAAACCGGGAAAGACAATGTTCCCTGTCAGGTCCCTGAACCTTGGATCGGCGTCCATCTCCGCAGCTTCCACATGACTGCGCGTGTCGTTCCACAACATGCAGGGACGGAGCGGTTGATCGTCCTTATCGAACAAGGTCGCGCCGTGCATGTGGCCGGACAAGCCGATGCCAGTGACCGCGCTGCAATCGGTTTGAGCCGCCAAAGCCTTCAACGCCTGCTCGGCAGCGGCAAACCAGCTTGCGGGATCCTGCTCCGACCAACCGTCGTGGGGCCGCTGGACGGTGAGCGCGACGGTGTGTTCCGCCAGAATGGCCTGCGCCTCATCCATCAGGATCGCCTTGAGCGACGATGTCCCCAGATCAAGACCGATGAACATCAGGCCGCCGCCTTGGGGTTCTTGCCCAGGATGATCATCGACAGGATGTCATCCTCCGTCACATCCTCCACCCGTTCCGTGCCGACCATCTGGCCATTCTTCATCACCGACACCCGGTCGCACAGCTCCATCATCTCGCGGGTGTCATGGCTGATCAGGAAGATGCCCAAGCCCTGCTTTTTCAGCTCCTGAATCAGCTCCGCCACCATCGCGGTTTCATGCACACCCAGCGCTGCCGTGGGTTCATCCATGATCAGGATTTTCGCGTTGAAATAGACGGCCCGCGCAATCGCCACGGACTGCCGCTGACCGCCGGACAAGGCCGACACAGGCTCTTTCAGCTTTTTGAAGTTCGGGTTCAGTCGCGCCATGATCTTGCGGGTCTCGGCCTCCATCCGGTCGTCGTCGACAAAGCCCAAAGGCGTGGTCAACTCGCGCCCCAGAAACAGGTTCGACGCCGCATCGAGGTTATCGGCCAGCGCCAGCGTCTGGTAGATCGTCTCGATGTTGTGGTCGCGGGCGTCACGGGGCGAGGCGATATGCGCGCGCTTGCCGTTGATCCAGATTTCGCCGCTGTCCATCTTGTAGGCGCCCGACAGCATCTTGATCAACGTGGACTTGCCCGCTCCGTTATGGCCCAGCAGCCCGACGACCTCACCGGGATAAAGGCTGATCGACACCCGATCGACCGCCTGAACACCGCCAAAGGCGATGGAAACGTTCTTCATTTCAACGAGAGGAGTGGCCATCATTTCGCCCCCGTGCGCTTGCGGTACTGAATGTCGATGAAGACGGCCAAGACCAGCACCCCGCCCACGACGATGTTCTGCAAGGGCGCGTCCACGCCGACCATCGCCATGCCGGATTGCAGCGATTGCATGATCAACGCACCCAGGATCGCGCCATAGATCGTGCCGATCCCGCCCGACAACGCCGTGCCGCCGATCACCGCCGCCGCGATCACGCGCAGTTCGTCCAGCGTGCCCAGATCGTTGGAATGGTTGGCCAGCCGCGAAGAGGCGACAACAGCGGAAATGGCGCAAAGCACACCCATCAGGGCGAAAATCTTGACCGTGAGGAACTTGGTATTGATCCCTGACAGCTCGGCCGCGTCGGGGTTGCCGCCGGTGGCAAAGATGTAGCGCCCGAACCGCGTGCGCCGCGCAATCACCGTCATCACGATGGCGATGGCGAGCAGCAACAGCACGGAGATCGGCAGACCGTAGACGGCCGTGCAGCCTTCGGCGACTTCACAGCCGTATTTCGCAGGCTCGCGGGCCACAACGCGCTCTGGCACTTCGTAGTTGGTCAGGATCGCAACGAAACCCGCGATGGCGGCGGTGCAAATCGCCGCGAGGGAGATTTCCGCCCACATCGGTTTTACAGGAAAACCGTGCGCAACCTTGGTGCGCCGCCCGCGAAAGATAAGGAGGATCGTGGCAAGGATCGCGACGATCCCCAGCGCCCAGCTGAGCGGTCCGCCCAGCGTGCCGTTGATTCCGCCAAAGGTCATGAAGGTCTGATCGAGCGGCCCGATGGTCTGGCCCGACGTCTGATACCAGCCCACGTTGCGCCAGACCAGAAAACCGCCCAGCGTGACGATAAAGGCGGGAATGCCCTGATAGCCGATGAGCCAGCCATTGAAGGCGCCGATGGCGGCCCCAAGGGCCACGCCGACGCCAATGGCAATCCAGGGGATCGCCCAATGTCCGATCTCGAACCCCAATCCGGGCAGGAAACGCACCTGCGTCATCGCCATCAGCGCAGAGCAGGCGGCGAGCACCGCACCAACCGACAGGTCGATGTGGCGGGTCACGATCACGAAGACCATGCCGGTCGCCATGATGGCGACGCTGGCTGTCTGAATGGTCAGGTTGAAGATGTTGCGCGGTGTGAGGAACCGACCCTCGGTGAGGACATTGAACACCAGCGCCACCAGAATGAAGGCCCCGATCATGCCCAGAAGGCGCGTGTCGACCTCAAGCGTCTGCAGAAAGCTGCGGCGCCGGACGGCGGGGATGCTGTCGGATGTCTGGTCGGTCATCGGGGGTGCCTCGCAGCTGTGCGCAGGGGCGTCGCGGAATGGTCCGGGACGGCGCGATGTCGGAAGGGAAAGCCGAATGTGCTCCGGTCAGGTCCGGAGGCGGTAAAGGGGCGGCGTCACACCGCCCCCGGGAAGGCTCAGTTGCAGGGAGCCGGGCCGCCGGACACACCCTGGCAGAGCGCTTCCTGCGTGATCCAGCCGGCGTCGGTCACTACGGTCAGGTTGTCCTTGGTCACCGGTACGGGTGCCAGGAATTTCGCCATCATCGTCGTGCCGGCAGGAGATTCCCATTCGGCCGCACCTTCAACGGCACTCATGTCGCCGTTGTTCTTGGCCAGCGTCACGGCAATCTCGGCCGCGGACTTGCCCAGTTCGCGGGCGTCCTTCCATACGGAAACGGTTTGCGTGCCCAATGCCACACGGTTCAGCGCGGCATGATCGCCGTCCTGACCAGAAACCGGAATACCTTCCATCCCCTGTGCCGTCAGCGCCGCGACAGCGCCACCAGCGGTGCCGTCATTCGAGGCCACGACCGCATCGACGCCGTTGTCGTTGGCGGTCAGGATCTGCTCCATGTTGCGCTGCGCGTTCGCAGGCAGCCACCCATCGGTATAGGCTTCGTCCACGATGGTGATGTCGCCCGCATCAATCGCGGCCTGCAGCACTTCCTGCTGACCACCGCGCAGGAAATCGGCGTTCGGATCGGTCGGGGAACCCTTGATCATGACATAGCGTCCCTTGGGTGCCGCTTCGAGCACGGCGCGCGCCTGCATCCGGCCCACTTCGACGTTGTCGAAGGTCAGATAGAACGCACGGGGATCTTCGATCAGGCGGTCATAGCCGACAACCGGAATACCCTCGGCAGCGGCGGCTTCGATGGCGGGGCCAATGGCCGCGCTGTCCTGCGCCAGAATGATCAGCGCATCGACGCCCTGTGCAATCAGGCTTTCCACGTCGGACAACTGCTTGGCCGAAGAGGATTGCGCATCAGCGGAGAGATACGCGGCACCAGCCTCTTCCAGCGCACCCTTGATGGCCGCCTCGTCGGTTTTCCAGCGCTCTTCCTGAAAGTTGGACCAGCTTACGCCGACCGTCAGGTCCTGCGCAAAGGCTGCGGATGCAAAGCCCGCGACAGCCACGGCTGCCGCTGCGAATAATGTCTTCATGAGTTCCTCCCAGAATTACATGCCTTCCCGTCCGGGAAGGAGCCGAGTCTTTTCCCCGGTGATCTTACCCTTGTCCGATTAAATTCGATTGTCAAAATATAAATTCGCGGTGAAGGCGAAATTGCGCAGAAAAATGCTTTCCTTTGGTCGGAATTGCCGCCATCCTTCCACCAGACTACCGCTATTCTCGTCCGCCGGACAATAATTAGTTCAGGTATTGAAATTATGGATGGTGATCTCTCCACGACAGCCACCTCCCCTCTCACGGGATGTGGACCGGCGCTTGCCGATCAGTTGAGCCTGCAAAAACCGCTGCGTCAACGGGTGTTCGAATATGTCCGCGGACAGGGCAGTGCGGCGCGCAGCGACATCAGCCGCGCGCTTCAGATCAGCCCCGGTTCTGCCACGACACTGACCGCAGACCTGATCCGCACGGGCCTTCTGCGCGAGGTCGCACAGCCAGAGCGCGGCCAGGGCAGAGGACGCCCGCGCGTGGCGCTCGAGATCGTGCCCGAAGCGGGTTTTGTCATCGGGATCAAGCTGGGCGACGATCAGCACACCGCCGTCCTGTCGAACTTTGCGGGTCAGATGATCTGCGATGTGACGCGGGCCGCGAAATCCGCCTCCCGCCCGATGGACAGGGTGCTTGACGAGATCGACGTGCTGTTGACCGCGCTGCTCAAGAAAGCCGGAAAGAACCTCAACGATGTGCGGGGCGTGGGCATCGGCATGGCCGGCATCGTGGATCATGCCAAGGGGATCGTCCATTGGTCCCCGATTCTGGACAGCGAAGACCTGTCATTCGGTGCCGCGTTCGAGACCCGCTTTGCCCTGCCCGTGGTGCTGGAGAACGACGCCAATATGCTGACCCTGTCGGAACTGTGGTTCGGGGCCGGGCGGATCAAATCGGATTTCGCTGTCGTGACCATCGAAAAGGGCGTCGGCATGGGGTTGGTCCTGAACAACCAGCTTTATCGCGGATCGTTCGGCATGGGGCTAGAGCTGGGCCATACGAAAGTACAGATGGAAGGGGCGCTGTGCCGGTGCGGACAGCGCGGCTGCCTCGAGGCCTATATCTCGGACTACGCGCTGGTGCGCGAGGCGGCGACGGTGCTGAACCTGCCCGCCGAAGGGGACGGTGGGCCTGAACTCACGATTGCGACGCTGTACCAGCAGGCGGCAGCGGGCCACCTGCCTGCCTTGCGGATTTTCCAGCGCGCGGGCCGCTTTCTGGCCCTGGGCCTGTCCAATGTGGTACATCTTTTTGATCCTGCGCTGATCATCCTGTCGGGCGAAAGAATGACCTACGATTTCATGTACGCCGACCACATGCGCGCCGACGTCCAATCATTGGTGCTGTCGCGCGACAAGATGCCCTGCACGATCGAGATTCGCGGCCACCGCGATTTGAACTGGGCGCGGGGTGCCACAGCACGGGCTCTCGCAGAGGTCACGGATCGCATGTTCAACGCGGAAGCCCTTGCATGATGCGGGCGCTGGTCTGTCTTTTTGGTCTGCTGGCGCATTCTGCGGTCGCGGAGGTGCGGTTCGAGGACCGCTCGGCCGCTTTGCCCGAACACATCTATACCGGGGGTTGGGAACATTTTGTCGGCGGCGGCGTCGCCGTGTTCGACTGCGATGGCGATGCCCTGCCGGACCTTTTTGCCGCTGGGGGAACAAGTCCCGCCAAACTGATGCGCAACCGGGGCGATTTCGAATTCGACGAGGCACCGATGCCGGAGCTGACAGGCGTTACCGGTGCCTATCCACTGGATATGGATGCCGATGGTCTGATGGACCTTTTCGTGCTTCGGGTCGGGCCGAACGTCGTGCTGCGCGGCGGTGCTGACTGCAGCTTTTCCGATGTAACACAGGAATGGGGTATCCCCACGGACGACCGGTGGAGCACCGCTTTCTCCGCCTGGTGGGATGCGGATGAGGATTGGCCCTCTCTGGCCGTAGGCAATTACGTGAACCGCGAGGATCCCGATGGACCTTTCGAGGCATGCGATGACAATACGCTGCTTGTTCCTGCACAGCAGGGCTATGCGGCCAGGACACTGTCACCGGGGTTTTGCGCGCTTTCCATGCTTGCGGCACAGGACGCCACCGGGCAGATGCGCCTGCGGTTCTCCAACGACCGGCACTATTACGTCAGCGGCGGCAAGGAACAGATGTGGGACATCGCCCAAGGGCGGTTTCTGACCCCGGACGACGGGTGGCCTGATCTGTCGGTCTGGGGCATGGGCATCGCCTCGCGGGACATCACCGGCGACGGGCGGGACGAGGTTGTGCTGACCTCGATGGGCGATCAGCTGCTTCAGATCGCCGCCAACGGCAGCTACCGCGCGGCCCCGTTCGAGATCGGGACATACGCGCACCGCCCCCACACCGGCGGTGACGGGCGCCCATCGACCGGATGGCACGCGGAATTCGCCGATGTGAACAATGATGGGATGGCCGATCTTTTCATCGCAAAAGGCAACGTGGACCAGATGCCCGGCATGGCGACCCGCGACCCGAACAACCTGCTGATGCAGCAAAAATCCGGCCCCTTTGTCGAAGTGGCGGCCGAAGCCGGTATCGCGACAATGGCACGGTCGCGAGGGGCGGCTCTGGCGGATTTCGACGGCGACGGGCGGCTTGATCTGGTGGTGATGAACCGCCGCGCCCCGATGGAACTTTATCGCAATGTCACGTCTGCGACCGGCAATTGGGTCAGGATCAACCTGTCCCAACCCGGTGGCAATCGCGATGCCGTGGGCGCCCGCGTCGATCTGGTCGTGGGCGACCGGTTGCAATCGGTTCAGAAGCTGGTCGGCGGCGGTCATGCGGGCGGCCAGGCGCTGCCGCTTCATTTCGGGTTGGGCGATGGTGTCGCGGCGCAGGTCATCGTCAGATGGCCAGACGGCACGCTCAGCCCCCATCAGGTGCGGGCCGGTGCGACAGTCACACTGCGAAAGCCGGACTAGTGACGCTGTACAGGCAATCCACTGGGTACGGTGTCGGGAATGCCAAGCCTGCCATTGACCCCTGCGGGGTCGGTCAGCGTGTCCAGAAACGCCGCGATGTCGGCGATGTCCGCATCGCTCAGGGCAATCGGCGTGGTACGGACGGCGGCAGCGATGGCAGAGATCTGATCGGGGTCGCGCATCACGACAAAGTCTTCCCCTTCGAACTGCGGCAGCCATATCTTTGCCTCATCGAACCGCGCAAGCGCCGTGACCGGGTCGGCGTGATCGGCGATGAAATCGACCAGTTTCGCATGGCCCCCGGCGTGACCATAAGGTGCCGTCAGCGCCACGTTGCGCAGGGACGGTGTGCGAAACGCGAACATGTCAGCCGGATCGCCCGTCACGAGGTAACGGCCCGCGTCGCTGTGGCTTTTCTCGAACGGGGCGGATTTGCCCGGCCCGATCTGAGGGGCACCCATCGCATGAAATTGATGGTCCGTCAGGAAGGGGCCGCTGTGGCAACTGACGCAATTCGCACTCCCAAGAACAGATCCGCACCGCGCCGGGCCGCGCCTTGCAACTGCGCCTGGCCGCGCAGGACCGCGTCGAACGGTGCCTGATCGGAGCGCCATTCAAACGCCATGAAAGCCGCAATGGCGTTGGAGATATCGGTGAAGGCAATATCATCGCCGCTGTCGATATGCGGATAGAAGGCGCGGAACCGCTGGCTGTATTCAGGCACCGCACCCACGCGGCGGGCGATCAGATCCCATGCGCCGCCTTCGCCCGTAATCAGACCCTGCCGCACGGCGCGGCCTATCTCGTTCTCGCGAAAGCTGCCTGCCATCTCGGCGGCGCTGAGCACGGGGAACATGGTCTGCGCGGACAGGACAGAGGCAAAGCCGGTGACCATATCGGCGTCCATCGGGGTACGGATACCGCCCGGCTGGCTTTCGTCCGCCTGCAAGCGGCCGTCGTGGAACATGGTGCGAAACTCATAAGCGCCCAGATTGAACAGCGCAGGCGCGTTTCGGGGAATACGTTCGTCCGGCATATGCGCCGGATCGGCCCGGCGTTCGGGGCCAAGGCCCACGCCCCCTTCCCCGATCGCCAATGGCACACCGTCGGCGGTGCCGAGAGAGGGATGATGACAGGTCGCACAGGCGATATTGCGGTTGCCGGACAGGATCGGATCGTAGAAGAGCAACTGACCCAACGCCGCTTCGACCGGATCGACGGGCGCGTACATCTCGTCCGTCACCGGGTCAGGCAACGGGCCTGCATCCGCAAGACCCACGCTGAGCAGCAGGACGGAGACAGAGAAAGCAACACGCATGACTAGGTCCATTTTTCGGAAGTATTCGCCCTTAGATAATCACAGCCGCTGCGCTGTCGCCAGCATTTCGAATAGAAGTGCGAAGGCACTGACATGAGCGCAACACCCGGTACCATCCTTCTGGCAGATGTCGGCGGCACAAACACACGCGTCGCTGTTGCTGGCCCCCGGGGGCCAGAGAATGCGCAACGATTCGACAACGGCGATTTTGCATCCTTCTACGATGTGCTGGACAGATACGTGACAGGAACCGACATCGGTCCGGTCGATGCCTGCAGTGTGGCCATGGCCGGACCTGTGCGCGGCGGCCAAGGTCGATTGACCAATCGCGGCTGGGAAATTTCCGTGACGGGCATTCGGCAGCATCTGGACTGCTCCGCCGCCGAGTTGCTGAACGATCTGACCGCACTTGGTTTTTCTCTTGGCACGCTTCCCGCCGACAGCATCGCGCCGGTTGGCAAATCGGCACCGGCAGACGGTAACGGTCAATCGCTTGTGATCGGCATCGGCACCGGTTTCAATCTTTGCCCCGTCAGGCGCAGCGCCGGTGGGTCGGTCGGTTGTCTGGAGGTCGAGATGGGCCATGCCGCTCTGCCCACCCCGCTGCATCACGCGCTTTTGCAGCATCTTGGAAAGGACGCCGCACATTTCCCGACGTTGGAACATCTGTTCTCGGGCAGCGGGCTGGCGCATTTCCATGCGCTCAGATCTGGCGGCACCAGATCGGCCCGCGAAGTGGTGGAGGCCAGCGCCGCAGGCGACGTTGATGCCACCCGCACGCTCGACGACTACACGCGCCTGCTTGGCCAGTTGTGTTCGGAACTCGCGTTTCAGTACATGCCGCTTGATGGTGTGTACTTTGCGGGCAGCGTGGCGCGGGGGATCCTGCAGCCTGCGTTTTTCGACAACCTGCAAGGCCCTCCCGGCACGGGCAAGATCGGAGACACGCTCGCGGTCTTCCCGAAATGGGTGATCCTGGACGACGCTGCGGCCCTGCGCGGTTGCCTCGCGGCGCTTCGCTCTTCAACCTAGCGCCCTGGGGAACCGAGCATCGCCCCACTACTGCGCGGCCTTTTTCGAATCCATTCAATCTGACCGGGAATCCCTTGTCAAAACGGCATCCCGACTTGTTAACGCGTGTAAAATGATATCGACAAGCCTGCCGGAGGTATTATGATCCTCCCCATTGACGCGAAAAGGATCGTCCAGTGACCAAACCCCGCATCAAGACCATGGAAGAATTGTCGGTTGCCATCGGCGTTTCCCGCCCCACGCTGTCGCGGTTCTTTCAGGATCCGACACTGGTCAAACCCAACACGATCGCGCGGATCGAAGCGGGGTTGGAGCGGGTTGAATATGTGCCGAATTTTTTCGCGACACGTCTGAATCGCAAATCGACGGGGATGATCGGTGTGATCATTCCTTATCTCAATGACCTGTTCTTCACCAAATTGCTGGAAGCCATCGAAGGGGCTGCGATGGACGCAGGCCTTACGGTGATCACGCAATGTTCCCACTCCGATCCGGCGATCGAGGCGCGTGCAGCAGAGACTTTCATGTCGATGAACGTGGACGGCGCAATCGTGGCACCGCTGGGCAACCACAGCGATCAGGCAGCGCAGCTTCGGCTCAAGTCCCGCCTGCCTTTCGTGTTGATGGATTCACGGCCAAAAACGATGCCAAATGTCGATTTCGTCGGCACCGATCATATGCAAAGCACTGGATTGATTACAGAATACCTGTGCCGCGTTGGTGACCCTCCGGTGTTTCTTGCCATGCCACGGGTCAACTTCAATGCGATGGAACGAGAGGCGGCCTATATCTCCCATATGGAGCAAAGAGGCTTCGCCCCCGAGATTATCGGCACGGAACCTGTCCGCGACGGCGGGTATTTCGAAGCCCATGGAGAGGCCGTCCTGAATGCGGAGTTTGCCAGTGGGCGATTGACGGACAGGTCGATTCTCTGCGTGAATGACCGCGTTGCCATCGGCGCAATCCGCGCCGCAGCGCGGCATGGGCTGGCCCCGGGACGCGGTGCCGAGGGTGGCTTGCGCATCGCCGGTCACGACGATTATCCGTTGTGCCCCTACCTCAACCCCGCGTTGACGACGGTGGCCCAGAACACCGATGCAATTGGCAAGAAAGCAGTTTCCCGATTGCTCAGGATCATTTCGGGTGACGTGACAGATGACACGCCCGAAATCACGCTTTTTGACGGACATCTCAAAATACGCGAATCCGCGTAGTGCTTAGTGATGCCGCATCGCAGAAAGTGGGTGCCCGGAAAACAGGCTTGACTTGAACTTTCCCTATCGTCAATATTTACGCGTGTAAAAGGGAGGACACCAATGTCTATCAAGAGAATACTACTGACCTCTGCGGTCAGCCTCGGACTTACAGCGGGCATTGCGTCCGCCGACAGCCATGCCAAGACGATCACCATCGCGACCGTGAACAACGGCGACATGATCCGTATGCAGGGCTACACAGACAAATTCACCGAAGAGACCGGTATCGGCGTCGAGTGGGTGACACTGGAAGAGAACGTGCTGCGCCAGCGCGTGACAACCGACATCACCACGAACGGCGGTTCCTTCGACATCATGACGATCGGCATGTACGAAACGCCGATCTGGGGCAAGAACGGCTGGCTCGTGCCGCTTGATGATCTGTCCGCCGACTATGACGTAGGCGACATCCTGCCCGCGATGTCCGGCGGCCTCAGCTATGACGGCACGCTTTATGCGGCACCGTTCTACGGCGAAAGCTCCATGATCATGTACCGCACCGACCTGATGGAAAAGGCCGGTCTGGAAATGCCCGAAGCCCCCACATGGGATTTCGTGCGCGAGGCAGCAGCGGCCATGACCGACCGCGAGAATGAGATCAACGGCGTCTGCCTGCGCGGCAAGGCCGGCTGGGGCGAAGGTGGTGCATTCATCACCGCGATGTCCAACTCATTTGGTGCGCGCTGGTTCGACGAAGACTGGAAACCGCAGTTCGACACCGACGCCTGGGCGAACACCGTCACGTTCTTCAAGGACATGATGGATAAATCCGGCCCCGCAGGCTATGCGACCAACGGGTTCAACGAAAACCTGTCGCTGTTCCAGCAAGGCAAATGCGGCATGTGGATTGACGCGACCGTTGCGGCGTCGTTCGTGACCAACCCTGCCGATTCCACCGTGGCTGACAAGGTCGGTTTCGCGCTGGCACCCGACACGGGTCTGGGCAAGCGGTCCAACTGGCTTTGGGCATGGGCGCTGGCGATCCCTGCGGGCACACAGCAGGAAGCCGAAGCCAAGCAGTTCATCGAATGGGCGACCTCCAAGGACTATATCGAGCTTGTGGCAGAGAACGAAGGCTGGGCAAACGTCCCTCCGGGTGCGCGTACATCGCTGTACGAGAACCCCGAGTACCAGAAGGTGCCCTTTGCGCAGATGACACTGGATTCGATCCTGTCCGCCGATCCTGAAAACTCCACCGTGGAGCCAAGCCCCTACGTTGGCGTACAGTTCGCCGCGATCCCCGAGTTCGCGGGCATTGCCACCGAAGTGAGCCAGGAGTTCTCGGCTGCCTATGCCGGTCAGCAGACCGTCGAGCAGGCGCTGGCCAACGCACAGGAAATCGCCACAGAAGCGATGGAAGCTGCGGGCTACTAAGCCGACACCTCCACTCCGCAGGCGGCGCAGCCTTGACGCGCCGCCTGCATCCCTCGCCCCAATCCATTCACCGGCGTTTCCGTGAGGTCCAACCGGACCTGACGCAAGCCCCGGCCCTGTCCCGCAACCCCGAACCTGAGGAGTGCCCAGATGGCGACTGCACATTCAAAATCTGCCGCCCGTTTCATGATTGCGCCAGCGGTCTTTGTCTTGCTGGTCTGGATGCTGATCCCGCTGTGCATGACGCTTTACTTCTCTTTCGCCGACTACCGCCCCCTGCGCGCCACGTTCGAGCCGTGGATCGGCTTTGACAACTACATCCGCTTTGTCGGATCGTCATCGTTTCTGAATGCGGTATCGACAACGCTGTGGATGGTGGGCGGCATCCTGTTCATCACAATCATCGGCGGCGTGTTGATGGCCCTTTTGCTGGACCGGCCCATATTCGGGCAGGGCATCGTCCGCATTCTTGTGATCGCACCGTTTTTCGTCATGCCAACGGTGTCGGCGCTGGTCTGGAAGAACATGTTCTTCAACGTGGACAACGGGCTGTTCTCCTACCTTTACAAATGGATCGGCCTGCAACCTTACGACTTTCTCAGTCAGGCACCGGTGTTTTCCATTGTCGTGATCGTCGCCTGGCAGTGGCTGCCGTTCGCTACCCTGATCCTGCTGACGGCCGTGCAATCGCTGGACAGCGAACAGCTTGAAGCCGCCGAGATGGACGGTGCGCCGGTTCTGTCGCGGTTCCGCTTCATCATCCTGCCGCACCTCAGCCGCGCGATCACGGTGGTGATCCTGATCCAGACGATCTTTCTGCTGTCGATCTTCGCAGAGATCTTCGTGACCACCAACGGGGCCTTCGGCACCCGCACGCTGACGTATCTCGTCTACCAGCGGGTGCTGGAAAGCCAGAACGTCGGCCTTGGTTCCGCCGGCGGCATCATTGCCGTCATCCTTGCCAACATCGTCGCGATCTTCCTGATGCGGATCGTCGGCAAGAATCTCGACAGCTGAGGGAGGGACCACCCATGGCCCGCGCCATTTCAAACAGGCAGAAGATCGGCTGGACCGTCCTTGCATGGTCCTTCGGTCTGCTGATGTTCTTTCCGATCCTCTGGACCTTCCTGACCTCGTTCAAGACCGAAGGTCAGGCGATTGCCGATCCGCCGGTCTGGTTCTTCTTCGACTGGACGCTCGAGAATTACAGTGTCGTGCAGGAACGCTCCAACTATCCCAAGGCGCTGATGAATTCGATCATCATCGCGGTGGGATCGACCCTGCTGGGCATCCTGATCGCCGTGCCCGCCGCATGGTCGATGGCCTTTGTCCCCGGCAAGCGGACCAAGGACGTGCTGCTGTGGATGCTCAGCACCAAGATGTTGCCCGCCGTCGGTGTGCTTTATCCGCTGGTGCTGCTGGCAAAGTGGCTGGGCGTCATGGACAGCCGCATCCTGCTCATTGTGGTGCTGATGCTGATCAACCTGCCGATCATCGTCTGGATGCTGTATACCTATTTCAAGGAAATCCCCGGCGAAATTCTGGAAGCTTCACGGATGGACGGGGCCGATCTGCGTTCCGAAATCCTCTATGTGCTGACACCGATGGCCTTGCCGGGTATCGCCTCCACCATCCTACTCAACATCATCCTCGCCTGGAACGAAGCGTTCTGGACCATTCTGCTGACGACTGTGGATGCGGCACCGCTGACCGCCTTCATCGCCAGCTTCTCGGCACCCGAAGGGCTTTTCTATGCCAAGCTTTCGGCAGCGTCGATGATGGCCATCGCGCCGATCCTCATCATGGGATGGTTCTCACAGAAACAGCTTGTGCGCGGGCTTACATTCGGAGCAGTGAAATAATGGGACAACTCACACTCAATCAGGTGACCAAAAGCTTCGGCGAAGTAGAGGTCATCCCGCCGCTGGATCTTGAAATCAACGAAGGCGAGTTCGTGGTCTTTGTCGGTCCATCGGGCTGCGGCAAATCCACATTGCTGCGTCTGATCGCCGGGCTGGAAGACACCACATCTGGTCACATCAGCATTGATGGCAAGGACGCCACCGCACTGCCGCCTGCCAAGCGTGGCCTGGCGATGGTGTTCCAGTCCTATGCGCTTTATCCCCACATGACCGTGCGCAAGAACATCGCCTTTCCGATGCGGATGGCGGGTTTGGATCAGGCCACGCAGGACGCCAAGATCGAGGCGGCCGCAACGGCGCTGAACCTGACCGATTACCTTGATCGCAAGCCGGGGCAATTGTCCGGTGGTCAACGCCAGCGTGTTGCCATCGGCCGCGCCATCGTGCGCGAACCTGCGGCGTTCCTGTTCGACGAACCGCTCTCGAACCTTGACGCCGCTCTGCGCGTCGGGATGCGGCTTGAGATCATGGAACTGCACAAGAAGCTGAAGACGACAATGGTCTATGTGACACATGATCAGGTCGAGGCGATGACAATGGCCGACAAGATCGTCGTGTTGCAGGCTGGCGTGATCGAACAGGTCGGCTCGCCGCTCGAGCTCTATCACGCGCCGCGCAACGTCTTTGTCGCAGGCTTTATCGGATCGCCCAAGATGAACCTGATCGAAGGAGCAGAGGCCGCGAAACACGATGCGACCACCATAGGCATCCGGCCCGAACATATCGCCGTGTCCAGGACCGAAGGCCTGTGGAAAGGCGTCGTGGGCGTGGCCGAGCATCTGGGATCGGATACCTTCATCCACGTTCACGAAACCGGCCTGATGGACATGATGACCGTCCGTATCACCGGTGACATCGAAGCGCGGCACGGCGATGCGATCTATCTGACACCCGACATGGCGCAGATGCACCGCTTTGACGCGCGGGGCGAGCGGATCGCATGAAGCGGCTGGAAGGGAAGTCTGCCCTGATCACGGGCGCCGCGCGTGGCATCGGGCGCGGCTTTGCCGAGGCCTACATCGCCGAGGGTGCGACCGTCGCAATCGCGGACATCGACTTGGATGCCGCCGAGGAAGCCGCGGCGAACCTTGGCGATGCGGCCTATGCTGTGCGGCTCGATGTGAGTGATCAGACCAGCATCGACCGGGCCATCGACACTGTGGTCGAGACAGCAGGCAAACTCGACATCCTGATCAACAATGCCGCCTTGTTCGATGCCGCCGAAACTGTGGACATCACCCGTGCCAGCTTTGACAGGCTTTATGCCGTCAACGTCGCGGGCACGCTGTTCACCCTGCAGGCAGCCGCGAAACAGATGATCGCGCAGGGCCACGGCGGCAAGATCATCAATATGGCATCGCAGGCCGGACGGCGCGGCGAACCCCTTGTTCTGGTCTATTGCTCCACCAAGGCGGCGGTTATTTCGATGACACAATCGGCCGGGCTGAACCTGATCAAACACGGCATCAACGTCAACGCCATCGCGCCGGGCGTGGTGGACGGCGACCATTGGGTCCATGTGGATTCCCTGTTCGCCAAGCTGGAAGGCAAGGAGCCCGGCCAGAAGAAGGCCGAGGTGGAGGCAGGCGTGCCAGCGGGCCGCTTTGCAGTCCCGGCTGACCTGACCGGTATGGCGGTCTTTCTTGCCTCACCGGAGGCCGACTACATCGTAGCCCAGACGTATAACGTCGACGGCGGACAATGGATGAGCTGATGATCCTGAATTTGGAAACTCTGGCAAAGCTGCCGGACGCCGTGCGCACACCGACCTATCACCGGGCACAACTGTCGCCGGGCATCGTTCATATCGGATTGGGCAATTTTCACCGCGCCCATCAGGCGTGGTATCTGCACCGGTTGATGGATCAGGGGCTGGCGCAGAACTGGGCGATCCTTGGTGCCGGAGTGCGCGCCGCCGATGCCGCCCAGCGCGAAAAGCTGCTGGCGCAGGACTGTCTGACCACTTTGATCGAACTCGATCCCTCCGGCAAATCCGCCGAGGTCACAGGCTCCATGATCGGGTTCATCCCCGTGGCCCAGGACAACGCACCGCTGATTGCGCAAATGGCCGATCCGCAGATCCGCATCGTTTCGCTGACGGTGACCGAAGGTGGCTATTTCCAGACGGCCGCCGGGACGCTGGATGTGGACCATGCAGATATTCTGCACGACGCTGCACATCCCGCGGCACCCCGTACCGCCTTTGGCGCGATGATCGCGGCACTCAAGCTGCGGCGCGATGCGGGCAATGGCCCATTCACCTGCCAAAGCTGCGACAACCTGCAAGGCAACGGCGATATTCTGCGTGACACGATCCTGGGCCTCGCCGCTCTGTCCGATCCTGATCTGGCTGACTGGATCGGCACGCATGTCACCTTCCCCAATTCGATGGTCGATTGCATCGTGCCTGCCACCGGTCTCGCCGAACTGGCGTTGGCCAAGGAGATGGGCGTGGACGACACCGCGCCCGTCACACACGAGAACTTTCGCCAATGGGTGATCGAGGACAATTTCTGTGCCGGGCGGCCCGACTGGGACAAGGTCGGTGCCACCTTCACCGATGACGTCCACAGTTTCGAAGCGATGAAACTGCGCCTTCTGAACGCGGGCCATCAGATCATCGCCACTCCGGGTGAATTGCTGTCGGTCGACACGATCGCCGGAACCATGGCGCATCCGTTGATCGCCGCGCTGTTTCACAGGATCGAGATAGACGAGATCGTGCCGCATGTGGCTGCGGTGCCGGGCATGACGCCGCTGGCCTACGTGGACCTGATTGCGCGGCGGTTTGCCAACCCGCAAATCCGCGACACCACCCGGCGCGTCGCTTTCGACGGTTCCTCGCGCCATCCGGGTTTTCTGCATCCGGTGATCCGCGACGCACTGGCCGAAGGCACCCCGATGGATGGTCTGGCGCTGACAGAAGCGCTTTGGGCACGGATGTGCGTCGGCACACGCGAAGACGGCAGCAGGATCGAACCGAACGATCCACATTGGGACATGCTCAGGGCGCAGGCCGAGCAATCCAGGAGCAGCCCGCAGATCTGGTTGAACCAGACACAGTTCTACGGCGATCTTGGCCAGAACACCCAATTTGCGGCCCGGTTCGACCATTGGCTGCGCCGCGTCTGGGATCAGGGAACAGAAGCCGCCATTCAGGCATATCTGGATGTCTGAGGTATGAATGTCTCGCGCCACCGCGTCACCGTGGGGGCCTGAGGTCCGCCAGACCTTTCTGTCAGAAACAAGAGACCCCCATTCCAAGATCCCCTCGCCAGAGGCAAAGCATTTCGTTGACCGATTTTGGGTTGACTGAAACGCGATTGCTTAGCAGTGTCCAACAATAGGACACTAATCTGCCGACTGTTGCCAGAAGAATCCGGTTTGAACCGATCACGGCACAATCAACGATCTGCCAGGTCGCAACGGCGTCGGCGCAGAAAGTCCGAACATGCTTTCAGGGAGGAGACATGAAAATGATGAAGACCAAACTCAAGGGTGCCATCGGTGCCGCCGCGCTGGCCGTCGGCCTTGCGGGGCCAGTGGCCGCGCAGGACGATACGTTCAAGATCGGCGTAATCACGTTCCTGTCGGGACAGGCGGCGGAAAGCTTTGGTGTCCCCGCGTGGAACGGCGGCAAGCTGCTGATCGAGATGTTGAACGAAGGCGGCAAACTGCCTGCGCCTTACGATACCAAAGGCTTTGGCGGCATGAACATCGAGTTCGTCGTCGTCGACGAAGCCGGTGGTGCCACCAAGCAGGTGCAGGAATTCCGCAACCTCGTCCAGCGCGAAGAGGTGGATGCGGTTGTCGGCTACGTCTCGTCCGGCGACTGTCTGGCGATCCCACCGGTGGCCGACGAGCTGAAGGCATTTACCATCCTTTATGACTGCGGCACGCCCCGTGTGTTCGAGGATGGAAGCTATGAATACGTGTTCCGCACGGCGGCTCACGCGACGATGGATAACGTCAGTCTGGCCCGTTACCTCAAGGCACGGGACTTCCCCGTGCCAAGCTTTGCAGGACTGAACCAGGACTATGCCTGGGGACAGGACAGCTGGGCAGATTTCACGGGCGCGATGGCCCAGTTCTACCCTGACGCCGAAGTGAAGACGGCCCTGTTCCCGAAATTCGGCGCAGGCCAGTATGGCACCGAAATCTCGGCGCTTCTGCGCGAGCGTCCTGCGCTTGTCCACTCGTCCAACTGGGGTGGCGATTTGCAGGGTTTTCTGATCCAGGGAACCGCACGGGGCTTGCACGAACGCTCTCAACTGGTGCTGGCAGCAGGCGATCACGTGATCCCGCAACTGGGCAACAAGATGCCCGATGGCATCTTTCTGGGTGCGCGCGGTGTGAACGGTCTGGCGGCGAACGCCCGTGGTGGAGAACTGAAAGAGCTGACCGATACCATGTGGGCCGCCTACGAAGCCGAATACGGTGTCTTCCCTGTTCAGGCCCCTTTCCGCATGTGGCAGGCGCTTTTCGGTCTGAAGACGGCGGTGGAAAAGGCGATGGCTGACAATGGCGGAACCAAACCCACCGATGAAGAGCTTGCCGCGGCGATGAAGGGATTGTCCTGGGATGCCCCCTCTGGCCGGATCGAAATGGCACTGGCGGATGGTCATCAGGCGATCCAGCCCAATGCCATCGGCACGACCAAGTGGAATGAAGCGGAAGGCAAGATGGAACTGGTGGATGTCGAATACTTCGACGCCCGCTGCGTGAACCCACCGGAAGGCATCAAGGCCGCCGACTGGCTTGCGCAGGGTTTCCCCGGTGCCGAATGTGACTGACAGCAACTGGCGCTGATCACGGGCCCGCTGCATCCCTGCGGCGGGCCCAACTTTCCACTCCATCGCCCGGACACCTGACCCATGGACCTTTTTGCAACCATCCTTGTCGATGGCCTGATCTACGCTGGCTGGCTCTTTATCGTCTCTGTCGGCCTGACGCTGGTTTTCGGCGTTCTCAACATTCTCAACATCGCGCACGGCAGCCTCTATGCCATCGGCGCCTATGCCTCTGCCTCGCTGGTCGGCGCATACTTTGCATCCGGCGGAGAAGCGTTTCCCTACGGCAGCTACATCGCCCTGATCCTTGCCGCCGTGTTGGTGGCACTGGTGCTGGGCCCGCTGCTGGAACGCGGATTGCTGCGTTATTTCTATGGCCGCGACGAGGTGCTGAACGTCCTCGTCACCTATGCCGTGTTCCTGATCCTCGAAGACGTGATGAAGCTGATATGGGGCGTGAACCCCTACTTCGTTTACGAACCCTACACCCTGCTGGGGGACGTTGAGATCGGATCGCTGTTCTACGTCGGTTATGACTTCGCGGTGATCGCCGCGGCGGTCATTGTCGGCCTCGCCGTCTGGCTGACACTGAACCGCACGCAGATGGGCAAGGTCGTGCTGGCGGTGATCCATGACGCCGAAATCAGCCAGACGATGGGCGTCAACGTCCCGCGCATCTATCTTGGGGCCTTCATGGCGGGCGCATTCCTTGCAGCACTTGGCGGCGCGCTGACGGCACCCATGATCTCGGTCACGCCCGGTCTGGGCGTCAACGTCATCATCGTGGCCTTTGCGGTCGTGATCATCGGTGGGCTTGGGTCCGTGCCAGGTGCGGCCATCGGCGCGTTGATGGTGGGCATCAGCCGTGCGGCGTCGGTGCATCTGCTGCCGGAGGCTGAACTCTTCATCATCTATTTCGTCATGGCCATCGTGCTGATGTTCCGTCCCGAAGGGCTGTTCGCCAAAACACAGGCGAGGAAGATATGATGGGTATGTCCGTATACGTTTCCGCCCTGATCGCCTTTGTCGCCCTCGCAGCAGGGTCGATCATCCTGCCCGATTGGGCGATGTTTCTCTTCGCAATGGCGCTTGCCAAAGGGCTTGTCTGCCTCGGGATCGTCGGCATGATGCGCGGCGGCGTGGTGTCTTTCGGTCAGGGGCTTTACTATTGTCTCGGGGCTTACACCGCCACATTGGCCGCAAACTACTTTGGCGTCTCTGACATCTTCCTGCTGACCCTTCTGAGCGCGGCTGTCTGTCTGGTCGTCGGGCTGATCTTTGGCCCCCTTCTGTCGAACTATCGCGGCATCTTCTTCGCGATGCTCTCACTGGCGCTGTCGATGGTTCTGTACGGCTCACTCTCCAAGATGAGCTTTATCGGCGGCACCGACGGTTTGAACATCGGGACACCGACTTTCCTTGGCTGGGCCCCCGAAGGACGTCCGCTGCAAACCGCGCTGTACCTCTATGTGGTCACCATTGTCGTGATAGCCGGGACACTCATGCGCATCTATTTCGACAGTGAACGCGGTCTGATCACGCTGGCCACCCGCGACAATGAACTGCGTGTCGAATACCTGGGCGCGTCGGTGCGCAACGTGATGGCCTACAACTACGTCTTCGGCGCACTTCTGGGCGGGATCGGCGGGACCATCGCGGTGCTGGCCCTGGGCCATGTGGACCCGGAGTTTGCCTTCTGGACCACCTCGGGCGAATTCGTATTCGTCGCCATCCTTGCCGGGTATCTCTCGGTTCCGGCGGTCTTTGTCGCGGCGATCATCCTCGAACTGGTGCGCTCGTTCTCGAACCTCTATTTCCCGAACACATGGCAACTGGCGCTGGGCATCTTCCTGCTGATCGTCATCGTGGCCTTGCCCAACGGGCTGGGCTCCCTTGTCAGAAAACGCAAAGGGGACGCGGCATGAGCAATGGGGTTCTTGAAGTAAAGGACGTGCAGAAGAACTTTGGTGCGGTGACGGCGGCAAAGGATATTTCCGTGACCGTGCCACAGGGGGCGGTCTATTCCCTGATCGGCACCAATGGGGCGGGCAAGACAACCTTCGTCAATATGGTGACCGGCTATATCAAGCCCGACGCCGGCCAGATCAACTTTGGCGGGCGCAACATCGCGGGACTGGCCCCGCGCCAGATCACGCGGCTGGGCATTCACCGTTCGTTTCAGATCGCACAATTGTGCAACGAACTGACGGTCGAGGAAAACATGCTGGTGGCCGGGGCCATTCACGGCAAGACCGGCCCGTCCTTCCTGCGCCGTGCCGACGATGGCACTGCCCGTGACCGCGCCCTTGCCACGCTGGAGAGGTTCAACATCGCCGAACACCGCAACCGGCTGATCCCCGAACTGTCGGGCGGCGTGAAAAAGCTGCTCGATATCGCGATGGCGATGGCAGGCGAGACGCAGATCATGTTGCTGGATGAACCCACTTCCGGCGTGGCGGCTGACGAGAAATTCCCGATCATGGATCTGGTGATCGAAGCGCTCAGGGCCGAAGGGGTCACGGTCATTTTCGTGGAACACGACATGGACATCGTCACGCGCTACTCCGAACGGGTGCTGGCCTTCTACGATGGTCAGATCATCGCCGACGACACGCCCGACACGGTGCTGTCCGACGTCGAAGTGCAACGCTATGTGACGGGAGGCCCGGCATGACCCTGAAACTCGAAAACGTCGAAGTTTCCATTCAGGCGGCCCCCATTCTGCGCGGTGTCAGCCTTGAGGTCGGTCCCGGCGAACGGATGGGCCTTGTGGGCCGCAACGGTGCGGGCAAGACCACCGTGATGCGCACCATCACCGGGCTGGCCAAGCTGGGCGGCGGCAAGGTGTTCTGGCAGGGAGAGGACATATCCCAGATGGAACCGCGCGACCGGGCGCGGCTGGGTTTCGGTTACATGCCCGAAGACCGCCGCCTGATCCCCGATCTGACGGTCGAGGAAAACATGCTGCTCCCTGCCTGGGCCAATGACGCCATCGACGGTCCCAAGGGTCTGGACTTTGTCTACAAGCTGATGCCGGAACTCACCCAGATGTCGCAGCGCAAGGCGCTGCTTCTGTCGGGTGGACAGCAAAAGATGGTGGCCCTTGGCCGTGCGCTCATTGCGGGCAAGAACCTGCTGCTGCTCGACGAACCCTTCGAAGGGGTCGCTCCCGCGCTCGCCATGCGCATCTCCGACGTGATCAAATCGCTCAAGGGGACCGGGCTTACGGTGCTGATCGCCCAATCGGAACTGAGCCATTCGGCGGACCTGTTGCAGCGCGAAAGCGTGATCGAACGCGGCGAGATCATCAAGGTCAATGTGATCGACCCCGCCTTGGCGGAACAAATCTGAACGGGGAAGAGATGGCGCTCAAGGCAAAACCCCTGCGCGTGCAACACGCCTACGAACAGGTCTCGCAAGAGATCGAAACGCAGATCCTGTCCGGCGAACTGAAACCGGGTGATCCCCTGCCCGGCGAGGTCGAAATGGCGACGATGTTCGCTGTCAACCGCTCCACCGTGCGCGAAGGCATCAGACGGCTGGAGTGCGAAGGTTTCGTGCGCCGCGCCTCACCCCGCAAGATGGTGGTCAGCATCCCGCGCATGGCGGAACTCTCCTCGCGCCAGACCCGCGCGCTGGGGATGCTGGAGGTCAGCTTCAACGAATTGTGGCACGTCGCAATGGCGACCGAACCGCTGTCCGCCGAACTGGCCGCGACCCACGCCGAAGCCGATGATCTGGCAGCATTGGACGACATACACGCGGCCCTGGTCGCGGCCGAGGGCGAGGGACAAACCTCGGCCGAATTGGACACTGCCTTTCATTCCCGCGTCGCGGCAGCCAGCCAGAACCGCGTGTTGCAGCTGGCCAGAGAGCCAATCGGATTCCTGTTGTACAGCGGCATCGACGCATTGATCCCCAAGCTGCCGCAGGCCATGTCACGACAGGTGGTCGCCCATGCCCATATCATCGAAGCGATCCGCAACCGCGATGCGGCCAGCGCCCGCGACTGGATGAGGCGACACATCGACGATTTCAAACGCGGTTACGAGCTGGCCGGTCTGCCACTGGACAAGCCGATTGCGGGTATTGCCGGCAGACTGGCGGATATGGGGCAAGAGCCATGATGCGCCGTGAACACCATTACGGCAGCAGAGTGTTTCCCTGCTACACGGATCGTCCTCACTCCGTCTACGCCATGCTGGCAGATGCGGTCGCAGGCGACCCGGAACGCACGGCACTTGTCTGCGAAGACCAACGGCTCAGCTATGCCGCGCTGGATGCGCAGGTGCGTGCCGTCGCGACCGGATTGGCCGAACGCGGTGTCGGACCCGGTGACCGGGTGGCCTTGCTTTTGGGCAACGGGGTGCCGTTTGTGGTCGTCACCTATGCCGCCGCCTATCTGGGTGCCGTTACTGTCCCGCTGAACACACGGGACCAGAAACCCGGTATCCGGCACGCATTGGTGAACTCCGAAGCGATGGCCCTGATCGTGGATGCCGAATTTGCCGATCTGGTGCCCGACCCGGAGGAGACGCCACAGCTGACGGCGCAGTTCTCCGTCGGGGCCGTTGATGGTTTCGACGCCTATGATGTCCTGCTCACCACCAAGGGGCAGCGCGCTCCGACCGAGACGAAAGAAGATGCCGTCGCCACAATCCTCTATACTTCAGGGACAACCGGCGTGCCAAAGGGGGCGACGCTGACCAGCTTGGGGATTGTGCATTCGGCAACGAATTTCATGCGCACCATGTCGTTGGGACCGGATGACACGACCATCGTCGTCGTGCCGATGAACCATGTGACCGGGCTTGTCGCGGGCATCCATACGCTGATCCGCTGTGGCGGGTGCATCGTGGTTCAACGCGCCTTCAAGGCGGTCGAGTTTCTGGCCTGCGCCGCGCAGAACCGCATGACCTGCGCCCTGATGGTCCCCGCGATGTACAACCTCTGTCTGCATCAGGCGACCCTTGCGGATTATGATTTGTCCGCATGGCGGGTGGGCGGTTACGGCGGCGCACCCATGCCGGCCGCGACCATCGAACGGCTGGCGAAGGCGCTGCCGGGATTGGGCCTGATGAACGCCTATGGGGCGACCGAAACCACCTCTCCGGCGACCATCATGCCCGCCGATCAGACCGCAGCACGCAGGCTTTCTGTCGGCCAGCCGATGCCCGGAGCCGAAATCTGCGTCATGGACGACGCTGGCGTCGAAGTGCCTGCTGGCGAAAGCGGGGAGCTATGGATACGCGGCGCGATGGTCGTGCCCGGATATTGGCGCAACCCGGAAGCAGACGCACGGGAATTTGCAGCGGGATTCTGGAAATCCGGCGACATCGGCAGGATAGATGCCGACGGATTTGTCCACGTTCTGGACCGCAAGAAGGATCTGGTTAATCGCGGCGGCCACAAGATCTTTACCGCCGAGGTGGAAAGCGTGCTGACCGCCGTGCCGGGTGTGATCGAAGCGGCCGTGATCGCCAAACCCTGCCCGATCCTTGGCGAACGGGTTCATGCCGTCCTGTCCGTCAAACCGGGCGAGACGGACGAGGACGCACTGAAAGCGCATTGCGCGACGCAACTGGCCGACTACCAATGCCCCGAAAGTTACACCCTGCAGGGCGACCTTCTGCCGCGCAACGCAAATGGGAAAATCTTGAAACGACAGATCAAACAGGAGCTTGGCTTTGACACTGCATGAAGCCGCGGCCCGTCCGAAAGACAGGATACCCCAAACATGAACCCCCATCTGGAACGCCGCGGTGTGTCCCAACGCGCCCTCGACATCGCCGACAAGGTCGAAGCTTTCGTGCGCGAAAAGATCGTGCCTTTCGAGGGCGATCCCCGGTGCGGTGCGCATGGCCCCTCCGACGCGCTGGCGGACGAGATGAAGGCGCTGGCGCGCGATGCAGGCGTGATGACACCGCATATTCTGGAGAACGGCGACCATCTGACCCAGCGCGAGACGGCGGCGGTCCTGATCCGCTCCGGCCTGTCGCCGTTGGGTCCGCTTGCCTGTCACACCTGCGCACCAGATGAAGGCAACATGTTTCTGCTGGGCAAGGTCGCTTCGACCGAACTCAAGGACCGCTTCCTGCCGCGCATGATCGACGGCAGTATGCGCACGGCCTTTTTCATGACCGAACCCGCCGATGAAGGCGGTGCCGGGTCGGACCCGTCGATGATGCTGACCACCTGCAGGATGGATGGCAATCACTGGGTCATCAACGGGCGCAAGACCTATATCACCGGCGCGGATGGTGCCGGAATGGGGATCATCATGGCAAAGTCCGACGACGGGGCCTGCATGTTCCTGGTCGATCTGCCCGACCCCGCCATTCGCATCGAACGCGTGCTCGACACGATCGACAGCTCCATGCCGGGTGGTCACGCGGTGATCACCATCGACAATCTGCGGGTGCCAGCCGACCAGATGCTTGGCGCTTCGGGCGAGGGGTTCAAATACGCGCAGGTGCGGCTTGCGCCTGCGCGGCTCAGCCATTGCATGCGCTGGCTGGGCGCCTGCGTGCGCGCCAATGAGATCGCGAGCGACTATGCCAACCGGCGCATGGCTTTCGGCAAACCGCTGGTCGATCACGAAGGGGTCGGGTTCATGCTGGCCGAAAACCTGATGGACCTGAAACAGGCCGAACTGATGGTCTATTGGTGCGCCGATGTGCTGGACAGTGGCGCACAGGGCGGTGCCGAAAGCTCCATGGCCAAGGTCGCCGTGTCCGAGGCACTGATGCGCGTCGCGGACCGCTGCGTGCAATGCATGGGTGGGCAAGGCGTCACGTCGGATACCATCGTCGAACAGGTGTTCCGCGAAATCCGTGCCTTTCGTATCTATGACGGGCCAACCGAGGTGCACAAATGGAGCCTCGCCAAGAAGATCAAGCGCGACTGGAAGGCGGAGCACGCCGGGTGACCAGCGCCGACACGAACCTTGGCGTCATGCCCGTGCGCCCCGGCTTTGGTCTGGACAGGGAGGCGTTGAGCCGGTGGATGGCCGACAATGTCGCGGGATTTGCCGGACCGCTGGAGGTTTTCGAGTTTCGCGGCGGACAATCGAACCCGACCTACAAGCTGGTCACCCCCGGCAGGACCTATGTGCTGCGCCGCAAACCGCCCGGACCATTGGCCAGGGGCGCACATGCGGTCGACCGAGAGGCGCGGGTGCTGCGGGCGCTGTCGCAGACGGGTTTTCCCGTCGCACAGGTCCACGGGCTGTGCCTCGATGAAAGCGTGATCGGAAGCTGGTTCTACATCATGGACATGGTGGAAGGACGCATCTTTTGGGACGCGACTTTGCCGGATGTGCCCGACGCCGAACGCCCCGCCTATTTTGGCGCGATGAACAGCACGCTGGCGCGACTGCACCTGATCCCGCCCGCCTCTGTCGGGTTGGAGGATTACGGACGCGGCGGCAATTATTTCGAACGCCAGATCAGCCGCTGGACCCGCAGTTATCTGGCCGACACCGATGCCGGACGTGACCCCGGCATGGACTGGCTGATCGACTTTCTGCCCGGTGCCATACCGCAGGAGGACGAGACAACCATCGTCCACGGAGATTTCCGCTGCGACAACCTGATCTTTCACCCCACCGAACCCCGCGTGATCGCGGTGCTGGACTGGGAACTCTCCACGCTCGGCCATCCGCTCGCCGATTTCACCTATCACGCGATGATGTACCGGATGCCGCCGCAAATTGTCGCCGGTCTGGGTGATGTCGAACCGACCGCGCTGAACATTCCGTCCGAGCAGGATTATGTCGCGCAGTATTGCGCCGCGACAGGCCGCGCGGGCATTCCCGATTACGATTTCTACATCGCGTTCAACTTCTTCCGCATGGCTGCGATCTTTCACGGGATCAAGGGACGCGTGATCCGCGGGTCCGCCGCATCCGCCCAATCCGCTGCGCGGGTCGAACACTATCCCACTCTCGTCGAACTGGCGGTCAAAGCTGCAAAGGCCTACGCATGAGCACACCCATTCTGCTGGACATCACCGGCGGCATCGCCCGGATCACCCTGAACCGCCCCGACAAGGGCAACGCGCTGGATCAGCCGATGGCCGATGCCCTGCTGGATGCTGCGCTGGCCTGCGCCAGCGACCCCACCGTCCGCTGCGTGGTCCTGACGGGTGCCGGCAAGATGTTCTGCGTCGGCGGCGACATCGGTGAATTTGCCGCAAGCAGCGACGGCATCGCGCCCTTCCTGTCGCGGCTGGCAGGCACGCTGCATCAGACACTGAGCCTTTTCGCCTCCATGCCGAAACCGATGATCACCCTGGTCAATGGCACCGCAGCGGGTGCAGGGCTGAGCATGGCGATTTCCGGCGATGTGGTGCTGGCTGATCCTGCGGCGCTGTTCACCACGGCCTATCTCGGCATCGGCCTCACGCCCGACGGGGGCATGACATGGCTCTTGCCCCGTCTGGTGGGGATGCGCGCGGCGCAGGACATGATCCTCAGCAACCGCCGCGTGGACGCAGCCGAGGCCGCATCCATCGGCCTGATTACCCGCATGTGCGCACCCGGCACCCTGAACGACGAAGGGGAGGAGGTCGCCGCACGCATGGCAAACGGCGCCATCGGCGCGATGGGTCAGGCCCGCAGGCTCTTGCACGAAAGCTTTGGTTCCGGCTTTGCCAGCCAGATGGACCGCGAGCTTTCAGCGATCACCGCCGCCGGACAAGGCCCGGAAGGTCGCGAGGGGATCGCGGCATTCCTCGACCGGCGCAAACCCGACTTCCGCCAGGACAGCTGACCCCATCAACCGACAGGATCAAACCCATGAGTCTCCTTTTCCAGCCGTTCAGCATCGGTTCACTCGACCTTGCCAACCGCATCGTCATCGCGCCGATGTGCCAGTATTCCGCCGTGAACGGTACGGCACAGGACTGGCACCTGATCCACCTTGGGCATCTGGCGCTGTCTGGTGCGGGCATGATGATCATCGAAGCAACGGCCGTTTCCGCAAAGGGGCGCATCACGCCGGGCTGTCTGGGCCTCTATTCGGCCGAAAACGAAGCAGCCCTGGGACGGGTCATCGACGCGGTGCGCAAGCATTCCGACATGCCGATCACGATCCAGATCGCCCATGCCGGGCGCAAGGCATCAAGTGAAGCGCCCTGGAACGGTGGCAGCCAGATCGCGCCCGATGCCGAGCAAGGATGGAAGGCCGAGGCACCCTCTGCCCTGCCCCATGCGGAAGGCGAAGACGCGCCGGAAGCACTGGACACGGAAGGGCTGGAGCGGGTCAAGTCGGACTTCGTGGCGACCGCCAAGCGGGCCGTCAAGCTGGGCTTTCAGGGGATCGAGCTGCACATGGCGCATGGCTATCTGCTGCATCAGTTCCTGTCCCCGCTGGCCAACCAGCGCAGCGATGACTATGGCGGCAGCCTGGACAACCGGATGCGGTTTCCATTGGAGGTTTTCGATGCCGTCAGGGCCGCCGTGCCGGATAACCTGCCGGTCTGGGTGCGCGTTTCCGCGACCGACTGGGTGCCGGATGGTTGGGATCTGGACGATACCGTTGCGCTGTCGCATCGGCTGAAGGAACGGGGCTGTGCGGCGATCCATGTCAGCACCGGCGGCGTCTCTCCGAAACAGCAGATCCCCGTTGGCCCCGGTTTTCAGGTGCCGTTCGCCGCACGGATCAAGGCAGAGGTCGGCCTGCCCACCATCGCCGTGGGTCTGATCACCGAACCGGAACAGGCCGAGAAAATTCTGCAGGACGCAGATGCGGACGCCATCGCACTGGCGCGTGCCTTGCTCTATGATCCGCGCTGGCCTTGGCACGCGGCCGCGGCCTTGGGTGCCCATGTCGAAGCGCCCAGACAATACTGGCGCTCGCAACCGCGTGAACATGCCGACCTGTTCAAAGACGCCAGGGTCGGCCAGCGCTAGCCGCAAAAGACCTGAACCGAAACCTTAGCCTCGAGGTGCCCAAATGACCGATTTCACCTTCAACACCACCCCTTCGATCCGGCAAGTCTGGGGCGGTGCCGCACAGCTTGGCACTGTGCTGTCCGGTATGTCTTTTGCAGGCGAAGGCGCGCAGGTTCTGTTCGTCACAGATCCCGGTATCGTCAAACTCGGCCTGTGTGATGCGGCGCTGAGCAGTATCAGGAACAGCGGTTTCGGCGTCATGGTCTTTGACGGGGTGGAACCGGACCCCAAAGCCACCACCGTTCTGGCGGCAGTCAGGATCGCCAAGACCGAGAACATCGTCTGTGTTGTTGGCTTTGGCGGCGGCAGTTCCATGGATGTGGCCAAGGTCGTGGCGTTGCTGGCCCGCTCCGACCAGCCGATCGACGATGCATACGGCGTAGGGCAGGCCACCGGATCGCGCCTGCCGCTCGTGCTTGTCCCGACCACTGCCGGCACCGGGTCAGAGGTGACCGCCGTGTCGATCCTGACCACAGGGACAGAAGAGAAAAAGGGCATCGTATCGCCCCTGATCCTGCCCGATGTGGCGCTGCTGGATGCGGAACTGACGCTGGGGCTGCCGCCGCATATCACCGCGGCCACCGGCGTCGATGCCATGGTCCATGCGATCGAGGCCTATACCTCGCGCAGCGCCAACAACAATCCGATCTCGCGAATGCTGGCGGTGCAGGCGCTGGATCTTCTGGGTGCCAACATCCGCACCGCAGTCAGTGATGGCAGCAACGCGGAGGCGCGCAAGAACATGCTGCTGGGGTCGATGCTGGCCGGACAGGCCTTTGCCAACTCGCCTGTCGCCGCCGTACACGCGCTGGCCTATCCGGTGGGCAGTCTGTTCCACGTCCCGCATGGTCTGTCCAATGCGCTGGTGCTGGCAGAGGTGATGCGCTTCAACGCGCCGGAATGTGCGCAGGACTACGCCGACCTCGCGCCCCATGTCTTTGCCGATATCGACACCGACCGGGGGGCGCAGGCGGTCAGCGCGGAATTCATCGACCGGCTTGTGCAGTTGAACGTCGATCTGGGACTGGAAAAAGGATTGCGGCAGGTCGGGATCACGCAGTGCCGATCTGGACCGCCTGTCATCGGACGCGATGAACCAGACACGTCTTCTGGTGAACAACCCGCGCGAGGTGACCCTGGCCGATGCCCGTCACATCTATGAGGCGTCGATGTAGGGTCTAGACCGATACGGCGGCCAGCAAATCCTCACGCGTGATGTCGCCCTTGGCAACATTTCGGATCACCTGACCGCGTTCCAGCACGATGATCCGGTCCGCCAGACCAAACGCGAAATCGAAGTACTGCTCGACCAGAACAATCGCCATATCGCCCCGGTCACGCAGCAGGCTGATGACCTTGCCGATATGCTGGATGATGTTGGGCTGGATGCCTTCGGTCGGTTCGTCCAGCAACAGGAGCTTGGGCTTGGTGATCAGCGCCCGCGCAATGGCAAGCTGCTGTTGCTGGCCGCCTGACAGATCCCCGCCACGCCGGTGTTCCATTTCCCTGAGCACGGGAAACAGCTCGAAAATATCGTCCGGAATGAAATGCTCTGACTTGGGCAAACAGGAAAACCCGGTTTGCAGGTTCTCGCGCACGGTCAGCAGGGGAAAGATGTCGCGCCCCTGCGGGACATAGCCGATGCCCATCCGTGCGAGCCGGTCCGCAGGCAGCTGCCCGCAAGGCGCCCCGTCAAAGACGACCTCACCACCCGAGCGTTGGTGCGTGCCGGAAATCGCCCGCAGCAGACTGGTCTTGCCGACACCGTTGGTCCCCATCACACAGGTGACTTCGCCCAGATTGGCCTGCAGGGATATGCCATAGAGGATCTGCGATTTGCCGTAGTGCAGATCAAGATTTTCAACATGCAGCATCGTCTAGCGCCCCAGATAGACGTCAATCACGTCTTGATTCCTGGTCACATGATCCAGCGATCCTTCGGCCAGCACGGACCCTTCATGCAGAACCGTGACCTTGCAATTCAGACGGCGAACAAATTCCATATCATGCTCCACCACCACCACGGCCCGCGTCTTGGCCGCTTCGACCAGAATGGCGGTGGTCTTTTCACGCTCTGCCGGGGTCATGCCTGCCGCCGGTTCGTCGACCAGCAGCAGTTGCGGTTCCTGCGCCAGCAACATGCCGATCTCGAGCCATTGCTTCTGCCCATGGCTCAACTCTCCTGACACCCGTTCAAGCGAGTCTTGCAGGCCGATCTCCTGCGCCAGATCAGCGACACGCGACAGGTCATCGTTTGACGGCTTGAAGAACAGGACCGCGATCGGCCCCCGGTCCTTGCGCAGGGCCATCAACAGGTTTTCCTGCACGGTTTGTTCCTCGAACACCGTGGGTTTCTGGAACTTGCGCCCGATGCCCGCCTGCGCGATTTTCGCCTCTGACATCCCGATCAGCGAAATGCTTCTGTCTCCCCAAAGGATATATCCTTCGTCCGGTTTGGTCTTGCCGGTCACGATGTCCATGAACGTCGTCTTCCCTGCGCCGTTCGGCCCGATCACGGCACGCAATTCTGCCGATCCGATCTGGAACGACAGGTTGTTGATGGCGCGAAATCCGTCGAAGCTGACAGTCACGCCCGACACTTCAAGAAGCGTGCTCATTCGCCGGTCTCCTTGCGCTTGCGGCCGATCAGATCGAACAGCCCACCGATGCCACGCGGCGCGTAAAGCGTGACCAGAACGAAGCTGAGGCCGAGGAGCACAAGCCACCAATCGACCCAGCGGATCGTATAGAAGCCCAGCGGCACATCGGGTGCCTGCCCGCCCGTAAACCAGCTCGACACAAGGCTGACAAAGGCGGTGCCGATCACCGCGCCGTACAATCTGCCCCGCCCGCCGATGGCCACCCAGACCGCCAGATAGATCGACGCGATGGGTGCCACTTCTGCCGGGTTGATGATGCCTGCCTGCGGATAATAAAGCGCCCCCGCAATGCCGGAGATACAGGCGGTCAGCGTGAAGACGGCCAGTTTGTACGTCTCGACGGAGTATCCAAGGAACCGCACCCGCGCCTCGTTATCGCGGATGCCGCGAATGACGGAACCGAACTTGCCCGACACGACCCAGGCGACCAGCAGGTAGCCAAGCCCCAGCGCCAGCGCGGAGGCCCAGAAGAACCACAGCGAAACGACGGATTGCGGCGCGGTGACCCCCGGCAGGTTCTGCAAGCCCGACAACCCGTTGTTCCCGCGCAGTCCGCTGGCATTCTGAAACAGATAAAGCGACAGGCCCAATGTCATCGCCTGCGTCAGGATCGACAGGTAAACGCCCGTCACCCTGCTGCGGAACGCCAGCCAGCCGAACACCAAGGCCAGCACACCCGGCACCAACACGACGAAGGCAAGTTGCAGCACCAGACTGTCCGCAAAGGCCCAGATCAGCGGGAATTCACTGCTGCCTACGACGCCGAAAATCTGGTTGCCGATGGCCGCCTGCACCTCTTCCGGCGTGGGCGGCAATACCCCTTCGGAAAGCGCCCCCTCGACGATCTGGCGGGTGCGTTCATACATCAGCCACATGCCGATCATGTAGCCCCCCAGACCAAAGAACGCGAAGTGACCCAGCGACAGGATGCCGGTGTAGCCCCAGATCAGGTCCATCGCGATGGCGATCAGACACAGGCACAATGTCTTGCCCAGGGTTTTCACGAAGCTGGTCGAAACGACGCCGATGCCAAATCCTTCCGACAGGACCGTGACGCCAAGGGTGAAGACCGCCAGCAAGGACAGGAAGATCAGCACCGATGGATTGCGCGCGATGAAAGAGCGGTTCATGGCGTCAATCCCCCGCCGCGCGGCCCTTGAGGGCGATGATGCCCCTTGGCCGGAACTGGATGAAGATGATGATGAAGATGATCATGTAGGTCTGCGCCGCCAGCGTGTTCGACGGATTCAGCCAT
Organism: uncultured Alphaproteobacteria bacterium; assembly: GCA_963799505.1. Taxonomy (GTDB): domain Bacteria; phylum Pseudomonadota; class Alphaproteobacteria; order Rhodobacterales; family Rhodobacteraceae; genus Sulfitobacter. Next base: position 421,219 of record CAWCXM010000008.1, read on the forward strand.
TCGACCCCTTTCTGGAAACCGCCGATCATCGCGGCACCCGCCAAGGTGCCCCAGATGTTGCCGACACCGCCCACGACAACGGTCATGAAACTTTGCACGATGTAATCGCTGCCCATCTCTGAGGTGACCTTGGCAAACAGACCGATCGCCACCCCGGCGATCCCCGCGATGCCAGAGCCGAGCCCGAAGGTCAGCATGTTCACCCGGTCCGGATTGATCCCCATGCTGGCGGCCATGCGGGGGTTTTGCGTCACGGCGCGGGTCTCAAGCCCCAGACGGGTGCGTTTCATGATGAACAGGAAGAGACCCAGAAACAGCAGCGCGAGAATGAAGATGGCGATCCGGATATAGCTGATCGCGACCACATCGTTGATGACCCAGGCCCCGTCCAGCCAGGCAGGTGCGGTCAGCGGACGGGCCTGCGTGCCGAAGATGTTCTTGGCCAGTTGCTGCAAGGCGATGGAGACCCCGAAGGTCGCCAGCAGCGTTTCCAGCGGACGGTGATACAGCCACCGCACGACCAACCGTTCCAGCGCCACCCCCGCACCGAACGTCACGGCAAAGGCGACAGGCACGGCGATGATGATCGACGCGGTGTGATTTGGTACGAACAATTGGACCACATAGCCGGTATAGGCCCCCATCATGATGAATTCGCCATGCGCCATGTTGATCACGCCCATCACGCCGAAAGTCACCGCCAGACCGATGGCGGCGAGAAAGTAGATCGACATGAGCGACAGCGCATCGAGCCCCAGATCGACCGCTTGCCCGACAGCGACACGGCTTCTTGACGCGGCAAGCGCGTCTTCGGCGGCGTCCGTCACTTCCGACGACGGTTCGTCGTACACCTCGAAAAACCGATAGGCGGCAAGACTTGCGTCGATGTCATCGGACGTGACCAGCGGTGCCGCGACACCGGCATTTACGAGCGCGCCGTAGGCCGCATTCCGGGCCTCTTCGGTGTCCAGTTGCGCCACCGGGAGCCCGCCCACGCGGCCGCCTTCGATATTCGCCTCAAGCGTCGCATCCCGGGCGTCTTCGGTGATCTGGACCGGGGCGAGGTCCGCTGCCACCAGCAGCGCATATGCATCCTGCCGGGACAGAAGATCACCGCCCGGCGACAGCTCTCGGGCGATGTTGGCATCGGGAGGTAGGTCTGTGGGGGCGGCGATCAGCTTTGTGCTGAGAATGGGGTTGAGCGTTGCGCGAAAATCGACACCCAGGTCGCCGGACATATCCTTGATCGCCGCAACCCGCGATGCCACGTCGCTGTCATAAGCCATCGTCATCAGCCGTTCGAGACGGTTCTTGCGGGCCAGAATATCCGCGTCGGTCTCTGCCGAAATCGACTTGCGCAGAGGGGCGAGCAGATCAGGACCGGGATCGCGCGAGATCGAATCCAGCGCGTCGCGTCGTTTTGTGATGTCGGGATCGGATAGTTGAAATTGCACCAAGGCGGTCGCGATCATCGCCCGCACACCGCTGTTGGGTTTCAGTTGATCCAGATCGGTCGAAGGCGCTGTCCCCGCTTCTGCCCCATCCTGAAAATCACGCAGCGTGTAAGTGCCATCGTCGTTCCGGCTTGCCATGAAGAACAGCCCGTCCGACTTGCGCTGCCACATCTCCTTGGCCTGCCAGTTTTCCAGAACGCTCTGCATCTGCGGCAGACCGCTTTCGACCAAGGCGTCGATCGCAGGTCCGATGGTCCGGCGCGAACTTTCCTCGATCAGCGCGCGCTGGCTTTGCAGCACCTCCTGAACGGTGACCGGTTGAGCGGAAACGGTCCCAGTCAACATCAGCGCCGCAAGTACTGCCAAAAGCAGGGTTTTCATGAATACTTTCCGGGAATGCGCAGGAAAGGGAGGGCGCGCAACAACGCGCCCTCCCCGATCAAGCGATCAGTAGTTGGACAAGGTCTGGACGCAGGTGTTTGTCTCTGTGTTGTACATCCCGCAGTTCAGGTCTTTCCAATCAGAGGTCAGCTTGGCCGATTCCGGCAGGAAGTCGGTCCATGCGTCGCCCGGTACTTCCTCGGTCTGGCTGATGATGTCGAATTGACCGTCTGCCGTGATCTCGCCAATGAGAACAGGCTTGGACAGATGGTGGTTCGGCAGCATGACGGCTGTACCGCCGGTCAGGTTCGGAAACTCCTGACCATACATCGCCGTACGGACCGCATCCACATCCGTGGTTCCGGCGGCCTTGACCGCGTTCACCCACATGTTGAAGCCGATGTAATGCGCCTCCATCGGGTCGTTCGTCACGCGATCATCGCCCATGCGTTCTTTCCACGCGGCGATCCACTCCGCGTTCGCGGGCGTATCTGCGGATTGAAAGTAGTTCCACGCCGCCAGGTGGCCGACAAGGTTCGAGGTATCGAGGCCGGACAGTTCTTCTTCACCGACCGAAAAGGCGACGACCGGAATATCATCCGCCGAAATACCCGCCGCAGAAAGTTCCTTGTAGAAACCGATATTGGCATCGCCGTTGATGGTCGAAATCACGCCGACCTTTTTGCCATCCGCGCCAAGGGCGACCACATCAGCCACGATCTTGGACCAGTCGGAATGACCGAAGGGCGTGTAGTTCACGAAGATGTCGCTTTCCGGGATACCTTTCGACTGAAGGTAAGCTTCGAGGATGTTGTTTGTCGTGCGCGGATAGACGTAATCCGTCCCCAGCAGCGCGAACTTCTCGATGCCCAACTCCTCAAGGAAATAGTCGGTTGCCGGGATTGCCTGCTGGTTGGGTGCCGCGCCGGTGTAGAACACGTTCTTGGAGCTTTCCTCGCCCTCATACTGCACCGGATAGAACAGCAGGCCGTTCAGCTCTTCGATGACCGGAAGGACGGACTTGCGGCTGACGCTCGTCCAGTTGCCAAAGATCACATCGACGTTCTGAACAGTCAGCAACTCGCGGGCCTTTTCGGCAAAGAGCGGCCAGTCGGACGCCGGATCGACGACAACCGCCTCGAGTTGGCAATCCAGCAGACCACCATTGGCGTTTTGCTGGTCGATCAGCATTTCCATCGTGTCTTTCAGCGTGGTCTCGGAAATGGCCATCGTGCCGGACAGGGAATGCAGCACCCCGACCTTGATCGGGCAATCGGCGGCCATCGCCGGCAGGGCCGCGCTCATCAGAAGGGTGGTAACAAGAGCAGATGTTGTTTTCATGTGATATCTCCTCGCAAGGACAGCCGCGGCACCTTGCCCTGAGAGCACTGGCGCACTAGCTCTTCCTTGCAACTTAATTGTTGCGTTCCGTGTGGCGGCTGGCCTGAGGTCCAATTCATCCGGTCGTCACACACCCCACAAATTCCTGTGCCAATTCGACACGCAGGGATGCCAAATGTTCGCTGCAACGCAGCGCGGCGGCAAATGGGATAGTTGTCAAATTCCACAGTTGGGCAGAAACGGCTGTTTTTTAGGCAAGCCAGTCTTCTTCTGCTTGGCAAAGCGGCACAACGGCCATCTTTGGACCTCATCCGAACGGGTGACACCCGCACGTGGCCCCGGCACTGCACATCTCAAGAAGTCTGCGCAGTCAATCAGCAGGGCTTTTCAAAGCCCCGTCCCCCCTTCGTTCCATCCCCGCCCTTCGGTGCCGAATATCTCGTAACCGGTTTCGGTGACGGCAAGTGTGTCTTCCAGTTTGATGTACCCCCGCTTGGGGTGGAGCATATGGGTCTCGATCGACAGGACCATGCCAGCCTTCAACGGGTTGTCGGCATCGCGGCCTTCGTAGGCGACGGGGCGATTGGTCAGCAGAAAGGGGGCCTCGTGGCTGACAAGGCCCATGCCATGGCCAAAGAACTCGGTACATTCCCGGTGCGGCTGCCGTGCCAGCGCCTCTTCCCCCGCGTCGGTCACTGCGCGGCCCAGCGCACCGGCTTTGACCTCGGCGAAAGCGGCCTGCTGGATCTCCTCGATCTCTCCCAACAGGTCGATCAATTCGGCGTCGGGTTGGCCCAGGACACCCATGCGGCAGATGTCACCGATGTATCCCTGCAGGTTGCCTCCTGAATCGATGGACAAGACCTCGCCTTTGGCCCAGGCCTGATCGGACCCTGCGCGATTGTGGCTGGAACCGAGGGTCAGCAGACAATAGTCGAACTCCAGTCCGCGACGAGTTTCTTCCTGACGCAGCCTTTCGATGATCTCGTGTTTGGTGCTGCCTTCGCCCGACCCGGCAATGGTCGCCTGCATCGCCGCTGTGATCTTCTCGGACGCTTCCCGCAGCAGGGCAAGCTCGGCTGTTGTCTTTACCGCACGCAGGTTTTCCATCACGGCGGTCGCGTCCGAAAGCCTGCAGTCCGGCAAGACGGCGTGCAATACATCGCGGGAATCAGACGGAAGGAACGGCGGTTCGACCCCGATCCGGCCCGCAGTCAGCCCCATCTGTCGCAGATGTTCGGTTGCCTTGGTAATGCTGTCGATGCTGCCCCAGGCCATCGGATAGAAGTGCGGCACCCAGAACGGCGCATTCTCGTTCTCCCATTTCTCCATCGTATTGGCGACATAGGCCGTCTTGTCCCTCTGCCCCTTGATATAGACAATCACGGGCAGGTACCGGCCGTGTCCAATGGCATCCATCGCGGAAAAGAACAGAAACTTGTACCCGCCCAGCAGATACTGGACGTTGTGTTTGGACGTGATCAGCAGCGCGTCGAGCCCCGCATCGTCCATCAGGCTGTCGAGGTGGTCCAGATCGAAGGTCAGTTCGTTCATCTCAGTTCCCCTCTCTGGTTCCGGCAGGGATCAAACGAAAGTCAGGCGCATCCCGCAGCAGCTTTTCCGGGCCGGTCGGCGCATAGACCACGAAAATCTCCATCGGGTCGGTGCCGGTGTTGCGGGTCGCGTGAAAGCGGCTTTCGGGAATGAAGATGGTGCACCCCGGGGTGACCTTGCGGGTCTCGGGCACGCCCTGTTCGTCCTCGACCATCTGCTCGCCACTGCCTTTCAGGATAAAGATGATCTCTTCCGCGCCCGGATGATTGTGGCGGGTGTGCCCCTGTCCCGGCGGCACAAAGACGACCCCGGCAGAGAACTGCGCCGCCCCGTTCACCTCAGGTCCGCAGGTCAGCGCAAGCCTGCCCCAGTCGAAACCGAAATTGTCCACGTCGTCCGGATAGACGAAATACCTGTCCATCTCGCTCATTCCCTGCCCTCCTTCGATGCGGTGTTCACGGCGATTTCCTTGAATTTGACGATCTGGTCGCGGATGGCGATTTCGGTCGGCAACCGTTCGGCGCTGCTGGCCCCGTAGAACCCGTGACAGCGGTCGCAGTTCCTGAGGACAAAGGCCGCGTCTTCCGGCATCGCGATCGGGCCACCGTGACAGATGACCATGACATCCTCCCGAACACGTCTCGCCGCCGCCGCGATGGCGTCGATCTCTGCCACGCAGTCCTCAAGGCTCTTGGCGGATGTCGCGCCGATGGTGCCGCCGGTGGTCACACCCATATGCGCGACGATCAGGTCAGCCCCTGCCCTGGTCATGGCAACCGCTTCATCCGGGTTGAAGACATAGGGTGTGGTCAGCAGATCGATGGCATGGGCCTGCGCGATCATGTCGACCTCCAGCCCGTATCCCATCCCGGTTTCCTCGAAACTTTGGCGCATTGTGCCGTCAAACAATCCGATGGTCGGAAAGTTCTGCACACCGGAGAATCCCATCGCTTTCAATTCGGCCAGAAACTGCGGCATCAGGATGAAAGGGTCGGTCCCGTTCACACCGGCAAGGACAGGCGTGTGTTTGACCACCGGCAGAACCTCTACCGCCATTTCCCTGACGATTTCGTTGGCATTGCCGTAGGCCAGCAACCCCGCCGAAGACCCGCGCCCCGCCATGCGGTAGCGGCCCGAGTTGTAGATGACGATCAGGTCTATGCCACCTGCCTCTTCCGACTTGGCTGACAGGCCGATACCCGCACCGCCGCCGATGATCGGGCGGCCTTCCGCGATCAGAGCGGCGAATTTCTTGAGGATGGTGGCGCGGGGAATGGCAGGCATGAGGATTTCCTAGATGAGGTCGAGATAAGCCTGCGCCGCGGCTGCGGAAAATGCAGGATCGTTGATGTGATGAGGAAGACGGAGGATGCGGTGGGCGTCGCTCTGCACGAAGGTCTGTTCGAGTGCCTCGAAAAGGGCGTCATTGGCGGCGGGATCGTGAAACGGCCCGCCCGACAGATCCAGAGCCGAGAGGCCGCCCTCGGGCAGCAGCAACCGGACCGGACCGATCGCGCGGTTCAGCTTGTCGGCGATCCACGTTCCGATTGCCGTACATTCCTCTGCCGTGGTCCGCATGAGTGTCACGTTGTCGTTGTGATGATAGAACAGCCTGCCGCTGAATTTTTCAGGCACGGTGGCGGGCGCCCAGAAGTTCACCATATCAAGCGCACCGACAGAGCCGACATAGGGCACATCACGGCTGGCCAGAACGTCCAGTCGGGTGGAGCCCTGCGGACAACACGCCGCCCACAACTTCATCCGCGATCTCGGTTGTGGTGATGTCGATCAGCCCGTCCAGCATCCCTTGCGCCAACAATTGCTCCATGCTGCGCCCGCCGGTGCCGGTGGCGTGAAAGACGACACAGTCCAGCCGCCCGGACAGCTGCGCAGTGGTCTGGGTGACGGAGGGTGTCGTGACGCCGAACATGCTGAGGCCGACACTGGGGCGGGCGGCCACGGGCGCGACATAGGGCGTTGCGGTCATGCCCAGAATGGCCTGCGCGGCATTGTGCAGAATATGGCGGCTGATCCGGTTCAGCCCGGCGATGTCCGTCACCGAGGGCATCATGATGATGTCGCTCGTGCCCACATAGGGCGCAACGTCACCGGACGCGAGGGTCGACACCATGATCTTGGGAACACCGTAGGGCAGGTTTCGCATCCCGGCCGTGATGATGGAGGTGCCCCCGCCCCCGCCAATCCCGATCATCGCGGTGATCCGGTCCGTGTTCCGGTTGCAATAATTGGCAAACGCCGCCGTCATCGCCGCAACGGCTGCCCCCCGGTCCGCCCCGCCAAGCACCGCGTCTGCGCCTTCAGCGTGGCACCCGGCGACCTCGCTTTGCGGCACCGTGGTCTGAAATCCTGCGTCTCGTGTACCGACATCGACGCTGCAGACCGCAGCGCCCGCGTTTGTCAGCAGACCATGAAGATACGCGATTTCTTCCGCTTTGGTGTCGGTTGTCCCCACAAGAAAGATCAACGCCGGCCTCTCAAACTCAAATGGCTTAACTGGTCTGGCCAATTATTCTGATTTTGCATTCCAAGTCCACACCTTTCAGGGTGACATCTGAACCCGGAACCTGCCAAAAACCAGTTCTTTCAAGATTATTTAGGATATTATCGCCCTGATTTGCGAAATCGTCCCCGTTTTGCACGGTCAAACAAGTCCTTGACAGGTTCTTTCATCTGGTATTACCAAAAAGAGGTTAGTTGACGACAGCCGCCACCAATGCGCTTCGGTTCAAGAAGCTTTGCGGAGGCCAAGACGCCGAAACGGCGAAGCGGAACAAAATTAGGGAGGACTGGGATATGAGAAGAACGGTGAATGGAATGCTGGCAGGCGTGGCGCTTGGCGCTCTGACTGCCTCGGCCGCGATGGCCGAAGACCTTGTGATTTTCTGGGCGGAATGGGATCCAGCCAACTACCTGCAAGAGCTTGTAAACGAATACGAAGAGGAAACCGGCATTTCGGTGACCGTGGAAACCACCCCCTGGGCGGATTTTCAAACCAAGGCCTTTACCGAATTCAACGCACGCGGCAGCGCCTATGACATGATCGTCGGCGACAGCCAGTGGTTGGGTGCCGCATCCGAAGGCGGACACTATGTCGATCTGACCGAATTTTTCGAGGCGAACAATCTGGGCGAGGTGATGGCACCTGCCACAGTGAAATACTACGCCGAATATCCCGGCAATTCGGGCAAGTACTGGGCCGTTCCGGCAGAAGGCGACGCGGTGGGCTGGTCCTATCGCAAGGACTGGTTCGAAGATCCGGCAGAAATGGCCGCCTTCAAGGAAAAGTATGGCTACGATCTGGCCCCACCGGCAACATGGGCCCAATTGACCGACATCGCCGAGTTTTTCCACCGCCCGGATGAAAACCGCTACGGCATCGCGATCTATACCGACAACAGCTATGATGCGATGGTGATGGGGGTCGAGAACGCGATCTTCTCCTACGGTGCGGAACTGGGCAATTTCGAAACCTACGAGGTCGACGGATACGTCAATTCGGAAAAGGCCGTGGCCGCGCTTGAGAACTACAAGAAGCTTTACAGCTTTACACCTCCGGGCTGGGCCAAGACATTCTTTGTCGAAAACAACCAGGCGATCACCGAAGGTCTTGTGGCCATGTCGATGAACTACTTCGCCTTCTTCCCCGCGCTTCTGAACGAAGCGACCAACCCTCACGCCGCCAACACCGGTTTCTTCGCCAACCCGGCGGGCCCCGATGGCGACCAGTTTGCCGCACTTGGCGGTCAGGGAATCTCGGTCGTGACCTATTCCGAGAACCAGGAAGAAGCGATGGCGTTTCTGGAGTGGTTCATCAAGGACGAGACCCAGAAGCGATGGGCCGAACTGGGTGGTTATACCGCCAGCGCTGCGGTGCTCGAGTCGCAGGAATTCCGCGAGGCGACGCCATACAACGAGGCGTTCTATCAGACCATGTTCAAGGTCAAGGACTTCTGGGCCGTGCCTGAATTTGCGGAACTGCTGACATCGGCCAACCAGCGGCTTTATCCCTTCATTGTCGGCGATGAGGGTACGGCCAAGGAAACGCTCGACGCGCTTGCCGCCGACTGGAAAGCGACCTTTGAAAAGTACGGCCGCGGTCAGTGATCTGACCCAGGGCCACGATCTCCAAAGGGGCGCATTTGCGCCCCTTCCTTTCCCCGACTTGCAGCAGACGAAGGAAGCATCCCAGTGCCCTCTGAAGTCATGACCAGACTTGACCCGAATTCACGCGCCGCGGCCAAGGGCCTGAGTGACCTGACGATCCGAAACCTGTTCATCATCCCGACAATCGCCTTTCTGATCATCTTCAACATCTTCCCCCTGCTCTATTCGCTTGGCTATTCCTTCACCGACTTCCGCGCGTCCACCAATGCACCGGCCAACTTCGTGGGCCTGCAGAACTATCGCGAACTGCTCAGCGATCCGTTCATCTGGAAGAACTTTTCGATCACCGCGAAGTATGTCCTGATCTCTGTTACCGGACAGGTGATCGTTGGCTTTGGCCTTGCCATGTTGCTGAACCGTGCGATCCCCGCCAAAGGGTTGATCACCACGCTTTTGCTGTTGCCGATGATGCTGTCGATGGCGGTCGTCGGCCTGTTCTGGAAACTGCTCTATGATCCGAACTTCGGCATCATCAACTACTTTCTGGGTCTGGGCAAATTCGAATGGCTCGCCGATCCGGACATGGCGCTTTATGCGATTGCGATCGTCGATATCTGGATGTGGTCGCCCTTCGTGATGCTCCTGTCACTGGCGGGCCTGTCCGCAGTGCCCAAGCATCTCTATGAGGCCGCCGAGATCGACCGCGCCGGCAGTTTCTACACCTTCTTTCGCATCACCCTGCCACTGGTCGCCCCGATCCTGATGATCGCGATCATCTTTCGCACCATGGAAGCCTTCAAGACATTCGATCTGGCCTATGTCCTGTCGTCCCAGCCCAATACCGAGCTGATCGCCATCCGGCTGTACAAGATGGCCTTTCAGGAATGGCAGACCGGCATGTCATCGGCGCTGGCCTACATCGTGCTGATCATGGTTGTCGCTATCACGAACATCTACGTGAAATACCTCAACAAAGTGAAGGCGCGCTGATATGGCCGGTGTTCGCACATCCCGCGAGAAATGGGCAAACCGCACGGCCATCGCGGCGGTCTTTGTGGCGCTGATCATCATGCTGACGCCAATCTACTGGATCACCGCGACCGCGTTCAAACCCCGCAATCTGGCCACGACGATCCCCCCGACGGTGGTGTTCGAACCGACGGTATCGCCCTTCGTCAAACTCTTTACCCGACGCTCTCAACTGCGCGAACAGCCGACACAGGAAGAATACGATGCCGCGCCGTGGTGGGAGCAGATGGTCTTTGACGGCGGCGAGAAAGTCGTGCGCAACAGCAAGACGGGCGAGGTGCGCTCTTCCGGCTACGGCGACCGGTTCAAGAATTCGCTCATCGTCTCCATTGTCTCCACGGTGCTTGCGGTCTGCATGGGCACGTTGACCGCCTATGGCTTCAGCCGTTTCAAGGTGAAGGGCGAGGATGACTGGCTCTTCTTCATCCTGTCGACGCGCATGTTGCCCCCCGTGGTCGTCGCGATCCCGATGTTTCTGATGTACCGGGTGGTCGGGCTGAACGACACGCATATGGGGCTGATCATCCTCTACACGGCCTTCAACCTCAGCTTTGCAGTCTGGATCATGAAAGGCTTCATCGACGAGATCCCCAAGGAGTACGAGGAAGCCGCGCTGGTCGATGGCTATACCCGGATGCAGGCGTTCTTCAAGGTCGTCCTGCCGGAGGCGCTGACCGGGATGGCGGCGACCGCGGTGTTCTGCTTCATCACCGCGTGGAACGAATATGCCTTCGCGCTGATCATGACCAACCGCAACGCCCAGACCGCGCCGCCCTACATCCCGAGCCAGGTGGGCAGCGGCCTTCCCGACTGGACGGTCATCGCGGCGGGCACCTTGTTGTTCCTGATCCCCGTCGCCATCTTCACCTTCCTTCTGCGCAATCACCTGCTGCGCGGCATGTCCTTCGGAGCGATCCGCAAATGAGTTTCAGGTCCGTCAACCAACGCTATCTCGCCCCTGCCGCGCAAAGCCTGATGATCTTCGGCATCATCTCTCTCTGCCAACCCTGGAGCCTGTTCCTGCACAAATACGGTGTCACACTGACCTTGGTGGGGCTGATCACCTTCATGATCACCTCCAAGATCGCGCCGGACGCGGAGGCGGAAGAGGATTACATCGACGAAAGCGTCGACATTCTGGAAATCCATGGCGAACAGCCCGACGACGTCCATGAAAAAGGGACTTACAAGGACGGGGGGATCGTCTGATGGCACGGATCGAGATGGTCAATGTCCAGAAGTTCTTTGGCCAGAATCAGGTGCTGAAAGACCTGCATCTGACCATCGAAAACGGCGAATTCGTCGTCATGCTGGGCCAGTCGGGTGGCGGCAAGACGACCGCCCTGCGCGCCATTGCCGGGTTGGAGACAGTGAGTTCCGGCAAGATCCTGATCGACGGGGTCGAGGTGCAGGACCGCAAGGCGGCGGATCGCGACATTGCCTTCGTCTTTCAGTCCTTCTCGCTTTACCCACACATGACGGTACGCGAAAACATCGCCTTTCCCCTGCGCGCTGTGCGCATGGACGCTGCCGAACGCGACCGCGCCGTGAACGAAACCGCCGAAACGCTGCAGATATCCCAGCATCTCGACCGCAAACCCTCCGCCCTGTCGGGGGGCGACATGCAGCGCGTGGCAATTGGTCGGGCGCTTGTCCGCCGTCCACAGGCGCTGTTGATGGACGAACCGCTGGGCGTGCTGGATTCGAAACTGCGCGAGAAGATGCGGGCCGAAATCAAGCGCCTGCACATCGCCCGAGGTTCAACCTCCGTCTATGTGACCCACGACCAGATCGAAGCGATGAGCCTCGCGGACCGCATCGTCATCCTGCACGACGGCGTGCTGCAACAGATCGGTGCCCCGGATGAAGTCTATCTGTCTCCCAAGAACCTCTTTGTCGCCAGGTTCGTCGGCTCTCCGATGATGAACATCGCAACTGTTCAGATCGACGGGTCCGACGTGAAAATGGAAGGGGCGGGCACCGGGTTCACCTTTGACGAGACCGCATTGAACAGCCTGCGCAAGGCAGGCAACGGTGTCAAACTCGGCATCCGCCCCGAGGCGGTCCTGCTGAGCCAGACCCGGACCACCGGCTTTGCCGAGGCGACAACGACCAACATCGAACCCCTTGGCAGCCACGACATCGTCGATGTCCGGCTCGGGTCGACCATCCTGCGCGCGCGCACCGCCAGCGGGTTCGTCAGCGGTGAAGGTCAGCCCGTCTGGGTCGGCCTTGATGCGTCACAGGCGCATTTCTTTGACAACAAGACAGAACTGAATTTGCGGGGAGCCGCCTGATGGCCGATATTGCGCTGCAAGGAATCTCCAAGAAATTCGGCCCCAACACCGCCCTGCGCGGCGTGGACATCGACATCAAGGATGGCGAGTTTTTCGTTCTGCTGGGCCAGACCGGTGCCGGCAAGACGACAACCTTGCGGGTGATCGCCGGGCTGGAGAAACCCGACGCGGGTTCCGTCATCATCGAAGGGAAGGATGCAACGCGCTGGAATGCCGCCGAACGTGACGTGGCCTTGGTTCTCCAGCAATATTCGCTTTATCCGCGCCTGACCGTGCGGGGCAATCTGGAATTTCCCCTCAAATCCCGCACCCAGAACTTTACCGCCGCCCAAATCAAGGAACGGGTGGAACGTGTTGCGGAAACCCTGCAGATCACCCGCCTGCTCGACCGCAAGGTTGAACGTCTGTCGGGCGGCGAGATGCAGCGCGTGTCCATCGGGCGCGCCATCGTCCGCCAGCCTCGCGTTTTTCTGATGGACGAACCCCTGTCCGCGCTCGACGCAAACCTGCGCGATGTGCTGCGGGTCGAGCTCAAGAAGCTGCACCAGGAACTTGGTGCAACCTTCGTATTCGTCACACACGATCAGGTGGAGGCGATGTCGATGGGCGACAAGATCGGGGTGATGGACCGTGGCAAGTTGATTCAGGTGGGCACGCCGGACGACATCTATGCCAGACCGATCAACACCTTCGTGGCCCGGTCGGTCGGTACGCCCCCGATGAACCTGATCGACGGCAAGGTGTCGGGTGGCACCGCGGTCCTCGATATCGGCGGGCACAGTCTGCCGCTTCACGCTCCTGTCGGAACGGACGGCCAGAAGATGCGCTTTGGCGTCCGGCCAGAGGATATCGTCATCGCGGAGGATGCACCGGCGACTGCAAGAGTGTTCGACGTGGAAAACCACGGCGTCATCAAGATTTTGACCTTGGACATGGGCGGCACACATCTGCACGCGACGGTTTCCGCTCAGATGCAAGCCAGGATCGACGACACGGTGCGATTTGGCTGGAAACCCGAAAAGGTGCTCTATTTCGACCCCACCAGCGGCAGAAACCTCCGCACCACCTAGGTGCCGCGCCCGAACCTGGCGCGGTAGCGGTCCCAGACCTCTGGGTTGCAGAAGTTCTCGGGCATTTCACCGCCAAGTATCCGGCGCGTCTCTGCCACGACGCCCTGCCCCATGCGCAACATGCTTTCTGTCGTGATCCCCGCCATATGCGGTGTCAGAATGACATTCGGCAGGCGCAGAAAGGGATGATCCGGCGGCAAAGGCTGCGTGCTGAAGACATCAATCGCGGCCCCACCCAGATGGCCAAATGCCAGCGCATCAATCAACGCGGCCTCATCCGTCACGGGGCCGCGCGACACGTTGATGAGGATCGCACCCGGCTTCATCCGGGCAAGAGCGTCCTTGTCGATGATCCCCCTCGTCTGGTCGGTCAGCGGACAGCACAGCACCAGCACATCCGACTGTTGCAACAGACCATCAAGCGAAACCGGCCCGACCCCATCCGGCAGGTTTGCCGGTGTCCGCGTCTGCGCGATCACAGTGCACCCGAACCCCTGCCGCGCCATCGCGGCCACCTTGCCGCCGATGTTGCCGAAACCCAGAATACCAACCGTCCGACCCGACAATTCGCGACCCAGGTCGGAATGCCTGCGCCCCGCCTCCCAGCCCTTTGCCCGCAAATCCCGGTCGACCGAAGGATAGGACCGCAGCAGCGCCATCGCTGACCAGATCACGTGTTCGGCCACGGTTGTCGCATTGGCACCGGGGACATTTGCCACCAGCACACCTGCTTCGGTCGCTGCATCCATCGGGATCATGTCCAGCCCCGCACCATGCCGCACGCAGGCCATAAGGGCAGTCTCTCGCCTGACGATTTCGGGGGCGATGTGGGCACGCACGACGATGATCCCGGCACCTGCGCTTTCCCGGTCGATCGCCTCGGGTGTCGGGGCCGACGCCACACGGTAATCGCCAAGGGACTGCAGGTCACGCGTGACCTCGGGATGCAGCATGTGGGTGGAAAAGATGACCATAGACCGTGACATGGCTGTCCCCGTTTGAGTGTCTGTTAAAGCGGTCGTGCGTCCTTGTCGTCCAAAAGCTCGGACCAATAGCTCATCGCGCCGCGCAGATGGGAATTCATCAACGCCATCGAAAGTGCACCGTCACGGCGCCGCAAGGCGTCGAAAATCTGCCGATGTTCCTCGTGGGATTTGACGTTACGGGCGCGGTCCTGAAAATACAATGTCAGACGCCGCTCGCTGAGAACGTAGAAAGTTGTGCAGAGATTGAAGAACACCTCGTTCTGCGTGGCACGCACGATCTCGAGGTGAAACTCGTGGTCGAGATGCGCCAGCCCCTCACCCGCAGCGATCCGCTTTTCCGACTCGCCGAGGATGCGTTCAAGATTGGCAAGATTCTCCTCCGTCGCCCGCTCGGCGGCCAGTTCCGCCGCCTTGATCTCGTGAATCTTGCGGACTTCCACCGCTTCGAAAATCTGTCGTGGATCAAGCGGCAGACCGGCGCGGGCAAAGAACGCCAACTGCTCGATCCCGCGCTGATCGGTGCGCAGATAGATGCCCGATTTGGCCCGACGCTCGATCACCTGCATTGCTTCCAGGATCGCAAGCGATTCCCGCACCTGGCCCCGGCTTACCGTGAAATGTTCTGCCAATTCGCGTTCGGACGGCGCTTTTCCCGCGTTGTCCTCGGCCACTGAAATGAGATGTGTGGCAAGTTTGGGAAGGAAGTCGGTTTGCTGCATGTCACCCTTTTTTGGCGAATTTACCTATCGTATCCTCGTCCATGTCTAGCCCTATACCGGGACTGTCCGGTATTGCAATCATGCCATCCTTGACCTCGACCGGGGTACGCGACAGGCTGTGGATCATCGGGTTCGCGCCCAGTGAAAACTCGACGGTAAAACTTGCCGGAGAGGCGGCGCAGACGTGAAGACCGGCAAAGAAACAGGGCGCGCCGGCCCAGAGGTGCGGTGCCAGCCTCAGGTTGAACGCCGAAGCCAGGGTGCCGATCCGCATCGCCTCTGTGATGCCGCCGCAGCAGGCAGGATCGGGTTGCAGGATATCCACGCAGCGCCCGACGACCAGATCCCGAAAATCGAAACGGGTGCCCTCTGACTCGCCTGCGGCAATCGGAATGTGGGACGCGGCACGCACCTCTGCCATGCCCATCTTGTCGTCACCGGTCACAGGCTCTTCGAACCATGCCAGATCGCAGTCGCGCACCAGATAGGCAAACCGCTTGGCATCGGCCACGCTGAACGTCCCGTGGGCGTCAACCATCAGATCGACGTCCGGACCAAGGGCACGGCGCGCGGCGATCACCCGCTCGGCCGAGCGGTGTGGCGTGCCGTCCATCGACCCCACCCGCATCTTGATCCCGTCGAAACCGCCCTTGTCGATGTAGCTTTGAAGCTGTGCGCCGATGGTATCCTTGTCTGCCCAGCCGCCCGACGCATAGGCCCGCAGCCGGTCCGCCTTGCGCCCGCCCAGCAACTTCCAGACGGGTTTTCCGTCGGCTTTGCCAAGGATGTCCCACAGCGCGATATCTATCGCACTGATTGCCGCAATGGTCAGGCCGCGCCGGGCCAGTTCCGGCATCGCCTGACCACTGGTCCGCGCCTTTTCGGCCCGCACGCCATTATAGAGGTCTTCCCAGATCCAGGTCACATCAGCCGGATCACGCCCGATGACACGCGGTCCGAAATCCGCATTCAGCAGATGCACCAGCGTGCCGTAGTCGCCAGCGCTCCCGGCGGCGTTCTTGGCTTCGCCCCAGCCGACCAGCCCGTCGTCCGTTTCCAGCCGCAGGATCGCCGCATCGAAGGTGCGCAGCCTGCCGAAATCGCTGACATGCTGTTGGTCCACTTCGATCGGTATCTGAACCCACCAAGCCCGAGCAGATTTAATCTTCATCGCAATCCCTCTGTCGTCCGGCCACAGCGGGAGGGGCCATGGCCGGACACTGCCAAACCTACTTGATCAACGGCAAGATCGTGTTCGCCGTGATCTGCATCTGTTCGGCATAGAACTCCTCTGTCAGCACGCTGGACCCATGGTCCTGAATGAACTTGAGCTGTTCGGGCGAGATGTCGGTAGGATTGGTATCGACCATGTCGGGATAAGGCGCCGCCGGTGTCCGGTCGACCGGGGCCACGAATTCGTTGGTCAATGCACCATCGTATCCGATGTCCTTGAGTGTCTGGACAACCTTTGGCCAGTCGATGTGACCCAGCCCGGCGGCAAAGCGGTTGTTGTCCGCGACATGGAAATCGAACAGCCGGTCGCCGATGTCCCTGATCGTCTGGAACATATCCTCTTCTTCGATATTGAGGTGGAAGGCATCAAGGCAGACGCCGACTTCGGGGCTGACCGCATCTGCCAGCGCCAGCGCCTGCGCGCCGCGGTTGAAGAGATAGGTCTCGAACCGGTTCAACGGCTCCACCGCGATCCGCACACCCACTTTCTGCGCGTGGTGAAAACACTCCTTGGTGGCATCGACGACCCAACCCCATTCTTCTTCGGGTGTGCCATCTGGAACGACCTTGCCGACCGTGGCGGGCACAAGCGTGATGATCTCACCCTCCAGCTCGCTCACCATCGTCAGCACGCTTTTCACATAATCGACCGACCGTTCCCGCTGCCCCTGATCCTTGGCCGCGAGGTTCCGTTCACCAAGCGTCAGCGTGACGGCGCCCCAGCACCGCATCCCGTGCTCCTTCAGCAAAGCCAGTGTTTCCTTGGTGTCATACTGGTCAGGCTCGCCCGAAATTTCGATGCTCTCATAGCCCATCTGCTTGATCCGGCGCACCGTCGTTTCCAGCGGTTCTGCCCGCATCCAGTTGTGAGTCGATAGATGCATTTTGTTCCTCTCCCTTAACGACATGCCTGCGGCACATATGGTCGCGACACTTTCAACGTGACGCCAAATTGGTTAGACCAGTTAGCATTCGATTTTTGATCGGGTCAAGTCCGCCGGAAGATATTTATCAGCCGTCAGACGACCATTGATCATACTTACATGACTATCGGCACAGTCCATACCATTTGCGGGCCAGCATGTTGCGCGTTCAGGATTGACCAATCGTCCTATTTTGGTATTACCAGTTAAGAAGACATCTATCAAAGGAAGACCTCCGGTGAAGATTGGCATGTGCATGTTCCTATGGACCACAAAGATCGGTCCCGAGCACGCCACCCTGCTGTCGGATATCCGCGCCACGGGCTTTGATGGTGTCGAAATTCCAGTTTTCGAAGGGACCACGGCAGATTTCGCCGCAACCGGCAGAATGCTCGATGATCTGGGGCTGGAACGCACCGCCGTCACGGCCATCGGCGACCCCGCACAGAACCTCATCTCGGAAGACCCGGCAGAACGGGCCGCAGGCATCGACCGGATGAAATGGGCGATAGATTGCGCTCAGGCTTTGGGTGCGGACCGGATCAGCGGCCCGCTGCATTCGACACTGGGCCATTTTTCGGGGTCCGGGCCTACGACGGCCGAACTTGAACGCTCCATCGCCAGCCAGCGGCAGATCGGGGATCACGCAGCTCAGCGCAATATGACCGTCTGCCTTGAGGCGCTCAACCGGTTCGAATGCTATCTGTTGAACACCATGGATGCGCTCGCAGGCCACATCCGGTCCATCGACCACCCCAACATCCGTGCCATGTATGATACCTTTCACGCCAATATCGAAGAAACGGATCCGGTTGCGGCCCTGACCCGCAACAAGGATACCGTTCATCACATTCACATTTCCGAAAACGACCGGGGCGTGCCCGGACGTGGCAACATCCCGTGGGCCGACACGTTCGCAGCGATCAGGGACATCGGATACGACGACTGGCTGACCATCGAAGCCTTCGGGCGCGGCCTGCCCGATCTGGCCGCCGCAACAAAGGTCTGGCGGGATTTTGCGGAAAGCCCCGAGGCCGTCTATCGCGACGGCTTCGCCCATATCAGGAAATCACTTGCCGCTGCAGGCCTTTGAACAACAGGCGTGCAGGACAGAACAGGCGACAGGAAATCAGTCTAACCGGGAGGATACACCATGCAGACCATCAAGGGACCAGGATTGTTTCTGGCGCAGTTCGCGGGCGACGACGCGCCGTTCAATTCATGGGACGGCATCACCAAACAGGCCGCCGACTGGGGCTATAAAGGGGTCGAGATTCCATCCTGGGATGCCCGTCTGTTCGACATCGACAAGGCCGCCAGCAGCAAGGACTATTGCGATGATCTGGCGGGAACCGCCCGTCAGAACGGGGTCGAGATCACGGATCTTTCCACCCACCTGCAAGGTCAGCTTGTGGCGGTGCATCCGGCCTATGATGCCGCCTTTGACAACTTTGCCGCTCCTGCCGTGCGCGGCAATCCGAAGGCGCGTCAGGAATGGGCTGTCGATCAGGTCAAGAAATCCATCACCGCCTCGCGCAACCTGGGCATCGACCGCACCGTGTCCTTTTCTGGCGCACTGGCCTGGCCTTTCATGTATCCGTGGCCGCAACGCCCCGCAGGTCTGGTCGAGGAAGCCTTCGACGAATTGGCCCGCCGCTGGCGTCCGATCTTCGATCACGCCGAAGAACATGGCGTTGACGTCTGTTTTGAAATCCATCCGGGCGAAGACCTGCACGATGGCGACACCTTCGAGATGATGCTGGACCGGGTCGACAACCACGCCCGCTGCAACATGCTCTACGATCCATCGCATCTGATCCTGCAATGCATGGATTATCTGGACCACATCGACATCTACCGCGACCGGATCCGCATGTTCCACGTCAAGGACGCGGAGTTCAATCCGACCGGGCGCAAAGGCGTCTACGGCGGGTTCCAGTCCTGGGAAAACCGGGCGGGCCGCTTCCGCTCTCTGGGTGACGGGCAGGTCGATTTCAAATCCATCTTCTCCAAGATGGCGACCAACAATTTCGACGGCTGGGCGGTCGTCGAATGGGAATGTGCGATCAAACACCCCGAAGACGGCGCCATCGAGGGCGCGCAATTCGTGAAGGATCATATCATCCGCGTCACAGAGAAAGCGTTCGACGATTTCACGCAGGACGGCGCGGATGCCGGTGCGAACCGCAAGATGCTGGGGTTGGACTGATGGCGATCGAAGGAAGAACAGAAGGCCACGAGGGCCGCATCCGCCTTGGCATGGTCGGTGGCGGACGTGACGCGTTCATCGGCGGCGTCCACCGCATTGCGTCACGTCTCGACGACAGGTTTCAACTGGTCGCCGGTGCTTTCAGTTCGACGCCGGAAAAATCCAAGGCCAGCGCCGCCGATCTGGGCATCGCCGAGGATCGCGCCTATGGCGATTATCTTGAAATGGCGAAACGCGAGGCGCGGTTGAAAAACGGGATCGAAGCCGTCGCCATCGTGACCCCGAACCACATGCACTATGCCGTCGCGCGCGAATTTCTGAAACGCGGCATCCATGTGATCTGTGACAAACCGATGACCGCGACCCTGCCGGACGCCCGCAAGCTGGCCAAGCTGGCAGAGACATCGGATGCGCTTTTCATCCTGACCCACAATTACACCGGCTATCCGATGATACGGCAGGCCCGCGAGATGATCGCATCGGGGATGCTGGGGGAACTGCGCCTCGTGAATGTCGAATATGTGCAGGATTGGCTGACCGAAGCGCTGGAGGAAACCGGCCTGAAGCAGGCGGAATGGCGCACCGACCCCGACAGGTCCGGTGGCGGCGGCTGCATCGGTGATATCGGCACCCATGCCTTCAACCTCGCGCAGTTCGTTTCGGGCCTGAACGTCGAGAAATTGAGCGCGGAGCTGACGACTTTCGTGCCGGGGCGCAGGCTGGATGACAATGCGACCGTCATGATGCGCTATGCCGGCGGCGCGCGCGGGATGCTCTGGGCCAGCCAGGTGGCCCCCGGCAATGAAAACGCGCTGACGTTGCGGATCTATGGCGACAAGGGCGGTATCGAATGGGCGCAGGAAGAGCCCAACAAACTGTGGTTCACTCCCTTGGGCGAACCAAAGCGGCTGATCACCCGGAACGGTGCCGGGGCGGGTGCCGCCGCCGCAAGGATGAGCCGCATCCCCCCGGGCCACCCCGAAGGCTATCTTGAAGGCTTCGCCAACATTTACGGCGAAGCGGCAATCGCGATTCGCGCCCACAGCAGAGGTGATTCAATACCGGACGATGTGCTCTTTCCCGACGCGGCGGACGGGCTGGCGGGTGTTGCATTCATCGACGCCTGCCTGCGGTCCTCGAAACGCGACGCCGCCTGGGTCAGCATGGAGTGATGCACGTCGCGGTCTGAAACGCCGCGTCTGCTTTGCGGATGGCAGCTTGGTCGATCACCGCTGTTTGTGACGCATCTTCAACCGGGCAGACCAGATACGGATGCTGCAATCAGACCCGAAACCTGCGCACTCTAAGAAAGGTAGAGTGGTGAGCCCGTCGGGGTTCGAACCCGAGACCTACTGATTAAAAGTCAGTTGCTCTACCAACTGAGCTACAGGCCCACGCTGGCTGTACTTAGAAAGCGAAGCGGAAGTGGTCAACCCCATAACGTCTTAAATGACGGGCACATGCTGGATAAGTCGCACGGGGCAGTTTATATGCGGCGCATGGCTGACGCTGGCACATCCGGATTGCCCTTCATGAAGATGCATGGGCTGGGAAACGACTTTGTCGTCGTGGACGCGCGCGCGCAAAATCTGGTGATCACGCCAGCCCTGGCCAAGGGGATCGGCCATCGACAGTTCGGCGTGGGATTCGACCAGCTTGCCGTCATCAGCAACGGCAGTGGCGACGCGCATCTGACCTTCTACAACGCAGATGGGTCCACCTCGGCCGCTTGCGGGAACGCGACGCGCTGCATTGCGCGGTTCCTCATGGATGAAAGCGGCAAGACCGCGCTGCATCTGACCACCGACCGCGGTGATCTGGCGGCAAAGGACATGGGCGATGGACTCACTTCCGTCAACATGGGCCATCCGCAGTTGGACTGGCAGGACATCCCGCTCAGCCACGCGGTAGATACCCTGCACCTTCCCATCGAAGGCGAACCTGTGGCGACAGGTATGGGCAACCCGCATTGCACCTTCTTTGTCGATGATGTGGCGGCGGTCGATCTGGCTACCCTTGGGGCGGAAATCGAACATCATCCTCTCTATCCTGAACGGACAAACGTGCAGTTCGCCCAGATCGTCGGCCCCGATCATATTCGGATGCGGGTATGGGAACGGGGGGTTGGTGTCACGCTCGCCTCCGGTTCGTCGTCCTGCGCGGTGACGGTTGCTGCCGTGCGGCGCGGGCTGACGGGGAACGCCGTCCGCATGGACCTTGACGGCGGCACGCTGCAGGTCGCCTGGCGCGACGACGGTGTCTGGATGACCGGGCCAACCGCGCATGTGTTCACTGGCACGCTGACGCCTGATTTCCTCGACGGCCTGACATGACCGCCCCGATCTTTTCCAACCACGGTTGCCGCCTGAACGCCTACGAAGTCGAGGCGATGAAGGATCTCGCCGGTCAGGCGGGGCTTGAAGACGCCATCGTGGTGAACACCTGCGCGGTCACCGCCGAAGCGGTGCGCAAGGCACGGCAGGACATTCGCAAGCTGCGCAAGGCGCATCCGCAGGCACGGCTGATCGTCACCGGATGCGCGGCCCAGACCGAACCCGACACCTTCGCCCGCATGGTCGAGGTGGACGCAGTGATCGGCAACACCGAAAAGATGCAGCCCGCCACCTGGACAGGTCTGGCCGCCGATTTCATCGGCGAGACGGAGGCAGTGCAGGTCGATGACATCATGTCGGTGACCGAAACGGCAGGCCATCTGATCGACGGGTTCGGCACCCGCAGCCGCGCCTATGTGCAGGTCCAGAACGGCTGCGACCATCGGTGTACGTTCTGCATCATACCTTTCGGTCGCGGCAACTCTCGGTCGGTTCCGGCAGGGATCGTCGTGGATCAGATCAAGCGGTTGGTGGACAAGGGCTTCAACGAGGTCGTGCTGACCGGCGTTGACCTGACTTCCTGGGGGGCCGATCTGCCTGCCGCACCGCGGCTGGGCGATCTGGTGATGCGCATCCTGCGGCTGGTGCCTGATCTGCCGCGCCTGCGCATTTCCTCGATCGACAGTATCGAGGTGGACGAGAACCTGATGGCCGCCATCGCGACCGAACCGCGACTGATGCCGCATCTGCATCTGTCGCTGCAGCACGGCGATGACATGATCCTCAAACGGATGAAGCGCCGTCACCTGCGCGACGATGCCATTGCCTTTTGTGAAGAAGCCAGGCGCTTGCGCCCCGACATGACCTTCGGCGCCGATATCATCGCGGGCTTTCCGACAGAGACGGACGCGATGTTCGACAATTCCCTGCGGTTGGTCGAGGATTGCGACCTGACCTGGCTGCATGTCTTTCCCTATTCCGCCCGCCCCGGCACGCCTGCCGCGCGGATGCCTGCCGTCAATGGCACCGTGATCAAGGACCGCGCAGCACAGCTGAGAGCAGCGGGCGTCACCCGTGTGGAGGCGCACCTGAACCGCCAGATCGGCGTGCAGCACCGCATCCTGATGGAAAGCCCGACAATGGGCCGGACCGAACAGTTTACGGAAACCCGGTTCAGCACGCCGCAGGTCGAAGGCAGCATTGTCGAGGCGCGGATCACCGGTGTCGCCGACGCCTGCCTTCTGGTCTGACGGAACCTCTGGCATTTCATCCTGCCTCAGCTAAGCTTCAGTCTTTCAGGGAGGAATGAAACATGAGCGATATCATCGAATGGGTTCTGGAAATGCGCGTTCAGGACGGTCAGGCCGATAAGGTGCAGCCGCTGCTTGACGAAATGGTCGCCGCCACCAAAGCGGATGAGCCGGGCGCACTGCATTACGAATACTACATGCCAGCCGACAAGAGCACCTGCACCGTGCTGGAGCGGTACAGCGACAATGCCGCCGTCATGACCCATCTGGGGAATTTCGGCGCGAAATTCGCGGACCGCTTTCTGGCCGCTTTCGCCCCTGAACGGTTTGTCGTCTACGGCCCCGCGAATGACGAGGTGATGGGCGCGCTCGCAGGGTTCGGCGCAACGCAGCAGGATCGGGTGGCCGGGTTCACACGCTGACCCGAAGGATCTTCTCCACAACGCAAAGAAAAACCCCCGCAGGTTACGCTGCGGGGGTTTTTGTTTTTCCTGGGCGGGAAGGCTTAGTCTTCCTTGCGGTGCTTTACCGAAGACCACAGCCGCTTGTTGGTCAGATACAGGAGGACCGCCAGCAGCGTCAGAAAGATCACGCCAGCAAAGCCGGCCTGCTTGCGCGCCATCATCTTTGGCTCTGCAGTCCACATCAGGAAGGCCGAAACATCGGCAGACAGGTGATGCAGGTCGGTGTCGTGACCGTCCGCAAATTCGACATCGTCGCCATACAGCGGTGGTGCCATTGCGATCCAGCCGCCGGGGAACGCCGTGTTCTCGTAGAACACCGTACCGGCCTGCTCTTTTTCCTCACCTGTGTAGCTGGTCAGCAAGGATGCAATGTATTCAGGTCCACCGATCCCCTTGAAGAACTGGTTGATCCCCAGACCGTAGGGTCCGTGGAAACCCGCCCGCTTTTTCGCCATCAGCGACAGGTCAGGTGCGTTCTCCAGGCTCGAGCTTGGGAAGTGATCCGTCGGCGTCGCTTCGCGGAAATCGTCCAGATCGGAATCGAACACTTCGTAGCGTTTCGCGTATTCGATCACCTGCTCTTCGGGCAGCATGGGGCCGCCCTCATCGCCCAGTGTCCGGATCGGCACGAACTTCAACCCGTGGCAGGCCGAACAAATCTCGGTATAGACCTGCAAACCGCGCTGAAGCTGGTTCACGTCATAGGCACCAAACGGCCCTTCGAAGGAAAAATCGAAATCCTCGATGTGTTGATCACCGCTCCCGGCAGCCAAAGCACCGGAGGTGCTGAGGCCAAGGGCGATCAGGGCGGAGACTGCTAGTTTCTTGATCATGCTCATGTCCCTTACTCCGCCGGTTTGACGATGGTTTTTGTGCCACCGGCCTTGGGCGCATAATGCGCATCGAAGTCTTCTTCGATGGTCGATGGCGGTGTCATTGGTTTCTCGATCACACCCAGAAGCGGCAGGATCACCAGGAAGAAGGCGAACCAATAGGCAGAGGCAATCAGCGAGAACGTCGCATAGGGTTCTTCCGCAGGCATCGCACCCAGCCACATCAGGGCAAAGAAGTCGATGACCAGCAGCCAGAACCACCACTTGAACATCGGACGGTAGCGGCCCGAACGAACGCTGGATGTATCAAGCCAGGGTGTCGCGGCCAGCACGGCAATCGCGCCGAACATCGCCAGAACACCAAAGAACTTGGCGTCGATGATGCCGCCGGTCAGCGTCTCGGCAATGATCACGACCCAGACGTCCGAGGTGAAGGCCCGCAGGATCGCGTAGAACGGCAGGAAGTACCATTCGGGCACGATGTGCGCAGGCGTCGCCAGCGGGTTCGCCTCGATATAGTTGTCGGGGTGGCCAAGGTAGTTCGGCATGAAGCCGACGACGGCAAAGAACACCGCCAGAATGACCGCCAGCGCGAACAGGTCCTTGATCACGAAGTAGGGCCAGAACGGCAGCGTGTCTTTCTCTGCTTCTTCCTTGGACCCGCGACGCACCTCAACACCCGTCGGGTTGTTGTTGCCGGTCGTGTGGAAGGCCCAGATGTGCAGGATCACAAGACCCGCAATCAGGAAGGGGAACAGATAGTGCAGGCTGAAGAACCGCGTCAGGGTGGCGTTGTCAACGGCAGGCCCGCCCAACAGGAAGGTCTGCAGCGTTTCACCCACAAACGGGATCGCGCCGAAGAGGCCGGTGATCACGGTCGCACCCCAGAAGGACATCTGACCCCAGGGCAGAACGTACCCCATGAAGGCCGTCGCCATCATCAGCAGGTAAATCAGCATCCCGATGATCCAGGTCACTTCACGCGGTGCCTTGTAAGACCCGTAGTAGAGACCCCGGAAGATGTGCGCGTAGACCGCGATAAAGAACAGCGACGCGCCGTTGGCATGCATGTAGCGCAGCATGTGGCCACCGTTCACGTTCCGCATGATATGCTCGACCGAGGCAAAGGCCAGCGACGTGTCAGGCGTGTAGTGCATCACCAGAACGATGCCGGTGATGATCTGCAGCGCCAGACAGAAGGTCAGCACGATGCCCCAGATCCACATCCAGTTCAGGTTTTTCGGCGTGGGAATGAAAAGCGTGTCGGACAGCAGGCCTACAATCGGGAGACGGCGGTGAAGCCACTTCTCGCCATCAGACTTCGGCTCGTAATGGTCGTGAGGAATTCCGGACATTTCTTACTCCCTTAACCCAGTTTGATCGTGGTTTCGTCCACGAATTCGGCCACAGGCACCGGCAGGTTGCGCGGTGCGGGCCCGCGGCGGATGCGGCCGGCGATGTCATAGTGGGAACCATGGCAGGGGCAGAACCAGCCGTCGAAATCGCCAGCGTCGCCCAGCGGCACACAGCCAAGGTGCGTACAGACACCCATCATCACCAGCCATTCGCCCGCTTCGTCCAGCGTCCGGTTTTCGTCGGTCGCGGGGGCGTCGCCGCTGATGTTCGCGTTCTCGGCAGCAGGATCGGGCAGGTCGGACAGTTCGACGGCGCGGCTTTCCGCAATCTCCTCTTCGGTACGGCGGCGGATGAACACAGGCTTGCCCAACCACTTTACGGTCAGTTGCGATCCCGGCTCGAGGCTGCCCACGTCCACCCGGATGGAAGACAGCGCAAGCACGTCGGCTGACGGGTTCATCTGATTTACCAGCGGCCAGACGGCGGCCCCAACGGCCACGGCGCCTGTACCGGCAGTTGCATAGTACAGGAAATCCCTACGGGTTTCTGCGTGATCTTCTGCGTTGGACACGTACTTTCTCCAATCATTCAGGGTCTGATGGACCACAGGCGATGGGAATGCCGAAACGGCACAGCCCGAATTGTTACGGTATCTAGCCCGCTGACAAAGGTGCGTCTAGGTGTCAATGACGCGCAAAGGGTCGCACTCTCCGGTTAAGACAATGAAAACCGGGACAATTGGCGCGGTTTTTACGCTGGTGGACGGGTTGCGGCCATCGACGGACGCGAATCAAACGTCTCGAACCAGGCCGCCAATGCGTCATTGCCGTTGCGCCAGCCGCGCGCGTCGTGGCGGAAATCCACATAGGCCAGCGCACAGCCCACAGCGATTTGTCCCATGTCGAGCGGACCGGACAGGTGGCTCATCCAGCGGGTGTTCAGTGCCGCACAGGCCCGCGCAACCTTGGCCCACTGACCATCGACCCATTCGGGCATCTGCTTGCCCTCGGGCCGCATCCGCGCCTCATAGGTCATCGCCAAGGCGGCATCCAGAATACCGTCCGCCGTCGCCTCGAGCGTCAGGATATCCCAGTGCCGGGATCCCTTGCCATAAAGCGATCCCTTGGCGCGGTCGTTCAGATAGGCACAGATCACCCGACTGTCATACAGCGCCGGACCCTCGGGGCGTTCCAGCGCGGGCACCTTGCCCAGCGGATTGCTGGGCAGCAGCGCCTCGTCGGCGGCAAGCGGCGTCGTGGTGATACCGGTCAGCGTGACATCGTCCAGTTGTCCGGTTTCATGCAGCACCACCATGACCTTGCGCACATAGGGAGATGTCGGGGAGTAGGCGAGTTTCATCTGGTCGCTCCAATCTAGATCTGTCGCAGTATCATCCGCGCGGGCGCAGGGTGCAATCGCCCCATTGTACCAAGCGTGCTATTTCCCGGCACCAAGCATCAGGGCCGACAGGACATCTGCCTCGCTGCCAAAGCCGTATGCGCGCGCCTGCCCCGCCGCGGCGATTCGCACTGCATCGGGCTTGTTCTGCCCCAGCTTCCAGGTGCCATCGACCGCGCTGATCTGCATCCGGCACGGTACGATCATCCGCATCATCTTTTCCATCACCTCGGGTGTCATCTTGGCCGTTTTCCACGGCGCCTTGGGCAGCAACCTGTCCTCATAGACCGCCGACTGACGGTCCAGCAGGCTGTGCAGTTCCTCTTGCGGGCGCAGTTCCAGCGTGCCGGTCAGATGCACCGCCACATAATTCCACGTCGGCACCTGATCCATCACCTCGTACCAGTCCGGCGAAATATAGCTGTCCGGCCCCGACACGGCGATCTTGGCCGCCAGAGGTGCTTTCAGCGCCCGCACGATCGGATTGGACCGCACCAGATGAAGCTCCGCCACCCTACCGTCATCGCTCAGCAGAAACGGGACATGGCTCAGCAGCGGCGTGTCCGCCCCGTTCACCGCCAGCACGCCAAAACCGCGTTCACGGGCAAAGCCAAGGTTCCGCGCCGCATCCGCGTCGTGATAAACCGGGTTCGGATGCATGGCTTGTCTCCTCTGACGGTACGTCCGCTCTTGCACAGACCACATCACGGGTGCAGGCTGCAAGTATTCTCAGGGCGGGGTGCAATTCCCCACCGGCGGTAGGGGGTTCGCGCCCCAAGCCCGCGAGCGGCCTTTGACGAGGTGCCAGCAGATCCGGTCAAACTCCGGAGCCGACGGTCACAGTCCGGATGAAAGAGAATGCACGCATTGCAGGGGGCCGCAGGCCGCCTGCGCTGCGCGCGAATCGCCTTGGGTGGAGACGTGTCTGAACCAAAGGAGATTCGAAATGACGACACATGGCAAAATCGCCCCCGCCCGCTTTGCATTCATCAAGGCCCGCTGGCACGCGGATATCGTGGACCGCAGCCTTGATGGCTTTACCGAAGTGATCCCGGCCAACCAGATCGACGTTTTCGACGTGCCCGGCGCGTTCGAGATGCCGCTGATGGCCCAGAAACTCGCCGCGACCGGAAATTATGGTGCCGTCGTCTGCGCCGCCTTTGTGGTGGATGGCGGCATCTACCGTCACGATTTCGTCGCGTCCGCCGTGGTGGACGGGCTGATGCGCGTGGGTCTCGACACCGGGGTGCCGATCCTGTCGGTGTCCCTGACGCCGCACCACTATCAGGAAACAGATCATCACAATGCCATCTACCGCGCTCACTTCGTCACCAAGGGACGCGAGGCGGCGCAGGCCGCGCTCGGCACGCTCGATGCCCATGCAAAAGTGACGGTCTGATGCAGCGGTGACAGGCCGGGTCGGACCGTTTATCAAACACGCATGACACCCGCCGAACTGACCCACAAGATCAGGGCGACGCCGTTCACGGGACGGCGCCGCCTTGTTGCCATTGCAGGCCCGCCCGCCAGCGGCAAATCCACGCTGGCCGAGGGTCTGTCAGAAGCGAACGCCGATTTCTGCACCGTCCCGATGGACGGCTTCCATCTCGACAACGCACTTCTGATCCAAGCCGATACCTTGCCGCGCAAAGGCGCGCCTTTCACCTTCGACGCCGCAGGATTCGTCCACCTCATGCGCCGGCTCAAGACCGAAGACGAGGTGATATTCCCCCGCTTCGACCGCTCCCGCGATGCGTCCATTAATGCCGCCGGACGGTGCGACGGCGATATCGAAACAGTGATCGTGGAAGGCAATTATCTCCTGCTCGATCAACCGGTCTGGTCCGATTTGTCCGACCTCTGGGATCTTTCTGTCCAGCTGCGCGTACCCCTGCCCGTTCTGCAGGACCGACTGACGCAGCGATGGCGCGACCACGGCTTCACCCTTGAGGCGGCCTTGGCCAAGGCGCAGTCGAATGACCTGATCAACGCAGCCTTCGTGCTGGATCATTCCCGCCCTGCGGACATCTCTATCGACGCGGTATGACTACCCCAGATAGGCGCGCAGCGCCGCCGGAGGATTGTCCAGCAAAGCCGCCGCCGGTTGCGGTGCCTCTGCCCTTCCCTCCGCGACGAATATCACCTGATCCGCAATCCGCCGCACATCCTCCGGCGCATGGGTCACCATGATCAGCCCGGCCCCCGTTTCCGCAACCAGCCCTTGCACCAGATCCAGCATTTCATTCCGAAGCGCCGGACCCAGCGCCGCGAAGGGTTCGTCCAGCAGCACCCAAGGCTGCGCCTGCACCAACACCCGCGCCAATGCCGCGCGGCTTTGCTGGCCCCCGGACAGCGCACCGGGTTTGCTGGCTGCCTGATCGGCCAGTCCCACACGCTCCAATGCCTCGGCCACACGGTGCCGGTCCTCCGCCGTCAACCGCATGTCGGGCCTGATCCCCAGCCCGACATTCTGCGACACGCTCAGATGCGGAAAGAGGTTGTTGTCCTGAAACAGCATCGTCATGGGCCGCGCCCCCGGTGCGGCTTGCGTGATGTCCTGCCCCTGCCATTCGATCCGGCCCGCCGTCAGCGGCACAAACCCGCACATCGCCCCCAGCAGCGTGGATTTTCCCGCGCCCGAAGGTCCGATTACGGCATATTTCTGTCCCTGCTCCAGCACCAT
Organism: uncultured Alphaproteobacteria bacterium; assembly: GCA_963799505.1. GTDB lineage: Bacteria > Pseudomonadota > Alphaproteobacteria > Rhodobacterales > Rhodobacteraceae > Sulfitobacter. The sequence goes on from CAWCXM010000008.1 coordinate 450,857, forward strand.
TCCGGCACTCAGCCGAAACACACCCAGCGCAATCTCCAGACCGTCAAGCCGCAGCATACCGTCTCCCCGCCGCATCACAGGCCCAGAAGATGCCCAGCGCCATCATGAGCAAAAGCAACGCCGCCCCCGCCGCCGCTTCCATCTGGTAGGCCCCCATCAGGCGGTACATCTGTAACGGCAAGGTCGCCCGTTCCATATCCGCAAAGAGCGTGATCACCCCGAGATCACCGATGGACAGCGCCCCCGTCAGCCCCGCGGCAAAGCCCAGCTGCGGGGCAAGGCGCGGCAGGATCACCCAGCGCCACAGCGGCCAGCCGGTCATGCCCAGCGTCGCCGTCAGCCGCCCGAAATCCTGCACCGTGTCGCGCAGGCGCGGCACGATGATCCGCAGCACGAAGGGCAGGGCCATCAGCGCGTTCACCAGCGCTGTCACCGGCAAGGCCAGATCCGCCGGGTCCATCACCGGATTGATCAGAATGAACCAGCCCGTTCCGATCATCAGCGGAGAGGCGGAGAGGCCCAGCAGACCAATCGCCTCAACCCCGCCCGACCGGCGGCTCGCAATCCATCCCGCCATCGGCAAGGCAAGAATGCCCAGAACAAGCACACTCAGCAAGGCAACGTACAAGGACGCACCCGCCGCCTGCCAGACGGAGGCGGGCAGCACCGTCAGTCCTGCCGCCCCACGCAAGACCACCGCAGCCAGAGGCACCAACAGGAAGGCGGACGCGAGCAGGACCACGAAGCCGTCCCAGACCTTCTGCCCTCCGCCCCGCGCATCCCACCGCAGCAGCGGACGGTCCTGCCCGCCGCCGAGCGAAATGGCGGGAATGATCCACAGCGCCAGCACCGCAGCACCCCCCGCGACGCCCAGTTGCACGATGGACAACAGCGCCGCCCGCCCGAGATCGAAATCAAACCGGAACGCCTGATAGATCGCCAGTTCAAGCGTTGTCGCCCCCGGCCCGCCACCCAGCGTCAGCGCGACGGCAAAACTGGTCAGGCAAATCACGAAAATCAGCGCTGTGACACCCGGCACCACCTGCCCCAGCAAGGGCCATTCCAGCGTGCGAAACACCGCCCAGGGCGTCAGCCGCAACTGCGCCGCCAATCGAAACCGCTCTGACGGGATACTCTGCCAGCCTTGCAGCAAAAGCCGTGTGGCCAGCGGCAGATTGAAGAAAACATGCGCCAGCACGACACCTTGCAAGCCGTAGATCGAAATCGGCGGCAAACCCAGCGCCTCGAACATCATGTTCAGCCAGCCACTTCGCCCGAAGACCGCGAGCAGACCCAGAACCGCAACGATGACCGGCAGAATGAACGGCGCGCCCAGCAGCGTCACCAGAACCCCGCGCCCGGCAAACCGCCGCCGCGCCAGGGCGCGGGCGACAGGCACCGCCAGAACGACGGAAAACACCGCAGACAGGACCGCCTGCCAGACGGTGAAGCGCAAGGCAGCCCAGTCGGACGCGACAAATCCCGTGCCGGCCTCCGCCTTGGACAGCACGGCAAGCAGCGCCCCAAGGATCAGCACGACGACCAAAGCCGCCATGCCGATCCCCGTTCTGGTGCTTACTGCGACAATGCGCCAAGCCACTCGGCCAATGCCTCATCGCGAAGGGCGGGTACCTTGTCGGCGTCGATCAACAACGCGTTTTCGGGCTCCACCAAGGCCTCGAATCCCTCTGGCAACCCGCCCGAAGGCATCACCGCAGGATACATCCAGTTGGTCGTCGGCAGGATGCTTTGCGCCGCGTCGGATACCATGAACTCCATGAACTGCGCGGCAAGCTCCGGCTGATCGGACCCTTCCAACCGCCCGACAACCTCGATCTGCATGTAATGTCCCTCGTCGAACACCGCCGCCGCCTTGCTCTCGTCCTCTTCGGCGATGATGTGGTAGGCCGGAGACGTGGTGTAGCTCAGCACCATGTCCGCCTCGCCTTCCAGAAACAGGCCATACGCCTCCGACCAGCCCTTGGTCACGGTCACGACGTTGTCGGCCAGCCCTTCCCAGATCGCTGGTGCCTCATCGCCGTAGGCTTCCTTGACCCACATCAGCAGCCCCAGACCGGGGGTGGACGACCGGGGGTCCTGGATGACGATCTTCAGATCGCTCGCGCCCAATGCCTTGAAGTTGGCAGGCGGCGTCACGTCCTTGTTGTGCACGAAGGCAAAGTAACCCCAGTCGTAGGGCGCGAAAGTGCTGTCGGTCCAGTCGATGGGCAGGGTGTAATCCGCTGTCACTTCGGTTTCAGCAAACAGCCCCGTTTCCTTGGCAGCGGCGATCAGGCTGGTGTCCAGCCCCAGCACCAGATCGGCGTCCGACCGCGCGCCTTCCAGTTTGAGCCGCGCCAAAAGCGCCGCGCCGTCGCCATTGCCGACGAACTTCAGGTCGCAGCCGCAGACCTCCTCGAACGCCGTTTCGATCTGCGGTCCCGGCCCCCACTCCGAGACGAAACTGTCATAGGTGTACACCACCAGTTCGCGTGTCTGCGCCGCGGCTGCTGTCGCGGCGATGCATGTTGTAGCAGCAAGTGTAAGAGCCTTCATGGCATCCTCCAAAATGCGGCGTCAGAAACGTTTGGAGAATGATCCAGACCTTCCCTCCGCCGGTGTTAACCGGTTCAGGTTCAACGGGTCAGCTTGCGCAATCTCAGCCAATGAAGGCCCCCCGAGGTAGCTACATGGATAGGTGGGTGTCGCCGGAAGCGCAAGGCGAAAGGCGCCACATCACAGGTGGTGACAGACGCAGGCACCATCGGCGGTAGCCTTTTCAGCGGCGGGATCGAAAGGCAGATGAAAATTCGCGGCACCCTCTTGAAAGCGGCGCATTGCGCATCCTACTTGATCTGCAAAGGCCATCGAACCGCGTATCCCATGCGCTCGCCGACCTTGTGTTACAGGCGTTCACCCCTATGGTCTTCCTCCAGCTTGTCCTTGGCTTTGCCCTTCTGGTTGCGGGAGGCGAAGCGTTGGTGCGTGGTGCCGTATCCGTCGCCGCGCGCTTCGGCGTATCCCCCCTTCTCATCGGCCTGACGCTCGTGGGGTTCGGAACCTCGACGCCGGAACTGGTGACAAGCCTGCAGGCGGCGTTCGGCGGCTTTCCCGGCATCGCTGTCGGCAATGTCGTCGGGTCGAATGTCGCAAACATCCTGCTGATCCTCGGTGTGGCCGCGGTGATCATGCCTCTGGCGATTGATCCGGTCGCGTTCCGCCGCGACGGAACGGCCCTCGCGATCGCGACCATCCTCGCGGTCGGCGTGATCCTGTTCGGGTCGCTTGATCGACCGATGGGCGGTATCCTGATCGCAGCGTTGATTGCCTATCTGTGGATCGCATACCGCAGCGACAACGCGGATGCGCCCGAGACCGACGCCATCCCCGGACCTGTCTGGATTGCACTGGTCCTCGCGGTTGGCGGCATCGCAGTGACAATTCTGGGCGCCCGGCTGACAGTGGACGCGGCGGTGACGCTCGCGCTTCTCTGGGGCATGAGCGAGACGGTCGTCGGGCTGACCGTCGTCGCCGTGGGCACGTCGTTGCCCGAATTGGTGACATCGGTGATGGCCGCGTTGCGCCGGGAATCAGGCATTGCGTTCGGGAATGTCGTCGGCTCGAATATCTACAACATCCTCGGCATTCTGGGCGTTACCGCCCTTGCCCGGCCCATCCCGATCCCGCCGCAGATCGCGCAGCTTGACGTCTGGGTGATGTCGGCAGCCACATTGGCGCTGATTGTTGCAGTCGTCGCGTGGCGCCGGATCGGACGGGCGACCGGTCTGGTCTTTCTCGGTGCCTACGCCGCCTACACCGGATGGCTTGTCGCAGCCGCATGACGCCAGACACCCCCCTGGCTCCGATTTCGGCCCAGTGCCTCATCCCCCTCATCCAGAAAGAACCGACATATGGGCATCCGCAACAGTCTCTTCCTTCCGGTGATGGCAGGCGCTCTGACACTTGCAGGCGCAGCCGTCAGCATGGCGCAGGAAGGCGACCGGCTTGGGGATGTCAGGCTTCTTGGCAATTGCAAGGACTGCGTTTTGGGGAACCATGATTTCTCAGACCGCAAGCTGACAGGTATCAACTTTGCCTCCGCACAGTTGAGCGACATCAGCTTTGACCGGACCGCCATGAACATCTCGACTTTCGATGGCGCTGTCCTGCGGGGCGTGAGCTTTATCGACACGGATCTCAGCGGTGCCAGTTTTGTCGGGACGCGCCTCGAAGATGTGACGTTTGACGGTGCCAACCTGAGAGGTGCGGTGTTCGAGGGGGCCATTCTGGTCCGGACGGACATGCAGGCTGCCCGCCTGTGCAACACGCAGCTTCCCGACGACATCATGGACAATTCGGACTGCAACTGAGCTTCCGCTCGGCACCATGGGGCGGGCATGATCCCGCAAAGCCTCGCACTCTACACCTTGAGGCCAACGTCACCTCCCGTTAATGCAGTTCCAACAGGAGCGTGCCCCATGTCGATCAACAGCTTTGGCCATCTTTTCCGCGTGACCACATGGGGCGAAAGCCACGGGCCGGCCTTGGGTGCGACCGTCGATGGTTGCCCGCCGGGCGTGCCGATCAGCGAAGAGATGATCCAGCATTGGCTGGACAAGCGCAAACCGGGGCAGAACAAATACACCACCCAACGGCGCGAAGCGGACGAGGTGAAGATCCTTTCCGGCGTGTTCGAAGGCGTCACCACCGGCACGCCCGTCCAGCTGATGATCGAGAACACCGACCAACGGTCCAAGGACTACGGTGACATCAAGGACAAGTTCCGCCCCGGTCACGCCGACATCACCTATTTCCAGAAATACGGCATCCGCGACTATCGCGGCGGCGGGCGGTCTTCGGCGCGTGAAACAGCGAGCCGTGTCGCGGCAGGTGGCCTTGCGCGCGAGGCGATCAAGGCGCTGGCACCGGAGGTCCGGATCACCGGCTACATGGTGCAGATGGGACCACACAGGATCGACCGTGAAGCCTTTGATTGGGACCAGATCGACCAGAACCCGTTCTGGGTGCCGGACGCGAGGGCCGCGGCCGACTGGGCCGACTACCTCGATGGGCTGCGCAAATCCGGCAGCAGCGTCGGTGCCATCATCGAAGTGACCGCGCGGGGTGTTCCCGCCGGTCTGGGCGCGCCGGTTTACGGCAAGCTCGACACCGATCTGGCCGCAGCGATGATGTCGATCAACGCCGTGAAAGGCGTGGAGATCGGCGAAGGCATGTCCGCCGCCATGCTGACCGGAGAGTTGAACGCCGACGAGATTTTCATGGGCAACGACGGCCAGCCCCGATATTCCTCGAACCACGCGGGCGGCATCCTGGGCGGGATCAGCACCGGACAGGACATCGTCGTGCGCTTTGCCGTCAAACCCACGTCTTCCATCCTGACCACCCGCAAGACGATCACGAAAACCGGTGAGGAAACCGAGATCATCACCAAGGGCCGCCACGATCCCTGCGTCGGCATCCGTGCCGTGCCGGTGGGCGAGGCGATGATGGCCTGCGTGCTGCTGGACCACATGCTGCTGCATCGCGGCCAGATCGGAAAGAACCGCGGGCATATCGGACCGGACGCATGAGCGCGCCTCTCTTATGAAGGTAGAGGATTTCTCAGCCAGACCCGCCCTTGGCGTGTTCCTGAAAATCTGCGCGATCTTTCTGTTCACCTGCATGTCCGCGATCATCAAGGCGACGGCGGATGAAGTCCCGCCCGGTCAGGCCGTTTTCTTCCGCTCCTTCTTTGCCATCCCCATCATTCTGGTCTGGCTCGCGCAACGCGGCCAATTGCGCGTCGGCCTCATTGCGCAAAACCCCATGGGCCACGTCTGGCGCGGCCTGTTCGGCACACTGGCGATGGGGCTGACCTTCGGCGGTCTGGGCCTTCTGCCGCTGCCCGAAGTCACCGCCATCGGCTTTGCCACGCCGATCTTCACGGTGCTTCTTGCCGCCCTGATGCTGGGCGAGCGCATCCGCATCTTCCGTGTCAGTGCGGTTGCCGTGGGGCTGATCGGCGTACTGATCATCCTCTGGCCCCGTTTCGGCGGCGCGCAGATGGATCAGATGGCGACCATCGGGGCGATCATGATCCTCGGGGCCACGCTGATGCGCAGTCTGGTCCAGATCCACCTGCGGCAACTGGTGCAGAACGAACATACCGCCGCCATCGTGTTCTACTTCTCCGTCACCGCTTCGGTTCTGGCGCTGCTGACGGCGCCCTTCGGCTGGGTCGTCCCCGGCGGCACCACTGTCATGCTGCTCATCTCCGCCGGACTGGTGGGCGGCGTTGCGCAGATTCTGGTCACCTCGTCCTATCGCTTTGGCGCGGTGTCGATGCTGGCGCCCTACGACTATACCTCCATGCTGTTCGCCATCGCGCTGGGCTATTTCTTCTTTGACGAATTGCCGACCGCAATGATGCTGATCGGTGCCGGATTGGTGATCATCGCCGGTGCGGTCGTCATCTGGCGCGAACACAAACTCGGTGTCGAACGCGGCAAGGTCCGCGCCGTCAGCGTTCCGAAATCCTGATCCAACCCATCAAAGGAGAGCCTCATGGCCGATACCGTTCAGCAAGACCACAAGACCAAGATGCAGGAACGCCAGACCGAACAGCGCAAGAAGGTGGCCGAATTGCAGGATCCCGAAAAGGGTCTGGTGCTGGTCCACACCGGCGCGGGCAAGGGCAAATCCTCCTCCGCCTTCGGCGTGATCACCCGGGCGCTGGGCTGGAAGCAGAAGGTCGGCGTCGTCCAGTTCATCAAGGGCAAGTGGAAAACCGGCGAGCGGCAGTTCTTCGACCGTCTGGGCGAGGTGACATGGCACACGATGGGCGAAGGTTTCACCTGGGACACGCAGGACAAGGACCGCGATATCGCCGCAGCCCAGGCGGCCTTTGCCAAGGGGCGAGAGATGATGGAAAGCGGCGACTATGACCTGATCGTCATGGATGAAATCAACATCGCCATGCGCTATGACTATCTGTCGGTCGAGGATGTCATCGCCGGTCTGGACGCCCGCGACAAACGGACCGGCGTGATCCTGACGGGCCGCGATGCCAAGCCGGAACTGTGCGACTACGCCGATCTGGTCACCGAAATGAAAGAGGTGAAACATCCCTTCAAGGCGGGTATCAAGGCCCAGCGCGGCGTGGATTACTGAACATGGCCGACACTCCGCAAAAGATCGCCCTCATCACCGGTGCCGCCCGTGGCATCGGTCTGGCCACCGCACATCTGATGATCGAACAAGGCTGGCGCGTCGCCATGCTGGACCGCGATGCCGATGAACTGCGTAGCGCCACCACCGCATTGGGCGACGACGTTCTGGCCCTTGAATTCGACGTCTCGAACCCGCAGGCAGCACCCCTTGCCATCCGCGCCTGCCTTGACCGTTTCGGACGGCTCGACGCATTGGTGAACAACGCAGGTGTCGCCGATTTCGGCCCCATAGAAGACACCGACTTTGCCCGCTGGCGCCGCGTGATGGAAACCAACATCGACGGGGTGTTCCTGATGTCTCAGGCCGCGACACCCGCGTTGCGCGAAACCTCCGGTGCCATTGTGAACATCGGCTCCATCTCCGGCCTGCGTGCCTCCACTCTGCGGGTCGCCTACGGCACGTCCAAGGCCGCCGTCATCCACCTGACCAAACAACAGGCCGCCGAACTGGGCGAATACGGCATCCGCGCCAATTGCGTCTGTCCCGGCCCGGTGCGCACGAAACTGGCGATGGCCGTGCATACGCAAGACATCATCGACGCCTATCACGATGCGATCCCGCTGAACCGCTACGGGTCAGAGCGGGAAATCGCCGAGGTCATCGCGTTCCTGTGCAGCGACAAGGCCAGCTATGTCACCGGTCAGATCATCGCGTCCGACGGCGGGTTTGAAAGCACGGGCGTCGGCTTGCCTTCCCTGCGGACCCCGAAATAGCCTCATCCGATACTTTAGTCTCAGACCACCCGCCAACCGAGCCCCTCGCTTGCGGCGAGAATCATGTTAGCCTGACCTCCTCTAGGGAGGAGAAACACATGAAAACGAACCTGATACTCGGGGCGGCCCTTGCGCTCAGCCTCGGCACATCCGCCGCAATGGCGCAGGATTGCGCCCCCTCGAAATGGGGGGCCGACGATGAAATCGGCTCCGCCAACCTGGTCACGCCCGAGCGGACGCTGGAAGCCGCCAAGCTGATCAAACAGGGCAAATCCATGCCGCTGGGCATCACCATCGGATCGGACACGCCCGCGTTCCCGCCCCGGTCGCTCAACATGCAGGTCGTGCAGCCCAACCAGCAGGGCGGGGTCAAACTGTCCGGCTTCGGCTACGAGGCGAACTATAACGACGACCTGCTGCAGACATGGATCGGTATCGGCTCGCAACTGGATGGTCTCGGGCATCTGGGCGAAGGCGGACATTACTACAACTGCACCGATGAAAAGGAGATCAGCGCGATCACCGGCCTGACCAAACTGGGCACCCATGCCGTGCCGCCGCTGGTCGGCCGCGCCGTGATCCTTGACATGGCGGCCCAGGCCGGGGTCGACGTGATGGCCGCGGGTCAAAGCTTTGGCGAGGAAGAGATCAAGGCCGCCGCAGAAGCGCAGGGCGTCACGATCGGCGAAGGCGACATCATCCTGTTCCACACCGGCTGGACCGAGGGGATGTTCGAAAGCGACCCCACCGCCTGGGGCAGTGGAGAGCCGGGCATCAGCAACGCCGGTGCCGTCTATGTCGCGTCTCTCAATCCGATGGCCGTCGGTGCCGATACATGGGGTCTGGATGCCGTGCCACCACCCGAAGGCGACAAGGTGTTCTACGGTCACGTCACCCTGCTCAAGGAAAACGGGATCTATATCCTCGAGACGATGAACGTCGGGCCCCTGCTGCGTGAAGGCGTGAACGAATTCATGTTCGTGCTGGGCCAGCCCCGCATTCAGGGCACCGTACAGGCCATGATCAACCCGGTGGCCTTGTACTGATCGCGGTGGTGGCCCCGTACCGAACGGGGCCACCGTCAAAATCCTTGTTTGGGATCAGATCGTAACGCCCTTGGGGTCCAGCGTCACCGACCACAGTTCCGTATCGGCGCGGTCCATCAGGCGCACTTTCATCTGCTGTGTCGCGGCATCAATATCGACCAGACCAAAGAACTGAAGCCCTTCTGCCGGGGACAGGTTCACGCCCCCGTTTTCGGGCGCTTTCACGAACTTGACCTCCGGGCCGAATGTCGCGTCCATTGCGTTCGGGCCAAACGTACCCGCGTGCAAGGGGCCGGACACGAACTCCCAGAACGGTTCGAAATCCTGAAATTGCGCCTTGTCAGGATTGTAATAATGCGCCGCAGTGTAATGCACATCAGCGGTGAACCACACGGTATTCCCGATCCCTGCCGACTTGATGAACCGCAACAGGTCCGCCACCTCAAGCTCGCGCCCCTTGGCCGGACCATCGTCGCCGTTGGCCACGGCTTCGGCACCTGCCTGCTCTTTCCAGTTGTCCCAGACAATCACCCCCAGCGGCATGTCACAGGCGATCACCTTCCAGGTGGCCTTGGACGCCGCCAACTCCCGCTTGAGCCACGTCATCTGCTCGGCCCCCATCACGCGGGAAGCATCGGTCATCTCGCCTTCCATCGCGGGGCCATTCGGGCCGCGATAGCTGCGCAGATCCAGAAAGAACACGTCAAGCATGGGACCATAGTTGATCTTGCGGTAGACACGGTTGGGCTCTGACGGCGTGATCCGCAGCGGTGTCATCTCGTGAAACGCCTTGGCCGCGCGGGCCGCCAGCACATGGACGGACTTTTCGGTATACCGGTCGTCACCCATCATGTCCTTGGAATCGGACCAGTTGTTGACAACCTCGTGGTCGTCCCACTGCATGAAGGTCGGCACGCTCGCGTTCAGTTCACGCACATGCTCGTCGAGCAGATTGTATTTCCACTGCCCGCGGAACTCATCCAGCGTTTCGGCGACCTTGCGCTTTTCATCGGGCAGCACCACGTTGCGCCAGATGACGGTGCCGTCCTTTTCGACCTCGTCCTGCATCGGACCATCCGCATAGATCGTATCCCCGGAATGGATAAAGAAATCCGGCGTATGCCTGGCCATCGTGGCATAGGTAAACATGCCGTCTTCGTTGATGCCCCAGCCCTGACCGGCGGTGTCGCCCGACCAGGCAAACCGTACATCGCGGCGGGCTGTCGGGGCCGTGCGGAACCGGCCCATGATCGGCTCTGACACGACATTGATGTCGCTCAGATCGGCCGCCTTGAACCGGTAGAAAATATCCTGATCGCTTGGCAGGGCATCAATCAACCGCTTGACCGAAAAATCATCGGTCGGCAGCGCATCCATCGGCGGCAACCGGCGTGCATCTGCAAAGCTTTCGGTGGTGGACACTTCGACCATGACACGGGCGGGTCGGTCTGTCCGGGTCCAGATCATCCCGGACGACGTATCGACATCACCTGACTGAACACCATGGGTGAAGACAGGACGCTGGCTTGCCCGGCTGATGGCCGGCAACGCAAGCCCGGCGGCAAAGGCCGTGGACCCGGCGAGAAAGGACCGGCGGTTTGGCTGACGAAAGAGTGGCATATCGGTTTCCCTTGTGTGAACGAGAGTTCAAGGGAAACCGCACCTATGTTACGGGCGTTCGGCGCCCGCGTAACACTTTTCATAAACTTCTGTGACCGCGCTTTGACGGGCGGCACATGCAGGCCTCAGCTGCGCACCAGCTTCTCGTAGCTCTCCGCGATGTCGCGCGTCATGGCACCCACCTCGAAGTTGTAGTCACCGATCTGACCCACCGGCGTCACTTCGGCTGCCGTGCCGGTCAACCAGCACTGTTCGAACCCTTCAAGCTCTTCGGCCATGATGTGGCGCTCGTGAACCCTGATCTGCTTGTCCTTCAACATGCCGATGACGGTCTGACGGGTGATCCCGTTCAGAAAGCAATCGGGGTCAGGCGTGTGCACCTCGCCGTCCTTCACGAAAAAGATGTTCGCCCCGGTCGCTTCGGCCACATAGCCGCGATAGTCGAACATCATCGCGTCCGAACAGCCCTTGGCCTCTGCCGCGTGCTTGGACATGGTACAGATCATGTAAAGCCCTGCCGCCTTGGCATGGCTGGGGATCGTTTCGGGCGAGGGGCGCTTCCATTTGGAAATGTCCAGCTTGGCCCCCTTCATCTTGGCATCGCCGTAATAGGCACCCCATTCCCAGGCCGCGATGGCCAGACGCACGGGATTGCGGGCCGACGCGACGCCCATATCCTCGCCCGCACCGCGCCATGCGATGGCGCGCACATAGGCGTCCTTCAGACCCGAGGCTGCCAGAACCTCGACCTTGGCGGCCTCGATCTCGTCCACGGTCCAGGGGATTTCGAAGTCGATCATCTGCGCCGACCGCTTCAACCGCTCGGAATGCGCGCGGCTCTTGAAGATCTTGCCGTTATAGGCCCGCTCGCCCTCGAACACCGAAGAGGCATAATGCATCGCGTGGGTCAGGATGTGGACATTGGCCTCGCGCCAATCCACCATCTTGCCGTCCATCCAGATGTGGCCGTCCCGATCGTTATACGCACCTGCCATCGTCATTCTCCCTGTTCGACGTCAAATTTCTGATTGTTGCGCAAAAAGGTCCGGTTCGGACACATCCTGTCGCAAAAGCTGAAGTTTGCTAGCGTTTCGTCCTTGGAGTGTCAACAAGGCTGACATAAAGTGACGCCGACCAAGGAACGGGGCTTATCATGGCTGACGGACGCCAATCTTCCGCTGTCAGAGGCGACAGCCTGCTTTTTCTGACCGACGAACAACTGCGTCAGGGCAGTGAGGCGATGTTTTTCGCCTATCGCGGCTTTACCGCAGATCCCGACCGTATTCTGGCCGATCTGACCTATGGCCGCGCCCATCACCGGGCGATCCACTTCATCGGACGGGCGCCGGGGACGACGGTGAACAACCTGCTGAACATCCTCGGGGTGACGAAACAGTCACTCAACCGTGTGTTGCGCACGCTGATTTCCGATGGTCTGGTGCGCAGCAAGGTGGGGCGGAACGACAAGAGGGAGCGGCATTTGCACCTGACAGAGGAGGGTCGTGCGCTGGAACAGCGCCTGTCCGACGCGCAACGCGCAAGACTGCGGGCCGCTTTCCGCGATGCAGGCCCCGAAGCCGTCGCCGGGTTCCGTACCGTGCTGGAGGCGATGATGGACCCCGAAATGCGCGCAAGCTATGCGCGCCTGCGGGAGAGCGGGTCATGAAGGAAATGGACGCCCATCTGCTGATCGTCGATGACGATGAACGCATCCGCACCCTGTTGCAGAAGTTTCTCATGCGCCACGGCTTTCTGGTCACCGCCGCCCGCGATGCAGCCCACGCAAGGCGCATTCTGGCGGGTCTGGAATTCGACATGATCGTGCTGGATGTGATGATGCCCGGCGAAGACGGTGTGGCGCTGACGATATCCCTGCGCCAGACGATGCAGACCCCCATCCTGTTGCTGACCGCCAAAGGCGAGACCGGCAACCGCATCGAGGGGCTGGAAGCCGGGGCGGACGATTATCTGGCCAAACCCTTCGAGCCGAAGGAACTGCTGCTCAGGATCAACGCGATCCTGCGTCGCATCCCCGATACCAGCGCCGAGGACACCGCCGTGAAAGTCCTGTCGCTGGGGCCCATCCGCTATGATCTGGAGCGCGGCGAGATGTGGCAGGGCGATGATCTGGTCCGGTTGACCGCCACTGAAATTCAACTGATGAAAATCTTCTCTGCCCGTCCCGGCGAGGCGCTGAGCCGGTCGAAACTGGTCGAGGAACTGGGCCGCGACCGGGGTCAGGCGCAGGAACGTGCCGTCGATGTGCAGATCACGCGGCTGCGCCGCAAGATCGAGGACAATCCCAAACAGCCACGCTATCTGCAGACCGTGCGCGGGGCGGGCTACATGCTGGCACCCGACTAGCGGCCCCTGTGCGCGTCGAGAGTGCGGACGGTATATAAGGCCAAAAAGAGAAAGCAGAGCGCATCTGGCGAAGGCCGGTCAACCTCTCTATTGTGCCGGGTGATTGAGATCCGAAAGGCACTGGCATGACCGACACACCCGTAGAAGAAATGAGTTTCGAGACCGCGATGGCGGAGCTTGAGAAGGTGTTGGGCCAGTTGGAAAGCGGGAACGTGGAGCTTGATGCCTCTATTGCGCTTTATGAACGGGGCGCGGCGCTGAAGGCGCGCTGCGAAACCAAGCTGAAGGAGGCCGAGGAAAAGGTCGCGGCCATCACGCTGGATGGTGACGGCAATCCGACGGGAATCAAGCCGGTCGAAGGGCTGTAGCCCGCGATGTTTCAGGACAGATTGGAAACGGCCGCGGCGGCCATTGGTGCCCATCTGGACCATGTGCTGGCGCAGTTCGACGATGTGCCGGTGGTGCAGGCGATGGCCCATGCGACCGGCGGCGGCAAACGGCTGCGCGGGTTTCTGGTGCTGGAGACGGCGCGGCTGCACGGGATGGAACAGGGTGCCGCCATCTGGCCTGCTGCGGCGATCGAGGCGCTGCACGCCTATTCGCTGGTCCACGATGATCTGCCCTGCATGGACGACGACGACCTGAGGCGCGGGGTGCCGACCGTGCACCGCAAGTGGGACGAGGCGACAGCCGTGCTGGCGGGAGATGCGCTTCAGACGCTGGCATTCGAGCTGGTCACCGCACCGGAAGTGGGCAGCGGAGAGGTCCGTGCCCGGCTCGCCCGGTCCCTCGCGATTGCTTCGGGTGCCAAGGGCATGGTGCTGGGTCAGGCGCGCGACATCGCGGCGGAAACCGCTACCGACCCCTTGACGCTTGAGCAGATCACCGCGTTGCAGCAAGGCAAGACCGGTGCCCTGATCGCCTGGGCGGCGATGGCCGGGCCGCGCATGGCAGGTGCGGATACCGCGCCCCTGGCCGCCTATGCCACCGCCCTCGGCCTTGCCTTTCAGATCGCCGACGACATTCTCGATATCGAGGGGGACGCCGCCACCGTCGGCAAGGCGACAGGCAAGGACAGCGATGCAGGCAAGGCCACCTTCGTTTCGCTGATGGGTCTCGATGGGGCCAAACGCCGCGCCGATGAACTGGTGCAATCCGCTTGCGAAGCCTTAAGTGTTTATGGGCAGGATGCCGATGTGCTGCGCGACACCGCCCGCTTTGTCGTTGCCCGCAAGAAGTGAGGGACCGCATGACCGACCGACCCAAGACACCGTTGCTGGACCGGGTGCAGCGCCCTGCGGATCTGAGGCAGTTCTCGGACCCGGATCTGATCCGGCTGGCCCATGAGGTGCGCGCGGAAACCGTCTCGGCTGTGTCCGTCACGGGCGGGCATCTGGGTGCGGGCCTTGGGGTGGTGGAACTGACCGTGGCGCTGCATGCGGTGTTCGACACACCGCGGGACAAGATCATCTGGGACGTCGGCCACCAGTGCTATCCGCACAAGATCCTGACGGACCGGCGCGACCGCATCCGCACCCTGCGCCAGAAGGACGGGCTGTCGGGTTTCACCAAGCGCAGCGAATCGCCCTACGATCCTTTCGGTGCCGCGCATTCCTCCACCTCGATTTCGGCCGCGCTGGGGTTTGCCGTGGCGCGTGATCTGGGCGGTGCCCCGCCCGAGGGCGCGGGCGATGCCATTGCCGTGATCGGCGACGGGTCGATGTCTGCCGGCATGGCCTATGAAGCGATGAACAACGCGGGCCATCTGGGCAAGCGCATGATCGTCATCCTGAACGACAACGAGATGTCCATCGCACCTCCCGTCGGCGCGATGTCGGCCTATCTCAGCCGCCTTTACGCGGAAAAACCGTTTCAGGAATTCAAGGCCGCCGCCAAGGGGGCCGTCAGCCTGCTGCCCGAACCCTTCCGCGAGGGCGCCAAACGCGCCAAGGACATGCTGAAGGGCATGGCCGTGGGGGGCACGCTGTTCGAACAACTGGGGTTCTCCTACCTTGGCCCGATCGACGGCCATGACCTGAACCAGCTTCTGCCCGTCCTGCGCACCGTGAAACAGCGTGCCACCGGGCCGATCCTGATCCATGTGCTGACCAAGAAGGGCAAGGGATATGCCCCCGCCGAAGAAGCCCGCGACAAGGGGCACGGTGTCTCGAAGTTCAACGTCGTGACCGGTGAGCAGAAGAAAACGCCGTCCAACGCGCCCAGCTATACATCCGTCTTTTCGGCCAGCCTGCTGGAAGAAGCCGCCCGTGACGACAAGATCTGCGCCGTGACCGCCGCGATGCCCGACGGCACCGGGCTGAACCTCTTTGCCGAACGCTATCCTTCGCGGTGCTTCGATGTGGGCATCGCCGAACAGCACGGTGTGACCTTTTCCGCGGCACTTGCCGCAGGCGGGATGAAACCGTTCTGCGCGATCTATTCCACCTTCCTGCAACGCGGGTACGATCAGGTGGTTCATGACGTCGCGATCCAGCGCCTGCCGGTACGGTTCGCCATCGACCGCGCCGGTCTGGTCGGTGCAGACGGCGCCACCCATGCGGGCGCTTTCGATGTGGCCTTCCTGGCCAATCTGCCCGGTTTCGTGGTCATGGCCGCCGCGGACGAGGCGGAGCTGAAACATATGGTCGCCACCGCCGCAGCCCATGATGACGGCCCGATTGCCTTTCGCTTTCCCCGTGGGGAGGGGCGCGGCGTGGACATGCCCGAACGCGGCATACCGCTGGAGATCGGCAAGGGCCGGATCATCGCAAAGGGCACACGCGTGGCGCTCTTGTCCTTCGGCACCCGCCTGTCGGAGGTTGAACGCGCGGCCGAAGCGCTGGCGGCCAAGGGCATCACGCCCACCATCGCCGACGCCCGTTTCGCCAAACCACTGGACCGCGACATGATCCTGCGTCTTGCCGAAGAGCATGAGGCGCTCATCACCGTTGAGGAAGGTGCCGTGGGCGGTTTCGGTTCGCATGTCGCACAACTTCTGGCGGACGAGGGCGTGTTCGACCGTGGGCTGAAATATCGCTCCATGGTGCTGCCGGATACCTTCATTGATCAGGCGTCACCCGATGACATGTACGCCGTCGCGGGCCTGAGCGCGGAACAGATCGAGGCGAAGGTGCTGGATGTGCTGGGCATCGCGAAACTGGGTGCGCAGCGGGCATGACGTCCGGCGACGGCGGCCCGTAAGGTGGACGTGTCGTCCACCCCCGCGCTACATCTTGCGCTGATCCATCAAGGCATCCAGGCGTTGCTCGATCGCGGCCAGCCGGGCTGACACGTCGTCCCGGTAGGCCCCGGTTTCGGCATTGCTTTCCTCTGAATGGGCGTCCTGCATCGAGTTCACGATCAGACCCACCAGCAGGTTCACCACCGCAAAGGTCGTGACCATGATGAACGGAATGAAAAAGGCCCAGGCATAGGGATACGTCTGCATCACGGGTCTTACGATCCCCATGGACCAGCTTTCCAGCGTCATGATCTGGAACAGGGAATAGGCGGACCGCCCCAGCGTGCCGAACCAGTCGGGAAAGGCGTTGCCGAACAGTTTTGTCGCGATCACCGCGCCGATGTAGAAGATCAGCGCCATCAGCGTAAAGACCGAGGCCATGCCGGGCAGCGCGGTGATGAACCCTTCGACCACCCGGCGCAGGCGCGGCGCGGTGGACACCAGCCGCAGCACCCGCAGAATGCGCAGCGCGCGCAACGCGGCCAGACCGTCGGCGGCAGGCACCAGCGCGACGCCGACCACCAAAAGGTCAAAGATGTTCCAGCCTTCGCGGAAAAACTGCCAGCGATAGACGTAGATCTTCATCGTCAGTTCGATCACGAAGATGGTCAGACATATCTCGTCCAGCACCGTCAACGCAGGCCCGATCATCCCCACAGCCGTCTTTGACGTCTCCAGCCCCAGAAGCGCCGCGTTGAAAATGATCACGCTCATGATGAAACTGCCGAAAGCAGGCGTTTCCAGTAGGGTTCTCAGTCTGTCGCGCATGGTATTGGTCCGGTCTGTCATACCTAGGTAGGCGCCTGTATGCGGCGCGCGCTATCGAAGGACAAGCGCGCGGCTCAGGTCAGCAGAAAATAACTCGCGCATGCAATCGTCGCGACGCTGGCATAGCCCGCCAGCACATAGATACCGTCGCGGGTGAACAATCCAAAGGCAAGAAGGGCCACGATGCCCGCGCCGAACGACGTGAAAAACGGCACCATCTCCAGAGGTGGCCAGCTGAGCGGGAGGATCACACAGATCAGCAGCGTCAGCCAGCGCATCGGCCCGTAGGTCAAAAATTGCAACCGGGGACGCGAGTGTCTGTCCACGAATGCGCAGGGCCGCCGCAGCCATCCCACGGCCCGCTGCACATGGCGCGAAGCCATGGTCATCCGCTTCAGACGTTCCGGCAACCACAGGCGGCGACGCCCGAACAGCGCCTGCATCGACAGGATCACCAGCAGAACCGCCGATCCCGTTGGCACGCCCGGTATGCCCGACACCGGCGAGACAAGGATCACCGCAAGAAGCAGGATCAGCGGCGTGATCGCCCTGTCACCGAACTCATGGAGAATATCGTCGACCGACACGCGCGCGCCCTGCGCCGCATGTTCCACACCGTCCAGCAGATGCGTCAGCGTTCTTTCGCTTCCCTTTTCCATGCGCCGGTCAGGCCCCGTCGTGGTCGCGCAGCATCGCGTTCAGCCCGCTCCGGTAATCGGGATAGGCGGGCTGCCAGCCCAGCGCCTGCTTGATCCGGTCGTTCCGTACCTTCTTGCTTTCCGCGTAAAAACTGCGGGCCATCGGCGTCATCTCTGCGGTCTCGAAATCCACCGCTTCCGGCAGGGGCAGCCCCAACAGCTCGGCAGCATAGCCGATCACATCCTGCGGCGGGGCCGGATCGTCGTCACACAGGTTATAGACGGCACCGGGATCGGGCCGCGCCATCGACAGTTCCAGCGCCTGGGCGATGTCCTCGACGTGGATGCGGCTGAACACCTGCCCCGCCTTGATGATCCGGCGCGCCGTGCCCTTGCGCACCTTTGCGAAGGGTCCGCGCCCTGGTCCGTATATCCCCGCAAGCCGGAAGATGTGCAGCGGCAGGTTGTCAATCGCCTGCCATGCCGCCTCCGCCTCGACCCGCGCCTGACCGCGCCGGGTGGCGGGGGAAAGGGCGGTATCTTCATCGACCCAGTCGCCCTGATGATCCCCGTAAACACCCGTCGTCGAAAGGTATCCCGCCCATTTCAACGTCGGGGCAAGCGCCGCAATCTCGTCGTGCAGTGCCGCCAGAACCGGATCCCCCTCCGGCCCCGGCCCGGCAGAGATGAGCAGATAAGGTGCCTCACGCAACTTCCCCGTCACATCCGTTCCGGGCCAAAGCACCGGTTCCACCCCGGTCGCGGCGATCTCGTCCAGTTTGTCGGCGCTGCGTGTCGTGCCGATGATCCGCCAGCCCTGCGGAATCAGCCGCGCCGCCAGTGCGCGGGCGCTGTACCCGTGTCCGAATGAAAACAAGATCTTGTCCATCGTGCAAAGGTGGCCTCAAGACCGCGCCGGGACAAGGGCCAATCAGGGCAAGGCGATGCGTTTCTCGGCAGGAACCAGCGCATTGATCTGGCGCAGATGCTCCGGCAGGCATTGGGTCAGGAAATCATAGGTCTGCACCACATGCGCCCGCGCCGCCTTGCCCAGATGCGCGTGTTTATCCGGGTTGCCCAGCACGTCGATCACCTGCGTGGCCAGCGCGTCGGTGTCAAAGAAATCGACCAGCAGCCCGGTCTTTCCCTGTGTGATCGCCTCGCGCACCGGGGCGACATCGGACGCGACGATGGTCGCACCCATCGCCATCGATTCAAGCAAGGACCACGACAGCACGAAAGGCATCGTCAGATAGACGTGGCACCGGCTGACCTGCACCAGCTTCTGGTAGTCGGGATAGGGGATACGCCCCAGAAAGTGCAGCCGGTCCCAATCCAGCCGGTCGCCCACTTCCAGTCTCCATCTCGCCGCGCAGCCCGCGGGGGTCGGTGCTCTTGCCGCCATAGGACACCTCGTTCCCGCCCACGATCAGCACGCGGGCGTTGGGCCGCTCCGCCATGATCCGGGGCAAGGCGCGCATGAACTGGTGAAATCCCCGCGCCCGCTCCAGATTGCGCGAGACATAGGTCAGCACCTCATCCCCCGCCCGCAGCGGCTGGTCCAGCCGTCCCAGCTTGATCGTCGCGTTCGGGTCGGGCTGCAATCGGTCCGTCCTGATCCCGTCGTGACAGACATACATCCTGTCATGGAAACTGGCCGGAAACCTGTCGCGCTGCCAGATCGTCGGCGCATGACCCTGATCGACCACCTCGATATTGGCCAGCGGCACGGCATTGCGCGCCTGCATCAGAAACGGCGCATGTTCCGAAACCGGCTCCTCGGGATCGAACCCCACCAGACCGCCGTCCAGATTGTAATAATACTCGAAAAACCCGATGATCGGGACATCCGGCCAGATCTGCTTGAAGAAGGTCAGCTCGCCCCAGCCGACGTGGCCGATCACGATATCGGGGCGAAACCCCTCGTCCCGCTCCAGCTTGGCCGCGGCTGTCGCGGCACCAAAGCCTGCACCGGTGGCTTCCTCCCAGACCCGCGACAGACCATAGGCATCCTCGCGCGGTTTGCGGTGGGTCTTGTAGATACAGGTCTCCACGCCCGGCAGGGTCGGCGCATCCTTTTTCTGCGTCAGAAAGAATATCCGGTGCCCGCCCTGCGCCGCCAGCCATTGCACCAGTTCCCGGTACTGACCCGGCATGTTCTGATGCACGAAAAGGATATTCATGGAATGTGACCCAACTCAAATGTGTTGCCGGACAGTTAAACGAATCGACCCGCCCAGCGCAACGCATCAGGTCCGCTTGCGAGCGGCCAATCGTTCACGCATCCGCGCCTTGCCCTCGGGCGTGCCATCGTGAAACGACCCGAACAGCTTGTCCCACGGCACATCCAGATTGCCGTAGTTCACCTCGAAATAGCGGTGATGGATCTGGTGGTGGAACATCCCAAGATGCACCCGCTTGGCGTTGCGAAACCACAGCCCTTCGAAGCCCGTATGCGTCGTGACCGCCAAAATCGCATAGAACATCAGATGAAAGATCAGATGCACCGGATGGGTCGGCAGACACCAGATGGATCACCACCGTCCCGAAGTAGAACAGATGTTCCACCGGATGCATCGACAGACCGGACCACGGCCCGATATCGGTATTCCGGTGATGCAGCGCATGAAAGCGGTAGAGCGCATTGGTGTGCAACAGCCGGTGTATCCAGTAGAAATAGAAACTCTCCCACACCGGGATCAGGAAAAAGAAGGCGACGAACCAGACGGGCGTCGCGGCAAAGGTGGTGGTGGGCGCGTATCCATTCGCCAGCAACCACCAGAACAGCGCTTCGAACCCGGACCACACCGTGACCCCGCTCGCCAGCGTCCAGAACATGTTGTCCAGCACCTGATGATCGAAACTGAACATCCGTCCTTTGCGCGGAAACGGGCGGGGGTCGTATTTCTTGTCCTGCCCCTGCATCGCGTATTTATGAAACCACAGGTGCAGTCCCCCCGCGATCGCCGAAATCAGGATCAGGTTGCGCAGAAAAATCAGCGCGACCCACGAAAGCCCCCAGGTTTGGGTCTGTTCCAGCGTCGGCGAAAGCCACAGGTAACTGACAGCAGCCAGCGTCAGGATCCCCATGTTGATCGTCAGGAAAAACCAGCCGTCCGCGTACCATTTCAATGCGGCCAGCGGTTTCGGCGGCCACTGCCAAAGGGGCGATACCGCGATGGGCAACTCGGGTGTGTGGTTCCACTCAGCCATGATAGCAGTCCCTAATGGGCATAATCCGATCCCTCATCGTCAAGGATCGCTTTGAGTTCCGCCAGATGCCGCGCATCCTGTTCGGGGTATTCTTCCAACTCACGCGCCGTCTTTTCCGCGATGTCGTCGGGGACACGCCGCAACGGCATCCCGGTCTGCAACGCCTTGATATACGTCTCTGCCGCGCGTTCGAAGTAATAGAGCCTGTTGAAAGTCTCGGCGACCGTGTCACCGATCACCATCACCCCGTGCGAGCCCATGACCATCACCTTCTGCTTCGGATCCGTCAGCAGCGTGGCACAACGCGCACCCTCGTCCTCAAAGGCCAGCCCGCCGTAATCCTCATCAATCACGATCCGGTTGAAGAAGGTACAGCAGTTCTGGTCGATGGGCGGCAACCGGCTGTCCTGCAGACAGGCCAGAACAGTGGCATGGATCGAATGCACATGCATGACACAGCGCGCATGGGCGCAGGCCTTGTGCACGCCACCATGCAGGCCCCAGGCCGTCGGATCAGGCGCATTCGGCCCGGTGTAGGTGTCGGGATCGTCCGCGTCGATCAACAACAGATCGCTCGCCTTGATCCGGCTGAAATGCGCCTGATTGGGGTTCATCAGAAACTGCGTGCCACTGTCGTTCACCGCAAGACTGAAATGGTTCGCCACCCCCTCGTGCATGTTCAGGCGCGCAGTCCAGCGAAAGGCGGCGGCCAGATCGACCCGTTCCTGCCAATGATCCATGTTCGGTTTCAACTGTGTGACCGTCATCGAAAAACTCCTTGTTTCACCCTGCTCGGCACCCAAGCATAGCCGTTCTCGCATAAGATATAAGCCTCGTACAAACCGTGCGGCTTGTCCGTGGGCGGCTGCAAGACGGTTCCCCCCGCCTTTTCTGCCCTTTCGCAGGCCCATTCCGGGTCGGTGTCATACAACCTGATCTCGATCCCCGCACCGCGAGGCGGGGTCTCGGGCAGCAGACCCAGCAGCGGGTTGGAATGATACGTCCCGTCACTGTGCAGCTGAAAAACCTGTTCGCCGTACCGCATGATGGCAAAATCCGAGGTGGGTTGAAACGCCTTCATCCCGAAAACAGTCTCTAGAAAGGCAACCTGGGCCCCGACATCCCGCAC
This sequence comes from uncultured Alphaproteobacteria bacterium, assembly GCA_963799505.1. Taxonomy (GTDB): domain Bacteria; phylum Pseudomonadota; class Alphaproteobacteria; order Rhodobacterales; family Rhodobacteraceae; genus Sulfitobacter. The sequence goes on from CAWCXM010000008.1 coordinate 472,819, forward strand.
CAGCAGGTTCAGCCCGATCCCGCGCAGCGATGCGCCGAAGTCCTCTGCACCGATGCTGTCGTAATCCACTTTGCCACTCCCGCTTGAACCTGCCGAAACCCTGTGTCACCTTTGGACATGACGCAAGAAACTTTCCCCACATGGGCCGACATGGCCCCCGATCTGGTCAACGTCGCGGCAGGCCGTGCGCCCGCCGACATGATCATCACCGGCGGCATCTGGGTCAATGTCCACACGCGCGAGGCGCTGCCGGACCATGACATCGCCATCATCAAGGGCAGGATCGCCTTTGTAGGGCCTGATGCAAACCACTGTCGCGGCCCGGATACCCGGATCATCGACGCCACGGGCCGCTACATGATCCCCGGCCTCTGCGACGGCCACATGCACATCGAATCCGGTATGCTGACCCCCGCCGAATTTGCCCGCGCGGTCATTCCCCACGGCACGACATCCATGTTCACCGATCCGCACGAGATCGCCAATGTGCTGGGCCTCAAGGGCGTGCGCATGATGCACGACGAAGCGCTGATGCAGCCCATCAACATCTTCACGCAGATGCCCTCCTGCGCGCCCTCCGCACCGGGGATGGAAACGACAGGGTTCGAGATCACCGCCGAAGATGTGGCCGAAGCGATGCAATGGCCGGGTATCATCGGTCTGGGCGAGATGATGAACTTCCCCGGCGTCTCGAACGCCGATCCGCAGATGCTGGCCGAAATCGCGGCGACCCAGCGCGCGGACAAGACCGTGGGCGGGCACTATGCCTCTCCCGATCTTGGCCCGGCCTTTGCCGCCTATGTCGCGGGCGGCCCGGCGGACGATCACGAAGGCACCTGCGAAGCGGACGCGATTGCCCGGATGCGTCAGGGAATGCGGTCGATGATCCGGCTCGGCTCTGCCTGGTACGATGTGGAAAGCCAGATCACCGCGATCACCGAAAAGGGTCTGGATCCGCGCAACATGATCCTGTGCACCGACGACTGCCATTCCGGCACACTGGTGAACGACGGCCACATGAACCGCGTGGTGCGCCACGCGATCGACTGTGGCTGCGATCCGCTGATCGCCCTGCAGATGGCGACGATCAACACCGCCACGCACTTCGGTCTGGAACGGGAAATCGGCTCGCTCACGCCCGGACGCCGCGCCGACGTGATCCTGACCTCAGACCTCGAAACCCTCCCGATAGAGACTGTTATCGCCCGTGGTCAGATCGTCGCGCAGGATGGACAGTGCCTTGTCGACTGCCCGCATTACGACTGGCCCGGAAACGCCCGCCAGACGGTCAACATGGCCCGCGACCTCACTGCGGATGATTTCACCGTCGAGGCGCCGAAGGGCGCCAATGCCGTCACCGCCAACGTCATCGGCGTGGTTGAAAATCAGGCACCTACAAAGGCGCTGCAATTCGAACTGCCCGTCACCGAAGGCCGCGTTCAGCCCAGCGGCGATGTGGCCCGGATCGCGCTGGTCGAACGTCACCGCGCCACCGGCACCGTCGTCAACGCCTTTGTCTCGGGCTTTGGGTACACCGGCAAGATGGCGATGGCCTCCACCGTGGCCCATGACAGCCACCACATGATCGTCGTCGGCACCGATGCGGACCAGATGGCGCTGGCCGCAAACCGCCTGCGCGCGGTCGGCGGCGGCATCACTCTGTTCCGCGACGGCACGGAACTTGCCTTGATCAAGCTTCCCATCGCCGGTCTCATGTCAGACAGCCCTGCCGCCGAGGTTGCCGCGAACACCGACCGCGATGATGCAGGCGATGCGCGATTGCGGCTGCACGCTCAACAACGCCTACATGCAACATTCCCTGCTGGCGCTCGTCGTCATTCCCGAACTGCGCATCTCCGATCTGGGGCTGGTGGATGTGCGCAAATTTGAATTTATCCCCGTGGTAGAGCCGCAAGTATGACCAAGATCCTCACCCCGGACGCCCCCGCACCGGCCTCCTTCACCGACGCCGCCGCAGCGGTGGACCGCCTGACGGAACTTTATGTTCAGGCCACGACCTTCCTGCGCACCCAGTTCGATGCCGTGCTTGAAACCCCTCCGACGGACACCCGGTTTCGCGCATTTTATCCGCAAGTCAGCTTTCGAACCTCTTCCTACGCGCAGGTCGACAGCCGGCTCAGCTTTGGCCACGTCTCCTCGCCCGGAACCTTCGCCGCCACGATCACGCGGCCCGATCTGTTTCGGCACTACCTGATCCAGCAGATCGGACTGCTGATCGAAAATCACGATCAGCCCGTGATCATCGGGGTGTCGGACACGCCGATGCCCGTGCACTTCGCCGTGACAGGCAACAATGCCGCCAACATCCCGCAGGACGGCGCCGCCGACTTCACCCTGCGCGACATCTTTGATGTGCCCGATCTGTCAACGACCAACGACGATATCGTCAACGGCACCTATGTCGCCGCCGACGGCGTGCGCCCCTTGGCCCCGTTTTCCGCCCAGCGCGTCGATTATTCGCTGGCCCGTCTGGCCCATTACACCGCCACGGATGCCGAGCATTTTCAATGCCACGTCCTGTTCACCAACTACCAGTTCTACGTCACGGAGTTCGAGGATTACGCCCGCGCCCAGCTGCGCGACCCCGACAGCGGCTATGTCTCTTTCGTGTCCACCGACAATGCCGAGATCACCGATGGCGACGCGCCTCTGCCCATCGCGATCAAGACACCGCAGATGCCGACCTATCACCTCAAACGCACCGACGGCTCAGGCATCACGCTGGTCAACATCGGCGTCGGCCCGTCCAACGCCAAGACCGCGACCGATCACATCGCGGTGCTGCGCCCACATGCCTGGCTGATGGTCGGCCACTGCGCCGGATTGCGCAACACGCAGGCGCTGGGCGACTTCGTGCTCGCCCACGCCTATCTGCGCGAGGATCATGTGCTGGACGACGATCTGCCCGTCTGGGTGCCGATCCCGGCGCTCGCGGAAATCCAGATCGCGCTGGAAAAAGCCGTGGCACAGGTCACCCAGCTCGAGGGGTACGAGCTGAAACGCATCATGCGCACCGGCACCGTCGCCACCATCGACAACCGCAACTGGGAACTGCGCGACCACTCCGGCCCGGTGCAGCGCCTCAGCCAATCCCGCGCCGTGGCACTAGATATGGAGAGCGCCACAATCGCCGCCAACGGCTTTCGCTTCCGGGTGCCTTACGGCACGCTGCTCTGTGTGTCGGACAAGCCCCTGCACGGCGAACTGAAGCTGCCCGGCATGGCCTCCGACTTCTATAAAACACAGGTTTCAAGGCATTTGATGATCGGAATCCGCGCAATGGAGCTGTTGCGAAGCACCCCGCTGGAACGGATTCACAGCCGGAAATTGCGCTCATTTGACGAAACCGCCTTCCTCTGACCCCGCAAATCGGCCGAAAAACAGCGGAAAAACGCTGTTTTCACTGGAAACCGCCTGATTATTCGTTGTGTTACCCTACAACATACCGTTACTTTCTGCGCAGGAGGCCCAACATCGGGCGGTCTAAGGAGAAAAAAACAATGGCAACCAAACCAATGACAAAGACTCAGCTCGTCGCCGCACTGGCAGAAGAGATGGGTTCCGACAAGAAATCCGCAGGCGCAGCACTGGAAGCGGTCTGTGATCTGATCACCAAGGAAGTCTCGGGCGGCGGTGCCGTGACCCTGCCCGGCGTCGGCAAGATCTATTGCCGCGAGCGCCCCGAGCGTATGGTCCGCAACCCGGCCACAGGTGAGCAGTTCAAGAAAGAAGCGGACAAGGTCGTGAAAATGACCATCGCCAAAGCGCTGAAGGACAGCGTGAACGGCTGATCTGCTACAGGCATGAGATGTCACAAGGGTCGCCCACGGGTGGCCCTTTTTCGTTCGTTAAGAAAGTTTCTTCTGGTTAGTGGACTTGATCGACTACAAGCACTACATCCGCGCGAGGGACGCGTTGCTGACCATTCTTACGTAAAGGACGCCATACATGCGTGCCGCACCACACCCTTCTCAGGAAAGACGGCTGGAAACCCTGCGCGGGTACGACATTCTGGATACACCGCGCGAAGCGGATTTCGATGAAGTGGTCGAACTGGCATCGGCGATCTGCGAGACACCGATTTCCGTCGTGAACCTGATCGACGAAACGCGCCAGTGGTTCAAGGCCGAAGTCGGGCTGAACGCCCGCGAGACACCTCTTGAAACGTCGCTCTGTTCCCATGTCATCCTGGAAAACGACTTTGTCGAAATCCCCGACACCCTTGCCGATCCCCGCATGGCCGACAACCCGCTGTGTCTGGCGCAGGACGGATTGCGGTTCTACGCCGGTGCCCTGTTGCTCGCACCCAACGGTCTGCCCATCGGTACGCTTTGCGTCCTCGATACCAAACCGCGCACCCTGACCGATCTGCAACGCACCGCGCTCAAGGTGCTGTCGCGTCAGGTGATGAAGCAACTGGAACTGCGCGTCGCCCTGAAAAACCAGACGGCGCTGCTCGCCGAAGCGGATCACCGGGTCAAGAATTCCCTGCAATCCATGTCCGCGATCGTCCGCGTCTATACCCGCACCATCACCGACGATGCAGCGCTCGAGGCGCTTGGCGCGATCCAGCGGCGGATCGACGCGATTGCAACGCTGCATCAGGAATTGCAAAGCACCGAAGGGTCCAGCGCCATCGACAGCGGGGCCTATCTGGACCGGGTCATCACGCTGCTGCGCGATACCGCCCCTGAAAACATCCATGTGGTTTCGCAGATCGAACCCATCGTGATGCGGTCGGATCACGCGGCCAATCTTGCCATGATCATCAGCGAATTTGTCGCCAATTCCATCAAACACGCCTTCCCGGACGGTGAAGGGGGTGAAGTCAGCGTGAAGCTTTCAGTCACCGATCTGGGCCAGTACCGGCTTGAGTGCCGCGACAACGGCATCGGGGATCAGGGCGAAATGACAGCACCCAGCCGTACCACAGGCATCGGCATCAATCTGGTGTCCGCCGCCGCTGCCAATCTCGGTGGTATCACCAACACCGAAATGACCGAAGACGGCAGCCAGCTTATCGTCGATTTCGGGGATGCGCCCGAACCCCCTGTCGATTTCCCACCGACCACGCCGACAAACGCAACCGAAATCGCCTGACCGGATATTGCGCATTCCTGTGCTAATCCGCTTGCCGTTGCCGTGATGTTCAGAAAGTCTGCCGCAAAACGATGGTGGAGCAGCATGGATATCAAAGCAATCTTGATGGGCCTTCTTTTCGCGATGATGTGGTCCTCCGCCTTTACCTCGGCGCGGATCATCGTCCTGGATATGTCGCCGCTTCTTGCGCTGTCCATCCGCTACCTGATCTCGGGCCTTCTGGGCGTGGGCATTGCGCTCGCACTCGGCCAGACCATGCGCCTTACCCCTGCACAATGGCGCGCCACCATCATCTTCGGCATCCTTCAGAATGCGGTCTATCTGGGTCTGAACTTTGTCGCCATGCAGACGGTTCAGGCGTCGCTCGCCGCGATCATCGCGTCCACGATGCCGCTGCTTGTGGGCCTTGCTGCATGGGTGTTCCTGGGCGAGCGGCTCAAGCCTCTGGGCATTGCAGGGCTGGTTGCGGGTGTCATCGGTGTGGCGATCATCATGGGTGCGCGGCTGGGCGGCGGCGGGGTCGATATGGTCGGTGTCGGCCTCTGTGTGATCGGGGTCATCGCGCTGACGGCCGCGACGCTGCTGGTGCGCGGGGCCACCTCGGGCGGCAATTTCCTGATGATCGTCGGATTGCAGATGCTGGTGGGCTGCGTCACCCTGGCACTGGCGACCCTCGCGTTCGAAACGCCGCGCATCAATCCCACGCTGCCCCTGTTGCTGGCCTTCACCTACACCTGCCTGGTGCCCGGCCTTGCCGCCACGATCATCTGGTTCTGGCTGGTCAACCGGCTGGGCGCGACCCGCGCTGCAACCTTCCACTTCCTCAACCCCTTTTTCGGGGTCGCAATTGCATCCCTGCTGCTGTCAGAGGCGTTGGGAACCCGCGATATTCTGGGCGTCGCGGTGATCACTCTCGGTATTCTTGCGGTGCAGGTGTCGCGGCAACGCAAGGCCTGACCCTCAGCGCTTGCGAAACACCGCGATGACCGCCTGATCATCCGCATGGGCCGGGTCCGCACCCGGTCCGTATATGTTCACCCGGCGATGCTCGAGATCCTTGATGACCGGCGCCAAAGCGGCAAACTTCGCGTCGAACCCCCGCGCCTCGAAATGCGCGGCGTTGATCGCCAGCACAAAAATCGCACCCGGTTTTGCCACCCGCAGCAATTCATCGAACGCCTCCGGCCCCACATGCCCGTGTGTGAACGTGCCCGAGCTGACGACCGCGCCATAGGTTTCGTCGGCCAGATCAATCGGCCCGGTCAGATCGGCAACGATCGTCTCCCGGTACAGACCCTTCTGCGCTGCAACGGCCAGCATGTCGGGCGAAATATCCAACGCATCCATCCCGAACACACCGCGCAACGGAAAATGCTGCGCCAGCAGGCCCGTCCCGGCACCCACGTCCAGTATCGGACCGATGCCCGCCATCACCTCGGCCAGAACAAGGGCGGTAATCTGCGGCAGGCGGTAATCCATGTCCTGCGCAAACCCGCTGTCATAGGTCTGCGCCCATTCCGCATAAAGCCGCTGATTGTCCGCAGGCGTTTCCAACCCGTAGGCGGCATCAAGATCGGGTCCGGGTGGCTTGGTCATATCGGTCAGCAATCCCTGATCAGCGCGGTGTCACTTGAGCAGCGGTTCGATCGCCCCGATGATCTCGCGGCTTTGCGGCTTGGCACTGGACCCCCAGGTCTCGACAACGGCACCATCGGGCCCGATCAATACCTTGTTGAAATTCCACCGCGGCACAAACCCGGTCTCGGCCTTGATCGCCTGATAGAAAGGATGCGCCTTCGATCCTTTCACATGGGTGATATCCGCCATCGGCAGGTCCAGTCCGAACGCGATCTCGCAGAATTCCTTGACCTCGGCGGATGTCCCAAGCTCCTGATTGAAGTCGTCCGACGGCACGGCCAGCACCACCAGCCCGCGATCCTTGTATGTGTCGTACAGCGCCTGAAGCCCCTCGTACTGTCCGGTGTAGCCGCATTGCGACGCGGTGTTCACCACCAGAACGGGCTGGCCCGCCCATTGGCTCAGGTTCAATGTCCCGCCGTCGATGTTGGCAAATGTCACATCGCGTGGCGCGGCGACCGCAGCACTTGCCAGCAGGCACATCACAAGTCCGAAAATCCAACGCATCTTCATCTCCCTTGATTGATAAATGACATCCCAGACACGCTTTTGCATCACATGAAGTTGCAGGCCGCGTGAAACCCCTTTGATTTTCAAGATAGCACCCCATCTAATAAGGCAAATGCAAGCGCCAAGGAGGACGCCATGTCAAAGTATGAAAAACGCGCCGAAGTTGTCGCGAACCTGTCGCCCGAAGAATACTACGTCACACAGGAAAGCGGCACGGAACGCCCCGGCACCGGCAAACTGCTGAACAACAAGGAACCCGGCATCTACGTCGATATCGTATCGGGAGAGCCGCTGTTCGCCTCGGCCGACAAATACGAAAGCGGCTGCGGCTGGCCCAGCTTTACCAAACCCATCGAACCCGCCCATGTGACAGAGCTTGAAGACAGCACGCTCGGCATGGTCCGCACCGAAGTACGCAGCAAGCACGGCGACAGCCATCTGGGCCATGTCTTTCCCGACGGCCCCCGCGACCGTGGCGGCCTGCGCTACTGCATCAACTCGGCCTCGCTCCGGTTCATCCACCGCGATGACATGGAAGCCGAAGGCTATGGCGATTATCTGGATCAAGTGGAGGACGCAGCATGAGCACCGAACGCGCAGTACTGGCAGGTGGATGTTTCTGGGGGATGCAGGATCTGATCCGCAAGCGCCCCGGTGTGGTATCGACCCGCGTCGGCTATACCGGCGGGGACGTGCCCAACGCCACCTACCGCAACCACGGCACCCACGCCGAAGGGATCGAGATCATCTTCGACCCGGCCAAGACGTCATATCGTGAGCTTCTTGAGTTCTTCTTCCAGATCCACGACCCGACCACGCTCAACCGCCAGGGCAACGACCGCGGCATGAGCTACCGTTCCGCGATCTACTATGTGGACGAGGATCAGAAGGCCGTCGCACTCGACACCATCGCCGATGTCGAAGCCTCCGGCATCTGGCCCGGCAAGGTCGTGACCGAAGTGGAACCCGTGAGCGACTTCTGGGAAGCGGAGCCCGAGCATCAGGATTATCTGGAGCGGATCCCCAACGGCTACACCTGCCACTTCCCCCGCGCCGACTGGGTTCTGCCCAAACGCGCCGCCGCAGAGTAAACTTCCGGGCCACCCGACCCTTCGGGTGGCCCTTTCCATGCGCAGGATCATGCGCCTCCCGCGACGGAAACCCGTCAAAGCGACGTTAGACACCCGACCGCTTTCATCAGGAGACATTCGGCATGGCCAGGAATACACATACCCGCCGCACCGTGATCACAGGTACGCTCGGCACTCTGGGCGTCGCGTCCCTCTCGACCCCGCTCGCCGCTGCCACTCTGACACCATCCGCCACCGAAGGGCCGTTCTATCCGACCCCCAACATGCGGCGCAGGGATGTGGACAACGATCTGGTGAAACTCATCGGCGCCGTGCGGCAGGCGGGCGGAGAGGTCATCTTCCTCAAAGGACAGGTCCGCGACAAGGCCGGCAGGCCGCTTGCGGGGCACCGTGTCGAGATCTGGCAATGCGACACCAACGGCAAGTACATGCATCCCGGCGACCGGCAGAACATCGCGTTCGATCCCGCGTTTCAGGGGTTCGGGCATGACATCACCGACACCGACGGGGCTTACGTCTTTCGCACGATCAAACCCGTCACCTATCCGGGGCGCACGCCGCACATCCACGTCAAGGTCTTCGACGACACCGGCGAAGTTCTCACCACGCAGTTCTACATCGACGGGCACCCAGCCAACCGGCGCGACGGTCTCTTCAACCGGATGTCGCCGGACGAGGCACGGGCAGTCTCGATGGTGTTCACCGCCACCGGGTCGGGCGAGGTTGCAACGGTCGACATCACGGTCTGACCGTTCCGCCGGTGGCGGCGCGCTCTAGAAAGCCACCCTGGGCCGTCCTGCCGCTTCCACCGTGAGGGTCGCTTCGATGAAAACCTCGCGGGATTCGACACCCGCGGTCCGGACGTCCCGCGTCACACTCACCTGAATGTCTTCCGCACCCGCCATCCGCGCCTGCGCCATGGCTTCATCCCGCAAAACAGTCTCCAAGGTGCTCAAGGCACTCTCCTGATCGCTGAAATCCTGCGGCCCGTCCATCAGGTGCACCCGGTATTTGCCTTCGCTCGGCGATGTCACGGTCCCGCTTTGCCGCATCGTCACGCGCCCGACCACGGCGCCGATGGCATTGGCGACCCCGGCATATTCCGGCAGGATCATCTCGCATCCCAACAGCGCACCCACCGCCGGATAGTAGGAAGGCGCAGAGGCGCCCAGGCCCACCACGGCAACGCTCAGACCGGTCTCGAGCCTGACCAGCCCGCGATGCCCCGCCATCCCGCGCTGCATCAACACATGCCGCGCCAGCGCCTCGGGCGTCTCGTCAAACGGTATCTCTTCCTCCGCAAAAGCGGTCTCCAACAAGGCCAAAGCGGTCTGATAGGTCAATCGGTCGACGATCATCCGCGCCACGTCTTCCTCGACATTCGACAGCACGTTGCCCGACCCGGTCCTGCGCCGCCCGAACAGCTGCAGGGCCTTGCGCGCTGCACCTGTATCCCACTCCATCACCCGGCCCAGCACATGGCTCGCGTCCGATGGCGTGACAGCGGCGATCTGGATCAATCCACGCTCCACCAGCCGCTTCAACGCCCCCTGTTCGATCCGCGCGCGCAACACGTCGCCCAACGGACGCACGGCATCGCCGATCCGCGCCAGCAATTCCGTCTCGCGCGGCCCGATGCCCTCATGGCTCATCCCCTGCACGGCCCGCACGAACCGTCCGTCATGATCTCCGGGCGTCACCGCCCTGATCTGCGCGTCCAGCGCCGCATGGACCACCTCCGGCGCTTCCACGGCGATCAAGGACACCGGCAGCACCCGCTTCGGCCCCAGCGTCACACCGCCCTGCAAACCTTCGGAGATGAAATGCACCTCGCTGTCACCGCCCAGACCCGTGGTCCGCATCGCCACGGCCTCCACCATCGTCCGGTAGGGACCAACCCGTGCACCCGCCGGATCAATCATCGGTCGCCCGCCCTTCAGCAGCGCCACATCCGTCGTCGTCCCGCCAATATCGCTGACCAGCGCCAGATCGGCACCGGTCAACCACCGCGCCCCCACGATGGACGCCGCAGGCCCGCTCAGGATCGTCTCGATGGGCCGCTCCCGCGCCTGCGCGCTGGAAATCAGCGCCCCGTCCCCGCGCACGACCATCAGCGGCGCGGTGATGCCCAGCGCGATCAGCGTATCTTCCGCCCGCCCGATCAGCCGGTCGATCATCCCGATCAACCGCGCGTTCAACACTGCCGTCATCGCCCGCTTCGGCCCGTTCAGCTTGGCCGACAACTGGTGCGAGGCCGATACGGGCCGCCCGGTGATCTCGCTCACCAATGCCGCCGCCCGCAGCTCGTGCGCCGGGTTCCGGGTGGCGAACTGGCTGGCCACGGCAAAGCCGCTCACATCGTCCTTGTGCGTCTCCAAAAAGCGGATCAGAGCCTTCTCGTCCAGCGGTGCCGCCTCTCCGCCTGCGTGGTTGTGCCCGCCCTCCAGCACGACGTAAGGGTCACCGCGCAACGCCTCCGCCAACCCCTGCGAGGCCAGATCCTTCTCCCGAAACCCGATATAGATCAGCGCGACGCGCCCGCCCTGTCCCTCGACCAATGCATTCGTCGCCAGTGTGGTGGACAGCGACGCGAGGGCAATCTCCTCCGGCGCAACCGCCGCTTCCGCCAGCACGGCGGAAACCGCAGCGCCCACACCGATCGCCAGATCATGCCGCGTGGTCAGCGACTTGGCAGAGGCGATCACAACCTCTTCGTCACGCAGCAACACCGCGTCGGTATATGTCCCGCCCGTATCAACACCCAACAGCAACGGCATGAACGTCCCCTTTTCTGCTCAGTGCCTGTGTAAGCGCAAATGCACTGCGGTCCAGCCTCTTTGCGTCACGGCGCAGACAGCCGCGCCACCGCCCAGCGCGCCGCGTCGGCCACCGCCGCATCGGCGTCTTCCGTCAGACCCTGCGCATGGGGCCTCAATCCCGCCTGTCCCGAATTGCCGATGGCATAAAGCACGTTGCGCACAAACCGGTCCCGCCCGATCCGCTTGATCGGCGAGCCCGAAAAACGCGCCCGAAAACCGGCATCGTCCAACCGCACCAGATCCGCCAGATCAGGCGCTCCTTCTGCCGCGCCGTGATATCGCATGTCGCTGGCGTCCACCGCGAACTTGTTCCACGGACAGACCGCAAGACAATCGTCACAGCCGTAGATCCGGTTGCCCATGCGTGCACGCAACTCAAGGTCCACCGGTCCCTTGTGCTCGATCGTCAGATAGGAAATGCACCGCCGCGCATCCAGCTTGTAGGGTTCGGGAAAAGCCGCCGTCGGGCATATGTCCTGACAGGCCGTGCAAGACCCGCAATGATCCACCTCAGGCGCGTCCGGTGCGAGATCAAGTGTGGTAAAGACAGAACCCAGAAAGGCCCAGTTGCCCCACTCCCGGCTCAACACATTGGTATGTTTGCCCTGCCATCCCAAACCCGCCGCCTGCGCCAGCGCCTTTTCCGGCACGGGCGCCGTATCGACGAACACCTTCACCTCGCAGGCCTGCTGCGCGATCAGCCAACGCGCCAGGCGCTTGAGCCGCTTCTTGACGATATCGTGGTAATCCCGCCCCTGCGCATAGACCGAAACCGCCGCCTTTTCGGGATGCTCCAGAACCGCCAGCGGATCGTGCCTCGGCGCATAGCTCTCCGCCAGCATGATCACCGACCGTGCCTCGGGCCACAGCGCCGCCGGATTGCCGCGCCAGTCCATGCGCTCGGCCATCCATCCCATCTGCCCGTGATACCCGGCCTCCACAAATCCGGCCAACCTGTCCTTCACCTCCGGTACGGCATCCGGGCGACAGACCCGGCAGGCCACAAATCCTTCGGCCAAAGCCTGTGCGACAAGGCGGGCTTTCAGGTCCATTCTCTTTTTGGCCTTATATACCGTCCGCACCCTCGCCCCGCGCAGGGGCCTGCAATGATGCGCCTAGAAATCCAGATCATTGTAATGCTTGGGCGGCGGGAATCCCGGCACCTGATCGGCCAGCAACGCCCGGAACGCCGGGCGCGATTTGATCTTGGCGTACCAGTCCTTCACGATCTCCGAACGGTTCCAGTCCACGTCCGAGATGTAGTCGAGCGACGACAGATGCGCCGCCGCCGCGAAGTCCGCCAGCGTCATGTTGTCCCCCGCCAGCCAGCGCCGATGGTCCAGCAGCCAATGCATGTAGTCCAGATGATACTTGATCGCCTTCGCACCCGCCTTGACGTTCTTGCTGTCCGGATACCCCTCTTTCATGACCTTCTTGTTGACCCGCTCGTACAGCAGTTTGGAGGTCACCTCGGCATGGAACTTGTCGTCGAACCAGTTGACCAGCCGTCGCACCTCCAGCCGCAACGCCGGATCGGACGGCATCAGCGACGGCTCCGGCCGGGTTTCTTCGATGTATTCGCAGATCGCCGCACTCTCGGCCATCATGATCCCGTCAAGCCGCAGCACCGGCACTTTGCCTGCCGGATTGCGCCGCATGAAATCGGGATCCTGCTCCCAATAGCGTTCCTCGACCAGCTCCACCTCGATCTTCTTTTCGGCAAGGCTCAACCGGACCTTGCGGCAAAACGGCGACAGGGGAACGTGAAACAGGCGAGCCATCAGGAAAACCCAAGCGAAGGAGACATCATCACTCCATGCCCTCTAACGCGGCGCAATTCAACTCTCGAAACAGGCGGCACGCCCGTCCCTGCTGATTGTCGCCGCCCCGTCACGCACCTGCCGCGACCGTTTGCGCACAAAGCTGCTGGGGTTGGCGGCAGAGCGTGTCTTGGGCGAAGGCAGGATCGCCGCCAGCCGCGCCGCCTGCGTCGCGCTCAGCTCGGCCGCACTGATGCCAAAGTAGTGCCGCGCCGCCGCCTCGACCCCGAAAACGCCCTCATCGAACTCTGCCACGTTCAGGTATACCTCGATGATCCGCCGCTTGGTCCAGACCGCCTCGACCAGCGGGGTGATCAGCGCCTCCGCCGCCTTGCGCACCCAAAGCCGCCCGTGCCACAGGTACACGTTCTTGACCGTCTGCTGGCTGATCGTGGACGCCCCGCGCGACGATCCTTCCGCGATCGCCAGCTTGATCGCGGCCATGTCGAACCCCCAGTGCGCGCAGAAATTCGCGTCCTCCGCCGCCACCGCCGACCGCGCCATGACCGGCGCGATCCGCTCCATCGGCACCCAGGTCTGCTCGACCCCGCCCAACCTGCGGCCTTCCGAAAACATATAGGCGGTCGTCGGCGGATTGATGATCGCGCCCAGCACGACCAGCGCCACGACGACGATAAAGATCACCGAAACCGTCCGCAGAAAGAACCGGCGAATGCGCTGGTCTATCCGCAGGTTCGGTTTGGTCTTCTTCTTTGCTGGTGTCGCTGCCTTTGCCATGTCCCAGCTATACGGATCACTGCGCGTTTTGTGAACGCTTCGCGATCTCCTGTGCCAGATAGGCCCCGATCAGGGCTGATCCCCTGACCGACGGATGCGTGTTGTCCGACGCGAAAACCGTCGGGTCGGTCGGATTGATTACATCCTCCGAGTCCACAAAGGTCACGCCCTCCCGGGACGCCGCGAACCGCGCGATCCGCTGCTCCATCCGCACCAGATCGTCGCGGCATCCCTTGAACGATCCCTTGCCGTTGCCGGCATAGTACCCCATCCACATCACCTGCGCCCCGCTTTCGGCGCGGATGCGTGTGATGAAGGCCGGGATCACCCCGCTTGCCGCATCGGGCGCGATCAATCGGTCCACCGCCGCCGTGCAATTGCCGCACCCGCAATCCCCGAACCCAAGGTCATTGGCACCGCCGTTCAGCACGATCCAGTTCCACGCGCCGCCCGGAAACTGCCGCTGGATGTCGAAACCCACGGCCCCGGCAAGGCGCGATGCGTTATCGAATTGCGCGCCCGGCACCGCCCGGCTGTCCACCTCGCGGTTCAGCACCTGACCGATCACGTTCGGGATCGCGTTGCCGCCGTTCCACGCCATGACGGAATCACCCAGAACAAGGATGTCACCGCGCCCCTGTCCCGTCTGCCCGCCGCACCCCAGAAGCACGGCAAGCAGACACCCTATGATCGCAAGTCGCAGCATCTATTCCGCCGGCATCGCTTTTTCTTCGATACTCAGCGGCGCAGGCAGATGGATCAGCATTTCCTTCGGGCAGACCTGAAGGAAGTTGTGCTTTTCGCTGTCCCAATGCTGCAGGATATCCGCCGCCTTGCGGCTGTTCGTCTCCTCCAGATGCCGTTCCAGCAGTTCCTCCAACTGCCCCATCCAATGATCCACCGTCACCGGGCAGGTCACCAGCGTCTCGTGGTTCATCATGGCGGGGGCCTTGCCGTCAGGATCATAGAGATAGGCCATGCCACCCGTCATCCCGGCACCAAAGTTCGCGCCGATGGGCCCCAGGATCACCGCAACACCGCCGGTCATGTATTCGCACCCGTTGCTGCCGCAGCCCTCGATCACGACCTTCGCACCCGAGTTCCGCACGGCGAACCGCTCGCCTGCGCGACCGGCGGCAAACAGATAGCCGTTGGTCGCACCGTACAGAACCGTGTTGCCGATGATGGTGTTCTCGGACGCGACAATGCTGCTCGACATGGTGGGCCGCACGACAATCGTGCCGCCCGACAGACCCTTGCCGACGTAATCGTTCGCATCACCCGCCACTTCCAGCTTCAGCCCCGGTGCCGCAAAGGCACCCAGCGACTGCCCGGCGGACCCGGTCAGCTTTACCGTCAGGTGATCGGGTTGCAGATTGTTGCGCATCCCGAACTTCTTGACGATATGGCTCGACAGGCGCGTGCCCACGGTCCGGTGTGTGTTCTGCACCGCGTAGGACAGTTGCATCTTCTCACCGTCCTCAAGGAACCGCGCCGCATCCCGCACGATCTGCGCGTCCAGCGTATCCAGCACCGCATTGCGCGGCTTGTCCCGGTCATAGACGTTGTCGTGCGCCCCATCGACCGTGATCAGCAGCGGGTTGAGATCCAGATCATCCAGATGTGCAGACCCACGCGAAACCTGCGTCAGCAGATCGGCACGGCCAATCACATCATCCAGCGACCGCGCACCGATGCTCGCCAGAATTTCGCGCACCTCTGTGGCGTAGAAGGTGATCAGGTTCACCACCTTGTCCGCATTCCCGGTGAACTTGCCGCGCAGCGCCTCGTCCTGGGTACAGACACCGACCGGGCAGGTATTGCTCTGGCATTGGCGCACCATGATGCAGCCCATCGCGATCAGCGCGGCTGTGCCGATGCCGTATTCCTCGGCCCCCAGCATCGCCGCCATCACGATGTCGCGGCCCGTGCGCAACCCGCCGTCGGTCCGCAGCGTCACGCGGTCCCGCAGGTTGTTCATGCACAGCACCTGATGCGCCTCGGTCAGGCCCATTTCCCACGGCAGGCCCGCATATTTGATCGAGGTCGCGGGGGATGCACCCGTCCCGCCGTTGTGACCGGAAATCAGGATGATATCCGCCTTGGCCTTGGCCACACCGGCGGCAATCGTGCCAACGCCGCTCGATGCCACCAGTTTGACCGTCACCTTGCAGCGCGGGTTGATCTGCTTGAGGTCATAGATCAGCTGCGCCAGATCCTCGATCGAATAGATATCGTGGTGCGGCGGCGGTGAAATCAGCGTGACACCCTTGGTCGAATGGCGCAGCCGCGCGATCAGGTCGGTGACCTTCATCCCCGGCAACTGGCCACCCTCACCGGGCTTTGCGCCCTGCGCCACCTTGATCTCCAGCTCTTCGCACTGGTTGAGGTATTCCGCCGTGACGCCAAAGCGCCCCGATGCCACCTGCTTGATCTTCGCGGAGGGGTTATCGCCGTTCGGCTCCGGCACGAAATGTGCCGGATCTTCCCCGCCCTCACCGCTGTCGGATTTCGCACCAATCCGGTTCATCGCCACGTTCAGCGTCTTGTGCGCCTCCGGGCTCAGCGCGCCCAGCGACATGCCCGGCGTCACGAACCGCTTGCGGATCGAGGTGATGCTCTCGACTTCCTCCAACCCGATGGGCGCGCCCAGCGGCTTGATGTCCAGCAGATCGCGCAGGTGGATCGGCGGATTGCTCTGCATCTTCTTCGAATACTGCTGCCACATCTGATAGGACGCGCGGTTGCACGCCATCTGCAACAGATGCATGGACGACGCTTCCCATGCGTGGGTCTCGCCACTGGTGCGCGCCTTGTAAAAACCACCGATGGGCAGCACCACACCGTCGCCCTGCCAGCCCTTCGCGTGGACCTCTTCGGCCTTGCGTTGAATACCGGTCACGCCGATCCCGCTGATGCGGCTGGTCATGCCGGGGAAATACTCCGCACACATGGCGCGGGACAGGCCCACCGCCTCAAAGTTCAGACCGCCGCGATAGGACGACACGACGGAAATCCCCATCTTGGCCATGATCTTGAGCAAGCCCTGATCAATCGCCTCGCGGTAGCGCTGCGTCGCCTGTGTCAGCGTCAGGTCCAGCAACCCCCGCTCGATCCGGTCGTTCAGCGAATCCTCCGCCAGATAGGCGTTCACCACCGTCGCCCCACAGCCGATCAGCACGGCAAAGTAATGCGGATCGACACATTCCGCCGACCGCACGTTCAGCGACGTGAACGTCCGCAGACCTTTGCGGATGAGATGCGAATGCACCGCAGAGGTGGCAAGGATCATCGGCATCGCCACCTTGCCCTCACCGCTCAGATGGTCGGTCAGCACGATATGCCCCGCACCCGACCGCACCGCATCCTCCGCCTCTGCGCGGATACGCTGCAAGCCGTCGTTCAGCGTGCCCTCCCCCTCAGGGAAGGTGCAGTCGATGGTGACCATCTGCGCGTTGAAATGCTCGAACAGCGCCTCGAACTGCGCGTTACCCACAAACGGGCTGTCCAGCACCAGAATCTCGGTCTGCGAGGAATCCTCGTCCAGCACGTTCTTGAGGTTGCCGAACCGCGTCTTCAAACTCATCACCCGGAATTCACGCAGGGAATCAATCGGCGGGTTCGTCACCTGAGAGAAATTCTGCCGGAAATAATGGCTGAGCGGCCGGTACTGCTTGGACAGCACCGCCGACGGCGTATCGTCACCCATCGACGCCAGCGTTTCCTTGGCATCCTCGGCCATCGGGGCCAGGATCTGCTCCAGATCCTCGATGGAATAGCCCGCCGCCACCTGACGGCGGCGCAACTCCGTGCCCTCGAATACCGGCTTTTCCGTCACTTCGGCCAATGGCGTGTCCAATTCGACAATCTTGTCGACCCACTCCCCGAAAGGCAGCGCCGCGGCCAGCTTGTCCTTGATCCTCGTGTCGTTGAACAGCTTGCCCTTCTTCAGATCGACCGCGATCATCTGACCGGGGCCAAGCGCACCCTTCTGCACCACCGTCGCTTCATCGAGCGGCACCATACCTGCCTCTGATCCGGCAATCAGCATCCCGCCCGCCGTCACGACAAACCGCATGGGCCGCAACCCGCTGCGGTCCAACCCGGCGCAGACCCAGCGCCCGTCCGTCATGGCAAGGGCTGCCGGACCGTCCCAGGGCTCCATCACGGAGTTGCAGTAGGAATACATATCCTGCCAGGCCTGCGGCAATTCCACCGTCTGCTTGGACCAGGATTCCGGCACCAGCATCGTCTTGGCCATCGGCGCGGACCGTCCCGCCCGCACCAGCACCTCGAACACCGAATCCAGCGCGGCCGAATCCGACGACCCCGCAGGCACGATCGGCTTGATGTCCTCGGCCAACTCGCCAAAGGTGCCCGATGCCATGCGGATCTCGTGCGACTTCATCCAGTTCAGGTTGCCCTTCAGCGTGTTGATCTCGCCGTTGTGGGCCAACATGCGGAACGGCTGCGCCAGCCACCACTGCGGAAAGGTGTTGGTCGAATACCGCTGGTGATAGATCGCAAAGGCGCTCTCGAACCGTTCGTCCAACAGATCGGGATAGAACTCCGCCACCTGCTCGGCCAGCATCATCCCCTTGTAGATGATCGACCGGCAGGACATCGACGCGATGTACATCTGCGGCACCTGAGCGGCGATGGCCGCCTTTTCGATCCGGCGGCGAATGACGTAAAGCTCGCGCTCGAACACATCCTCGTCCACCCCCTTGGAGTTGGAAATCAGGATCTGCTCGATCTCGGGCCGGGTCGCGTTCGCCTTCTCGCCCAGACAGGCGATGTTCACCGGCACATGCCGCCAACCATAGATATAGTAGCCCATGCGCAGCACTTCGGTTTCCACGATGGTCCGGCAGGTTTCCTGCGCGGCAAAGTTGGTGCGCGGCAGAAACACCTGACCCACCGCAATCAGCTCCTCCTCGCGCGGCTTGTGTCCGGTGCGGCGCACCTGATCGTAAAAGAACGGGACCGGGATCTGCACATGAATACCCGCGCCGTCGCCGGTCTTGCCGTCGGCATCCACCGCCCCGCGGTGCCAGATCGCCTTGAGCGCCTTGATCCCGTTTTCCACAACCGACCGGCTGCGCGATCCGTCGATGTTCACGACCAGACCGACACCGCAGGAAGAATGCTCCTCCTCGGCGGAATACAGGCCCTTTTCGGCCATCATCGCCCGCTTGGCCTCTTCGCGTGCCACCCATGCGTCATCGTATGTGGTCATGGATTATCCCCTTCAACAAATTGGTTCTGGTCTTCGTATTCCGCCCGCGTCTTGCGCCGGTGCGATCCTTCCAGCGCCACATAATGCGGCGCCCGGTCGGTATAGATTTCGGACAAAAGCACAAAGTCCTTCGCCGCCGGGAACAACCCCGGAAACAACTCGATCTCGCGCCCGTCACCTTCGGTATCGCGCAGCCAGATATGGCTGCCGCATCTGGCGCAGAACGCCCGCTCCGAAAATGGCGAAGACGCGTATTGCACGACCTCGCCTTCCACCGTGACCCCTTCGGCCATCGCCACGAAAGACCCGAACAGCATCCCGTTCCAGCGCTGGCACATCACGCAATGGCAGGCCCCGACGGCGGCGATATACTCTCCCGCAATCTCGATCTTCACGCCGCCGCACAGGCACCGGCCCGACAGCTCTCCGCTCCGGCGATAGGGGGCGACGATGTCTTCGCGCTCGGTCTGCTCAACCATCGCCCGTCCCTTCCTCTGTCGGCGCAAAGAGCGCGATTGTCTCTTCCGTGGTCATCTTCCGGTGATCCCCGGCAAGGGCGTATCCCTGCGGACACCGGTCCGCAAAGAACTCCAGCTTCAGCGGCGCACCGCCCGCGTTGTCGAACAGCCCCGCCGCCATGTTCCGCGCCCCGTCATGTAGCGTGCTGTAAAAGATGGTCGATCCGCAGGTGGCACAAAAGCCGCGCTCGGCCCATTCGGATGACCGAAAGCGCGTGACCGGTCCCGCGACCTCGATGCTGTCCGGGTCCAGCGCGATGGACATGAACATCGAACTGGTTTGACGGCGGCACATGTCGCAGTGGCACGCCCGCACCATCGGGCGCGACAGCGTGCCGCTTGCCGTCACCGCCCCACACAGGCAGCGTCCCTCGATCCGGTTCAGGTTTGGCGCATCGCCCATGCTTCACCCATTTTCAAATACCACCCGGCACCTGCCGAACGGCCGTTCAGATTTTGTTCATCCTTGCCGCCGAAAGCGACACACTTACTGACCTATCGCAAAATGCCGTTTTCTTTCATGTCTGCACGCCCGGTGTACGTCCGGTGTACGTTGTGTGACATTTAACGCTTCGCTAACTATTCCGCCGCCATCACCGCGCTGCTGTCGAATTTTTCGAGGATCGCCTGCGCACAATCGCGCCCGTCCTTGATCGCCCAGACCACCAGCGACGCACCGCGCACGATGTCGCCCACGGCATAGACACCGTCGACCGCCGTCGCACCCGTCACATACTCCGTCTTGACCGTGCCCCAGCGCGTGACCGGCAGATCGGGCTCGTCCCAGAGTGTCGGCAGGTCTTCCGGCTCGAACCCCAGCGCCATGATCACCAGGTCCGCATCCTCGACATAATCGGCGCCTTCGATCACCTCTGGTGCCTGACGGCCCGTGGCATCGGGTGCGCCCAGCCGCATCTTCTGCACCATGACGCCTGTCACCGGATCGCCGACAAATCCCTTGGGCGCGGTCAGCCATTCGAACTGCACGCCCTCTTCCTCGGCATTGGCGACCTCGCGCTGGCTGCCCGGCATGTTTGCGCGGTCGCGACGGTACAGGCACTTGACGCTCTCCGCCCCCTGCCGGATCGACGTGCGCACACAATCCATCGCCGTGTCACCCCCGCCGATCACCACAACCCGCTTGCCCTTGGCGTTGAAGCGACCATTGTCGAAGTCTTCCACCGCGTCGCCAAAACTCTTGCGGTTGCTCGCGGTCAGAAAATCAATCGCCCGCTCCAGGCCGACACCACCGACGCCCGGTGCCTGAATTTCCCTTGTCTTGTAGACACCTGTCGCAATGATCACCGCATCATGCGCTGCCCGGATCTCGGCAAAGCTGATGTCCTTGCCAACGGTGCAGTTCAGCTTGAAGGTCACACCCCCCTGCTCAAGCTGCGCATTGCGGCGCATGACGATGTCCTTCTCCAGCTTGAAACCGGGAATGCCATAAGTGAGCAGCCCGCCCGCGCGGTCGTAGGTGTCATAGATCGTCACCTGCACACCCTGCCGCCGCAGCACATCCGCCGCCGCCAGCCCGCCGGGGCCGGCACCGATGATGCCCACGCTCTCGGTGCGCTCCCTGCGCGGCGCGATCGGCTGGACCCAGCCTTCTTCCCACGCCGTATCGGTGATGTATTTCTCGACCGACCCGATGGTCACAGTGCCGTGGCCCGACTGCTCGATCACGCAGTTGCCTTCGCACAACCGGTCCTGCGGACAGATGCGCCCGCATATCTCGGGAAAGGTATTGGTCGCCTGGCTGACCTCATAGGCTTCCTGCAACCGTCCTTCGGCAGTCAGGCGCAGCCAATCGGGGATGTTGTTGTGCAGCGGGCAATGGCTCTGACAATAGGGCACACCGCACTGGCTGCACCGGCTGGATTGCTCCTTGGCCTTGGCATCCGCGTACTCTGCATAAATCTCTTTGAAATCGGTGCGACGCAGATTGGGCGGACGCTTCTCCGGCATGTCCCGCTCGATCTTGGTGAATTTCAGCATCGGCTGCTCTGCCATTGTCACATCCTTCGTCAACTGCCAGACTTCCCGAATATCCGATGCCATAACAGGATAAAAGACAGCAAAGCTGACCTATTTTGAGGATATTGGTAGCGTAACGAAGATTTACAGCCGATCCTGTTCGAAAATTAGTTCCGATGCGGACCTAATGCCTAAAATCCGGCCAGCAAAGCGACCAAAGCAACCCCGCCCACAACGATTCGCCACCAGCCAAACAGGGCGTACCCATGCTTGCTGACATAGTCCAAAAGCCATTTCACCACGACCACGGCCGAGATGAAGGCCATGACGAACCCCACTGCAATCTCGTTCAGGGCCGCCGCATCCAGTACATCGCGGTTCTTGTACAGATCATAGGCAAATGCCCCCGCCATCGTCGGCATGGACAGGAAAAACGAAAACTCCGCCGCCGCCCGTCTTGCTGGCCCCCAAAAGCAGCGCGCCAACGATTGTCGACCCTGACCGCGATGTACCGGGGATCATCGCAAGGCATTGAATGAAGCCGATCTTCAATGCCATGGAGAGCGGAAATTTCATCGCATCATCATGCCGCGGTTCTGGCGCGATCCGCTCGACCAGCAACAGGATCACCCCGCCGATGATCAACATCACGGCGATCAGCATCGGCGTCTCGAACAAGACTGTCTTGATGAAATCATGCGCCAGCACGCCGATCACGACAGCAGGCAAGAAGGCGATCAACACCGACCAGATGAACCGCCGCGCCTGCGGATCCTGTGGTGCCGCAGAGAACACCGCCCAAAGCCGCCCAGCATAGATCGTGAGAATGGCCAGCACGGCACCAAGCTGGATCACCACCTCAAAGGTGCGACCGGCGCTTTCGAACCCCAGAAAATGTCCAGCCAGCAACAGATGTCCGGTCGACGAAACGGGAATGAACTCCGTCAGCCCCTCCAGCAACCCCAGAAAGGCAGCGACCAGCGTCGTGGTGTTTTCCATCAGCCGTTGCGCAGGTTCTGCGCAGACTTCTTGATCGCGTCATACTGGCCCGAAGGGCGGAACCGCCACAGATAATCGGGCAGCACCGATGCCATCGCCACGGGTTTGATGCCCAGCTCTTCGAACCCTTTGGCACCCGTCGCCACAACATTGTCCTTTGACAGGTTCTTGACCTGATCGCGGGTCAGCACGCCATTGCTGAACAGCCCGAATGTGATCGCCTGCAGCATGTCAAAACCAAAGGCCATGATCCGCGCGATCCAGACCGGCATCCCCACAACAAGGCGGCGACGGTGGATCACGTCCAGCATCCGCTGCATCAGGCCACGGAAGCTTTCCGTCTCCGGTCCGCCCAGTTCATAGATGCCGCCGGGCGCATCGCCCATGACACCCATCGCCGCGGCCTTTGCGACATCGTCGACATAGACCGGCTGAAACATCGTATTCCCGCCCACCACAGGCAGCACCGGACTGATCCGTGTCATACCGGCGAAACGGTTGAAAAAGTCATCTTCGGGCCCGAACACGATCGACGGCCGCAGGATCACGGCGTCCGGCATGTGCTTGAGCACACCGGCCTCGCCTTCACCCTTGGTCGACGCGTAATCGCTCTCGGCTTCCATGTCCGCGCCGATGGCCGAAATCTGAACCATGCGCGTCACGCCGTTCTCGGCCGCGAGCCGCGCAATCCGCTCCGGCCCCTGCGCCTGCACCGCGTCGAACCGGTTCTTGCCGCTTTCCACCAGAATGCCGACGCAGTTCACCACTGCATCCGCCCCGATCAGCGCCGATCTTACCGAAGCGTCGTCACGGATATTGCACAGAATGGGCACCACCTGCCCGACGACGCCGTAAGGCTTCACGAACAAGGCTTCGTTGGGGTTTCGCACCGCAACCCGCACGCGCCATCCGGCCTTGGCCATCCGCTGGGCGATATAGCGACCGACGAACCCGGAACCGCCGTAGATTGTTACCAGCTTGGCCATCGTAGAGACTCCTGCAACCGCGTTTTCACCCCGTGATGTACCTGCCCGGCATAGGCCGGACAAGCAACAATTGCCTGACCTGCCCCGCACCACCCCACCGAAGTTGCGAATTGCACCAGATAGCAATTGACAGCACCGCGCGTCCCCCTTAGATCACCGCTTCACGTGACCTGCCCAGGTGGCGGAATGGTAGACGCGCTAGCTTCAGGTGCTAGTACTGGCAACGGTGTGGAGGTTCGAGTCCTCTCCTGGGCAC
>CAWCXM010000009.1:0-111129 GCA_963799505.1 uncultured Alphaproteobacteria bacterium
GGAAGGCTGAGGTCTTACCATTACACAACGCCCGCTCGGCGTGATACGACCTAAGTCATGCACCTTCAGAGGTCAAGTCCGTGGTGATTGCCGAGAACCGAATTTCGATGACCACACCGGATGCTGTGATCGCAGGAACAGCCTGAGCGGCCCAACCATCGCTGCAGTCCTGACCGGCAAACACGGGGCATGGCGGAGGCTCGATGCGGCACAGATCGACTGCGGACCCGTGCTCTCACAACCCTCAGGGATGAAATGGGGAAGCGCGAGCGGGTTGCCGTTTCCCGTCACTGAAAGGCCGCCCGCTTCCCGGCTCACAACGATGTCTCTGGGTTTGACTGCGCTGTCAGCCAGATTGAGAAAACGCGCGAGCACCACCCGCAATCGCGTGGGTTCAGAAGGGTCTCTGAAAAATCCTCCTGATCGGTTGACGCCCCTCTGTCAGATGCCGGAGACTGGCAATGACACGGACCACTTCAAAACCGGCCCTTGCACGGCACGGCAGAAACGGAACGCACCACCACGATTGGCCACATCGAACCGAAAAAGCTTAACGACTGAGCGGGTCATGCTCAGCGACAGTCAACGCGCAGGAGACATCATTGGAACGCTATCTCGAATATCAAGACATCGCACGCAGGCTGGATGTCGATGCCGTGGCAATCGTGCCGGGACCGAACTTTGCGCGGATGATGCACGCGAACTTCGGCACCAATGAACGCCCCATCGTCATCGTGGTGCCCGCTGAGGGAAAACCCGCAGCCGTGGTGCCCAACCTCGAGCTTGCGTCCTTCGATCTTCTGCAGTTCGAAGGTGAAGTCTTCGACTGGCGCGATCAGGACGGGTACGAAGATGCCTTCGATGCGCTTGCCAGACACATGCCCCTGAAGTCTGTCGCCGTCGAAGGACAGACAATGCGCGTCTTCGTGCACCATGCGTTCGCCAGATCCTGGCCGGGTCTTCGGCTGATCGACGGGGAGAAGGCAATCTCGGGATTGCGGGTTCGCAAGACGGCGGATGAGATCGAAACCCTGACCAGGGCCATTCGCATTTCCGAAGCCGCGCTGGAAGAAACACTGTCACAGGTCACCGTCGGCCAGACGGAAAAGCACATCGAAAACCTGCTGATCCAGGCCTTGTTCCGCAATGGGGCCGAAGACCTGTCGTTCCGGCCCATCGTGGCTGCCGGCACCAATTCGGCAAGGCCCCATGCCTCTGCGCGGGCGGATTACGGTCTTCAGGCCGGCGATGCGCTGTTGCTGGATTTCGGTGCCCGCTGGGGTGGTTTTGCCGCGGACATCACGCGCACCGTCTTTGTCGGTCATGCCAGCGACAAAGCGCAGGACGTCTACGATACCGTGCTGCGCGCGAACCAGAAGGCCCATCACATCACAAAGCCGGGCATCACCGCGCACGAGATTGATGACGCGGTCACCGGCATCCTCGAAGCCTCGCCCTACGGCGACCGCATCCGGACCAAGACCGGACACGGTCTGGGCCGCATGGTCCATGAAGCCCCCTACATCATGCGCGGCAATCACGAGGTCATGGAAGCGGGGATGGTCTATACCGACGAGCCCGGCCTCTACGACCTGTCCAGCTTCGGCATAAGGATCGAGGATGACATCCTCGTCACGACTGACGGCTGCCGGTCACTAACCCAGTTCCCGCGTGACCTCAGGATCGTGGGTTGAGGTGACTTCCGAACACCTGCCGGAGGACCGTTTTTCATTCCGCGAGATGACAGGCGACGACGCTGTCGCCCACCACGCGGTTGGCGGGGCGCTCCTTGCGACAGATGTCTGCGGCGATCGGGCACCGGGGATGATAGGCACAGCCGGGCGGTGGAGAAATAGGGTCCGGGATTTCGCCGGTGGGCGGCTCCACCTCGCGCCCGAAGGCATCCATGCGCGGCGCGGCATCCAGCAGCATCTGCGTATAGGGGTGCTTGGGCGTCTCGAACAGGGTCTCGGGATCGGCTTCTTCGACCAGACGGCCCAGATACAGCACGCCGATCCGGTCCGCCATGTGGCGCACCACGGTCAGATCATGGGTGATCAGCAAGTAGGTCAGCCCGAATTCGTCCTTGAGATCGCTCATCAGGTTCAGCACCTGCGCTTGCACGGATACATCCAGTGCCGACGTGGGTTCGTCACAGACGATCAGGCGCGGCTCGGATGCCAGCGCACGCGCAATGCAGATGCGCTGCCGCTGACCGCCGGAAAACTCGTGCGGATACTTTCCCGCGTCCGCCGGATGCAGGCCGACCTGTTCCAGCAGTTTCTCGGCCAGACCAGTCGCATCGCCGCCTTTGCTCGCGACCGGTTCGGCGATGATGTCGCGCACCCGCCAGCGCGGGTTGAGCGATGCATAGGGATCCTGAAAGATCATCTGAACGTTGGATCGGACCTCTGCCAGCTTGTCGGCATCGGTTTCGATCGCAAGGTCCACGCCTTCGATCTCGACGTGACCCTCTGTGGGGCGCAGGAGACCGACGAGCATCCTGCCGATGGTGGATTTGCCCGACCCGCTTTCCCCGACAAGCGCATAGGTCGTGCGTTCCTCGATCTCGAAACTCACCTCTGACACAGCCGTGAGGTAGGCCTTGCTGCGCCGTTCGACGATCCGGTTCAGCAACGGTTTGGACACGTCGAAAATGCGCGTCAATCCCTTGACGATAACGTGCGGCTTCATTCTGCGGCCTCTTTGACAAGCGGGAACCAGCAGGCGGCTCCGCCCTCGGCCTGGGGCGCGGGCGGAGGCTGCAGGCATTTGTCCTGCGCAAAGGGACAGCGGGGGTGAAAGGCGCAGCCTTCGGGCAGATGCAGGAGGCGCGGCATGGATCCGGGGATCTGATGAAGACGTTCCCGCCCGGCGGAGGCGAAGGGCGTCGATGACATCAGGCCGTCGGTATAGGGGTGACGCGGCCGGGTCAGCACATCGCGCACCGGGCCCAGTTCCGCCAGCCGCCCGGCATACATCACCGCCACCCGGTCGGCGGCTTCGGCGATCACGCCCATGTCGTGGGTGATCAGCATGACCGCTGTCCCGCGTTCGCGACACAGTTTGCGCAGCAGCGCGATGATCTGCGCCTGTACCGACACATCCAGCGCTGTTGTCGGTTCGTCCGCGATGATCAGGCTGGGTTCGGCGCACAAGGCAAGCGCAATCACCACGCGCTGCCGCATCCCGCCGGAAAATTCGTGCGGATAGCTGTCGATGCGGTCCGCCGCGCCGGGAATGCCGACTTCGCGCAGGGCTTCCACGGCGCGGGCTTCCGCCTCGCGGCGCTCGATCGGCAGATGGGTCAGAATGGTCTCGGTGATCTGGTCACCGATTGTCAGCAGCGGGTTGAGGGAGGTCAGCGGATCCTGAAAGACCATGCCGATCTCCTTGCCCCGCAGACGGCGCATCGCCTCGCCTTTCAGCTGGTCAATGCGTTTTCCATTAAGGTGGATCGACCCGCCCGAGATATGCGCAGGCGGGTTCAGCAGGCCGATCACCGCGTTTCCGGCCATGGACTTGCCAGCGCCGCTTTCGCCCACAACCCCCAGAATTTCACCTGCCTGGATGTCATAGGAGACGCCGTCCACGGGTTTCACGATCCCCGCACGGGTGGGGATGTTGACCGACAGGTCGCGAATGGAAAGAACGGCACCGGTCATCGCAGGCTCGGGTTCAGCGCATCGCGCAGCCAGTCGCCCAGCAGGTTGACGCTGAGGGCCAGCGCCAGCAGCGTGCAGGCGGGAAAGAACAGGATCCACCATTCACCCGAGAACAGGAAGCCCTGCCCGATCCGGATGAGCGTGCCCAAGGAGGGCTGTGTGGGCGGCGCGCCGACGCCAAGAAAGGACAGTGTCGCCTCTGCGATGATCGCCAGCGCGAGCGAGATCGTCGCGATCACAAGCACCGGGGACAACACGTTGGGCAGGATATGCTTGATCATGATCGCCCAGGGCGTGCGCCCGATCAGCTTGGCGGCGGCGACATAGTCCTTGCTTTTCTCGACCAGTGTGGCCCCGCGCACCACACGGGCGAACTGCACCCAATCTGACAGGCCAATCGCCAGGATCAGAACCCAGATCGCCATCTGGTCGCGGTATTCGATCGGCGTGAACCCCTTGGCCACACCGAAAATCAGCATCGCCACAAGGATCGACGGAAACGTCAGCTGCACGTCCGCGACACGCATGATGATCGTTTCGGTCCAGCCGCCGACATAACCCGACACCAGCCCCAATGTGATGCCCAGCACCATGGCAAACAGCACCGCCGCCGCCCCCACGAACAGCGAAATGCGCATGCCGTAGAGGATGGTGGAAAACACGTCGCGCCCCTGATCATCGGTGCCCAACAGGAAAATGTCCTGTGTAAAGGCGTTCGGCTGCATCGGTGGCGTAAAGCCGTTCATCAGGTTCAGGCTGGCCGGGTTGAACGGGTTTGTCGGCGCGATCAGCGGTGCAAAGATGGCCGACAGCACAAGGAGGGCCACCACGACAAAGGAGATGACCGCCACCGGCGACCGCTTGAACGCGTACAGGAAATCGCTTTGCCGAAAGCGGGTCCAGTTGCCGATCTCGACCGGTTTGGTGGTCTCGGGAAGGGGAAGATCGCTCATCAGTGGGCCCCGCTGCGATCCGCCCGCAGGCGGGGGTCGATAAAGACATAAAGGATATCAACCAGCAGGTTGATGCCCACGAACATGACCGAGATCAACATCAGGTAAGCCGCCATGACCGGAATATCGACAAACTGGATGGCGTTGATGAACAACAGCCCCACGCCCGGCCACTGGAACACGGTTTCGGTGATGATGGCGAAGGCGATGATCGCACCCAGTTGCAGGCCGATCACGGTGACCACGGGCACCATGGTGTTCTTCAGCGCATGGCGGAAATTCACCGCGCGGTCCCTGAGGCCACGGGCCCGGGCAAAACGGATGTAGTCCTGTCGCAGCACTTCAAGCATCTCAGAGCGCACCAGCCGCATGATCAGGGTCATCTGATAAAGGCCCAGCGTGATCGACGGCAGGATCAGCGCCTTCAGGCCGCTGCCTGTCAGCAATCCGGTGGACCACCATCCCCCGATCCTTGTCGTCTCGCCCCGGCCAAAGGACGGCAGCCAACCCAACTCGACCGAAAAGAGATAGATCAGCAGGATACCGATCAGGAAGGTCGGCAACGATACCCCGATGAGAGAGGCCGCCATGACCACATTGGCCGCAACCCCGTCGCGCCGGATCGCCGTGAACACCCCAAGCGCGATGCCCAGCAGGACAGCAAAGATGCCCGAAACAGCCGCCAGTTCCAGCGTTGCGGGTGCACGTTCCATGATGATGTCGGCAACGGGACGCCCCTGACGGTAGCTCACACCGAAATTGCCCTGCACCGCGTTTTCCAGGAAGCGGTAGTATTGAACGGGAAACGGCTGGTCCAGCCCAAGCTGCACCCGCAGGCGCTCGACGTCCTCCATCGTGCGTTCCTGACCCAGCATGTTGTCGATGGGATCACCGACAAAGCGGAACATCGAAAACGCGACCAGCCCCACCAGCAGCAGGACCAGCGCCGATTGCCCCATGCGCCGTATGATGAAGGCAAGCATCTATGCCATCCCCGCGTCGAACACGTTACTCAATTCACCGTCACCCAGCGCAGGATAAAGAAGTTGTCCGGGCGTTGTGTCAGCTCGATATTGCTGCGCGTGCCCCAGACCAGCGGCTGCACGTACAGAGGCACATAGGCGACTTCGTCCTGGTAGATGCCGGTCACCTCGTCGATCAACGCCTGCCGCCGGGCCGGGTCGATTTCGGACAGGATGCCCGGCAGCGCCTCGTCCAGACGGGCGTTGGAATAGCCGCCAAAGTTCCACGATCCCAGCTTCTTTTCCTCATTTGCCGTCGCGGCAAGAAAGCGCAGCGGGTGTTCGTGATCCAGCGTGCCACCGGGCGACCAGCCGACCAGATACATGTCGAAGTTGTCGGCCCTGAGTTCCGGCCAGTAGGTCGAGACCGGCATCGCATCGAGTTCGACTGTCATCCCGACCTGCGCCAGCATGGCGGTGATCGCCTGGCAGACGGCCTCGTCATTCGGATAGCGGTCGTTCGAGCATTTGAGGCCAAATCCGAACCCGTCAGGGTAGCCGGCTTCGGCCAGCAGCGCCCGTGCAGCTTCGGGATCATAGGCAGGGCGGTCGGCGTGGACCTCGGAAAACCCGCTCATCGCGGGTGTCACCAGCTGACTTGCCGGTTCCGCCGCACCGCGCCAGATCGTCTGCAGGATGGCATCGACATTGATCGCCTTGGCCACCGCCTGCGCGCACACGGACATCCCTGAACGGGTTCGGCTCGCCCGCGCTGACACCGTATTTCAGAACATCCGCCTCATGCGCAAATCCCAACATCATCGTGCGGGTTTCGATGCCCTGAATGATGTTGATGTTCGGATCGGCCTTCAGGCGCGCGGCATCCTGAATGGGAACCGGTTCGACAAAATCCACGTCCCCCGACAGCAGCGCGGCAACGGCAGTGGCCGGATTCTGGATCGGCGTGAACGTGGCCTTGGTGATGTTATGCGTGGCGTCGTCCCACCAGTTTTCGTTCGGCACAAGCGTCGTCATCAGCCCCGGTTGGCGCTCGTCCAGCTTGAAGGCTCCCGTGCCGTTGACGTTGAGCGTGGCGTAGTTGCCGCTTTCCTTGTCAGGGCGTGTGGCACCGTTCGCCTCGGCCCAGTCGCGGTCCATCATCATCCAGTTTGCAATGGATTCGGGGAACAGCGGGTTCGGCGCATCGGTGTAGAATTCGATGGTGTGATCATCGACGATCCGTGCTTCGGTGACAGAGGCGAACCAGCTGCGCACATCAGAGCTTTCGTCCGAAGCGCGTTCATAGGAAAACAGCACGTCGTCGGCGTCAAAGGTTGCGCCATCGTGGAAAGTGACGCCGCGGCGCAGGTTGAAGCGCCATCCGGCACCATCTGCAATCGGCTCCCAACTTTCCGCGAGCGACGGTTCAAGCTTCATATCGCCGGACAGCCGCACCAATCCGTCATAGACGTTGTTCAGAAACCCCAGAACAGGGGTCGAACTGACCGCATGGGGGTCCATGGTTTGCGGGTCCGTCTCGCTTGCCCAGCGGAATTCCTCGGACGCTGCGGGCAACGCCAGTGTCGCGCTCACGACCAGTGCCAGGGACAGTCTCAGCATAGCATTTTTTCTCCAGACCAATTCTGTAAAACCTAACACGGGCGCATCGGACGTCTGTCGCAAGCGCATGGTGTCGTTCAAATGACGGGGCGACCCTGCGTCAGGGTCGCCCACATCTGCGATCCTTACGGGATCACTGCATGGTGATGTATTTCACCTTGGGCGAATCTTCGGGATCGACCTCGATGCCGACACCATCCGCCATGCCCCAGTTCAGAACCTGATGGTGGATCGGGATGTAGAGCACTTCGTCCTGCACCACCCGCCAGATGTCGGCGATGTCGGCGTTGCGGGATTCCAGATCGGTGTTGGAGGCCAGCGACTTGATCTTGGCGTCCAGTTCATCGTTGTCATACCCCGTGCCGTTCCAGGTTCCGATGTCACTTTCGCGCCCGTGGACCAGAAAGTTGAAGACGTATTCGGAATCATACGTCGGCACACCCCAGCCCAGCATGTAAAAGTCGGTCTGGCCGTCGGTGATCAGCGGAAAGTGCTGTGCCTTGGGCTTGGCATCAAGGTTCACGGTCACACCGATCTGACCCAGCATCCCGACAGCGGCCTGACAAATGGCTTCGTCATTGATGTAGCGGTCGTTCGGGCAATCAAGCTGGATCGAGAAGCCATCGCCATACCCTGCCTCTTCCATCAGCGCCTTCGCGCCCTCGATGTCGGTGGCGCTTTCGGCATCCATCTCTTCGGTCCAGCCGTTCACGAAGGGCGGCGCAACCATGCCTGCAGGCTCTGATTGTCCGCGCATCACGACCTGCTGGATCGCGTCGCGATTGATCGCCATCGACATCGCCTTGCGCACCTTGACGTCAGCCAGCGGGTTCTTGCCGTCGACATTGTCCGTGGTCAGATCATCCGGCCCCTGGTTCATCCCGAAAAAGATCACCCGGTTCTGCGGGGCTTTCTTCACAACCAGCCCATCCGCCGCGTTGACGCGCTCAAGGTCCTGCACCGGCATGTCCTGCAGGAAATTCACCTCTCCCGACAACAGGGCGGCGACACGGGTCGCGGCGTTCTGGATCGGCGTGTAGATGATTTCGCTGACTTCCATCGGAAACTGATCGCGCCCCCAGTAGTCGTCGTTGCGGGACATCACGGTCTTGACGTCAGGTTCACGGCTGACCAGCCTGTAGGGACCGGTGCCGTTGGCATTTGTCGTGGCAAAGGTGATCTCGCCCCCCTCGAAGTCCTGCACGTTGACTGTGTCGTTTGCCTCGGTCCAGTCCTTGTCCATGATGAACAGGTTGGTCAGGTTCGACGGCAGGATGGGGTTTGGCCCTTCCGTGACCATCTCGACGGTGTAATCGTCGACCGCGCGGACCTCTGTGACGGAACCGATCAGTTCCTTCATGTCCGAATTGGCCTGCTTGGCCCGCTCGAAGCTGAACACCACGTCTTCGGCGGTGAAGGCCGCGCCGTCGTGAAACGTGACACCTTCGCGCAGATTGAACACCCAGACGTTGGGATCATCTTCCTTCGGAGCCCAGTCCGTGGCCAGGGCGGGTTCGAAGGCACCTGTCGTGTCCCGAATGATCAGCGGCTCGTACATCTGGTGCCGGATCGTGTGACTGGGGCCTTCGTTCTGCGAGTGCGGGTCAAGCGTCAGGGCATCCCCTGCCCGGGCCCAACGCAGTGTTTCCGCGCTGCCCGGAACGGCGATGGCCGCTACAACCGATGCAAGAATGGCTTTCGTTACGAAGCTCATGGCTACTCCCTATCTTTGATTTTGATAGGTCAGTGTTGACTCAATTTCCCCGATCCACAAGCCCCTCGCTGCGGCGGACTTCATGACCCGCTGCTGCGCCACGCGTCACGCACGGGGCGCGCGAGGTGCGTGTCAGGGGGTGCCGGACGCCTTACGCCTGTGTGACCGCTTCAGGTGACAGACTTCTCTTCAGGACTCTCCGAGTGACGAAAATGTCATTTCATTTCTCGAACGGACCGGAAAAGAGCGTGGCGTTTTGATGTGACGGCTCCTTGTGGCCGACAATCCAGCCGTTGGTGACGACCGCAGGCTGTTGAACGGCATCTGCGTCCGGATGCGCCATGACTGAGCACAACGCTCTGGCCAACAGCCACCGCACAAGCACATCGCCTCACATCCTCAGATGCATCCCTGCGTCTACCAACAGCAATTCCCCCGTCACATGCCGTGACGCATCTGACAGAAAGAACATCGCCGCATCCGCGATGTCGTCGGGACCGGAGGCCACGCCAAGGGGTGTCCTGGCTTCGACCGAACGCAGCTTTTCCTCGAAGGCGTCGTCGTCCATCGCGTCCCTGAACCAGCGCGTTCCGATGAAACCGGGGCAGATCGCATTCACCCTGATCTGCGGTGCCAGAGCGCGCGCCAAAGACACCGTCATGGTGTTCAATGCGCCTTTCGATGCGGCATAGGCAACCGAGGATCCGATGCCTTTGACACCGGCGATGGACGAGGTGTTCAACACGGTGCTGGCACGTCCGGTGGTCTTGTGCGCGGCCACAAGCAACGCCTTGGTCGCCTGCAACATCAGATAGGGACCGACCACGTTCACGGCATAGGTATCCAGAAAGTCTTCTTTCGTCAGCGCATCCAGATCGGAATGATCGCTCGCGTGTCTGGTGATCCCGGCGTTGTTGACCAGAATATCCAGCCGCCCGCGCCGTTCTGCGGCTTCGGCCAGCGCGCGGCATCCATCGGGTTCGGCGACATTCGCCTTGATCACCTCTGTCTGAGAGCCCGCGTCCCGGCAGAGGTCCGCCGTCTCCTCTGCTTCCCGTGCGGAGCGCGTGTAGTTGATGATGACATCGGCACCCCGTTCGGCCAGCCTGATGGCCATCGACCGCCCCAAGCCGGTTGCGGACCCTGTCACCAGCGCAATACGTCCCGCCAGATCGTTCTGTTTTTCCGGATCGCTCATGTCACGTCACTCTTCCTCGGGTTTTCGTCGAATGGATGTGTTCCTGTCCTCTGGCCCTGCCAATCATTCTGCGCAGAGACCTGAGCAGCAAAGCGACCGGATCGCGGTTTGCCACACCCAGCGGTTCACCAGCAAACATTTGCACAGCGGCAAAGCCATGTGAACCGACGATTGCCCAGCGGTCGGGAGAGAGCTCACATGGCCCGCATGGCAGTCCCCGCCACAACCGCCGGACCGGGGGCAACCGACCATATCCCCAGCATGTGCCGGACCGTTCCCCGCTTTTCCGTTGCCTTTGTGATGCCGCGCGACACCTTAGGGTGCATCAGGGTCCGTCTGATCAGGACTTGCAACACGGCGTCGCAGTCGCGAAAACCCGGAAGCTGTCAGGCCCTGCGCCGTCCCACCGACCACAGGAGACTTCAATGCGGTTCCCGACAACGATCGGCTTGATCCTCGTTCTGTCCGCCCTCGGCCTTACCTACGAGATTGCCGCCGGTCGCGTGCTCGCGCCATTCTTCGGGACGTCCCTGCTGACGTGGACGGCGGTGATCGCGACCATTCTTGCCGGTTTCTCGCTGGGCAGCGCGCTTGGCGGGTTGGTGGCCGAACGGGAAAGCGCCGCCGCTGTTCGCACCGTGCGCAAGGCGCTGGTGGCGACGGCCATCCTCATGGCGCTGTCGCCAACCGTCCTGGTGGTGATCCACGGATCGGGCGCGCGGGAAACGGGCGGGATGTTGCTGGCGGTGATCGTGGCCTTCTTTCCCGCCTCGGTGCTTGTCAGCTTTCCCTCGCCGCTGCTGGCCAAGCTGGCGGTCGAGGCCCGGCCGGGCCGGGAGGGTTCATCGCTGGGCGTGGTACTGGCCGCCGGATCGCTTGGCGCAATCGTCGGTGCGATCCTTGCGGGCTTCGTCACCTTGCCGCTGATCGGATCGGCCGCCACATTCGCCGGTTGCGGCGCGGTGGCGCTTTTGTGCGTGCCTTTCATCAAGGGCGCGCGACCGAAGGCACCCCCGCCCGAAACAGGAACGCCCTCCGCGCCCCCATCGGAAATCCCGAAGGTTGGGATGGGCGTCGCGGCCCTCGCCGTGCTGGCAGGTTTTGCCAGCGGGTCGGTCTGCCAACATGAATCCGGTCTGTCCTGCATTGACGTGGTGGAGCAAAGCAGCGCCGTCTATCTCTATTCCGACCGAACCCAACAGGCCGCGGAATGGACGGTCTCCGACCCCTCGCAATCCATCGCC
Source organism: uncultured Alphaproteobacteria bacterium (assembly GCA_963799505.1). Taxonomy (GTDB): domain Bacteria; phylum Pseudomonadota; class Alphaproteobacteria; order Rhodobacterales; family Rhodobacteraceae; genus Sulfitobacter. The sequence goes on from CAWCXM010000009.1 coordinate 11,357, forward strand.
TCGCAGGAACTGGTGATGCCCTACGCGCAGTGGATCTGGACGCGGATGGACCGCGACCTTGGCGCGGCACCTTCGGTGCTGTTCATCGGCGGGGGTGGCTATACGCTGCCCACACGACTGCTCGACGCCCGCCCTCAGGCGCGCGCGGTGGCGGTAGAGATCGACCCGCTTGTGACCCATGTGGTCCGCGAACATCTGCCCCAGGCAGGGGCGATGATTGAAAAAACCGGGTATGAGGCAAATTCCAGCGGCTCTGACAACACGGGCCGGTTGCAGATCGTCCACGCGGATGGCCGGGTGTATCTGAACGAGACGACGCGCCGCTTCGATGCGGTCGTGATGGACGCTTTCTCATCCGGGTCCGTACCGGCCCATCTTGCCACGCTGGAAACCTACGAACGCCTGCGCGACATCGTCGACGGCCCGGTCTATGTGAACCTGATCGACAGGCCCGACGGCCCGCTGGTGCGCGGGGTCCACGCGATCCTGAAACAGCTCTATCCGCATGTGGAAACGCTTCAGGGCCCGGAAAGCTTTCGCGGCCGTGTCAACGTCCTGATCGCGGCTTCGCCCATGCCCCTCGTCCCGCTTGCGCGTCTGCCTGCGCGCTACCGGACCGTCGATGTGACAGCGGACCGTGCATTCACCGACGACCGTGGCTGGGTCGGCCACCGGTGAGGACGCCACCCCGTCCAGCTTCGGGCTGCACCGGCCCCATCCTTCGGCTGCGACATTAAACCGCCCCTGCATTGTCGCACCCCTGCACAGGTCAATGAAACCTGACCGCCGCCGCACTCGTAAACGTCGCGCGGCACCCAGCGGTCGCCGCGACCGTGCCTGGAAATCTTGACTACCCGCCCGACCGCCTAGGTTGAAGGCGGTAGTGTTGGAAAGGTCGAGTGTGGGTCGCGTTCTGAAATTCGTCGTCGGTGTCTGCGTGGTCGCGGTGTTTGTGGCTGCAGGGGTGTTCGGCACCCGGATGCTCTTGTCGGACGGTGACGGAGAGGCCGCCGAACAGCAACAGGACCGCCCGCCGACCCGCGTCGGCGTCACCACACCCGAACTGCGCGAGATCGAGAACCGGATCGCCGCCATCGGCACATTGCGCCCGGTGCGTGCCGTCGCCATCGTGCCGAATGTCGCGGGACGCGTGACCGAGGTGCCGGTGGTGTCCGGGCAGGACGTTTCGGCAGGCGATCTGCTGATCCAGTTGGACGACCGCGCCGAACGCGCCGCTTTGGCCGAAGCCGAAGCGACCCTGAGCGAGACGGATCAGGAATACCGCCGGTTTCAGCAACTTGAGGACAGCAATGCCGCCGCAGAAGCCCGTCTGGAGGAGGCGCGCGGCGCGTTCCGCAGGGCCGAGGCCGCGGTGATGATGGCCGAAGCCGCGCTCGAAGACCGCAGGATCGCTGCGCCGTTTTCAGGCACGCTCGGCGTGATCGACACCGAACCCGGTGCCTTTCTCGACGGCAGCGAAGCGGTGACCCGATTGGTGGATCTCTCTGCGGTCGAGGTATCGGTGACGCTGCCGGAACGCTATTTCGAACAGGTAACCCCCGGCCTCACCGTCGAGGTGAGCACACCCGCCTATCCCGATGCCCGCTTTGAGGGCGAGGTGCAGTTGCGCGCGCCCGAGATCGACCTCGCGACCCGCAGTTTCGAGATCAGGGCGCGCATCGACAACGCCGACGGAAGACTGGTGGGCGGCATGTTCGCCAACTCGCGTCTGGTGCTGGACACCTACGAAGGCATGGCCATCCCCGACGATGCCATCATCAGCGAGGGGCTGAGCACCTATGTCTACACGGTCGCCGACGGCACCGCAGCCCGGACCGAGATCACCGTCGGCGCGACGCTGGGTGAATGGACCGAAGTGCGCGACGGGGTTGACGAAGGCGCACAGGTCGTCGTCGCCGGGTGGGATCAGCTGACCGACGGCGCACCGGTCGAGATCGACGGGAATTTCACGCGCGAGGGGCTCGAATGACCCTGCCCGATCTGTGCATCCGTCGCCCCGTGCTGGCCACGGTCATGTCCATCCTGATTGTCGTCCTCGGCATCGCAGGGCTGACCCGGATGCCTGTGCGCGAATTGCCCGATACGTCGACCGCGCAGGTGACGGTTGTCGTCAACTACATCGGCGCAGGCCCCAGCGTGGTCGACAATGAACTCGCGACCGTCATCGAAGGCGCGATCTCCACCGTTGCGGGGATCGACCGCATCTCGACCGAATCCGAACTGGGCGGTCTGCGCACGGTCATCACCTTCCGGCAGGGTCGCGACGTGGATCAGGCCGCCTCTGACGTGCGCGCCGCCGTGCAGGCCGTGACCGGCGACCTGCCCGAAGAGGCAGAAGATCCGCAGGTGGAAAAGAACGACAGTCAGGGTGACCCGATCATCTGGATGACGATGACGTCCGAAACCATGTCTGCGACCGAACTGACCGACTATGCGGACCGCTTCGTGACCGACCGGCTGGAGACCTTGAGCGGCGTTGCCGCCGTGCAGATCTACGGCGAGCGGCCCTATGCGATGCGCGTCTGGCTGGACCCGGACGCGATGGCGGCGCGGGGTGTCACCGCGACCGAAATCGCCGACGCCCTGCGCGCCAACAACCTCGAACTGCCCGCAGGCCAGATCGAAAGCGCCTCGCGCACCTATCTGCTGCGCACCGAAACCCGGTTGTCGAGCGTCGAGGCCTTCGAAAACCTGATCGTGATGACCGGCGAAAACGGTCGGATCACGCTGGGCGACGTCGCCCGTGTCGAGATCGGGACAGAAAACGATGACAGCCTGTTCCGCGCCAACGGCGAAACCGCCATCGGGATCGGGGTGCTGCGCCAATCATCGGCCAATACACTCACCATTTCGACCGCCGTGAACGAAGAAGTCAGCGCGATTCAGTCCGACCTGCCGGGCGGCACGTCCCTCCAGATCACGTCGGATGATGCGGATTTCATCGAGAATTCGATCCGGCAGGTGGTGACGACGCTGGCGATTTCCGTTGCCATCGTGGTCGCGGTGATCTTTGTCTTTCTGACCTCCATCCGGGCCACCATCGTGCCAGCGGTGACCATCCCCATCGCCCTTCTGGGTGCCTGTGCCGGGATCGCCTTCATCGGTTTCTCGATCAACATTCTCACGCTGTTTGCGCTGATCCTCGCGATCGGTCTGGTGGTCGATGACGCCATTGTCGTGCTGGAAAACATCCAGCGCCGGGTCGAGGAAGGCGATGATCCGAAGGAGGCTGCGCGCGCGGGTGCCAATCAGGTCTTCGTCGCGGTCGTCTCGACATCGGCGGTGCTGATCTCGGTCTTTGTCCCGCTGTCCTTCCTGCAAGGCGAAATCGGCAAGCTGTTTCAGGAATTCGGCGTCACGCTCGCCGTCGCGGTGGGCCTGTCGACCTTTGTAGCGCTGTCGCTTTGCCCGGTGATAGCGAGCCTCGTGCTGACGAAGGGCATGAACAAGAGCCGCTTCTCGCGGATCGTGAAGTCGGTGACCGACCGCACCACCAGCGGTTACCGCAGCCTGCTCACCCGTGCCATTCGCGCGCCGCTCGTGATCCTCGCCATCGCAGCGGCGCTCTCGGGCATGTCCTGGACACTTTATCAGCAACTGCCGTCGCAACTGACCCCGAATGAGGACCGGGGCGTGTTCTTCGTATCCATTCAGGCACCTGCAGGCTCGGCGCTTGGCCTCACCGACGTGGCCGTGAAACAGGTGGAAGAGCTGATCGCCCCTTACCGGGAGGACGGAACCGTCGAAGACGTGATCGGCATTGTCGGTCAATACGGCGAGACGGGTCGCGCCTTCCTTGTGGCGACAATGGCACCCTGGGGTGAGCGTGAAATGGGGCCACGCGACGTGCTGGCCGAACTGCGCCCGAAATTCGCCGGGGTCACGCTTGCCAATGTCCGTGCCTTCGCACCGTCCGGGCTGGATGCCGGCGGCGGATCGGGTCTGGAGGTCATCGTGACCGCACCCAGCTTTGATCAGGTCGCCGATTATTCCGCCCAGCTGGAACAGGCGCTGCGCGACAATCCCGACATTGTGGGCGTGCGCCGCGCCTATGACATCAACACGCCGGGCTTCGACATCAACGTCAATCGCGAACTGGCCCGCGAGATCGGCGTAGATGCCCGCGCCATTTCCGACGCGGTCCGCACCTTCTTTGCCTCAGCCGAGGTGACCGAATTCATCTCGCAGGACCGCCAGTATCCGGTCATCCTGCAGGCCCCCGACGACCGGCGCGCCGCCGCCGAGGATCTGCGCGGCATCAACGTGCGCACGTCCGGTGGCCAGTTGGTGCCCCTCGACGGGCTGGTGACGCTGGAGCGCCGCGCGTCCGTGGCGGCCTTCAACCGTTTCAACCGCCAGCCATCGGTCGAGATTTCCGGCTCGCTCGCCGATGGGGTCGATCTTGGTTCCGCCATCGCGACGGTCGAAGAGATCGCGGACGGTCTGCCCGCGCAGATGCAGATTTTCTATGCCGGTCAGGCAGAGAGTTTTCAGGAAACCTCCGGCGGGATCGTGACCACATTTGCGCTGGCCCTGCTGGTGGTGTTTCTGGTGCTCGCCGCGCAGTTCGAAAGCTTCATTCAGCCGGTGATCATTCTCTTGTCGGTTCCGCTGGCCGTTGCGGGGGCGCTGCTGACGCTTTTCGCGCTGGGGCAGGCCGTGAACATCTATACCCAGGTCGGCATGGTGATGCTGATCGGGCTGATGGCCAAGAATGGCATCCTGATCGTCGAATTCGCCAACCAGCTTCGCGAGGAAGGATACGCGGTGCGCGACGCGGCGATCGAGGCGTCGACCGTCCGCCTGCGTCCGATCCTGATGACGGTGATGTCGACCGTTCTGGGTGCCGTTCCTCTGGTGCTGTCCAGCGGTGCGGGCGCGGCAAGCCGCATCTCCATCGGACTGGTGATCATCGGCGGCTTCCTCATGGCCTCGATCCTGACGCTGTTCCTGACCCCTGTGTTGTACGATCTGTTCCAATGGGATCGTGAAGACGAAGAGGACACGGCAGAAACCCCTGCCTGAAACAGCCGCTGCGCCCACATCTGACGTGACACGCGTCACGCGGGATCCCTGACCGGGACACAGCGCGACAGGACTTGGGTTTTTTCGGACTCCCACACCGTAACTCTGCCAAACTGCTGGCCAATTCAATTTCAAATTGTAGACTGGACAACAGGCTCACGGGATCCACCTCCCTGATATGCCAACCGAAAGGTCTTTCATGGTTTCCTCTTCAATCCCCCCGATCGTCGGCATAGGCGCGTCCGCAGGTGGGCTCGAGGCGCTCAAGACGCTGATCGGCAGCACGGACCCGCACACCGGCGCGGCCTATGTGATTGTGCAGCATCTGGCCCCGGATCAGAAATCCATCCTGCATGAACTGCTGCAGGCCCAGACCGACATCCCCGTGACACAGATCCGGGACGGCGACCGGATAGAGCCGAACCGCTTCTACGTCGTACCCCCCGGCAATGTGGCCAGTATCGAGAAGAACCGCCTGAAACTCACAGCCCGGGATGCGCTTGATGCGCAGCACCGGCCGATCGACACCTTCTTTGGGTCGCTGGCCGCCGCCCGGGGGCGCGATGCCTATTGCGTCGTATTGTCGGGCACCGGCAGCGACGGGTCCATGGGGCTGAAGGAAATAAAGGCCGCCGGCGGTTTCGCCTTGGTGCAGGAAAGCAAAGGTGCCCGGTTTCCCGGTATGCCAGACAGCGCCGTCGCCACGGGTCTGGTCGATTTCATCCTGCCGGTCGAAAAGCTTGCGGGGCGGCTCGACGAAATCATCCAGTACCGCCTGCGGCTCGGCAAAGGCGACGAATCCGACGCGCTGAAGCAGGAGATCGAAGCGGCCCTGCCCCGCTTTGCCGAAGCGCTGGTCAAAGTCGTCGGCAACGATTTCAGCAACTACAAGCCCGGAACACTGGTGCGCCGGATCGAGCGACGCATGACGGTTCTGCGGATCACCGATGTCGAGCGGTTTCTCATCGTTCTGGAGGACGAAAAGGAAGCGCATCTTCTGGCGCAGGAATTTCTCATCGGCGTGACGCAGTTCTTCAGAGACCCCGACGCCTTCGAAGCGTTGCGACAGAAGGTCATCAAGCCGCTGCTCAAGACACGCGAGGACACGATCAGAATCTGGGTGCCGGGATGTTCGACCGGAGAAGAAGCCTATTCGCTGGCGATGCTGATGTTCGAAGAGATGGACAAACGCCAGGACCGACGTGCCCTGCAGGTTTTCGGCACGGACATCGACACACCTTCTCTGGTCGCCGCACGCTACGGTGTGTTTTCCGGTGCACGCGATATCGAAACTGAGCACGGAGCGTCGCGAAGAATTCTTTCATCTTGAGAACGGCCAATACCGCGCCACTCCGAGACTGCGCGAAGTCTGCGTGTTTGCGCCGCACAATCTTTTGCAGGATCCGCCATTTTCGCGGCTCGATCTCATCTCATGCCGGAATCTCCTGATCTATCTGTCTGCGTCCCTGCAAAAACAGGTGATCCCGCGCTTTCATTTTTCCTTGCGGGGCAATGGGCCATCTGTTCCTGGGACCGTCGGAAAGTCTTTCGGGCGAAGACGGGTTGTTCGATGTCGTCAACAAAACCCACCGGATTTTCCGCAGGAACGCCGAGGCACGCACCAGTTATTCCGCACTTGCTTGACGCGCCGCGCCGCCCGCGCCGGTTGAAGAATGACAGGACGGTTGAGGTGTCTGTGCCTGATGTTTCGCTCGATCTGTCGCGCGAAGCCTCGGTGCAGCGGGACTTTCTGCGACACTACGCAGCCCCATTTGCGCTTCTGTCGGAGCGGGGTGACGTTCTGTATCTGTCGGAAAAGATGACGGGCTTTGTCCGACCGTCCGGCGGCACGTCCACCACGATGCTGGACGCCTATCTCACGGCTGAATTGCGACTGCCGGTGCGCACCGCGCTGTCGGAAGCCCGTGATACCGGCAAAAGCTACCGGATCGAGAATGTGGTGGTGGCCAGTGACCCCCGACCGCGCGTCTTTGATGTCGAGGTTGGCCCCTGCGGGTCGGAATTTCATTCTGGTGCTGACCGAAGCCCGCGCCGTCGATTCCACCGATCTGGGTGTCGCCGTCGGCAAACGCGAAACGGCAGACCGGGACATTCTGGAAACCGAGAATGTCCAGTTGCGCAAACAACTCGCCGCGACCCTCCAGGAATACGAAACCTCCAGCCAGGAACTCAAAAGCACCAACGAAGAGCTGATGAGCATGAACGAGGAGTTGCAATCCTCGAACGAAGAGCTCGAAACCTCGCGTGAGGAGTTGCAATCGATCAACGAGGAACTGGAAACCGTCAATGCCGAGTTGCAGGAGAACAACCGGCTGCTGACCCGGGCGAATTCCGATCTCAAGAACCTGTTCGAATCCACCGATCTGGCGGTGCTGTTTCTGGACCGCGAATTCTGCGTGCGGAATTTCACGCCTTCCACGGCCACGCTTTTCGGCATAAGGCCCCGCGACATCGGCCGCCCGATTTCGGATCTGTCGTCACGGATCGACTACCCGGACCTGCAAAGCGACGCACATCAGGTCGACGAATCCCTGCAGTCCTTCGAACGCGAAGTGAACGTCAAGGCATCCGGCCAGACCTTTCTTCTGCGCATCAAACCCTACCGCACCACCGACAACCGGCTCGATGGCTATGTCCTGTCCTTTGTCGAGATCACGCAGCGCAAGGCCTATGAGGATACGCTGAAACGCAACGAAGAAGTATTGGCCCGGCAATATGCAGAGCTTGAAAATCTCTACGATACCACGCCGGTCGGGCTGTCCCTGGTGGACCGGGACCTGCGATATCTGCGGATCAATGACAGCCTTGCCCAGATAAACGGTATTCCCCGCGAACATCATATCGGAAAGACATTCAGGGAATTGCTGCCCGAACTCGAAGACAAACTTCACGACATCTACAAGAATATTTTTGAAACAGGTAAGCCCGTGCTGGAAGTCCCGATCGAGGGCGAGACACAGGCAAAGCCGGGTGAAACGCGGAACTGGATCGGGGATTTCTATCCGGTCTGGCAGGACGGCTCGGTCTTTGCCGTCGGCACCTGCATCCGCGAAGTCACCGATCAGACGAAGATGATGCGGCGCATTCAGGCGCAGAACGATCAGCAAAGGCTCCTGCTTGGCGAATTGCAGCACCGGGTCAAGAACACCCTGGCCACGGTCAGCTCGATTTCGAAGATGCTGTTGAAAGGGGTCAGGGATCCGGCGGAATACCAATCGCGCCTCGAGGATCGGCTCGGCTCCATTTCAAGAACGCATGATCTGCTGACGGATTCCAAATGGACGACCACGACATTTTTCGAGATCGTCGAAAACGAAGCCTCGCCTTACCAGCGGGACACTGCGGACATGGTCAGGTATTCGGGTCCGAACCTGCAATTGACAGCAAAGCAGACGCTGGCACTTGGCATGGCCATCCATGAATTGATGACCAATGCAGCGAAATACGGTGCCCTCTCGGTAGAGGATGGACACGTCGTGATCCGTACCTCCCATGATGCCGTGGACGGAGAGGACCGCGCGCGCATCGTGTGGAAAGAATACGGCGGACCGAAGATCAAGGCACCGCCCGAACATGCAGGGTTTGGCAGTCTTGTGCTGGAGCGTGTCTTGAAAACGGACCTTTCCGGCGAGGTAAGCGTTGACTACCGTGAAGATGGTTTGAATTTCGAAGTCAGGTTTAACTTGGGTGTGCAGGATGAATGAGTGCAAGATCCTCATACTGGAAGACGAGGCACTGATCGCGATCGACATAGAAATGACGTTGGAAGCCGCGGGACACAAGGACATTTCGGTGTGTCATACGGCCGATGATGCGCTCAGGAGCATTGAGAAAGCAGTGCCGAAAATGGCGCTGCTCGATTTCAATCTGGGGGGTGGAAAGACCAGCCTGCCCGTTGCCGAGCGTCTCAAGGCAATCGGCGTTCCCTTCATATTCCTCAGCGGATACACAAAATCGACGGTGGAATTACCGCAAGGGTTAAAAGGCGTGCGACGTCTTGCCAAACCGTTCCAAAGCGCGGAACTGGCCGCGGTCGTGGAAAGCACGTTGAACAGTGCGGACGAAAAGTCCTGAACCTGCCGCGCGGACCCGCAGACGGGATCGGAAGGCCGCCTATCCTGCCGTAGTCAATCCAGAAACCCTTAAAAAGTCATGCCGCCCGCCACAAAGAACGCAAGGCTGCGATGGCGTGCGAACCGCCCCGAAATCCAATGCATTAACCGCAATTCCGGTCGCGTTAACACTTTGTAAACCATTTCGTGAAACCTTTCGTTAACCTATCGTTAAGAAGGAAGGTTCATGCGCACCCTTATCGTGGAAGACGATTGCACCCTGGCCGACCAATTTGAAACCGTCCTGGGGAATGCGTCGCAATCGCTGGACACCGCACGCACCGTCAAGGACGCAATGGAACTGGTCATGCGGCGTCATTATGATCTGGTGGTCCTCGATTTCTTCCTGCCGGACGGCACATCCGCAGGATTGTCGGACCTCGTGCGTTTCAGAAACCCAAAGGCGGCAATCATTTCGATCACCGGTTCGACGGTCTTTCCCTGCGGTCAGCACGGCGAAATGGTCAGCTGCGATTACTTCCTGCGCAAACCCGTCCCGCCCGAAGAACTCGCGGTGATCGCGGGCCACCTGTGCGGGCCGCAAACCGCGTCGGGCCGTCGCCTTGTGGCGCAGGGCTGAGGTGGCCTCGGCTTGCGAAGTGCCCGACGTCCGCGTGAATGGGCCCCAAACAATGGCCACCAACGCGCCCGTCTGCGGCCTTCAAGGCATTCAGGCCCACGGCGCGGTGATGGTGATCGACCCCGAAACGCTGCTTGTTCCCTATGTCAGTGCAAACACCGGTGACATTTTGGGCATCGACCCCGAAATCTGGTTGCAGGGCACGCTGAACGATACCCTGTCCCGCAAGACCCGGCACGACCTGCAAAACCTCGTATCCGCCAGATCGGCCGACGATCAGGAGATCGAACGTGGCCCGATCACCATCGGGGGCCGGGATTTCTGGCTCTGCATCTGTCATCTGCACGGGTTGATCGTCTTGCAGCTCGAACCACTGAACGCGCATGATCTGAACAAGGGACAGTCCTTGCAGGATCTCACGTTCCTCGTCTCGGGTGCATCGAACGCCGAAAGCGCAGCGGCGTTGCAGCGCCGTTCGGCGCGGATGCTGCGGGCGATTACCGGATACGACCGGGTTCTGATCTGCGCCGCGGCGGGCGAAGCCAATCTTGAGGTCGTCGCTGAATCGGCGGCGGGCGATGTGCCGCAGGTCGGCTTTGGCAGGATCGCAGCGGGGCCATTCACCCGCAAGGGCAACCGCCGGACCCTTGTCGCGAACATCTATGCGGGGACTGTCCCCCTCCTGAAACGAACGCCTGACCTGCCGGACCTGGATTTGTCCGCCGCGCATATGCAAAGCCCCGCACACGCCATCCGCAGCACGATGCAGAAGGACGGCTTCAGCGCGTTCTGGTCCCAGCCGATCCTGTCGCGCAGCGGCATCTGGGGTCTGATCGTCCTGCAACACGAAATCCCGCGCAGACCACCGCCGCATCTGAGAAACGTCATCGCACTCTACGCGCAATTCTTCGAAACCAGACTGCAACTGCTCACAGCACAAAGCCGGTGACATCACACCCTTGGCAGCCCTGCCCGGGACGCTTGCGTGAATTGGTCGCAGCGGCCGCCGCGAATGCCTTGCGCTTGGGCAAACTGCGTCCGGCCCCAAGGCTCTGAGCAGGCCTAAAACGAATTGGCTGTTGCTGCGATGCAGCGGCCTGTACATGATAACAGGCAAGGAGCCTTCATCATGTCCATCATCGCCAGCATCTACCATCTGACGCACTACAAGTACGACCGGCCCGTCATTCTGGGGCCGCAGTCGATCCGTCTGCGGCCTGCGCCCCACTCGCGCACGCGGGTGATTTCGCACAGTCTGACGGTGTCGCCCTCTGCGCATTTCGTCAACCATCAGCAGGATCCCTACGGCAACTGGCTGGCCCGCTTCGTCTTTCCCGAACCGGTGCGCGAGTTCAAGATCGAGGTTGATCTGGTCGCGGACATGTCCGTCTACAATCCGTTCGATTTCTTCGTCGAGGACTCGGTCAAGACCTACCCCTTTGACTACGATCCCGACATCGCCCCCGACCTCAGCATCTACCTGCGCGCCGATCCCGTCGGACCGCTTTTGCAGAAATTCATGTCGACGATCCCGCGCGAAGAGATGGTGACGATCGACTTTCTGGTGATGCTCAACAGCCGCCTCGCGACAGAGATCAACTACGAGATCCGCATGGAGCCGGGCGTGCAGACCGCCGAGGAAACGCTGGGCCGCGTGTCGGGATCCTGCCGCGACACAAGCTGGCTGCTGGTGCAGGTGCTGCGCAATCTCGGCCTCGCGGCAAGGTTCGTCTCGGGCTACCTGATCCAGCTCAAGCCCGATCTGATCGCACTGGACGGGCCTGCGGGCACCGATACCGATTTCACCGATCTGCACGCCTGGGTCGAGGTCTATCTGCCCGGTGCGGGTTGGGTCGGCCTTGACCCCACGTCTGGTCTGCTGGCAGGCGAAAGCCATATCCCGCTGGCCGCCACGCCCCACTATCGCCACGCCGCCCCGATTTCGGGCGTGGCGAGCGCGGCGGATGTCGATTTCTCCTTCGACATGAAGGTGACCCGCACGGCGGAACATCCACGCATCACCAAACCTTTCTCCGATGACGCATGGGAGGCGCTCAACACGCTTGGCAAGGCGGTGGACAAGCGGCTCGACGCCGGGGATGTGCGCCTCACCATGGGGGGCGAGCCGACATTCGTGTCGATCGACGATTTCGAGAGCGCCGAATGGAACTCCGATGCCGTCGGCCCCACCAAGCGTGGTCTGGCCGACAAGCTGATGCGGCGGTTGCAGGACAGGTTTTCGACCGGCGGCCTGCTGCACTACGGGCAGGGCAAATGGTATCCGGGCGAAACACTGCCGCGCTGGACCTTTTCGCTCTACTGGCGCAAGGACGGGCAGCCGATCTGGCAGAACCCCGATCTGCTGGCGCAGGAAGACACCCGCGAGGATGTCGGCCCCGACGATGCGCAGGCGCTCTTGTCCGCCATCGCGGCACATCTGGATGTGCCGACGCAGAACGTCCTGCCCGCCTACGAAGACCCGGCAGAGTGGATCATCAAGGAGGGCAATCTGCCCGCGAACGTGACCCCCGACAATTCCAAACTGGCCGATCCCGAAGAACGCGCCCGCATCGCGCGGGTGTTCGAACGCGGGCTGACCACGCCCGCAGGCTACGTTCTGCCGGTGCAGCGCTGGCAGGCGCGGGCGTCCAGCCGCTGGATGTCCGAGGTTTGGGAGTTGCGGCGCGGCAAGGTGTTTCTGGTGGCGGGCGACAGCCCCGTCGGCTACCGCCTGCCGCTCGGCACTCTGCCCCATATCCCCGAAACGCAGTATCCCTTCATCGTCCCGCAAGACCCCACCGAACCCCGCGCCCCCCTGCCCCCGGCAGCGGACCTGCAGGCGGCGCCGGAGCAACCCGATCAGCCCGTCGCTCACCGCACCCAAGGCAGCGCGGGACAGGAGCAGGTCGAACAGGTTCTCGGCGATCTGAGTGGTCGCGTGCGCACCGCCCTTTCGGTGGAGCCGCGCGATGGCAGGCTCTGCGTCTTCATGCCTCCGGTCGAAACGCTCGAGGATTATCTGGAGCTGATCGCCGCCGTCGAGGCGGCAGCGAAGTCCACCGGCCACAAGGTTCTGATCGAAGGCTACGCGCCGCCCCATGACCCCCGTGTCGAGGTCATGCGCATCGCCCCGGACCCCGGTGTGATCGAGGTGAACATCCACCCCGCCGCAAGCTGGGACGCCTGTGTGCACACCACCGAAACCGTCTATGAAGAAGCGCGGCAGTGCCGTCTGGGGGCCGACAAGTTCATGACCGACGGGCGCCATACCGGCACCGGCGGCGGCAACCATGTGGTAGTCGGCGGGGCCACGCCCGGCGACAGCCCCTTCCTGCGGCGCCCCGATCTGCTGAAAAGCCTGATCCTCTTCTGGCAGCGCCACCCCAGCCTGTCCTACCTCTTTGCCGGCACGTTCGTCGGCCCGACCTCACAGGCACCGCGCATCGACGAAGCGCGCCATGACGGGCTCTACGAGCTGGAAATCGCGCTCGACCAGATCTGGCCGCCCTCCGACGGCACGCCGCCGCCGCCGTGGCTGACCGACCGCCTGCTGCGCAACGCGCTGATCGACGTGACCGGCAATACCCACCGGACAGAGATCTGCATCGACAAGCTGTTCTCGCCCGATGGTCCGACCGGGCGGCTGGGTCTGGTGGAATTTCGCGGCTTCGAAATGCCGCCGAACCCGCGCATGAGCCTTGCCCAGCAACTGCTGCTGCGCGCCATCATCGCCCGCTGCTGGGAAGCGCCGATCAGCGGCACTCTGACCCGCTGGGGCACCACCCTGCATGACCGCTTCATGCTGCCCGCCTTCATCTGGGAAGATTTTCTGGAGGTTCTGGCGGACCTGCGCGCCCACGACATGCCCTTCGATCCCGACTGGTTCAAGGCACAGGCCGAGTTCCGGTTCCCCTTCTGCGGCGAGGTCACCTATGAAGGCATCACGCTGGAATTGCGGCAGGCGCTGGAGCCCTGGCATGTGATGGGCGAAACCGGCGCGATCGGCGGCACCGTGCGCTATACCGACAGCTCGTCCGAGCGGCTTCAGGTCACGCTGACCGGGGCCAATCCCGACCGCTATACCGTGACAGCCAACCGCCGCACGGTGCCGATGACACCGACCGCGACCAATGGCACGCGCGTCGGCGGGGTGCGCTACAAGGCGTGGAAACCCGCGATGTCGCTGCATCCGGTACTGGAGGTGGACGCACCCCTCACCTTCGATATCTTTGACACCTGGACGGGCAAATCGCTGGGCGGATGCCGGTATCACGTCGCCCACCCCGGCGGGCGCAATTTCGACACCTTCCCGGTCAATGGCAACGAGGCAGAGGCGCGGCGGCTGAGCAGGTTCGAGAAGATGGGCCACAGCGCCGGCAGCACACCGCCCGCGCCCGAGCGGCCTCATCCGGAATTTCCGATGACACTGGACCTGCGCCGCCGGGCGGGTCTTTGATCCATGCAGACGCCGAACCGTAGCGCAGAGCGACAGACCCAGCAGGATTTGCTGGCGTCCTACGGTGTGCAGGGCAACGGCAGGCCGCCCTCCAACGACGAGATGCTGGCACCCGACGGGACGATCAAACCCGTCTGGTCCGCATTCTTTTCCCATCTGAGCACGCTGGGATCGGATGAACTGGCGGCCCGTTTCTCGCGCGGGGATCAATACCTGCGCGACGCGGGGGTACTCTATCGCCAGTACGACGAAACCCTGTCGATGGAACGCGAATGGCCCCTCAGCCATATTCCCGTGATCATTGGCGAGGATGAATGGCAGGTCATTTCCGACGGGCTGATCGAACGGGCCGACCTGCTGGAATACATCCTTCAGGACTTCTACGGCGACAACGATCTGGTAACCACGGGCCAGCTTCCCGCCCAGCTGCTCGCCCAGAACCCCGCCTGGCTGCGCCCGATGATGGGCACGGTCAAACCCGGCACCCACCTGCTGAACAGCCTGTCCTTCGAGATCGGGCGCGGGCCGGACGGCAAGTGGTGGGTCATCAGCGATCTGGTCGAGGCACCCTCGACCGCCGGTTTCGCCATCGAGAACCGCATCGCCATGAGCCGCGTGTTCCCCAACTTCTTCGCAGGCGCGAACATTCACCGTCTGGCGGGGTTCTTTCAGGAATTCCAGCAGCGTCTGATGGAAATCAAGGGACGGTCATCGGGCGAGGTCGCCTTGCTCTCACCCGGCCCGATGAACCAGAACTATGCCGAACATTCCTATATGGCGCGGTATCTGGGTCTTTTGCTGGTCGAGGGCGAGGATCTGATCGTGCAGGACGGCAGGGCCATGGTGCGGACGGTGGCGGGGTTGAAACCCGTCAGCCTGCTCTGGAACCGCCTGCCCAGCGCGATGTTCGACCCGCTCGAGCTTGATGCACATTCGATGCTGGGCGCGGCCGGGCTGGTGCAGGCGATCCGCGACGGGTCTCTCAAGACGGTCAACATGGTGGGCGCAGGCGTGCTCGAAACGCGCGCCCTGATGGCGTTTTTCCCCAAGATCGCGCGTGCGCATCTGGGCCACCCCCTGACGCTGCCCAACATCGCCACCTGGTGGTGCGGACAGGACAGCCAGCGCGACCATGTTCTTGCGCACAGGGCGCGGATGATGGTGGGGGATGCCTTTTCCACCGTGCCGCTGATGGCCGATCCGCGCACCACCGCCTTTGGCACCCTGGCGGACGGACCGGAGGCACAGCAATTGGCCGATCTGCTGAAATCGCACGGCCATACCCTTGTCGGGCAGGAAGCCGTGACCCTGTCGACCACACCGGTCTGGGAAAACGGCCAGCTGGTGGCGCGGCCCATGTGTATCCGCATTTCCATGGGGCGCACGGACAAGGGTTGGGCCGTGATGCCGGGCGGCTATGCACGGATCAGCGCGGGGGACGACGCCAAGGCGCTGGCGATGCAACGCGGCGGCAAGGTGGCGGATGTCTGGGTCACCAGCGCCAACCGCGTCAGCACGCCCAGCCTGTTGTCGCTTGCCCGCAACGGCGAATTGCGCAGCCCGCATCACGCGCTTTTGCCCAGCCGGGCGGCGGACAATCTTTTCTGGCTGGGGCGTTATGTCGAAAGGGCAGAGCAGAACATGCGCATGTTCCGCGCCTATTTCGCAAGGATCTGCGACGGGGCGGACCATGACGATGCCATGCCGACCTATATGCGCGATCACCTGATGAACGGCGTGGAACCCAACGCGGCAGCGGTGGCAGCACGGTTCGACGCACCGCTGAAGCTGGCGCTGCAATCGGCATCGCGCATCAATGACCGCTTTTCCCCCGACGGGATGATGGCGCTGCGCGGGCTGGTCGCGGACGCAAAGACCCTCGAAGGCATTCCAGTCCCGCTCAACGACATTCCCGTCCAGATCAGCAGGTTGCTGCGTCAGGTCACGGGGTTCGCGGGTCTCGTGCATGAAAACATGTACCGCTCGGATGGCTGGCGTTTTCTCAGCATCGGCACCTCGCTCGAACGGGCGGCGAATATGTGCGACCTGCTGGCGGCCTGCCTGTCGGCGGATGCCGCCAGCGGTGCGCTGGATCTGGCGCTGGAAATCGGGGACAGCGTCGTGTCCCACCGCACCCGCTTTCAGATCGCCGCCAGCGCCACCTCGGTGACCGATCTGCTGGCGCTCGATCCCCGCAATCCGCGCTCTGTCCGCTATCACATCACGCGCAGCAAGGAACACGTTGCCAATCTGCCCGCCACCCATCAGGACCACAACATGAGCCATGTCGCGCGTCAGGTTCTGCTGCTGGAAACGCAGCTCGCGACAAGCGATCCTTCCTTGATGTGCACCCGAGACGCTGATCCGGATCAAGCAGGACATCTGGGCCATCTCCGATACACTCAACGTCTACCATCTGGCCTGAACGATGATCTATTCCATCCGCCTGACCATCGCGCATTATTACGATCAGCCCGCCGCGAACAGCCGCCATCTGATCCGCGTGTTGCCCCGGACCTTGCCGGACCGCCAAAGCCTCACGACCCATCTGCTCGAGATCTTTCCCGAACCCGAGTCGCGCTCTGATTCGGTGGATTTCTTCGGCAACATCGCGACCTCCTGCACCCACCGCGATCCGCACAAGGAGATGTCGATCCGCCTGTCCTGCCATGTGGACATGCATCCGCCGCTGCCCTGGCTCGACCGCTCGCCCCCCTTGGCGCAGATGCGCGCGGACTGCGCGGCGCTCCGCGATCTGACCCCTGCCTCGCCGCTGCACTTTCTGGGGCCAAGCCCGCGCCTGCCCCCGAACCCCGCAATCCGCGAGTTTGCGCAGGATCTCTACGACCATTCCGCCAGTGTCACCGCCAACGTGATCCGCATCGGCAAGGCATTGCACGACACGATGACCTTCGACGCGACCGCCACAACCGTCGACACCGACGCCGCCGACGCCTTCCGCCTGCGCCGTGGTGTGTGTCAGGACTTCAGCCATATCATGATCATCGGCCTGCAATCGCTGGGCATCCCGGCGGGCTATGTCAGCGGATATCTGCGCACCCTGCCGCCGCCCGGAGGGGTCAAGCTGGAAGGGGCCGATGCCATGCATGCCTGGGTCCGGGCGTGGTGCGGCACGCAACAGGGATGGATCGAATACGATCCGACCAACGCAACGCTGGTGGGCACCGATCACATTGTTGCTGGGTACGGCCGCGACTATTCCGATGTGGCGCCGGTGCGGGGCCACCTGCGGTCGGCAGGCGGGCAAAAGAACACGCAGGCCGTGGATGTGGCCACCGTCGGGTGACGCTCAGGTCCGGGTGTAGCTTGGCAAAAGCGTCAGGGCGTTCTTCAACGCTTCCCCCAGCCGGTGCTGATCGACTGAAAATAGGGATCGTCCGCTGTCACCCGCGGCTGTTGGTCCAGCTTGAAACTGTCGGCCTCGTATATCTGCAGGTCCAGCGGCAGACCGACCGACAGGTTCGCCTTGATCGTCGAATCGAACGAGACCATCAGCAACTTCACCGCCTCCTCAAAGCTCATGTCCGGGTCATAGGCACGCACGATGATGGGCTTTCCGTACTTCGTCTCGCCGATCTGAAAGAACGGCGTATCCTCGGTGACTTCGATGAAATTGCCTTCGGGATAGACCAGAAACACGGTCGGCAGGCCGCCTCTGATCTGGCCACCCACGATAACCGACGCCTTGAAGGCGGAGGTAGCGGATTGACCTTCGGCCCCGCCACCCTGAATCACTTCCTTGAGGGTCGCCCCCACCAGTCGCGCGACCTGAAACATGGTCGGCAGTTCAAGGATCGACGGTTTGCGTTCCGCAAGGATCTTGGAGCGTTCCTCAAGAATGCTGATCAACGCCTGTGTCGTGCCCAGATTGCCCGCTGTCATGATCGTGATCGACCGGTCCCCCGGAACATCCCAGGAGAACATCTTTTTCGTGGTCGAAAAATTGTCGACCCCCGCGTTCGTCCGCGTGTCGGACATGAACACAAGACCACGATTCAGATGAAGGCCAACACAATAGGTCATTTCGATATCCACGACAGCCAAAGACGCACCACGCGCTCTGCCAAGCTCTAAGCGGGAAAGATTAACGATACAATAGACCTGCGTTTCGGTTTTCCGCCCGTCACGCGGCGGGCATCCACACGCGGATCAAACCGTCGGTCAGGTCGCGCCGGTCGTTACCTGCACCTTCTGCTCCACCAGGGTCAAAGCGCCATAGGAGGTCAGGAAGGACGCATCCGCCGCATCGCGTCCCACGCAGATACGCACGATGTCCGTCGCCTGCGCCATGCCCGTCGCATCGACAAGGTGCCAGGCGCCGTCAAGATAGACTTCGACAACCGCGTGAAAATCCTGCGGCGTGACGTTGGGCGCATAGGCGCTGACGAAACGGGCCGGAATCCCGGCGGCCCGCACCAGTGAGATCAACACATGCGCGTAATCCCGGCAGACGCCATGGAGGGACTGGAAACTGTCCGTGGAAGTGGTGCCCGCGTCGCTGGCCGCATTGTCGTAGGTGAAACTGCGCGCGATCCAGTCGCGTGCTGCCTGAACAAGCGCTCCGCCCTGCGCGCCGTTGAACTCGCTGGCAACGAAATCCAGAAACAGATCGGACTGGCAGTACCGGGACGGCATCAGATAGCCGATCACGGATCCCGGAAGCTCGTAGCGCGGTGTCTCGTTCAGCTGGGTCAGATCGACGGCGGGCCGGGTCACCTCGACCTGCGTTTCATACCGACACTGCAGTTGAGTCGTCACCGAAATCCAGCGGCGCAGGCCGATCCCGTCCTCGCCCTCCGTCTGGCGCATCTGCGTGCCGGACATCAGCAAAAGACGGTTGGTGTCACAGCGCTGGCCCGCGTCCATGCTCGCTTCGATCTGAAGCAGGACATCGCAGGTCTGCGTTGCGGAATAGGTCAAATCGGCTGTTACATTGAGCAACATTCAGGAACTCCGGGCTGGCAGGGGAACGAAACGCGACCTATTGCAGTCTCCCGCGCGGCTGTCGATCCCCATACTTGGGTGTGTCAGGTTTTTCATGGCGTAAAGGCGCTTGCGTCGATGGGGCTGGGGCCGGCGGGGAGAACGGGTCGTCACACCACCAATTGTCTTGGTTTCGGGAATATTCTGTCCGGGCTGCAGGGCGCGTCATCATCACCATCACGGTATCAGCGCCGTCGCTCTGGGCTTCAGGACTGGAAATGTAGCAGGACACCATTCGGTCAAGGCTTTGCCCTGTCTTATTCCCTGCTCCGTTTGCCAAAGGAGGCTGCCGCGTCTATCTCAAAAGACGAAAGCGCGCGGCACTGTCGCCCGATCGCAGACAAGAGGCCCGATGACACAACCCACCTCCACCGCTCGAGGGCTGACAGCGTTCTGGGACAGGCAATCCCCGGCGCTGCATGGCATCTTGCTGATGTGCCTTTCCACGGTCGCTTTCTCGATCATGCATGCGCTGGTGCGCTATGTCTCGGACGTGCTGCCGCCCTTCCAGATCGCCTTCTTTCGCAACATCTTCGGGCTGGCCTTTCTGCTGCCGCTTCTGATGCGGTCACGGTTTGCCGTGCTGCGGACGCAGCGGATCGGGCTGCACGCCCTGCGCGGGATCGTGAACATCGCCGCCATGCTCATGTTCTTCACCGCCCTGTCGATCTCTCCGCTGGCCAAGGTCACGGCGCTCAGCTTCACCGCACCGATCTTCATGGCCGTGCTGGCGGTGCTGGTGCTGGGTGAACGGTTTCAGGCGTCGCGCTGGCTGGCGATCGCCATGGGCTTTGCGGGGATGCTGATCATCCTGCGCCCCGGTCTGGTGGCCCTGGACGCCGGGGCCCTGCTTGTGACCGGTTCTGCCGCACTCTGGGCCGTGGCGATGGTGATCATCAAGGTGCTGTCGCGGACGGAAGCCAGCCTGACCATCGTGGCCTACATGGGCATTTTCCTTGGGCTCTTCTCTGTCTTTCCGGCGCTCTGGGTGTGGGAGCCTTTCGGCCTGCGCACCCTGGGCTGGCTCATGTTGATCGGCCTTTTCGGCACCATCGCCCAGATGTCGCTCAGCCAGTCGCTCAAGGAAACCGACCCGACCGCGCTGATGCCCTTCGACTTTCTCAAACTGATCTGGACGGCACTGATCGGCGCATGGTTCTTTGCCGAAATCCCCGACATCTTCACCTTCATCGGCGCGGCGGTGATATTCTCCTCGGGTCTGTTCATCGCCTATCGCGAACGCCGTCTGCAACGGCGCACCCTGGCAGAGGCGATCACGCCACCACCGGGATAGGGCGCGGCGAAAATCGCCTCATTTTTGGGCAGACCGGCGCGATCACCGGCACCTTGGGTTTTTGCCCGACCGAGACGCTAGATATCCCAGGGCAGCTCTGACAGGATCAGGCGCGCAGGCACGGCCTGCGCCTTGTCTGCTCACATACTGGACCGTCCCATCAACGCACCGCTGCCCCATTCGCTTTGTCCGCTGACACCCGCGCCGCCCCGCGCGCGTGGCGAGGGCGTGCTGACGGCCAAGCGCCGGGGCGCAGCCTCCGTCATCGGGGATCTGCGGCAGGCCGGATCGCTGAAACTGGTCTTTCCCAGACCGGCGGGCGTTGCGCTTGACGCGGTCATCGTGAACACCGCAGGCGGCGTGACCGGGGGGGATCGGTTCAACCTGACCGCGACCGCCCTGCCCGGCACGGCGCTTCACCTGACGACCCAGGCCGCCGAACGCGCCTATCGCGCCCAACCGGGGGAGGTCGGGCGGATCACGACCAGACTGACGGTTGGCGCGGGCGCGAGGCTGCACTGGCTGCCGCAGGAAACCATCCTGTTTCAGGGGGCGGATCTCTGCCGCCGCCTGACGGTCGATCTGGCACCGGATGCGCGCCTGTTGCTCTGCGAACCTCTGGTTTTTGGCAGGACCGCGATGGGGGAAACGCTCACGGCTGCGCGCCTGAACGACAGGATCGACGTGACCCGCGATGGCGTTCCGCTCTTTCGGGACGCCGCGCATCTGAGCGGCGATATCGCCGCCCATCTGGCACGGCCCTTCACCGCAAATGGTGCTGCGGCGCTCGCCTGCGTCCTTTACGTGGCAGCGGACGCCGAGGCGCATCTCGATCCCGTGCGTGCCCTGCTTGGCCCCGCCGCCGGTGCCAGCCTCCTGCGACGCGACACACTGGTGGTCCGCATTCTCGCCCGCGACAGCTTTGTGCTGCGCCAAACCCTGATCCCCGTCCTGACCCATCTGTCGGACGGTCCCCTGCCCCGACCCTGGATGATCTGACATGAACCTGACCCCAAGAGAAAAAGACAAACTGCTGATCGCACTGGCCGCCGAGGTGGCCCGCAAACGGCTGGCCCGCGGTGTGAAGCTGAACCACCCCGAGGCCATCGCCCTGATCACCGACGCGGTTGTCGAAGGCGCCCGCGACGGCCGCAGCGTCGCCGACATGATGGAGGCGGGCGCGCAGGTGATCACCCGCGATCAGTGCATGGAGGGCATCGCCGAGATGATCCACGACGTACAGGTCGAGGCGACATTCCCTGACGGCACCAAACTGGTGACCGTCCACAATCCGATACGTTGAGATATGAGTTGTAATGGAAAGATGAAGCAGGGGGACGTGACATGATACCAGGAGAGATGTTTGTGGCTGAGGGCGACATCACGTTGAACCCCGATCGCGCCGCCCTGACGCTGATGGTCGCCAACACGGGCGACAGGCCGGTTCAGGTGGGCAGCCACTACCACTTTGCCGAGGCGAACGCCGCGCTGGATTTCGACCGCGCCGCCGCCCGCGGCATGCGGCTGGACATCGCCGCAGGCACCGCCGTCCGGTTCGAACCGGGACAGCGCCGCGAGGTGCAGCCTGATCCCCTTTGGCGGCAGCCGCAAGGTGTTCGGATTCAATGCAACCGTGATGGGAGACCTCTGATGCCCGCCTCCATCTCCCGCCGCGATTACGCGGCCATGTTCGGCCCCACCGTGGGCGACAGACTGCGCCTTGCCGATACCGATCTGATCATCGAGGTCGAGCGTGACCTGACCGCCGAACTGGCGGGGGCCGCGCAATCGGGCGGCACGGGCGGCAACGCGCTGTCTTACGGCGAGGAAGTGAAATTCGGCGGCGGCAAGGTGATCCGCGACGGCATGGGCCAGTCGCAGGCCACCCGCGCCGAGGGAGCGGTGGATACCGTCATCACCAACGCGCTGATCGTGGACCATTCCGGCATCTACAAGGCCGACGTGGGCCTTCGGGACGGGCGCATCCACAAGATCGGCAAGGCGGGCAACCCCGACACGCAACCGGGCGTCAACATCATCATCGGCCCCGGCACCGAAGCCATCGCAGGCGAAGGCCGCATCCTGACCGCCGGTGGCTTCGACAGCCACATCCACTTCATCTGCCCCCAGCAGATCGAGGATGCGCTGCATTCTGGCCTCACGACCATGCTGGGCGGCGGCACCGGCCCCGCCCATGGCACGCTGGCCACCACCTGCACGCCGGGGCCCTGGCACATCGGGCGGATGCTGCAATCGGCGGATGCCTTTCCGATGAACCTGGCCTTTGCGGGCAAGGGCAATGCGTCGCTTCCTGCTGCGTTGGAGGAACAGATCAACGCCGGGGCCTGCGCGCTGAAACTGCACGAGGATTGGGGCACCACCCCTGCCGCCATCGACTGCTGTCTCACGGTGGCCGATGCGATGGACGTGCAGGTGATGATCCACACCGACACGCTGAACGAGTCCGGCTTTGTCGAGAACACCGTGGCCGCCATGAAAGGCCGCACCATCCATGCGTTTCACACCGAAGGCGCGGGTGGCGGCCATGCGCCTGATATCATCAAGATCTGTGGCGAAGAGCATGTCCTGCCATCCTCCACCAACCCGACGCGCCCTTTCACGGTGAACACGCTGGAAGAGCATCTGGACATGCTGATGGTCTGCCATCATCTCGACAAATCCATCCCCGAGGACGTGGCCTTTGCCGAAAGCCGCATCCGGCGCGAGACGATTGCGGCAGAGGACATCCTGCACGACATGGGTGCCTTTTCGATCATCGCATCTGACTCACAGGCGATGGGCCGGGTGGGCGAAGTGCTGATCCGCACCTGGCAGACCGCCGACAAGATGAAGAAACAGCGCGGGCGTCTGGCCGAGGAGACCGGCGAGAACGACAATTTCCGCGTGCGCCGTTATATCGCGAAATACACCATCAATCCGGCCATCGCCCACGGCATCAGCCGCGAGATCGGCAGCATCGAGGAAGGCAAACGCGCCGATCTGGTGCTGTGGAACCCTGCGTTCTTTGGCGTGAAACCCGAGATGGTCCTGATGGGTGGCACCATCGTCATGGCGCAGATGGGCGATCCGAATGCGTCGATCCCCACGCCGCAGCCGGTCTATTCGCGGCCCATGTTCGGGGCCTTTGGCCGGTCGGTCGAACATTCCGCCGTGATCTTCGTGTCGGAGGCGGCTCAGGCCGCAGGCATCCGCGAAAAGCTGGGGCTCGCCAAGCAGACCATCGCGGTGCAGAACACCCGTGGGATCGGCAAACGCGATCTGATCCTGAACGACGCGCTGCCGAAGGTGGAGGTGAACCCCGAAACCTACGAGGTCCGCGCGGATGGTGAACTCCTGACCTGCGAACCCGCCGACGTGCTGCCCATGGCGCAGCGTTATTTCATGTTTTAAGGCCCCCGAATGACCCATCCCATTGCCCAGACCGTGATCCACGACCACCACCCGGATGACACCGTGACCCTCACCTACGACGACCGTTTCCTGCGCCGCAAGGTGCTGACCTCGGACGGCGGAACGCGTTTCACCGTCGATCTGGAACAGACCACATCGCTGAACGACGGCGATGCCCTCGTGCTGCCCGACGGCCGCAAGATCGGCATCCGCCCCGCGCCAGAGGCGCTGCTGGAGATCACCGGCCCGGACCTTGTGCGTCTCGCGTGGCACATCGGCAACCGCCATATGCCCTGTCAGATCGAAGCGGATCGTCTGCTTATTCAGCGCGACCATGTGATCCGCGACATGCTGGGCAAGCTGGGGGCCACCCTGCGCGAGATCGAGGAACCCTTCACGCCCGAAGGGGGCGCCTATGGCCACGGTCGCACCCACAGCCATGCCCACTGAAGCTGCAATCCTGACGCTGGCGCAGTGGTTTTCACCCGCCTATCCGGTGGGGGCGTTCAGCTATTCCCACGGGCTTGAGGCTGCGGCGGAGGCTGGGGATGTGACAGATGCGGTCAGCCTGCACCACTGGATCGCAGAGGTGCTGCGCCATGGCACCGGCCACGCCGATGCGCTGGTCATCGCCGCCGCCTATCACGCGCCGGACAATCAGGCGTTGGCCCATATCAACGCCACCGCCCGTGCCTTTGCCCCTTCATCCGGGCGGCTGCGCGAGACGGACCTGCAAGGCGCCGCGTTCTGCAGAATAACCGCCGAGGTCTGGGGCACAGGGACCACCGCGATGACATACCCCGTCGCCGTGGGCCATGCGGCACAGGTCCAGAACCTGCCCCTGACGCTGACCGTCTCGATGTATCTGCACGCCTTTGCCGCCAACCTCGTGGCCGCCGGTCAACGCCTTGCCCCCGTCGGCCAGACACAGGCGCAGGAGATCACCCGCGCCCTTGCCCCCCTTTGCCTCGAGATCGCGCAGGACACCCGCGATGGCGACCTCGACCGGCTGACGTCAACCGCCTATCTCACCGACATCGCGTCGATGCATCACGAAACCCAATACGCAAGGATTTTCCAGACATGACCAAGTTGAACGGCCCTTTGCGCATCGGCATCGGCGGCCCCGTGGGCGCGGGCAAGACCACGCTGACCGCCGCCCTGTGCGAAGCCTTTCGCGACACCCATTCGATGGGCGTGATCACCAACGACATCTACACGCAGGAAGACGCCGAGGCGCTGATGCGGATGCAGGTCTTGCCGCAGGATCGGGTGATCGGCGTGGAAACCGGCGGCTGCCCGCATACCGCGATCCGCGAGGATGCCTCGATCAACCTGGCCGCCGTGGCGGAGATGGTGAAGCGGCATCCGGAGGTCGAGATTGTCCTGATCGAAAGCGGCGGCGACAACCTGTCGGCCACCTTCAGCCCCGAACTCGCCGACCTCACCATCTATGTGATCGACGTGGCGGCGGGCGAGGAAATTCCGCGCAAGGGTGGCCCCGCGATCACCCGTTCGGATGTGCTGGTGATCAACAAGACCGATCTGGCACCCTATGTCGGCGCGGATCTGTCGGTGATGGACCGCGATGCCAGAAAGATGCGCGGCACGCGGCCTTTTGTCTTTACCAATCTGCGCGCCCGCGAAGGGGTGCAGGCAGTACGCGACCTGATCTGCGAGATTGGCGCAGTGGGTGACGGGGTCAGGACACCGGCCTAGGCCGCCGCGAACTCCCGCAGCACGATCCCCGCGTTGACGTCCGTCCGCTTGCCGCTGCGCATCGACAGCTGGCCGTTGACCAGCACATGCGCGATGCCGGACGCATAGCGGCGCGGGTGTTTCGCCGTGGCATTGCTGGCAATCGCCGCCTTGTCGAACACGCAGATATCCGCGTGATACCCCGCTTTCAGCATCCCGCGTTCCTTGATCCCAAGCCGCTTGGCCGGGATCGAGGTGATCTTGGCGATGCCCTGCGCCAGTGTAAGCACCTTGCGGTCGCGCACATAGTATTGCAGGAACCGCGCCGCCCAGCCGTAGCCTGACAGCGACCCGATGTGATCCTTGAGGATGCCTTCGTTTGCGATCGCGACGGTATCGGAAATCACCGCACAGGCATCCTGCTGAAGACACAGATCCACATCGGAATTGCGGAAGGATTTCGAAGACCAGATACAGGCCATCATCTCGTCGCCTTCCTCCAGCAGAATGTCCAGCACCGCATCATAGGGGTGGCAATTGCGCATCCGACCGATCTCGGCGAAATCCATGCCGACCAGATCCTTGTTGTGCGTCGCGTTCAGCAGCACGATATCCGACCATCTCTCTGCCTTGACGATCAGCCACATGGGTTGCGGATTGGCCTTGATCCGCTCGCGGTCTTCGGGATTGGACAGCCGCTTCATCACGTCCTCGACGCCACCGGCCTGCGCCCATTTCGGCAGGATCGCCGCCATCAGCGTATGGTTCCAGTCATGCGGGATCACGTCGAAGGCGATGTCACAGTCGAACCGCCGCGCCATTTCGATCATCTCGAGCGTGTGGTCCATCGCATAATCCGGCGCGCCGTACTTGGGCTGGATATGGCTGATCTGCAGCTTGGCCCCCGATTGCCGCGCGGTGGCAATGGCTTCGGCAAAGCCCAGATCGTAATGTGTGTCGCGGTTGCGCACATGGGTCGCGTAAAGCCGCCCGTGTGATGCTGCGACCTCGCACATGGGCACCAGATGTTCCGGCGCGGCCAGGATGCCGGGGAAATACTCCAGCCCGGATGAAAACCCGCCCGCGCCTTCGTCCATGCACTGATCGACCAGCCGCGCCATGTCGGCCACCTCTTCCGGCTCACCGGCGCGCAACTCACCGCCAAGAATGGCGCGATGAACCGTGCCGTGACCCACAAAGGCCATGACATTCACGCCCAGATCGACCTCGTCCAGCACGTCGAGGTATTCGCCAAAGCCCAGCCAGTTCCTGTGCTTGGCGTCCTTCGTATGCCACGGGGCAACCGCCTTGATCGCGTCATGGCTGACCACCGGCGCGCAGGATATGCCGCATTGTCCGATCACCTCGGTCGTGACGCCCTGATGCACCTGGCTTTCGGCGCGGCCGTCGGCGATCAGGGTGAAATCGGAATGGGTGTGCATGTCGACAAAGCCGGGGGCCACGGTCAGGCCGGAGACATCAATCACCTCTTCCGCGCGGGCCTCGTTGATGTCGCCGGACAGGGCAATCTCGACGATCCGCCCGTCCTTGATGGCCACATCCCCGACGAACCCCTCCGCCCCTGTCCCATCGAAAATCTCGCCGCCTTTGAGGATCAGATCGAACATGGGAAAACCTCCTTAAAGTGCAGGGCCATACAGCCAGTCAGGCAGGATCGTCGCGATCTCGGGGAAGGCGATCAGGATCAGCATCCCCACGATATAGGCCCCGATGAAGGGCAGCACCGCCACCGAGATGCGTTCGATCGAGATGCCGGAAATCCGCGCCGCCACCGTCAGGTTCGCGCCCAGGGGGGGCGTCAGGAACCCGATCTCGCAGGTGATGACGGTAAAGATGCCGAACATCACCGGGTCGATCCCCAGCGACAGGGCCAGCGGCAGGAACACGGCCGTGAACAGCACGATCTGCGCCAGAGATTCCATGAACGTGCCGATGAAGATATAGAAAACCCCGATCAGCAGCAGCACCAGATACTTGTTGGTCGTGATCGACGTGATCCCTTCCTGCACTGCGGCTGGCACATCGTAGAAGGCGGTCAGCTGTCCGAAGGCCAGCGTCGGTGTCAGCAGGATCAGGATGCCTGTCAGAAGTGCGGTGAACCGCAAGGCGTCGATCAGCTTTTTCAGCGTCAGTTCGCGGTAGATGACCATCCCCACGAACAGCGCATAGAACACCGCGACCCCGGCGGCTTCGGTAGGTGTGAAGGCACCGCCGTAGATACCGCCCAGGATCAGCACGGGCGCGCCGATGGACCACTTGCCATCCCAGGCCGCCCGCAGGAACGGACCCCAGGAAAACGGATCACCATTGCCGCCATAGCCGCGACGCCGCGCGATGATGTAGGTCGTGATCATCAGCAGCATGGTCACCATGAACCCCGGCAGGACCCCCGCCAGAAACAGCCGCGGGATCGAGGTCTCGGACACCAGCCCGTAGATGATCAGCAGGTTCGAGGGCGGAATGAGACTGCCCAGGGCGCCCGCGCTGGCGGTGATCGACGCCGCGAAAGGCACGTCATATCCGTCGCGCTTCATCGCCGGCACCGTGACCGACCCGATGGCAGCCGTGGTCGCGGGGCCCGACCCGGACAGGGCCGCAAACAACATGCAGGCAAAGACCGTCACCAGCCCCATCGACCCGCGATAGGCCCCCACCAGATTGGTCGCGATCGAAATCATCCGGGTGGCCATGCCGCCCACTTCCATCAGGCGCCCCGCCAGAACGAACAACGGGATCGTCAGCAAGGGGAAGGGCGTCAGGCTGCCGTATCCGGTCTGCGCAATCAGCGTATAGGGAATGTCGATCATGTAGATGGCCAGCGCCGTGGTCAGGCCAACCGCCACAAACAGCGGGATCCCCATGACGGTAAAGACGACAAAGGCGATGGCGATGATGGCAAGAGGGCTCATATGTGCGCCTCGTCTTCCGCAAGATCACCGGTTTCGGCCAGCATTCCCGGCAGTCCCTCCGCACCGTCGCGCCACCACCCGATATAGGTCTGGACAAGCCGTATCAGCATGAGCCCGTATCCGATGATCAGGATCGTCTGGGGGTAGAACTGGTTGATGCCAAGGCTCGGTGATGTTTCCGGGAACCGCCAGAAGATATAAAGGTAATCCCAGCTGACCCGCAGCATGAAGACGCAGAACCCCGCCCAAAGCGCATCGGCGACAAGGATCACGGCAAGCCCCAACCTGGTCGGCAAGGCCTGCACGGCGACCATGATGCGGATGTGAAACCGCTCACGCACGCAAAGCGACGCGCCGGTATAGACCGCCCAGACCATCGCCATTGACGCGGTTTCCTCGGTCCAGTGCAGGGCGATCTCGAACAGGTATCGCGCCACGACCTGCGCAAAGACCGCGACCGCAATGATCACCAGACAGGTGCAGCAGATCAGCTCTTCGAAATTGCGTTCCAGCCATTTGAGGGCTCTCATGGTGAAATCCTTCCATCCGGGCGGGCATGGAAAAAGGGGGCGCTGCCGCCCCCTTCAAAATGCCCGCTCAGTTGGCGGCGTCCTGAATGGCCTTGACCAGCGCGACAAAGTCGTCCCCGCGCTGTGCCGCGAAATCTTCCTGAACTTTCTTGGCCGCCGCGACAAATTCGGTCTTGTCCGGTGTCGTCATGGCCATGCCGCCTTCGCTCACAAGCCAGTCGCGGACTTCTTCCGTCTCGGACGCGACCTCTTCGGCGAACTGCGCACCCGCGTCCGCAGCCGCCCGCAAGACCTGCTCGCGCTGCTCGTCACTCAGCTTTTTCATGAAGGCATCGGATGCAAAGATCGGAGAGAAGGACACGAAATGCTCCAGAATGACCAGATGCGGTTCGAATTCATAGAACTTCATGTCGCGGATAAAGGACGTGCCGTTGTCCCCGCCATCGACCGTGCCGGTCTGCAGCGCTGTCGGGGTCTCGGACCACGCCAGCGGCACGGGGTTGGCACCAAAGGCCTCGAACGTCGCGATCATCACCTCGTTCTTGGGCACGCGGATCTTCAGGCCCTGCATGTCCGCCATCGTGTTGACGGGCCGCACGGAGTTGTAGAAATCCCGGTAGAGCGCCGGACCGAAGGCCAGCAGGTGCACACTGGTGTCCTCCTGCAGCTTGTCCTTCATCTGCTGGCCGACCTCACCATCCAGAACGCGGGCAAGATGCTCCTTGTTCTGAAAGATGTAGGGCAGCACGGTGACATCCATCAGCGGCCAGTGTGGCGATACGTTGTTGGCGGTGATGACAAACCCATCGACGGTGCCCAGCTGCATCGCCTTGAACGCTTCGTCCTCGCTCGAGATCTGGTTGCAGCAGCGCAGTTTCACGTCGATCGCGCCATTGGTGTATTCTTCGGCCTTCTCTTCGAAGATCTTGCCGAACCGGCCATAGAGCGACTCTTCGGGTGCGCCAAAGCCAAGGTTCATCGTGATATCCGCAGCGAGCGCCCCGCCCGCCGTGATCGCAAGCGCCAGCGCGGTTGCAGTGGCTGTCTTGAACGTGAAGTGTTTCATGGTGGTACTCCTTGTTGGATGGTTGTTTTTGTCCAAGACTTGCACAACCGTTTTTTCAAGTACACCCGTTTCAATATGTCCAGTTCGGCCCGCTATGGTGCCAGTCCCTTCGATCACCTGCGGCGATAAATGCCTTTTGGACAGCAGGATTTGCACTATTCTCCCACTCATGCTGATCCTGACCCACGACACCCTGCGCAACCCCGCGATCCTCCAGGTCCGCCAATTGCCGCGCAAGTTTTTCGGGCGCGTCACGGTGCGGCCCAAGGGTTCCGTGGGCCTTCGCAGACGGTTGCGGATGATCATCGAATTTCAGGTGGTCCGCTACGTGCTGACATTGTCGCCGCTGATTGGCGTCGGTGTGCTTTATGACTTCCTGGCCCTGCCCATTGCCCAGGCGCCGATCCTGATGATCGCGTTGATCTGGTGGGTCGAAATGCGCCTGCTGCGCGTTCCCGCCAGCCGCAGGGCAACGCTGATCGACCCCGCCGCCGCCGAACGCGGTCTGGATCTTCTCAAGGTCGAGGCCCGCGATGTGCTGACCCGCATCGCCGCAGGCCGCGACATGCGGGCGGGACACTTGCATCTGGTGGTCGAGCAATCGGAACTGTGGCACCTGACCCCGCTGACCTATGTCACCGTGCAGTCCGAAGACGGCCCCGAAGTCCTGCGGCTCGCGCCCGAGGAACGGCAGATCATTCAGGACCGGTTGTTTCAGGGCCCCCTCACCGAAGACCTGCTGCAGCGCATCAACCAGTCGCAGAATGTCTTCCTGCGCGACATCAGCTTCGATGCCCGCGCCGTCTCGGCCCACGCCCGGCTCGCGGCAGCACTGGCCTAGGCACTCAGGTCCAGCAGGCGCCCGAAGGGCGGCGCGGTCCGGCCCGGTTCCGGCACCGCCCAGATCACCGGAAAACCCCTTGGCATCGGACCAGCATCCCCTTCCAGATCGGTCAGCATCACCAGCACCGACGCGCCCAGCCCCTGCGCCTCGGTGATCACGGGAACAAACGCCGTGCCGCCCCCGCGCGGCAACGCGGGCAGATCGAAGCGGCTTTCCCCCACTCCCAGCCGCGCCCGGTGGCGCACCGCGTCGTCAAAGACCAGCACATGCACCTCCGCCCGCATCCGCCGGGCGATCCCCGTCACCTCGGACCAGAAAAGCGCCAGACGTGCGTCGTCAATACTGCTCGAGGCATCCAGCCCGACGACAATGCGCGGCACATCCGTCAGGGGCCGTTGGCCCGGCTGAAAACCGGGTTCAGGGTTACCGGAACGCACCGCCTCGGCCGTCGTGGCGATCCACCGCCGCGACGGGCGTCGCGCGCTGGGTTGCGGCATGACCGTCACCGCCTGAGCCAGCAATCGCCGCAGGATCACCTCCCAGGGTGTGCGGGCCTGCGGCACATCCGCCAGCCGGTGCAGATGCCGCCCGATCCCGCGCCCCGCCGCACGGCCCGCATCCAGTGCCCGGCTCATGTGCTGGCGCCACCGCGCCGCCTTTTCCGCCGTCCCGGCGTCATCGGCCTCACCCTGCTCCGGCTCGAGGTCCGCCTCGAAATCCTGCGCCTGCGCATAGGCCTGCGCCTTCTGGCGCGCACCGTCCTGACCTTCACCCGACGCCAGCGCGAAATAGAGCCGCTCCACATCCCACTCGGCCAGCGCCACCGGGGCCTCGATCTGCAACCGCAACGCCGCGTGCAAAAGCCCTGTCAGTGTCACCGCCGGGCGCGGCAATGCATGATCCGCCTGCACCAACGCCTCGTTCACCAGCGCATCCGCCGCCAGATTGAACAGCGCGGCATCGAACCCATCGCCCAGCCGCCGTGCCAGATCGGCCTGCCGCGCGGAATGGCGCAACGCCACATGCAGGATGTGATGCGCCGCCAGCCCGCGCTGCTCATGGCCGGGCAAATCCGCAAATTCCGGTCCATAGGTGATCGTATCGCCGCCCGTGCGCGTCTCGTCCCCGTCCCGGTGGACACACCACAGCGACAGCGCCGCGAGCGCCGGGTCCGCTTCCGCCAGGGCCCGCAGCGCCGGACCCGCGCGCCCGGAATGAACGCCCGCGCTCACGTCAGCCCGGCGGCATCACGCTCTGCGGCATAGGCCGCATAGGCCTCCGATGTGCGGAACGCCTCCTGCCACCCCGCCTTCAGCGCCTTGTCGATCAGCAATTCGAAACCGTAGGTGGTCAGTTCCCCCAGCGGCAGCGCCGCAAAGGCCGCAGACTGCCCGCCCAGGGTCCGCATCTCTGCCAGAACCTCGATCACGGACGGCAGGGTCGCCGCATCCGCCAGCGTCACCAGCGCATAGACCAGGGCCGTCAGCCCATGCAGGCTCTCGGGATACATCTCGCGCCGCGCGCGGCCTTCGGCCTCCAGCATCGCGGTCGCCTCCACCGTGGCCGCGATGTCCTCGGCAATCAGGATGAACTCCGCCGCGGCTGCCTCGCCCAGTGTCCCCGCGATCAGCACATCGCGCACCGCCTTGTCTGGCACCGCATGAAGCAGCGTCGACACACGCGCCCAGGACCGCGGCGTGCAGGCAATCATCTGCCCCTTGCGCAGCGCATCCTCTGTCGTATCCAGCAAATCGGGCCGCGTCCGGATAAAGGCCGTCACCGCCGGATGCACCCCGCAGGGTACGGCGAAACGCGCGATCCAGTCCCCCGCCTCGGCCCTCAGTGACAGATGCACCAAGCGGTCCGACAACGCCGTCCCCATCTCATAGGCGATGGCCCCGTCCTCCACCGTATTGCCCGCCGCGACAATGAACGTGGATGCGGGCAAGGGGTGCTGGCCCACGCGCCGCTCCTGCAACAAGCCATAGACCGTCGGCTGCAAGGCAGGTGCGGCCGCCGTCAACTCGTCCAGAAACAGGATCGCGGGACGGTCCGGATCATCCGGCAGATCCTCGGGCGGATACCAGACCGTCCGCCGTGCGTCATGATCGTAGAACGGCAGGCCGCGCAGGTCCTGCGGCTCGATCGTCGTCAGCCGCAGATCATAAAGCCGCGCGCCGGTCTCATCCGCCAATTGCTGCACGATCTCGGTCTTGCCGATCCCGGGCCGGCCGTGCAGCATCCAGGACACGGTCATCAGCCCCGCCGCCTGTGCGGCAAAACCCGCACGCAACGCCTCCAGTGCCCGGCCAGCGGATAGGGGCGGCGTGTTAATCGACATGAAACCTCATTGCGCCCATTCCCCCGAACACCCAGGCCAAAGACGAAGCAGCGCCGCCGCCACCCGCCCCTTTCTCTTTTTGGCCTTATATACCGAAACGCAACCCATCCCCCGGCGCATCACTGGCAAGGGGTTCCCGCCGCGCCCCAGGCGCGCACATCCGCCGCAATCTGTGCCACGCCGCCGGGAGGCACCGACCGCCCCGCACCCGGCGCAAACCCCCAGGCGACAAAGGCCGATGTCTCCAGATGCGTCACCAGCCCGGCGATATCGTTGCCGTCATTCCGCGCCGGATCGCGCAGCTGCGCACAGACCGACGCGCTGTCCTCGCCCAGCCAGTCCAGTTCCACCGGCGGCAACCGCCAGGCGTCGTCGATCTGCGCAGGCTGAGGCGTGGCCAGATCACGACCCGCCGCCGTCACATGACAGCTCCGGCAGGGCATGCTTTCCGCGCCGATCCGGCTTTCGTCCGCCTTCACACCCATGCCGTGGACAGTCCCCGCCGGATACCGAAGCCCCTCCCACATCGGTTCCTGCTGTGCGCCGACATGGCAGTTCGTGCAGCGCGGATGCGAGGCGACCGCATAGATCCGGTCCCAGGCCGCCAATCCCTCCTCGCGGGAGACCTCCTGCGCCGCGGCCCCCGACCCCGCGACGAGCAGCGCACAAAGCAGCGCTCTCATAGAAAATCCACCTCTTTCGAGAACGGCAGCTGCCTGATCCGCTTGCCCGTCGCCGCAAAGATCGCGTTGCCCAGCGCAGGGGCCGCAGGTGGTACGCCCGGCTCCCCGATCCCGCGTATGGCATCGCCATTCTCCAATCCACGCACCTCGATCACCGGTGCCTGATGCAACCGCATCCCCTCGAAGACATGAAAGTTGTCCTGCTGCGCCACGCCACCCTCATAGGTCAGTTCGCAGTTCATCGCATGGCCAAGGCCCCAGATCACCCCACCCGTCAGCTGCGCCTCGAAATTCACCGGGTCCAGCACGCGCCCGACCTCGGCGGCAACGAAAACCTTGTCGATGCGGATCCTGCCCTCCACCTCCGTCACCTCCACGACTTCCGCCACCGGCACGCCAAAGGCCAGCGTAAAGGCAAGACCCCGGCCGCGCCCCGGCGCCATCTCGCTCCCCCAGTCCGACATCTCTCCCACCGCTTCCAGCACGGCGCGGGACAGGTCGTGCGAACACAGCCGCAGCCGCTCCGCCAGGGGATCGACGCCTGCCGCGTGACACAGCTCGTCCATGAAACTTTCGTGCAGGAAGCCGTTGCCCGACGCCCCCACCGACCGCCAGGAACTGACCGGCACCATCGCGGGCACGCGGTAGCCCGTCACCCGGTAGTTGGGCACGGCGAAAGGCTGGTCCCATGCGCCCGCGACAATCGCCACATCCGGTCCCACCGCAGGCTGGCCCAGCCGCCCCAGCGAGGATTCCGCCACCGAAGGTGCCGCGATCGCCAGATCGAAACTCTCCACCGCCCCTTGCGCCACCGCCCCCCGTGCGCGCGCGATCGCCAGAGGGCGCGGGAAGTCATGTGTCATGTCCTCTTCCCGGCTCCAGACCATCTTGATCGGCCTGTCCGGCATCTGCACCGCGA
The DNA here is from genome assembly GCA_963799505.1 of uncultured Alphaproteobacteria bacterium. GTDB lineage: Bacteria > Pseudomonadota > Alphaproteobacteria > Rhodobacterales > Rhodobacteraceae > Sulfitobacter. The sequence continues at coordinate 46,292 of CAWCXM010000009.1, forward strand.
TCTCGACCGCCTGCCGGATGTAGTCATCCTCAAGGCGCCGGCCAAAGCTGCCGCCGGACATCTGCACATGCAGATGCACCTGATCCACGTCGATCCCCGCAACCTCTGCCGCCCCCTGCTCCACGAAGCGCGGGATCTGCGTGCCGGTCCAGATATCCAGCCGTCCGTCGCTCAGTTTCACCACGACGCTCATCGGTTCCAGCGGCGCATGGGCCAGATAGGGAATGCGGTACTCCGCCTCAAGCACATCATCCGCCGCTTCCAGCGCAGCCTCCACATCCCCTTCATCCTTGAAGCGGCTGTCCTCTGCCCCGTCGACGAAAGCCTCCGCGACGGCGGTGAACTGCGCGGCCGTGTTGCCGATGTAAGGGGATGGTCCCCAATCACAGACGACAGCCTGCGCCGCCTGAAAGGCGCGCCAGGTGTTGTCCGCCACCACCGCGATACCGCCGCTGATCGGCAGCACCGCCTGCACACCGCGCATTGCCTCTGCGGCAGCGGAATCGAACCCGACGATCCCGCCGCCCAGCGCGGGATTGGTCCGCGTGGTCGCATGAACCATCCCCTCCATCCGCAGGTCGATGCCGTAGCGCTGCGTCCCGGTGGATTTCGCCACGATGTCGGTGCGCTGATGCGCCTTGCCCAGGTGCCGCCACGTGGAAGGATCGCGCAGCGTGACGTCGGTGACCACCGGCGTCTCCGCTGCGACGGAGGCCAGGTCAATATACGCCAGCGCCGTGCCATCAGGCAGCACCACCGCGCCGTCCTGCGTGCGCAACGTATCCACGGGCAGGCCGGTCTGTGCCGCCGCCGCCGCGATCAAGGTCTCGCGGGCCACCGCACCGGCCATGCGCAGCCGCTCGTACATGTCCGGCACCGTGCTGGACCCGCCGGTCAGTTGCAGACCGATCAGCTTGCCCACCACGTCCGCAGCCCCCCGTCCGGTCCGCGCCATCAGCGTGTCCGAGGTCGCGGCAATCGGCATCCCTTCTGCCGCCACAACGCCGTTGTAATAGGCCGGCGACGGCGGACCGGGTTCGATCCGCACCGTCTCCAGATCAATGTCCAGTTCTTCGGCGATCAGATGCGCCTGGATCGAATAGGCACCCTGACCCACATCCGCGCGTGGCGTGATCAGCGTGACCACCTCCGCATCGATCTTGACATACGGGTTGAAGGTCACCTCACCGGGGACCAGTCCGGCCTCGAGCGGGTTTTCGACCTCCCGCCTGTACATATAGGTGCCAAAGGCCACCCCGCCCAGAATGGCCGCCGAGCCCACCAGAAAACTGCGCCGGGCGATCGTTTTCACACGTCCCACGGCTCAGACCCCCTGCATCCGGCGCGCCGCCGTTTTCACCGCATCGCGGATCCGCGGGTAGCTGCCGCAGCGGCACAGGTTTCCGCTCATCGCGGCATTGATCTGGTCGTCGTCGGGATTGGGATTGAGGTCCAGAAAGGAGGCCGCCTGCATGATCTGCCCCGACTGGCAATAGCCGCATTGCGCCACCTGATGTTCGATCCAGGCCGCCTGCACCGCGTGCAGCGCCTCTGGCGAGCCAAGCCCTTCGATCGTCGTCACCGCACCGTCCACGTCACCGGCGGCCAGCTGGCACGACCGCACCGCGATCCCGTCCACATGCACCGTGCAGGCCCCGCATTGCGCGATCCCGCAGCCGTATTTCGGCCCGGTGATACCCAATTCGTCGCGCAGCACCCACAAAAGCGGCATGTCGGGCTCGACATCGACCTCGTGATCTTGTCCGTTCACCACCAGTTTCACGCGCCACTCTCCGCAAGCTCACACCTCCGGGCACCGTACCCGGACTTCATCTTTCCACTACAACTCAAATCCGACAGCGGCCAGATGCACCGCACTCAGAATTCCACCACCGCCCGGATCGACTTGCCCTCGTGCATCAGATCAAAGCCGTGGTTGATCTCGTCCAGTGTCAGCTTGTGGGTGATCATCGGGTCGATCTCGATCTTGCCGGCCATGTACCAGTCCACGATCTTGGGCACGTCGGTGCGGCCCTTGGCCCCGCCGAATGCCGTGCCGCGCCAGACCCGGCCGGTGACCAGCTGGAAGGGCCGCGTGGAAATCTCGGCACCGGCGGGGGCCACGCCGATGATGATCGATTCGCCCCAGCCCTTGTGCGCACATTCCAGCGCGTCGCGCATGACCTTGGTGTTGCCGGTGGCGTCAAAGGAATAATCCGCCCCGCCGCCGGTCAGTTCGACCAGATGCGCCACCAGATCGCCATCGACCTTGGTGGGGTTCACGAAATCGGTCATGCCGAAGTACTTGCCGGTCTCTTCCTTGTCGTCGTTCAGATCCACGCCGACGATCTGGTCGGCACCTGCAAGGCGCAGCCCCTGAATGACGTTCAGACCGATGCCGCCCAGACCAAAGACCACGCAGCGCGCGCCGATCTCGACCTTGGCGGTGTTGATCACGGCACCGATCCCCGTCGTGACACCGCAGCCGATATAGCAGATCTTGTCGAAAGGCGCGTCCTTGCGCACCTTGGCCAGCGCGATTTCCGGCACCACGGTGTGATTGGCGAAGGTCGAGCAGCCCATGTAGTGATGAATGGGCGTGCCATCCAGCATGGAAAAGCGTGTGGTCCCGTCGGGCAGCAGCCCCTTGCCTTGCGTGACGCGGATCTTCTGGCAGAGGTTGGTCTTGCCGCTGAGGCAATAGTCGCATTCGCGGCATTCGGGCGTGTAAAGCGGGATGACGTGATCGCCGGGTTCCAGCGTCGTGACGCCCTCGCCCACTTCCAGCACAATGCCCGCGCCCTCGTGGCCCAGGATGGCCGGAAAGATCCCTTCGGGGTCATCGCCCGACCGGGTAAATTCGTCCGTGTGGCACAGGCCCGTCGCCTTGATCTCGACCAGCACCTCGCCGCGCTTGGGGCCTTCGAGGTTGACCTCCATGATTTCGAGCGGTTTTCCGGCCTCAACGGCCACGGCAGCACGGGTTTTCATCATGGGTCGGGTTCTCCTCTTGATTTGGCCTCAGGTGGCCCGAGCCGTCCTTCAATGTCAACTCGTCAACGCCCGCTTTTGCGGGGACGGACATATGGTCCCATGATGTCCCCATGGGGACGCCAGCGGAAAATGTCGTGGATTCAGCAGGCTAAGGCAACCCGTAAACCATTCATTAATATATGTTTTTACCACCCCTGTCGCGCCGTAGGGTGCGCATTCATCGCGCACCGAGCAAGCCCCCTCGCCCGCGTTCCTTGTCGCACCCACATCACTCTTCGCAGGCCCCCTCATCATGGGACCAGCGCAGTCCTGCATCCAGACAGCGGTCAATCGCCGCGTGCTCGCTTTGCTGAACCCAGTAGACCGCGACGACAAAGGCGAAGCCGACGGCAAAGAAAAGCTGCAGTTTCCTGCGCGTCACCCGCGCATCGCCCGACCTGTCGGATCATGGGGCGAGGGCGCGATCACCTTTGCCGCGCGTTCAACGCCCACCACATGAACGCTCAACTCCGTGCCCTCTGCCGCATGGGCGCGGTCCACCAGCGCCATCGCCAGCGATTTGCCGATCGTGTGGCCGTAGCCGCCGGAGGTCACGATGCCCACCTTGGCACCGCCCTGCCAGATGGGTTCATAGCCGCTGGCATCCGCATCCTCTGCGTCGATCTCCAGCGTGACCAGCAGCCGCGCAGGACCGTCGCCATCGCGTTCTTTCAGGGCAGCCTCCTTGCCGATGAAGTCCTTGGACCAGTCGATCCAGCGGTCCATGCCCGTCATGCCCGGCGTGTAGCCCTGGGTGAACTCAGCCGACCAGATGCCGAATGATTTCTCCAGCCGCAGGGACAAAAGCGCGTTGAAGCCGTATTCGATCATCCCGTGCTCCGCCCCCACCGCCAGCAGGTGATCGCGCAGCGCCTTCAGATCGCCGGCGCGGCAGTGCAACTCGTACCCCAACTCTCCCGCGACGCTCAGCCGGGCCACATGACAGCGCACAAGGCCCACGTCCATCTGCGCAAGGCCCATGAAGGGCAGCGCGTCCGCAGTCGCCGTCGCTGAGGGCTGCGTTCAGCACATCACGCGACCGTGGACCCGACAGCGACATGCCACCCATTTCATCCCCCAGATCAACCACTTGCACGCCGTCCTGCATGTGTTGATTGAACCAGCGCATGTGCCATGCCCGCAGGTAGTAGCTGCCGGTGATCCAGTAGCGCCCATCGCCCCAGTTGAAGATCGTCAGATCCCCCTTGAGCCGCCCGTCATGCCCCAGCATCGGGGCCAGCTTTGCCCGGCCCGGTGCCGGCAGTTTCGAGGCCATCAGATGATCGAGCCAGCGTTCGGCGTTCTCTCCCGTCACCTCGAACCGCGAGAACGCCGTGATGTCCAGCAGCCCCACCCGTTCGCGCACCGCGCGGCATTCTGCCCCCACGATGTCATGCGCGTTCGAGCGTTTCAGCGAGGGCGTCTCCCGGAACCCCGGCTGCGCGAAATAGAGCGGCACCTCCAGATCCCAGCTTTGCCCCCACTGCGCCCCCGCCGCATCCATGTCGGAATAGACGCCCGTCATTTTCAATGGACGGCCCGCGGGCAATTGCTCGTTCGGATAGGTCATCACGAAACGGCGCGAATAGAACTGGCCGGTGGTTTCCTTGATGTACTGCTTGTTCTCGGCCCAGATGCCATAGCGGGCCACGTCCATGCCGTAGACATCCGCCTCCGGCTCGCCGTGGATCATCCATTCGGCAAGGCTTTTCCCCACGCCGCCGCCCTGAAGGAAGCCCGCCATCACCGCGCAGGCCGACCAATAGCCGCGTTTGCCCGGAACGGGACCAACGAGCGGGTTGCCATCGGGCGAGAAGGTGAACGCCCCGTTGACCCAAGTCTTGACGCCCACGTCCTGCAACGCCGGATAGCGCTCAAAGCCCAGCGTCAACTCGCGTTCGATCCGGTCGGTGTCTTCCTGAAACAGCTCCATCCCGTAGTCCCAGGGCGCGCCGTCCATCGCCCAGTGTTCGGTCGTTTCCTCGTAGATGCCCAGCAGCACGCCCTTCTGGTCCTGCCGCAGATAGGTATAGCCCTCCAGATCAACGGTCATCGGCACCTCGAAATCCAGCGCCTCCAGCGCCGGGATGGTGTCGGAGATGAGGTAGTGATGTTTGAGCGGCGCGACGGGCAGTTCGATCCCCGCCATGCGCCCCACCTGCTTGGCCCAAAGCCCGCCCGCGTTGACCACATGTTCACAGGATATCGTGCCCTTTTCGGTGACCACGTTCCAGCCCTGCAACGTCTGATTGAGTTCCAGCACGCGGTTGTGTTCGATCACCGTCGCGCCGCGCTTTTTGGCGGCCCCCGCATAGGCGTGAACGGTGCCCGTGGTGTCGATGTATCCTTCGCGGTCAGCCCACATGCCGCCCAGAAGACCGTCGGGTGACATGATCGGATTGAGTTCCACCGCTTCCTCGACACTGACAAGGCGGCAATCCTCGATCCCGATGGACTGAAACGTGCGGTAGGCCGATTGCAGCCATTCCCAGCGATCCGGCGTGCCCGCCATGGTCAGACCGCCGGTCATGTGCAGGCCGATGTTCTGGCCCGACTCCTTCTCGATCTCGGACAGCAGGTCGATGGTATAGGCTTGCAACTGCGCGATGTTGGGATCGGCGTTCAGCGCATGGATGCCGCCTGCCGCGTGCCAGCTTGACCCTGCGGTCAGAACCGACCGTTCGACCAGTGCCACATCGCTCCAGCCGAGTTTCGCGAGATGGTAGAGGACCGATGCGCCGACCACGCCGCCCCCGATGACGACGACCCTGTAATGCGATTTCATGGCGGTGCTCCCCTGTCTGGCAGGGTGCAGGAGACAATCGTGCACCCCGTGCCGTCAAGCTGGATTTCCGACAGGAAATGCCGCAAACGGACCCTTGCCGACAGCGCCGGGATCAGCCCAGATAGACGCGCCCTTCCGGATACCGCACGCGCGGCACCGACCGGGTGGCAAGGAAAAAGCCAAGTGTCAGCGGGCCAAGACGGCCCAGAAACATGATCACGATGATGAACACGCGCCCGATCCCGTCCAGCTCACCCGTCGCCCCGCGCGACAGACCAACCGTGCCAAACGCCGACGTGACCTCGAACAGCAGATCGAGGAAATCCCCCTCGTGCGTCAGCGAGACGCAGAAGAGACCCGTGAGCACAAGCAGCAGGCTGAGCACGGTGAGTGCCAGAACCTTCATCACCTCTTCCAGACCCAGCGAGCGGCCGAAGATATTCAGCCGCTCCTGACGCCGAAAGAAGGCCAGCGTGGCCAGCACCAGCACGATCAATGTGGTGACCTTGATCCCCCCCGCGGTCGAGGCCGGCCCGCCGCCCACCAGCATCAGCGTGATCGTCATCAGCGTCGTGGGATCCTTCATCGCGGCGTAATCCAGCGTGTTGAACCCTGCGGTGCGTGGCGTGACCGCCTGAAACCAGCTGGCCAACAGCCGCGTGCCGGTGCTGTCCAGCCCCCCCAGCGTCGCGGGGTTGTTCCATTCCAGCAGGGCGAACATGATCCATGCACCAAGGATCAGCGCGGCTGTTCCGCTCAGCATCAACTTGCTGTGCAGGGTCAGCCGTTTCCATTTTCGTTTCTCGTGGATGTCGGCCAGCACGACAAATCCCAGACCACCGACGATGAACATCAGGGTGATCGACAGATTGACCACCGGGTTGGCGACATAACGGCTGAGACTGTCGGGAAAAAGCGCGAAACCCGCGTTGTTGAAGGCCGAAATCGCGTGGAACAGGCTTTGCCAGAAGCCCTCGGTCCAGCCGAATTCGGGCACGAAGACGGTCATGAGGATCAGCGTCCCCAGCCCTTCGCAGATCAGCGCAACGGCAATGACGATCCGCACCAGATGCCCCAGGTCGCTGAGGCTGGTCTGCCCCAACTCGTCGCGCAGCACCATCCGTTGGGGCATGGCAAAGGACAGGCCCAGCATCGACAGCAGCAGCGCGGCAAAGGTCATCAACCCCAGACCGCCCAGCTGGATGAGCCCGGCGATGACGATCTGCCCGGTCAGGGTGTAGGCGCTGCCGGTATCGACCACCACAAGCCCTGTCACCGTCACCGCCGAGGCCGCCGTAAAGAGCGCATCGCTGAAGCTGACGCCCCCCGTATGGCTGACCGGCAGGCGCAGAACGACCGCCCCCAGAAGGATGAACACCGCGTAGATGGCCGCAAGAACCGCAGGTGGGCTGACCCGTCTTCTGGACAGGGATATGCGAAAGCCCGATAGCCCCTTGCGCATCAAAGGCTCCCGGCGAATTCGCGCAGGTCTTTTCTTTCGCCCAGAAGCAGCAGCAGATCGTCCTTGTGAAGCTCGCATTCCGCGCCTTCATGGCCCAGAAACTCCGTCCCGCGCATCACGCCGATGCAGCGCAGGTTGTGGGCCCGCTTGTGATCCAGATCCGACAGGCGCTTGCCTTCAAGGCTTTCGGGAATGCGGAAGTTGACCATATGCTGCCCGTTGCCCAGGCTGACATAGTCGCGGATGGCCGGGTTGTTCAGCATCTGCGCCACATGCTGTCCGACCTCCTTTTCCGGGTGGATCACACGGTCCACGCCCAGTTTCGACAGGATGCGGTGGTGGTTCTTGCTGGTCGCCTTGGCCCATATCTTTTTCAGCCCGACGGTGCGCAGGTTCATGGTGGTCAGGATGCTGGCCTCCATGTCCGTACCCATCGCCACGACACCGGCATCGCAGGCGTCGATCCCCGCCTCGCGCAGCGCCGCGTCGTCGCGGGCATCAAGGATCAGGGTCTGGCTCAGGACATCCGCGTGGTCCGTCACCAGTTTCTTGTTCGTGTCGATCCCGATGACGTGATTGCCGAACCGTTCCAGATCCTGCGCCACGGTGCTGCCGAAGGTGCCGAGCCCAACGACGACGAAGGTCTGCTTTTTCAGGCTCATCATGCTGCTCCAAAATTATTGGCTCAACCTGCAGCGCGGCGGAATCGTTCCACAGGGCAGGCCTGTCCGGTGCAATCTGCCACGCGGGGCAAAGCCGTTGCAATCGACAAGGCGGGGCTTGTCATGGGGCAAGGCAAAGCTAAATGAGAATAAGTCGCAAGTGCATTGACAAAGCCTCAACCGCCTTGCATTCAAGTCTGATGCTGTCCTTTCGGGAGTATGTCATGCCCATCCGCACCGCCACTGCCCTGCTTGCCGGTGTGATCCTGCTGTGCAGCGCCCTGACCGCTGCGGCGCAGGACCGGCTGAAGGTCGTCACCACATTTACCGTTCTGGCGGACATGGCGGCCAACGTGGCCGGGGATGCCGCCGATGTCGTCTCGATCACCAAACCGGGTGCCGAAATTCACGGCTATGAACCCACACCGCAGGACATTGTGCGCGCCTATGACGCGGATCTGATCCTGTGGAACGGCCTGAACCTCGAATTATGGTTCGAGCAGTTTCTGAGCAACCTGCGCGACGTGCCGGCCGTGACCCTGAGCGACGGGATCGACCCGATCTCGATTGCCGGCGGCAGCTATAGCGGCAAGCCCAATCCCCACGCCTGGATGGGCCTCGATAACGCGTTGATATACATCGACAACATCGAACGCGCCCTGGCCGGGAACGACCCCGCCAACGCCGACACCTACGCCGCCAATGCCGCCGCCTACAAGGACAGCCTGCGCGCCACGCTCGACCCGCTGCGCGATGCGATCGCGACCGTTCCCGATGACCAGCGCTGGCTGGTGACCTGCGAAGGCGCCTTCAGCTATCTTGCCCGCGACATGGGGCTGCAGGAACTCTACCTGTGGCCGATGAACGCCGATCAGGTCGGCACGCCGCAGCAGGTCCGCGCCGTGATCGACGGCGTGCGCGACAACGACATTCCCGTGGTTTTCTGTGAAAGCACCGTCAACACCGCGCCCGCCGAACAGGTCGCCCGCGAGACCGGCGCAGCCTTTGGCGGTGTCCTTTACGTCGACAGCCTGAGCGAGGCGGACGGCCCCGTGCCCACCTATCTCGACCTGTTGCGCGTCACCACGACCACCGTGGCAAACGGGCTGACAGGCACCCTCAAGTGATGGGACACCCCCGATGAACATGACACCGCAGGTGTCGCGGACCACCGCCCCGCAGACCGTGGGCCTGACCGCCCGCGATGTCACCGTGACCTACCGCAACGGCCACACCGCCCTCTGGGACGCGAGTTTCGAGATCCCGCGCGGCACCGTCACCGCTTTGGTGGGGATCAACGGTGCTGGAAAGTCCACGCTGTTCAAGGCGATCATGGGCTTCGTGCCCACCGCCAAGGGCGACATCAGCATCCTTGGCATGGACGTCAAGGCCGCGTTGGCGCGCAACCTCGTGGCCTATGTGCCGCAGGCGGAGGAAGTCGACTGGGCCTTTCCGGTGCTGGTCGAGGACGTGGTGATGATGGGCCGCTACGGCCACATGGGGTTCTTCCGCCGCCCGAAACAGGCCGACCGCGACGCCGTCGATCAGGCGCTGCGCCGCGTCAACATGCAGGACTTCCGCAAACGCCAGATCGGAGAGTTGTCGGGCGGCCAGCGCAAGCGGGTCTTTCTTGCCCGCGCGCTGGCGCAGGACGGTCAGGTGATCCTGCTGGACGAGCCCTTTACCGGCGTCGACGTGACCACCGAAGAACAGATCGTCGCCCTGTTGCAGGAACTGCGCGATGAGGGCCGGGTGATGCTGGTCTCGACCCACAACCTTGGCTCGGTCCCTGAATTCTGTGACCGCGCCATCCTCGTCAAGGGCACCGTGCTGGCCCATGGTCCGACGGAAACCACCTTTACCCGCCAGAACCTCGAAGACGCCTTTGGCGGCGTGCTGCGCCACTTCACGCTGGGGGGTGACGCGCTCCACGATGACGAAGACGCCCGCGCCGTGACCATCTTTACCGATGATGAGCGCCCCTTCGTGCAATACGGCGACAAGACGCAGCGGACGGAATCGGGCAACTGATGGAGGTGCTGCTGCAACCCTTCGCATACGGCTACATGGTCAATGCCATGTGGGTGTCGGCGTTGGTCGGCGGGGTCTGCGCGTTTCTGTCCTGCTATCTGATGCTCAAGGGCTGGTCCCTGATCGGGGACGCCCTGTCGCATTCCGTCGTGCCGGGGGTGGCCGGTGCCTATCTGCTGGGCCTGCCCTTCGCCCTCGGCGCCTTCATCGCGGGGGGGCTTGCCGCCGGGGCGATGCTGTTTCTGTCCGAACGGTCAGGGCTGAAGGTCGATGTGATCATCGGGCTGATCTTTACCAGCTTTTTCGGGCTGGGCCTTTTCATCGTGTCGATCAACCCGATGTCCGTCTCCGTGCAGACGATCACCATGGGCAACATTCTGGCCATCACACCCGAAGACACGCTGCAACTGGCGCTCATCGGTTTTGTGTCGCTTGCCGTGCTGCTGGCCAAGTGGAAAGACCTGATGGTCACCTTCTTTGACGAAAACCACGCCCGCACCATCGGATTGCGGCCCGGCCTTCTGAAGGCGGTGTTCTTTGTGCTGCTGTCGGCCTGCGTGGTGGCAGCGATGCAGACGGTCGGTGCCTTTCTGGTCATCGCGATGGTGGTGACACCGGGGGCCACAGCCTATCTGCTCTGCGACCGCTTCCCGCGACTGATCCTCACCTCGGTCGCCATCGGCACGCTGACCAGCTTTGTCGGTGCCTACGCCAGTTTCTTTCTGGACGGTGCCACGGGCGGGATCATCGTTGTGCTGCAAACGCTGATCTTCCTGACCGCCTTCATCCTTGCCCCCAAACACGGGCTGCTGGCGGCACGCGCCAAATCCCGTCGTGCCCTGCGCGACGGACCACAGCACCGCGAGGCGATGTGATGGACTGTCGAAACCCTTACCCTGCCCTTCCGCTTTCCCTTCATGCAGAACGCTTTCCTGATCTGCATGATCGTGTCGGTCCCCACGGCGCTTCTGTCCTGCTTTCTGGTGATGAAGGGCTGGGCGCTGATGGGCGATGCGGTCAGCCATGCGGTGCTGCCGGGGATCGTGCTGGCCTATATCCTCGGCATCCCGCTGATCATCGGGGCCTTCGTGGCGGGGATGACCTGTGCTGTGGCGACAGGCTATCTGGCGACGAATTCGCGCGTGAAGCAGGACACGGTGATGGGGGTGGTGTTTTCGGGCATGTTCGGCCTGGGCATCGTGCTTTACGTCTCGGTCGAGACGAATGCGCATCTGGATCACATCCTGTTCGGCAACATGCTGGGCGTGGATGCGGGCGAGTTGTGGACGGCGGGGATCATCGCCCTGATCGTCGCCGGGGCGCTGGTGCTGAAGTGGCGCGACTGGCTGCTGCACAGCTTTGATCCGGCACAGGCGCAGGCCTCGGGCCTTTGGGTGAACTGGCTGCATTACGGGATGCTGGCGGCCCTGTCGCTGACCATCGTGGCGACACTCTCGGCGGCGGGCCTGATCCTTGCCATCGGGTTGCTGATCGCGCCGGGGGCGATTGCGTTTCTGCTGGTGCGCACGTTCCAAACGGATGCTTTGGGTGGCGGTGCTGGTGTGCATGGCGTCGATGCTGCTGGGCACCTACGCGAGTTTCTTCATCGACAGCGCCCCTGCGCCCACGATCATCCTGATCCTGACGGCGCTGTTTCTGGTGGCCTTCGTGCGGCGGCAGATGCAGACGCGGGCGCATGTCAGCGCGGGCGGTTGCGGGGGAATAAGCCGGGCAGCTTTGCCGCCGAAGCATTTCTCCGGCTAGCCGGCAGCGCCAATGTCCTAGGCGCGGCGACCGGTTTGCTGAACAGGTGGACAATGCCGATACCCAACAGACACATTTGTTCCCGAACCGCGGCGCTATGTTGCGCCCGCATATGGCCAGTCTCTCCCACCGGTCTGACGGGCCGCGCGTATCGCCGCAAGCGCGCGGATTGCAGCGCGTAATACAGCGCAACGGCGCGGGACGCATAGCTGATGATCTCGAAATGCGATTTTCCGTCGAGGTCAACAGACGCCGATGTAACCTTCGCAGCCGGAGATATTCTCCAACTTGAAGGTGCGTCCGAAGTTGCGCGACGGGACCGCGAGCGACTTCCGGTTCGATCAGACCGGCGGAGTTGATCGGCTCACCTTCGAATGGAAGGATGTGCAGACCGTGGATCTGGTCAGATGCGGAACCACCATCGGCCTGGACGATAACGCACCGCCCAGCCCCAGCATCTGTGGCGGCGCACTCTGTCTACGATGGCCGCTGCCGATCGCCGCTAGCCACCAGAAGCAGCGGCAGGATCGGCGCGACAACCTGCATCAGATCAATGATCGCCGTCTCATCCAGCGAGAGCGATCCTGAATCCAGGGCATAGGTCAGCAGAATGATGTAGAGGCAGTAGATGCCGGTCGAAATCCACTGCGCAAGACGCATGGACCTGATGCGCGTGGAGGCGTCGTAGGCCGCACCAAGATAGCGGGAACTCGTCTCGAACCCCTGCGACGGTGACGATGAGCCCTGCCAGAAGCGTGATACCAGCCCAACCGGTGACCTGTGGCGCGTCAAACATCAGGGCATCCTCGCCCGCCACCTCTGCCGAAATGCCCGGCAAGGCCGAAAACCAGCCCGGCGATGATTGCCAGCTTCAGACCGACCGAGATTTGCTCCATCCGTTCGAGTGCCGCAAAGCCGCAGCGTGGAGCGGCGGCGCCAGCGCAGAAGTCCGGTGCAAAGGATGAAGGCGAAAACGGCGGTGGTCAGCATCTTGGCGTGGAAGGGGTCGTCAAAGGGGGTCAGGCTCATCCCGAAAGCCCCGAAGAGGTTCAGATAATAGGCCACCGATACAATGAAAGCGAAGGCGAGCACGACCGAGGCGGCCTCCTCCAGATACCCAATTACCTCGGGCGGTGCCGTCTCGGTCTCGATCTTTGCGATGTTGAACCGGATCGCGTGCCCAAAAAGATATGCCACGGCACAAAGGGCGATCATGACAAGCGGCGCATAGCCGCCGTAGCTGACGTCAAGGATTGGCCCCAAGACCAGAAAACCGCTGCCGATGATGGAGGCAAGCGGAGTGACGGTCGCCCGCCAGAGGGTCGCGTTGGCCACACGAGGCCAGATCAGCACCGCCCCAACCACAACGACAACTCCGAGGATAAGTGCGTTCAACATGGCTGAGCCAGATCAGATCACGAAGCGGTGCGCAATGGTGACGCGGCTGTCGCCGGTGGGCAGGACTACCATGCCCCATACCCGTCGTGGTCACACGGCATCCGTGGGCGCGTCATGTAAACTTGCGAAACAATCGCGTCTGGTCGAACATTTCTTCCAGCTCCTCCATCCGCGCCTTGGTGCCTGTCCCAGTGCAGGTTCTGCACGGCGGCGATCATCGTCTCGACCAGCAGCATCGTCGTCGCGGCGGAATCCCAGGCCGAGGGCACCACGATCCGGCTGGAAAAACTGTGCGCCGCAAGCTGGTGCACGGGGCTGCGCCATTGGTCGGTAAAGAGGATAATCTCGTGCGCCCCGTGCATGGGCCATCTCGGCCAGCTTGAGGGTATTGTTCTCGTAGCGGCGCACGTCGAAGATGATGAACACATCGCCTTGCTGCGCATTCAGCAGGTAATGCGGCCAGGAATTGGAGGTCGATTGCACATGGGTGAGGTTGGGCCGGATCACCTGCATGTGCAGGAACAGATATTCGGCCAGCGTATGGGTGATGCGCCCGCCCACGATATAGAGATGCCGGCCTGCATCGCCCGCCAGCGCGCAGGCGGCATCAAAGGCGTGCGGGTCGATCTGGCCCAGCGTGTGGCGGATGTTGTCGATCACCGCGTCGGTAAACCGGTTCAGCATATGGCCCGACGGTGCCGCCTCGGCCCAGGTGTCGTGCTTGGCGATCGGGCTTTTGGCCTTGGCACGCAATTCCTCGCGCAATTCGGATTGAAACTCGGGGTAGCCCTTGTAACCCAGCTTTTGCACCATCCGCGCCACCGTCGGCACGGAGACATCCGCGTCCTTGGCCAGCGCGGTCAGCGGGCCCAGCCCCGATGCGGGATAATTCTCGAGTATCGACAGCGCCAACTGCCGTTCCGCGCGGGTCAGATCGTCCAGCTTGTGCTGAATCCGGTCCGAGATGGTCAGCATATCCTTTGCCATGATGCCCCCTGTTTGCGCAGAAATTTATCAAGTCACGGCGGTGTGTGATAAATATTTCACAATTGTGTTGACATAATCGCCCGCTGGCAAGACCTTTGTGGAAACGGGGGGTCCATGCTGCACGCAGGCGCGAACACGACAGAGGCGGTATTCGAGGTGGTGAACCCGGCAGGGACATCGCCCATCGTGCTGGTCTGTGAACATGCCAGCGCCTTTATCCCGCCGGCCTACGCCGATCTGGGGCTGACCGGGGAGGCGCTGACCAGCCACGCGGCCTGGGATCCGGGTGCGCGGGGCGTCGCGGTGGAAATGTCGCGGCTTCTGGATGCGGTTCTGGTCGCCTCCAAAGTCTCCCGGCTTGTCTATGACTGCAACCGTCCGCTCTCCTCGCCCGGTGCGACCCCGGCCCGCAGCGAAGTCTTTGACATTCCCGGCAATCTGAACCTGAGCCAGACCGAGCGGCAGGCGCGGTACGACGCCTATTACCTGCCGTTCCACAAGGCGGTGGCGGATGTGATGCGCGCCGCCCCTGCGCCGATCCTCGTCACGATGCACAGCTTCACGCCTGTCTATCACGGCACGAGGCGCGAGGTGGACATCGGCCTGCTTCATGACGCCGACAGCCGCCTGACCGACGCGATGCTGGACTGCGCAGAACACCACACCAGCCACGTCCTGCGCCGCAACGAACCCTACGGACCCGCCGATGGCGTCACCCACACGCTGACCGAACATGCAACGGCGCGGGGATTGCCCAGCGTGATGATCGAAGTCCGCAACGATCTGATCGCAACCGCGCAGGCGCAGGCCGAGATGGCCCGAACCCTTGCCGGATGGCTGACCGACGCCACCGCGCGCATCGAAGGAGACCACCCATGACCCCGCTGATGCGCGGCTACATCCGGGGCGTCGATGCGGTGAACCACCGGATCGGGCGGATCGCCATGTACGGCATCTTTGTGCTGATGGGCATCCTGCTGTGGTCCACGGTGTCGAAAACCTTCTTCTTGCCCGCGCTCTGGACGCTGGAAATGGCGCAGTTCGTCATGGTGGGCTATTATATCCTCGGCGGTCCCTATTCGATCCAGCTGGGGTCGAACGTGCGGATGGACCTGCTTTACGGCAACTGGTCCGTGCGGCGCAAAGCGTGGTTTGATTTGTTCACCGTCTGCCTGCTGATCTTCTATCTCTGCGTGCTGCTCTACGGTGCGATCAGTTCCACCGCCTATTCGCTGGGCTACTGGAAGACCGAGCCGATCTCCTATCTTTTCGGTGTGATCACCGGGACCGAGGAAATCGGCCGGTTGGAACAATCCTCCTCTGCCTGGCGGCCCTATATGTGGCCGATCAAGGTGGTCATGATCGTCGGGTTTTTCCTGATGATCCTGCAATGCCTGTCGGAGTTTTTCAAAGACGTGCTGCGCATCAAGGGTGAGCCGGTCTGATGCCCTATGAAATGATCGCCACGCTCATGTTCTCGACCATGATGCTGATGCTGCTCACTGGCCAGCGGGTCTTTGGGGCGATTGGCTTTGTCGCCGTTGTCGCGGCCTTGCTGCTTTGGGGGGATCGGGGCGGGTTCGACATCGGCTTTGCCGCCGCGATGAAGCTGATGAAATGGTATCCGCTGCTGACCCTGCCGATGTTCATCTTCATGGGCTATGTCCTGTCGGAAAGCAAGATTGCCGATGACCTTTACAAGATGTTCCACGTCTGGATGGGCGGCCTGCGCGGCGGACTGGCGATTGGCACCATTGGGCTGATGGTGCTGATCTCGGCCATGAATGGCCTCAGCGTCGCGGGCATGGCAATCGGCGCGACCATTGCCCTGCCTGAACTGCTCGAAACGCGGCTATGACAAGCGGATGGTCACGGGTGTCATTCAGGCGGGATCGTCGCTGGGGATCCTTGTGCCGCCGTCGGTGGTGCTGGTCCTCTACGCGATGATCGCGCGGCAACCGGTGGGCCAGTTGTGGCTGGCAGGGGTCATTCCCGGATTGATGATGGCGGCGATGTTCATCGCCTATATCGCGATCCGCTGCTGGTGGAACCCCGTGCTGGGCCCTGTCCTTCCGGCAGAAGACCGCGACATCCCCCGCGCCGAAAAGCTGCGCCTGCTGCGGGCGGGCCTGCTTGCCGCTGATCATCTTCGCGGTGATGATGGTGCCTTTCGTGAACGGCTGGACCTCCTGGTCGAAAGCTCCGCCATCGGCGCGCTGGCGGCCTTTGCCGCAGCCGTGCTCAAGGGCCGCATGACCCGCGAGGTGTTCGAAAACTCCGTTCGGAACACGCTGGCCATCACCTGCATGTTCATGTGGATCATCCTCGCCGCCCTCGCCTTTGGCGCGGTGTTCGACGGGCTGGGCGCGGTCAAGGCCATCGAAAGCCTGTTCACCGAGCGGCTGGGCCTGAACCCCTGGATGATCCTGATCCTGATGCAGCTCAGCTTCATCCTGATGGGCACATTTCTGGACGACACCGCGATGCTGGTCATCGTGGCACCGCTTTACGTGCCGCTGGTCGGTGCGCTGGGGTTCGATCTGATCTGGTACGGCATCCTCTATACGATCACCTGCCAGATCGCCTATATGACCCCGCCCTTCGGCTATAACCTGTTCCTGATGCGCGCCATGGCCCCGCCGGAAATCAGCCTGCGCGACATCTATGCCTCGATCACGCCTTTCGTCATCGTCATGATATTCGCCCTCGCGGTGGTGATGATCTTCCCGCAGGTCGCGCTGTGGCTGCCGAACTATGTTTACGGAAATTAACCAAGAACTCCGTCAACGGAGCTTAACCCTTCAAGGAGAACGATATGACAACCAGACGTAATTTCATCCGCAACGCCGGTCTTGCCGGTGCCGCCACCCTTGCCGCCCCATCCATCGCCCGGGCGCAGGAAGCGATCAAATGGCGGTTCCAGACCTATGCCGGTTCGGCACTGGGCGAGCATGTGACCAAACCCGTCATCGACTATATCAACACCGCGGCCAACGGCGAGCTGGAGATCGAGCTGTTCTACGCCGATCAGATCGTGCCCACGGGCGAGCTGTTTCAGGCGCTGCAGCGCGGCACCATCGACGGGGTGCATTCGGATGACGATTCCATGGCATCGCCCACGCCGCTGCAACAATTCGGCGGCTATTTCCCCTTTGCCACCAAGCATATCCTGGATGTGCCGGTGCTGTTCAACCAGTACGGGCTGAAGGAAATCTGGGAAGAGGAATACGCCAAGGTCGGCGTCAAATGGCTCTCTGCCGCCGGTCAGGATCCCTGCAACTTCAACACCAAGAAGGAAATCACCTCTGTCGCCGATCTGGACGGTCTGAAGCTTTATACCTTCCCCACGGCGGGCCGCTTCCTGACGCAGTTCGGCGTGGTGCCGGTGAACATTCCCTACGAGGACGCGGAAGTTGCCGTGCAGACGGGCGAATTGGACGGCATGGCGTGGTCCGGCATCACCGAAGACTACACCGTCGGCTGGGCCGATGTGACCGACTACTTCCTGACCAACAACATCTCGGGCGCATGGATCGGATCGTGGTTCGTGAACGAGGAACGCTGGGCCAACCTGCCCGAACACCTCAAGGCCATCGTGATGGCGGGAACCGAAGCGGGCCACACCTACCGCAACCAGTGGTACTGGGGCGGCGAAGCGGCGCTGCGCGCCAATGGCGACAAGCTGCAACTGCGCTCCGTGCCCGCGAACGAATGGGCCGAGGTCGAGAACGCGGCGAAAGTCTTCTGGGACGAGGTCGCGCAGGAAGGCGAAGTACACCAGAAGATCGTGAACATCTTCAAGGAGTACAACAGCGTGATCAATCAGGCTGGCGCTCCCTACACCAACGGGTAAAACCGTGCAGGGCGGGGGCGCTGCGGTGCCCCTGCCCGTCACTTGAGAAAAGGAAGTCCCCATGCCCGGCACCCTGTCTTTCGACGATCTGAAATCCCGCGTGGCAGATGGCAGCATCGACACGGTGCTGACCTGTTTCGTGGACATGCAGGGTCGCCTGACCGGCAAACGCTTTCACGGTGTGAACTTCGTGGAGACATCCTTCAAGGAAACCCACTGCTGCAACTACCTGCTGGCGACCGATCTGGAGATGGCGACGCCCGATGGCTATGCCTCGACCTCGTGGCAGTCAGGCTATGGCGATTACGTGATGGCGCCGGACCTGTCCACGATCCGCCTCGTGCCGTGGCTTGAGGGCACCGCGATGGTGCTTTGCGACATTCTGGATCACCACACCCATGCGCCCGTGCCGCACGACCCGCGCGGGATGCTGAAAAAACAGATCAAGCGCCTGAAAGACCTTGGCTTTGACGCGATGATGGCGACCGAGCTTGAGTTTTTCCTGTTCGAGAAATCCTTCGAGGAGATCCGCAAGGGCGGCTTCCGCGACCTCACGCCGATCAGCGGCTATAACGAGGATTACCACATCTTCCAGACGACCAAGGAAGAGCATGTGATGCGGCCCATCCGCAACCACCTCTATGCCGCCGGTCTGCCCATCGAAAACACCAAGGGCGAGGCCGAAGCGGGGCAGGAAGAGCTCAACATCCGCTACGCCGCCGCGCTGGATTGCGCCGATCACCATTCCATCGCCAAACACGCGATCAAGGAAATCGCATGGGCGCAGGGCCATGCCGCGTCCTTTCTGCCCAAGTGGCACAGGGACCGGGTGGGCAGTTCCTCTCACGTCCATCAGTCGCTGTGGAAAGACGGCCAGCCCGCGTTCTACGACAAGAACGGGGATCTGGGCATGTCGAAACTGATGGGCCACTACATGGCCGGGCTGATCCACTATGCCCCTGATTACACATATTTTCTGGCCCCCTACATCAACAGCTACAAACGCTTTGCCAAGGGCACCTTTGCACCCACCAAGACCGTCTGGTCCGTCGACAACCGCACCGCCGGTTTCCGCCTCTGCGGCGAAGGCGACCAAGGGCATCCGCGTCGAATGTCGCATCGGCGGGTCCGACCTGAACCCCTATCTGGCGCAGGCCGCCATGCTGGCCGCAGGCATCAAGGGGATCGAGGACAAGATGGAACTTGCCCCGCCCACCAAGGGCGACGTCTATCAGGACGCCAAGGCCAAGGACATTCCCCAGACCCTGCGCGCCGCCACCGAAACCCTGCGCGGCTCTGCGATGCTGCGCGCGGCGATGGGGGACGATGTGGTGGAGCATTACACCCGTGCGGCCCTTTGGGAGCAGGAAGAATTTGACCGCGTCGTTACCGATTGGGAAATCGCGCGCGGCTTTGAAAGGGCTTGACCGATGATCAGATGTATTTCTCCCATTGACGGTTCGGTCTATGCCGAACGGACACCGCTGTCGCCGGAACTGGCGAAACAGGCCGTCGCCCGCGCCCGTGACGCCCAAAGCGCATGGGCGCAGCTGGAGCTTCACGAACGGATCGAACTGGTGATGGCCGGTGTCGCCAACGTCGGCAGGATGAACGACGACATCGTGCCGGAACTGGCGCATCAGATGGGCCGCCCGGTCCGCTATGGCGGCGAATTCGGCGGCTTCAAGGAACGCGCCACCCATATGGCCGAGATCGCGCAGGACGCGCTGGCCCCGATTGAAGTGGAAGACAGCGCCAAGTTCAAACGCCTGATCAAGCGCGTGCCGCACGGTGTCGTGCTGGTCGTGGCCCCGTGGAACTACCCCTACATGACGGCGATCAACACGGTGGCCCCCGCGCTGATCGCGGGCAACACCGTGTTGCTGAAACACGCGTCGCAAACCCCGCTGGTGGGCGAACGCATGGCGCAGGCGTTCCATGACGCAGGGGTGCCGGAAGACGTGTTCCAGAATGTCTTTCTCGACCATCAGACAACCTCCGATCTGATCGCGGCGCGGTCTTTCGGCTTTGTCAATTTCACCGGATCGGTCGCTGGCGGCAAGGCCATCGAACGCGCGGCGGCAGGCACCTTCACCGGGCTGGGGCTGGAACTTGGCGGCAAGGATCCCGGGCTATGTCTGCGACGACGCCGACATCGACGCGGCGGTCGACACGCTGATCGACGGCGCGATGTTCAACGCGGGCCAATGCTGCTGCGGGATCGAACGGATCTATGTGGCGGAACAGCACTTTGACACCTTCGTGGAAAAGGCCGTCGCCATCGTCAGCGCCTACAAGCTGGGCAATCCGCTGGAACAGGAAACAACGCTGGGCCCCATGGCGCAGGAGCGCTTTGCCGATGCGGTGCGCAAGCAGACCGCTGATGCCGTGGCCGCCGGGGCCAGGGCGCATATCGACCCCGCGCTTTTCCCGCAGGACGGCGGTGCGTATCTGATGCCGCAGATCCTGACGAACGTGACCCACGACATGACCGTGATGCGCGAGGAAAGCTTTCGGGCCCGTGGTCGGCATCATGTCCGTGAAGGACGACGACGAAGCCATCGCGTTGATGAATGACAGCGCCTACGGGCTGACAGCCTCCGTCTGGACCGCCGACACCGCCCGCGCGATGGCCATCGGCGACCGGATCGAAACCGGCACCGTGTTCCAGAACCGCGCCGACTACCTTGATCCCGGCCTGTGCTGGACCGGCTGCAAGGACACCGGGCGCGGTGGCGGGTTGTCCGTGATCGGCTATCACAACCTCACACGCCCCAAATCATATCACCTCAAGAAAGCCTGATCCATGACGCTGACTGCCAACTGGTCGTACCCTACCTCCGTCCGCTTTGGCGCGGGCCGCATTTCGGAAATCGCCGACGCCTGTATCGCGGCGGGCATCACCAACCCCTTGCTGATCACCGACCGTGGCCTTGCCAGCATGGAGATCACCACGCGCACCCTCGACCTGCTGGATGCCGCCGGTCTGGGCCGTGCGATGTTTTCGGACGTGGACCCGAACCCCAACGAGAAAAACGCCGAAGCAGGCGTCAAAGCCTACCGCGAGGGAGGCCACGATGGCGTGGTGGCTTTCGGCGGCGGGTCCGGTCTGGACCTGGGCAAACTGGTCGCCTTCCTGGCAGGACAATCGCGCCCCCTGTGGGATTTCGAGGACATCGGCGACTGGTGGACCCGTGCCGACGCAGACGCCATCGCGCCCATCGTGGCGGTGCCCACCACCGCCGGCACCGGGTCGGAAGTGGGCCGGGCATCGGTGATCACCAATTCGGAGACGGAAGAGAAAAAGATCATCTTCCATCCCAAGTTCCTGCCCACGGTCGTGATCTGCGACCCGGAGCTGACGGTCGGGATGCCGCAATTCATTACCGCTGGCACCGGCCTTGATGCCTTTGCCCACTGCGTCGAAGCCTTCAGTTCACCCCACTACCATCCGATGAGCCAGGGCATCGCGCTGGAAGGGATGCGGCTGGTCAAGGAGTATCTGCCCCGCGCCTACGCCGATGGCAGCGACATCGAGGCGCGCGCGCATATGATGTCCGCCGCCGCAATGGGCGCCACCGCCTTTCAGAAAGGTCTGGGGGCCATTCATGCGCTGTCTCACCCCATCGGTGCGATGTATCACACACACCACGGCACCACGAATGCGGTCTGTATGCCTGCGGTGCTGCAGTTCAACAAACCCGCCATTGCCGACCGGATGCATCTGGCGGCGCAATATCTGGGCATCGACGGCGGTTTCGACGGGTTCTGCGCCTATGTGGACGACCTGAACGCCTCGCTTGGCATCCCGAAAACGCTGACCGACCTCGGCGTCAAAGACCCCGACATCGACCGCATCGTCGCGGGCGCGATGAAAGACCCCAGCACCGGCGGCAACCCGGTCGAGATGACAGCACAGAATACCACCGCGCTTTTGAAAGCCTGCCTGTAAAGACTGGCTTTCAACGCAGGTCTAGCCGACGGTCGCGTCCAAGGCGTCCCATTCTGAAGCAAGCATGTCATGCGTGTCCGCGAGCCCGCCAATGGTCGTTATCACGCCGTCAAGGACCATGCCCGCCGTTGCAATCCCGATGCTCAGGTTCGCCGCTGTCGAGGCGAAGTTGACGACAAATGCCATGACCTTCTCTGCCTGCTCCATCGTCATGGCCTTGCCTGCGTTCAGGGTGATGATGACCTTCTCCAGCTTTGACACCCGAACCCCCATGTCACGATAGGTGGCGTTGCCATCCGCGATCTTGTCGAGCAGGTCTGTCACCGCCTGTCCGCAGTCGTGGCTGGATTCAATGACATAATTCACCCACTTGAGGCGCTTTTGCACGCTCCGGTCGCCTGCCTTGAGCGCAACCTGCAGCGCCTTCTGCTCGACCAGAAAGGGTGCGATCTCCCGCGTGTTGGCGGCAATGGCCGTGTTGGCTTCGGCCATCAGCTTGTCAAGCGTGCGTTCCGCCATCGCCAGGCGCGGCTTGAATATGTCGATCGTGTCCTTCACTGATTTGAACGTCTTGGCCAATCCGCCGCCCGCGAAGGCGTTCAGCGCGACAAGGCCACCTTCGCGCATATGTTCCAGAGAATCCGTCTTCTTTTCGATATACGTTCTCGAAAGACGCTCCAGCGCGCCCTCCATGCTCTTGAGAATTTTCTCAAGATCGCGCGCATATTGCCGCCACGCCGTGATAAGCGCCACGGTCGCCCGCAGGGCAGCAATTGTCCCCGCGACACCGCCGACGATGTTGCCGGTCGCAAAAGACGCCGTCGTGCCCACCACCGCAGCCATGCCGCCGATGACCGGTACGGCAATGGCCCTGAATCGCTTCTTCTTGAACCCCTTGGTCACTTCGTAGCGCGTGACGAATGCGTCCCAGGCTGTTTCGACGATTTTCTCGGACCGCTCCTGAAACACAAGCACGTTTTCGTTGAGGTTGACGGTAACTCCGGGGTTTGCCTGTGCAATCCCGATCTGCTTCTTCATCCTGGCACATTCCGCGTCGAAGGCCTTGTTCACGCTGTCCACGATCCGCGCGGCAAAGGCCTCGGCGCTGTGGGACTTCAACGCCTTGATGAAATACTTGGGCAGGCGCAGGGTAACGGGGGTGTCGATGCCGTTATATTGCGCGACGACTTGTGCCTCCACCCCGGCGGCGACCAGACTGCGGTCGAATTGCTTGCTCCACAGCGTGACCAGCGTTTCGTCGATGTTCCCGTCATCCTCATCGAGCACCGGATCGTCATCACTGCCCGGTTCAACCGCCTCTGCGGGGGCGGCTTCCACGTCCGGGACCAGCGGCAGCTTTGCGAAGTAGGGCTTGAGCGCATTCGCCTTGAACCCCGGTTTCAGCAAGCCGCAACTGAACGTGCAGCTTTTGCCGTCCGGTGAGATATGGACCGAGCCGGAAGCCAGCAAGGCCCCCTTCTTTTTCGCCTGGGTCTCGAGCGATTTGCCGGTCTTTTTCTTGTCCGCAATGATGCCGATGGGCGATCCGCTGCCTTCGTAGGCGGCAAACCCAAAAGAGAGACCGGGTTTCGTTTTCAGTCCTTTTACGATGCTTTCAAACGAGTCCATAAAAATCTCCATTCATGTAAATGACGTGATGCTGCGCCTTCTGACCCTCATTGCAAGGATTCTTGCGCTTGTGCCGGTAAAATGGAGAACCCGATCACAGGGCTGATAACAAAGAGCTTTGCCTGCAGGACAAATCGCAATCGCCGCCCTCGTCCGGCATCACGCCTCAAGGGAAAGCCCTCTGTATGCCGACTGATCGTGACAAAGGCGCGGCGACCGGGAGGCCTTAGGCCTTCGTCACCAGATCCATCGGCAAGGCGCGCCTTGCGATGGCGTTGCGCGTGTCGACAACCGGGGCGCCGATCTGCAGCAATCGGGCATAGTCCACGGCATCATGGTCCGTCGCGATCACCACCGCATCGAACTGCCCCGGTGCCAGCGTATCGGGGTCAAGCGCCGTCCGCCCCTCGAACGCCCCGTATTCGCGCATCGGCGGAATGCGCGGCACATGCGGGTCGATGAAGGCAACCTCTGCCCCCGCCTCGGTGAACAACTGCATCAGGCGCATCGCCGGGCTTTCGCGCATGTCCGAGACGTTCTTCTTGTAGGCAACCCCCACCAACAAAAGCCGCGCACCGTTCAGGCCCTTGCCCGTCGCCCGGTCCAGCACCTCGCGGGTGCGGTGAACGATGTGGTCGGGCATGTTTGTATTGATCTCTCCGGCCAGTTCGATGAACCGCGTGCGCACATCGAATTTGCGCGCGCGCCAGGTGAGGTAGAACGGATCAATCGGGATGCAGTGACCGCCCAGGCCGGGGCCGGGGTAAAACGGCATGTACCCGAAAGGCTTGGTCGCTGCCCCGTCGATCACATCCCAGACGTCGATGCCCATCTCGTCGTAGATCAGCTTGAGTTCGTTCACGAGCGCGATATTGACCGAGCGAAAGATGTTTTCGGTGATCTTGACCGCTTCGGCCACGGTGGGTGACGGCACGGTCACGATGGTTTCGACCACCGCGCCATAGAAGGCTTCCATCAGGCCTGCGCCGTCTCTCCGTCGCCCGCGATGATCTTGGGGATCGTCTGGGTGCGGAATGTCGTGTTGCCGGGGTCTTCGCGTTCGGGCGAGTAGCCCACGAAAATGTCCTGCCCCAGCGCGTGACCACTGGCGGCCAGAAGCGGTTTCAGGACTTCCTCGGTGGTGCCCGGCCATGTGGTGGATTCCAGCACCACCAGCGTGTCGGGGCTGAGGTGCCTGGCAATGACCCGCGCGGTGTCCTCGACAAAGGAAAGATCCGGTTCGCGGTGCTGTGTCAGCGGTGTCGGCACGCAGATGACGATCACGTCGCACAGCGCGATCTGCGTGAAATCGACGGTCCAGGTGCAGACGGCTTTTGTCTCCGACAGATCGGCCCCGGTCACCGCCTCGATATAGCTGGTGCCCGCGTACAGCCGCTCGACCTTGCTTGCATCGACATCGAAGCCGATCACGCTGTAGCCGGTTTTCGCGGCGGCGATGGCCAGAGGAAGGCCGACATAGCCCAATCCGATCACACCGACTGTCGCCTGCCTGTCCGTCAGTCTGTTCAGCAGTGTCATGGTGCGGCCTTCTGGTACTGGAGTGATCGCGCCAGACGATACCTGCGCCGCCTCTCCATATATGCACAATGCGTCACATGACCAGACCGGTGACCGCCGGTCGTCCGACCGCGTGTTCTGCAATCACATGAAACGCGGACGCCCTACTTGCACCCGCCATCGGCCCAGGCCCGCAGGTTCAGCTTGAACCCACCGCCGTACGGATGCGGTTTCGAGACAGCCTTGTCGTCGGTGGCCTGCACATAGGTCGTGCCCTGCGTGCACAGCGCCTCCTTGGTCCATTGATGACAGTTCGAGCAGGTCTGGCCTTTCCACAATTCTTCCGGAATGCCTTCGATCGGTGGGAAGAGCGGGGACATCTTGACCAGATCCTCGATGCTTTTGCCCTTGATCGCGTCGTCGCCCGAGGTGAATGGCATGGTAAAGGTCAGCTCTGTCCCCATCGGGGCCGGCGCGGCGCGGGAGGCTTCGGGCAAGGCCGCAACGACGGTGGTGCCCGCGTCCGTCCCTGCGTCCGCCCGCTGCGCCTTTTCGGCGAGGATCTTCAATTCGAACGCTGCAAGCTCTGCATAGGTGCCCTCGGGATAGGCATCCATATAGGCTTGGTAATCCTCGGCCTTGCCGCTGCTTTGGGCGATGCCGATCAGGCGCTGTTCGTCCTGGGCGGTATCGACGGGTGCCGGTTCAACGGCGGCGACGGCAGGAGCCTGCGCTGGCGCTTCGGCAGGCGCGGTGGGGGCGCTGCCCATCAGGCGCGACAGCAGCGCGCGCGCTTCGGGGATGAAGCGGCTGTCCGGATAGCCCCGCATGAACAGGACAACCTGCACCGGATCGGTGCTGTCCTTGACCGACTCCCACAATTGCAGCTCGGCCTGCTCATCGGCGCTGGCGGCCTCGGCCGGGTTGAAGACGAAATCGCTGGTCAGCGATGAGGTGTCCCAGGGCGTCTGCTGACCATTGGTTTTCTCGATCACCGCGACCCGCACGTTCTTGAACATCTGTTCGATGGGCAGACCCGGCGTCGGAATTTCGCGGGCCAGCGCCTGAGTGAAGGGGCTGTTGCCTTCCAGACCGTCCAGCGCCACGGCACCGGGAGCGGTCGAATAGGACAGGAAGGTGCCGGTGGGCGATTTCATCTCTGCCAGACCATTGTCATTCAGCTCGGGGATCGCATCGAACGGGTTGTTGCGGCAGGCGTCCAGAATGACGATGTTGGTCCGGTTCCGGGCCGAAAACATCTGCCGCAGAACAGCCTGTGCCGGAACCGCCACAAGGCTGAGGTCCGCAGCATTGGTCAGGCTTGCGTCGATGGGCAGCAGGTAGTTCGAGCCAAAGGATTGCACCGCATGACCCGCGTAATAGAACAATCCCGTCGCATCCTGCCCCGCATCGCGCAGATCACGGCCGAACTGCGAGATCGCCCGGTTCAGGGTGATCTGGCTGGCATCAAGCAGAAGCGTCACGGCAAAACCCTGTTCTTCCAGTGTTTGCGCCATGAGCCTTGCATCGGGCGCGGGATTGTCCAGCGCCGTCACCGACCCGTAACTGCCGTTGCCCACGATCAGCGCGATACGCGGTTCCTCCTGGGCCGATGCGGCCCCGGACAGCAGAAACAACACCACACCGAAAACTCCGGCCAAACAGCCAAACACTCTGGTCACCTTGGAAAACTCCATTTCATCTCAGTTGTTCAGAACCTTGAATTCGATCCGGCGGTTCTTCCATCGGCCTTCCGTGGTATCGTTCGTCGCCAGCGGCACCTCTTCTCCGTAGCCCTTGCTGACCAGAACCGACGGATCAAGATCACGCGAGATGAGATACTGGCGAACAGAGTTGGCCCGCGCGTCGGACAGACGCTGATTGGACGCCGTGCTGCCGATGGAATCCGTGTGGCCCCCCACTTCGATCACCATGTTCGGGCAGCGTTGGATGATCCCCGCAAGCGAGTTGAGCAATGGCTCGCTTTTGGGGTCATGCCGGGAACTGCCGGAGGCGAAATAGATATTGCCGGTGCGCGACAGGATCTCGAACCGGCCTTTGCAGGCTTCACGGTCGAAATCGCCTTCGGCTTCCAGCGCCACGGACGCGGGGTCCGCCGCGGCGGTCTGTGCCGGTGCCGCCTGTGCGGTGGTGCTGTTGCGGGCAAAGACGAAATCAAAGGACACGGTTGCCGATGGAATGATATCGACATTGGCCGCTTCCTGCAGCTTGCCCAACCCTTCCATCAGATCGAAGTCCGCGACGCTGACGGAAATCGGCGTGGTGCTGGCGACCGATACCAGATCGTCCGTCAGCAGCGTCACCGCCACATCCGCCTCGAAGGTCTTGGTCACGCCATGCAGGTCCATCGTGTAGCTGACAGGCACCGTCTTGCGCCGCACCGCCGTCAGATCGTTCAGCAAGGCCGGATCAATCCGGGTGGTGATCTTTGCGCTGGGAAACTTGAATGTCTCGAAGAACAGGAACCGCATCCGCACGTTGCGCAGGTCGATCTTCGTGTCGACCGAGTCGAGCAGGACGTTCACCTCGGTCTGGCCATCCTGGCCAATCGTGCCTTCGAGGGTGGCAAAGCTGCTTGATTCCACCACGGTCTGCTTCTTCACCGATTGGAAATTCAGGTTCGACATTTCCGGGTTCAGGGTCCAGCCGCCGCTGAACGGGTTCAATTGCGCCTGGACGGCACCGGTCTGCACCGCGACGGCCATCAGGCCCGCCACCATCACAAGGACAAGGGTGCGCAATAAGCTGTTGTAATACATCATCTGTTTCCTGATCGTCGGACAAAAATAACTGGGAGGCTTCAAATCATCGACAGTCTACACCAAGACAGGCATACGAAAACCCCCCTTTTCCAGACCTGCCCAAAGCCGCGATCGCGTTCACAGACCGCAGCCTGTTGTTGACATTGGTTTCAAACGCAACCAAATTCGTTACAAGTGCAACAATCGGCTGTGCCGCAAAAGGATCAAGCCATGTTTGATGAACGTTACGCCCTCGCCTTCAAGGCCTATCCCTACGAACGCAACACCGATCAGGATGCCGCAACTCCCGTGCGGCACCCCGTCGTGGTCATGGGCGGCGGCCCCGTCGGCATGGCCACGGCGCTTGATCTGGGGCGGCAGAACATTCCGGTCGTGGTGCTGGACGATCACGAAGGCGTCGGCATGGGCAGCCGCGCCATCTGCTTTGCCAAGCGCAGCCTCGAGATCGCGGACCGCTACGGCTGCGGCGACCGGATGCTGGAAAAAGGCGTCGTCTGGAACCTCGGCAAGGTGTTTCACGAAGACCGGCAGGTGTTCGAATTCAACCTTCTGCCCGAAGAGGGGCACAAGTATCCCGCCTTCATCAACATGCAGCAGCCCTATTTCGAACAGTTCATGATCGACCGCGCCCGTGATTTGCAGGACAAAGGTGCGCCCATCCAGATCCGGGGCAAGAACCGGGTCGAAGCGGTCGAGGTGAAGGACGATCACGTCGTCCTCACCGTCCTGACCCCCGATGGCCCCTATACCATCGAAGCCGACTGGCTGATCGGCTGCGACGGCGCAAATTCCCCCCTGCGCGGGATGCTCGGGCTCGATTTCACGGGGCGCGTGTTTCAGGACAATTTCCTGATCGCCGACATCAAGATGATCAACACCAACTTTCCGACCGAACGCTGGTTCTGGTTCGATCCGCCGTTCAAATCCGCAGGGGCCTCCACCCTGCTGCACAAACAGCCCGACGATGTCTGGCGCGTGGATTTCCAGATCGGCTGGGACATCGACCGCAAGGAAGAAATGAAAGAGCAAAACATCCGCGCGCGGCTTGACGCCTTTCTGGGTGCGGATGTCGAATACGAAATGGTCTGGTCGTCGATCTATACCTTCCAGTGCAAACGGATGGAGACCTTCCGCAAGGGTCCGGTGATCTTTGCCGGCGATTCCGCGCATCAGGTTTCGCCCTTCGGCGCACGCGGGGCCAATTCGGGAATGCAGGACGCAGATAATCTGGGATGGAAACTGGGGCTGGTCGTGACGGGCAAGGCGCCCGCCAGCCTGCTGGACAGCTACAACACCGAACGCATGTTCGGCGCGGACGAGAATATCCTCAACTCCACACGCTCGACCGATTTCATCACGCCCAAGTCCGACACCAGCCGCCTGTTCCGCGATGCGGTGCTGCACCTGAGCGAACGATACGAATTTGCCCGTCCGCTGGTGAACTCCGGCAGGTTGTCCCTGCCCTGCATCTATGACGGATCGACCCTGAACTCTCCCGATGCCTTGCCGGACGGACCGGCCCGCACCCGCCCCGGCGCGCCCTGCCCCGATGCGCCCGTGGCTGACGGATACCTGCTGGCGCATCTCGGCGACGGATTTGTCCTGCTGGCTGTCGACGCCGATGTGCCCGACAGCCTGACAGAAGCAGGCATCACCGCAAAAGCGGTGAAACTGGCGGCCAGCGACGATCCCAGCGGCCAGCTTGCCGCCCGCTATCTGGGGGACGCGCCGGGGGCGGTCTACCTCATCCGCCCGGACCAGCATGTGGCGGCCCGGATGCCCTCTTACGACGAAGAAGCCTTCCGCGCCGCCATCCGCCGCGCCACCGGACAGGAGCCCGCCCTATGAGCACGCTCACCCTGAAAGCCAACATCGACAGGCCCGACGATTTCTATGCCGACCTGCTGGCGCTGCACGACGGCCGCAGCAAGGAGGAAAGCGATGCGATCAATGCCCGTCTGGTGCTGATCCTTGCCAATCACATCGGTGACCGTGCCGTGCTGAAACAGGCGATGGACGCGGCAGCGTCCTAACGCAGATGGCGTTCCGCGCGGGCCAGATCTTCGGGCGTGGTGATCTTGAAGTTGGCCGCGTCCCCGCGCACGACCTGCACGGGAATGCCCATGGCCCGGGCAATCTCGACATCATCTGCGGCATCGCCTGTGTAGGTGCGATGCGCTTCCAGCAACTTGCGGTAGGCAAACCCCTGCGGCGTCTGCGCCCGCCACAGACCGTCCCGCGCGACAGGTGCCACTGCCGCGCCGTCCTCAACCCGCCAGAGGGCATCGACCACCGGCAAGGCTGCGAATGCGGCATCCGCGTCTTCAAGCGCCGCCAGCACGTCGATCACGATCCGTTCCGTCACGAAGGGCCGTGCGGCATCGTGCACAAGCACGACATCGGGCGCGTTTTCCTCCAGGGCAAGCAGCCCCTGCAGCACGGATTTCGCCCGCGTCTCGGCCCCGAATGCGGCCGGCTTCAGCCGCGTATCGGTCACGCCCGCCACGGCCTGTGCGTACAGATCGACATCATCGGGATGGATCACCACCTGCACAGATGCCAACCGCCTGCATCCCCAGAAAGGTATCCAGACAGCGCCGCAACGCGCAGATGCCCGCGATGGGCAGGTATTGCTTGGGCAGCGGATCACCAAAGCGCCGCCCGCGCCCGGCGGCGACGATCAGAATGGCGGCGTTCATGTCGGTGCCTTGCAGTCAAAAACGGTCATACGCCCGTATAGGGCCGCTGCCTTCCGCAATCTAGCCCAGCATCGCAGTGGCTTCGATCTCGATCAGGAAGTCGGGCATCGCCAGCGCCTGCACCCCGATCCATGTATTGGGCGCGGGCATCGCATCGCCATAGAAGGCCATCATCTCGGCGGCGACGGGGCCGATCTTGTCGGGCGAATGGTTCACCACATAGGTTCTGATCCGCACCAGATCGGCGGGCGTTGCCCCTTGCGAGGCCAGCACCTGCCTGAGGTTGGCCAGACACTGCCGCGCCTGCGCACCCAGATCGTCGCCGCCCACCAGATTGCGGTCGCTGTCCCATGCCACCTGCCCTGCCAGATGCAACATGCGCCCGCCTTCCGACACGCTGGCATGGCTGAAGCCGAACTCGAGGCTGTTGTACATCGTCTCGGGGTTGATACGTTCCACAGTCATCGCAGTCTCCTTGGTGCTGGCGGATCAGACAAAGCTCCGCACGGTTTGAATGGCACCCTCAAGCGCGGTGCCTTCGGGGTCTTGCAACGCCGCCTCGCGCAGACGGGCCATCCAGTCGGCCGCATCCTCGCGGCCTTCCAGCAGTGCCGCCGCGCCCATCACGGTGGCGAACTTGGTCAGCCCGCGTGCGTGGGTGTCGGAATATCCCTTGATCAGGCGGCGGTTCTTCAGCATCTCGACCGCCAGCGCATAATCGCGGTCCAGCACCGCCAGACTGTCGCGCAGCCAGCCTTCCAGATGCGCCACCTCGACCTGATGACGGCGGGTCTTGAGCCGGTAGCCTTTCAACCCGCCCAGAAAATGCAGCATCAGGAAAGACCGCAAGGTATGGGTGCGCAGGCGCCGGCCCTTGTTGAACAGCCGGTTCAGCAGCGCCATGCGCTTTGGATTCGCCTCCCACGCCGCGCCCATTTTCGCGGGCATCAGGCTGGCGACTTCCTCGGCGCGGGGATGAAAGAACTCTGTCAACTCCACCAGATTACCGTCCCTGGCCCCCATCTCACCCCGAATACGGTGCAGTCGGGGGGCGCGTGTCTTGAGGTCGGCGACGCGGATGATGTCATCGTAGGCCATCGCATTGGCGATGTACTTTGCCGCCGTGACACTCAGCAGCCAGTCCTTGTCGGCGCTGTCCTGCGCGACCACCTGCTCGAGCCGGTCCAGATAGACGCGGCCATACCCGCAGTCCTGAAAATCCACCACCTTCATCAGACCGGCCTGCGCCATCCAGACCACCGGTGCGGGCAGATCATCGGCCCGCTTGATCAGCGCCTCCCAGTTGCCCATCCGGCTTTTGGGTCCGACGATTTTAGGGGCCGCTGGCACCGCTTTTTCCTGCGGTTCGGCACCACCCTCCTGCGCCGCCCGGAACCCGGCATCGAACCCGCGCAAGGACGCCTCTACGCCCTTGCCACCTGCACGGATCGCGTCTTCGAACGCTTCGCGCGGGAAGGGCAGGACACCGGCCCCCGCCAAAGCCCCGAAAAGGCTGGATGAAATGACCGACCCCTCATCGACCGCCAGCCGGTCCATATCCGCCAGGATCATCCGCTGTGCGGCCAGTTCCGCTGCTGCGCGGACCTCGTCTGCATTGGCGATCCCGTCGCCCGGCATGGTCTTTTCCGACACCGCCAGGGCGCGGTGTGTCGATCCGATCAGCGTTGTGCGGTCCGGCGTCACGAAGCCGCGCATCACGGCGCGGCCCACCTCCATCATCTCGGCGGCGATCAGGATATCCACATCGCCCTGCGACGGGGCCAGCGCGAACACCGGCATCCGGTCCGACTGGGGTGCCATCTCGATGTAATAGATCGTGGCCCCCGTGCGCTGTGCCACGCCTGCCACGCTGGTCGCCTGCACCGCATAGCCCTGCGCCCGGCCCAGCGCCTCGATCCAGCCGGTCAGCACGCCGCCGCCCTGCCCGCCCACGGCCATGACCGCCAGCTTGATGATCTGGCCAACCCGTGCGTCCGGCGTTCTGGAAGGCAACACCATGTTCATGTGAGCGCCCCCATCGGCGGTTGCGGCGCGGCCTTTGCCCCTTTCGGTGCGGCAGAGGGCAGACCACCCAACCGCAGGCGCCTGGCATCGCGGCGCTTTTGCAGCCAGCCGATGATCCCCGCCCGCAGCCCGGCGCGCCAGATCTCGAATCCGCTGGGGTTATGCACCACGTCGGCGCGATAGAACGACGGGCACAGCACGGCGGCATCCGCCACCTCGCCGCAATTGCCGCAGCCCACACAGGTCTGGTCGATATGGGCAATCGGATCGTCGCGCAGCGGATCGTCGAGCCGTTTGAGCGAGAGCGAGGGACAGCCCGACAGCCGGATGCAGGCGTGATCGCCCGTGCAGATGTTTTCGTCGATCCCGAAACGCGGCACGTCCACCCGGCGGCCATCCTTGATCGCCTTGTTGCGGATGCGGTTTCTCGCGCCGTTGCTTGTTCAGCATACATTCAGACGAGGCGACGATCACCTTCGGCCCTTTGAAATCCGTGGTCAGCGCCTCGCGCAGGGTGTCGCGCACCTTGCCCACATCATAGGTATGGTCGATCTGGCGCACCCATTCCACGCCGACGCCTTTCAGCGCGGCAGAGATCGGATTGCCCGTCGATTTGGTGTCATTCTGCGCCCGACTGGACAGGATGTCCTGCCCGCCGGTCGCGGCGGAATAATAGTTGTCGACGATCATCACCACGTTGTCGGATTTGTTGAACACCATGTTCCCGATCGAGGAGCTGCAGCCCGTTGTGCCAGAACCCGCCATCCCCGAGGATGGAAATCGCGCGTCTTTCGCCGCCACCATCAAAGGCCGCGTTGGCCGCGGGGCCCAGACCGTAGCCCATCGTCGCCCCGCCAATTTCAAATGGCGGCAGGGAGCCGAAAAGGTGGCAGCCGATGTCGGCGGTGATCTGGTGCTTGCCCAACTCCTGTTCGACCAGCTTCATCCCGGCAAAGATCGGACGTTCGGGGCATCCGGTGCAGAAACCCGGCGGGCGGATCGGGACGGTCTTGCTCAGGTCCGGTATCGCCGGGCGTTCCTGATTGGGCGCACGCACCTGACCGGGCAGCATGTCCGGCGCGGCCTTGCGCAGAAACGCGGTCACCCCGTCCAGCATCACCTGACCGGTGTATTCCCCCGCCATCGGCAGCACGTCCTTGCCATAGAGCTTCAGCTTGCGGCCCGATCTGAACAGGAAGTTGCCCAGCATCTGTTCGATATGTTCGGGCTGGCCTTCCTCAACGATCATCACATGGTCCTTGCCAGCACAGAAGGCGTCGAATTCGTCTTTGACAATCGGATAGGTGACGTTCAGGCAATAGATCGGCACTTGTGTCTCGCCAAAGATATCCGCAAGCCCCAGCCGTTGCAGCGCACGGATCACGCCGTTGTACATGCCGCCCTGCACCACGATGCCCAGCTTGGCGTCCTTGGGGCCGAAGTGTTCGTTCAACCCGTTTTCGACAATGAATTTCTCGGCAGCGGGCCAGCGGTTCTGCACCTTGTCCTGCTCGTGCAGATAGCTCATCGGCGGCAGGACCACGCGGCGGAAATCGGACTGCGGATTGGCAATCGCCTGCTTCATGGTCAAGGGCGGCGGCACGTTGTCCTTTGTCGCGAAACTGCCCGTGACATGGCAGGACCGGATCCGCACCATCAGCATCACGGGCGTATTGCTGGCCTCGCTCAACTCGAACCCGTCCTTCACCGCCTTGGTGATCGACGGCAGGTTCGGGCGCGGGTCCAGCATCCAGAACTGCGATTTCATCGCGAACCCGTGGGAGCGTTCCTGCATGATGGAACTGCCCTCGCCGTAATCCTCGCCCACGATGATCAGCGCGCCACCGTTCACCCCGGAAGAACACAGGTTCGCCAAGGCGTCCGACGCCACATTCACGCCCACCGGTCCCTTGAAGGTCACGGCCCCGCGAATGGGATAATGCACGGATGCGGCCAGCATCGCCGCCGCCGCCGCCTCTGACGCGTTCGCCTCGAACCGCACGCCCAGTTCGGCCATCAGCTCTTCGGCGTCGGCCAGCACGTCCATCAGGTGGCTGATCGGCGCCCCCTGATAGCCGCCGACATAGCCCACACCGTTTTCCAGCAGCGCCTTGGTGATCGCGAGGATCCCCTCGCCGGTAAAGACATCGCCGTCCCCCTTGCGCAGATGCTCCACCTCGGCTTTGAACGAACGCTCGGCCATATCTGTCCCTCAAAAATCGTGCTTGCGGATGTTGCGCAGCATGGTTTGCAATGTCCCGACGAAGGCGCGCCGCTGTTCTTCGCTGATGCCCTTGAACATCGCTTCCGACGCGTTGGACATATGCGGCCACAACCGGACATAGGCGTCGCGACCCGCGTCGGTAATGAACACCCGCGTGGCGCGGCTGTCCTGTTCGTCAGGCGCGCGGCGGATCAGGCCGTTCTGGTTCAATGTTTCCAGCGCGCGGCTCAATGTCGATTGCTGGACCACCGCATAGACCGCCAGTTCACGGATCAGCAGACCGTCCATCACCGACAGCACCGCCAGCGACCGCATCTGGGGGGTGGTCAGGCCAAGCTCCGCCATTTCGGAGGACAGGGCCGCGTTGTAGCGCCCGATGATCCGGTTCATCAGATAGGGCGCGAAGTTCTCCAACCCCATTTCGCCCAGACGCGGGGCCTGGGCAATGGTCGGTTCGGGCTTGTTCATGCGCCCAGCCCCCGCGCCACGTTCAGCCCCGATCCGCCCCCCAGACCGGGGCCGGGATGGGTCGATGCGCCGATATGGTGAAGGTTCCGGACCGGTGTGGCGTTGTTGACCTGCGCCGCATAGGGTCGCCAGACAAAGAACTGGTCCAGCGCACAGGCCCCACCGTAGGGATCACCGCCCACAAGGTTCACGTTCATCGCCTCCAGATCCGCCGGAGAATAGGCGCGCCGCTTCAGCCTGATCTGATCCCAGTTTCTGATGTGCGCCGACAGAATGCCTTCGATCCGGTCCGCAAAGGCCTCGCGCATCGCCTCGGTCCAGGTGGCCTCTGTCTCGATCTCGCCTGCCGCATCCCCTTTGATGACGCCTGGTGCATCGGGGATCTGCAACCACAGCACCGCCTTGCCTTCGGGACAGCGCGAGGGGTCCAGCCGGTGCGGCTGGCCCACGCAGATCGTGGGCACTGCGGGCAACATGCCCCGCTCCGCCTCGTTGCAGGATTTCGAAACGGCGTCGATTCCATCGGCCAGATGGATCAACGCCACGTCCTCCAGCCCCTCGGCCTCCCATTCGGGTTGGCCGTCCAGCGCATAATGCAGCTGGAAGTTGCCGCGCCCGTGGCGGAATTTCTTGGCGGTTTGCGGGCGCGGCTGATCCTTCAGCAACCCCTCGTACAGTTGGCCGGGGGCGGTGCTGGCGATCACGTTCTTGGCCAGAATCTTTTCGTTCTCCGACGTTTCGACCCCGACCGCCTTGCCGTTCTCGACGATGATCCGTGTCGCCTCGACCCCGGTGCGGATGACGCCGCCATTGGCCTCGATCATGGCCCCAAAGGCCGCAGCAGCCTGCCCCGCGCCGCCCTTGACCACAGGCGCACCCGCCGCTTCCAGCGCAAAGGCGATGACGCGCGACATCTGCCCGCCATAGCTTGCTTCGGGCGTCAGTCCGACATGCAGCACCCAGGGCGCCCACAGCGCCTGAACATCCGCGCTGTCATAGCGCGTTTCAAGCCAGCCGCGCCCCGGCTCCATCGCCTCGCCGAACCACGTCTTGAGCGGGCCAAGGCCGCGCTTCCACGCCTGTTTCGCCAGCAGCGTCAGCGTCTGGCGCGACCACAGCGGCTGTCCCAGCAGCGCGAACAGGAATGCCGCGTCCGCCTCGACCGCGCCCACGTCGGCTGCGTGCTGATCGCCGTCACCGGGATGGACCGCATTGAACGCCGCCACATTGGCCGCCCTGTCGGTGCTCAGAACCAGCGAAGACCCGTCCGGGCGCAGCACGGCGGTGGGATGGTTGGTATGGCAGAACTCCAGCCCGTGCTTTTTCAGATCCTCGCCCAGCGCCTCATGCGCCGGACCGGTCAGGAACAGAACGAAGGTCGCCGCCATCACGTCATGACGGAACCCCGGCAATGTCACCTCGTCCGAGGTGAACATGCAGCCGCCGATCCGGTTCTCGCGTTCGATCACCAGCACGCTGTCGCCCTTGCGCGACAACATCGCGGCGGCCACCAATGCATTGATGCCCGACCCGATGATCAGATGATCGAACGCCGCCATGCGCTCAGTCCTTGGGAACCAGCGCCAGGGCGCGGATCGGAGAGCCGGTGCCGTTCTTGATCTTCAGGGGTGCCGCAATCAGGATCGCGCCCTTGGCAGGCAGCTTGTCCAGATTGGCCAGGGACGCCAGGCCAAAGCAGTTGTCCCGGTGCAGCAGGTTATGCGCCGGAAAAGGCGGCTCCATCCCGCCCGCCTGTCCGGCGTCGGTGCCGATGCATTGTGTGCCCCAGCCGACAATGCCCTTGCTCAGCAGGTATTCGATGCAATCGGGTGTCGGACCGGGCGAATGCGGGCCGTTTTCGTCTGCGTTCAGGAACTTGTCCTCGTCGTCGACGCGCTTGTCCCAGTCCGTGCGCATGACGACCCATTCGCCCTTGCCGATCTCGCCGTGGACGTCTTCCCATTCCTTGACACCCTTGGCGGTCAGCAGGAAATCGGCATCCTCCTGTGTCTGCTCCGAGCAGTCGATCACGTTCACCGGCGCGATCAGCCGCTGCACATCCAGCTTGTCGGTATAGCCGTCCTCGTAATCCTTGCCGGTGATCCAGTGGTGCGGCGCGTCGAAATGCGTGCCGGAATGTTCGC
The DNA here is from genome assembly GCA_963799505.1 of uncultured Alphaproteobacteria bacterium. Taxonomy (GTDB): domain Bacteria; phylum Pseudomonadota; class Alphaproteobacteria; order Rhodobacterales; family Rhodobacteraceae; genus Sulfitobacter. The sequence goes on from CAWCXM010000009.1 coordinate 83,709, forward strand.
CCAGCACCATCCAGTTCCAGGCAAAGAACGGGCCGTCGTTGTCATATTCGCTGATCTTGTGGATCTCGACCTTGGGTGTGTTCTTGGCGAAATCCGGCGGCAATTGCAGGATCGGTGTCTCGGGGCCAAGAACGCCCGAGCAGTCGACCACTTCCACACCGCCCGAGGCCAGCATCGCCCCCAGTTTGCTTACTACATCAGATGCGCTCATTTTCTAATCTCCCTGAAGCCCGCAGGTTCCCCCCGCAGTTGTATCCGTGAATCAAACGCTAGACAAAATTATATGCGTTTGCAATTATCTTGTGACCGGGGAGACGTGGGAAAGCATGACGACCAATCCAGATGCAGTGATCATCGGCGCGGGCCACAATTCGCTTGCCTGTGCCTGCCATCTGGCCGCCCGCGGCTGGAAGGTGGCGGTATACGAACAGGCCACCGAACCCGGTGGTGCCGTGAAAACCGGCGAGTACACCCTGCCGGGTTTCCGCCACGACTGGGCTGCGATGAACCTGTCGCTCTTCGCCGGATCGGCGTTTCACAGTGCAAATGCGGCGGAACTGGCAAAACACGGGCTGGCCTTCGCGCCCACGGCCAACCCCTTTGCCAGCATCTTTCCCGATGGCCGCTGGCTGGGCATCTCCAGCGATGCGGCATTGACCACCGCCCGGGTGCGCGGGTTCTCGGACGCCGACGCGCGGGCCTGGACCGATCTGACAAACGACTTTCCCGCACAGGCCGAATCGATTTTCGGCGTGCTGGGCAGCGCGATGAATTTACGTGCAGTTTCATCTTTAGGCTGGAAACTGTGGCGCAAGCGCGGGGGCGGCGGCACGCTGGACCTTGCGCGGTTTCTGATGATGTCACCCCGCGCCTGGCTCGACCAGACGTTCGAAAGCGACCACGTCAAGGCAACGCTTGCAGCCTGGGGGATGCACCTCGATTTCGCGCCCGATATCGCGGGTGGCGCCGTCTTTCCCTATCTCGAAGCGATGGCGGGACAGGCCTTTGGCATGGTGCTGGGTCAAGGCGGGGCCGATACCATAACGAACGCCATGATCCGGATGATCGAGGCACGGGGCGGCAGCGTCCACTGCAATGCGGAAGTCACCGGCATCAAGCAGGCCGCCGGTCGCGCCTTCGGCATCATCCTCGCGGACGGAACGCTGGTCGAGGCGGACAGGGCCGTGATCGCCAACGTCTCTCCCTCGGCGCTGAACAAGCTGACCGGAGGCACAAGCGACAGGCGTTATGACCGGACGTTACAGACGTTTCAGCACGCCCCCGGCACAATGATGATCCATCTGGCGATGGACGCCCTGCCCGATTGGTCGGCACCGGAGTTGAAACGCTTTGCCTATGTCCACATGGCCCCCTCGCTGGATCAGATGGCGCGCACCTATGCGCAGGCCAAGGCCGGATTGCTGCCCGACGAACCCGTGATCGTCTGCGGTCAGCCCACCGTGGTGGACCCCAGCCGCGCCCCCGAGGGCAAGCATGTGCTGTGGTTGCAGGTCCGTATGGCCCCCGGACAGATCAGGGGCGACGCCAAGGGCGAGATCACCGCGACCGACTGGGACAGCGCCGCCGAACCTTTCGCCAACCGGGCGCTGGATATCCTTGAGCGCTATGCCCCCGGCACGCGGGACAAGATCCTGGGCCAGCATATCGTCACCCCCGCCATGCTGGAGGCGGACAATCCCAACCTTGTCGGCGGCGATCAGGTCTGCGGCAGCCACCACCTGCACCAGCATTTCATGAACCGTCCCGCGCGGGGATATGCAGACGGGACAACACCCATCAAGAACCTTTACCACACCGGATCAGCCGTCTGGCCGGGTGGCGGCACCGGTGCCGGGCCGGGCACGTTGCTGGCCCGGAAACTTGCCGGAAACTGAAGAACAAAAGACCAAAAACAGGGAGAACCACCATGAAACTGTCCAGAAGAAGCCTGCTCAAGACCTCAGCCGCCGCAGCGGCATTCGCCACCGTCGGCCTGCCCAGCCTCGCGCAGGAGATCGACGAGCTGGTCATCGCCTACAACGTCAACCTGCCCAGCTGGGATCCCACCGTGGGCCTGTCGGCGGTGAACCCGACCATTCAGGGGTTCTATCAGTCGGTCTTTGACCTTTATATCCCGCAGAACCCCGACCTCAGCTTCGGCTCGGGCATCATCACCGACTACGGCTGGAACGAGGACAACACGCAGGTCTGGATGGACGTGCGCGAAGGTGTGACATGGCACAACGGCGATCCGCTGACCGCCGAGGATGTCGTCTGGTCGCTGACCCGCGTGGCCAACCCCGACACCGGCAGCCCGATCCAGTTCGTCTGGGGCAAGGTCGAGAATGTCAGGGCCGAAGGCAACCGCGTCACGGCGGACGTCAAGGAATACGACCCGACATTCTTCAAGTGGATGTCCTTCCTCACCGGCTACGTCATGCCCAAGAAATACTACGAGGAAGTCGGTGCCGACGGTTTCGAGGCCGCGCCGATCGGGACCGGCCCCTACATGGTGGAACGGTTCGAACGGAACGCCTTTGTGCGCCTGAAGGCGAACGAGAATTACTGGGGCGGCGCGCCGGAGTTCAAGACGGTGACGGTAAAGTTCGTGACCGATGCGGCGTCCCGCGTGGCGGAAGTGGAATCGGGCAACAGCCATGTCACGCTGGAAATCCCCTACGAGGAATTCGACCGCCTCAAGGCCAAGGACGGGCTGGCGGGCGTGGCCGAGCCTGTTTCCGACATCGGGATGATTTTCCTCAACGATATCGAGGTGATGACCGACCCCAACGTGCGCAAGGCCGCGGCCCATGCCATCGACAAGAACCTGATCATCGACCGCTTGCTGTCGGGCTATGGCGTGCCCATCGACACGCTGCAAACGCCCGACTATGTGGCCTATGACGAGACGATCAAGGTGCCCTACGACCCGGAACTGTCCAAGAAGCTGCTGGCCGACAGCGGCTATGGCCCCGACAATCCGGTCAAGTTCAAGATCCAGACCACCAAGGGTTTCAAGCCCAAGGATTACGAAATGGTGCAGGCCATCGTGGGCCTGTGGCGCCGCGTGGGGATCGAGGCGGAGATCGAGGTTTACGAGATCGCCAAGCACTTCGAGCTGCGCGCCGCCGATCAACTGGCACCTGCGGCCTTCTACAACTGGGGCAACTCCGTGGGCGACCCGACGACCTCCACCGGCTTTGCGATGTTCGGCCCTTCGCCGCACTCCGTCTGGGACGGCAAGGAAACATTCGACGCGATCCTGCCGCTCTGGGGCGAAGCGGACGAAGCCAAGCGCATCGAAGGATGGAAGGCCGTCGACCGTCTGGTGGCCGAGAACGCCGAAGCGATCCCGCTGCTGCAATATGTCCAGCCCATCGTGTTCGATGCCCGGATCAACGTGATACCGCATCGCTCGGGCGCACTGCTGCCGCATCTGATGACGCGGGCGTAAATCCTTTCTTCCTGACTGGCGGGGCTGCCTCGGTGGCCCCGTCTTTTTGCACAGCTTGCCCGTCCCGGACGTGATCCGGGACTTCCCGGCCCGACCCATGAGGCCCCGGATCACGTCCGGGGCGCAACCGAAGCGCCCAGACCATGACCCTTTTGCGCAATATCCTGATCCGTCTGCTGACCACATGCGTCACGCTTTTTGGCGTGGCCGTGATTGTCTTTGTCGTGATCCGGGTGGTGCCCGGCAACCCCATCGCCATGATGCTGCCCCCCGGTGCCACCGATGCCGACATCGCGCGCTTGCAGGCGCAATACGGCTTCGACAAGTCGATCTTCGAACAATTCGTGATCTGGCTGGGCGGAGTCATGCAGGGCGATTTCGGCACGTCCATTTCGTTGCGGCAGCCCGTTGCCGGTCTGGTGCTGGGCCGCCTGCCCGCGACGCTGGAACTGTCCATCGTGGCCTTGCTGATCGCCGTTCTGATCGGTGGCACGATGGCGCTGCTGGGAACCAGATACCGCGACACCAAGGCCGAAGGTGCGGTGGATGTCAGCGCCGGCATGGCCCTGTCGATCCCCGATTTCCTCTGGGGTCTGGTGCTGATCCTGCTCTTTGGCGTGCTCTGGCCCGTGTTCCATATCTCGGGCCGCATATCGCCGTCGCTCGACATTGATTTCTCGACCAATTTCTATCTGTTCGAGGCCTTGGTGCGGCTGCGTTTCGATGTGCTGGCCGACCTGATCGGGCATATGTTCATGCCGGCGCTGGCATTGGCCATCCCGCTGGCCGCGATCATCGCGCAACTGCTCAAGCAATCGCTGAAGGAAACCATGCATCTGGATTACGTCACGCTGGCCCGCACCAAGGGCTATGGCGAGAACCACGTCATCACGCGCGAGGCGCTGCCGAACGCGATCCTGCCGACGCTGACGCTGGTGGGGGTGCAGTTCACCTTTCTGATCGGCGGCACGGTGATCATCGAGCGGCTGTTCAGCTATGAAGGGCTGGGCAATATGGCCATCGACGCCGTGATCAACCGCGACCTGCCGCTGATACAGGGCATCGTGATCCTGTTTGCGTTGCTCTTCACCATCGTGAACCTGCTTGTCGATATGCTTTATGTCGTGCTGAACCCGCGGTTGCGCCATGCGTGACGCGCGGGGCGAGGTCAGACGCCCGCTGGGCCTGCGCCTGTGGCTGTCCGGGGGGTGGCTGACGGTTCTGGTGCTGGCGGCGGTCTTTGCGCCGCTGATCGCCCCCAAAGACCCGTTGATGCAGGATCTGTTTCTGGGGCGCATGCCGCCCTTCTGGATGCAGGGCGCGGAGCCGGGATACTGGCTCGGCACCGATTCACTCGGTCGCGATGTGCTCAGCCGTATTCTTTATGGCACACGTCTGGCCCTGATCGTGGCACTGGTGGCGGGGACGCTGACTTGCCTTATCGGCGCAACGCTGGGCCTGATCGCGGGCTACTATCGCGGCTGGCCCGACCGGATCATCAGCCGCTTTGTCGATATCTGGATGGCCTTTCCGCCGGTGCTGTTCGCGATCCTGCTGATCGCGGTGCTGGGGCCGGGGCTGTTGTCGATCATCATCGCCATCGTCATCATCGACTGGACCCGTTTCGCCCGCGTGATCCGCGCCGAGGCGATGACCCAGGGCGCGATGGATTACGTCGCCTCCGCGCAGGTCGCGGGGCGCACGCGCTTTGGCACGATGCTGACGGAAATTCTGCCCAACGTCCTGCCCACCATCGTGGCCCTGCTGACGCTGGAAATGGGCATCGCCGTGATTGTCGAGGCGATCCTGAGCTTTGTGAACCTGTCGATCAGCACCGACAGTCCCACATGGGGCGGCATGATCGCCGAGGGGCGCACATCGGTGCATCAGGCCTGGTGGGTGCTGGTGTTTCCGCTGATCACGCTTTTTCTGACCGTGCTCAGCTTTTCCCAACTGGGCGAAGGGTTGAAGGACCGCTTTGATCCGGTGCTGAGATGAGCGGGTATCTGACGATCAGGAACCTGACGGTGCGGCTGAAATCGGGGCCGGTGATCCTGCGGTCCGTGTCGTTGCAGGTGGCGGCCGGGCAGGTGCATGGGCTGGTGGGCGAAAGCGGCGCGGGCAAGTCGATGATCGGCAAGGCGGTTCTGGGCACCCTGCCCCGCGCGCTTCAGATCACCAGCGGCGAAATCTGGCTTGATGGCACCGATCTTTTGCAACTGCCCGCATCCGAACGCCGCCGCCGTATCGGGGCAAGTGCCGCGCTGATCCCGCAGGATCCGCTGACCGCCCTCAACCCGTCCAAACGCATCGGGCCACAGATCACGCGGCGGCTTGTCGATATCCTCGGCTGGCGCAAACAGGATGCGGAAGCGCGCGCGCTGGAACTGCTGGCAGAGGTGCACATCCCCAATGCGGCCCGCGTGATGCGCAGCTATCCACACGAATTGTCGGGCGGGATGCGCCAGCGCATCCTGATCGCCTCTGCCTTTGCCGCCGAGCCGAAACTGATCATCGCGGACGAACCCACAACAGCGCTGGACGTGACCGTGCAAAAGCAAATTCTGCGCCTGATCGCCGAGATGCAGGCGCGCCACGGCACGGCGCTTTTGTTCGTGACCCACGATCTTGGCGTGGTCTCCAAGGTCTGCGACACGCTGTCGGTTCTCTATGCAGGCAAGGTTGTGGAAGAGGCGCGGATGCACCGGTTCTTCATGCGCCCCATTCATCCCTATTCCCGCGCCCTGCTGGCCGCGACGCCCAGCTATGAAGACCCGACCGGCAGCCTGACCCCGGTCCCTGACAGTGTGATCGAGGCGGTCGAGGCCGAAGTCCGCGACCATGATGCGAGGGCCGGCACATGATGTTCGAAGTCCGCGACCTGCGCCTGTCCTTCCCTGACCTCACGCGCAAGCCCCTTCTGGGGGCAGCACCCCGAACCGAGGTGCTGAAAGGCGTCAGTTTCGATGTGCCGAAAGGCGCGGTTCTGGGCATCGTCGGCGGGTCAGGTTCGGGCAAATCCACGCTGGGTCGGGCCATGCTGCGCCTGCTGGAACCTGACAGCGGCACGATCCTGTTCGACGGCACCGACATCACCCATCTGTCCGAGGACCGGTTGCGCGACATGCGGCGGCGGTTCCAGATGATCTTTCAGGATCCGATGTCATCGCTCAATCCGCGCCGCCGGGTGGGCGGGATCATCGCGGGGCCGCTCAAGCTGCACGGTCTGGATGGCGTTGCGGCCCGCGTGGACGAGGCGCTGGACATGGTCGGCCTGCCCCGCAGCTTTGCCCGGCGTTTCCCGCACGAGTTGTCCGGCGGCCAGCGCCAGCGCGTGGGCATCGCCCGCGCCATCGCTCTGCGCCCCGATTTCATTCTGGCGGATGAAATCGTATCGGGCCTTGATGTGTCCAGTCAGGCGCAGGTCTTGAACCTGCTCGCCGAACTGGTCCGCGAACTGGGTCTGACCCTGGGCTTCATCAGCCATGACCTGAGCGTGATCCGGCGGCTCTGCAACCGGGTGCTGGTCCTGCATCTGGGCGAGATTGTGGAAGAGGGCGAGACCGCCGCGCTGTTCGCGCGCACCACAGGCGGCTTACACGCGCGAATTGCTGTCCGCCATTCCGCTGCCCGACCCCTATCAGCCTTGGGAATAGACATGCGCCAAAAACAGTCACGAACAAGGTCGGCACACTGACATGACAGCAAAACCCCGCGCCCGCGACATTGGTCTGTCCTTTCCCGGCACCCCCGGCACCCATAACGCCATCACCGATGTGCCGGGCGTGACGGTGGGGTTCAGCACCGTGATCGAAGACCCGGTCGCAGGCCGTCACAAGGGGCTTTGCACCGGGGTCACCGCCATCATCCCACGCGGTGCGTCAGGTCGTATTCAGCCGGTCTGGGCCGGTCTCGATTCCTTCAACGGCAACGGCGAGTTGACAGGCGCGCATCTGATCAACGATCTGGGCTGGTTTCTTGGCCCGGTGATGATCACCAATTCGCACAGCGTCGGGATGGTCAGCCACGCCACGGTCGGCTGGATGGTCGATCGCTACAAGGACGTGTTCGAGACCGATCACATGTGGTGCCTGCCCGTCGTCGGCGAAACCTATGACGGTGTGCTGAACGACATCAACGCACGGGGGGTGACGGAACATCACGCCATCGCGGCGCTCGACAGTGCTGCGGGCGGGGCGGTCGCCGAAGGCAATGTCGGCGGCGGCACAGGCATGATCGCCTACGAATTCAAGGGCGGCACCGGGACCGCATCCCGCATCGTCAACGCGGCGGGAACGGACCATGTGCTTGGCGTAATCGTGCAGGCCAACCACGGCACGCGGGACTGGTTCGAGGTGTCCGGTGTGCCGGTCGGCCGGCACCTGCGCGACGATCTGATCTTCGACCGCGAACAGGGATCCATCATCATCGTCATCGCCACGGATGCGCCGCTCTTGCCGCATCAGTTGAACAGACTGGCCCGGCGCGGTGCCATCGGCATCGGCCGCAACGGCAGCAAGGGCGGCCACAGCAGCGGCGACATCTTTCTGGCCTTCACCACCGCCAATGGCGTGGATTACCCATGGCACGCGCCCGATCTGATCACGATGGAGGCGTTGAACGATCTGCACCTTGATCGGTTTTACGAAGCCTGCGTTCAGGCCATCGAGGAAGCGGTCCTGAACGCCATGATCGCGGCGGAAGACCGGGTGGCGATCAAACCGGCCGGAAAAATGGTGCGGGCCATTGATCATCAAAAGCTCATGCAGGTTCTGAACATGGGCCCAGACCCGATGCCCGGCGCTTGACCACATCTCTTGAGGGGTAACCGGTACGCGGGATGCGCGTAAAAACCGATCAAAGCACTCCGACCCTGCGGTCTGACGCCCCCCTGGCCCGCACGATCAGCAGTCCGGCGCCGAGGCGGCAATACCCGCTTGCGAGATCCTGCCGCTGCGACGATTGTCATGACCAGTGAATGTAGCATCCGAGGATTGTATGACCATGTTCCACAGATTTCTGGCGCTCTGCTCGATCTGCCTTGCCCTGTCCGCAGGGCCGACCTTTGCCGAGGGTCAGATCTCGGTCTCCGGCGAGGGCAGCGCCTTCGCCGTGCCGGACATGGCCATCGTGACATTGGGCGCGACCGCAAACGCGCAATCGCCGAAAGAGGCGATGGATGAAACCTCCCGGATCACTGCGGCGATACTGGAACGTCTGGCGGGGTTCTCGATCGCGCCGCGTGACGTCCAGACAACCGATCTTTCCCTCAATCCGGTCTGGTCGGATCGCACGGAACCGCAGGGCAGACCGCAGATCTCGGGCTACGAGGCGTCCAACCGCATCACTGTCCGCATCCGCAAGCTGGACCAGATCGGCGCGGTCCTCGATGCCATCGTGATGGATGGCGCGAACCGGCTGGATGGGCTGTCCTTTACGGTGTCGAACCCGGAACCGCTGCTGAACGAGGCCCGGCGCGCGGCGGTTCTGGATGCGCAGAACAAGGCCGCGTTGTTCGCAGAGGCCGCTGGCGTCCGGCTGGGTGCCTTGGTGAGCCTGAACGACACCGGCGTATCGTCACCCCAACCGGAAATGATGCGCATGGCCGCCATATCCGACGCAGGCGTGCCCATCGCCCAGGGAGAGACCGAACTGCGCGCTGTCGTGGCAATGGTTTACGAGATCGCCACGCCCTAAGCGCCGTTGACACCGCGGCGCATGATGCGGATGGCACAGCTTTGGATGGAAAAACCGGAACGGAGCTATGATCCTTGCGCCCGCAGGTCCAGGGGTCATTTCACCGACCGCTTGTCACCTGCTGATGAACCTCACTGTCCTAGTTCATGCAGCAATGACGCGCCCGTTCGGATCCCGTCGATGAACCGGACGACTTCGAGGTTCTCGTTCGGGGCGTGGTTCGCTTCGTCCGCGTTTGCATAGGGAACCACGAAGGCAGGTTTTTTCAGGATCTTTGTCCAGACATAGTCGGGCAGACTGCCGCCCACCGTTGGGTAAAGCAGCGGTTCAACATCGCGCGCCCGCTTCACTGCCTTGATGATCTTCGCCGCAAAGGGTGTGTCCATCGCCGTCTTGGACGGTAACATGCCGTTGTGTCGCACGACCTCGACCGCAGGCGCGTGTCTGGCCACATGCGCTTCGATCCGCTCGAATACATGCTCCGGTGTCAGCGGCTCGACCAGCCGCACATCGCATTTCGCGATGGCCCTATTCGGCAGCACAGTCTTGCTGCCCGGTCCGTCATAGCCTCCGTGAAGCCCGTTGATCGTCAGGGTGGGATAAAACATCAGCCGGTCCCAGTAGGGTCGATCCGCAGGACCGTCCAGCGCATCAAGACCCAAGTCCTTCATCACGCCAGGCAGGTCCAGCGGAAGACGCGATGCTGCGTCCAGTTCCAGATTGGTTGCCGGGATCACCGGCTCGGTGATGCCCTCTACGGTGATGTGGCCATCCGCGTCCTTCATCGTGGCAAGCAAATGTACCAGCGTCCAGATCGGGTTCGGCACGACCCCGCCAAAGTTGCCGGAATGGACATCACGCGATGCCCCCTTGGCCACCAGATCGAAAGACGCCACCCCCCGCACACCGAATGTGATCACCGGTTGCCCACTTTCGTGTAAAGGACCGTCGGAGGTGACCACAAGATCGGCCTGCAACTCATCCATGTGGCTCCGCACGAAATCCGCAATCTGGGGCGATCCGATCTCTTCCTCACCTTCCAGACAGAAGATGATGTTGCAGGGCAACGTTCCCGTTACCTTGAGGTGCGCCTCTATTGCTAGAAGCTGCGCGAAATGCTGGCCCTTGTTGTCGCCAATCCCCCGCGCCCAAATTCGCCCGTCGCGGACCTCCGGCTCGAACGGGGGGCTGACCCAGGCTTCCAGCGGATCGGGCGGCTGCACATCGTAGTGACCATAAAGCAGAACAGTCGGCTTGTCGGGATCCACAGTCCTGTGGCCCAGCACGAAAGGGTGGCCCGGCGTCTCGACCAGCTTGGCGTCAAAGTCCAATCCGTTCAGGATCTCCACAAGAAGCGTCGCGACTTCCCTGATCCCGATGTTGTGGGCCGAAATCGACGGGTGCCGGACATAGTCCATGACGCGGTCCACGTAAGACTGTTGATGCGCTTCGATATAGGCGAATATTTCGTCGATCGGGTTCATGAGTTGTCCCTTTTCAATAAAAGCGCTGCGGAGGGATGCACAGTTGCGGACCATCCCGGCGGAATGATCGTGGTAGTATCGAGTTGCGTGATCACCGCCGGTCCGGCAAGGATCGCCCCGGCGGGCAGGCTCTCACGGTTGTAGATCGGTGTGTCTGCATCGCCTGTTTCCCAATGGACCATCTGCGACTGGACAGGTGCCGGAAGGTCACCCGGTTGCAATTCGGGCCTCGGCGAAGGCTCCGTCCGCCCTGCCGCTTCGATCCGCAGCGTGACCAGTTCGATCTGCGCGTCCAGAACAAACCCATAGAGCGCCTGATGCGCTTCTTTGAACCGGGCCTCCGTTTCCTCTGCTGTTGCGGCCCAATCCACGGCGATCTCTCCTCCCTGACCATGGAAACGCAAAAGCGCGCGCGCTTGAATGTCGCGCCGTGCCGGAGGAATGTCTTCGTGCTGCAACCAGGTCGTCGCAGCCGCGATCAACTCCTCGGCAATTCGGTCGCCCTCTGCCTGGTCGATCGGACCGGGTGTCGGCAAGGCGCGGGTGAACTCTGCCTTGAGATCGGCAGCAAGCAACCCGTCGGCGCACAAAAGGCCAGGTGCGGGGGGCACCATCACCTGTTTGATGCCCAATAACTCCGCCAGTGCCACACCGTGCAGGGGGCCGGCACCGCCGAAAGGCACCAGCGTGAAATCACGCGGATCGTGACCGCGTTCAACCGAAACGGTCCGCACCGCCCCAACCATGTTGTTATTCATGATCGCAAGGATGCCCCGCGCAGCATCGTGCCGGGAAAGGTTCAGCGGTATCGCCACATTGTCGTCGATCACGCGCAGCGCCGCAGCCTGATCCAGCGACATCTCTCCACCTAGCAGGCTGACCGGCAGGTGGCCCAGCGCCACATGAGCGTCCGTTACCGTCGCCTGCGTTCCCCCGTGTCCGTAGGCCGCAGGACCGGGACGCGCGCCCGCAGAATGTGGGCCGACAGCAAGTGTTTCGTCCGCGACTTTCGCGATAGATCCACCGCCTGCACCGATGGTGACCATGTCCACCATCGGCAGTGACAGTGGCCATTCGCCCACCTTGCCATTCTGGGTCAGCCCGACAATTCCGTCGCGGATCAGACAGATGTCGGCCGAGGTGCCGCCGATGTCCACCGTGATGATATCCTTGATCCCGCAGGCCGCCGCCACGCCGCAGGCCCCCACGACTCCGGCCGCCGGACCCGACAACGCGGTCAGCGCGGGTGCCGTGCGGATCGCTGTCGTCCCGGCCACCCCACCATTGGATTGCATCAGCAACAGCGGCGATGAGACCTTGGCCTCCTGCAACCGGCTTTCCAACCTTTCCACATAGGTGGAAACGCCGGGCATCACTCCCGCGTTCAGCACCGTTGCCAGACTGCGCTCGAACTCCCGAACCACCGGCAGCACATCGGTAGAGCAGGTCACGTCGACCCCCGGCAACGCATCACGCAGCAATGCGGTCACGCGTTTTTCGTGATCGGGGTTTGCGTAGGCGTGGATCAGACAGACCGCGACAGCCTCTACCTTTTGTGCCCGGATAGCCTCCGCGACACGGGTTACGCTGGCCTCGTCCAGCGGGGTCATCACGACGCCACCGGTTCCGATCCGCTCGTCGATTTCGTGAATACGCGACGCGGGAACGGGGCGGCGCGGCTTTACCCATGTGAACAGGTTGGCGTGACGCGGGATGTCCTGACGCCCGATCTCAAGCACATGGCGAAAGCCCCGTGTCGTCACCAGCGCGGTTTTCGCGCCCTTGTTCTCCAGTATCATGTTCGTGGCGACCGTCGTGCCATGCAGCACCTGATCTAGCACTGACGCGGAAATCCCCGCATCATCCAGCACCACATTGACGCCTTTCATAAAGGCCTCCGATGGGTCAGACGGGGTCGAAGGGGTCTTGGCCCGCCAGACCTGACCCGAGGTGCGGTCCAGCAGCGAGATATCCGTGAACGTACCCCCGATATCGACGGCCACGGCGTAAGATGGATCGAAACTCATATCAGACGAGGGCATCGACATACTCCTTGCGGAAAAAACGGCCCGTCTCCGGGCGATTGGCGCGACGCGCCTTGGTGGCGGCGGCATCCACCGCATCGTCCGCGATCACGACACCATAAAGTTCATCGGCCGCCTCGACGGTGACGAAACCGTCCAGCACGTCCTCCAACACCCGCTCGGCGGGACGGTCAAATGGATGGCCGTGCCCGCCCCCTCCTCCGGTCTCGATCCGCAGAATATCGCCTTTTTTCAGCATGTTGCCGTCGGACAACGGGTTAAGGATGACCTCCTCCGATGTGCCGGGGTTCACTATTGCAACGCCGTGCCGTCCCGAACGACCCCCGTCAATCCCCCAGGGCGGATTCTGAACACTGTCGATGCGAATGGCGCACATCGTCGTCTCGGCCAGTATTTCATATTCACGGATGATGCCGCATCCACCGCGATGTTTTCCGGCTCCCCCCGAATCCGGGACAATGCCATAGCCGCGCATGATCACAGGATAGCCCGCTTCCAGAAACTCGACCGGGTAGTTTTCCTGCGCTACGAAGTAGACCGCATCAATGCCGTCAGCCCTGGCCCGCGCACCATAGCCAACGCCGATGCCATCGGCCAGCAGATAGGGTTCCAACTCACCCGCCTTGTTGCGGAACGAACCGCGCATTATGTTGACGACATAGGCTGAGTTTGCCGCTGGCGCATCGCCGCCGCCGGTGTTCAGCAGGCCGCACATGGCAGAGATCATCCGCATCGCCGTCAGGCCGCGCAGGCCGAGGGGCGCGGGGAATTTGGGTTGCAGAAATGATCCCTCCCGGAACAGCACCTCGTCCAGCGCATTCGGCCCGCCCGCGTTGCAGACCTGCGATGGATCGCCCCCCAGGTAAAACAGCCCCAAGGCCATGCCCGGCACGCCGTCGTTCATCAGGTAATTGATCGGCCCCGGCGCCTGATCGTCGCTCTCGCGGGCGTCGAAAATGAAGTAATCATCGCCATTCGGGTCGCGTTCACGCGTCAGGGCAAAGCGCATCCGGAACGGACCATTGCCATGCCCGTCACTGTCGATGGCGTCGGTGAATTTATGCGTGCCGTAATCAAACGTGTCGGCCAGTTTGCTGCGCACCAGGCGTCGGGTCCGGTCGAGCAACTGCGCCAATGCGTCCGCCATCATCTCCGGCCCGAACCGGTCCAGAATTTCCCCGACACGCTTTGTGCCCAGATCGACCGAGGCCATCAGCGCGCGCATGTCGCCGATGCTTTGATCCGGAAAGCGCGAGTTGCGGTGAAAGATGTCGAGCACAGCCTGATTGACGCGGCCAGCCTCGATCATCTTGGTCACGGGGATCATCACACCTTCCTGAAAGATGTCCGTCGCATCGGGGCTGATCGACCCGGGCCGCAGACCGCCGATGTCGGCAAAATGCGCCCAGCTCATGACAAAGGCACAGATGCGCCCGTCGCGGAATACCGGAGCAAGCAGAACCTGATCATTGGAATGCGAGATTGCCCCGTAAGATCCATAGCAATCGTTGTACCAATAGACATCCCCGGGCTGCATCGTCTCGGCTGGAAATTTTTCCAGCACGGGTCGTGTCATATCGCCGAAAATTGGCACCATCGACCCCACAGCCATCGTGCCATTACCGTCAAACAACGCGGTGTAGAAATCCTTCTTCTCACGAATAAAGGCCGAAATCGCGGTGCGCTCGATCAGCGCCTCCATCTCTGACTGCGCCGCCGCGATGGCGCCGCGAATGATCTCAAGCGACACCGGATCGCAAAGCGGGCTTTCTTGCGTCCGTAAGGCGGATTGTTTGTTCATGTTCAGCTCCTTAGTCGCTCTTTACGAGGGAAAGTACCGTCTGACCCAGCGCGCCGCTTTCGACTCGCGCGTGGGCCTGGGCAATATGGGAAAAGGAAAACTCCGCACCTATGAAAGGGGTCAGCGCACCTGCCGCGCCAAGATCGGTCAGCATCTTGTTTGCCGCCATGCGTTGCTCCGCCGTCAGGCGAAATCCCTGTACGAAGCGGATCACTGCGCCCAGATCGGCAAATTTGTAATAGGGCAGCACCGGTAGCGGATTGGAGGAGCAGGAATAGGAGGCGACAATGCCATGGGGCGCAAGGCAAGCCAGATCGGTTTCCATGTTTCCGGCCAGATCGACCTCGACGATACGATCGACGCCCCGTCCTCCCGTCAGGCTGCGCACCCGCTCGGTTACGTCTTCGGTGTGCCTGTTGACGGTTTCCATACAGCTGCGCTGCCGGACCAGAGCTGCACCCGCCTCGGAGCTCACCACCGCGATCACATGCGCACCATGATGTACGGCGACCTGCGTTGCCATATGTCCAACGGCACCAGCCGCTCCCTGGATCAACACCGTCTTGCCTGCCACCGGACCATCCGCCAAGACCAATAGCCACGCGGTCAAACCCGGCACGCCCAGACAGGCACCCGCCGCAAAGTCGATGGCATCCGGCAATTGCACGGCATGTTCCGACGGAAGCGCGATCAGCTCTGCCGCCGTTCCATGCGCTCGGCCCGCCTCGCCATAGCCACCCTGGGCGTTCCACATCCAGACCCGTTCGCCGATGCGCTCGCGGCTGACTCCAGAACCAGCCTCAATAATCACCCCTGCCCCGTCGCAATGCGGGATTACCAGCGGATGCGCCATTTGCATTCCGTTCCATCCTGCACGCCTCTTTACGTCTGCGGGGTTGATACCGGACGCGTGAACCCGCACGAGAACCTCGCCCGCAGCGGGGGCCGGGTCGGGCATCTCGACAATGGACAGGACCTCTGCAGCCGAACCGGTCCGGGTATAGGTCGCGGCCCGCATCACGCGTCCCCGTCGAACAGATGACAGGCCACAACCCGGGTTCCCACTTTCTGCGGCTCAGGGATCTCGGACGCGCAGCGATCGAACGCCTTCGGACAGCGGTCCCGAAACACACATCCCGACGGTGGATTGCGTGGGTCCGGCGCGCCGCGCCCGATGGGCAGCGGATCGTGGCTTTGATCAGCGCGGGGCGTCGGGACCGCAGCGACCAAAGCCTGCGTATAGGGGTGCAGCGGAGCACGCACGATGTCTTCGGTCGGGCCGTCCTCCATGATGCGACCCAGATACATCACGATGGTCCGTTCGCAGACATAGCGCACAAGCGCCAGATCGTGACTAATGTAGATGGCGGTCAGACCCAGTTTGTCTCGGACATCGCGGAACACGTTCAGCACCCCGGCACGGACGGACACATCCAGCATGGATACCGGCTCGTCCGCAACGACGAAATCAGGTTCAAGAATCAGGGCGCGGGCCATGACCACTCGCTGCAACTGCCCACCGGACAATTGATGCGGAAACCGGTCAAGGTATTGTTCCGGTTCGGCCAGCCGCACAAGCTCCAGCGCCTTGATGGTGCGCTCCCGCCATTCGGACTTTGGAATCCCCGCATTGCCAAGCGGCTCTGACATCGTTTTTCGGATCGAATAGCGCGGGTTCACCGCGTCGAACGGGTTCTGGAAAATCATCTGGCTTCGCGACCGGAAGCGGCGTAGGTCTGCACCCTTCAACTCCGCAATCTCGGCACCGTCAAAACGCGCGGACCCGCCCGTCACTTCCTCAAGCCGGACCAGCAAGCGACCCATCGAGGTTTTGCCACAGCCGCTTTCGCCCAGCAGACCAACGCTTTCGCCCTTGGTCAGACGAAAGCTGATGCCGTCCACCGCCTTGACGACCGATGGCAGACCGAACATCGCCGAGGCGGCAGAGCCGACCTTGTAATGCAGTTGCGCATTTTCGACTTCGACCAAAGGGGTGCTCATACCAGTTCCCCCCAGGTTTCCGTCTGTGCCGCCCGTGCGCGCAAGACCTCTGCTTCGCCGGCACGGTGGCAGGCAACCGAATGACCTTCGGCATGTGCTTCCAACGTTGGGGAAACCGCCCGGCAATGATCCGTGGAAAAGGGACAGCGGGCCGCGAACCGACACCCGTCAGGCGGATGCGCCAGATCCGGAGGCGCGCCGCTGATCGGTGTCAGGATACCGGACCCCGCACTGGCAATATCGGGAAAGGCATTTTTCAGCCCCATGGTGTAGGGATGTAGCGGTTCGGACAGCAACGTGGCGGTATCGCAATCCTCAACCACCTCGCCCGCGTACATTACAACCGTCCGGTCACAAACATAAGCAACAACCGAAATATCGTGTGTCACCATGATGATCGACACGTCCAACTCGCGCTGCAGGTCGCGCATCTGGTCCAGGATCTGGCGCTGCACGATCACATCCAAAGCCGTCACCGGCTCGTCCGCGACGATCAGCTTGGGATTCAGCGCAAGGGCCAGTGCAATCGCGACCCGCTGGCGCATCCCGCCGGAAAACTGATGCGGGAAATCACGCAGACGGTTCGCCTCGATCCCGACCATTTCGAACAGTTCGACCGCGCGGGCCTTTGCTTGCGTACGGCTCATGCCGCCACGCCCGCGCAACACCTCGTTCAACTGGTATTCGACCCGATAGACCGGATCGAGCGAGTTCATCGCCGATTGCGGGACAAACGCGATGTCCCGCCAGCGCAGCCGGTTCATTGCCTTTTCCGACAGCGTCGCAAGATCCTGCCCGTCGAACATCATGCTGCCTTGCGTGATCTTGGCATTGTCGGAAATGATCCGCGTAAAGGCCCGCGCCATGGTTGTCTTGCCGCATCCGCTTTCGCCCACCAGTCCGACGATGGAGCCCCGTGGCACATCGAAGGATGCTTTGGACACGGCGACAACATCAAGGGCGGGCACCTCGTAGGCGATGGACAGGTCTTTAACACTGAGAAGAGGCTCGGTCATGTCAGCGGCCCAACTTCGGAAACAGAAGGTTCTCGTACCCACGCGAAATGAAGAACCCCGCGGACACGACAAAGATGATGGCAAGGCCCGGCGGGATGAACCAATGGTACGCCTGCCGGCTCAGCGCCTGACTGGCGAAAGCATCCTGCAACATGAACCCCCAGCTGATGCTGTCGGGATCGCCAAAGCCCAGAAAGCTGATCGAAGCCTCGGTCAGGATCGCCCAGCCAATGGCGATTGACCCGTAAAGCAACGACAGCGGCACGATGTTCGGTGCAATATGGCGCGTGATGATCCTGAAATCGGAAGAACCAGACACCCTTGCCGCCTCCACATATCCCCGCGAGCGCAGCGTCAGCACCTGAGAGCGTATCACCCGCGCCGTGTCACGCCACAGCACAAGCGCCATGGCAATCACCGTGTTCCAGATCGAGGGTTCCAGAAAGGCCGAGATCACGATCACGAACGGCAGGAACGGGATGCCAAAGGCCACATCCGCAAGGCGCATCAGCACGGTATCGACCCAACCGCCGAAATAGCCCGACAGAAGCCCCACAATGGTGCCAATAAAGGCCACCATGAAAGCCGCCGTCAGTCCGACCAGGAGCGCCGACCGCGCGCCGTATATGATCTGCGAGAAGATATCGCGCCCGAGACTGGTCGTGCCCAGAACGTGCCCTTCCTGCCCCGGCAAGAAATCCGAAGCCAGATCGTAGCTTTCCGAGTAGAGGATCTCGGTCGGATCATAGGGGGCCAGCACTGGCGCAAAGATCGCCGTGAGAACGAAGATCACGTAGATGATCAGCCCCGCCACCGCGAAGTTGTCCCCCACCGGCAACTTGAGCGACCCAAGCACGCGGCGGATCGGAGATTGGGAAAGGGTTGCCTCAGGCATGGGAAATCCTTGGGTCAAGGAAGGTGTAAAGCAGGTCGGCAATCAGGTTCATCAAAATCACCACCACGGCGATCATCAGGAACGCCCCCTGCGCCAGCGGGTAGTCAGAAGCGGACACAGCCGACACCAACTCGCGCCCCAGTCCCGGCCAGGAAAACACGCTTTCGACCACCACATTGCCCTGCAACTGATAACCGACCGAAATGGCGAACGACGTCATCACCGGCAGCAATGCATTTCGCGCGCCATGCTTGATGACAATCGTATAAGGCGACAGTCCCTTGACCTTCGCCATCGTGACAAAATCCTCTTTCATCACGTCCAGCATGTTCGAGCGCATCAGCAAAAGCGGGAGACCTTGCGAATAGATCGCAAGTGTCAGCATCGGCAGTGCAAGGTGCGACAGGAAATCTGCAGATGTGTAGAGCGCCCAAAGGCTGCTATATTCGGTTCCCGCAGATCGGGTACCACCCGCCGGAAAGATGCCCAGCGAAAACGAGAAGACCGCCAGCAGGACCATCCCCAACCAGAACTCCGGCATTGCCCGGGTGGCCAGAACGATGGGCAGCGCCACGGCTTCGGCGCGGCTTGCCCGCCGCCAGGCCAGCCAAGCACCGGCCAGAATACCGAAGATGTAGGCGATGATCAGCGAGGAGAACGTCAGGATGAGCGTGTTGGGCAGCAGCAACCAGATGCGTTCAGCGACAGGGGTTCGGTAACGGAACGAATATCCCAGCTCGCCCCGAAGCAGATTGCCAAGATAGGTGAAGTACTGAGACAACAACGACTTATCCAGACCGAACTGACGGATCAACTGCTCTTGCTGCTCGAGCGTGAAGGTAGGGTCGATGTAGGCCGCAAGCGGGTTGCCCGGCATCAGACGGAACATCAGGAACAGGATTGTCACGACCGCCCAAAGGACCAGCATCAACTGAAATGTGCGTGATAGGACCGGTTTGAGGGTGCTCATGTGAACCTGCTGCTGGGATAAGAGAGATTTTTAAAAGGGCGGCATGTGGTGCCGCCCCTCAACGTCGCCGCTGTCAGTCAGCGAGCGTTTCCTTGACCCCCTCGGGGTAGGCAAGACGGCCATCAACCATGGTATATCCCGCCTCGTCCAGCATTGATTTCGCCACGTCGGAACCCGCCTTGAAGTTATCCACGACAGCCTTGTCATGCCAAAACTCCAGCGCCGGAGACACGACCGAATTCGACGCCACAGCAAACCCCTTGAAGGCTGCGTTCACGATCAGGCGACGGTCAACAGCAGACGAAAGTGCCGACCGGAACGCCGGATCATTGAATGGGGGACGCCGGTTGTTGAAGGCAACATAACGGAAACCGATATCCACGGTAGATACCACTTCGAGGTCACCATCCGCAGCGGCAGCGTCGATCAGAACCTGCGGATCGCCGGAAAAGTCGGTGAGGAAATTCACTTCACCCGACCGCAACATGCCAAGTGCTGCTTCGGCATTGGGCACCAGACGCAAAATCCATCGTTCGGCCTTGGGCGCATTGAAATGGCCAGTGTTCGCACTCAACACGATTTCTTCATTCGTGATCCAGCGGTCGAACTTGTAGGGGCCAGAGCCGATGGGCATCTCTTCCTGATAGCTTTCCGCGTTCTCATCCTTGGTTGCCAGGTCCGCAAGGATCGGCTCCCAGACGTGCTTGGGGATCAGGTTGATCTTGGCCAGGCTCGACGTGATGAAGGACGCGGACGGTTCGGCAAGCGAAAATACCACCACGTTCTCGCCTTCGATTTCGACGCTGCTGATGCTTTTCCCGAAGGGGGCATACATCGGCGCTTCGCCCCCGACGGTCGTCTCGAATGAGAACTTGACGTCTTCGGCGGTGACGGGCTCGCCGTCGTGCCACATCATGCCTTCGCGCAGGGTGACAGCGATGGTCGTTTCATCCCGCCACTCATAGCTTTCGGCAGCCCATTCCGTGGGCAGACCATCTGGCCCGACGCGGAACAGACGGTCAAAGAGAAGCTCGGTGATCCAGCTGTCGGTCACGCCCGATATATATAGCGGGTTTACGGAGATCACGTTGTCGGCGGAGTTGACAATGATATCCTTCTGATCAGTCAGAGGCGTCAAGGACATCCACGTCCAGGTGTTCCGGATCCCGATGCCCGACTGGTTCACGATGGAGGACGCATCCCAGATCGTCTTGTCAAAGGCGAAGGCTTGCTCAGGGTGGACCAGCATCATGTTGGGCTGATCCTTGGCCAGAATTTCCTGTGCTTGACGCACCAGCGCCTGACGCGCATCAGGGTCAATCGTGACACGCTGCTTTTCGACAACTGCATCATATTCCGGGTTGGAATATCCGATGAAGTTGTAACCACTTTCCGCCGTGGACGAGTGGAACAAGTTGTAGATGATCTCGTCCGGGTCCGACCGCTCCGGGCGGCCAGTCATTTGCCACGCCGTCACGTCCCAATCCTGACGGTTGTACCACACCTCGGATGACATCTGCTCCCAGGGCATCACGTCGACTTCGACGTCAAGGCCCAGCTTGCGCCATTCCTGTGCGATCAGTTGAACCGCCTGAAACTCGGCCGGTTGCGCGGCCTGCGGTCGCGACAGCAGATGGATCGTGCGTATCTGGTCCTGCGCCCACGTCGGCCCGGCCAGCAACGCCATGCTCATCAGCGTCGTTGATGTCAGCTTGAATAGAGTATTCACATTATCTCTCCTGTTGTCATCGGCCATATCGGCCAAGTGCAAGTAGCGATACAGAGGTGACGCGGGCCGCCCGAAGGCCCGGCGTCTTCCCCATGCAGCAGATCACCGGTTGACCCGGCCATATTTCTGGTATTGACGCACAGTCCCGGTTGTTTTACTGAGTGAGACAGAACGAAATTACTTTATTCAGTAAAACACGGCTGGTAAAAAATACAACAGTCTTTTTGGGAGCAGACATGTCAAAAGGTGTGAACGAGGGCGGAGGTCAGCGCAAATCGTATAAAATTGAGGCAGTCGGCCGGGCCCTGAATGTGATGGAGACACTCGCCGAGAATCCCGGCCTCGGCGTCACGGCTCTGGCCAAAAAGATGGGTCTGACGAAATCAATTGCATTCAGGCTTCTGCAGACCCTCGAAGAAGCAGGATACGTCTACCGCGACGAGGGCCGCGCGATCTATTCCCTGGGTTACCGCGTGGCGCTGTTGGGCGAACGTGTGGGACGTGACGGTGCCCTGCTGCACGTAGCGCCACCCGTCATGGACGAACTGCGGGACGAGACCGGGGAAAACGTCAATCTGGTGATTCGCGAAGGCATTGATGCCCTGGCGCTCGCAACCCGCGAGGGACTGCATGCCATTCGAATTTTCGCGCAATCCGGGCGAAAAGGCCCGCTGCACGCCGGTGGCGCTTCCATGCTTCTGTTGGCTTACGCGGAACCGGCGATAAGGGATCGGGTGCTTTCCTCCGACCTACAAAGTTATACGAACCACACCATCACCGACCCCGAGCAGCTGCGCAGGATTCTGACGCGCATCAGGGCCAATGGTTACAACGTCGCGCTGAACGATCTCGACGACGGCGCATTCTCCATCGCCGCGCCGATCTTCAACGCTTCGGGCGAGGTCGTCGCAGGGCTGTCGATCGCAGGGGCCGCTGCGCGGCTCGATGAACCCCAGCGCGACACCTACATTGAGGCGGTCAAGACAGCCGCCCAGAAAATCTCCGCAAAACTTACTCTCGGCTGACCCAACCACCCCCTAGCGCTTGATGATGCACTCGCGCGCTTGCCCGACTCAGACCTCTCTGCTAGCGTTTTATCAAACGCAACAATGTTTTATTGAATGAAACAGAATGGGAGTCCGAGATGAACGAGATTGAGAAAAGCCTGTTGGATCAGGTGTCGATTGATGCGCCCTGGTCACTTGTAGAAAGCTTCGCCACGTTCAAACGCGAGCATCCCGACGATGTGAACAAGGGCATGGATCAGGTTATCGACACCCTGCGCGGCCATGGGGTCGAGGTGACAGTGCACGAACCCGACCTGTTCCTGAGCCTGCCCGGACAAGCCAAGATTGAGGCGGGCGGCACCACATTCCGCGCCAAGCCCCCCGCCTTCGCCGCCAACATGCCAAACGGCCTGACCGGCCCGCTGGTCTATATCCCCGGCACGACGAATATGGACGAAGAGGACGCCTTCGAGAGTCAGCTTGAAGCGTCGGAAGCCATGAAAAGAAAGGTCAGCGGCAAGATCGTGCTGACCGAAGGCTTCGCCAGCCCGGCCATCATCTCGCTGATGGAGACCTGTGGTGCGATCGGCGTCATCGCCATCAACCCCGGCGTCGACATTCACTGGGGTATCTGCACCACGATCTGGGGCATTCCCGGCACCGACGATCTGCCGCGCAAGCCTACGATCCCTGCTGCTGCGGTCAATTTCGACAGCGGTGGGGCCCTGCGCGAAGTGGCGGAAGCCGGGGGCGAGGCCACGATCTTCACCGAGATGGAAGAAGGCTGGTTCAAATCCAAGCTGCCCGAAATCACCATTCGCGGTACAGAAGAGCCAGAGAAATATGTGTTGCTTCACGGCCATCTTGACAGTTGGGACGTTGGCGTGGGCGACAATGCGACAGGCGACGCGACAATGCTCGAAATCGCGCGCGTCCTTTGGGCGAACAAGGACAAGCTGCGCCGCACGGTCAAGATCGCGTGGTGGCCCGGCCATTCGACAGGTCGCTACGCCGGATCTACTTGGTATTCGGACACATTCGCGCTTGATCTGGATGCGAACTGCGTCGCACAGGTGAACTGCGACAGCCCCGGTTGCCGCTGGGCGACGGAGTTTCTGAATGTCTCTGTGATGTCCGAAAACCATAATTATCTTGCGCAGGTGATCAAGGACGTCTGCGGCAAGGAACTGCATTCCGAACGCCCGCATCGCGCCGGAGACTATTCCTTCAACAACATTGGCTTGTCAGGCTATCTCATGCTGTCCTCCGCCATGACCGACGCGCACCGCGAAGAGTTGGGCTATTACGCCGTCGGCGGATGCGGGATGAACATCGCCTGGCACACCGAAAACGACACGCTGGAAATCGCCGACAAGGACATACTGCTGCGTGACATCAAGGTCTATCTGCTTGCCGTCTTCCGCAACGCGAATGCCCCCGTTCTGCCGCAGGATTGGCGCGCCACCGCACGGGAGTTTCAGGCGACACTGGACAGCTATCAATCCGAAGCGGGGGATGCTTTCGATCTCTCTGCCGCCCGCGCCGCAAGTGACAGCCTCGCCGCCAAAATCGACGCTTTCTACGACGGTGTCACGGCAGGCAGCATCCCGGATGCCCAGGCAAACATCGTTATTCAGGAACTCGCACGCATCCTTGTGCCACTGAATTTCAACCGCTCGGACCGGTTCCGCCACGACCCCGCCCTGACCATCCCTCCCCTGCCCGCTATCGAGCAGGCAAGCAAGATTTCTGCAATGCCCACCGACTTGCAGGGTTTCGCCCGCACACAGCTGGTACGTGGTCAGAACCATGTGATCGCGGGAATGAGAGATGCCGAGACCCTGATCGCCCGGGTGGCGGGCATCTAGGCGGGACAATAGGACATCCGGTGTCCATCTGACAAAGGGGCAAATTCTGACGGGAGGATGGACCACGCTTGGGCTCGTCCTCCCCGATTGCCTTTACACCGTGAGCACCGCGGCGCGTTTCCACGTCAACGGCGTCAGGTAAACGACGCTGTCATCGACACTGACCATCACCTCGCCGTCCTGAATATTGACCTGCATCTTCATCGCGCGGCTTGCCAGTCTGGCAAGCGCAGCAGTGTCCGTTTCCCGCAAATTGACCACCTGAAGGTTATCAAACCGGGTGGTGCTGTTCTTGATCTTGTCCCACCATATGTCTGCCGTCTTGCCGCCGTAGGGATAGACGACGACTTTTTCGGCTTTTCCGCAGGACTGCCGCATCACCTTCTCACTCGGAAGTCCGAGTGCCACCCAGACATCCAGTTCACCGCTTAGGCTTTTTTGCCAGATGTCGGGCTCATCGTCCGTCGACAAACCCTTGGTCATTTCCAGATGCTCATGAGCGTTCAGCGCAAAGGCCACGATGCGCACCATCAGCCGTTCATCGGTTTCCGAAGGGTGCTTTGCAACGGTCAGCTTGTGCGTCTCATAATAGTGACGGTTCATGTCGCAAACGGAAAGCTCGACTTTGTGAATGGTGGCATTCTGCGCCATGCTGGAGTCCAAATATGTAAGGATTGGGATTCCTACCCCTTTGCAAACCTTTTGGAAAGCGAATACCAAGCCACGCCGTCGTCGTGTTCGCGCTTGGACATGCGCAAGAGTGAATGCGTGGACGACGCTATCGCATGTGCGACAGATCAGCAGGTTCCGGCCCTCGCAGTTCTGTCAGCGCCACCGGGATCGGACCGCGCGCGCGACAGCGCAATGTTCAGTGTCAAACCGAAAGGACATCCGCCCCTCGTCAGACGGCGTAGACCCGTTGCGCCGTTCCACTGAACAGCGCAGTCCTTTCGTCGTCACTGTAGTGCGACGCGATCCGTTTGAACGCATTCCACAGAACCGGGTAGCTGCAGGTGACCTTGTCGACCGGGAAGTTGCTCTCGAACATGCACCTGTCAGGGCCGAAGGCGTCGATGCATGTCTCGATGTAGGGTGCCCAGGCCAGGGCAAGCTCTTCCGAGGTCGGCGGCCTGTCCTTCATCTCGAACCCGAATCCTCCCACCTTCATGCCCAGGCCGCCCAGCTTGCAGGTCACGTTCGGCGTCGCGGCGATTTTTTCGATCCCCGCCTTCCAGATCTCGAAAACCTCCTGCCGTTTTCCCGCATAGGCGCCCGCACCGATGGGTCCGCCGACATGGTCGAGAATGATATTGGCGTCGGGAAAACTGCGGGCCAGATCGACGACTTCCTCCAGTTGGGTATGGTAGAGCCAGCAATCGAACGACATACCAAGGGCCACAAGCCTTGCAAATCCCTGCCGGAACACCGGGTCCATCATCAGGCCCGGTGGCGGCGTGCGCGCGGTCGTGCGCACGGTATGGGTTTCATCGTAGACGGTCGAATTGCGAATCCCGCGCCAGAGCCCCTGCGCCAGGTCGCGGTGCATCAGCAGGACCTCCTCGACGCTGGCCCCTTCCGTCAGGTCCGCCCGCCCGACGATCCCCTTGCAGACACCGTGTTTCGCGGCCGGACCGCGCGCGGCCTCCTGCGCAAAGGTTGCGACAAATTCGGTTTCTCCCAACGGCTTCAGCCGCTCCGGCCCCGTCTCGCGGTAGGCTTCCGAACATTCCATGTAGACCGTCGCGATGACGTTGTGCCCGCTCGCAAGGTCTGCCGCCAGTTCCTCCTGCAAGTACCGCGGCACACGCGGCAATTCCCACAGGTGATGATGCGCATCGACGATCGGCAGATCAGGCGCGATGATCTCCTCTTGATGCAGGGCCAGCCATGCGGGATCTGCGGCGGGCAGGATGCTGGCGGATTTCAGGGCATAGGAACTGGTCACGGGGATCGCCTTTCAGGTTGTGCAATGTTTCGTGGAGGGCGTGGGATGGCCTGAACCCGACAGCAGGGCCGTGACGTTCGGACCCTGTCGACGCCGGGGTTGCCCCAAGCAGCGGCGGCCGAGCATCCCGAAGCGCCCCGAACAGCGCCGCATTACCGGGAATACCTTGCTGCGGTCAGCCCATCCATGGAAATTTCAGGCGCCTTGCCCAGCACGACATCCGCCACCGCGCATCCCGACCCGCAGGCCATCGTCCAGCCCAGCGTTCCGTGCCCGGTGTTCAGGAACAGGTTTTCGTACGTGCTTGGCCCAAGCACAGGCGTCCCATCGGGCGTCATCGGGCGCAGCCCTGTCCAGCCCTCGGCCTTCGAGATGTCGCCCCCCTTGGGAAACAGATCGCCGATGACGTGTTTGACGGTATCCGTCGCATGTGGGCCAAGCCGGTTTGAATAGCCTGCAATCTCCGCCTGCCCCGCCACGCGAATGCGGTCGCCCAGACGGGTGATCGCGACCTTGTGGGTTTCATCCATGATCGTGGACTGCGGGGCAAAGGCGTCGTCCGTCACCGGCAAGGTGACCGAATAGCCCTTGACCGGATAGACCGGCAGGTTGATCCCGATGGGTTTCAGCACAGAGGTGGCATAGCTTCCCATGGCGCAGACATAGGCATCCCCCGTGATGCGGCCAGCGATCTCGGTGTCGACACCCGCGATCCTGCCATTCTCGACTGCGATGGATTTGATGGACTGGCCATACTGAAACTCGACCCCCATCTCGATGCATTTTTCGGTCAGCGCGATGGTGAACATGCGACAGTCCCCGGTCCGGTCCGCCGTCAGGCGCAGGCCACCGACGAATTTGTCCGCCACAGCAGCCAAAGCCGGTTCGACCGCGATGCAGGCGTCCCGGTCCAACACCTCATAGGGACTGTCGTATTCGGCCAGAATGTCCTGATCGGCCTTCGATGCCTTGACCTGCTTTTGCGTGCGGAAAAGCTGCAGCGTCCCTTGCTGGCGACCATCGTATTCGATGCCGGTTTCCGCGATCAGATCAGGCATGACATCGCGGGAATAGCTGGAGACACGCACCATGCGGCCCTTGTTGATCCGGTAACTGTCCTCATTGCAGTTGCGCACCATCTGGATGCACCATTTCCACATCGTCGGGCTGATCAGGGGCCAGATGAACAACGGACGGCGCTTCATGAACAGCCATTTGACCGCTTTCATGGGAATGCCCGGTGCCGCCCAGGGCGAACTCATGCCATAGCTCAACTGCCCCGCATTTGCATAACTTGTCTCTAGTCCCGGCCCGGTCTGACGGTCGATCACCACGACCTCAGCGCCTTGTCTGGCAAGGTAATAGGCAGTGGTGACGCCGATAACGCCCGCCCCCATGACAACAACCCGCATCTGAAATCCCTTTCCTCGTCAGCCTCCGACAGGAAGTATGGCTGGCTCGCGTGATGATAGCAAACGGCTGATCACTTCCTCGTCGCAGGTACGTTTT